>NZ_CBCSDV010000024.1:0-65906 GCF_965138335.1 Tsukamurella ocularis
AGGAGAATCCCGATGAAACGCATCATGATCACCTGCGCCGCCGTCCTCGCCCTCGCCGGCGCCACCGCGGCCCCCGCCGCGGCCGCCCCGCTGGCCCCGGTCGGCAAGGTCGACGTGGCCCGCTACGTGGGCACCTGGCACCAGCTCGCCACGATCCCCGCGCCGTTCAGTGTGCAGTGCGCACGGGACACCACGGCGACCTACCGGATCGTCGACGCGACGAACGTCTCGGTCCACAACAGGTGCACCACGTGGACCGGATCGACGTCGTCGATCCGGGGCAACGCCCGGGTCACCGATCCGCGCACCACCGCGCAGCTGCACGTCTCCTTCCCCGGCGTGCCCACGCAGGACTCCCTCGACGGCCCGCCGAACTACGTGATCGCCGCCCTGGCGCCCGACTACTCCTGGGCGTTCGTCGGCGATCCGGGCCGGCGCAGCGCCTTCGTGCTGTCGCGGACCCCGGCGGTGCCCGCCGCCCGGTGGGCGCAGCTGCGCGCCACCGCGGAGCGGCTCGGCTACAACGCCTGCACCATCCTCAGTACGCCGACCACCGGGGGACTCGAGCGGATCGCGCCGCTGTGTGCGCTCCCCTGACGGAGCGCCGTCCCGCGGACGGGGGCGCTATCGGGCCCGGATCGCCGGGAGCCGGTAACGTACCGCGGGACGAAGGAGGCACACGGATGACTCGTGCGCGAACCGAGGCCGACGACCT
Source organism: Tsukamurella ocularis (assembly GCF_965138335.1). Classification (GTDB taxonomy): domain Bacteria; phylum Actinomycetota; class Actinomycetes; order Mycobacteriales; family Mycobacteriaceae; genus Tsukamurella; species Tsukamurella ocularis_A. The sequence goes on from NZ_CBCSDV010000024.1 coordinate 716, forward strand.
GCTCGAGCGCACCGCCGCCGGCGACGTCGGCGCCTTCCGCGAGCTGTACGAGCGCACCGGCCGCCTCGTCTTCGGGACGGCACTGCGGGTGATCGGCGACCGCGGCTACGGCGAGGAGATCACGCAGGAGGTGTACCTCGAGGCGTGGCGCAAGGCGGCCGAATTCGACGCCGCCCGCGGCTCGGCCGAGTCCTGGCTCGTGACCATCGCGCACCGTCGGTCCGTCGACCGGGTCCGCGCCGAGCGCTCCCGCGGGGAGCGCGAGAACAGCTTCGCCCACTCGAGTTATCAACGGCCCCATGACGTGGTGGCCGAGACGAGCGAGCAGCGAGAGGACACGGGCGCCGTGGTCGACTGCCTGGACACCCTCACCAGTCCCCAGCGCGACGCCCTCACCCTCGCCTACTACGGCGGCCACACCTACCGCGAGGTCTCGGAACGGCTCGACGCCCCGCTCGCCACGGTGAAGAGCCGGATCCGCGACGGCATCGCGCGCCTGCGCCGCTGCCTCGAGCCCCTCGGAGCCCCGTCATGAGCGACGCACCGGAGGGGACCGGGAGCGGGGACGCGCTCCTCGACGACGCGGAGGTCTACGCGATCCACGCCCTCGACCCCGACGAACGGGCGGGCGTCGAGTCCGCCCGCGACGCGGCGACCGCCGAGGTGCGCGCGGAGTTCGACGCCCGGGTCGGCGCAGTGCGCGAGACCATGGCGGCGCAGGCCGCCCAGCACGGCGTCGAGCCCCCCGCGGAGGTCTTCGAGCGCGTCCTCGCCCAGGTCGTCGACGATCCGGGCGTCACCCCGCTGCGCCGGCGTCGTTCGCCCGGCCCGTCGCGCACGGCGCTGCGCGCGGCCGCCGCGGCCGCCGTCGTGGTGGTCGCCGTCGCGGCCGGCGTCGTGCTCGGGCGCTCGGTCCTCTCCGGACCGGACGAGCGGACACCGTCGGAGACCGAGATCGTGCTCGCGGCGCCCGACGCCCGCACCACGCAGGCCCGGGTGGGCGACGCGACCATCTCGTTCATCTACTCCCGCGAGCGCAACGCCGGTGTGGTGCTGATGAACGACGTCCCGCCGCCGCAGGACGGCACCGTCTACCAGATGTGGCTGATGGACCCGGGCGGCGGCGCCCGCTCGCGCGGCACGATGACGCAGGCCGACGTGCGACCGACGACGACGGCCGCCCTCACGTCGATCGACGGTGCGGAGACCTTCGGCATCTCGATCGAGCGCCCGGGCGGCGCGGCCACCCCGTCGGACCGGATCGTGACGACCCTGCCGATCGCGCGCTGACCCGCGACCGGTCAGACGACCCGGCCCACGCCGACGTAGCCGTAGTCGCAGCGCAGCTGCGCCTCGGTGAGCGGGAACTCGGGGCGCCACCGGCCGTACCGCACCAGCCCGGGCTCGAGGATCTCGGTGCCCTCGAACCAGGAGAGGACCTCCGCTCGGGGCCGCATGTGCAGCGGCGTGGAGGTGTGCTCGTACCGCCGCCGGACCCACTGCAGCTCGGCGGCGGTCTCGGGGTACGCGGAGTCGTCGGAGAGGTGCGAGATCGCGATCATGCTGCCGGGCACGGTGGTCCGCCGGTACCGACGGAGCACCCCGCCGGGGTCGTCCTCGTCGCCGATGAAGACGAAGGTGCCGACGGCGAGCAGGCCGACGGGCCGGGTGCAGTCGAGGAGCCCGCGCGTGACGGCGTGGTCGAGCACGGCATCGGGGTCGCGGATGTCGAGCTTGAGCACCCCCGCGTGCGGATCGTCGCCGACCAGCTGGCGACCGAGCTCGAAGGCGATCGGTTCGCGGTGGACGAAGACCGTCCGCGCCGCGGGATTGACCAGCCGCGCCAGCTCGTGCACGGTGCCGCCGGCGGTGATGCCCGAGCCGAGGTCGAGGAACTGCTCGATGCCCGCGTTCGCCATCGTCTGCACGGCGCGACGCGCGAAGGTCCGGGTGAGCCGGGCGCCCAGGGCCCAGTGCGGGGCCTCGCGAGCGATCTCCTCGCCGGCGTCCCGGTCGACGGGGAGGTAGCTGGTGCCGCCGAGGAAGTAGTCGTAGAGCCGCGATCCGTTCGGCCGGTCCATGTCCAGTGGGGTCGGCGACGGTGCGCCGGTCGGTTCGGGGTTCGTCATCGCAACGTCGAATCTAATCGAACCGGGCGCCCCGCGTAGAGTGCTCGATCAGAACCGCGAACGAGGAGGGGCATGCCGGGAACCTCATCACCGCTGGGTTTCCTCGCACGCGGTGAATCCGTTGTCGCGCTGCTCGTGGACGAGTTCCTCCTGTCGATCGCGGACGACGTCTACCTCCCCCTGCCGGCCGCCGTGGTCCGGGCGGACCTGCTCACCGCCTTCCAGTCCGTGATCGCCGCGCTCGGTGCCGACGACTTCGATCCGGCGGTGGGCCGCGACGTGGGGCGACTGCTGGTCTCCCTGCAGATCACCGTGCCCGCGGGCGCCGCGGCGGGCGGCCGGGCGATCGCCACCCTGCCCGACGCACTGGTGCGGGAACCGTCGGCCGAGGTGCGGCGACGGACCGCCCTGATCCTCGCGGAGTACACCGCCGGCTACGCCGAGGCCCTCACCCGCCGGATCATCGACGGCCAGGCCGTGGTGCACCGCGCGGCCCAGCTGGCCCGGCGGTCCGCCGAGGAGGGCGAGCGGCAGGCCCAGGCGCGGATGCGCGTGATGTTCGAGCACGCCCGGTCCCCCGTCTTCGTCGCGGACGAGCAGGGCCGCATCCTCGAGGCGAGCTCGGCGATGACCGCCATGATGGAGGCCAACCCGACGCTCCTGGGCGCATCGGGCGACGACGTGCGGCCGTTGCTCGCCGACGATCCCGCGGACGTGGAGCGGGTGCTGCGCGAGCTGGCCGATGCGGGCGACGAAGGCATCACCCGATTCCTCGAGCACCGGCGGCTGCACTTCCTGGGCGGTTCCAGCGTCGGCCGCTGGGCGCTGAGCCGGGTGCCCGCGGAGGGGGACCGGCCGGCGCTGCTCGTGGGCGTCGGGCACGACGTCACCGAGCTGCGGGCGACCCATGCGCAGCTCAGTCACCTGGCCCATCACGACGCGCTCACGGGGCTGCCGAACCGGCGCCGGCTGCGCGAGGACCTCACGGACCACTCCGCGGGCGCGGTGGGCTTCTGCCTCGTCGACCTCGACGGCTTCAAGGCGATCAACGACCGGCTGGGGCACGCGGTGGGCGACCGGCTGCTCGGGGCGATCGCGGCGCGGATCGGCACCGCGCTCACCGGGGTCGGCACCCTGTACCGCGTCGGCGGCGACGAGTTCGCGGTCCTCGTCTCGCCGCCGTTCCGGCCCGGCGACGCGGCGCAGCTCGTGCACCGCGCGCTGTCGACGCCGGTCGAGCTGCCCGCGGCCGACAGCGCCGAGGCGCACGTGGTGCGGATCGGCGCGAGCATCGGCACCACCACGACCGCCGAGGCCGGCACATCCGTGGAGGCGCTCATCGTCGCCGCCGACGCGGGGCTCTACCGCTCCAAGGGGGCCCGGCGGGCCTGACGGCGCGCGTGCACCGTTCCACCGACCCACAGCAGCGCCACGACGACGGCCGTCGAGAGCACCTGCTCCCGGACGTCGTCGTTGGCGATCGCGAGGACGACGATGACCAGCAGCACCACGAGCACCGCCCACGACAGGTACGGGTAACCCCACATCCGCAGCGGCAGCGGCGTCCCGTCCCGGTCGGCCCGGCGGCGCAGCACGATCTGCGAGGCGATGGTCGCGAGCCAGGTGACGATGAGTGTCGATCCCACGACGGCCAGGAGGCGGTCCAGCACCTCGGAGCCCCAGACGTACGTCGCGGGCACGGCGAGGAAGCCGATCACCGCGCTGGCGAGCACCGCGGGGATCNNCACGCCGGCGGCGTTCGCGCGCCCCGCGACCGCCGGCGCCATGCCGCGCTCCGCGAGCGAGTAGAGCATCCGCGAGCTGCCGTACAGGTTGGCGTTGAGCGAGCTGAGCAGCGCGACGACGATGACCACGCCGAGCGTGGTGCCGACCGCGGGCAGCCCGGCGGCCTGGAGCACGGCGACGAAGGGCTCCTTCGCGACGGCCGGATCGTCCCAGGGCAGGGCCAGCAGGATCACCGCGACGCTGCCGACGTAGAAGACCAGGATCCGCCAGACGGTGGCGCGGATCGCCCTCCCGACGGTGCGCTCGGGGTCCTGGGTCTCGGCCGCCGCGACGGCGACGATCTCGATGCCGCCGAAGGCGAAGGCCACCACGAGCAGGGCGGCCACCACACCGCTGATGCCGTGCGGCGCGAAGTCGGTGAGGTTGTCGAGTCCGGGCGACGGCGCGGAGGTCCAGCCGAGGAGGTAGCCCACGCCGATGATCAGGAAGAGCGCCACGAAGACGACCTTGATCAGCGAGAACCAGAACTCGAACTCGCCGAAGCCGCGGACCCCGGCCAGGTTCAGCGCGGTCAGCGCGATCATGAACACCAGCGCCCACACCCACACGGGCGGCCCGCCGGGCAGCAGGCCGTTCAGGATGGCCGCCGCGGCGACGGCCTCCGCGGCCACCACCAGGCACAGCTGCACCCACCACAGCCAGCCCACGGCGAAGCCGGCGCCGGGGCCCAGGGCCCGGCCCGCGTAGTAGGAGAAGGCGCCGGGATTCGGATCGGCGGCCACCATCTCCCCGAGCATCCGCATCACGGCGATGACGACGAGCCCCGCCACGGCGTACGCGATGAGCACCGCCGGGCCGGCCAGGGCGATCCCCTTGCCCGCGCCGACGAACAGCCCGGCGCCGATCGCGGAGCCGAGGCTCATCATGATCAGGTGCCGGGCGCGGAGCCCGGCGTGCAGGCCGGGGTCGGTCGGCGCGGCCGCCGCGGTGTTCTCGCCCGACGGTGCCGCCATCAGGCGAACAGCGCGGGCAGGGTGCCCTCGTGCGCGGCGCGCAGGTCGGCCAGCGTCACGCTGAACCGGCCCTGGACCTCGACGGAGTCGCTGCCCTGGTCGACGACGCCGATGCGGACGGCCGGGAGCTCGCGCGCGGCGCACATGGCCGCGAACCGGGTCTCCTCGGTGCGCGGCACGGCGACCAGGGCGCGGCCGGTCGACTCGGAGAACAGCTGCACGAAGGCGTCCGAGCCCTCGGGGAGCAGCAGCCGGCAGCCCGTCTCGCCCGCGAGCGCGGCCTCGACGACGGCCTGCCAGAGGCCGCCCTCGGAGAGGTCGTGCGCGGCGGAGACGAGGCCGTCGCGGGACGCCGCGGTGAGCACGTCGGCGAGCAGCTTCTCGCGGCCCAGGTCCACGCGCGGCGGCACCCCACCGAGGTGGTCGTGCTCGACCTGCGCCCAGATGGAGCCGTCGAACTCGTCGTGCGTGTCGCCGAGCAGGTACAGCGTCTCGCCGGGCTCGGTGCCGAGCCCCGTCGGGATGCGGCGCCGCACGTCGTCGATGACGCCGAGCACGCCGATCACCGGGGTCGGGAGGATCGCGGTGCTGCCGGTCTGGTTGTAGAAGCTGACGTTGCCGCCGGTCACGGGGATGCCGAGCGCGACGCAGCCGTCGGCGATGCCGTGCACCGCCTGCTGGAACTGCCACATCACGCCCGGGTCCTCCGGCGAACCGAAGTTCAGGCAGTCCGTGACGGCCTTCGGGGTGGCGCCGGTGACGGCGACGTTCCGGTAGGCCTCGGCGAGCGCGAGCTGGCCGCCGACGTACGGGTCGAGGTAGGTGTAGCGGCCCGAGGCGTCGGTGGAGAGGGCGATACCGCGCTGCGTGGTCTCGTCGATCCGGATGACGCCGCCGTCGGCGTGCTCGGCGAGCACGGTGTTGCCGCGGACGTAGCGGTCGTACTGCTCCGTGATGAACTTGCGCGAGCACAGGGCGGGCGAGGCGAGCAGCTTCAGCGCGGTGGCGCGCAGCTCGTCGTCGGAGGCGGGGCGCCGCAGTCCCGACGTGGTGTCGGCGATGAGCGCGTCCATGAACGCGGGCCGCTCGACGGGGCGCTCGTACACCGGCCCGTCGTGGGCGATCGTGCGGGCGGGGGCGTCGACGACGGTCTCGCCGTGCCAGTCGATGACGAGGTGCTCGCCGTCGGTGACCTCGCCGATCACGGTGGCGAGGACGTCCCAGCGGGCGCAGACGGCCATGAAGGCGTCGACGTTCTCCGGCGTCACCACGGCGCACATGCGCTCCTGCGACTCGGACGAGAGGATCTCCGCGGCGCTCATGCCCTGGGCGCGGCAGGCCACCTGGTCGAGGTCGACGTACATGCCGCCGTCGCCCGCGGCCGCCAGCTCGGACGTGGCGCAGGACAGGCCGGCGCCGCCGAGGTCCTGGATGCCGACGACCAGCTTCTCGCGGTACAGGTCCAGGCAGCACTCGATGAGCACCTTCTCCATGAACGGGTCGCCCACCTGCACCGACGGCAGCTTCTTGGGCTTCTCGTCGGCGTCGAAGCTCTCCGACGCGAGCACGGAGACGCCGCCGATGCCGTCGAGGCCGGTGCGGGCGCCGAACAGGATGATCTTGTTGCCCTTGCCGGAGGCGAAGGCCAGGTGCAGGTCCTCGGTGCGCAGCACGCCGGCGCACAGCGCGTTGACCAACGGGTTACCCGCGTAGGAGGCGTCGAAGACGGTCTCGCCGCCCACGTTCGGCAGGCCCAGCGAGTTGCCGTAGCCGCCCACGCCGCGCACCACGCCGTCGAGCACGCGCCGGGTGTCGGGGGCATCGGCCGGGCCGAAGCGCAGCTGGTCCATCACGGCGATCGGGCGGGCACCCATGGCCATGATGTCGCGCACGATGCCGCCCACGCCGGTGGCGGCGCCCTGGTAGGGCTCCACGTACGACGGGTGGTTGTGCGACTCGACCTTGAAGGTCACGGCCCAGCCGTCGCCGATGTCCACGACGCCCGCGTTCTCGCCGATGCCCGCGAGCATCGTCGACCGCATCTCGTCGGTGGTGGTCTCGCCGAAGTAGCGCAGGTGCACCTTGGAGCTCTTGTAGGAGCAGTGCTCGGACCACATCACCGAGTACATGGCGAGCTCGGCGTCGGTGGGGCGGCGGCCGAGGATCTCGCGGATCCGCTGGTACTCGTCGTCCTTGAGTCCGAGCTCGCGGTACGGCTGGTCGACATCGGGCGTGGAGGCGGCGTGGGTCACCGTGTCTACGTGCACCAGGCCAGTTTAGACGGGTGATTCACGGCTCGAGTTTCAGCCAGCGATCGAGCACCACCCGCGCCTGCTGCGCGGGCTCGCCGTCGGCGGGCCGGAGCACCAGCTCGGGCCGTTCCGGCGCCTCGTAGGGCGCGCTGATCCCGGTGAACTCCGCGATCTCCCCCGCCCTGGCCCTGGCGTACATGCCCTTGGGATCGCGCTGCTCGCACAGCTCGACCGGGGTGTCGACGAAGACCTCGACTAAGGGCAGGCCCGCCTCCTCGTGCTGCGCGCGGATCCGGTCGCGGTCCGCGCGGTACGGGCTGATCAGCGAGGCGATCGCCACCGTCCCGGCGTCGGCGAGCAGCTGCGCGACAGCGCCCACGCGCCGCACGTTCTCGGCCCTGTCGGCCGCGGAGAATCCGAGGTCGGCGTTGAGCCCGTGCCGCAGGTTGTCGCCGTCGAGCCGATAGGCGGGCACACCGCGCGCCACCAGGAGGCGCTCGAGCTCGCACGCCACCGTCGACTTGCCCGACGCCGAGAGCCCCGTCAGCCAGACGGTGCCGCCCCTGCTCGCGCGGTCCTCACGGCGCACGGCCGCGCCGTGCCAGACCACGGCGCTCGACTTCAGCGTCGGCCCCGTGATCATCCCGGCGGCGACGGTCTCGTCGGTCTGCGGGTGCACGAGCACGAAGCTGCCGAGGGTGCGGCCCCGCCGGTACGGGTCGAAGAGCACGGGCCGGCGCGCCGTGAGCTGCACGCGGCCGATGTCGTTGAGCCCGAGCTCCGCGGCGTCCTGGTCGCGGTGCAGGGTGCTCGTATCGAGCCGGTAGTCCAGCGCCTCCACCCGCACGAGCTCGGAGCTGTGGGCGTGCAGCATCCGGTACTCGGCACGGACGGTGAGCCTCGCCGTGTCGGAGAACCAGCACACGGTCGTGTCCAGGTCGGTCGCGGACTGCGGCCGGTTCGCGGGCCGGCACAGCACGTCGCCGCGGCCCACGTCGAGGTGGTCGGCGAGCCGCACGCACGCGGCCTCCCCCGCCTCCAGCCGGTCGGCCTTCGCGCCGCCGGGCCGGTACAGCTCGGCCACCGTCGTGGTGAAGCCCGACGGGAGCGCGACCACCTCGTCGCCCACGGCGAACGCCCCGGAGGCGACGGTGCCGGCCACGCCCCGGAAGTCGCTGTCGCGGGGGCGGATCACGTACTGCACGGGCAGGCGCGCGTCGATGAGGTTCCGATCGCTCACCACGTGCACGTTCTCCAGGTGGTAGAGCAGCGACGGGCCGTCGTACCAGGGCGTGTTCGGCGAGCGCTCGGTGACGTTGTCGCCCAACAGGGCCGAGACCGGGATCGCCTCCACGTCGTGCACCTCGAGTTTGGCCGCGAACTCGGCGAACTCGGCGCGGATGGCGTCGAAGCGGGCGCGGTCGAAGCCCACCAGGTCCATCTTGTTGATGCACAGCACGACGTGTTCGACGCCGAGGAGCGAGGTGAGGAACGCGTGCCGGCGGGACTGCCGGGTGAGGCCGTGCCGGGCGTCGACGAGGATCAGCGCGACGTCGGCCGTCGACGCCCCCGTGACCATGTTCCGGGTGTACTGCTCGTGCCCCGGGGTGTCGGCGAGGATGAACTTGCGGGTGGCGGTGGCGAAGTAGCGGTGGGCCACGTCGATGGTGATGCCCTGCTCCCGCTCGGCCCGCAGGCCGTCGGTGAGCAGTGCCAGGTCGACGCCCTCCTCGCCGCGGGCGGCGGTGGTCGCGGCGACCGCGCTGAGCTGGTCCTCCAGCACCGCCTTGGATTCGAAGAGCAGCCGCCCGATGAGCGTGGACTTGCCGTCGTCCACGCTGCCGGCGGTCGCGATGCGCAGGATCTCCATCAGAAGTACCCCTCCTTCTTCCTGTCCTCCATGCCCGCCTCCGAGATCCGGTCGTCGGCGCGGGTCGCGCCGCGCTCGGTGATCCGGGTGGTGGCGACCTCGGCCACGACGGCCTCCGGGGTGGCGGCGTCCGATTCCACGGCGCCGGTGCACGTCGCATCGCCGACGGTGCGGAACCGCACGGTCCGGCGCTCGGGCGCCTCACCGGGCAGGGGCGCGACGAGCGGCCCGGTGGACAGCAGCATCCCGTCGCGCTCGATCACCTCGCGCTCGTGCGCGTAGTAGAGCGACGGCAGCGCTATCGCCTCGGCGGCGATGTACTGCCAGATGTCGAGTTCGGTCCAGTTGGAGAGCGGGAAGACCCGGATGTGCTCGCCCTTCCGGTGCAGGCCGTTGAAGATGTTCCACAGCTCGGGGCGCTGGGCGCGGGGATCCCACTGCCCGAAGCGGTCGCGGAAGCTGAAGATCCGTTCCTTGGCGCGCGCCTTGTCCTCGTCGCGGCGCGCTCCGCCGAAGGCCGCGTCGAAGCGGTGCTCGCCGATCGTCCGCAGCAGCGTCGCCGTCTGCAGCCGGTTGCGCGTGGCGCCCGGGCCGGTGGGCTCGACGACGGCGCCCGAGTCGATGTCGTCCTGCACGCTGCCGACGACGAGCCGCAGCCCGCGCTCCGCGGCGAGCTCGTCGCGGAAGGCGAGCACCTCGTCGAAGTTGTGGCCGGTGTCGATGTGCAGCACCGGGAACGGGATCGCGGCGGGCCAGAACGCCTTGGCCGCGAGGTGCACCATGACCACCGAATCCTTGCCGCCCGAGAACAGCAGCACGGGCCGCTCGAAGGTGGCGGCCACCTCGCGGAAGACGTACACCGCCTCCGCCTCGAGGACCCGCAGATGATCCGCGGCGACCGTCGTCTCCACCACTCCAACCTCCGGTTCATATTTGGACCATGTTGGTCCATTCCTGTTCCGGAGATTAGAACGCGTTCTCGCCGCCTGTCAACACCCGTCAGCGGCGGGGCTTACGACCCCCGATGCGCACGGTGATCCGGTCCGCTGCGGCGATGAGCGCGGCCGCGCGCTCCGCGATCCCCGGCTCGTCCAACTCCGCGCTGACGTACAGGCTGGCCACCATCGCCTGCGCCCCGTCGCCGTCGTAGACGGGCGCCGAGATCACGCTGACGTTCTGCGGCGAGCCGGCCGAATCGCCGTCGCCCCGCAGGTGGACGCGGTCGCCGATGCCCGCGACCACCTCGCCGAGCAGTGCCCGCAGCTCCGCCGGGATGTCACCGGGCACGCCCGCCATGAGGCGGTACAGCTGCTGCCCGGCGGGGGTGAGCAGCTCGACGAGATAGCCGTCCGCGCGGCAGGTCTCGATCACCCGCGCGAGCCGGTCACCGTCGGCGCGCACTCGGTCGCGGGCGAGCCAGCGCTCGAGCCGCCCGGTGCGGTCCCACAGCACGTACATGAGCCCGATCGGCGGCGTGAACGGGTAGCTGTCGCCCACCTTCACCATCGCGGGTCGCCCGGGGTCGACGGCCACGTCGAGCACCGTCACCCGGTCGCCGACCACTCCCGACAGCGAGACCGGGTGCCCGTAGGCCTCCCACAGCCCGGCGAGCACGTCGCCGCCCGCGGGATCGGCCCGCAGCGACGTGCGGGCCGCCCGGCCGAGCGGGATCAGGGCCGGGCCGAGCCGATAGGTCTTGTCCCGGTCGTCGCGGATCAGGTACCCGGATTCGACCAGCGTGGCGGCGATGCCGAGGCAGGTCGGCTTGCTCAGCCCGACGCGCCGCGCGAGCTCCGAGACGCCGAACCGCTCGCGCTCGTGCCGGGACAGGAAGTCGAGCACTGCGACCACCCGCGCGGTGGGCGGCGACGTGCGTCCCGCCGCCCCGCCGGGTTCCACGGGGTCCACCGGATCCGTCATCGAGACTCCTTGACACTCGTCGCCGCCTGCGCCTACGGTCTGGAACAGGTTCTACCGCATTGGTCCACATTTGTACCACTATCGGAGGTGGGATGTACAGCGATCCGCTCGTCGCGGCGATCACCGAGGCCGAGGGCCTCGTCGCCGCGGCATCGCACATCGAGAACGAGGCCGACCTGCTGGAGGGGTTGCAGTACCTGGCGCAGGGCGTCGCGGCCTGCGTGCACGGCGCCTTCCACTTCGACAAGGACCACCCGTTCCTGCTCAGCGGCACCGGGCCGTTCACCAAGATGGGCCTCGACAACCCGGACACGCTGTACTTCGGCGCGCGGGTCGACGGCGCGCACGAGTACGTGGTCACCGGCCGCCGCGGCACCACCTGCGACATCAGCTTCCAGGTGCTCGGCGGCGGCGAGTACACCGACGACAACGTGCCGGCCAGCGCCGTCGCCTTCGACGACCGCGACCTGACCGTCGACGCCGACGGCCGCTTCGCGGTCCGCTTCGGCCCCGGGGAGCCGGGCCCGGACTACTACCGGCTGCCGCCCGGCAAGGCGCAGTTGGTGATCCGCGAGGTCTTCGACGACTGGGCGGCGGAGCGCAGCACGTTCGCCATCGCGCGCGCCGACACCGCGGGCACCGCCCCGCCTCCGGTCACCCCCGAGCTCATGGCCAAGCGCTACGCCGCCGCGGGCAAGCAGCTGGTGAACCGCGTGAAGACCTGGCTGCAGTTCCCCCAGTGGTTCTACGACCCGCTGCCGGTGAACACGCTGACGGCCCCGCGGCTCACGCCGGGCGGCCTCGCCACGCAGTTCTCCTCGGTGGGGCATTACGACCTCGCCGACGACCAGGCGCTGATCATCACGGTGCCCCGCGGCGACGCCCCCTATCTGGGTTTCCAGCTCGGCAGCCTCTGGTACATCTCGCTCGACTACATCCACCACCAGACCTCGCTCAACGCGTCTCAGGCGCAGGTGGATCCGGACGGCATGATCCGGATCGTGGTCGCGCAGCACGACCCCGGCGTCACCAACTGGGTCGAGACACTGGGGCACCGCCGCGGCTACCTCCAGTTCCGGTGGCAGCGCACGGCGTCCCCGCTCACCGCCGCCGACGGGCCCACCGCGCAGGTGGTCCCGCTCGCCGATGTCGCGCAGCACCTCCCCCACTACGCGGCCAACCGCATCGAGGGCGCCGCCTGGCGCGCCCGGATCGCGGAACGCGCGCGCCTCATCGGCGAAAGGATGGTCGGCTGATGCCCGGGCTCGGATTGGACGGCAGGGTCGTCGTCATCGCCGGGGCCGGTCCGGCGCTCGGTGCCGTCCTCGCCCGACGGTTCGCCGACGAGGGCTCGCAGGTGGTCCTCGTCGCGCGGAACGCCGACCGCCTGGAGGCGATGGCCGCCGAGATCAGCGGCGCCGGCGGCACCGTCGTCGCGATCCCCGCGGACATCACCGACGAGGACTCGCTCGCCGCGCTCGCCGCGCAGGTGCAGGAGCGGTTCGGCCGGGTCGACGCGGTGATCAACAACGCCTTCACCTACCCGTCGATGCAGCGCCTGGTGAAGACCGACCCCGCGCACATCCTGCAGAGCGTCGACCTCATGGCGCTCGGCGCGCTGCGCACCGTGCTCGCCTTCCGCGAGGCCCTCGCAGTTGCTGACGGTGGGGGCGCGGTGGTGAACGTGAACTCGATGGTGATCCGCCACTCCGACCTGCGCTACGGCGGCTACAAGGCCGGGAAGACGGCGCAGCTCGCGCTCGCCCAGTCCCTCGCCACCGAGCTCGGCCCCGAGGGCATCCGGATCAATTCGGTGGTGCCGGGCTGGATCTGGGGCGACACGCTCAAGGCCTACTTCGAGTACCGCGCGAGCACCAAGGGCGTCACGGTGGACGAGGACTACGCCGACGCGGCGAAGAACTCCGACCTGCGGCGCCTGCCCACCGAGGACGAGGTGGCCTCGGCCGTCCTGTTCCTCGCGTCCCCCCGCGCGTCCGGCATCACCGGCCAGACGCTCGACGTCAACTGCGGAGAGTTCCATGTCTGAGATCACCACCTCCGTCGGCACGGTCGACGACCTGCACGAGTCCGCGATGCGGCGCACCGGGCTGAGCGACTTCGGCGACCCGTCGGACGGCTACCGCGAGGCCCTGCAGGTCCTCCTCGACTCCTACCGCGACGAGGCGGCGCTCACCGAGCTCGGCTCGAAGCTCTCCCGTGTGTTCCTCCGCGGCGCCCTCTCGGCCCGCCTCATCAGCGAGGCGGCGTTCGCCGCGAACCCCGCGCACGCCGAGACCGCCGTCGAGCGGCCGATGTTCGTCACGGGCCTCCCGCGCTCGGGGACGACGGCGCTGCACCGCCTGCTCGACGCCGACCCCGGCAACCAGGGCCTGCAGATGTGGCTCGCGGAGGTCCCGCAGCCACGGCCCCCGCGCGCGACGTGGGCGGAGAACCCCGTCTACCGGCTGCTCGACGAGCAGTACGCGCAGCATCACACCGAACACCCGGAATTCATGGGGCTGCACTACATGTCGGCCTCCGAGGTCGAGGAGTGCTGGCAGCTGCTGCGCCAGTCGGTGCACTCCGTCTCCTACGAGTGCCTCGCGCACGTCCCGTCGTATGCGGCGTGGCTGGCGGAGCAGGACTGGACGCCCGCGTACCGCCGGCACAAGCGGAACCTGCAACTGATCGGGATGAACGATCCCGGCAAGCGATGGGTGCTCAAGAACCCGAGCCACCTGTTCGCGCTCGACGCGGTGCTCGAGGTGTACCCGGACGCGCTGATCGTGCAGTGCCACCGCCCCGCCGAGACGATCATCGCCTCGGTCTGCTCGCTGGCGCAGCACGCCACGGAGGGCTGGTCGACGGCGTTCACCGGCGCGACGATCGGCGCGGACCAGCTGGACACGTGGGCCCGTGGGCTCGACGCCTTCGACGAGGCCCGCGCCCGGCACACCGCCGCCGGCCGCGGCGCCCAGTTCGTGGACGTGGACTACCGCGATCTGGTCGGCGATCCGCTCGGCACCGTCGGGAACATCTACGGATCGTTCGGCCTGGACCTGACCGACGATGCGCGGCAGGCGATGTCGGCGATGCACGACGCCAGCCGATCGGGCGCCCGGCGCCCCAACCACACCTATGCGCTGGCGGACTACGGGCTCACGGAGGATGCGGTTCGCGCGCGTTTCGCCCGCTGAGCGCCCGGCGGGCCTACCCTCGGGACCATGGCGAATCGACGAGGAATCCGGACCGCGACCGCCGCGACCGTCCTGGCGGTCGCCCTCACCGCGACCGCCGCGTGCGGCCGGTCGGGACAGACGGGGCACACCGGGCACGAGAGTCCCAGTAGCAGTGCGCCACCCGCGGCGGCGGCGCTGCAGCTGCGCCTGGTGACGTCCGCGGAGCCCCTCGGCGCTCGGGCCTGCCCCACGGAGAGCCCGGCCCCGTCGAGCGCGGCGGAGCTGTGCGAGCGCACCGGACCGATGCTCTACCGGCTCGACCGATCGGTGACGCACTCGCCCGCGACGGACGCGACCGTCGCGCAGCAGTCCGGCCAGTGGCTCGTCACGATCCAGCTCGACGACGCCGACACCCGCGCGGTCGCCGAGACCACCGCCCGGAACATCGACAAGCAGCTGGCGATCGTGGTCGGGGCGCGCGTCGTGTCCGCGCCGGTGATCCGCGGCGGCATCGACGGCGGCCGGATCCAGCTGGCGGGTGGTTTCACCGAGCAGCAGGCGCGCGACCTCGCACACGAGCTGAAGCCGTCCTGACCGCGGACGGTCGGGACGGCTTCGGCTGCGAGTGAGGTCAGTGCGCGACCGCCACCTTCGCGTCCGGGGCGGAAGGGCCCTCGGCGCCGTGGTCGTCGACCATCGTCGCCTCGTCGAACGGGTCCTGCTTGTCGAGCACGCGGTGCGTCTGCGCCAGGTCGACGGTGGAGGTCCACTTACCGATGAGCAGCGTGGCGATCGCGTTGCCCGAGAAGTTGGTGAGCGCGCGCGCCTCCGACATGAACCGGTCGATGCCGACGATCACGGGCACACCGTCGAGCAGGTCCGGGCGGTGGGTCTGCAGCCCGCCCGCCAGCGTCGCGAGGCCGGCGCCCGTGACGCCCGCCGCGCCCTTCGAGGCGATCATCATGAACAGCAGGAGGGAGAACTGCTCGCCGATGGAGAACGGCGCACCCATCGCGTCGGCGATGAACAGCGACGCCATCGTCAGATAGATCGCGGTGCCGTCGAGGTTGAAGGAGTAGCCGGTGGGGACCACGATGCCGACGGTCGACTTCTCCACGCCCGCGTGCTGCATCTTCGCGATCAGGCGCGGCAGCGCGGACTCGCTGGACGAGGTGGCGACGATGAGCAGGTACTCACGGCCCAGGTAGCGCGCCAGCTTGAAGACGTTGAGCCCGGTCACCAGCCGCAACAGCGTGCCGAGGATGACGAAGACGAAGATCGCGCAGGTCAGGTAGAAGGCCACCATGAGCCAGGCGAGCTGCTTGACGGCCTCGAAGCCGGTGGCGCCGACCACCGCCGCGATGGCACCGAACGCGCCGACCGGCGCGAGCCACAGGACCATCACGAGGATGCGGAAGACCAGCTTCTGCACCAGGCCGATTCCGCGCAGCACCGGCTCACCCGCACTGCCCATCGCCTGGAGCCCGAACCCCACCAGCAGCGCGACCAGCAGGGCCTGGAGAACGCTGCCCGACGTGAGCGAGGAGAAGAGGGTGTCGGGCACGATGCTGCGGATGAAGTCCCAGGTGCCGCCCGCCTCGTGCGCCTGATCGGCGTACTTGGCGCCGCCACCCGGCTCCTTCGGCAGGTTCAGGCCGGTGCCGGGCTTGAGCAGGTTCCCCACGAACAGGCCGATCGCCAGGGCGAACGTGGACATGAGCACGAAGTATCCCATCGCCAATCCGCCGATCTTGCCGACCGACGCCGCGGCGCGCACCGAGCCGATGCCGAGCACGATGGTGCAGAAGATGACCGGCGCGATCATCATCTTGATCAGGTCGACGAAGAGATCGCCGAGGGGCTTGAGCCCCTTGCCGAACTCGGGGGCCAGCAGCCCCACGATCACGCCGGCCACCACGGCGATGATCACCGCGATGTAGAGCCAGTGCGTCCGGTCGCGTTTTCCTTGAGCCGCCACGGCGTCCTCCTTGATCGATGGGGCTACTGCGAGTCTGGATAGATCCTGCGAGAACTGTGACCTGCAGCACAGCTTGTGTTCATTGTGTAAACGTCTTCACCGTGAGGAAAAGAACCCGCAGCGTCGCCGCGCAGTCCTTCCTGGCCCAGGTGGCGATCCTGCTGACCATCGCCGTGGGCGCGTCGTGGCTGGTCGTGACCCAGGCGCGGGACGACGGTGACCGCACCGCCCGGGCGCAGACCCGGGCCGCCGCGGTGGCACTGGCGGCCTCCCCGTCCACGGTGGCGGCGCTCGCCGCCCCCGACGGTCCCGCGGTGATGCAGCCCGTCGCGGAGCAGGTCGGGGCGCTGGGCGGCCTCGACTTCGTGGTGGTCATGCGGCCGGACCGCACCCGGCTGAGCCACGCCGACCCGGCCCTGATCGGCGGGAAGTTCACCGGCACCATCGACCGGGCGCTCGCGGGCGAGACGTTCACGGAGACGTACGCGGGCAGCCTCGGCCCGTCGATCCGCACCGTCACCCCGGTGTACGACGCCTCCGGCGCGCTCGTCGGCCTGGTCTCGGCGGGCGTGACCCGCGACCGGCTCGGGGACCAGGTGCGCGGCGCCCTGCCCCGTGTGCTCGCGGTCGTGGCCGCGGCCCTGCTCCTGCTGGTCGCGCTCTCCGCGCTCGCGCAGCGGCGGCTGCGCCGCCAGACCCTCGGGCTCTCCGCGCACGACCTGCGCGGCCTCTACGAGCACCACGACGCGGTCCTGCACACCCTCTCCGAGGGCCTGATCGTCTTCGACGCCGACGCGCCCGACGGGCCCGCGCGGGTCGTCAACGACGAGGCCCGCCGCCTGCTGGAGCTGCCGGACGGCGCGGTGGCCCAGGACGACCTGCCGCCCTCGCTGCGCGGCGCCGCCGATCTCACCGACGAGCTGCACGTGACCGGCAGCCGCGTGCTCCTGGTGAACCGCCGCCCCGTCACCGGTCCGACCGGTCCGCTCGGCACCGTCCTCACCGTGCGCGACCGCACCGAGCTGCAGACCGTCCTCGGCGAGCTCGACACCGCCCGGTCCCTCGCGGACGCCCTGAGCGCGCAGGCGCACGAGCACGCCAACCGGCTGCACTCCGTGGTCACCATGATCGAGCTCGGCGAGGACGAGGCGGCGGCGGACCTGGCCGTGGCCGACCGCTCGGCCTCGCAGCGGCTCATCGACCGGCTCGCCGGCGATCCCGCGCCGTCGGCGGTCGCACTGCTCGTGGCGAAGACCGCCGCGGCGGCCGCCCTCGACGTCGAGCTCACCGTCGCCGAGGGCACCGACCTCGCCCGCGCGCCGCTCCCCGACGTCCAGCTGCTCACCCTCCTGGGCAACCTGGTGGACAACGCGATCGACGCCGCGGGGCCGGGCGGCTGGGTGGAGCTCTCGACGGCGAACCCCGGCCGGTCCTGGGAGCTGCGGGTCGCCGACAGCGGGCCGGGCATGTCCGTCGACGAGTTCGCGCGAGCCCGGACCCGCGGCTATTCGACGAAGGACCGCAGCGGCCGCCTGCACGGCGGCGGGCTCGGGCTCGCCCTGGTCGATCAGGTGGTGCGGCAGGCGGGTGGCACGATCGAGGCGGAGCGCGCGCCGTCGACGGTGACGGTGCGCCTGCCGGAGGGAGAGCGATGACGATCCGGGTGCTGGTGGTCGACGACGAGCCGCAGATCGCTCGCGCGCACGCCGAATACGTCCGGCGCATAGACGGATTCGAGCTCGCCGGGGTCGCCGGCACCGCGGCCGCCGCCCTCGGCGAGGTCCGCCGGTCCGCCGTCGCCGGCCCGCCCGTTGACCTGGTGCTCGCGGACGTGGGGCTGCCGGACCGCAGCGGGCTCGACCTCGCGGCGGACCTGGCGGGCGTCCGCCCGCGGCCCGACGTCATGGTGATCACCTCGGCGCGCGACATGGAGACCGTCCGCGGCGCGATGGCGAGCGGCGCGATCCTCTACCTCATCAAGCCGTTCACGTTCGCCGCCTTCGCGGACCGGCTGCGCCGCTACCTCTCGTTCCGCGACGCGCTGGGCGGCGGCGACGTGGGCCAACGGGAGGTGGACGCCGCCTTCGCCGCGCTGCGCGAGGCGCCCACGGAGACGACGGCGCCGAAGGGGCTGGCACCGTCGACCCTCGAGGCGGTGACCGGCGCGCTGCGGCACGCCGACGGCCCCCTCGGCGCCGCCGAGGTCGCCGCCCGCACGGGGATGTCGCGGGTCACCGCGTGGCGCTACCTCGAGCGCCTCGCCGACGACCGGCTGTGCGAGCGGCTCACCGAGTACGGCGGCCGCGGGCGCCCGGAGGTGCGCTACCGCTGGCTGTGATCGCGGCTAGCCGGAGGCCTTGGCCGCCGCGGAGTCGCGCGTGGTCAGGTAGTCCTGGTGCAGCATCCGGCGGGTGATGCGCGGCGTGAACGTGCGGCCGAGGGCGCCGAACACCCCGAGCGGGGTGTTCACCCGCGTCGGCCGGTCGCGCATGGCCTTGATGATGATCCGGGCCGCCTTCTCCGGGCTGATCACGTGCGCGTCGTCGTAGGCCTCGGTCGGGGCGATCATCTCGGTTCGCACGAGCGGCATGTGGATGTTGGTGAACGTCACGTGATCCGACAGCATCTCGGTCGCGGCGATGTCGGTGAAGGCGTCCAGGGCCGCCTTGCTCGCGACGTAGGCGGAGAACCTCGGCCCGCGGGCGAGGACGCCGATGCTCGAGATGTTCACGACGTGGCCGAAGCCCCGCTCGCGCATGTGCGGCAGCAGCGCGAGGATCATGCGGACCGCGCCGAAGTAGTTGACGTCCATCGTCCGCTCGAAATCGTGCATCCGGCCCGTGGAGGCCTTCACCGAGCGGCGGATCGACCGGCCCGCGTTGTTGATGAGGTAGTCGACGTGGCCGTGCTCCGCGAGGATCCGGGCCACCGTCGCGGCCACCGCATCGGCGTCGGTCACGTCGCACACGTACGCGGACGCCTCGCCGCCGCCCGCCCGCACCTGGTCCGCGGTCGCCTCGAGCTCGGCGGCGTTGCGGGCCAGCAGGATCACGCGCGCACCCTGCTCCCCGAGGGAGATCGCCGTCTGCCGGCCGATGCCCGACGAGGCGCCGGTGATCACCACGTGGCGCCCCGCGATCGGGTCGCGGCGGCGGAGCCGGGCCGGATCGAGTTGCTCGCGCCAGTAGTCGAACAGCCGCGGGCCGTACTCCCGCAGCGCCGGCACCTCGATTCCCGTTCCCGCCAGCGCGGCCCGCGTGACCTGCGCGGTGTACGTGGCCGTGAAGCCGAGGTTCTCGAAGGCCTTCGGCGGGATCCCGGCCTGCTTGAGGACGGTGTCGCGCACGACGCCGACCCGGCCGGCGCCGCTGGCGCGGACGGCGGGGTCCACCACGCGGCGCGGCACCCGCCCCACGGCGCGCGGCGCCCCGGCGGGCCGGGCGATGGCGCGGTAGAGCTCCAGCACGCTCTGCGGCTCCGGGTTCACCAGGTGGTACGTCCGTCCGGTTCCGTCCGGCCGCAGCAGCAGTTCGACGAGCGCCTCGGCGACGTAGTCGACCGGCACCACGTTGGTGTCGCCGGTGTCGGGCAACACCATCGGCAGCACGGACGGCACGCGGCGCAGGGCGTCGAAGGCGGGGAAGAAGTAGTAGGGCCCGTCGATCTTGTCCATCTCGCCGGTGACCGAGTCGCCGACCACGATGGCCGGCCGGTAGACGCGCCAGCGGAGCCCCTCGGCGTCGCGGACCAGCTTCTCGGACTCGAACTTGGTGCGGTGGTACGGCGACGGGAAGCCCTGGCCGAGGTCGAAGTCGTTCTCACTGAACGGCCCCCGGTGATCACCGGCGACGGCGACCGACGAGACGTGGTGCAGCTCGGCCCCCGCGGCGCGCGCCAGGTCGATGACGGCGCGCGTGCCCTCGACGTTCACCCGATCGTTCGCCTCGTCCCCCGCCGACATGTCGTAGACCGCGCCGAGGTGCAGGACGGCGTCGATCCCCGCGGGGACGGACGTGATGCCGAGGCCCGGCGCCGCGAGGTCGCCCGGGAGGGGGACGACGCGATCGCCGTACCGTGCGCGCCACTCGTCGAGCTTCGCCAGCGACGACGGGCGCACCAGCAGGTGCACCGTCGCGCCGGGATCGCGCTCCAGCAGCAGGGGGACGATCCGGCGGCCCAGGAAGCCGGTGGCGCCGGTGATCAAGTAGGTACTCATGGGTGCGACTCCTCGGGGAGGCTCTCAGCAACTGACTTTTGAGTAACCTTACTCCATAGTCAGTTCGATGCCGGCCCCGTCACTCCACTGTGACCAGGTTCTCCAGGTCGGACGCGTCCACGAGCGGGTCCTCGAGATCCACGACCAGTCGCGAGTGCGCGATCAGCCGCGCGCGGCCGGTGATCGCGGAGTGCAGCGCCGGGTACTCGCCCACCCGCCCCGCGGCGCCGACGGTGCCGATGAACCGGTTGCCGCGCGGGGAGATCGTCTCCAGCGACTGCCCCTCGGCGATCTCGCCGCGACGGTGCATCAGCGCGAGGCGCGCCGAGGTCCCCGTCCCCGTCGGGCTGCGGCACAGGACGCCGGGGTGGACGTAGGTCGCGGAGCGCGACTCGTACCGGTCCTCGCCGATCCGGCGCACGTCGCCGGTGAAGTGCGCGAACGACAGCGGCCCCACGTCGCCGAGGTCCGGATGCTCCTGCAGCAGGTCCGGTCGCGCCGCCCGCACGAACGCGTCGCCGAACGCGGTCAGGGCGATCTGCTCCTCGCGGCCGAGCGTGAAGTCGTGGGCGCGCGCGTCGATCACCGCGTAATACGCGCCGCTCCACACCAGGTCGAAGCCGACGGTGCCGTAGTACGGCACGTCGACGGCGAGCCCCTCCCGCGCGACGTAGGCCGGCTCCCCCTGCGTGGTGATCGATTCCACGCGGCCGTCGCGCACCTCGG
Organism: Tsukamurella ocularis; assembly: GCF_965138335.1. Classification (GTDB taxonomy): domain Bacteria; phylum Actinomycetota; class Actinomycetes; order Mycobacteriales; family Mycobacteriaceae; genus Tsukamurella; species Tsukamurella ocularis_A. The sequence continues at coordinate 21,745 of NZ_CBCSDV010000024.1, forward strand.
CCCGGATCCGGGCCAGCCCGGCGGGCGATTCGAGGACCACGCTCTGCGTGCCCTCCCGCATCGGGATCGCGCCGCTCTGCAGCAGGGCCGTCGCCGTGCAGATCGTGTTGGAGCCCGAGTACATCGGGTACCCCATGGCCTCCATGATGATGTAGCCGGCCTGCGCCTCGGCGTGCCCGGGTTCCACGATGAGGTCCACCGACATCGCCGGATCCCCGTACGGCTCCGAGAGCAACAGGCGCCGCAGGCCGTCGCCCTCGGACTGCAGGAACCGGGCCTTCTCGCGCACCGTCGACCCCGGAATCGGACCGATCCCGGCGACGACGATGCGGCTGACGTCACCGCCCGACTGGGTGTCGATCAGCTCAAGCGTGCACTCACGCCGCAGCATGGGGCGCTCCCACGTCCGCCCAGTGCCGGTCGGGGACGACCACCAGCTTGCCGACGTACGACTTGGCCAGGAACGCCCGCTGCGCGTCGTGGATCCGCGACAGCGGATACGTACCGGACAACAGCGGCCGGATCGCGCCGGACTCGATGTACCCGAGCAGGCGCCGGAACGCGGTGCGCGTGCCCTGCGAGGAGCCGTGCAGCTCCAGCTGTTTCAGGTACATCGTGCGCAGGTCGAGCTGCACCACGGGGCCGCCGATGGCGCCGGCGGTGGTGTACCGCCCCTCGGGCCGCAGGATCCGCAGCAGGTCGTTGAACATCGGCCCGGCCACGAGGTCGGCGACCACGTCCACCGGCCCGTCCACCGCGCGCTCGACCTCGTCGACGAGGTCGCCGCCGGCGTCCCGCGCGATGACGGCCTCCGTCCCGATGTCGAGCAGCGCCTGTTCCTTGCCCCGGCTCGAGACGGCGTAGGGGATCGCGCCGCGCACGCGCGCCAGTTGGAGGATCGCCGATCCGACGCCGCCCGAGGCACCGGTGACGAGCACGTTCTCGCCGCTCGCCAGACGTGCGCGGTCGAGCATCTGCTCCGCGGTGAGGTAGGCGCAGCAGAAAGTCGCCAGCTCGGCGTCGTCGATCGGGGCGTCGGTGCGATACGCGTTCTCGGCCGGGACCGCGACGTACTCCGCGTAGCCGCCGTCGCGGCCGTGGCCGATGTAGTCGATGTCGGCCAGGCTGTCGTCGCCCTCCGGCCGGTTGTAGATGCTGAAGTCGACGATCACGCGCTCGCCGACCCGGGCGGGTTCCACCCCGTCGCCGACCGCGGCGATCCGGCCCACGATGTCGGCGCCCTGGATCCGCGGGAAGGTCAGGGTGGAGCGGCCGCGCCGCCAGGTGGAGACGGAGGCCGGATCGGTCTCCGTGCCGTACGCGCCCTCGCGCACCCAGACGTCGGTGTTGTTCATCCCGCAGGCGTGGACGTCGATGAGGACCTCGCCGGGGGCGGGGCTGGGCACGGGCACGTCCTCGCGGTAGACGAGGTTGTCCAGCCCGCCGTGGGCGACCAGCTGCACTGCCCTCATCGTCGCAGGAGCACCGGATCGGTCTGATGACTCCATTACCCCGATGCTAACCACGCGTCCCTTCGGCGTCAGCCGTTTCGTGACCTCCGCTACAGATCAGGCGAGCGGGACGAACTCCGAGACGAGGACGTACTGCGGATCCTCGGAGTCGTCGTACCCCGAGTAGCGGATCACCGCGAACTGGAAGCCCTCGATGGCGGCACCGGAGCCGTCCACCGCGGCGCCCACCACCGACGCCCGGACGAACTCCCGCAGCATGCGGTACGCGGCCTTGGTCTCCACGTCGCCGCGGGAAGCAGCGACACCGACCTCCGTACAGACGTCGGACAGGGCCTTGTCACGCCGCCGCTCGGGGAAGAAAAGGGCGTGCCGCCACGTCCGCCGGCGTGACGCGACCGTCTCCCGCCAGTCGGTCACGGCCCCGTCGGCCCCGACTGTCCGGTGGACGACGTGGAAGTCGTGCCGCGCGGGCTCCGGCGCGAAGAAGCGCCAGTTGGGGATGAGGATCCCGATCGGATCCAGGCGCCGCACCCGGTCGAACATCTTGTTGGGATGCTGGGCCGCCGCGGTGACCAGCAGCGCGCCCGCGAGGCCCCACTCGACGGAGCGCGCAGGCATCCGGGCGCGGCCGTCACGCCCGGACATGCTCGCCGCCCACCGTCGACTCGGACGCCACGAACGCGCGGATCTCCGACGCGACCCGGCGTGCGTGCGCACGGTCGTAGAGCAGGCCGTCGTGGTCCGCCCCGTCGATCACGGCGCGCCGGGACCGGATCCCGCCGGCGGCGTACTCGTCCTGGAGCTCGCGGTGCACGGGGTCGTTGTGCTCGCTGGTCTCCGCCGTGAGGACCAGGCGCGGGACGTCGGTCGTGGGCGGTCTGCCCCCGCACGCCGCGAAATCCGCTACGAGGCCGCGCCACTCGTGCCGCGCGGTCACCCACAGTCCCTGTTCGCGGAACCGGTCGAGCGCCGCTGCGCGCACGGCCCGGGGCAGGCGGTCGAGGGACGCGGGGCGCTGCGCCAGCGGGCCCAGGCCCAGCCTCATGGACCAGGCGATGATGCCGAGCGCGGGTCCCAGACGGCTGGTGCCGGTCGCCTGGGCCGGCGAGCGGCGCAGCTGGTCCGGGTGACTCGCGTCGAGCAGGCTGACGGTGCCGACTGCGGCGCCCGCCTCACCGGCGGCGCGCAACGCGAGGTAGCCACCGACCGAATGTCCCACCAGGTGAACGGGCCTCCCCTCGCCCGCCGCCAGCGCCAGGTCGACGAGCCGCCCCACCTCCCCGTCGAGCCCGGGGCCCGATGGTGGCGCGGCGGCCCGGTCGACGATGACAACGCGGTGGTCCGCGGCGAGGTCGGTGGCGACCCACTCCCACCCCTCCGGCACCGCGCCCAGGCCGTGCACGAGGATCACCGCCGGAGCGTCCGGACCGGCCGCCCCGTCGGCGAACCAGTAGCGCAGCGCCCCGCCGCGGGTGGCGAGGACGCGCTCGTCCCCGCGACCCGCGCGGACCCGGCGGCGGCGACGCGCGTTCTCCACGGCGAGCAGGGCCGCGCCGCCCACAGCGGCGAGGGCGACGGTGCACGGGAAGGCGTCGCTGCGTGGGGATTCGCCCGCGCGGGCGCCACCCGCGCGGCGTTCGCGGTCGGTCGCGTACAGCAGCGGCGGGTACATCGCGGTGAACGCCCAGAGGAACCGCCCCAGCCCCATCACCCGCGTGTTGGCGAGGTGGAAACAGCCCATCGCGAGGGCGAAGAACGGCGCGGGGCGACCACCGAGCAGGTGTGCGGCGGGGAAGAGGCACTCGCACGCGAGGACCCCGCGCTCGAGGAGGGCCGTCGTGCGGGGGTGTTCGTGGAACAGCCTCCACGCCAGGGGATCACCGTAGGTCCGGGTGCGGGTCACCTCGATCACCGCGCGCCCCGACCGCCACACCGGGCTGGTGAGCTTCACCCAACCGGAGGCGCCGTAGGAGAGCGTCGCCTGGGCCGCCAGGTACCACAGACAGGCGTCCACCCACCGCGCATCGCGGCCGCGGAGGCGCGCGAGGGCGCAGGTCGTGGACACGAGGAAGGAAACGTGGTCGGCACCGTCGGCGCCGAAGTGGTTGCGCGGCTGCAGGATCGCAGAAGACGCGCCGAGCGTCGCGTTCGCTGCGAACCGGACCCGCGGCGCGGTGGGAGCCAGCACCGCCGCGGCGGCCGCGAGCCGTACGACGTGCAGCGCGTTCGTCGCGGCGGGACCGGAGACGGCGTCGACCGGCGGCCCGAGGCGCGGTGCGCGGGCGAGGAAGTCCTCGCGGTCGAGGCGCCAGTCGGCGAGGCCGCCGGGGCGGCGGTCGATGTCGCGGGCGAGGTATTCGGCAGAGGCGATCGCGTGACAGGCGGCGGCGAGGCGCTCGGCACCGTCGAGCGCACCGTCGCGCCCGATCGACGGTCGGCGCAACGGGATCCGGTTCAGCATCGAGAGCATGGCGGGGGAAGGGCCGCGCCCCGCGAGGAACGGGGCGCGGCCACCTGCCGTCCGGTCAGAACGCGCCGGCCGCCGCCGCGAAGTTGGCGTCGCCGCCCATGCCCGCGACGTCGACACCGCCCCCGCCGCCGGCCGCGAAGCCGACGCTGGTCACGGGCGCGGTCGCGCCCACGTACGCCGGCCGATCGAGGTCCACGGGGGTCTCCGCGAGGACAGCGCTCCGGTTCACCTTCGAAATCATCTCCGTCATGAGAAAACCCTTCGTCTCCGCCGCCGAGCGGCGTCGTCGGATGGTGGGTGAACGTCCCCGTCCTGCTGCTCGAATCGGGAACGGCGCGAAGGTAGCTTCGCCCGTGCGGGAGCGTCAACGGCTTCGCGGCGCGCGGACGCGCCGATCGCGGGGCGCGCGGGTCGAGATCCCCTTCCCGTACATCGTCCGAGCAGTGGCTTTACCGCCCGATTACGCTGCCCGGATCCGCGTGGAGCACGGTTGCCCTATTCCCAACCCAGTGTGCTTCAGATCACTTGTCGGACCTCGGCGCGATACTGCCGCCATGAGCATGGACGCGCGGGCCGAGGCGTCGATCCTCCATGCCGATCTCGACTCCTTCTACGCCTCTGTCGAGCAGCGCGATCATCCGTGGCTGCGGGGCCGCCCCGTGCTCGTCGGCTCGGGCGTCGTGCTCGCCGCGAGCTACGAGGCGAAGGCGAAGGGCGTCCGCTCCCCCATGCCGCACCGCGAGGCCCTGGCGCTGGCCCCGTTCGCGATCACCCAGCCGCCCCGCTTCGAGGCGTACATGGAGGCGAGCCGGCGCGTCTTCGAGATCTTCCGCGACACGACGCCGCTGGTGGAGGGCCTGTCGGTCGACGAGGCCTTCCTCGACGTGGGCGGCCTCCACGCCATCCGCGGCACACCCGTGCGGATCGCGGCGCGGCTGCGCGAGCGGGTGCGCGAGGAGGTCGGGCTGCCGATCACCGTCGGCGTCGCCCGGAGCAAGTTCCTCGCCAAGGTCGCCAGCGCGGTCGGCAAGCCCGACGGTCTGCTCGAGGTCCCGCCCGGCACCGAGCTGCAGTTCCTGCACCCCCTTCCGGTGCGGCGCCTGTGGGGCGTCGGCCCGAAGACGGAGGCCCGGCTGCACGAGGTGGGGATCGCCACCGTCGGGCAGATCGCGGAGCTCGGCGAGCATAGTCTCGCCGCCTTCCTGGGGCGCGGCGCCGCGCGGCACCTCTACGCGCTGTCGATGGCGCACGACCCGCGCCGGGTCGACACCGGGCGGCGGCGCAAGTCGATCGGCGCGCAGCGGGCGCTGGGCCGGCGGCACAAGACCGAAGCCGAGATCGAGGGCACCGCCCTCGCGATCGTGGACCGCCTCGGGGAGCGCCTGCGCGCCGCGGGGCGCGTGACGCGGACCGTCGAACTGCGCCTGCGGTTCGACGACTTCACGTCCGTCACCCGATCCCGGTCCCTGCGGGAGCCGACCGACCGGACGGAGGTCGTGCTCGCCACCGCGCGGGCCCTGCTCGACGAGGCCATGCCGCTGGTGCGCGAGCGCGGCTGCACGCTGATCGGGCTCTCGCTGGCGAACCTGGAGAACCACGGCGCGGTGCAGCTGGCGCTGCCCTTCGAGGGCGGCGAACACGACGCCGACCTCGACCTCGCGATGGACTCGCTGCGGACCAAGTACGGCCGCGCGGCGGTGACCCGGGGCTCGCTCCTGCACCGGCCCCTGGGCCCGGACGCGCCGATGCTCACCGAGCAGGACTAGGCGGCGCCGCCGGTCCGATCAGCCCTGCGCGGCCCGCCACCGCGCGGCGGCCTTCTTCTCCTCCTCCACGCGGGCGGCGAACGCCTGCCGGGCGGCGAGGTGCTCCGGGTTGCGGCGCAGCACGAGGTAGGCGGCGCCGACGATGAGGAACCAGATCGGCGTGACCAGCATGGCCTGCAGCGTGTCGGTCTCGCGCGTGAAGGCCCACAGCAGGAACAGGAAGAACGCGAAGACGATCCACGGCATGACGGTGCCGAGCGGCATCTTGAACGCGCTCTCCGCATGCGCCTGCGGGCGCCGCGACCGGTACACCAGGTAGCTGACCAGGATGATCGTCCAGACGAACATGAAGCACAGCGAGGAGACCGTGGTGACCACGGTGAAGCCGGCCGACTTGTCCAGGCCGAAGCCGAGCAGCACGACGGACGACAGCATCATCACGCCCGTGAGGAAGAGGGCGTTCTGCGGCACCTTGCGGCCCGAGAGCTTCGCGAAGATCCTCGGGGCGTCGCCCTCGGTGGCGAGGCCGTAGACCATGCGCGAGGTGGAGTAGATGCCGGAGTTCGCCGACGACATGGCCGAGGTGAGCACGACCGCGTTGACCAGGTGCGCGGCGGCGCCGAGCCCGGCGAGGGTGAAGAGCATGACGAACGGCGACTCGTCCTTGCTGAACCGGTCCCACGGCACGACCGACATGAGGATCACCAACGAGCCGACGTAGAACAGCAGGATGCGGAGCGGGATGGCGTTGATCGCGCGGGGCAGGTTCTTCTCGGGGTTCTTGGTCTCCGCGGCCGCGGTGCCCACGAGCTCGATGCCGACGAAGGCGAACACGGCGATCTGGAAGCCGGCGACGAAGCCCATGAAGCCCTGAGGGAAGACGCCGCCGTGCTCCCACAGGTTGGCGAGCGAGGCGCGGGCGCCGTCGTGCTCGAAGCCCGTGATGATGAGCACCGCACCCACGACGATGAGCGCCACGATGGCGACGATCTTGATCATGGCGAACCAGAACTCGGTCTCGCCGAAGGCGCGCACCGTCGGCAGATTGAGGCCGATGAGCAGCACGATCACAGCGACGGCGGGGATCCACGGCGGGATGTCCTTGGCCCAGAACGTGATGTAGACGGACGCGATCACCACCACGTCGGCCACGGCGGTCACCACCCAGCAGAACCAGTAGGTCCAGCCGGTGAAGTGCGCGGCCCACGGGCCGAGGATGTCGCCGGCGAAGTCGGAGAAGTTGCGGTACCCGGTGCGGCTGAGCAGCAGCTCGCCCATCGCGCGCATCACGAAGTACAGCATGAAGCCGATCACCATGTAGACCACGATCACCGACGGTCCGGCGACCGAGATCGTCTTGCCGGAGCCCATGAACAGGCCGGTGCCGATGGCCCCGCCGATCGCGATGAGCTGGATGTGGCGGTTGCTCAGGGCTCGGGTGAGGTGCTCACCCTCCTCCGGGTCCGACGGTGCCGCGGGCGAGGTGGTCATGCTTCGGGACCCTAATCGCTTCGGTGAGGCACGGTTCACTCGGGAGCCGCCCGACCCCTCGGCGGAACCTCCGCGCGCCGTGCGCCACAGACCACTTTTGTTCAGCTGGTTGTACACCGTTCGATCTAGTGTTAACTTCATGGCATCGGATGTGACGCCGGTCACGACCCGATGGTTCGAAGGAGACGCCGTTGTCGACCACCACCACCTCGCCCGAACAGGACCCCGAGTACGCCGCGAACCTCAAGCGCGCGACCCTGGCCTCCAGCATCGGCAGCGCGCTCGAGTACTTCGATTTCGCGCTGTACGGCCTGTCCACGGCGCTGATCTTCAACGTGCTGTTCTTCCCGCAGGGCGATCCGGCCATGGCCACGGTGGCGGCCTTCGCGACCTTCGGCGTGGGCTTCGCCGCCCGCCCGTTCGGCGGCCTGTTCTTCGGCCGCCTCGGCGACAAGGTGGGCCGCAAGGCGGTCCTCGTCATCACGATCATGCTGATGGGCGGCGCCTCCACCCTGATCGGCCTGCTGCCGACCTACGAGTCGATCGGCATCTGGGCGCCGATCATGCTGGTCGCACTGCGCCTGCTGCAGGGCTTCGGCGCGGGCGCCGAGCAGGCCGGGTCGACGGTGCTCATGGCCGAGTACGCGCCGGTCAAGCGCCGCGGCTTCTTCTCCGCGCTGCCCTTCATCGGCATCCAGGCGGGCACACTGCTCGCCGCCCTGGTCTTCACGCTGATCAGCCAGCTGCCCGAGGAGGCGATGCTCAGCTGGGGCTGGCGCGTGCCCTTCCTCTCGTCCTTCCTGCTGATCCTGCTGGCCGTCGCCATCCGGATGAAGCTGCAGGAGACGCCGACCTTCGTCGAGCTGGAGAAGCACGAGCAGGTCGCCGACAAGCCCGTCCGCGAGCTGTTCAAGCACGGCTTCCCGGGCGTCCTCGTGGGCATCGGCCTGCGGATGGCGGAGAACGGCGGCTCGTACATGTTCCAGGCGCTGGCGCTGTCCTTCTTCGTCAGCGTCACCGGGCCGGGCGCCGACAAGGGCGTGCTCACCTGGGGCGTCACCCTCGGTTCGCTCGTCGGCGTCTTCTCGGTCCCGTTCACCGGGCACCTCTCCGACCGGTTCGGCCGCCGCATCGTCTACCGGGCCGGCGCCCTGTTCCTGCTCGTCTACGCGCTGCCCGCGTGGTGGGCGCTGACGCTGCACAACCACGCGATCGCCGTCGCCGTCATCGCGATCGGCATCGGCGTGGGCGTGAACTCGATGCTCGGCCCGCAGTGCGCGCTCATCCCCGAGATGTTCGGCGCGCGGCACCGCTACCTGGGCGTCGCCATGGCCCGCGAGATCTCCGCGGTCCTCGCCGGCGGCGTGGCGGGCGTGCTCGGCGCCTACCTGATCAGGGTCACCGACGGGAACTGGCTCGTCCTGGGCCTGTACATGGTGGCGCTGTGCACCATCACCGCGGCGAGCACCTTCCTGGTGCCCGAGACCGTGGGCCGCGACCTCACCCGCACCGACGACGCCGTGAAGATCTCGGACGCCGAGGCCGGCGCCGGCTACGCGGTGCCCGGTACCGCCGCGCTGAGCACGCTCGACTTCCCGTCCCCCGACGTGGTTCCCGCCNCCGCGACGGCGGCGCCGTNCGCCCCGTCCACAGCGCACTGAAAGGCACCCATGCCCAGCGACACCACCGCCTTCGACCTGACGGGCCGCACCGCGCTCGTCACCGGCAGCACCCGCGGCATCGGGCGCCGGCTGGCCGCGGGCCTCTCCGCGGCGGGCGCGAGCGTGATCGTGCACGGCCGCGACCTCACCACGGCCCGTCGGACGGCCGCGGAGATCGTGACCGGGAACCCCGTGCACGCCACGGCCTTCGACGTGACCGACGAGGCCGCCGTCGACGCGACGATCGGCGCGATCGAGGCCGAACACGGCACCCCGGACATCCTGGTCAACAACGCGGGCATGCAGATCCGGCACCCGCTCACCGAGTTCCCCGCCGCCGACTGGAACACGTTGCTCGCCACGAACCTCACCAGCGCCTTCCTCGTCGCGAAGCGCGTCGCGGCGGGCATGATCGCGCGCGGCAGCGGGCGGATCGTGAACCTGGGCTCGGTGCAGTCGCAGCTCGCCCGGCCGAACATCACCCCCTACGCGGCGACCAAGGGCGGCATCGTCATGCTGACCAAGGGCCTGTGCGCCGAGCTCGCGCCGCACGGCATCACCGCGAACGCGATCGCCCCCGGCTACTTCGCGACGGAGCTGACGCAGGCCCTCGTCGAGGACGCCGAGTTCTCCGCGTGGGTCGCCGGCCGCACCCCGGCCGCGCGCTGGGGCGACGTCGCGGATCTGGTGGGGCCGTTGGTCTTCCTCGCCTCCGAGGCGTCCGCGTTCGTCAACGGGCAGGTCCTGTACGTCGACGGCGGCATGACGGCGGTCGTATGAGCGGGGAACAGATGAACCTGGGTGTCGTCGCGCACGCGGCCGAGGACCTCCGCGTGGAGGCGCTCCCCGAGCCGGCGCCCGCCGCGGACGAGGCCGTGATCGCGATCGACTACGGCGGGGTGTGCGGCTCCGACCTGCACTACTGGCTGCACGGCGCCGCCGGGACCTCGATCCTGCGCGCCCCGATGGTGCTCGGCCACGAGGTGGTCGGCATCGTCGACCGGGCCGCGGCCGACGGGTCCGGGCCCGCGGCGGGCACGCCCGTCGCCGTGCACCCGGGCACGCCGCACGGGGTCGACGGGGTGCCGTACCCGGCGGACCGCCCGAACCTGGCGCCCGCGTCCACGTACCTCGGGTCGGCGGCGCACTTCCCGCACTGCGACGGGGCGTTCGCCCGCCGGGTCGCCCTCCCCACCCGGATGTTGCGCGCCCTCCCCGCGGGCCTGGACCCCCGGGACGCGGCGCTCATCGAGCCGGCCNCCGTCGCCTGGCACGGCGTGGAACGGGCCGGCGACGTCGCGGGCAAGCGGGTCGCCGTGATCGGCGCCGGGCCGATCGGGCTGCTCGCCGTCGCGGTGGCCCTGCACCACGGCGCCGCCGAAGTGGTGGCCACCGACATCGCGGCCGAACCGCGCGAGCGCGCGCGGGCACTGGGCGCCACGGCCGTCCTCGACGCCCGGGAGTCCGACGCCGTCGCCGCGCTGCACGCGGACGTGGTGATCGAGTCCTCCGGCACGGTGCCCGGTCTGCACGCCGCGGTCGACGCCGCGGCGCGCGGCGGCGTCGTGGTCATGCTCGGCCTGCAGCGTGCGGGCCACATCGACTTCCCCGCGGCCACGGTCATCACCCGCGAACTGGACCTGCGCGGGGCCCTGCGGTTCAACGACGAGATCGACCCCGTGATCGCGGCGCTGGCCGACGGTTCGCTGGACGTGCGCGGCGTGGTGACCCATGTGCTGCCCGCCGCCGACGCCGCGCAGGCCTTCGCCATCGCCCGCGACCCCGCGGCGTCCGGGAAGGTGCTGCTGGACTTCCGGGGCTGAGCCTGGAGCAGGACCGAGGAACGCCAATACGCTGATGTACTTGCGGCGGCATCGAGCGGCAGGGGGCGATTCTCCCCATCGGTCTACGAGGCCCCGTGGGAACCGCTCGGGCGCCTCGCGGCCTACGTCCATCGAATCGAACCGCCCGCCAGTGCAACCCGTTGCGGGCGACTGTGTCAGGGAACTACCAGCTGCACCGACCGCTCGGACCCGGCGCCTGAAGCCACAATCAAACCGCAAAGTGACAGCAACTGCAGCAATCAACTTCCACTGCGTTTCACTTTCGCGTCGTTGACGCGAGATATCCCGTATCGCGCATCCGAGAAATCTGGTCACAAATATGCGAACCCAACCCGTTTGCCGACCAGGGCGAATCATCTCGAGCCATCCGATCAAGCTGGCTCATTATGTGTCCATTAGACGCACCTTCCTCAGAAGCCGCAATTAGAGCCTGCACTCGCGCAGTGTGAAGTATGTCAGACTCGTAGAAATACGCTGCCGAGTCAGCAGCAAGCTGACGAATTGATCGGCGAGCTACGAAAAGACTGTCTTCAGTCCCATCGAGAAGTCGCAGCAGGGCCATTCCAGATCCTCCTGCCGCTCGGTTTTGACCCGCGCGCAGCCCGCCAATCTTGTTCCATTCAGGTCGCGAACCCTCGTCGAGAACTCCAGATTGAATAAGCTGACCTTCGATCAATGCGATCGCTTCCCTCGCTTCGGCATCATACTCGAAGTCTTCAATCCAATCAGTGATTCCAATGTTTCGGTTGAACCGTGAGTTGTGCGCCTGATGTAAAGGCGTCTGAACGAAGGCCGAATACCCAAGATACTCGTGCACCCGAAACCAGTCCTCGATCTTCTCGCGCTTCGAGGAGCCAGCACGAGTCGCTTTGATCCCGTTGTGCTGAGCAAACCGGTCGGACAAGTCGACGGCAAGGCCGACATACTTGATCCGCCCACCGCATGCTTGACGCGCGCCTAATTCCGGATCATAAAATGCGTAGACCCCCGCGCTCGACCATCCGATCTGATCTGTCGGCGATGCAAGATCGTCAATAGCATCCCGCAGCTCCCCGGCATCCGCTCGCGAGAAGACATCCCAGATAATTGTCCCGAACATTAGTCAATGTTGACATACAACTAGGGAGTGTCGGAGGGAATACACGCCATGTAGTCCGAGCGCAGTCGGATTGCCGCCGCTCATCGGGGCACACCTCGCGCCATGGCGGTCAGTATCCACTGATTCACCCGGCTTCCCGGAGACCGTGCCGCCGATCGAGCGCGTTCGTTGCCGCTCCGCCTTTGCCTCAGGCGGGCGCGAGGAACGCGGCGAGGGCTGCGGAGTAGTACCCGACGTCGGCGGAGCCCATGAGTTCGCGGGCGCTGTGCATCGCGAGCTGCGGGGCGCCCACGTCGACCGTGGTCAGGCCGGTGCGGGCCGCGGTGATCGGGCCGATCGTCGAGCCGCAGGGCAGGTCGGCCCGGTGCACGTAGCGCTGCAGCGGCACGCCCGCCTGCTCGGCGGCGAGGGCGAGCAGCGCCTCGCCGTCGGAGTCCGAGGCGTAGCGCAGATTCTGGTTCACCTTGAGCACGGGGCCGCCGTTCACCGCGATGTGGTGCGCGGGCTCGTGCCGGTCCGGGTAGTTCGGATGCGTCGCGTGCGCCATGTCGCCCGACGCCACCGCGGACAGGCTCAGCGTGCGCAGGAAGTCCTCGCGGCTGAGACTGTGCGACAGGCCGATCCGCTCCAGCACCGTGATGAGGAAGTCGGACGCGGCGCCGCGATCGGAGCCCGAGCCCACCTCCTCGTGGTCGAACAGCGCCAGCACGGGCACGATCCCGTCGACCGGGGTGACCGCCAGCAGCGCCTCGGTGCCCGCGTAGCAGGTGCCCTGGTTGTCGAGCCGGGGCGCGGAGACGAGGGCACCGTCGGCCCCGACGGTGCGCGACGGCGCCAGGTCGTGCGTCATCAGCTCGAAGCCGAGCACGTCCTCGGCGGCGTACCCCTCCGAGGCCGCCACCCGCGCGAGGAAACCGCCCGCGCCGGCCGTGCCCCAGATCGCGTGCAGGTGCCGCTGCGGGTCGAGCTCGACGCCCTTGCGGTTCTCCGAGAGGTGGATCGCCAGCTGGGGGACCCGCAGTAGCGGCTCGTCGATCCGCACCAGCGTGTGCACGACCCTGCCGCCCTCGCGCACCGCGATCCGTCCGGACACCCCGAGGTCGCGGTCGAGCCAGGAGTTGAGCCACGCGCCGCCGTAGGGCTCGAGGAGCACCTGCGCCAGGCCGGCGGATTCCGCGTCGTGGTGCTGCTTGACCCGCAGGTTGGGGCTGTCGGTGTGGCCGCCGACGATGCGGAAGGCCGGGAGCTCGCCGTGCTCGCAGTGCGAGGAGTCGAAGGCGATGATCGAGCCGCCGCGCGCCACGAAGTACTTGCCGGGGCCGGGCCACACGTCGTGCTCGACCAGCTCGGTGTATCCGGCGTCACCGAGCCGGCGGGCCACCGTCTGGCAGACGTGGAAGGGCGACGGGGAGGCGTCGACGAAGGCGCACAACCCGTCCGCGGACGCTCGGCCGGTAGCCATCAGGCCGACAGCACCGCGTCCAGCGCGGAGTAGAAGATGCCGAGGCCGTCGTCCGACGGCCCGGTGAGCGCCTCGGTGGCGTGCTCCGGGTGCGGCATGAGGCCGACGATGCGGCCGTCGGCCGAGCTGATCCCGGCGATGTCGCGCTGCGAGCCGTTCGGGTTGCCGCCCACGTAGCGGAACGCGACGCGGCCCTCGCCCTCCAGCTCGTCGAGCACCGCCTCGGACGCCTGGAAGCGACCCTCGGCGTTCTTGACCGGGATCAGGATCTCGGCGCCGGACTCGTAGCGCGAGGTCCACGCGGTGTTCGTGGCCTCGACCCGCAGCCACTGGTCGCGGCAGACGAAGTGCAGGCCCTCGTTCCGGGTGAGCGCGCCGGGGAGCAGGCCCGCCTCGCACAGGATCTGGAAGCCGTTGCAGATGCCGAGCACCGGCATGCCCTTGCCCGCGGCCTCGACGACCTCGGTCATCACGGGGGCGAGGGAGGCGATGGCGCCGGCGCGCAGGTAGTCGCCGTAGGAGAAGCCGCCGGGCACGACGACCGCGTCGACGCCCTGGAGGTCGTGGTCCTTGTGCCAGAGCGAGACGGCCTCGCCGCCCGCCCGCTCCACCGCGCGCGCCGCGTCGACGTCGTCGAGCGTGCCGGGGAAGGTGATGACGCCGACCCGCGTCATGCGTCGACCCGGGTGACGGTGAAGTCCTCGATGACGGTGTTCGCGAGCACGTCGGCCGCGATCTTCTCGAGCTGATCGTCACTGAGGTCGCCCTCGACCTCGAGCTCGAACCGCTTGCCCTGCCGCACATCCGCGACCCCGGCGAAGCCCAGGCGGTCGAGCGCGCCCACGATCGCCTTCCCCTGCGGGTCCAGGATCTCGGCCTTCGGCATCACGTCCACCACAATCCGCGCCACGTGCGGCTCCCTCTCGATTCGACCGCGCTCTCGGGGTGTCGATCGCGCTGTACAAGTGAGTTTACCGGCGCATACTGGGCGCATGCGACTCACCCACTACCGCCATTCGTGCGTCCTCGTGGAGATGTCCGAGACGTCGGTGCTCTTCGACCCCGGAACGTTCTCCCACGGCTTCGAGGAACTCACCGGGCTGGACGCGATCGTGGTCACCCACCAGCACCCCGATCACCTCGATCCCGCCCGGATCGACGCCCTCGTCGCCGCCAACCCCGACGCGCAGCTGTTCGCCGATCCGACCACCGCGGCCGCGCGCGGCGGCCGCTGGATCGCGGCCCTCCCCGGCCACGACTACGGCATCGGCAACCTCATCGCCCGCGCCGTGGGCGGCACCCACGCCGTCATCCATCCCGACCTGCCGACGATCGACAACACGTCGGTGCTGCTGGGCGACGAGGAGCGGATCGGCCGGTTCTACCACCCCGGCGACGCGCTCTTCGTGCCCGACGTCCCCGTCGACGTGCTGGGCCTGCCGGTCAACGCGCCGTGGTGCCGGATCAGCGAGACGATCGACTTCCTCCGCGCGGTCCGCCCCGCCGTCGCGGTCCCGATCCACGACGCGCTGCTCTCCGCCGAGGGCGCGGGGGTCTACCTCGGCCGGCTCGCGGACATGCGGCCCGACGGTGCCGAGTTCGTCGCGTGGGGCGCCGGGGAGACGCGCGAGTTCTAGGCGGCGACGAGGACCCGGGTGCGGTGCTCGTAGACGACCGGCGTCGCGCCGTGATGCAGCGCGAGGTCGACGGCGTCGAGCATCGTGCGCGAGACGGTCGACGAGGCGAGGCGGCGGGCGTCGACCGCGAGGCGGAGCGTGCCGCCGCGCCGGGCGATGCGGTTGGCCTGCGCGAGCAGCGCCCGGCACCACCACGGCTCGCTGAGGAAGCCGTCGCCGATGCCGAGGACGCGGGCCTTCTCCTCCTCGCCGGTGACGAGGTCGGCGATGGCGGTGTAACCGAGGTTGAGCCGGAAACCGGCGTCGGGCAGCGCGAGTACCGCGCCGGTGGAGGCGTTCCAGCGGGGCGCGGCGAAGACGCGGGTGCGCAGCCCCACCGTCTCGAGCACCCGGTCGGCGGCGGCGAGCCGCAGCGCGGCCTCGTGCGCACCGAGGGTGGAGAACTCGGCGCGGCGGCGCTTCGTCGCGGCCTGGTCGTAGCCGTTGAGCACGACGGCGTCGCCCGCCGCGCGGCGCTCCCGCAGGAAGGACTGGGTCGACGGGTCGTCGACCAGCTTGTACTTGCCCTTCAGGCGGGGCGCCACGAGCAGCGAGACGGGCACACCACGCTCGTCCATCCGGGCCGCGAACCGTTCCGCGTCCGCGCGGGTGGCGTCGGAGAGGGCGGAGACGGAGACGTACAGCGGCGAGCTCATGTCCGCAGTGTGCGCGCCCCAGGTGTCCCGCTCGGGGACGAGAGGTTGCGTGTCGCTGAACGGTCCGGCGCGGCGACGCGCGGCGGCGAGACGCTGCGGCGAGGCGCGCGGCCGGTCAGGCGGGGAGGACGGCCTCGATCGCGCCGACGACCTCGTCGGACTCGGGCTCCGTGCGCGGACGGAAGCGCTGCACCGCGACGTGATCGGGCGCGACGAGGAACTTCTCGAAGTTCCACTGGATGTCGCCGGCCTCGCCCTCGGCGTCGGCGGTCTTCGTCAGCTCGGCGTACAGCGGGTTCCGGTTCTCGCCGTTGACGTCCGTCTTCTCCAGGAGCGGGAAGGTGACGCCGTAGCTGGTGGAGCAGAACGTCGCGATCTCCTCCGCGGTGCCGGGCTCCTGGCCGGCGAACTGGTTGCAGGGCACGCCGAGCACCGTCAGGCCGCGCTCGGCGTAGCGGGTCGCGAGCGCCTCCAGGCCGGCGTATTGCGGGGTCAGGCCGCACTTGCTGGCGACGTTGACGACGAGCACGGCCCGGCCGGCGTAGTCGGCGAGGGAGGTGGCGGCACCGTCGAGCGTGGTGAGGGCGATGGAGTCGAGAGCGGTCATGCGCCCGAGCCTACGCGGAGGTGTAACGCAGGACACATCTATCTCGATTGCGCAATGATTGCGCGAGAGTTATCGTTTTTGGGTGCAAGCAACCTCCACGGACGTGACCCCCGAGGACCTCACCACGGTCTTCTCGGAGTTCATGGGCCGACTCATGTGCAACGTCACGCAGGAGAGTCTGGGCACGATGCTGTCGTCGGACATCACCGCGCACCAGTTCCACATCCTGCTGCAGCTCACCGCGGCCGAGACCCCGCTCCCGATCAACCGGCTCGCCGACGATCTGGGGCTGTCCGTCGCCGCCACGGGACGCAACGTGGAGAAGCTCGTCCAGCTCGAGATGGTGGATCGGCGTGAGGACGCCTCGGACCGCCGGATCAAGAACCTGACCATCACCGACCTCGGGCGAAAAACGGTTGCGTCCGCGGTCAGCGACAAGCACCGTGAGGTGCTGAGTTTCGCGGAGCGGCTGCCGCTCGCGCTCCGCACCAGGCTGCACGACGTGATGGTCGAGATCCTCGACGAGGGCCTGATCCCTCCGAACCCCTTCTTCACCGCAATGAAAGAGAACGCATGAGTACCGAGAACACGCTCGACAAGAGCGGGATCCCGCACGCGGGTGAGGGCCTCGACCGTCGCGTCCTGATGGTGGCCGGTGTGGTCGTCCTCGGGTCGATCATGGCCATCCTGGACATGACGATCGTGGCCGTCGCGCAGAACACCTTCCAGGCACAGTGGGGCGCCTCGCCGGCCACCGTCGCCTGGACCATGACCGGTTACACCCTGGCGCTCGCCGCCGTCATCCCCGTGACGGGCTGGGCCGCGGACCGATTCGGCACCAAGCGGCTCTACATGGCCGCGACCGCGATGTTCGTCGCGGGTTCGGCGCTGTGCGCCACCGCGACCTCGATCGACCTGCTGATCCTGTACCGGGTGCTGCAGGGCCTCGGCGGCGGCATGCTGATGCCGCTCGGCATGATGATCCTGACCCGGGCCGCCGGCCCGGAGCGCATCGGCCGCGTCATGGCCGTGCTCGGCATCCCGATGCTGCTCGGCCCCATCGGCGGCCCGATCCTCGGCGGCTGGCTGATCGAGTCCTTCTCGTGGCACTGGATCTTCCTGATCAACGTCCCGATCGGCGCGATCGCGATCGTCTACGCCTGGTTCGTGCTGGACAAGGACGAGCCCGTCAAGGGCCAGAAGTTCGACCTCGTGGGCTTCGTGCTGCTCTCGCCCGGCCTCGCGCTGTTCCTGTTCGGCGTCTCCTCGATCCCCGAGGCGCAGTCGGATTCGTCGATGTACACCAGCCGGGTCATCCCCGCCACGATCGTCGGCCTCGTGCTGATCGTCGCGTTCGTGTTCTGGGCGCTGCGCGCCAAGCTGCCGCTGCTGGACCTGCGGCTGTTCAAGAACCGCAACATGACGGTCGCCATGATCACCTTCGCGATGTTCGCGATGGCCTTCTTCGGCAGCTCGATCCTGTACGCGCAGTACTTCATCGGCATCCGCGGCGAGTCGACCCTCATGGCCGGCCTGCTGCTCGCACCGCAGGGCCTGGGCGCCATGCTGACCATGCCGATCGCCGGCGTGCTCACCGACAAGATGGGCCCGGGCAAGTTCGTCATGACCGGCCTCGCGCTGATCACCGGCGGCATGATCGCCTTCACGCAGCTCACCGCGGAGACCCCGTACTGGATCCTGCTGGGCTCGCTGCTCATCCAGGGCCTCGGCATGGGTATGACGATGATGCCGACCATGTCGGCCGCGATCCGCACCCTGGCGCCGGAGTCCATCTCCCGCGGTTCGACGCTGACGAACATCGTCCAGCAGATCGCCGCCTCGATGGGTACCGCGATCTTCTCGGTGCTGTTCACCAACTGGCTGACCAACGCCGGCCCCGCGATGCCGACCCCGCAGGGCGAGAAGCACACGGGCGCGCTGGCCTTCGGCCTGAACTCGAGCCCCGAGGCTCGCGAGCAGGGCATCGCGATGTTCCAGGGCGAGACCGGCTTCTCGAAGTTCCTGCACGACAACCTGCCGTTCGCGGCGGAGGCCTTCGGGAACACGTACTTCGTGGCCGCGATCCTGGTGGCGCTGTGCATCATTCCGGCGTTCTTCCTGCCCCGCTCCCACGAGGCGGACACCGAGGCCGCCGAGCGGCAGATGGTCATGCCGCACTGATCCTCGCCTGATCCGACGAGTGCCCGGCCCCCGATGGGGGCCGGGCACTTCTCGTTCGTCACGCCGCCGCGCTCCGGCGACGGTGGGCGGCGGACGGCTCTCGGAGCTACTGCGCGACGCGCAGCCGGTCGAGGACCCAGGCGTACTCGAAGGCGGTCTCGCGCCACTTCGCGTACCGCCCGCTGACGCCGGCGTGGCCCGCGACCATCTCCGTCTTGAGCAGGATCTGCTCGCCCGACGTGGTGTGGTCGAGGAGCTTGGCCACCCACTTCGCGGGCTCGGTCGGGAGCACGCGGGTGTCGTTGAGCGAGGTGGTCGCGAGGATCGCCGGGTAGGGCTTCGCGGCGACGTTCTCGTACGGCGAGTAGTCCCGCATGTACCGGTACACCTCGGCGCTCTCGAGCGGGTTGCCCCACTCGTCCCACTCCCCCACGGTGAGCGGCAGGCTCGGGTCGAGGATCGAGGTCAGCGGATCCACGAAGGGCACGTCGGCGACGATCCCGGAGAACAGCTCCGGCGCGAGGTTCGCCACGGCGCCCACGAGCAGGCCGCCGGCGCTGCCGCCCATGGCCACGAGCCTTTGTGGCACGGCGCGTCCGGAGTCGATCAGGTGCTGGGCGACGTCGACGAAGTCGGTGAACGTGTTGGTCTTCTCCAACTGCTTGCCGTGGTCGTACCAGGCGCGGCCCATCTCGCCGCCGCCGCGCACGTGCGCGACGACGAAGGCCACGCCGCGGTCCATGAGCGAGAGACGCGCGACCGAGAACCACGGGTCGAACGTGGCCTCGTAGGAGCCGTAGCCGTACAGCAGGGTGGGAGCAGGGCCGTCGCCGGTGTCCTTGCGGCGCACCACCGATACCGGCACCTGCGCGCCGTCGCGGGCGCTCACCCAGACCCGCTCCGCGGTGTAGAGCTCGGCGTCGTAGCCGGGCACGTTATGGCGCTTGAGCACCGCCTGCTCACCCGTCGCCGGGTCGAGCTCGAGGACGGTGCCCGGGGTCACGAAGGATTCGTAGGCCAGCCGCAGCCGCGGCGCGTCCCACTCGGGGTTCGCGGCGGGTCCCAGGTTCACGAGCTCCTCGCCCGGGTCCCACTCGGTGAACTCCGGCGCGGCCGTGGCCGCGGCGAGCGCAAGCCGAGGGAGGCCGCCCCGTCGGTACCCGAGGGCGAGCCGTCGGGCGTAGGCGTCCACGTACTCGAGCCGCACGTCGTCGCGGTGCGGGACGAGCACCGTCCACTCCCCCGGGGCGTCGACGGGGGCCGAGGCCAGCTCGAAGTTGATGCCGGTGCGGTTGTGCAGGAACAGGAACCGGTCCTCGCCGTCCAGCACCGCGTGCTCGACGGAGTACTCGACGTCCTCCTCGCGCGGCCGCAGCACGCGGAACTCGCCCGTCGGGTCGGTCGCATCGAGGACCCAGGTCTCGGAGCTGAGCGTCGACGAGGCGGCGATCATCAGGTACTTCTCGCTGCGGGTGAGGCCGACGCCCACACCGAAGCGCTGGTCCGCCTCATGGAAGACCTTCACATCGTCTGCGGTGGAACCGATCTCGTGCCGCCAGATGGTATCGGCCCGCCAGGCGTCGTCGACGGTGGTGTAGAACAGGTGCCGCCCGTCGAGCGCCCAGGTGGCGCCGTAGAAGGCGCCCTCCACTGTGTCGGGCAGCAGCTCGCCCGTGTCGATGTTCCGGACGCGCAGCGTGAACCGCTCGTCGCCGTCGGTATCGAGCGAGAAGGCCAGGAGCGTACCGTCGGGCGAGACCGCCGCCGCGCCGACGGCGATGTACTCGTGCCCCTCGGCCTCGACGTTCAGGTCCAGCAGCACCTGCTCGCCGGGGAGCGGCGCGTCGGACAGCACCGGCGGGGTCCAGTCGTCGGGCCCCGTGATCGGTGCGCGGCAGTGGATCCCGTACTGCTTGCCCTCGACGGTCCGCGCGTAGTACCAGTGATCCTTGCGGCGCTGCGGGACCGACATGTCGGTCTCCTGGGTGTGCGCCTTGATCTCGCCGAAGATCGCCTCGCGCAGCGGCTCCTGATCCGCGGTGGCCGCCTCCGTGAAGGCGTTGTGGGCGCGCAGGTAGTCGAGCACCTCGTCGTTCTTGATGTCGGCGAGCCAGGCGTAGTCGTCGATCACGGTGTCGCCGTGGAAGGTCCGCGGCGCCGGAACCTTCTTCGCGATGGGCTGCACCGGGCCGGTCATGCGGCACCGCCCGGCCAATCGGCGAAGCTCAGGCCCGAGATACGCTCGTACGCCTCGATGTAGCGGGCGCGGGTGCGCTCCACCACCTCCGCGGGGAGGGCCGGGGGCGGGGCGCCGGCGTCGGTGGACCACCCGGAATCCTTGGTGAGCCAGTCGCGCACGATCTGCTTGTCGAAGCTGGGCAGCACCGTGCCGGGCTCGTACAGCGCGCCGTCCCAGTACCGGGAGGAGTCGGGCGTGAGCACCTCGTCGGCGAGGAGGAGGTCACCGTCGGAGCTGAGCCCGAACTCGAACTTGGTGTCCGCGAGGATGATCCCCCGCGTCCGGGCGATGTCGGCGCCGCGGCCGTAGACGTCGAGCGTGAGATCCCGCAGGCGCGTCGCCAGCTCGATCCCGACGTCCTCGGCGACCCGCTCGAAGGAGACGTTCTCGTCATGGTCACCGACGGCCGCCTTGGTGGCGGGCGTGAAGATCGGCGGGTCGATGCGACTGCCGTCGACCAGACCCTCGGGCAGCGGCACCCCGCACACCTCGCCGTTCGCGCGGTACTCCTTGAGGCCGGAGCCGGTGAGGTAGCCGCGGGCCACGCACTCCACCGGCACCATGTCGAGCCGGCGGGTGACCAGCGCGCGGCCGAGCACCGACTCGGGAATGCGCGGATCGTCGGCCGGCCCGGCGAGGTGGTTCGGCACGCCCAGCGCGTCGAAGAAGAAGACCGACATCGCGGTGAGCACGCGCCCCTTGTCGGGGATCGGCGTGTCCAGGACGTAGTCGTAGGCGCTGATCCGGTCGCTCGCGACGAGCAGCAGGTGCTCGCCGTCGATCTCGTACAGCTCGCGGACCTTGCCCGAGTAGATCGGCGTGTATTCGCTCAGTTCAGGACGCACACCCCAACCCTATCGCCCCGCCGGTTGCCAGCGGTTTCGGCGGGCGGCAGTGCTCTGCATCTCCCCTCGAACCGGGTTCGCCGTACGACTCGCCTGAAGGGCTTCGGGCGTCGAATGTCAGGGAATCGCCGGATGCCGAGAGCGGGGAGGTGCTTCTATCGTTGGCGTATGAAATCTCTCGTTGCCCTGGGAGACCGTCTCTTCGTGGCCGTGACGGGCGCCTTCCCCGTGCACTTTCTGGTCTGGCCGGTGCGTGTACTGCTCGCTGTCGCGTTCGTCCCGTCGGGCGCGAAGAAGGTTCTCGGTCAACCGTTCACGCGGCTCCCGCCCTCCGACCCCGTCGGAGGCTTCTTCGCGCACCTCGAGGCATTGCCGTCCGTGTACTGGCTCGTCGGGGTCAGTCAGCTCGTGGCAGCGGTGTTGCTACTGATCCCGTCGCTGGCGGCCGTCGGTGTACTGGTCTATCTACCGCTGGCGATCGGCATCGTCGTCGTGACCTGGACCCTGCCGTTCGGGAACACCCGGTTCATCACGGCAGGATTGCTGGTGGGCGTGATCTTCCTACTCTGTTGGGACTGGCCCCGGCTGCGGTACCTCGTGCTACCGCGCGTCGCGCCCTCGCCGGCGTAGCGCTCAGAGGATGGGGGCCGGGTTGTACGCGGCGGCGTCGGGGTACTTCGCGGTCAGCTCCTCGACCGCCGCGACGACCTGGGCGACCTGGGCCTCGGCAGCGCCGGTGAAGACGGCGCGGTCCGCCAGCGCCTCGTCGAGCTGCGCCCGGGACAGTCCGAGGCGGGCGTCGCCGGCGAGGCGATCGAGCAGGTCGGGCTCCTTGCCCTCCTCGCGCATGGCCAGCGCGACGGCGACGGCGTGCTCCTTGATCGCCTCGTGCGCCACCTCGCGGCCCACGCCCGCGCGGACCGCGGCCATGAGCACGCGCGTGGTCGCGAGGAAGGGCAGGTAGCGGTTGAGCTCGTTCTCGATGACGGCCGGGTAGGCGCCGAACTCGTCGAGGACGGTCAGGAAGGTCTCGAAGAGGCCGTCGATCGCGAAGAACGAATCCGGCAGGGCCACGCGGCGGATCACGGAGCAGAAGACGTCGCCCTCGTTCCACTGCGAGCCCGCCATCTCGGCCGCCATGGAGCCGTACCCGCGCAGGATCACGGTGAGGCCGTTGACGCGCTCGCACGAGCGGGTGTTCATCTTGTGCGGCATCGCGGAGCTGCCCACCTGACCGAGCTGGAAGCCCTCGGTGACCAGCTCGTGCCCGGCCATGAGCCGGATCGTCGTGGCCATCGACGACGGTCCCGCCGCCACCTGGACGAGCGCGCTCACCACGTCGTGATCCAGCGACCGCGGGTACACCTGGCCGACCGAGGAGAGCGACTGGGAGAAGCCCAGATGCTCGGCGACGCGCGTCTCCAAGGAGGCGAGCTTGGCGGCGTCGCCGCCGAGGAGGTCGAGCATGTCCTGCGAGGTGCCCATCGGGCCCTTGATGCCGCGCAGCGGGTAGCGGCCGATGAGGTCCTCGAGCCGGGCGATCGCCACCAGCAGCTCGTCGGCCGCCGAGGCGAAGCGCTTGCCCAGCGTCGTGGCCTGCGCGGCGACGTTGTGCGAGCGACCCGCCATGACGACGGACGAGTACTGCGCCGCCCGCTCGGCGAGCCGCGCCGCCACCGCGACGGCGTGGTCGCGGACGTACTCCAGCGAGCGCAGCACCTGCAGCTGCTCGACGTTCTCCGTCAGATCGCGGGAGGTCATGCCCTTGTGGATCTGCTCGAAGCCGGCGAGGTCGCTGAACTCCTCGATCCGCGCCTTCACGTCGTGCCGGGTGATCCGCTCGCGCTCCGCGATGGACGCCAGGTCCACCTGGTCGACCACCTTCTCGTAGGCCTCGACGGCACCGTCGGGAACATCGATCCCGAGGTCGCGCTGCGCCTTGAGCACCGCGATCCACAGCTGGCGCTCGAGCACGATCTTGTACTCCGGCGACCACAGCTCGCGCATGCGCGGGCTGGCGTAGCGGTTGGCGAGGACGTCGGGGATGCGGGGAGTGCTCACCCCCCGATTCTCTCACGGGCGGCGCCGGGGCCCGTCACGGAAGGGCGGGCACCAGATCGTCGACGACGGTGGCGAGCGCGTCCCGGACCGCGCGGGGCACGTCGGACCCGTGGGTGGTGAACGCGGCGAGGGCGGCCCCGTCCTCGATCGCCATCAGCCGACCGACACACGGCGCCGTGGCCCGGCGGCCCGAGCGGGTCAGCACCTCGACGTGCAACTCCGCCAGCACGTTCCGCATCTGCCCCTGCAGGCGGGTGAGCTCGGGGTCGCGGGCGCACAGCACCATCCGCTCGTAGCGCGAGACGAGGGCACCGCGCTCCGCCGCGGTGTCGCAGGCGAAGAAGATCGACGCGAGGAGCTTCGCCAGGGCGGAATCGCCGCGCTTGCGCCGGCTCACCGCCTCGACGCGGCCCCGGACCGCGGCCACGTCGAGCTCCCCGGCGTAGGCGACGGCGTTCGAGAGCAGGTCGCCCAGCGACTCGAAGTAGTAGGTGGTCGCGGCCAGAGGGATGTGGGCGCGGTGCGCGACGGCGCGGTGCCGGACCGATTCGAAGCCGCCCTCGACGAGGAGCTCTCCGGCCGCCGCCACGAGGGCCGCGCGCCGGCGCTCACCCTTGGGCGTGGTCGCGGCTGTCATCTGAGACATGCTGCCAGCACGTCCCGCTCGACCAGACGGTTTCGACCAAATCGTCGGCACCCGGTGCGGCCGACGTGGCCGAATTGCTACTGCAAGGCCTGGTGCCCGATGTCCGTCCGGAAGTGACTGCCCGGCAGCTTGATCCGCTCGAGCTTCGCGTACGCGTCCGCGCGGGCCGCCGCCAGGTCGTCGCCGACGCCGACCACGTTGAGCACGCGGCCCCCGTTGGAGACGAGGCGTCCCTCGCCGTCGACGGCCGTTCCGGCGTGGTAGATCCCCGCGCCCTCGGCGCCCGTGATGACGTCGCCCTTGCGCGGCGCGGCCGGGTAGTTCTCGGCGGCGAGCACCACGGTGATCGCGGCACCGTCGCGCCACCGGAGCGGCGGCAGCGCGCCCAGCGCGCCCGTGGCGGTCGCGTGCAGCGCCGCGCCGAGGGGCGACTCGAGCAGGCTCAGCACGGCCTGCGTCTCGGGGTCTCCGAAGCGGCAGTTGAACTCGACGACGGCCGGGCCCTCGGCCCCCATCGCCAGGCCCGCGTAGAGCAGCCCGGAGAAGGGGGTGCCGCGCCGCACCATCTCCCGCGCGACGGGGCGCACGACGGTCTCGACGATCTCCTCGGTCGCGCCGGCGGCGAGCCACGGCAGCGGCGCGTAGGCGCCCATGCCGCCGGTGTTGGGGCCGGTGTCGCCGTCGCCGACCCGCTTGTGATCCTGCGCGGGCAGCAGCGGCACCACGTCCTCGCCGTCGACGAGGCAGAACAGGGACACCTCGGGGCCGTCGAGGAAGGACTCCAGCAGTGCCGGCCGGCCCGATTCGATGAGGTCCGCGGCGTGGGCGCGGGCCGCGGCGCGATCGGCGGTGACGACCACGCCCTTGCCCGCGGCGAGGCCGTCGTCCTTGACGACCCAGGTGGGGCCGAAGCGGTCGAGCGCGGCGTCGATGCCCGCCGGGCTGTCGACGATCTCGCTGCGCGCGGTGCGCACGCCGGCGGCGTCCATGACGTCCTTGGCGAAGGCCTTGGAACCCTCGATCTGCGCCGCGGCGGCGGACGGGCCGAAGACGGCGATGCCGCGGGCGCGGACCGCGTCGCCGACGCCGAGGACCAGCGGGACCTCGGGGCCGATCACCACGAGGTCGGCGCCGAGCCGCTCGGCGAGTGCCGCCACCTCGTCACCGGACGAGGCGTCGACCGCGTGGTTGGTCGCGATGGCCGCGGTCCCCGGGTTGCCCGGGGCCGCATGCAGCTCGGTGACCTGCGGGTCGCGCGACAGCGCGTCGAGGAGGGCGTGTTCGCGGCCGCCGGTGCCGATGACGAGTACTCGCACGGCCATGACACTACCGGGACCCTCCACTAGCCTGGCCCCATGGCATCCGTCTTCTCGAAGATCATCGCCGGCGAGCTCCCGGGCCGGTTCGTGTACCAGGACGATTCGGTGGTGGCGTTCCTGACCATCGCCCCGCTCACGCAGGGCCACGTGCTGGTGGTGCCGCGCGAGGAGGTCGACCACTGGGAGTCGATCGACGACGAGCTCTGGACGCACCTCACCACCGTCGCGCGCAAGCTCGGGCGGGCCGTCAAGCGCGCCTTCGACGCGCCGCGCGCCGGCCTGATCGCCGCGGGCTTCGAGATCCCGCACCTGCACCTGCACGTCTTCCCGGCGTACGGACTCACCGACTTCGACTTCGCGAACGTCGACCAGAACCCGAGCGCCGATTCGCTCGACGACGCGCAGACCAGGATCGTCGAGGCGCTCGCGGCGGAGTGACCCGCCCGGCGCGGACCCGCCCGGCGCACTAGCGGGGCAGGCGCACCGTGAAGGTCGCGCCCCCGCCCGGGGCGGTGTCGACGGTGACGGTGCCCCCGTGGCGCTCGACGATGCCGTGCACGATCGACAGGCCCAGCCCGGCGCCCCCGCTGCCGCGGCTGCGCGAGGAGTCGGTGCGGTAGAACCGCTCGAAGACGCGGGCGGCCTCGTCGGGCTCCATGCCCGGGCCGGTGTCGGCGACGGCGAGCACCACCGCGCCCGGCTCCTCGGTGAGCCGGACCCGGACGGTCGCCTCGTCGGGCGTGTGCCGCAGGGCGTTCGAGACCAGGTTGGTGACCACCTGGTGCAGGCGATCGCGGTCGCCGGTCAGCGCGACGGTGTCGGCGCCGTCGAGCTCGAGCGCGATGTCCCGGCCCGGCTCGCGGGCCTGCGCGGCGTGCACCACGTCGTCGGCGACGGCGACCAGGTCGACGGTGTCGGCGGCGAGCGGCCGGCGGGCGTCGAGGCGGGCGAGCAGCAGCAGGTCCTCGACGAGCAGGCCCATCCGCTCCGCCTCGGATTCGATGCGGGACATGACGAACCCGGTGTCGTCGGTGGCGCCCTGCCGGTACAGCTCGGCGAACCCGCGGATCGAGGTGAGCGGGGTGCGCAGCTCGTGCGAGGCGTCGCCGACGAAGCGGCGCATCCGCTCCTCGTCGGCGCGGGCCCGCTCCTCGGACGCCGCGACGCGATCGAACGAGTCCTGCACCTGGTGCAGCATCGTGTTGATCGACGTCGACAGCCGGCCGACCTCGGTGTGCGCCGGCGCCTCGGGGACGCGGCGGGTGAGATCGCCCGCGGCGATCGCCTCCGCGGTGGCCTCCACCTCCTCGAGCGGGCGCAGCGAGCGGCGCACCACGAGGTAGCCGAGGCCGCCCGCGATGATCACCACGCAGGCGCCGATGAGCAACTCCAGCACGATCATGACCCGCAGCGTGGAATCGACGTCGGTGAGTGTGACCGCGACGAAGGCCACGCCGTAATCCGACGAGGACTGCACCACGCGCCACTCCGGTCCCCCGCCGCCGACGGAGTGCACGGTGACGGCGTCGCCGTGCAGGTCGCCGAGGCGCGAGAGATCGGGCCGCTCCGTGAAGTCGGGGTTGCTGATCTGCAGCTGCCGGCCGTCGGGGAGGAAGACCGCCTGGTAGAAGCGGGTGGGCGGGCGCCCGCCGCGGGGCGGCTCGGGCAGCAGGGGCGGCTTGGGCCGGGCCCACGTCTCGGCCGCCTGGCGCAGCGCCTGGTCCTCGCGGGAGAGGAGCTGGTCCTTCATCGCCGCCGTCAGCGCCGTTCCCGAGGCCAGCAGCCCGAGGAAGACGAGGCCGACGACGAGCGCGACCAGCGACAGTCGCAGCGGCACGCGGGACGCGACCGAGGTCGGCCGGCGCGCGGGCGAAGCCATCGCGCGCCTACCGCGGTTCGCGGAGCACGTACCCCACGCCGCGGAGGGTGTGGATCAGCCGTCGCTCGCCCGTGTCGACCTTGCGGCGCAGGTAGGAGACGTAGGACTCGACGACGTTGACGTCGCCGCCGAAGTCGTAGTGCCACACGTGGTCGAGGATCCGCGGCTTCGACAGCACGACGCCGGCGTTGACCATGAAGTAGCGCAGCAGCGTGAACTCGGTGGGCGAGAGCGCGACCAGCTCGCCCGCCTTCCACACCTCGTGCGTCTCGTCGTCGAGCTCGAGATCGGCGAAGGTCAGGCGGGTCGAGTCCGCGGCCTCGCCGAAGCCGTGCCGGCGCAGCAGCACGTTGATCCGGGCCACGACCTCCTCGAGGCTGAAGGGCTTGGTGACGTAGTCGTCGCCGCCCAGCGTCAGCCCGGCCACCTTGTCCTCGACCGAGTCACGGGCCGTCAGGAACAGGACGGGTGCCTCGATCCCGTCCTGCCGCAGCCGCTTGAGCAGGCCCAGGCCGTCCATGCCGGGCATCATGATGTCGAGCACCATGACGTCCGGCCGGAAGGTGCGGACCCGGTCGAGCGCGGCCGGCCCGTCCTGGGCCGCGGCCACGTCGAATCCCTGGAACTTCAGGCTGACCTGCAGCAGCTCCCGGATGCTCTGCTCGTCGTCGACCACGAGCACACGCGGCTTGGCTTCGTCTTTCGCACTGGACACACCGTCATAGTGCACGCCCCGGCGCCCGGGACTCTGACGACTCGCTGTCAGTTCGCTGTGAACGTCTCGATCACTGCAGGGAGGCGAGGATCTCCGGGGTCACCGGGTCGACGATGTCCTGCACCTCCGGGTGCTTGGAGACGTACCGCTTGACCAGCGGGCACACGGGCACCACGCGCTTGCCCGCGGCGCGGGTGTCCTCCAGCGCGTCGTGCACCAGGATGCCGCTGAGGCCGCGGCCGGAGAACTTCTCGTCGAGCTGGGTGTGCGGGAAGATGCGCTGCTCACCGCGGTCGATGAAGACGGTGAAGCCGGCGAGCTCCCCGTCGACGGTGATGTCGTAGCGGCCCTCCGCGTCATTGCGTGCGACGGCGACGGTCTCGGTGTTCTCGGTCACTGCGGGTTCCTCCTGCGGGGCTTGAGCCGGGTGGTGGGGAGTGGTGGTGCCGGCAGGTACTGATCGTCGCGCCATCCGCTCACACTGCCGAAACGCGCGGTACGGGCCTGCCATTCCTCGCGGTACTCCACGATCTCGTCGTGGGTGCGCCCGACGAAGTTCCACCACATGACGATGTCCTCGTCGAAGGGGACGCCGCCGAGCAGGATCACCCGCGCGTCCGCCTCGGTGGGGTTGTGCAGGCGGAGGCCGCCGAGGCCCGGCGCGGCGTACCCGAGGTCGCCCCAGCCGAGCGACACCCCGTCGAGCAGGAGGCGTTCGGTGTCGAGCAGGACGCCGTGCTCGAAGGCCGGATCGACGGCGAGGCCGACCCGCGCGCCCGGCCGCAGGACGAGCTCCGCGCCGAGCAGCGGGGTCGCCGTGACGATCGGGGACGTGCTGCCCGCGAGCTCGCCGATGAAGACGCGGGCGGTGCCGCCCGGGCCGCCCGATCGCACGTCGGGCAGGTCGACGGTGGGCGGCGCGTAGTGCTGGAAGCCGTTGGGGGCATTGCGTGCCCGCTCCGGCAGCGCGAGCCACAGCTGGACGCCGTGCAGGCGCGTGGTCTCGGGGGTGGAGACCTCGGAGTGGCTGATGCCGTAGCCCGCGGACATGAGGTTGATCTCGCCCGGCAGGACCGGCGCCTCGACGCCGGCGCTGTCGCGATGCTCGATCTCCCCCTCGAACAGCCAGCTCACCGTCTGCAGGCCGGTGTGCGGGTGCGGCGGGACGTTCATGCCGCCGGAGCGGTCCACCTCGTCGGGGCCGTAGTGGTCGGCGAAGCACCACGCGCCGACCATCGAGCGCTCGTGCGTCGGGAGGGTGCGGCGCACCGTCATCGCGCGCGGGCCGCCGAGCGGCACCTCCCGCGGCTCGATCACCTCCACCCCGGCGGCGGGGGCCGGGCCGTTCGCGGAGGCTCCGCACTCGACCTCTTCGGGCTGTCGGTCGACGTTGCTCATGACCGCTAGCCTAGTGGCATGCCAGCCCAGCGCGTGCGGATCGACAAGGCCTCCCCCGGAATCTACAAGCGGTTGGTCGCGGTCTCCGCGGAGGTGGCCGAGGCGGCCGCGGCCGCCGGAATCGGCCGCGACGTCGTCGAATTGGTGAACCTGCGGTGTTCGCAGCTCAACGGCTGCGCGTTCTGCCTGGACCTGCACGCCCGCGCCGGGCGCGCCGCCGGCGTGAGCGATCAGCAACTCGACGTGCTGGCCGCGTGGCGCGAGGCGCCCGCCCTCTTCGACGACGTGCAGCGCGCCGCGCTCGAGATCGCCGAGCTGGTGACGGCGTTGCCGCCGCACCACGCGGCGGACATCGCCTACGACCGCGCCACCGACGTGCTCGACGAGACGCAGACCTCCGTGCTCATCTGGGCCGCGGTGACGATCAACGCCTTCAACCGGGTGTCCGTGATCAGCGGGTACGAGGTGCGGCACCGGGTGTGAGGCACGAGGCGAACTCGGCCACCAGCGCGCTGCAGAACGCGGGCAGATCGTCGGGCCGCCGACTGGAGACGATCGGCCCCGCGCCGTCCCGGCAGGTCACCACCTCTTGATCGACCCAGGTGGCGCCCGCGTTGACCAGGTCCGTCCGCACACTCGGGTAGGAGGTCAGCGTGCGGCCCCGCACCACTCCGGCTTCGACGAGCGTCCACGGCCCGTGGCAGATCACGCCGATCGGCGTCCCCGTCTCCGCGCACCGTCGCACGAAGTCCACCGCGGCCTCGTCGGTCCGCAGGAAGTCGGGGTTCGCGACGCCACCGGGGAGCACGAGGGCGTCGAACGCGGAGGGGTCCGCCTCGCCCACCACGCCGTCGACGGCGAAGGTGTCGGCGCGGTCGAGGTGGTCGAAGGCCTGGATCGTGCCCGTCTCCGTGGACAGGAGCCGGTTCGTGGCGCCCGCCTCCCGCAGCGCCCGCCACGGTTCCGTGAGCTCCACCTGCTCGGTCCCCTCGGGCGCCGCGAGGAACGCGATCGTCCTGCCGTCGAGTCCGCCCATGTCCACTCCTTCCGTCGCTGTCCGTGATGCCCGAGGGATACCCCGTGCGCCGCGCGCCGAAACCCCGGCGGCCGGGCCGCCGGGGTCGCTGATCGAGCCGCGTCCTACAGCGCGGGCTCGTACGAGATCTGGTAGCCGTTCGGGGCGATGACGGCGAGGCCGCGGCCCACGTCGACGCGGTAGGTGTAGCCGTTGTTGACGGCGCTGTAGGACGCGCCGTTCGACCACACCACCGGCGCGGTGACGGCCAGGCCGTTGCCCTTGCCGAAGCCGCGGTACTCGGTGCGGCCGTCGCCCTGCCAGCGGCAGATGGAGGCGCTGGAGCTGGGGGTCTCGATGTGGGCGACGGTCCATTGGTGCACGTCGCAGCCGTTGGGCGCGGCGTTGGCGGCGCCGGGGGCGACGGCGGCGATCCCTGCAGCTGCCGCCAGGGCGGCGGTGGCGGCGACGATCTTCTTCCGGACGATCATGACTGCTCCTTCTCCGTGGACGTTCGCTGACCTCCACACCGTCGCGCACAGGTCTTGAGCCTCGCTCAAGAGCCGCTTAAGACGCAGGTCCGAGCAGCTCGGCGCTCGGGCGCACCTCCTCCCCTGGGCGGATGCCCCGCGCCGTCGCGCGTGGTTGGGTGAGGGCATGACGGAACGGATCACGGAGTTCACGCGGTCGGGGCTGACCTTCCCGGTGGTCGACAGCGGGCCGATCGACGGGGAGATCGTCGTGCTGCTGCACGGCTTCCCGCAGACGCCCACCTCGTGGGAGGCGACGGCCGGGCACCTGCACGCGCAGGGGTACCGCACCGTCGTGCCGTGGCAGCGGGGGTACGCGCGGACCGCGAGCCCGGCGCGGCGCTGGCAGTACCGCAGCTCCGAACTGGCCGCCGACGTCGCGGCGCTGCTGGAGCGGACGGGGCCGGCGCACCTGGTCGGGCACGACTGGGGTTCGTCGACGGCGTGGCTGACCGCCGCGACGTACCCGCACCTCGTGCGCACGCTCACCGCGGTGTCGGTGCCGCACCCCCTCGCCTTCCTGCGGGCGTTCCTCCGCTCGGACCAGGCGCTCAAGTCGTACTACATGTACCTGTTCCAGATCCCCGCGGTGCCGGAGCTGCTGGCCCGACGGTTCCCGGGGCGTGTCGAGGCCTTCCTCCGCGCGAGCGGCATGCCCGCCGGCGCGATCCGCACCGTCGTCGACGAGGTGCTGACGCCCGGGCTGCTCCGCGGGGGCCTGAACTACTACCGGGGCATGCCGTTCACGGCGGTGAAGCCCGGCGAGGGGACGCGCGTCGCCTGCCCCGTGACGTACGTCTGGAGCACCGACGACGTCGCGCTGACCCGGGCCGGGGCCGAACTCGCGGGCGAGTACGTCGACGGGCCCTACCGGTTCGTCGTCCTCGACGGGGTGAGCCACTGGATCCCCGACGAGCGGCCGGAGCAGCTCGCGGAGCTCATCGCGGCGACCGCCGCGCGGGTGTGACGAGTCGGTGACGGCGGCTCGCGCCCGGTCGACCGGGCCGGCGCGACGGGCCAGCATGGTGGCATGCGGATACTCCTCACGGGCGCGGCCGGGTTCATCGGCTCCCACGTCGCCGACCTGCTCACCGAAGGAATCGGCCACGAGGTCGTCGGCATCGACGGGATGCTCCCGCAGGCGCACGGCACCGTCGAGGTGCCGGCGGGCGTCGAGCGGCTGAACCTGCTGGACCCGGCCGGCCTGGACGAGGTCCTGCGCGGGGTCGACGTCGTGTGTCATCAGGCCGCCGCGGTCGGCGCGGGGGTGGACGCCGCCGAC
The DNA here is from genome assembly GCF_965138335.1 of Tsukamurella ocularis. Lineage (GTDB taxonomy): Bacteria > Actinomycetota > Actinomycetes > Mycobacteriales > Mycobacteriaceae > Tsukamurella > Tsukamurella ocularis_A. The sequence goes on from NZ_CBCSDV010000024.1 coordinate 54,059, forward strand.
GCGCCGCTGTTCGCCGCGAACAACGACCTCGGCACCGCGGAGCTGCTGGCGGCGATGGCGCGGGCGGGCTGCCGCAGGCTGGTGCTCGCCTCGTCGATGGTGGTCTACGGCGACGGGGCGTACGTCGATGCGGACGGGCAGCCCGCGCTGCCGCTGCCCCGCGCCGTCGCGGACCTGCGGGCGGGCCGGTTCGAGCGCCCGCTTCCCGGCGGCGGCACTGCCCGATGGGCGCTGACCGGCGAGGACGCACCGATCGCGCCGAACGGGCTCTACGCGGCGTCCAAGGCGGCGCAGGAGTTCTACGCCGCGGCGTGGGCGCGCGCCACGGATTCGGCGGTGATCGCGCTGCGCTACCACAACGTCTACGGTCCGCGGATGCCCCGCGACACGCCCTACGCGGGGGTCGCGTCGATCTTCCGCTCGGCGCTGGCGGCGGGCCGGGCGCCGCGGGTGTTCGAGGACGGGGGCCAGACCCGGGACTTCGTCCACGTGCGCGACGTGGCCGCGGCGAACCTGCTGGCGGTCGGCGCGGCCGCGGACCGCCCGTTCCGGGCGTACAACGTGTGCTCGGGGGTTCCCGTGACGATCGGCGACGTCGCGACGCACCTCGCCCGGGGCACCGCCGGGGCGCCCGCACCCGTGGTGACCGGCGAGTTCCGCGTCTCCGACGTGCGTCACATCGTGGCCGACCCGGCGCGCGCCACGGCGGAACTCGGCTTCACCGCCGCCATCGGCCCGGAGCGCGGGCTGACCGAGTTCGCTACCGCCCCCCTGCGTTGACCCCGCGCGGGGGCTCCACCGGCAGGCGCACCTCGAACCGCGCGCCCTGCCGCTGGTTCGTGGCGACGACGGTGCCCCCGTGCACGTCCACGAGGCCGCGGGCGATCGCGAGGCCCATCCCGGTGCCCGCCGGGAGGCCGGCGGTGTTCACCGGCGACCGGTGCGCCGTGCCGCGATAGGCGAGGTCGAAGATGCGCTCGAGGTCGACGTCGTCGATGCCGGTGCCCGTGTCGTCGACCCGGAGGACGACCTCGTCGGCGTCCCCGCGGACCGAGATCGTGACCCGGCCGCCCGCGGGCGTGTGGGCCAACGCGTTGAGCACCAGGTTCCGCAGGATCCGGGCCAGGGCCGACACGCCGACCGGCGCCGGGACCGGCTCGGGCGCATCGAGTTCCAACTGCACCCGGGCGCGATTGGCCATCTGCCCCAGCCCCGCGCGCACCTCGTCCGCCACCTCGCGCACGTCGATGGTCTCGAAGTCCAGCGTGAGCGAACCCGAATGGATCCGGGACATCTCGAACAGGTCGTCCACCATCGCCGACAGGCGCACCGTCTCCCGGTCGATCCGGTCCGCGAACTCGGTCACCTCGCCGGGGTCGGTGACGACGGCGTCGCGCAGCGCCTCGGACATCGCGCGGATCCCGGCGAGCGGTGTGCGCAGGTCGTGGCTCACCCACGCGACGAGGTCGCGCCGGGCCGCCTCGGCCGCCCGCTCCTGCTCGCGGATCTGCCGCTCCCACACCGTGCGCCGGGCCTGGAACCGGCCCAGCGCGACGGCGGCGGGCACCGCGACCACCAGGACGGCGCCGAGCACCGCGACCGTGCGGGTGAAGTCCGCGGTGAACATGAACCCGCTCACCCCGATCACGCCGGAGAGCACCGCGAGGACCGGGATCAGCACCAGGATGACCATGGAGAGCTGGAGCGACATGCGCCGCGCGCGCCACAGCACCAGCGCCCCGGCGAGCACCACCGGCGCGGACCACAGCAGTGCGAGGCCGGCGATGGAGAGCACCTCAGTCATCGTCGCCCTCCTCGCCCGAGCCCCACCGGTAGCCGCGCCCCCAGACCGTCTCGATCCGGTGATCGTCGCCGAGCTTGGCGCGCAGCCGCTTGACGTGGACCGTCACCGTCGACAGGTCGCCGAACTGCCAGCCCCACACCTGCTCGAGCAGGTCCTCGCGGGCGAAGGCCTCCCCCGGGTGGGCGAGGAAGTGGGCCAGCAGATCGAACTCCCGCGGGGTGGTCGCGATGCCCCGGCCGCTCGCCGTCACCGTCCGGGCCGCGGAGTCGACGACCACGGCGGCGTCGCCCAGCACCGTCCCGGGCTCGTGCGGGACGCGACGCAGGACGGACGCCACCCGGAGCGCCAGTTCGCGCGGGCTGAAGGGCTTGGTCACGTAGTCGTCCGCCCCGGCGGCGAGCCCGGTGACGCGGTCGTCCTCCTCGCCGAGCGCGGTGAGCAGGATCAACGGCAGGTCGCGGCGGGTGCCCGCCGCGCCGCTGCGCACCCGGCGGCACAGCTCGATCCCGTCGAGCCCCGGCATCATGACGTCGAGGACCGCGAGCCGCACCCGGCCGCCGGCGAGGCGCTCCGCCGCGGCGGCACCGTCGGCGACGATGGACGTGGGCAGTCCGTCGCGCTCGAGGTAGCGCCGAACCACGTCGCTGACCAGCGGATCGTCGTCGGCGATCAGCACGTACCGATCGTCGGCCATCGCCGCCTCCGTTTCGTCGTTCACTGGTAGATCAGCACGCCGTGCGTCACGATGAGCGCTCCCGCCACCTGCGCGGCGAGCCATCCCTGCGCGATCGCAACACTCCGTCTGTACCAGAGCATCCCCGCTCCGGCCGCGATCCACACGGTGAACGGCAACCAGATCCTCTCGACCTCCGCCTTGCTCAGGGCCGAGAGGTCGGCCGCGACCACCATCAGCACGGCCCCGGCGACGAGCGCGGCCACCGCCTCGGGGGTACCGAGCAGGGCCCGCCGGACGGGGCGCAGCGCCCCCGGGACCAGGCCGATCGCGGCGGCCCCGGCGACGCCGACGGCGCACGCGGCCGCCGCCAGGTTCGCCCAGCCCCAGTAGGCGAAGGGCCGGAAGGAGGCGATCCCCTGGTAGTAGCGCAGCACCACCCCGTGATAGCCGTCCAGCCACCAGAACCCGGCCAGGGCGAACGCCGCGACCACGGCGAGCGCGGCGGGGACGGCGGTGCGCAGCGGGCGCGCGGTGCGGGCGATGATCAGCACCGTGACCGCCAGGAGTCCCATCAGGATCAGTCCGTAGTTGAGGAAGATCGCCCACCCGAGGAGCAGGCCGGCCAGGACGCCGAAGACCGTCGCGCGCCGACCGCGGGCGACGGCGGCGACGGCCAGCGCCGCCATCCCCCAGGCGGCGACGCCGGCGAAGTAGGCATCGCCCGACGGCGCCATCCACAGCGCTCCCGGGAAGACCGCGAGGAAGGGGGCGCAGCAGCGCGCCATCTCCTCCGTGCCCAGCGTCCGGACGGTGAGCAGGATCGCGGCGGCCGCGGACGCGCCGGCGGCCGTGCAGAACAGCGCCGCCCAGGTGCCGCCGCCGAGCCCCACCCGGTCGAGGCCGACGAACGTCAGCAGCGCGCCCGGCGGGTGCCCGGAGACGTGCACCGTCCAGGAATCGGGCTGGTAGTCGGGGATCCGCCGGGCGAACTCGCGCACCGCGGCGCCCACGTCGGCCTCCGCCCCGGGGACCTCGTGCAGGTACTGGTCGTAGCCGGACAGTTTCGTGCGGAACCGATCCCACCCGGCCACGGTCCCCAGGCTCAGCGCCCACGCGAACAGCACCGCCGCGGACAGCGCCGCGAGCCGGCCGAACGGGAGGCCGCGGGCCACCGCGGGCCCCCAGAGGACCACGGCGAGCGCGATCACGAGGGCGGGAGCGGTGCCCGGCCCGGCGTGCGCCTCGAAGACGCCGAACAGGGGCGCGGCCTCGGCGACCAGCGTCTTGCGGAAGTCGTCGCCGAGCAGGAAGGGCACGGCCACCGCGGCCGCGACGAGCAGGAGCGCACCGCCCGCCCACACCAGCGCCCGGCGAGAGGTACGGCCGGTCGCGCCCGTTTCGATCGGCATGCTTCGACCGTATCCGCCGGAGCGGCCCCCTTCCGCCCCACGCGGGCCCGGGCCGGGCACCGTCATACTTTCGTCATCGCGAAGACCTGTCCACGACGGCACCGCCTTCCTAGCGTGAGAACCATGACTGAGATCGAGCCGGATGCGGTCACCGTCGTGATCCCGTGCCGGAACGAGGCGGAGTCGATCGGCCCGGTGATCGAGGCGCTGCCGGCGGGGTACACCGCGCTCGTCGTGGACAACGGCTCCACCGACGGGACCGCGGCGGTCGCGCGGCGCGCGGGCGCCCGGGTCGTCACCGAACCGCGGCCCGGGTACGGCAGCGCCGTGCACGCCGGCATCCGCGCCGCCCGCACCGAGGTGGTGTGCACGGTCGACGGTGACGGCTCGATGCACCCCGGGGAGCTCGTCCCGCTCGTCGCGGCGGTCCGGGGCGGCGCGGACCTGGCCGTCGGGCGCCGCCGCCCCGATCCGACGGGGGTGTGGCCGTGGCACGCCCGGGTCGGCTCCGCGCTCGTCGCGGCCCGCCTGCGCAGCCGCTACGGGCTGCCCCTGCACGACATCGGCCCGATGCGCGCGGCCCGCCGTGAGGCGGTGCTCGGCCTCGGCGTCGTCGACCGGCGCTCCGGCTACCCGGTCGAGCTGCTCGCGCGGGCGGGCGCCGCCGGCTGGACCGTCGTCGAGCGTCCCGTGCGCTACGGCCCGCGCACCGGCGGCAGCTCGAAGGTCTCCGGCTCCGTGACGGGCTCGATGCGCGCCACCGTCGACTTCCTGCGGGCGGCGCGATGAGCACCGTGCTCGTGGTCGCCAAGGCCCCCGTCCCCGGCCTGGTGAAGACGCGACTGACCCGCTCGTACACCCCGGTGGACGCGGCCCGCCTGGCCGCGGCGGCGCTGCGCGACACGCTGTGCGCCGCGCTCGCCGTCCCCGGCGCGCGGTGTGCGGTGGCGCTCGGCGGGCGGCTCGACGACGCCGTCGACGCCGAGGCGCTGGGCGAGGTGCTGGATCGGTGCGAGGTCTTCGCGCAGGCCGACGGCGGGCTCGCGGAGCGGCTCGTCGCGGCGCATCGCCGGGCCGCGGAGCTCGGCGCGGGCCCCGTCCTGCAGATCGGTATGGACACCCCGCAGGTCGGGCCCGACCTGCTGGAACTGGGGCTGGCCGCCGCGCGCCGGTCCGCGGCGCTCGGCCCCGCCGAGGACGGCGGATGGTGGGCGCTGGGCGTGCCCGACGGGGCGGCCCCTCGCCTGGACTGCCTTCTGGACGTGCCGATGTCGACCAGCACGACGGGCGAGTCCACGCGCCGCGCGCTCGCCGACGCCGGCCTCGACCCACGGGACCTGCCCTCGCTGCGCGACGTCGACCGGCCCGACGACGTGGCGGCGGTGGCCGCCGCGTGCGCCCCCGGTTCGCGGTTCCGACGGACCGTCGACGCGCTGCGTCCCGGCGCGGGGCGATGCGCGTGAGCGCGGCGCACTGGGACGCCGTCCTGGCCGGCCGCAGCGGCGAACTGCACACCGCGGCGGGCGAGGTCCGGCGCCTCCCCGTCGCGCGCTGGCTCGGGCACGAACCCGCCGACGATTCGCTCATCGGCGCGGTGATCGGCTGGTGCCACGGCCCCACCGTCGACCTGGGCTGCGGCCCCGGGCGCATCGTCGACCTCCTGCTCCGCAGCGGCATCCCCGCACTGGGCGTGGACGATTCGCCGCACGCCGTCCGGCTCACCCGGGAGCGGGGCGCCGCCGCGCTGCGGCGCGACGTGTTCGCGCCGCTGCCCGGCGAGGGCAGGTGGTCGCACGCGATCCTGCTCGACGGGAACATCGGAATCGGCGGGGATCCGGAGCGCCTGCTGCGCCGGGCGGCCGCGCTCGTGGAGGTCGGAGGAACAGTGATGGTCGAAGTGGAGCCGGCCGACGTCGGCGTCGTGCAGGAGGCGGTGCGCGTCCGTGCGGCCGGGGGGATCTCCCGCTGGTTCCCCTGGGCGCGGGTCGGATCCGATGCCCTCGACGGCCTGGCCGCAGCCGCGGGCCTGCGGACCGTGCGGTGGCTCGATCACCGGTCCGGCCGACGGTGCGCGGAGCTGGCCCGATGACCGCCCCGTCGCCGACGGGGCCGCCCGCGTTCCGCCAGCCGGTGGTGGCCGCCCGGATCGGCATGCTGCTGGGCGTCTGCATCGTGATCTGCTTCGGCACAGGCCTGTTCAGCCACTTCCTCCAGCATCCGCCCGCCTGGTTCGACGCGCCGCGCTCGCCCTTCTGGTTGTTCCAACTGACGCAGGGAGTGCACGTCGCGTCCGGCGTGGCCGCCATCCCGCTGCTGGTGCTCAAGATCGCCGTGGTGTACCCGAAGCTGTTCGAGCGACCGATCTTCGGCGGCCCGAAGCGGATCGCGGAGCGGATCTCGACCGGCGCCATCGTGGTCTCGATGTCCTTCCAGCTCTTCACCGGTCTGCTGAACATCGCGCAGTGGTACCCGTGGAAGTTCTTCTTCCCGGCCGCGCACTACGCGACCGCGTTCGTGGTGCTCGGCGCGGTGGGCGTCCACCTGGCGATCAAGATGCCCATCGTGCGCGAGGCCTTCCGCCGCGGCACCGAGAAGGCGTACACGCCCGGGGTGTCCCGGCGGACCGTACTCACCGCCGGCATCGCCGCCGCCGGGATCGCGGTGGTCACCATCGGCAGCCAGTCGATCCCCGGCCTGCACCGCCTCGCCGTGCTCGCCCCGCGCTCGGGGCGCGGCCCCCAGGGCATGCCCGTCAACCGGACCGCGGCGGCGGCCGGGGTAGCCGAATCCGCTCGCGCGGAGGAGTTCCGGCTCGTGATCAAGGGGCCCCGCACCGTCGAGCTGACCCTCGAGCAGTTGCGGGCCATGCCCCAGCACACCGTGCATCTGCCGATCGCCTGCGTCGAGGGCTGGACGCAGTACGGGTGGTGGACGGGGGTGCGGATCGCCGACCTCGCCGCCCTCGCGGGGCTCGACGACGCCGACCTGCGGTTCGCGTCGCTGGAGCGCGGGCTGTACGCGCAGTCGACGATGGAGGCCGCCAAGGTGCGCGACGAGACCTCGCTGATCGCCCTGCGCCTGAGCGGCGAGGAGCTCGACATCGACCACGGCTACCCGTGCCGCGTGATCGCGGCCGCGCGGCCCGGAGTGCACCAGACCAAATGGGTTTCGAGGATCGAGGCGGCATGACCGACGAGGAGACGACACCACTGGGCCCCGGCCTCAAGGGCCTCCAGGTCGTGCTGGTCATCGGCGGTCTGGGGCTGATCGTCTACGGCCTCGCGCTCGCGATCGAGGACCTTCCCACCCCGGACCTGATCTCGGCGGCGCTGTGGGCGATCGCGATCGTCGTCGTGCACGACGGGGTGATCCAGCCGCTGCTGCTACTCCTCGGGCACGGCGCCCTGCGGGTGCTGCCGCCGGCGTGGTGGCCGGGCGCGCTGTGCGGCGCCGCCGGCATGGTGACGGTGCTGGCGCTGGGCGCGGCGGTGGCGCTGCCGCGCCCGCCGGGCAAGGGCGCGCTCAACCCGACGATCCTGGACCAGCCCTACGGCGTCGCGATGTCGGCGCTGATCGCCGCGATCGTGGCGGCCTTCGTCGTGTCCGGTGTGGTGCGGACGATCACAAGATCCTCTGCATGAGCACCAGGTCCAGCCACCGGCCGAACTTGATGCCCACCTGCGGCATCTGACCGGTGACCCGGAACCCGAGCTTGCGGTGCAGGGCGACCGAGGCGTGGTTGGACTCCTCGATCGCGGCCACCACCACGTGCACGTCGGACTGCTGCGCGCGCTCGATCAGGGCGTTCATGAGCGCCTCGGCGATGCCCCGCCGGTAGAAGCCGTCGGCGACGTACACCGAGTTCTCGACGGTGTGCCGGTAGCCCGACTTCGCGCGGAACGGCCCGTACGAGGCGTAACCGCCCAGCTCACCGTCGACGATGGCGACGAGGACCGGGAAACCGCCCGCGCGGCGCTCCGCCAGCCACGCCTCGCGCTCGGCGAGGTCGGCCTTCTCCTCCGACCAGATGGCGGTCGAGTTCTCCACGGCGTCGTTGTGGATGACGAGGATCGCCGGCAGGTCGGTCGGCTGGGCGTCACGGATCTCCATGACGCCAGCTTATTGCCCGGCCACGACGATGCGGAACGGGCGGTCGCCGTCAGTCGGCGACGATGCGGGGCGCCTCCGAGGCCTTGGCCGTGAACTCCGGCGCGCGCTTCTCCAGGAAGGCGGCCACGCCCTCCTTGCCGTCGCCGATGGACGAGTAGTACATCGCCAGGGAGTCGGCGAGGTGGGCGTCGAGCGGCTTCGCGGCGCCGAGGCCGCGGTAGATCAGCTGCTTGTTGAGCGCGACGCCCGCGGCCGAGCGGCCCTTCACCCACGACCGGGCCAGTTCCTGCGCGGCGGGCACCAGCTCGTCGGGCTCGTGCAGGCTGCGGACGAGGCGGCCCTCGCGCGCCTGCTCGGCGGTGAGGATGTCGGCGGAGTAGACCCACTCCAGGGCCTGCGCGGGGCCGACGATGCGGGGCAGGAACCAGCTGGAGCAGGCCTCCATCACGATGCCGAGGCGGCCGAAGACGAAGCCGATCCGCGCCTTCGTCGAGGCGAGGCGGGTGTCCATGGCCAGCGTCATCGTCGCGCCGATGCCCACCGCGGGGCCGTTGATCGCGGCGATCACCGGCTTGGGGAGGGAATGGATCGCGAGGGTGAGCTTGCCGCCCGTGTCGCGCACACCGTCCTGGTAGGGCGGCTCGTCGTAGTGCGCGGCGAACTCCTCGGGGGTCGGCTGCACCGACTCGTCGAGCCCGAAGACGTTGCCCTCGCCGGTGAGGTCCATCCCGGCGCAGAAGGCCCGGCCGGCACCGGTGACGACGACGGCGCGCACCTCGTCGCGCCGGGCGTGGACCTCGAAGAACTCCGTCAGCTCGCGCGCCATGGTGACACTGAACGCGTTGAGCTGATCCGGGCGATCGAGCACGAGCGTGGCGATGCCGTCGTCGTCGAGCGTCCAGCTGATGGTCTCGAAGGAGTCAGTCATGCTGGTCACGATATGCTGGCGCCGCGGTCGCACGGCCGCGCGCCTCCCTAGCTCAGTGGTAGAGCACCGCTCTTGTAAAGCGAAGGTCGTCGGTTCAATCCCGACGGGGGGCTCCAGGAGGCAACGACGATGTCGACAACCGCTCAGGTCATCCTGATCACCGCGCTGGTGCTCGGCCTCGTCGCCGTGGTGTTCGGGCTGGTGTACCTGTGGGAGTACAAACTCAAGGGCACCGACATCGAGAAGAAGGTCGACGGCTTCTTCGACCGGATCAGCGACCGGTTCTTCGACCGCTGAGGGTGAAAGATCGACGCCCCTGCGCCGTCTCGCGGACGTGATGTCGGCGTGTCGGGGCGTTCCGACGTCGATCTTTCACTCGGCTGTCAGCCGCGCAGGGCGGAGGCGAAGATGCCGGGCAGCTTCAGCCACGACGGCTTCGCGGCGAACTCGGTGAGCCGACGGCCCGTCGTCGCGCCGGTGCGGTTGGTGACGAACCACGGCGGCTTCGGCGACATCGACAGCTCGCCGCCCGCGAAGGAGCGGGGCGACGGGCGGAAGGGCCCGCGCACGACGGTCCGCTCCACATCGTCGAGCAGCAGCGCGTTGTGGACGACCCCGATGCCGCTCTGCACGTCGTCGATGGTGTGGCCGGGGAACGCGCCCCACGACGCCCGGGCGGTGAGGTAGCCGACGCCCGTCCAGGCGTTCACGGCGACCGTGCCGTAGCGCAGGTCGGCGATCGCCCGCTCGAACGCCGGGCCGAGGGCCTTGATCGTCGCGGGGTCGGCGACGAGGTTCACGCCGAGCGTGCCGTCGAAGTCCTCGTTGGCGGCGCGGACGGCCGTGTCCAGGAAGGTCGCGGCGTCGCCGGGCAGCTCGAGCACGCCGTAGACCGGCGCGAAGTACTCGGTGTGCAGGGCCTCCTCGGTGCCGTCGGCCCGGAGGCCGAAGACGAGGGTGCGGGCACCGTCGGGCCCGACGGCCTGCGCCCGCTCGCCGTACCCGGCGCGCGCGGCGGCCACGCGGTCGGCCGATCCCGGGTAGTAGTCGCGGCGCGACGGTGCGCGGTCGAACGCGGCGCGCAGCTCACGCAGGAACTCGTCCTTCTGCGGCCAGTCGGCGCTGACGACGGCCACCTGCGAGGCGACGCAGTTGTAGCCGTTGTTGTGCAGGCGCTGCGTGGCGAGGTGCTCGGCCTGGAAGCGCAGGTCGGCGGCGGACCACTCGCCCGGCACGACGATGGTCGGCGAGACGCCGCCCAGCTCACTGGTGATCGCCTTGTCGAGCAGCGGCCGGTTCTCCGCCTTGCGCTGCGCGCCCTCCTCGCCGGTGCCGAAGACGATGGCGTCGTGGGTGCGGGCGCTGCCGGTCATGTGCACCGTCGTGATGCCGGGGTGATTGACCAGGGCCCCGCCCACGTCGGCGCCGCCGGTGACGATCCGGACCACGCCGTGGTCGATGAGCGGCGCGAAGGCGGCGCGGTAGGTGTCCAGCAGCGGGTCGGTGACCGGATTGAGCTTGAGCAGCACGACGCGGTTGTCGGCGTAGAGCTGGTAGAGGGTGTCGAGCGGCGGGATGGAGAAGATGTTGCCCGCGCCGAGCACGCCGGCGATGCCGTGGGTGATCGCCGGATCGAGTTCGCCGAGGCCCGCGCGCTCGCGGACGGCGGCGGCGTCGACCCCCGGGACGGTCCAGACCTGCGCGCTGAAGCCGCTGAGCAGGAGCTGGTCGAAAGCGCTGTGCGGCAGCACCTCGACGGCGGACCGGCCGCCGGGCGCGGGGCTGATGGTGAAGCCGTCGACGGGGTTGCGCCCCTCCTCGAGCGCCTGCAGCGAGGCGGCGAGGGCCTCGCAGGCGGTGATCACGGAGTAGGGGCCGGAGAGCCACTCCTCGCCGAGCAGCGTCGAGTCGGCGGGCAGGCCCTTGATGCCGGCGGCGGCGCCGACCCACCGCTCGGCGACGGCGGCGGTGGCCTCGCGGACCTCGTCGAGCAGGGCGCGGCGGCGCGCGAGCGACGTGGCGGCCCAGGTGCGCTCGCCCTGCTGCAGGTCGGCGACGGCGGCGTCGAGGACTGATTCGGTGGTGGTCATGCGCTCTCCGGTCTCGTACGGTCCGGCGTGAGCCGGATCACTGTTCCCCCTCCAGTCTGCTCGCCGGGGGCGCCGCGGGCATCGTGCGGGAGTTCCGGCTGCCACCGCGAGTCATTGTGCGTGCGCACAACGACCGGCGCGGGGGCGGCGACTACCATCGAGGAGTGTCCACGATCACAGAGCATGCCGACGCGTCGCCCGCGACCATCGCCCGACTGCTGGTGGATGAGCTCGACGAGCTGACCGACGAGCTGGTCGACCGCATCCTCACGGGCGAGCACGCCTATCAGGAGAGCACGCTCATCACCGCCGTCGAACTCCGCGAGGCTGTGCACGCGAACCTCGACTCGGTGCTCCGACAGCTGAGCGGCGAGTTCGGCGACGACCTGCACGCCGCCCGCGCCACCGGCCGCCTCAAGGCCGATTACGGCTTCCCGCTGGCGGCGGTGCTGCACGCCTACCGCCTCGCCGGGCGCCTGGTGTGGGACCGCATGCGCGCCGCGTGCGCCGAGCGACCCGAGCTCCTCCCCGACATCGGCGCCGACGTCTGGCGCATCATCGACGACTACTCGACCGCCGCCGCGGAGGAGTACGGGCGCGCGGTCTCCGAGCGCACCACTCGGCACACCGAGCTGCTCCAGGTCGAGCTGCGCGCCCTCTTCGACGGGGTGCTCGAGCCCGGTCGCCTGCACACCGCGGCGCAGATGCTGCAGCTGCCCACGACCGGCACCTTCCTCGTGGTGTGCGCCGAGTCCGCAGCCGCGCCCGGGGCCGGAGTCGGGGCCGCGTCCGGGGCCGGAGTCGGGGCCGCGCCCGGCGCCGGGGTCGGGG
>NZ_CBCSDV010000025.1:0-24085 GCF_965138335.1 Tsukamurella ocularis
GGCTCCGGGNNCGCCNGCCNCGGCACCGTCGGGCAGCTCCGCGTGGCCGAGCGACGATTGCGGCTCAGGGCCGGCGCCGACGCGCCCGTCGCCGCCGCGGCGCGCGTGCCCGAGGCACTCGCCGGACTCGCCGACCAGGCGCGGATCGAATCGCGCGCCACGGAGCTGGCCGAGGTCACCGCCCCGACGGCGGCCGCTGTGGGGGCGATGTTCGCCGCGTCGGCGGTGCTCGCGGGGCGTCCCGAGAACGAGGCGACGCTCAGTGAGCTCGGGCGCGCGTACGGCGAGTTCGCGCACCTCGCGGACGCCGTCGAGGATCTGTCCCGGGACCGGACGCGGGGCGACTACAACCCTCTCGACGCGACCGGTACGTCCGTGGAGGCGGCCCGCCAGCGGCTGGAGGTGCTGCGCGACATCGTGATCGACCGGCTGGGCCGGGTGGAGCTGCGCGACGACCGCCTCGTCCGTCCCCTGCTGCTGACGGCGATGGCGACGGTCCTGGTCGTGAACGGCGTCCCGCTCGAGAAGAAGGGTTCGTCCGGCGGGCGGAGGAAGAGGCGGAAGGACGCCACGAAGAGGCGCGACGACGGCTGGTGCGACGGAGGCGATTGCGGCGACTGCTGCTGCGGCGACGGCTGCTGTGACTGCTCTTGAGACGACACCGCCCCGGTGGAAGCGGGTGCTTCCACCGGGGCGGTGACGGGTTCGGGTTCTAGGCCTCGACGCGGACGTCGGCGCGGGCCGGGATCACCACGGGGTGCACGCCGGACATGCGCTCGAGCACGCGGACCACCTGGCAGGAGTAGCCGTACTCGTTGTCGTACCAGACGTAGAGCACGAGGTCCTTGCCGTCGGCGATGGTCGCGAGACCGTCGACGATGCCGGCGCGGTGCGAGCCCACGAAGTCGGTGGAGACGACCTCGGGCGACTCGATGTAGTCGATCTGCTGGCGCAGCTTCGAGTGCAGCGAGACGCGGCGGAGGTAGTCGTTCACCTCGTCCTTGGAGGTCGGCTTCTCGAGGGTGATATTGAGGATCGCCAGCGAGACGTCCGGGGTGGGGACGCGGATGGACGAGCCGGTGAGCTTGCCCTCGAGCTGCGGCAGCGCCTTCGAGACGGCCTTCGCGGCGCCGGTCTCGGTGATCACCATGTTGAGCACCGCCGAGCGGCCGCGGCGGTCGCCCTTGTGGAGGTTGTCGATCAGGTTCTGATCGTTGGTGAACGAGTGCACGGTCTCGACGTGACCGCGCTGGATGCCGTAGGCCTCGTCCAGCGCCGCGAGCACCGGGGTGATCGCGTTCGTGGTGCACGACGCGGCGGAGAGGATGGTGTCGGCGTCCTCGATCGTGCTGTCGTTGATGCCGTGCACGATGTTCTTCAGCGGCGCCTTGCCGGGCGCGGTGAGCAGCACGCGCGCGGCGCCCTCGCTCTTGAGGTGCAGGCCGAGGCCCTCCTCGTCGCGCCACTTGCCGGTGTTGTCGACGATGAGCGCGTCCTTGATGCCGTACGCGGTGTAGTCGATGGTCGACGGGTCGTCCGAGTAGATGACCTGGATGCGGGTGCCGTTGGCGATGATCACGTCGTTCTCGGCGTCGATCGAGACCGAGCCGGCGAACGGGCCGTGCACCGAGTCGCGGGCCAGCAGGCTGGCGCGCTTCTCGAGATCGTTCTTCACGCTGCGGCGCACGACGATGGCGCGCAGGCGCAGGCCGTGGCCGTTGCCGGCGTGGCTGATCAGGATCCGGGCCAGGAGGCGGCCGATGCGACCGAAGCCGTAGAGCACGACGTCGGCACCGTCACCGTCGGAAACGGGGACGTTGCGCTTGGCGATCTCGGCGCGGAGCAGCTCCTGCACGGCCTCGTCGGACTCGAGGTCCGCGGCGAGGACGGCGAGGCGCGCGATGTCGATCGACGCGGGCTCGGGGGCGATCTCCAGCAGGCCGCGCAGCACCTTCTCCGTCTGCGACAGGGTGAGGGCCTGATGGCCCAGCTCCTCGGCGCGCTCGTGTGCCGAGATCACCGCGGAGGTGGAGAGGTTGATCAGGCGGTGCCCGTGGATCGACGACACCACACCGTGCTGGCGGTACAGCCGGCCGATCAGGGGGATCAGGCGCTCGGCCTGCTCCTCACGGGCGACCCAGGCGTCGCGGTGGCTGTCGTACGCGCCGCGATGCCCATCGGCAGTCGCGGAGTTCGACGGGGACTCGGGCTCCAGCTGTTGCGTCACGACAATCATTATGCAATGCGCCGACCGCGCGGTGGGTCACCGGGGCGAACGTGAGTGGCGGCAACGATTCGGTCGTGAAAGGCCTGCTCACGCTGGTCGGGGTCGACGGGGCCCCTGCGGGCGCGTCAGCCCCGATGTCGGAGCTCCCGCTCGATCCGGTCGACCACCTCCGACGGCGCCCTCGTCGTGGTGTCGATCGCACAGTCGTGCCTGCCCGCCCGGCGTCGGCGCACCGCTGATCAGAGGACAGGTGTCGGACGAGTCGTCACGGATCCACCGCAATCGCGGGCCGCAAACGGTTTTCATTCTCCGCTAGGGTGGCGTCCGCGGTGGGGCAGGTGGGGCTCGAACCCACGACCAGCGGATTATGAGTCCGCGGCTCTAACCGACTGAGCTACTGCCCCCTTCGCCGGTAGTCGATCCTGAGCGAGGGTTCGCCTCGCCGGTTATCGGTCCTGACCAGCGCGAATACAGTAGCACCCGGCGCCGGTATGGGCGGCATCGACCCATGGGCGGTACTCGCAGGCGCAACTGTTTCCCTGTCTCGAATGTTACGACTGGTGCAATTGTGGTTCAATTCATTTTGACAGGCGGAAGTGACTGGAGTGATTCAGTCGCCTCCGGCGATGCTTCAAGACAGTGAGCACCCTGAGGAGTCCGCCATGGCCACGACACGCTGGTCCTTCCGCATCACGATCGCCGCCGTCGTCGCGGCACTGACCGCGACCGGCCTCGCCGGAATCGCAGACGCAGACACCACAGTCGGCCCCTCGGGGATGACCGTCACCCCGTCGAGCGCCGGCGGCCAGGTCTCCGACTCGAGCGCCGGAACCGTCACGAAGCTCTGGTCCAACGGCAGTGTGTCCATCCCCGCGGTGACCGCCAATCCGGGTGGAACGCTGGAGATCCGGGCTCGTGGCGACGAGTGTTGGGGCGCGCCGGTCATGGTCGTCAAGCGCGGAGCCGTGACCCTCGCCACCCTCCGCCCGGGGTGGGGGTGGAGCACGTCCACGGTGAGCCTGGGGACGCGGCCCAGCGGCGATCCGGTGTCGCTCGAGTTCACCAACGACTACCGCGGATGGTTCTGCGACCGGAACATCTACCTCGCGAGCGTCACCGTGCGCGACGGTGCGCCNACNACGACGGTGCCGACCACGGGGTGCCCCGTGAATCAGTACCAGGCGCGCTACTTCAACAACACGGGCGCGAGCGGAGTCCCGGTGGTGGTGCAGTGCGAGAACGCTCCGGGAGGGACCTTCTTCGGTGCCCCGTTGTCGGGCGTCAATCAGGACAACTTCTCGGTCGACTACAACGGCGTCATCGACGTGCCGGCGACCGGGTCGTACTTCCTTTCAACGTCTCTGGGTAACGTGACAGCCAGAGTCTGGATAGACGATGCTCTCGTGCTCGAGAAGCCGCCCACGTATTGGGGCACCAGCAACGAGCAGCGGACGATCCAGAAGGGGCCCCACAAGGTGCGCGTGGCCTATTCCAGTACCACCGGGCTCGCGCACGTCGGTTTCGCCATCCCGCGTGCGACGCCGGGAGCGCCCTCGAACAACGGCAACTACTTCGCCGCCGATTCGTTCTGGAACCAGCCGGTTCCCGTGGGCGCAAAGGTCGATCCACGCAGCGCTGGATGGATGGCGGCACTGGACGCGCGAAGCAACGGGGTGTGGGTGAACACCAGCGAGTGGACGACCACGGTGTACAACGCTCCACCGGGTACGCCCACCATCGACGTGCGCGTGACCAACACGAACCGCCTGCTGACCATCCCCTACCTGCCGACCTATCGGCCGACGAACGACGCGGATCACCACCTGGCGGTGATCGACGATGCGACGGGGTGCCTGTACGAGTTCCAGGGCTTCAATCCCTCGAGCCGCTCCGCGGCCGCGTCGGCGTCGTACCGCGCTTACACCGGTTCCGGCGGTCACGACGCCGCGCCGGGGCATGCGGGCGGCGAGTTCTCGTACCTCGCAGGGCTGATCACGCCGCAGGACGTCCAATCCGGCGTGATCGATCATGCTCTGCGCTACGCGATGCCAGGCAACTCGCCGAACTACGTCTACCCCGGCACCAGGTCCGACGGCACCACGCTCGGCGGCGTGCCCGAAGGCACTCGGCTCCAGCTCGATCCGAACCTGGATCTCTCGCGGTTCGGCCTTTCTCCCTTCCAGATGATGCTGGCGCGTGCTCTGCAGGTCTACGGCGGATTCAACGCCGACCACGCGGACGTGTTCGTGTTCTACGCACGCAGCACCATCGACGGCACGAGCTACGCGCAACCGATCCAGCAACTGCCGGACGCGTTGCTTCAGCACCTGCGGTTCCTCACCCCGACGATCTCGTCGCCGGACATCTACCTCGACCGGTCCGACGACCCCGGCTGCAACCAGCAGCGGTGAGTCCGGCGCGTCGTGCGCCAATTCCTCCCGCGCTGCGAGAACGACGCCTAACGTGTGGCCCAAGTCACTCGAAACGGATGATGGGGGCGCGAAGTGCTCGATCACTACGACGTACGCAGCGGCGAATTCAATCTGGGTATCCGCCCACCCGCGGGACGGCGCGCCGGCCTGGGGGTGTGGCGCGTGATCAAGGCGGTGCTCAACTCCGCAGCCGAGCTCGACGTCTACGTGTGCGCGGCGCGACACGGAGCGCACGGCGGGGGCTGGGCACCGTCGTGACCCCGCGAACGTCGGGCTAGTCTCGGTCGCATGGCCGACGACGCACGCCAGTTGCCCGACCGCACCGCGGACGCCGCCGAACCCCGTAAGGGGCGGAAGCTGCTGGCCAGGGGAGCGGAGGTCGCCCACCGTGCGAACCGCAGTCCGGCGATGACGGGGCTCGTGCGCGCCGCCCGGGAGAGCCTTCCCGGCGGCCCCAAGAAGGACCTGTTCCACCCGGACGCCGAGTCGACGGAACGGCTCGCGAGCCTGCTCGACCGCATCGTCGGTGACGAGCCGACGGTGACCCGCGAACTCGGCAACCTGGCGACGACGACCTGGCAGGCCGTGATCAGCCGGCGCGACCGCGATTACCTGCCGCCGCGGCCCATCACCATCCTGTTCACCGATCTCGTCGCGTTCTCCACGTGGGCCCTCGACCGCACCGACGACGAGATCGTGCGGCTGCTGCACGCCGTCAACCGGACCACCGCGGAGATCGTGGCCCGGCACGGCGGCGTGGTGGTCAAGACCATGGGCGACGGTGCCCTCGTCGCCTTCGACGGCGACACCGCGATCGAAGCGGCGAGCGAGGTGATCGAGGCCGTCGGCGCGATCGACGTGGCCGAGGGATACCGGCCCACGCTGCGCGCCGGCCTGCACACGGGCACGCCCCGGCGGGTGAAGGGCGATCTGATCGGCGTCGACGTGAACATCGCGGCTCGCGTCGCAGAGGCGGCGAACGGGGGCGAGGTGCTGGCCTCGGAGACGGTCTTCACGATTGCGGAACAGGCCCGCTACCAGGTGCGGCCGCGGCGGTTCAAGGCAAAGGGCGCGCCGCAGAAACTACACGTCTTCTCTGTGCGTCCCCTGTACTGAACCTCCGGGTTTTCCCTGAACCCGTCGAAATATCTCCCTCGGGCTGTAACGAAACGTGGCAAGGTCCCTATAGAGCGTGTGACTTGAGTCCTAGAGTCCACCGGTGGCCTCGTGCCCCCGTCATAACACCCAAGGATGGGAACACATGAACACGAAGAAGATCGGCGCCGCGTCCTTCGCCGTCGTGGCAGCCGCCGGCCTCCTCGCCGGGTGTGGCAAGTCGACCGAGGGCGACAGCCCCGTCGCATTCTCGCCCGTGACCGGCGACCAGTTCACCGCGAACCCGGGCGCCTTCCAGACCGACGGCATCGCGACGCCTCCGAAGGACGTCACGATGGTGGGCAACACCGTCGCCGCGCAGGCCGTGGCCAACTCGGGGCTGCCCCAGGGCACGATCACCTCGACGTCCAACAACACCACGGTCTACTACCCGCCGGCCCCGGCCATTCCGGGTGTGCGCGTCGCGCCGCAGCCGGCGCCCCCCGCGCCGATGGTGCGCCCGGCCAACTACAAGCCGTGGGCGTACACGCAGCAGGAGATCGAGATCTTCCAGCAGATCTGCGAGACGGGCTCCTACAAGCAGACGTCGACCTACCCCGGTGGCCGCGTCAGCACCGAGACCCAGACCCAGACCTGCTACACCCTCTACGGCCGCCAGCTCGGCGTGAAGCCGTGGACGCCGGGCCAGCCCAAGCCGTGGGTGCGCCCCGACTACCCGAAGCCGTGGTTCTCGGCCGACTTCAAGGTCGACGTGCCCGTGTTCTGGGTCTACCCCAAGAACTGGACCCAGCCGCGGCCGCAGCCGATCATCTCGGTGTCGATCAGCCTGAACCTGGGCAACAACCCGTACCGTCGCGTGAACCCCGCGTGGGATCAGCCGTACTACCCGGTGTGGGCCGTCACCCCCGGTCGCGTGATCGACGTCCGTGACCAGGCCCGCGTCGTCGCGCCGATCTACACCACCACCACGACGTCGACCTCGACCACCACGACGACGACCACCACCACGGCGCCCGTCTTCCCCGGCACGGTGCTCGCGCCGCTGCCGACCTCGGCGAAGGTCGTCCCCGTGACCGCGGTGCCCGGTGCCAAGGTGACCGGCAACGTGAACCTCGACGCGAACGTGACCGTGCCGACCGCCGCCGCCCTCAAGGGCGCGACGATCCAGGCCGGTACCACCGCCTCGCTGAACGAGGCGATCGGTACCTCGGTCGAGGCGACCGTTGCGAAGCCCAGCTCCGACAACGGTAACCGCGTCACCGTGCAGGGCGACGCCGGTGCGACCGTCTCCGGCGGCGCCGGTGCCACCGTGACCGGCGGTGCCGGTGCGGGCAACGGCACCGTGACCGGCGGTGCCGGTGCGGGTGGCACGGTCCCCGGCGGTGCCGGTGCGACGGTGTCCGGTGGTGCGGGTGCGACCGTGACCGGCGGCGCCACCACGACGACCACCAAGCCGGCCGAGCGCCCGACGCAGACGCAGACGCAGCAGCCGACGCAGACGCAGACCCAGGAGCCGACGCAGACGCAGCAGCCGACGCAGACGCAGACCGAGCAGCCGACGCAGGCGCAGCCGACGACCACCACGCCGGCCGCGACCCCGCAGGCCGCCACCCGGACGCAGACCCAGGCGCCGACGGCCACCAAGCCGGCGACGACCCCCACCTGCACCCCGGCTCAGGTCGAGGCCGGAACCTGCACCACCGGTAACTGATCGCCGACGCCCTCGGGGAGACCTCCGGCAGGCCCTCTGACCTGCCGATTGGTCTCCCCGAGTGCGTATGCGCTAGAGTCTCTTCTCGGTCAAAGTTCAATCCCCCATAGCTCAATTGGCAGAGCATTCGACTGTTAATCGAAGGGTTACTGGTTCGAGTCCAGTTGGGGGAGCAAGCGAAACCGCCTCCTCGGAGGCGGTTTTCTGCTTTTCCGGGTGCGCCGGCTACGGCATGCTCTCGGTGCAGGCCACGCACGCAGGGCCGTGTGGCGGGGGAGCGAGCGCCCCTGCGTCTCGCACAGGTCCGCGGCACCCAGCACGGTCACCAGGACCACGTCGGTGTTCCGGACGCGCGCAGCTGCCGCAGTGCCACCGCCTCGTTCGGCACCGGGACGCGGCTCGTCGTGGCCGGAGCGCCCGGCGAGCGGACGTGGAAACCGATTGGGCAGCGACGAGGACCGGCGGGATACTGGGCACATGGCGACGCAGTACGAGCAGATCACCGATCGGTTGCGGCAGTTCATCGAGGAGCAGCAGATGTTCTTCGTGGGCACCGCGGCACCCGACGGCCGGGTCAACGTGTCCCCGAAGGGACTCGACTCCCTCCGCGTGCTCGGCCCGAACCGCGTGGTCTGGCTCAACGGCACGGGCAGCGGTAACGAGACCGCGGCGCACCTGCTGCGGAATCCGCGGATCACGGTGATGTTCTGTGCCTTCGAGGGGAAGCCGCTGATCCTGCGCCTCTACGGGACGGCGCGGGCCGTCCACGACGGCGACGCCGACTGGGATGAACTCGTCGCGTTGTTCCCGCCGATGCGCGGCTCCCGCAACGTCTTCGACGTCACCGTCGACCTCGTGCAGACCTCGTGCGGCTTCGGGGTGCCGCAGTACGAGTACGAGGGGCAGCGCACGCTCATGGACTCGTGGGCCGCCAACAAGGGCGACGAGGGCATCGAGCGCTACCACCGCGAGCGCAACACCCACAGCATCGACGGCTTCCCGACGGGGATCCCCGTCCGGTAGAAGCTGCCACCGGCCCGGAGGGGCGGCCGGACCGGTGGCGGCGTCCGCGGGTTACGCGGCCTTGTCCGCGCCGGCGTCCGGGGTGTCCGAATCGGTGCTCGCCTCGGAGTCCGTGCTCGACGGTGTCGTCTCCGCCGGAGCCGTCGCGGGTTCGGTCGCCTCTGCCTCGGGCTCGGAGGCCGGAACCGCGGGAGTCTCGACCGCCGGAGTCTCAGTGGTCGGAGTCTCAGCCGGGGGCGTCGGGTCCGGTGTCTGCGTGGGCGTCTCGACCGGGGGCGTCGTCGGCGTGACCGGCGGCGCGGTCGTGCCGGAATCCGCGTCCAGGGAGCCGCTGGTGGTCGCCGGCCGGCTCGCATCCGCGGTCGACTGCACCTGCTCGACACCGGTGTCCCGAGCGAGGAGCGTCGAGACGAGCGTGCCGCCGTTCTCCGCGCGGTGTGCGCCGCCGGTCTTATCGGCCGTCGTGTTCGCGTCCGCGGCGGACTGCGCCGGGGCGCCGGGCAGGTGTGTGCTCTGCTCGGACAGCGTCTTCGACAGGTCCAGCAGCTGCGCTGCCGAACCGTTGATGAAGGGCCCGTACTGGCTGGTGGCGAAGTCCGACAGCGGCTTCAGCGTGACCGCGGAGACCGCCTGGTACACCGGGCCGAACGCCGTCATCACCGGCTTGATGAAGGCGTCGATCCCCAGGAGCTGCGTCAACGAGCTGACGCCGAGAGGCGAGGTGACACCGGTGATGATCTGGCTGAGCGGATCGGTGGGCAGAATGCCGGGCGGGATCAGGCCCGCGCTGGAGTTCGGGCCGGTCTTGCTCCCGAGCTGGAGCAGGTCGTCCGAGAACAGCTTGACGCCGAAGAGCGACGGCGACGTCAGCCCGGCACCCTCCACCCCGAAGTTGAAACCGCCCAGGCCGTACAGGATCGGCAGCGGCACGCCCAACGGATTCTGCAACAACAACAGGTTCTGCCCGTTGTTGACGTTGATCCCGTTGGTGCCGACGTAGTTGCCGGTCGTCACGTTGATGTTGGTGAAACCCACGGGGAGGATCGTGTTGACGTTCGTCATCGTCAGCCCGATGGGGGAGTAGACGCCGTTCTGGGTGGGCAGCAGCACGTTCGCGCCGAGCACCCCGGCCTTGGCGAGCCCCAACGGCAGCTCGACGCCGGCCGCGCCGATCGGGACCGAGGCCACGGTCTCCGAGCCGCCGAGCCAGTTGGGGATCTTCACCGCCGCGGTGGGCGCCGCGCCCCAGAATCCCGCCTTCGCACCCAGCGGGAACGTGTACGTGCCATCGGCCTGCGGCAGCCACACGGTGCCCGACGGCAGGCTGCCCTCGGGAAGGATGGTGACCGGCCCGAGCGTGACGCCGGGGAGCCCGGGAAGGGTGGGCAGCGTGAACTGCTTCAGAGCCAGACCGCTCGGGGTCTGGACGAAGGTGTTGAGCACATTGGTCGTCCCGCTCAGCTGCAGCAGCTTCCACGCGTAGGAGCTGGTGTACTTGCTCTGCGTCGCGGTGAGGCCGCTCACGATCTCGCTCAGCGCCGGGAGCCGGTCGATGTACGGGCCGATCACCGGGAGCCCGAGCGCACCGTCGAGCACGGTCGCCGCGCCGTTCAGGAGCGCGCCGCCCGGCATGGAGGTGGGGAGGATCTTCGACAGGTCGAGCTGGCCACCGCCCGGGAGCACGACGTTCGGAACGACGCCGGGCACGCCGGTGGGCAGGTTCAGGCCCGCGATGTTGCGGAGCACGTCGGGAAGGCTCGAGATCTTGGTGACATCGACCTTGGTGTACGACGAGCCGAAGGTCGGGAGGATGCCGCCGGTCGGCGCCGCGATCGGGTTCCACACGGAGCCCGCACTGTTGGTGACGTTGTTCGCCGCGTTGAGGAAGTTGTCGAGCGCGTGCGAGTAGTCGCTGATCGCCTTGCTGTAGTCGGGTGCGGTGGTGGCGGCCTGCGCCGGCGCGCCCATCAGGCTGATGCTCGCGGTGGCGCCCAGGGCCCCCGCGGCGATGGCGGTGCGCTTGGCGGCCAGCCTCGTGGCCCTGCGATGCTTCGCACTCATGATGGGAGGTTCCTCTCGAACGAAATACAGACGCCGCAATCGCGCATCCGCGCCGAGCGTATGTCCGTTCAAGGCAGGAATGTCATCCTTTGTGCCACAGCAAATTTGAAGGGCTGCGCGGCAGGCGTTGCCGCCTGCATCATCGGCGGAACCCGGCTTCTCTTTGGCTCCCGCGATAAGGTGATGGCAACGATCGAAAGGAATCCCGATGAGTCTCGCGGAACTGTCCGAGTGGCCCGTCGACAACGCCGCGGGTGCGCTCCTGCGGACCGGTGCGGCGGGCGCCGTCGAGCTGCACGGCGACGTCGATCGCGTGTACGAGTTGGCTTCCGTCACCAAGCTTCTCGTCGCCTACGGCGTTCTCGTGGCGATCGAGGAGGAGGCGATCGCGCTGCGGCGGCCCGCTGGACCGGACGGGAGCACCGTCGAGCATCTCCTGGCGCACGCCTCGGGCCTGGCCTTCGATTCGCCTGCTGTGCAAACGCAGCCGGGCATCCAACGTATATACAGCTCTTACGGTTACGAACTCCTCGCGCAGATCGTCGAGACCGAGACCGGGATCCCCTTCCCCGAGTACCTGTGCGAGGCCGTTTTCGAGCCATTGGGGATGGCGCAGACGGAACTCGCGGGACCGGCGGGCCACGGCGCCCGGTCGACGGTGTCCGACCTCGTGCGCTTCGCCGCGGAGGTCGGTGCGCCGACTCTGCTCGATCCCGGCACCGTCGACGGGGCGCGTTCCGTCCACTTCCCGGGCCTCCCGGGGTTCGTACCCGGCTACGGAAAGTTCGCGAACAACACCTGGGGTCTCGGCTTCGAGGTCAAGGGCGACAAGCGGGCGCACTGGACGGGAACGCGGAACTCGCCGCGCACCGTCGGGCACTTCGGGCAGGCCGGGACGTATCTGTGGTTCGACCCCGATCTGGAGCTCGCGGCCGTGGTCCTCACCGACCGCCCCTTCGGCGCCTGGGCCAAGCCGTTGTGGTCCGAGTTCAACGATCGGCTGATTTCTCAGGAACTTCAAGGCGAGTAACTGGCGCAACACGCGCATCATGGTGCACAATGGCTTCATAACTACAACGATGTGATAAAGCGCAGCTGGTAGCCGGCACGTTTCGACAGGTGGCTTGGGGAAGACGTCCTCGTCGAAACGAAGAAGGTGGCAACCATGCAGCAGCTGAGTCAGTTTGCAGAGGTGACGACGGGAGTCGTCTGGATTCACGCCGCACCTGCTGCACTGTGCCCGCACGTGGAGTGGGCACTGTCGAGGACCCTCGACGCCCGGGCCACCCTCAAGTGGTCCGCGCAGGAGGCCGTCCCCGGCATGCAGCGTGCCGTCGTCGACTGGGTGGGCCCGGTCGGCAGCGGTGCGCGGATGGCGAACACCCTGAGGGAGTGGAACTCCCTCAGGTTCGAGGTCACCGAGGACCCCTCCGAAGGGGTCGACGGTGAGCGGTTCTGCTACGCCCCGGGGCTGGGGCTGTGGCGCGGCACCATGAGCGCGTCCGGCGACACCCTGCTGGGCGAGGCGCAGCTGCGCTCGATGATGCTCGATCAGGGCCCGGAGGGCCTGCAGACCTCCCTGGACTCGCTCCTGGGCACGGCCTGGGACGAGGCCCTCGAGCCGTTCCGTATGGGCGGCCAGGGCGCCGAGGTCACCTGGCTGTCGCAGGCCGTCGGCTGACGGTACGAGAACCTGCCTGAGACCCGGCCCTGGCGGGCGAGCGCGGCGCTACGGCGACGGCGCCCCGCCGGGACCGGGACATCAGGATCCTTCGCGCGCTGAAAGATGTCGGCCCGATCTGCCACCATCGGGACATGGCACTCTCACCGTCCGAGAAGCAGGAATTCCTCGCACAACCCCACGTCGCCGCGTTCTCCGTCGCCGAACCCGGGCGCGGGCCGCTCACCGTGCCCGTCTGGTACGCGTACGAACCGGGCGGCAGGCCGTGGATCACGATCGGCCCCGGTTCCCGCAAGGCCACAGCGCTCGCCGCGGCCGGCCGGTTCTCGCTGATGGTCGACACCGTCGAGCCCCGCACGATGTACGTCGGCGTGGAGGGCCCGGTCGCCGAATCGCGCCCGTCGACGGACGACGAGGTGCGGGCGATGGCGGCCCGGTACCTCTCCGGTGCCGCGCTCGACGGTTACCTCGCGTTCGCGTTCGGACAGCTGGGGGAGCACCTGACCGTGGTCCTCGAGCCCGAGCACTGGCTGGGCGCCGACCTCACGATGTGAGGGCCGACGGTGCCGGCGCACCGGCACCGTCGGAACGTCAGTACATGACCCAGCGCGCCGTCGTGGGCGCGCTGCTACAGGTGACCCGCACCCAGTACCACTTCCCGGTGGGCTGGGCCCCGGGGATGATCACCTCGCGAACGGCCTTCCCCGGCAAGGGGAACGGGATGTCGACGGTGTCGAACTGCCAGCCGGACGGGCGCGAGCGGTAGTTGCACCACCCCGCGTCGCCGTACGTCTGATTCCGGACGATCACCCGGGCGCCGGCCCAGGTGGCGACCGGATTGCTGAACGTCACGGTCGTCCAGGCGTTGGCGGCTCCGGAGCCGACGACGCCGGCGGCGGAGACGAGGGCGAGGGACGCGGCCGTCGCGGCCACGCGCTTGGTGGATGTGTTCATGGGACGGTCCTTCTGATTCGGGAACTGCTTGCCGGATCAGAATGGCGGCGGGCCTTGGGCGTTGGCACGCGTAGCGGACTACTCGAAATGCGCGGGACGGGCCGTGCGGATTACTCGCTCGGTGCGAGATGTGCGAAACCGGCCGCCGGGGGAATCCCCGACGACCGGCTTCTGGAAAAACGTCTAGTACTTGCCGAACGCCAGCGCCACGTCGTGGCCGCCGAATCCGAACGAGTTGTTCAGGGCGTACTGGATATCGGTCGTGCGGGCCCGCCCGTGCACGACATCGAGGTCGATGTCGGGATCCTGGTTGTCCAGGTTCAGGGTAGGCGGGATGACGCCGTCCCGGATAGCGAGCACCGTCAGCGCCGCCTCCAGCGCGCCCACGGCGCCGATGGAGTGCCCGAGAGCCCCCTTCGGTGCGTAGACCGCGGCGTCGGTGCCGACCGCGGTGATCGCCTTGGCCTCGGCGATGTCGCCGATCGGCGTCGCGGTGGCATGGGCGTTGA
The DNA here is from genome assembly GCF_965138335.1 of Tsukamurella ocularis. Classification (GTDB taxonomy): domain Bacteria; phylum Actinomycetota; class Actinomycetes; order Mycobacteriales; family Mycobacteriaceae; genus Tsukamurella; species Tsukamurella ocularis_A. Next base: position 13,715 of record NZ_CBCSDV010000025.1, read on the forward strand.
TCAGGTCGATGTCCGCCGGAGTGAGTCCGGCGACCTCGATGGCGCGCTTCATGGCGCGAGCCGCGCCACGTCCTTCGACGTCGGTCTGCACCATGTGGAAGGAATCGGAGGTGATGCCTGCGCCCATGAGTCGCGCGAGGGGCTTCGCGCCACGCGCCAGGGCGTGTTCCTCGGTCTCGATGATCATGAGTGCCTGGGCCTCGCCGAAGACGAAGCCGTCGCGGTCCTTGTCGAACGGACGCGAGGCGGACTGCGGATCGTCGTTGCGCGTGGACAGTGCACGCATCATCGAGAACGGTGCGATCACGGGGCTGTCGATGCGCCCCTCGATACCACCGCACACGGCGATGTCCGCATCGCCGAGAATGATCTGCCGCCAGGCGTGCGCGATCGCTTCGTTCCCGGTCGAGCACGCCGAGACCGGCGCGATCGCTCCTGCGCGCGCGCCGATCTCGAGGGCCGCGACAGCGGCGGGGCCGTTCGGCATGGACATCTGCACCGCGAACGGCGAGACCTTCCGGACGCCGTGGTCGCGCAGTGCGTCCACGGCCTCCACCATCGACTCGCCGCCGCCCAGCCCGGTGCCGACGACCGCCGCGAGGCGGAACGGGTCGACATCCGGCCGGCCAGCCTTGTCCCAGAGCCGCTTGGTCATGACGTACGAGGACTGCTCCACGTAGGACATGCGCCGCTTGGTGACGTGCTGCTTGGCGAGGTTCCCGGCGAACTGCCGGTCAGGGCGCTCGGGGACCTCGGAGGTGGGGTCCTCAAGCAGCTGTCCGCCGATCCGCACCGGCAGATCGGGGATCTGCACGCCGATGAATTCGCCCTCGAGCGGTCGGATGCCGCTCTTGCCGTCGAGCAGACCCGCCCAGGTGGAGTCGGTATCGACTCCGATGGACGTGGTCAGCTCGATGGCGGTGACGACGACACTCGGGAAGTCGCCACCGCGGGTCGAGAAATTCCTCAGCGAAGGCAAGGGCTTACTTGCCCTTCTCAGCCTCGTACTTGCCCTTGAGCTCAGCGGCGAGCTCGGTGTTCTCGGCCTCGAGCTTCTGGATGTACGCGACGGCGTCGCCGACGGTCTTCAGGCCCGCGAGGTCCTCGTCCGGCACCTTGACGCCGTACTTGTCCTCGAGCTGCACGGCGATCTCCACCATCGACAGCGAGTCGATGTCCAGGTCATCGATGAACGCCTTGTCCAGGGTGACCTCGGAAGGCTCGATACCGGTGACCTCTTCGATGATCTCGGCGATGGCGGCGACGATTTCGTCCTGGCTGGTGGCCACAGTGGGTCCCTTTCCTTGTGTGACCCGACTCGCGATTTCGCGGAGACGGGAGTATCTGTGCGACGTGTGTCGCGGGTTCGACGGGCCGGACGGCTCCGCCGATGGTCTTGACGCTACTGCGCGGGGGCGAGCAGCTCGGTCAGGTCGGCCGGCGTCTTGACGGCGACCTGCGGCACACCCTTGAGCTCGCGCTTGGCGATGCCCACGAGGGCGCCCGCCGGCGGGAGCTCCACGACCATGGAGACCTCGGCCTCGCGCATGGTGGCGGTGCACAGGTCCCAGCGGACGGGCCGGGTCACCTGCGCGACGATGGCCGCGAGGGCCTCGGCGCCGGAGGTGACGGGCTGGCCGTCACGGTTCGACAGCAGCGTCAGCTGCGGATCGCGGGGGGTGATGGTCTGCGCGGCGGCCGCGACGGCCTCCTGCGCGGGAGCCATGAACTCGGTGTGGAAGGCGCCGGCCACGGCGAGCGGGCGCAGGCGCGCCTTCTCCGGGGCGTTGTCGGCCAGCTTCTGCAGGTTCTCGACGGTGCCCGCGGCCACGATCTGCCCGGAGGCGTTCATGTTGGCAGGGATCAGGTCGAAGGACTCGAGCGTGGCGAGCACGTCCGCCTCGTCGCCGCCGAGGACGGCGGTCATCGAGGTGGGGACCAGCGCGCAGGCCGCGGCCATGGCGCGACCGCGGATGGCGGCCAGGCGCACGGCGTCGTCGGCGGTGATGACACCGGCGACGGCGGCAGCGGCCAGCTCACCGACGGAGTGGCCGGCGACGACCGTGTCCGACGGCTGCGTGCCCATCTGCTCGAAGGCGAGCAGAGCGGCGGCCACCACGAGGGGCTGGGTCACGGCGGTGTCCGTGATCTCGTCGGCCTCGGCGATGGTGCCGAGGCGGACCAGGTCGAGACCGGCGATCTCGGACCAAGCGCGCAGGCGCTCCACGGCAGAAGGCTGATCGAGCCATGCGGTCAGCATGCCGGGCTTCTGGGAACCCTGTCCGGGTGCGAGCAGTGCAATCACGTGTACCAGGAAACACCCCGAGAACCTGAAAGGAAGGTGTTGGAGCCTGAGAACCTGGCTCATCGAATTTGTGGGGTTTCCACAAAAGTGCTGCTCAGCGAGTCCTGCCTGTTACCAGAGTGTTATATGTGACTGGATTAGCTCAGCGAGATGTCTGTGATTCGCGTCATAGCGGCGGGGGTGAAACGGTCCGGATTGGCCGCCGCGAGACGCCCGATGGTGGCTGCTACACGGAGCACGAAGGCGTCGCGCGGGTCCTGCGGATCGCGCCCGGTGATCTCCGCGATCTTCTTCAGGCGGTAGCGCACCGTGTTGGGGTGGACGAACAACTCGCGGGCGCACGATTCGACCGCGCCCCCCGAGTCCAGGTAGGCGTCCAGCGTGTCGGACAGCGCCGATCCCGCCTCCTCGAGCGGTTTCACGAGGAGCTCGTAGAGGGTGCGGCCCGCGTGCGTGTCGCCGATCAGGGCGCGTTCGGGCAGCAGCTCCCAGCTGTGCACCGGGCGCGGCGCCCCGGGCCATCCGGCGACGGCGTTGACGCCCGCGATCGCCTCGACCGCCGAGGCGTGGGCGTCCTCCAGGGTCGGCGTGGTGTGGCCGATCACGACGGGGCCGTCGGCGAAGTGGAGCATCAGGGCGTCGGCGAACGGGTCCCCGGTGGTCACGGCGCCGCTGACGATGACCACCAATTTGGTGCCCTGCACAACGGCCAGTGCCGACCGGCCGTGCGACCGGGCCGAGTCGTGGACCGACCCGGCGACGGAGACGTTCTGATCGGGCGGGGGATTGCCGACGATGACGGTGGCGGACGCCACCGGGTCCCAGTTCAGCGCCGCGGCACGGGAGAGCAGGTTGGCGCCGGTGTCGCCGCGGACCACCGCGTCGACCACCAGCGCCTCCATCCGCGAGTCCCACGCGCCCCGGGCCTCGGCGGCCGAGGCGTAGATCGACGCGGCGCCGAAACCGATCTCCCGCCCGTACCGCAGCACCGCCTCGGTCAGCGCGATGAGCTGGTCCTCGTTGCGGGCCAGCAGCGGTAGCCAGCGCTCGAAGAACTCCATCGCCACGCGGACCATCTCGACGGTCTGCAGGAGCGAGACCTTGCGGGCCAGGTCCTGCGGCACCGTCTGGAACGAGGCGACGGTGTACTCGACGTTGCTCGGGTTCTCGATCCACTCCGCGAAGTTGACCACCGCGGTCTGGACGACCAGCTGGATCGACGCCCGCTGGCTGGCCTCCAGATCCGCGAAGTACGGGAGCTGCTCCTCCATGGAGCGCACCGCCTCCGTCGCGACGCGGCCCGAGAACTGGCGGATCCTGGCGAGGATCGCCTCGGGCAACACGTCGCGAGGCTCGGGACGCTTCCGGTTGAAGCTCCCCTTCCCCGGCTTCCCGGGGAGGGGGAACGAGCCCGTATCAGCGGTCATGGAGTCCTAGGCTACGCCGGGGTCCGAGGTCTGCTTCGGGGCGGCGAGCACGTCGTCGATCCGGTACCGCTTCGCGGCGTCCGCGGCGACCGAGAAATCGAGCGCACCGTCGCGCGCGAGCCCCAGCAGAACGCCCACGACGATCGACTCCGCGTCGACGTTGAAGTAGCGACGCGCCGCCGGTCGCGTGTCCGAGAAGCCGAAGCCGTCGGTCCCGAGAGTGACGTACGTACCCGGCACCCACTGCCGGATGAGGTCCTGCGTGCCGCGCATGAAGTCCGACGCCGCGATCGTCGGCCCCTCGGTGTCGCCGAGGATCTTGGTGACGTGCGGGGTGCGGAACTCGGCGCCCGGATCGCGCAGCGCCGCCTTCTCCGACTCGATGCCGTCGCGCGAGAGCTCGACCCAGCTGGTCACCGAGTACACCGACGCCGAGACGCCCCACTCGTCGGCCAGCATCTGCTGCGCCTTGAGCGCGTCGGGCATCGTCACGCCGGAGGCGAGGATGTTCGCCTTCTTCTCGTGCGCGCTCTCCGCGGGCTTGAACAGGTACAGGCCCTTGAGCAGTCCGTCGACGTCCAGGTCCTCGGGCTGCGCCGGCTGGTGGATCGGCTCGTTGTAGACGGTGATGTAGTAGTAGATGTTCTCCGGGTTCTCCCCGTACATCCGCCGCAGACCGTCGATCGCGATGTGGGCGAGCTCGTACGCGAACGCGGGGTCGTACGCGACGACCGCCGGGTTGGTCGACGCGAGCACGTGGCTGTGGCCGTCCGCGTGCTGCAGGCCCTCGCCGGTCAGCGTGGTGCGGCCGGCGGTAGCGCCGAGTACGAAGCCGCGGGCCATCTGGTCGGCGGCCGCCCACAGTCCGTCACCGGTGCGCTGGAAGCCGAACATCGAGTAGAAGATGTACAGCGGGATCATCGGCACGTCGTGCGTGGCGTACGACGTGCCCACCGCGGTGAACGAGGCGGTCGAGCCGGCCTCGTTGATGCCCTCGTGCAGGATCACGCCCTGCGGGTTCTCCTTGTACGCGAGCATCAGCTGCGCGTCCACCGCGGTGTAGGTCTGGCCGAGGCGGTTGTAGATCTTCAGCGTGGGGAACCAGCTGTCCATGCCGAACGTCCGCGCCTCGTCGGGGATGATCGGCACGATGCGGGGCCCGACCTCCGGATCGCGCAGCAGCTCCTTGAAGATGCGCACGACGGCCTGCGTGGTCGCGACCTCCTGCTTGCCCGAGCCCTTGAGCATCACCTTCACCGCGTCGATGCCGGGCGTCTTCAACACCTGCGCCTGCGTGCGGCGCGTCGGCAGGAAGCCGCCGAGCTGCTTGCGGCGATCCAGCATGTACTGGATCTCCTTCGACTCCGGTCCCGGGTTGTAGTACGGCGGGAGGTACGGGTCCTTCTCGAGCTCCGCGTCCGAGATCGGGATCCGCAGGTGATCACGGAAGCCCTTGAGATCGTCGAGCGTGAGCTTCTTCATCTGGTGCGTGGCGTTGCGGCCCTCGAAGTTGTGGCCCAGGCCGAAGCCCTTGACGGTGTGCGCCAGGATGACCGTCGGCTGGCCCTTGTGTTCCATCGCCGACTTGTAGGCCGCGTACAGCTTGCGGTAGTCGTGACCGCCGCGGCGCAGGCCCCAGATCTGCTCGTCGGTCATGTCCTGGACCAGCTCCTTGGTCCGCGGGTCGCGGCCGAAGAAGTGCTCGCGGACGAACGCGCCGTCGTTCGCCTTGAAGGTCTGGTAGTCGCCGTCGGGCGTGTTGTTCATGATGTTGACGAGGGCGCCGTCGCGGTCCTTGTGCAGGAGCTCGTCCCACTCGCGGCCCCAGATCACCTTGATCACGTTCCAGCCGGCGCCGCGGAAGAAGGACTCCAGCTCCTGGATGATCTTGCCGTTGCCGCGGACGGGACCGTCGAGTCGCTGCAGGTTGCAGTTGACCACGAAGGTGAGGTTGTCGAGACCCTCGGTGGCGGCGATCTGGATCTGGCCGCGCGACTCGGGTTCGTCCATCTCGCCGTCGCCGAGGAAGGCCCAGACGTGCTGGTCGGAGGTGTCTTTGATGCCGCGGTCGTGCAGGTAGTGGTTGAACCGCGCCTGCTGGATGGCGTTCATCGGGCCGAGGCCCATCGACACCGTCGGGAACTCCCAGAAGTTCGACAGCAGCCGGGGGTGGGGGTAGGAGGGGAGGCCCTTGCCCTTGTCCTCGTGCGACTTCTCCTGGCGGAAGCCGTCGAGGCGCTCCGCGGGGATGCGGCCCTCGAGGAAGGCGCGCGCGTAGATGCCGGGGGAGGCGTGTCCCTGGATGAAGACCTGGTCGCCGCCGCCGGGGTGCTCCTTGCCGCGGAAGAAGTGGTTGAAGCCGACCTCGTAGAGCGACGCCGCGCCCGCGTAGGTCGAGATGTGGCCGCCGACGCCGACGCCGGGGCGCTGCGCGCGGTGCACCATGATGGCCGCGTTCCAACGGATGTAGGCGCGGTAGCGGCGCTCGATCTCCTCGTCGCCCGGGAACCACGGCTCGAGATCGGTGGGGATGGTGTTCACGTAGTCGGTCGAGGTGAGCGACGGGATCGAGACGCGCTGCTCGCTGGCGCGCTCGAGCAGGCGCAGCATCAGGTAGCGGGCGCGGGCGGGGCCGTGGGTCGCGATCAGGTCGTCGAAGGACTCGATCCACTCGCCCGTCTCGTCCGGGTCGATGTCCGGGAGGTACGACGCCACCCCCTCGCGGATCACGCGAACGCGGTCCGGGCGACCGTCGTTCGACGGTGCGGGTCCCTGTCCTGGGGCGGTAGCCGGGGTGGTGGCGATCGAGTCTGTCACTGGTGCTCCTCACGGGTCGCGAAGGCGGTGCTGGGTACAAGCCGGGGGTGTGCGGTGTGTCGCAGATCCCATCCTGCCGCATTGGAAAGCTACTCGACAGTCGTATTCCGCGTGGTGGAATTCGGCAGGTCCGCTGCGCGAGTTCGGCGTACCCCGCTTGCGCGCACGCGCAGGTGCCGTAAGTTGACAGCGAACAGCTGTATGCGGGTGGCGACGGGTCGCCCGCTCGAACGCGAGGAGGCTCCCACCGGTGTCCACGAATGGGTCATTCGCCCAGAAGATGGGCCTGCAGCCCGGCAACATCGTGCAGGAGATCGGTTGGGACGACGACACCGACGACGACCTGCGCCTGGCCATCGAGGAACTCACCGGCGCGGAGATGCTCGACGAGGACACCGACGAGGTGATCGACGTGGTGGTGCTGTGGTGGCGCGACGACGACGGCGACCTGGTCGACACCCTCATGGACGTGATCACCCCGCTCTCGGACGACGGGTACGTCTGGGTCCTCAGCCCCAAGACCGGCCAGCCGGGCCACGTGCAGCCCAGCGAGATCGCCGAGGCGGCGCCGACCGCCGGCCTCACCCAGACCTCGTCGACGAACCTGGGGTCCTGGATCGGCTCGCGGCTGGTGCAGCCGAAGTCGGGCCGCGTGGCCAAGCGGTGACCTCTCCCCGGCTCGACGGTCCGCTGCAGGTCGGGGCCGAGGCGCCGTCGTTCACCCTGCGGGACCAGAACAACCGGCCCGTCTCACTGGAGTCGTACCGCGGCAGCAAGAACGTGCTGCTCGTGTTCTTCCCGCTGGCCTTCACCGGCACCTGCGAGAGCGAGCTGGGCGGGATCCGCGACACCCTCCCGTCGTTCGAGAACGACGATGCCGCCGTGCTCGCCGTGTCCGTGGGCCCGCCGCCCACGCACAAGGTGTGGTCCGGATCGCAGGGCTACCTCTTCCCGATCCTCTCGGACTTCTGGCCGCACGGGGACGTGGCGAGCGCGTACGGCGTGCTCAACGACAAGAACGGCTACCCGAACCGCGGCACCTTCGTGATCGACCGCGAGGGAGTGATCCGGTTCTCCGAGATGAACGAGCCCGGCGTCCCGCGCGATCAGTCGCTTTGGGAAGACGCCCTCGCTGCGCTATCTTCGACCGGCAAGCGCGCGTAGCTCAGTTGGTTAGAGTTCCGGTCTTACACACCGGCTGTCGGGGGTTCGAGTCCCTCCGCGCGCACCACGGGCATCACCGGTCCCGGTAGGCCTCCAGGAGCCGCAGCCACACCTCGCTGATCGTGGGGAAGGACGGCACGGCGTGCCACAGCCGGTCGACCGGCACCTCGCCCACCACGGCGATCGTCGCCGCGTGCAGCAGCTCCGCGACCGCGGGGCCCACCAGCGTCATGCCGATCACCACGCCGCGACCCTCGTCCACGATCATCCGGGCGTGCCCCGCGTAGCCGTCCTCGTAGAGGACCGCCCCCGCCACCGAGCCGAGGTCGTAGTCCACGACCGTGATCTCGGTGCCCGCGGCGCGGGCCTGGGCCTCGGACACGCCGATGGCCGCGACTTCGGGATCGGTGAAGATCACTTGCGGCACCGCGGCGTGGTCCGCGGTCGCGACGTGCCTGCCCCATGCGGCGTCGTCGACCTCCTCGCCGCGCGCGCGGGCGACGATGACGTCGCCCGCGGCCCGTGCCTGGTACTTGCCCTGGTGCGTCAGCAGTACCCGGTGGTTGACGTCGCCCACGGCGTACAGCCAGTCGAAGCCGTCCACCCGCAGGGTGTCGTCGACGGAGAACCAACCCCCGGGCTCGAGCCCGACGGTCTCCATCCCGATCTCGCTGGTGCTCGGCGCCCGGCCGGTCGCCGCCAGCACCTCGTCCGCGACGATCGTGTGGCCGTGCGAGGTCTCGATCGTGACCACGCCGTCGTCGCCGCGGGTCACCTTCGCCGGGGAATCGCCGGTCATGACCTCAACGCCGAGCGCCTGCAGTCCCTTGAGCACGGCCTCGCCGGCGAAGGGCTCGACGTTGGCGATGAGCGGTGTCAGGGACACGATCGTGACCTTCGAGCCGAGGCCGGCATAGGCCGTCGCCATCTCGACCGCGACGACGCCGCCGCCGATGATGGCGAGCCTGCCGGGCGCCGTCTGCGAGCTGGTCGCCTCGCGGCTGGTCCACGGATTCGCGGCGCGCAGGCCGGGGATGTCGGGGACCGCCGCGCGGGTCCCCGTCGACACCACGACCGCGTGGCGCGCCGTCAGGGTGGTCTCGACGCCGTCCGGGTCCGTCACGGTGACCCGCCGTTCTCCCGCGAGCCGCCCGATACCGCGGATCGCCGCGATCCCGTGCCCGGTGGCCCAGCCCACCTGACCGCTGTCGTCCCAGTTGCCCACCACGGCGTTCCGGCGCGCGAACACCTCGGCCGCGTCGGGGCGGGCGTCCGCGGCGTCACCGGTGAGCGCGCCGCGGAGGTGCTGCGCCGCGCGCAGCGCCTCGCCGGGGCGCAGCAGCGCCTTCGACGGTATGCACGCCCAGTACGAGCACTCACCGCCGAACAGGTCGCGCTCGATCAGCGCGGCGGTGAGGCCGCCCTGGACGGCGCGGTCGGCGACGTTCTCGCCCACCGGGCCGCCGCCGATCACGATGACGTCGTACTCGGATTCGCTCATGTTGCACCTCCACACGTCACGGTACGTCGACTCGTGTCGGTTCGCTGGAAAAGGAGAGGCGCCGGAACAACGGCAGGAGATACGCTGCGCGCAACCGTGACCGGCCGAAGGAGGTGAGCCCCGTGAACGATTCCCGTACGTGGGCGCTCCCTCCGTTCTCACGGTCGACCTAGGTGTCACCACCAGGAGCGCCGCACGCAGGCATTCCTGAAAGGCACCACCATGAACGATTCCCCACTCACCCTTGCGCGCGCCGAGGACGGCGACTGGCTCGCCCTCGACGCCGACGGCCGCATCATCGGTCGCGGCGGAGCCTCGCGTCGCCCTGGATTCATCAGCATCGACGCTTGGGCCGCAACGGCTTTCGATCTGCTCGCCGCGACGATCCTCGCCGAACTCCCGCCGCCGCTCTGCACCCTCGTGGCGGACGGGGACGGTGACCTGCTCGACGCCTGGCGTCGCCACGGCTTCGTCGAGCGCAGGCGGGAGACGCTGTACCGCATCCCGCTCGATCCGCCTCCCGCCGTCACCCCGCCCGGAGCATGGCGGGTGCGATCCAAGCCCGGCGTCGCGCCGTTCCTCGCAGCGCACGTCGATCCCGCCGACGGCGCCGCCGTCGCCGTGATCGAGCACGCCGGCGGGCGCCCGGTCGAGACGAACATCGAGCTGGTGCGGTCATGACGAGGACCGCGCGCGGCATCGAGGCCGCCGGCACCGTCGTCGAGGGCCTGCGCGCCGCGACGTTCCGGGTCGAGCTCGACAACGGGCACGTCGTGCTCGCGCACATCAGCGGGAAGATCCGGAAGAACCACATCACGATCGTGCCGCTCGACCGGGTGCTCGTGGAGATCAGTCCCTACGACCTCACCCGCGGCCGGATCGTCTTCCGGTACCGGCACTGAACAGGAGGGACCGGATCGGTCAGGAATCGAGAAGCGTCGCGCACACGCAGCTCCTAGCGTTCTCTGCATGACGACCTCGCTCACCACCCCCGTCCGGTCCCTCACCCTGGAGGCGGCCGACCCGTCCGCCGCCCAGGCCTTCTACGACGCCGCGTTCGGCCCCGACCCGCGGTGGCGTTCCGCGCCCGCGGACGGCCCGTCCGACGGCTTCCGCGGCTTCGTGGTCTCGCTCGTCGTGGCCGAGCCGGCCGTCGT
>NZ_CBCSDV010000025.1:24095-65761 GCF_965138335.1 Tsukamurella ocularis
CCCGCNCTCGCGGCGGGCGCGACGGNGATCAAGCCCGCGCGGAAGTCCTTCTGGGGGTACGGCGCCGTCTTCCGCGCGCCCGACGGCACCGTCTGGAAGATCGCCTCGTCGTCGAAGAAGAACACCGGCGCGCCGCTGCGCGTCGTCGACGACGTGGTCCTGCTCCTCGGCGTCGACGACGTCGCCGCCACCAAGGCGTTCTACGCCGAGCGCGGCCTCGCCGTCGCGAAGAGCTTCGGCCGCAAGTACGTCGAGTTCGACGCGGCGCCCGGCGCGGTGAAGCTCGCGCTGTACGGCCGCAGGGCGGCGGCCAAGGACGCCGGCGTGCCGGCGGAGGGGAGCGGCGCGCACCGCCTCCGCATCGACGGTGCCCTCGGCGCTCTCACCGACCCCGACGGTTTCGTCTGGCGATGACGTCCCTCGGGACGACGGTGTTCCGCTGCCACCGGTGGAGGGTCATTGCTCGCCGAGGCGGAGTCTGCTCGGCCACCACACCGTGCGCCCGATGTCGTGGACGAGGGCGGGCACGAGCAGGGTGCGCACGATGAGCGCGTCGAGCAGGACGCCGAAGGCCACGATGAAGGCGATCTGCGCGAGGAAGATCAGGGGGATCACCGCCAGTGCGGAGAAGGTCGCGGCGAGGACCACACCGGCGGAGGTGATCACGCCGCCGGTGACGGTCAGTGCCCGCAGAACGCCCGTGCGCGTCCCCACCGACAGGGCCTCCTCGCGGGCACGGGTCATCAGGAAGATGTTGTAGTCGATCCCGAGTGCCACGAGGAAGACGAACGCGAACAGCGGGACCACCGGATCCGCGCCGGGGAAGCCCAACAGGTCGTTGAAGACGATCGACGACACCCCGAGGGTGGCCGCGAAGGACAGGATCACGGTGGCCATCAACAGGATCGGTGCGAGGATCGCCCGCAGCAGCAGGCACAGGATCAGCAGCACCACGACGGTCACCACCGGGATGATCAGGTTGCGATCGTGCAACGCGGTCGTCTTGGTGTCGAGATCGACGGCGGTCGGCCCGCCGACGAGCGCGTCCGCCCCGGCGACGGATCGCACCGCCCGGCGCAGCCGGACGACGGTGTCCTCCGCCGCGAGGGAGTCCGCGGGGTCGCGCAGCGCCGCACGGAGGGCGACGCGCCCGTCGACGTTCTTCGGCGCACCGTCGGGTCCCACGACCGGCGCGACCGCACCGACGCCCTCGGTCCCGGCGGCCGCGGTCCGCACGGCCTCGAGCGCGGCGGCGTCGGCGATGATCATCGCGGGGGAGCCCGGGTCCGTGTCGAAGTGAGTGGACAGGACGTCCTGGCCGAGCTGCGAATCGACGGTCACCAGGAAGGTGTCGGACTGCGCGACGCCGTCGGCCCGGAACTGCGGCGCGAGGGCCGCACCCACCACCAGGAGCAGAGTGGTCGCGACCCAGAACCGGCGCGGTTGCCGGCCGATGCGCTGCGCCAGTCCGGCCCAGAACCGGTGCGTCTGCTCGGGCGACTCCTCGCCGGCCTCCGCCACCGCCGGGCGGCGCGGCCAGAAGGCGCCGCGCCCCAGGAGGGCCAGTGCCGCCGGCAGGAAGGTCATCGACGCCAGGAAGGAGGCGGCGATCCCGATCGCGGCCACCGGTCCCAGACCGCGGTTGGAATTGAGATCCGAGAGCAGCAGGCACAGCACGCCGGCGATGACGGTGCCGGCCGACGCGGCGACCGGTTCGAGCGTGGCCCGCCACGCGGCGCGCATGGCGGTGTAGCGGTCGGCGGTGGTGCCGAGTTCCTCGCGGTAGCGCGCGACGAGGAGCAGCGCGTAGTCCGTGGCCGCGCCGAAGACGAGGATGAACAGGATGCCCTGGCTCTGCCCGTTGAGGGTGATGACCCCGTTGGCCGCGAGTGCGTAGATCACGACGCTCGCGAGCGACAGCGCCAGGATCGCGGAGACGATCACGACGAACGGCAGGATCGGGCTGCGGTACACCACGATCAGGATGGCGATCACGACGGATCCGGCGACCAGCAACAGCATCCCGTCGATGCCGCCGAAGGCCTCGGTGAGGTCGGCGGCGGTGCCCGCGGGGCCGGTGACGTAGACGGTGAGTCCGTCGGGCGTGCCGCTGGCGAGCGCCCCGCGCAGCGACGTGACGCTGTCGGCGACCTCCCCGCCGGAGTCGATCGGGACCACCACCTGCAACGCGCGGCCGTCCTGGGCGCGCACCGGGGGCGCGACCGCGGGCGCGATCCCGTCGGACCCCGCGGCCCGGTCGATCGCCCCGGTGATGAACGCGGTGTCGGCGTCCGTGATGCCGGACGTGCGCTCGACGGCGACGATCGCGGGGATCGAGCTGCTGTCCACGAAGGACGCCTCGAGCTTCGATACCTCGGTGGCCTCGGCGGAGGCGGGGAGGAACGAGGTGTTGTCGTTCGACTGGACCGCGCCCAGCTTTCCGGCGAACGGGCCGCCCGCGGCGCCCAGGACGAGCCATCCGAGGATGAGCAGGGCCGGGAGGAGCCGGCGCCATCGGGCGACGGGGCGATCGGTGGTGCGCGGCGTCGTCATCACGGCGGCTCGTCTCTGTGGGAGTGCGGGGCATAACGTGGGCGGCGGACGTTCGGGATGCGCCCGAAACGTTCAGCCTGCTGATTAAAGCTCAGTAGGCTGAGTGATCGCAAGTGCAGGGAGCGAGGTGCGGTGGTGGACGAGGGGATCGCGCAGTGGCCGACGGGCCGGCTGCTGTCGATGGCGGCCAGGCTCGTCGAGCACACCTGGGAGGGCGTGCTGCGCGAGTACGACATCTCGAGCGCCGGCCTGGTCGTGCTGCACGTCGTCTCCACCGGTCCCGCGTCGCAGCGCGAGATCGCCCGCGTCGCCCGGGTGACGGACCAGACCGCGAGCCGCACCGTCGAACGACTCGAGCGCAGTGGATACGTCACCCGCGAGCCCGATCCGGCCGACGAGCGCCGGAAGGTGGTGACCGCCACCGACGCCGGGATCAGGGTCTACCGCGAACTCGTCGAGCGGGAGCGCACCGACCCTTCGCTCATCGCCGCGCTCGGCGACTCCGAGTCGGTGTTGCGGGGCCTCCTCCTCGAGCTCATCGGCACCCAGCGGGGTGCGGGCGACCGGTGAGAAGCGCGAACCGCTCCGCCGAGCTCACGCTCGGCGTCCTCGCCGACGAGGTGTTCGGCGACCCCCGCCGCTACCACCCGGTCGCGGGTTTCGGCACCGTGGCCGCCGCACTCGAGCGCCGGATCTACGCACCGTCGAGGCTGCGGGGCGCCGCCTACACCGCGATCCTCGTGGGCGGCGCCGCGGCGCTGGGCTACGCGGCCCGGAACGTGCCGGGCGCGACCGCCGTCGGCACCTGGGCCGTGGTCGGGGGAGCGGGCCTGCGCCGGGTCGGCTCCACGCTGGGCGCCGACCTGGAGCGCGGTGACATCGACGGTGCGCGCACTCTGCTGCCGAGCCTGTGCGGGCGCGATCCGTCGGTCCTCGACACCGCCGGCCTCGCCCGTGCGGCCACCGAGTCCGTCGCGGAGAACACCTCCGACGCGGCGGTCGCGCCCCTGTTCTGGGGCGCGGTCGCGGGCCTGCCCGGCCTCCTCGCCTACCGGGCGGCCAACACCCTCGACGCGATGGTCGGCTACCGCAACGAGCGCTACGGCGACTTCGGCTGGGCCTCCGCGCGTCTCGACGACGTGCTCAACTACGTCCCCGCCCGCCTCGCGGGCGCGGTCACCGTCGCCCTGGCACCCACGGTGGGCGGGGCGCCGTCGACCGCCCTGCGGGCGTGGCGGCGGGACGCGGCGAAGCACCCCAGTCCCAACGCCGGGGTCGCGGAGGCGACCGCGGCGGGGGCGCTGGGCCTGCAGCTGGGCGGCCGCACGCAGTACGCGCACGGTGTGGAGCTGCGACCCACCCTGGGCGACGGTCGCGCCCCCGAGCCGCGCGACCTGGCGCGGGCGTCGCGCCTCTCGCTCGCGGTCGAGCTGGGTGCCCTTGCCGCTACTGCCCTTTGCGTCCGTACCGGTCGGCGAGCCGCGCGGCGCGCGCGGCCTCGGGCGTGACCTCCTCCGGCGCGTCGGGCGCTTCGGGCTCGGCGGTGCCGGCCTCGTAGACCTCGCGGTCCTCGCGGCGGCGCTTCACCTCGGCCCACACGAAGTAGCCGATCGCCAGCGGCGCCATGATGCCGAAGGCGAGCCACTGCAGGCCGTACGAGAGGTAGGGGCCGGCGTCGAGCATCGGCAGGGGGATCGGATCGAGGCCGCCGGGCTGGCCCTCGTCGAGGTTGAGGTAGCCGGGGGCGAACGCGACGCCCTGGGCCGGTCCGATCGCCGCCGGGTCGATGGCGAAGACCTGCAGGTAGCCGGCCTCCGTGCGGGGGCCGCGGGCCGGGTCGGTCTTCTCCGGGGCGCGCACGCGGGCCTCGATCGTCACGGTGCCCGACGGTGGTGGCGCGAACTCCGGCACCACGCCGCCGGTCGGGGTCTGCACGAACCCGCGGTCCACGAGGTAGGTCGCGCCGTCGTCCGCGGCGAAGGGTATAAGCACCTCGTAGGCGGGTTTGCCGTCCTGATTCCGCAGGCGGGCGAGCGACTGCTTCTCGGCGAGGTACTGCCCGGTGAGCACGACGCGCCGCCATTCGGCCTCCTTGGGCACGTCGGTGCGCCCGCCGAGCAGCTGCGCGGCGGGCACGGGGGCCGCGCTCACGGAGTCGGCGATCTGCTGGTTGCGATGGCTGGTCGAGGAGTTCTTCCCCAGCTGCCACGGGGCGAGCACCGACCAGCACAGCGCAGTGAAGGCGATGGCCGCGATCGCGAGGGCGATCCATCGCGGTTGGAAGATCACCCGCACCCAACTAGGCAAGGCTCGCTCGCGTCCACTCGATGAGGCCCGGCATGGCGCCCTCGACCTGCGCCAGCGTCGCGCGGAAGTCGTCGTGATCGCCGTAATACGGGTCCGGCACGCTCTCGTGCGCCGCGTCCGGGTCGAAGCTGCGGAGCAGGCGGATCCGGTCGGCGGAGACGCCGCGCCGCAGCAGCGGCGCGACGTGGGAGCGGTGCAGCGCGACCACGAGGTCGGCGGCCAGGTGGTCATCCGTGAGCTCCGCGGCGGTGTGCGCCGTGGGGTACCCCGCCTCGGCGAGCACGTCCCGCGCGCGCCGGTCGGCGGCCCCGCCCTCGTGCCAGCCGTCGGTGCCGGCGCTGGTGACCCGCACCGCCTCGGCCAGCCCGGCGTCGGCCACCGCCTGCTCGAAGACGACCTTGGCGATCGGCGATCGGCAGATGTTGCCGGTGCACACGAAGGTGACATGCAGCGGAGTACTCACCACTCCATCTTGCCTGAAACGGTGAGGACCACCCTGGCGTACCCGGCCGACGGCGACGGAGCACGGGGCGTCCGCGTCCGACTGTGAAATCGTGTCACTCGCGGTCACGATGTCATAGCGCGTGAGCGGGTGGCTTCGGCCGCAGTCGGTGCCGGCGGATCTACGCTGGCAGCCATGAAGCTGGCAGAGGTCATCGAGATGCTCGATCAGGCGTACCCGCCCCGGCTCGCGGAGGGCTGGGACAGCGTCGGGCTGGTGTGCGGCGACCCGGAATCCGAGGTCACGCACGTCCTGGTCTGCGTGGACGTCACCGCCGACGTGGTGGACGCCGCGCTCGCCCGCGGCGCGCAGCTCGTCATCGCGCACCATCCGCTCCTGCTGCGCGGCGTCGACACCGTCGCGGCCGGCACGCCCAAGGGCGCGCTGATCCACCGCCTCATCCGCGGCGGGTGCGCGCTGTTCACCGCGCACACCAACGCCGACCGCGCCCGGGGCGGCGTCAACGACGCCCTCGCCGCGGCCCTCGGCCTCGAGGTCACCGGCCCCGTCGAACATCTCGACGCGCCCCCGGGCCTGGACCGCTGGGGCGTCATGGTGCCGGCCGCCCGGGCCGATGAGGTGCTCGCCGCGATGTTCGAGGCCGGGGCGGGCGAGGTCGGGGAGTACTCGGAGTGCGCCTGGCGGGTCGAGGGTGTCGGCCAGTTCCGGCCCGGCGCGTCGGCGAGCCCGGCGATCGGCGCGAACGGCGAACTGACGACGGTCGCCGAGACCCGGGTCGAGCTGGTGGCCGCCCGCGGCCGCCGCGCCGACGTCCTGGCGGCGCTGCGCGGCGCCCACCCGTACGAGGAGCCGGCGCACGACGTCGTCGAGCTCGTCGGCGACGAGCGGGAGTGGGGGCTCGGCCGCGTCGGCGTGCTGCCCGAGCCGATGTCCCTGGCGGCGTTCACCTCCCACGTCGCGACCGCGCTCGGCGCGCCTGCCCGGGCCGCGGGCGACCCCGCTGCCCCGATCCGTACCGTCGCGGTGTGCGGGGGAGCGGGCGACTCGCTGCTCGGCACCGTCGCCCGGCTCGGCGTCGACGCCTACGTCACCGGCGATCTGCGGCACCACCCCGTCGACGAGCACCTGCGCGCCGGCGGCCCCGCGGTCATCGACGCCGGGCACTGGGGCACCGAGTTCCCGTGGTGCGCTTCCGTGGCCGAGCGGCTGTGGCCCTACCTCGACGTCGCCGTGCACGACGCCCCGACGGATCCGTTCACGATGCGGGCCGCGCCCGCACCCGATGCGTAGAGTGGCGCAGATGAACGCTGATCCGGCCGCCCAACGCACCCTGCTGGACCTCGCCGAGGTCGACGCGGAGATCTCCCGCCTGGCCCACCGCGCCACCCATCTGCCCGAGGACGCCGAGATCGCGGAGCTCGAGAAGCGCGCGACCACGGAGCGGGACGAGTCGGTGCGCGTGTCGATCCTGGTCGAGGACCTGGACCGCGACATCAGCAAGCTCGAGAAGGAGGTCGAGCAGACCCGCCTCCGCGAGCGGAAGGACCGCGAACTGCTGGCCTCGGGCAGCGTGCCGGCCAAACAGCTCACCGAGATCGAGCACGAGCTGCGCGGCCTCGAGCGGCGCCAGTCCGTGCTGGAGGACGAGGAGCTCGAGCTCATGGAGAAGCGCGAGGCGGTCGAGCTCGACCAGCAGCGCGCCGAGGCCACTGTGAACGCGACCAACGACGAGATCGCCGCGGTGGCGCGCCGCCGCGAGGAGACCGTCAAGGACATCGAGGTCGCGCGCAACCGCACGACCACCACCCGCGAGGAGGTCGTCGGGAAGGTCCCGGCGGACCTGTACGCCGAGTACGAGCGCTGCCGGAAGAGTTCGGGTACCGGGGCGGGGCTCCTGCAGGCCCGACGGTGCGGTGCCTGCCGCCTGGAGCTCGACCGGGGCTTCCTCGACTCCGTGAACCGCAAGCCCGCCGATCTCGTGGTCCACTGCGACGAGTGCGGCGCGATCCTGGTGCGGACCAACGAGTCCGGCCTGCCCCAGCCGAAGCCCGAGGAGTGACGGGAGCGCAGCGCGGGGGGTGGACCACCTCCGCGCACGAGCCCACCCGGGTGATCCTGCTGCGCCACGGCCAGACGCCGGCATCCGTGCAGCGGCTGTACTCGGGCCGCGGCAACCCGTCGCTGACCGATCTCGGCCGGGAGCAGGCGGCCGCGGCCGCGGCGCTGCTGCGGCTCACGCCGATCGACGCGATCCTCTCCTCGCCGCTGGACCGCGCCCGCCGGACCGCCGACGCCGTGGCCGCGGGCCGCGGGCTCACCGTCGAGATCGAGGACGACCTGGTCGAGACGGACTTCGGCGACTGGGAGGGGCTCTCGTTCGGCGAGGCCCGCGAGCGCGACCCCGAGCTGCACGCTCGCTGGCTCGGCGACACCGCGGTGGCCGCGCCCGGTGGGGAGAGCTTCGATGACGTGCACGCCCGCGTCGCGGCGCTGTTGGAGCGGGTCACCGCCGAGCACGCCGGCCGCGCCGTGCTGCTGGTCTCGCACGTCACCCCGATCAAGACCGCACTGCGCATCGCCCTCGACGTCGGCCCGCAGCTGCTCTACCGGCTGCACCTGGACCTGGCCTCGATCTCGATCGCCGACTTCTACCCGGACGGGGGCGCCTCCGTGCGCCAGGTCAATCGCACGGCCGGACTGTAGGCGGCATTGGGCTCGGCCCGCACGCCTCGCTCCCGGAGCCGGGTACTCTGTACCGCGCGGACGAGCTGACCGGGCGGCCGCGGCGTCGGGAACGGCTGGGTGACCAGTACGCCCGGGTCGAGGAAAGTCCGGACTCCACAGGGCAGGGTGGTTGCTAACGGCAACCCGGGGTGACCCGCGGGACAGTGCCACAGAGAACAGACCGCCCGGGCTCCGGCCCGGGTAAGGGTGAAACGGTGCGGTAAGAGCGCACCAGCGCGGCGGGTGACCGTCGTGGCTCGGTAAACCCCACCCGGAGCAAGGTCGAAGGCGCCACCGCACGGTGGCGCTGCGCGCGTGTACGAGGGCTGCTCGCCCGAGCGCGCGGGTGGACCGCTCGAGGCACCCGGCAACGGTGTGTCCAGATGGATGGTCGCCCCCGGGCCTTCGGACCCGGGACAGGATCCGGCTTACACGTCAGCTCGTCCGCCTCATAGCCGCGCCGCGCGGTAGCGTGCGGACGTGACCGATTCGAACGCCCGCGAGGCCGTCATCGCACTACTCCGGAACCTCCCGGACTCCACTGTCGACACCATCGCGCCCGGCGCCGTCGCCGCGGACGGGAAGACCCCCGTGCCCGAGATCGCGTGGGGCGACACCTTCGTCTACTCCACGCCGAACGGTGAGCCCGGCGTCATGCCGTACCTCACGATCGTCACCAAGAACTACCCCGACGACGCGCAGTCCGACCTGGACCGGCCCGGCGCCTTCCGGCTCAACGCGAACGTCGGCCGCGAGGCCTTCACCGATCTGATCGGCTATCCGCCGGCCGAGCACGCGGCCCGCGCGGGTGAGTGGGACTACGCCGCCGACGGCGCGGTGATCCCGCATCCGCTGTACGCCAAGCTGGGGTGGGTGTCAGTGGTGAATCCCGGCACCGGACCGGAGGTCGTCGCGCTCCTCGAGCGTGCCCGCGCCCACGTGCAAAACCCGTAGAAAGTTGTCGGAGGGCCCCGTTACCGTGTGAACCATGACACACGGTGAGAGCGGTGACTGGGCGATCGAAGCCATCGGCCTGGTGAAACGGTTCGGCGACTTCACGGCGGTGGACGGGGTCAGCTTCCAGGTCCCGCGCGGGTCCGTGCTCGGCCTACTGGGGCCCAACGGCGCGGGCAAGACGACCACGGTGCGCATGATGACCACGCTGTCGCCGCCCACCGAGGGCACGGCGCGGATCGCGGGGTACGACGTGCGCGAGCACCCCATCGAGGTGCGCCGGAACATGGGGCTCACGGGCCAGGCGGCCACGGTGGACGAGATCCTCACCGGCCGCGAGAACCTCGCGATGATCGGCGGCCTGTACGGCATCCCCCGCGCCGCGCTCAAGCGACGCAGTGCGGACCTGCTCGAGCAGTTCTCGCTCACCGCGGCGGCCGATAAACAGGTCAAGGCCTATTCGGGCGGCATGCGCCGCCGGCTCGATCTGGCCGTCAGCCTGCTCACCGCCCCGCCCGTGCTGTTCCTCGACGAGCCCACCACGGGCCTCGATCCGCGTGCCCGCTCCGAGCTGTGGGACGTGTTGCGCACACTCGTGGGGAGCGGCACCACCCTCCTGCTCACCACGCAGTACCTCGAAGAGGCCGACCAGCTGGCCGACGAGATCATCGTCATCGACAAGGGGCGGATCATCGCGCAGGGCACGCCCCTCCAGCTCAAGGAACGCGCCGGGGCCGCCAGCCTGGTGTTGACGGTCTCCGACGCGGCCGACCTGCCGCGCGCCCGCGACATCCTCGCGCAGCTCGGCAGCGAGGTTTTCGTCGACGAGGGGGCGCGCCAGGTGAGCAGCCCGGCCAACGGCCTCGACGACCTGAACCGGGCCGGGGCGCTGCTCGGGGAGAGCGGCATCAAGGTCGACGATCTCGGCCTCTCCCGCCCGAGCCTCGACGACGTCTTCCTCTCCCTGACCGGGCATCGCACCGAGGCCGACGACACCGCCACCGAGGAGGCCTCCGCATGACCGCCGCCACGAAGGCCGCCGGGGTGGGCGGCATCGAGACGCGCCAGACCAGCCTGTGGCAGCAGTCCTGGATCATGGTTCGCCGCAGCATGATCCACACCAAGCGGATGCCCGAGATGCTGTCCGACGTGACGATTCAGCCGATCATGTTCACGGTGCTGTTCGCCTTCGTCTTCGGCTCCGCGATCCCCACCGAGGGCGTCTCCTACCGCGAATACCTCCTGCCGGGCATCCTCGGCCAGACGATGGTCTTCACCTGCTTCGTGGTGGCCGGCGGCCTCACCACCGACCTCGAGAAGGGCGTCATCGACCGGTTCCGGTCGTTGCCGATCAGCCGCGCCTCGGTGCTCATCGGGCGCAGCATCGCCAGCCTGTTGCACTCGTCGATCGGCATCGTCGTCATGTGCCTCACGGGCCTCGCCATCGGCTGGCGGATCCGGACGAATCCGGTGGACGCGGTGCTCGGTTTCGTCGTGCTGCTGGTCTTCGGGTTCGCCATGATCTGGTTCGGCATTCTCGTCGGCTGCATGATGCAGTCCATCGAGGCGGTGAACGGCTTCATGTTCGCCACCATGTTCCCGATCACGTTCCTCTCGAACGCGTTCGTCCCGACCGCGGGAATGGCGCCGTGGCTGCGGGCGATCGCCGAATGGAATCCGGTCTCGTCGCTGGTCCAGGCCATGCGGGAGCTGTGGGGCAACGATCTGCCGCTGCGCGAGGGGGCGCCCTGGTCGCTGCAGCACCCCGTTCTCGCGACCGTGCTGTGGTCGATCGCGCTGACGGCCGTGTTCGCACCCCTGGCCGTGCGCGCCTTCAACAAGCGCACCGTCGACTAGGCTCGGGCGGGTGATCGGAGACCCCCTGCCCCCGCGCATCACCGAGCCCGAGCGTCGTCGCGAGTTGCTGGACAGCGGCGCCATCTACACCGCACAGCGGTCCGTGCGGGGCGACGCCGTCAGCCCCGACCGCCGTCTCAAGTTCGACGGGGTCGCCCGCTACCTGCAGGACACGGGGCAGGACCATCTGCGCCACGTCGACTACGAGGACGTCCACCCGTACTGGGTGGTGCGGCGCACCGTCATCGAGATCCTCGAGGGCGGCGAACAGCCCGACATCCTCACCGTCGAGCGCTGGGGTTCCAAGATGGGCTCGCGCTGGTGCAACGTGCGCATCGGCATCGACGGACAGAAGGGCACTCGGATCGAGACCGAGGCCTTCTGGATCAACTTCAACATCGACACCCTCACCCCGTCGGCGCTGAGCGAGACCTTCCTCAGCACGTTCGGGGCGGCCGCCGAGCCGGGCGTCCTGCGCTGGAAGCAGTGGCTCGATCCGACGCCGCACCCGGACGCGGTCGAGGTGCCCTTCCTGCTGCGCGCCGCCGATCTCGACATCATCCAGCACGTCAACAACGCCGTGTACTGGACTGCGTTGGAGGAGGTGCTCTCCACCTACCCGGACCTGCGGGAGCGGCTGCCCCTGCGCGGCATCGTCGAGCACAACTCGGCGCTGCAGATCGAGGACGAGCCCCGGCTGCTGGCGCACCGCGACGGCGACGTCGTGCACGCCTGGCTGGTGGCGGGCGACCGCACCGCCGCCGCCATGAGCGTCGAGGCGCTGGCGGAGTAGGCATGACCGGGATCCCGATGCGCGGCCCCGTCCCGTCGAGCGCGGTCGACTTCGGGGCCGTCCGCGCCGAGTTCGAGCTCGTGGAGGACTTTCCGGCCGACGTGCTGGCCGAGGCGCAGGCGAGCCTCGACCGGTTTCCGGAGGGCCGCGAGGACCGTCGCGACATCGAGTTCGTGACCATCGATCCGCCCGGTGCCAAGGACCTCGATCAGGCGGTGCACATCGCTGCCGAGGGGGACGGTTACCTCGTGCACTACGCGATCGCCGACGTCGGCGCGCTGGTCACGCCCGGCGGCCCGCTCGAGACGGAGACGCGTCGCCGCGGGCAGACGATGTACCTGCCCGACGGCTCGGTGCCGCTGCACCCGCGACCCCTCTCCGAGGGCGCCGGATCGCTCCTGCCGGAGCAGGATCGGGCGGCGGCGCTGTGGGAGATCCATCTCGACGCCGCCGGCGAGGTCACCTCCGCCACCGTGCGTCGCGCTCTGGTCCGCTCACGGGCGCAGTTCGACTACGCGGGTGTCCAGGCCGACTTCGACGCGGGCCGCGTTCACCCCGCCATCACGCTGCTGCCCGAGGTGGGGACGCTGCGGTCGGCGTGGGGTCGCGCGCACGGCGCGATCGACCTGCGGCTGCCCGCGCAGGAGGCCGTCGAGGGCCCCGACGGATGGACCGTCCGGATCGAACCGCGCACCGACTTCGACGCCCACAACGCGCAGATCTCCCTGCTCACGGGCATGTGCGCCGCCGACATCATGCTGCGTGCCGGGGTCGGGCTGCTGCGCACCCTGCCCGCCGCCCCCGAGGACGCGGTCGCCGATCTCCGGCGCACCGCGGCCGCGCTCGGGCAGGACTGGCCGAGCGAGGTCACCGTCGGCGATTTCCTCGCCGGGCTCGACGTCACCACGCCGCCGGGGCTGGCCGTGATGACCGACGCCGCGCGGCTGCTGCGGGGCTCGGGCTACGCCGCCTTCGGCACCGCCGCCGCGGCGGAGCCGCCCGCCGACCGCGGCCACGCCGGCGTCGGTGCGCCGTACGCCCACGTCACCGCCCCGCTGCGCCGCCTGGCCGACCGGTACGCCACCGAGGTGTGCCTGGCCGCCTGCGCGGGCACACCGATCCCGGCCTGGGCCCGGGACGCGCTCGACGACGTCGCGGAGACGATGATCCGCACCAATACCTTGGCGAACAAGGTGGACCGGGCGTGCATCGACCTCACCGAGGCCGTGATCCTCGCGGACCGGGTGGGGGAGGAGTTCTCCGCCGTCACGATGCGCGCCGACCAAGTGCTCCTCGACGAACCCGCCGTGATCGCGCCCTGCACGGGCGGACCGCCCGAGGGCAGCCGCGTGACGGTGCGCCTCGAGACCGCCGATGCGACCGCTCGAAAGGTGTCCTTCGCGTATGAGAAGGCGCTAGCGTGAGGCCATGAGCCGTCGCCTGGTCCTCGTTCCGGCCCTCGCAGCCCTGTTCGCTCCTCTCGTCCCGGCCGTCGCGGCGCCCGTTGCCGCGGCACCCGCCTGCGCCGACTACACGTTCATCGGCGCCGCGGGATCCGGTGAAGGGCACTCAGCCGGGGGCCTCGGCAGCACCGTGAACGCCGCCGCACAGGCCTTCGCCGGGCGCGCCCGGGCGGCGGGGAAGACGGTGGCGATCCGCCCGATCTACTATCCGGCGGCGGCCGTGCCCACCCGCGTGGATCAGTTCGGCGGCTTCCTCGCGAGCATGAACACCGGTGCCGCGAACACCCAGGGCGACGTCGAGATCGTGCTCAAGGCCTGCCCGTCGACGAAGATCGTGCTCGCGGGGTACTCGCAGGGCGCCGCCGCGGTGCACCGCGCGCTGCAGCGGCTGGGCGACCGCAAGCAGATCACCGCCGCGGCGCTCATCGCCGATCCCGACCGGATCCCGAACGACACCACCCGCTACCTCGGCTCCGCACCGCGATCGCAGGGCATGGCGCAGGCCTCGGCGATGATCAGCGGCGCCAACGCCGCCCCGCTGAGCCCGCGCGTGGGTGGGCGCACCCTGAACATCTGCACGTCGGGCGACCCGGTGTGCCACTGGACCGGTGACCTCGCCAAGGCCGTGCCGAACTCGCACGACTCCTACTCGGGCTCCGACATCGGCGGCCGGCTGGCGGGTATCGCCGGCCTCTGACGAGCGGCGAGGCCGTCGGGTCATCGCAGCCCGCGGAGCATCCCCGGTAGGCTCGCGCGCGCCTGCGCGGCGCGCAGTTCCTCGACCGCGTCCAGGCGCCCGAGGCGGAAGGCGATCGCCGGATCGGTCGTCTCCGCGGCCAGGTCGGCCACCGCGTCGCGGGCGATCGTCGCGTCCTGGAACTCACCCAGCCGCGTCTGCACCTTCGACAGCGCCTTCACTTCCGACCGCAGGTCGCCCCGTACCACGGGATCGACCACGGCGGAGGCGTACCGCAACCGCTTCGCGTGCTTGCGAATGGCGTGCACGTCGTGATCAGTGCACGCCGGATCGGCGAGCAGCACCACGGACTGGCGGGCGAAGGAGCGGATCCGCTTGTCCAGCAACGGGGCCAGGCTCTTGAGTGCCGCGCGATCCGCCCGCTCCCGCAGCGGCGGGTCGGCGATGAAGGCGTCGATCGCATCCAGCAGCACGAAGTACCGGTCCGAGTTCAGGGCGAGGTCCACGCGGGCCCAGCCGCGCGCCTCGGCGGCGTGCTGCCGCTGGGCGAGCGCGGCGCCGGCCCCGCCGAGCTCGCCGTTCGCGTCGAAGTCCGCGAACCGCTGGGCCAGCACCTCGGCGTCGCGCACGGCGCCCAGAATCGAGGCCAGCAGTTTGAGCTCCGAGCTCAGCGCGGCTCGGGCGGGGCCCTCGAAGAAGCCGGAGAACTCGGTGAGCACGCTGCGCAGCTGCCGGGTGGCGACCCGCATCTGGTGCACGGAGTCCTCGCCGCGCGCCCGTACCCGCGGATCCTCGCGGAGCAGCTTGTCGCGGTACGCGGCGAGCGCGGCGGTGAGCAGCTGTCCTGCGGTCGCGTGCGTGATCTTCTTCGGTAGATCGACGGCGCCGCGCGCCACCTCGGCGTCGATCGCCCGCGCCAGCTTCGAGGCGGCGTCCGGTTCGGCGCCGCCGGCCGCCCGCAGCGCCTTGTCGACGGCGATCGCGGTCTTCCGGCCCAGGGGAGTGTCCGGTACCTCGAACTCCCACTCGCGCCACTGCTTCTCGGGGCCCTCGGGCAGCAGTGAGACGGAATGCACGTGATCGTCGACGAACTCGCCGAGCAGCTCCCCGTCGACGGCGTGGCAGTACGTCGTGAGCCGTTCGTTCTCGACGATCGCGATGGGGGCGAGGGCGCGCCCGCGCACGACGGCGCGGACGCGCTCCACCAGTTCCTCGGGCACCTCGGCGGCCGCGCCCTCGGGCGCGTCCTGCTCGCCGTGCAGCGGCACCGTCACCTCGCGGCGATCGGCACCGTCGGGCAGCTTGAGGTGCCACCCGTCGTCCTTGCCGCCGGTGCGGCGGCGCAGCGTGATCCGGTGGGCGGCGAGGTCCAGGGCGTCGGTGTCGTAGTACACCGCCACCAGGTGGAAGACCTCGTCGGTCGAGACGTGGTCGACGCCGGGCACGGCGGCCAGCGACGGCGCCGCCGTCTCCGGTCCGACCTCGTACTTCGTCTCGATCTCACGCTGCTCGGCCATGCTCAGTCCTTCGCGAAGCGGTCGGTGGCCTCGATCAGGGCCGATCGGATGCCAGGCTCGAACGCCGAGTGCCCGGCGTCCGGCACCATCACCAGATCGGCGGTGGGCCAGGCGCGGTGCAGGTCCCAGGCGCTGCGGGCGGGGCACACCACGTCGTACCGGCCCTGCACGATCACGCCGGGGATGCCGGCGATGCGGCCGATGTCCCGCAACAGTTGCCCCTCGTCGAGGAAGCCGCCGTTGACGAAGTAGTGGTTCTCGATCTGCGCGAACGGGATCGCGAACCGCGGATCGTCCGCGTCGGCCGAGCTCTCGGCGGTGTTGATGAGGTGGCTGGTGCTGCGCTCCCATTTGGACCAGGCCTTCGCGGCGGTGAGCGCCACCTCGCGGTCATCCGCGTGCAGGAGTCGGTGGTAGGCCGCGATCTTGTCGGCCGACGGTGCCCGGTCCGCCTCGCCGAGTGGGGCCAGGTAGTCCTCCCAGTTGTCCGGGTAGATGTGGGAGGCGCCCTCGTTGTAGTACCAGTCCAGCTCGCTGCGGCGCAGCAGGAAGATGCCGCGCAGCACCAGCTCGGTCACCCGCTCCGGGTGGGTCTGCGCGTAGGCCAGGCCCAGTGTGGAGCCCCACGAGCCGCCGAACACCTGCCACCGATCGATGCCGAGGTGCTCCCGGATCCGTTCGATGTCGGCGATGAGGTGCGCCGTGGTGTTCACCGCGAGCCGGTCCGCGAGCGACTGCGCCGCGCTCGCGCTCGAATCAGACGGAGCATCGGCGATGTGCGGCTTGGACTGCCCGCAGCCGCGCTGGTCGAAGACGACGATCCGGTAGGCGGCGGGGTCGAAGAAGCGCCGGCAGTCGGGGGAGGTGCCGCCGCCGGGGCCGCCGTGGATGAACACCACCGGCTTGCCCGCGGGGTTGCCGCTCTGCTCGACGTACAGCAGTTGTCCGTCGCCCACGTCCAGCAGCTCGGTGCTGTAGGCCTCGATAGGGGGATAGAACTCACGCATCAGAATCCGTGCTCCGGTCCGGGGAACTCGCCCGAGGCGACCTCCGCCACGTACTCCTGGGCGCCGCGCAGCAGCTCGTCGCCGATGTTCGCGTACTTCTTGACGAAGCGCGCCGTGCGGCCGCGATTGAGGCCGGAGAAGTCCTGCCACACCAGTACCTGACCGTCGCACTCCTTGCCCGCGCCGATCCCGATCGTGGGGATCGCGATCTCCTTGGTGACCTGCGCGGCCACGTCCGAAGGCACCATCTCCAGCACCACCGAGAAGGCGCCCGCCGCGTCGACGGCCTTCGCGTCGAGGCGGATCTTGTGGGCCGCGTCGTCGCCGCGCCCCTGGACCCGGTTGCCGCCCAACGAGTTCACCGACTGCGGGGTGAATCCGATGTGCGCCATCACCGGGATCCCTCGCCGCTGCAGGAATTCGATGGTGGGCGCCATGTGCTCGCCACCCTCGAGCTTGACCGCTTCCGCGCCGGCCTTCATCAGCTTCGCGGCGCTGCGGTACGCCTGCTCGGGCGACTCCTCGTAACTCGCGAAGGGCATGTCCGCCACCACGAGCGCGTACTTCGTGCCGCGGCGCACCGCCGCGACCATCGCCGCCATCACATCCAGCTCCATCGGCAGCGTGGAGTCGAACCCGTACACGGTGTTCGCTGCGCTGTCGCCGATCAGCAGGGCGGTGACGCCGGCCTCGTCGAAGATCGACGCGGTCATGTAGTCGTAACTGGTGAGCATCGCCCACTTCTCGCCGCGCTCCTTGAGCTCGGCCAAGTGGTGGATGCGCACCTTCTTGCGCGGGGGCTTCGCGGCGGTCTCGCCGTCCGCGGCGGATCCGCTTCCGTACAACGGGGTCTCGCTCATCTCGTCACTCCATCTTCAACAGTCCCAGCCGGTCTCTCCGGTCCGGGCAGTCTTCAGTCCCGGCGTCAGGCCGGGTCGTGCCAGCGGTTCGTGATCGGCATCCGTCGGTCGCGGCCGAAGGCCTTCGGCGTGATCTTGGGCCCCAGCGGGTACTGGCGGCGCTTGTACTCGGCGCGGTCCACGAGGCGCGCGACTTTCCGGATCAGGTCGGGGTCGTACCCTGCGCCGTTGTTCCCGTCCGCCGCGATCTCGGCGACGCCCTGGTCCTGCTCGACGTAGCGGCGCAGGATGTCGTCGAGGATCTCGTAATCGGGCAGGGAATCGCTGTCCTTCTGGCCGGGCCGGAGCTCCGCCGACGGTTCCTTGGTGATCGAGTTCTCCGGGATCGGCGGCGTCTCGCCGCGCTCGACGGCGACCTTGTTGCGCCAGCGCGCCAACTCCCAGACGAGCGACTTCTCCACGTCGCGGATCGGCGCGTAGGCGCCCACCGCATCGCCGTAGATCGTCGAATAGCCCACGGCCAGTTCGCTCTTGTTGCCGGTGGCCAGCACCAGGTGGCCGTCGAGGTTCGACAGCGACATCAGCGTCATGCCGCGGCACCGGGCCTGGATGTTCTCCTCGGCCAGGCCGGTCAACTGCAGCTGATCGACGAAGGCGGCGACCATGTGCTCGATCGGCTCGAACCGGAACTGGATCCCCATGCGCTGCGCCTGATCCGCGGCGTCGTCCTTCGAATGGTCGGAGCTGTACTTCGACGGCATCCCGACGCCGTACACGTTCTCCGCCCCCACCGCGTCGGCGGCGATCACCGCCACCAGGGCCGAGTCGATGCCGCCGGACATCCCCAGGCCGACGGTGCGGCCGCCCACCTTGTGGACGTAGTCGCGCGTGCCGGTGACGAGCGCGGCCCAGATCTGGGCGAGCTCGTCGAGATCGGTCCACCCGGTGACGATCGGCACCAGATCGGTGGGACGTGCGGGCAGGGAGATCTCCTCGACCTGCCATCCGTCGACGGCGGCCGCCCGGTCGCGCCCGAGCGGGGCGATGTCGGCGAACTGCGTGAACTCCACGAACTGCGGGCCCACCGCGGGGGCGCCGTCGGCGTCGAGGACGAAGGAGTCACCGTCGAAGACGAGCTCGTCCTGGCCGCCGACCAGGTTGACGTAGATCATCGGTGCGCCGCCCTCGGCGACGCGCGCCGCGGCCACCTCGCGCCGCACCGCGGGCTTGCCGGCCTCGAAGGGGCTCGCGTTGAGGCACAGGACCGCGTCGACGCCGAGGTCGCCCAGGCCGGCCACGGGACCGTCGGGCCACCAGACGTCCTCGCAGATCGCGAGGCCGAGCCGCACCCCGTCGACGTCGAGCACCACCAGCCGGTCGCCGGGCGTGAACCAGCGCTTCTCGTCGAAGACGCCGTAGTTCGGCAGGAAGTGCTTGTCGTATCGGGCGACGAGCTCGCCGCCGTGCAGCACGCCCGCGGCGTTGCGCGCCCCGCCCGTCGGGTTCGTGCTGGTCTCGGGGGCGTCTGGGTCGCGGTCGAGGAAGCCGACCACCACGACGAGGTCCCCGCAGCCGGCGGCGTCCAGGGAACGGGCCAGCTCGTGCACCGCCTCGCGGGAGTCGACGGCGAAGGACCGGCGCAGCAGCAGGTCCTCCACCGGATAGCCGGTGAGGGCCATCTCGCCGAAGACGGCGACCTGCGCGCCGCGCTGCGCGGCGTCCCGGGCGGCGGCGGTGATCCGGGTGACATTCGCGTCCAGGTCACCCACGACGGGGTTGATCTGGCACGCCGCGACACGAAGGGGCGTCATGGCTCAACCCTAGCGTCCCCGGAACCCGGAGCGCCGCGTGGCAGGATCGGAAGGATGAAGGCAGGCAAGCCCCTCCTGACCGCGCTCGCGGTCCTCTCCGCGGCGATGCTCGCGGGATGTTCGGTCCAGATCGGCGGGACCGCGGAACCGGCGAGCGGACCTGCCGCGCCCGGTACCGCCACCACGTCCGTGCGGGCGCCCGAGACGGGTGTCCCGGCTGCGCTGCACAAGTACTACGGGCAGACGATCGAGTGGGGCTCGTGCGCCGCTATGGCCAAGGCCGACGACATCGCCGAGTACGACAAGACGAAGCTCGAGTGCGGCCACCTGACGGTGCCGATCGACTACGACGCCCCGTCGGCGGGGGAGACGAAGCTCGCCGTGGCGCGGGTCCGCGCGACGGGACAGCGTCGGGGCTCGCTCCTGATGAACCCGGGCGGCCCCGGCGGCTCCGGTGTGCAGCAGGTGGCGGGCAAGTCGATGGAGGCCGGCAAGTTCGAGATCGCCGGCAGCTTCGACCTGGTGGGCTGGGACCCGCGCGGCGTGGGCGCCAGCTCGCCCGCCGTGAAGTGCTTCAGCGACAAGCAGCGCGACCAGAACCGCCTCTCCGTCCTCGCCTTCGACAACTCGCCCGCGGGCATCGCGAAGCAGGAGGCGTTCAACAAGTCTCAGGCGGACCTCTGTGCCGAGAAGATGGGCAGGACCTTCCTCGCCAAGGTCGGTACCGCCGACACGGTCCGCGACCTCGACGTGCTGCGCGCCGTCCTCGGCGACGCCAAGCTCACCTACCTCGGGTACAGCTACGGCACGCTCATCGGTGCCGTGTACGCGGAGACCTTCCCGGAGCGCGTCCGGGCGATGGTGCTCGACGGTGCCGTGGACCCCGCGCTGGACTCGATCACCTCGAGCGTGCAGCAGATGGCGGGCTTCCAGACCGTCTTCGAGGATTGGGCGAAGGACTGCGCGAAGTACCCGACCTGCCCGGTCGGCACCGACCCGTCGCGGGCCACCGAGCGGTATCAGCAGCTGACGCGGCCGCTCATCGACAAGACGGTCCGCGGTGAGGGCGGCCGGCAGCTCAGCTACAACGACGCCACCACCGCGACGATCCAGGCCATGTACGCGCAGCAACTGTGGGAGCCGCTGCGCCGGGGCCTGACCAACCTGCAGAAGGGCGACGGCTCACTGCTCCAGCGCATCGCGGATCTCTACCTCAACCGCGACGAACTGGGGCGGTACTCGCCGATGATGGACGCGAACACCGCCATCAACTGCGTCGACGGCCCGGCCGTCACCGAACCCGCCGACCTGGCCCGGCTCGACACCGAGATCCGCAAGGCCGCGCCGTTCCTCGACGACGGCCGCGGCACCGGGCGGGCGGCGAAGGGGACGTGCGCGTTCTGGGCCGCCGCGCCCACGCTCAAGCCGCACCAGGCCAACGCCGTCGGCGCCCCGAAACTCGTCGTCGTCTCGACGACGCACGACCCGGCGACCCCGTACGAGAACGGCGTGAACCTGGCCGAGCAGCTCGGTGCCTCCCTCATCAGCTACGAGGGCAGCCAGCACACCGTGTCACTGGAGGGCAATGCGTGCGTCGACGGCGCCGTGACCGCCTATCTGCGGGACCTCACGACGCCCCCGGCGGACCTGCGCTGCACCGCGTGATCAGTTCGCGGCCAGGACGCGGATCGCGAAGATCAGGGTGTCGCCCGGTTCGACGCCCGCACGCGGCTCCCCCTTGGGGTAGCCGTCGGCCGCGGTGACCGCCGTGACGACCGTGGTCCCGGAGCGCTGCCCGACGAGCGCCGCCCGGAACCCGGTGACCACGTCGGGCAGGGCGAGCTCCGCCGACGTCGCCCGGGAGAAGGCGTCGTCGAAGACCGCGCCGGTGCGTCCGTTCACCCCCTGGTAGCAGACCGTGACCACCGACTTCTCCGTGAGCGTCGCACCGGAGCCGGGCTCGGCGACGACGGCCTGCGACCGGTCCACCCGATAGGGCGCCGCGACGGTGATCCGGGGCGCTGCATGCGCCGTGGGCGCGACGACCGACGCGCTGCCCGTCACGCCGTTCAGCCTGATCGCCTTCGCGTCCGCCGCCGGCGCAGCGCTGGGACACGCATCGATGGTGCCGGTCGCGCTGGCGGGGGCGGGCGCCTCTGTCTGCCCGCCGCACCCCGCGAGGGGCAGGGCGCAGGCCATCGCGGCGACGGCGAGGCGTGCGAACGGAGCATCCACGCCCGGCACGCTACTCGGAATCCCCTTCGCCGGTGCGAATCGGCCGGAACCCGCGGCGGGCGTTCGGCGGTCCACGACCTTCGCCGGTTGTAACACGCCGTTAACACCTCCTCGCTTAGGGTCGACCCCATGGACCGGCAGCAGGAGTTCGTGCTTCGCACCATCGAGGAACGGGACATCCGCTTCGTGCGGCTGTGGTTCACCGACGTGCTCGGTTTCCTCAAGTCCGTGGCGATCGCCCCCGCGGAGCTGGAGGGTGCGTTCACGGAGGGGATCGGCTTCGACGGCAGCTCGATCGAGGGCTTCTCGCGCGTCTCGGAGGCCGACACCGTCGCCAAGCCCGATCCGTCGACCTTCCAGGTACTGCCCTGGGCCGGTGGCGACGGGGAGATGCACTCCGTCCGGATGTTCTGCGACATCGCGATGCCCGACGGGACGCCGTCCTGGGGCGACAGCCGGCACGTGCTGCGGCGCCAGCTCAACCGCGCCGCGGACCTCGGCTTCTCCTGCTACGTGCACCCGGAGATCGAGTTCTACCTCCTCAAGAAGGAGACCGGACCGCACGGCATGCCGATCCCCGCCGACAACGGCGGCTACTTCGACCAGGCGGTGCACGAGTCGGCGCCGAACTTCCGGCGCAAGGCGATCGAGGCCCTTGAGGCGATGGGGATCTCGGTCGAGTTCAGCCACCACGAGGCGGGCCCAGGCCAGCAGGAGATCGACCTCCGCTACGCGGACGCCCTCTCGATGGCCGACAACGTGATGACCTTCCGCTACCTGGTCAAGGAAGTCGCGATGACCGAGGGCGTGAAGGCGTCGTTCATGCCGAAGCCCTTCACGACCCACCCCGGCTCGGGCATGCACACCCACATGAGCCTGTTCGAGGGCGACTCCAACGCCTTCCACGACCCCGACGACGAGCTGCAGCTCTCCTCCACGGGGAAGGCCTTCATCGCCGGCATCCTGCACCACGCGCCCGAGATCTCCGCCGTCACCAACCAGTGGGTGAACTCCTACAAGCGCCTGGTGACGGGCGACGAGGCACCCACGGCCGCGACGTGGGGCGCCGCGAACCGCTCCGCGATGGTCCGTGTTCCGCTGTACACGCCGAACAAGGCGAGTAGCCGCCGCGTCGAGGTGCGCTCGCCCGATTCCGCCTGCAACCCGTACCTGGCGTTCGCGGTGCTCTGCGCGGCCGGGCTCGAGGGCATCAAGGGCGGCTACGAGCTGCCCGAGGCCGCCGAGGACGACGTGCGGCAGATGACGGCCCGCGAGCGCCGTTCCATGGGCTTCAAGGACCTGCCCGCCAGCCTCGACGACGCGCTGGTGCTCATGGAGAAGAGCGAGCTGGTCGCGGAGACGCTGGGGGAGCACGTCTTCGAGTACTTCCTCCGCAACAAGTGGTCGGAGTGGAACGACTACCGCGCGGTGGTCACCCCGTTCGAGCTCGACCGCTTCCTCTCGCTGTAGGACGGTCCGACGGTGCCGCCGACGAACCGTGAGGTCCGCCGCCCGAGCGCGGGCCGCTTGGGCCTGCTGGACCCCAACGCCGAATCGAACCTCGAATCCCTGGGGTGGGCGGACGCCGAGAGCGCCGACGTCCTGTGGGCCCTCTCCCGCGCCGCCGATCCGGACTGGACTCTGCGCGCCCTCGTGCGGCTGCGGGAGTCCGCGGGGGGCGACTGGGCGGAGATCGACGGCCTGATCCGCGGCGACACCACGTTCCGCGGCCGGCTCTTCGGGCTGCTCGGTGCCTCCGACGCGCTCGGCGACCACCTCATCAGCCACCCGGCGTCGTGGCGGCTCCTGCGCGACACCGCGCCGCTGCGCTCGCGCGACGACCTGATCGCCGCGATGCTCGCCACCGTCGACGCCGTGAAGGTGCCGGGGCGTCGTGATGACGACCTCCTCTACCGCGCTGCGGTGACCGGCGGCGCCGCGATCGCCGCCCTCCGGGACGGCTACCGCGACCTGGTGATGATGCTGGCCGCCCGCGACCTCGCCGAGCTGGTCGAGAACGAGCCCACGCTGCCCTTCTCGGTGGTGGGCGCGCACCTCGCCGACCTCGCCGACGCGGCGCTCACCGCCGCCCTCGCCGTCGCCGTCGCGACCGTGCACCCCGACGGCGACCCGCAGGGCCGCCTCGCCGTGGTCGCCATGGGCAAGTGCGGTGCGCGCGAACTGAACTACGTCTCCGATGTCGACGTGATCTTCGTGGCCGAGCCGGCGGACGGCGTCTCGGCGCGCCTCGCCGGCGAGATGATGCGGATCGGCTCCGCCGCGTTCTTCGACGTGGACGCCGCGCTCCGCCCGGAGGGTAAGGCCGGCAGTCTCACCCGGACGCTGGAATCGCATGTGGCGTACTACAAGCGGTGGGCCAAGACCTGGGAGTTCCAGGCGCTGCTCAAGGCCCGGCCGCAGACCGGCGACCTGGAGCTCGGCCACGAGTACCTCGGCGCCGTGAGCCCCATGGTGTGGGAGGCCGCCGAGCGCGAGGACTTCGTGCAGGACGTGCAGGAGATGCGCCGCCGGGTCGAGGAGAACATCGCCCCCGACCTCCGCGAGCGCGAACTCAAGCTGGGGCGCGGCGGCCTCCGCGACGTCGAGTTCGCCGTCCAGCTCCTGCAACTCGTGCACGGCCGCACCGACGAGACGCTGCGGGAGCGCAGCACCGTCGACGCCCTCGAGGCGCTCACGGTGGGCGGCTACGTGGGCCGCGAGGACGGCGCGAACTTCACCGCCTCGTACGAGTTCCTCCGCACCCTCGAGCACCGGCTGCAGTTGCGCCGCATGGAGCGCACCCACCTGCTGCCGCCGCCCGACCACGAGGAGGCGTGGCGCTGGCTCGCCCGCGCCGCCCACGTCCGGCCCGACGGTGACCGCGACGCCGCCGGCGTCCTGCGGGCCGAGCTCAAGCGGCAGTCGGCGCGGGTGCGCCGGCTGCACACCAAGCTCTTCTACCGGCCGCTACTCGACTCGATCGCGAACCTCGACGCCGACGCGGTGAGCCTGAGCGACGACGCGATCGTCGCGCGACTGGCCGCCCTCGGCTTCCTCCAGCCGCAGCACGCCCTGGCCCATCTCAAGGCGATGGCCGACTCCTCGCGGCGCGGCCGGATCCAGACGATCCTGCTGCCCACACTGCTCGAATGGCTCAGCGAGACCCCGAATCCCGACGCCGGGCTGCTGAACTACCGCAAGCTCTCCGAGGATCTGCGCGACGTGGAGTGGTACCTGCGGGTGCTGCGCGACGAGTCCGTGGTCGCGCAGCGGCTGATGACCGTGCTCGGCTCCTCGACCTTCGTGGCCGAGCTGCTGGCCCGCTCGCCCGAGGTGATCCGGCTGTACTCCGACGGGGCCACGGGACCCAAGCTCATCGAGCCCTCGCCGCGTGAGGTGTACAACGGGATGCTCGCCGCGGTCAGCCGGGCCCACCACCGGGACCGGGCGATCGCGGTGGCCCGGGCCATGCGGCGCAGCGAGATCGCGCGCGTCGCGTCCGCCGACATCCTCGGCATGATGACGGTGCCCGAGGTCTGCGCCGCTCTGTCCTCGGTGTGGGGCGCCGCCCTCGACGCCGCGCTCGTCTCCGAGATCGCGACGTCGGTGGTCGAGCGCGAATCGAGCCGCAGCGTCTACCCGCCGGGCGCGCCCGCGCGGATCTCCGTCATCGGCATGGGCCGGCTCGGCGGTCACGAGATCGGCTACGGCTCCGATGCCGACGTCCTCTTCGTCTGTGCGCCGAACGAGGGCTACGAGGACTCCGATGCGGTGCGCTGGGCCAACCAGGTGGCCGACGCGGTGCGGACCCGGCTCGGCGCACCGTCGGTGGACCCGGGCCTGGAGGTCGATACCGGGCTGCGCCCCGAGGGCCGCAACGGCCCCGTCGTGCGGACGCTGGCCGCCTACCGGGCGTACTACCAGCAGTGGGCGCAGCCGTGGGAGGTGCAGGCGCTCCTGCGCGCGACGCACGTGGCCGGCGACGAGGACATCGCCCGCGAGTTCCTGCACCTCGTCGATGAGACGCGGTACCCCGAAGGGGGCGTCTCGCCCGCGACGGTCAACGAGCTGCGCCGCATCAAGGCCCGCGTCGACTCCGAGCGGCTGCCGCGGGGTGCGGACCCGGCGACGCACACCAAACTCGGCCGCGGCGGCCTCTCCGACGTGGAGTGGACGGTGCAGCTCGAACAGCTGCGCCACGCCAGTGCGGTTCCCGCGCTGCGCAACACGTCCACGCTCGAATCGCTCGACGCGATCGAGGAGAACGAGTTGCTCCCGGCGGCGGACGTCGAGCTGCTGCGGGCGGCCTGGCTCACCGCCACCCGCGCCCGCAATGCGCTGTTCCTGGTGCGCGGCAAGCCTGTCGACCAGCTGCCCGGGCCCGGCGCGGTGCTCTCCAACGTGGCGTACGTGGCGGGCTGGCGCGGCAGTTCGCTGGACTACCTCGACGACTACCTGCGTACCACGCGCCGCGGACGCGCCGTGGTCGACCGGGTCTTCTGGGGCGAATAGCGCCGCAGCGGGCAGGATGTCCGCATGAGGTTCTTCTTCCGGACGGCGGCGAGCATCGTCGGCACCGCGGCGCTGCTGGGCGCGATCCTGGCGCTCGTGCTGCACTTCTGGCCCGGGACGGACAGGGTGACGGTGGCGGCCGCCGCGGTCTCGCCGGTCCTCTGGGCGGCGTGCATCGCCCTCGCCGGGGTGTGCCTGCTGTACGTCCGCGCGCTGCTGCGCCTGGTGCTGACCGTGGCGGTGGCCGCGGCGGGGATCTGGGTGCAGGCCCCGTTGTGGCGCGGCGAACCGGCGCCCACGGGGCCGTCGCTCACCGTCCTCAGTGCGAACATCCAGGTAGGGGCGGGAGACGCCGACGCGCTCGCGAAGCTGGTGCGCGACAACCGCGTCGACGTGCTCGCCGTCCTCGAGGTCACGGCCGAGGCGGCGCAGCGGATCGCCGCGTCGAGCATCGCCACCGACCTGCCGCACGCACTGGTGCGGCCCGCCGCCCTCGCCGACGGAACGGCCCTCTACAGCCGCCACCCGCTCAAGAGCACCGGTACCGTCCCCGGCTTCGTCATGAACGCGCTGACCGCCGTCGCCACCGTTCCCGGCCGCGGCGACGTGCAGCTGTTCGCGCTGCACCCGATGCCGCCCCTGGACGCGAGCACCTGGGACTCCGAGTTGCGCCGCATCGGAACCCTGCTGCAGGGCGTGCCCGAGGGAAGGCCGGTCATCGCCCTGGGCGACTACAACGCCACGTACGACCACGTGCGCTTCCGGAGCCTGCTCACGGGCGGGTACCGCGACGCGGGACAGGTCGCGGGCGCCGGATGGCTGCCGACCTACCCGACGGACAAGCTCTACCCGCCGGTGGTGGGGATCGATCACGTCCTGCTGCGCGGGCTCGGCGCCGCCTCCGTCTCCGGGCACGAGATCCCCGGCGCGGACCACCGCGCCGTGCTCGCGCGGCTGGGCTGACGGGTTGTTCCGGTCGCGCGTCCGGTGCCGCCGGTGAATTCGAGAGCCGTCAGGGGGCCTGCCAGGCGAGCGTGTACCGGAAGGGCACTCGTCGGCGCAGGACCGCGCCCGGCAGGATCGCGGCCGCGGCGGCCGCGATCTCGTCGAAGGTCTCCCGCGGGTCGCGGACCGGGAACGCGGGTGGCGGGGCCGGTCCCGTGGCGGGAGCGGGGTGCCGGAGAAGGCCCATCACGGGGTTGATCAGTGCGGACCTGCTCACCCACAGCGCGTCCGCGAGCGTCTCCGGCCGCGACAGCCCGACCACCGACAGTCGACCGCCCGGAGCGAGCAGGTCCCGGCACCGCGCGAGGGCCGGCTCGAGGTCCAGGTGGTGCAGCGTGGCGATCATCGTCACCAGGTCGTACGGCCCGTCGGCGGCGTCGAAACCGTCGAGGATCCGGACGTTCGGCATGCGCCGAGCCGCGGTGACCGCGCGCATCGCGGCATCGGCGTCGGCGGCGTCGACCGCATGGAATCGTTCCGCCAGCCGCGCGGCGAGCAGGCCCTCGCCGCAGCCGACGTCGAGCGCGCGTCCGCGGTGTGCGGGCAGATCGCGGAGGATCCAGTCGTGGAAGTAGTCGTTGTGGCTGAAGGGATGCCGGGCGTTGAACCGGTTGAGCGCACGGATCGGCCACCCGAGCGGGCGCCACGTGCGGACGTCCACCCGGCTAGTTCGCCGACAGGATCTTGATCGCGAAGATCAGGGTGTCGCCGGCCTGGATCCCGGCCGCGGGCTGCCCGGTCACGTACCCGTCCGCGGGCGCGATCGCCACGCCCACCGAGGTACCCACCTTCTGCCCGGCGATGGCCTTCTTGAAGCCAGGAATCACGCCGTCCAGCGAGAAGGACGCGGGCTTGCCGCGGTCGTAGGTGCTGTCGAAGCGTTCACCGGTGCGGCCGTTCACGCCGAGGTAGCAGACCGAGACCGTCGCCGTCTCGCCGACCACGGCACCGTCGCCGGGCGGATTGAAGGCCTGGACATGGGTCTGCGCCACCGAGAAGGGCTTCTCGACGGTGATCTGCGGCGACGCGGTGTCCGTGGGGCCGGTGACCACGATGGAACCCGTCTGCCCCTGGTAGGTCCAGTCGGGCGAGTTCGCGGTGCTGGGCGCGCCCGTGGGGCAGGCCGCGGAGGCCTCGGGCGTGCTACAGGCGGTGAGCGCCCCCGCCGCGAGGACGGCGACGACGGCGGCGAGAGTCGAGCGAGAGGCGCGCATGGCCTCGAACCTACCGTCCCGCCGGAGGTTCACAGCAAGGTCCCAGGCTCGACCGAACGGATCGGGGGCCGCGCTTCGGTAGCGTGTGGCCGTGGGAACGCGGGGGACAGTGGCGGCGCTGGCGCGGATCGCCCGTCTCGACAGTGCCGCACGGCGCGCGGTGGGCGCCGCGGAGCGGCTGCTCAGCGGGGTCGGGCGCGGGGAGATCCTCTACCTCATCGGGGTCGCCGGGCATCCCAACCTCGGCGACGAACTGGTGCTGCGGATCTGGCTCCGACATCTCGCGCGGGTCCGGCCGACCGCCACCGTCGTGGTGGACGTCGCGCACGTGGGGGAGGCCGCGTTGCTCTTCGCCGGCGACCATCCCCGCGCCGTCTTCGTGGACACGGTGTGGCGGCTCGCCCGCGCGGCCGACGAGAACCCGGATCTGCAGGAGGGGACCGCCGCGCAGGACTGGGTCGCCGGTGCGGCGACCGACATGCGGATCGCTCCGGGGCTGGCGGAGGGCGTCGACCACCTGCTGCGCGCGTCCAGCATCCACGTCATCGGCGGCGGGTACGTGAACCGGCAATGGCCCCAGTGGTTCCCGGTGATCTCCGCGGTCGCCGCGGTGGCGCGGCGCACGGGTGTGCCCGCGTACGCCTCGGGGCTCGGGCTGCTCCCGCTGCCCGACGGTGCCGACCTCGACCGGTTCCTCGACGACGCGGCGGCGTTCGCGGTCTTCGACGTGCGGGATCGCCCGTCCTACGACGCCCTGCGGGGCGTGCCGGGCTCTTCGCTCACCGGCGACGACGTGTGGCTCGGACTCGGCACCGCCGCCGGCCGCCGCGGTTCCGGCATCGGCTTCGGCCGGGCCCCGTCGATTCCCGCGCAGCCCGGCGAAGTGGTGCTGTGCATGCAGGAGGACCTGGCCGAGGGTTTCGCCCGGGACGGCCTGACCGGCGCCCCGGCACTCGCCGCCCTCGCCCGCGACGTGCTCGACGCGTGGGACGTTCCGGGCGAGCGGGTCACCGTCGTGGAGGGCATCCCCGGCCACGACTACACCGTCCCGAAACTGTTGGGTGACAGGATCGACGGTGCGCGGATCATCCCCTTCCTGGATGTCTGGCGCGCGGGCCTGCCCGTCGGCGAGGGCCGGACGTGGATCAGCTCCCGGTTCCATCCGCACCTGCTCGCCGCCGCGGCGGGGGACAGCGGCGTCGCGGTGGTGCCCAAGCGGGAGTACTACGACATCAAGCACGGCTCGCTCGTCGATGCCGGGTCGCGGTGGACCGTCGTCGACGACACCTCAGCGATCCCCGCCCGGCCGGTTGCCGGAGGCTTCCCGGCAGCGGACCGTCGGGCCAATGTCGCGCGGAAGGCCGCGCTGGCGGAGCGGCTGTACCCGCGAGGCGGGCGAGACTAGGACGGATACGGGCGCGCGGAGCTGCGGCCGAGGTCCTTCGCGTCGTGCTGCCGGCTCATGTCCGCGGTGGGGATGACGAGCACCTCGCCGTCGGGGAGCGTCGTGCTCACCTGCGGCCGCGCCGGGCCGCCGGACCCCGCGCCGGACCGGTCCACCACGTCGTTTCCCTTGAGCTTCGTCTCGAACATCGTCGCCTCCTGTTCTCCACCGACGATACGCTCGGCGAGGTGCATTCGACTCGGCTGATTCTGATCAACGGCGCACCCGGCTCGGGCAAGTCGTCGATCGCCGCTGCTCTCGCCCACGACGACCCGGCGATGGTCGCCCTCGACGTCGACCGGCTCAAGCACGCCCTGCCCGCTTGGGACCGCGTTCCGATCGAGTCGGGAATCCGCGCCCGGGAGCAGGCCCTCGACGCCGCTGAGGTGCAGCTGCGAGCGGGCCTCGACGTGGTGCTGGGGCAGTACCTCGCGCGGACCGCGTTCATCGAGGCACTGGAGCTACTCGCGCACCGATGCGGTGCACGCTTCGCGGAGTTCGTCCTCGAGCTGGGCGCCGAGGAACTCGCGGCCCGGCTGGAGGCACGGATCGCGGCGCCCGACCGCCCCGAGCACGCGGTCAACAATCGCCTCGTGGGGGCAACGGACGCTGATGCGTTGGTGGCGTCGCTGGAACCGCTGCACGTGGCACGGCCGAACGCCGTCTGGATCGACGCGTCGGGTTCGTTGCCCGTCACTGTCGGCCGGGTGCGCGACGCGCTGCCCGACGGGGGAACGCACCGTCGGGCCGGGGGGACGTGAAACGGCCCCGCACCAGAGAGCAGGTGCGGGGCCGAATCAGATTGCGGTGCTACGAATCACACGTCGTAGTAGAGCTCGAACTCGTACGGGTGCGGGCGGAGGTTCACCGGAGCGATCTCGTTCTCGCGCTTGTACGTGATCCACTCCTCGATGAGGTCCTCGGTGAAGACGCCACCGGCGGTGAGGTACTCGTGATCCTCCTCGAGCCGGTCGATGACGGCCGGCAGCGAGGTCGGGGCCTGGGGAATGCCCTTGGCCTCCTCGGGCGGCAGCTCGTAGAGGTCCTTGTCGACGGGGGCGTGCGGCTCGATCTTGTTCTTCACGCCGTCCAGGCCGGCCATCATCATGGCGGCGAAGGCCAGGTACGGGTTGCCCGAGGAATCGGGGCACCGGAACTCGATGCGCTTGGCCTTCGGGTTGTTGCCCGTGATCGGGATGCGCACACAGGCCGAACGGTTGCGCTGGCTGTACACCAGGTTGATCGGGGCCTCGTAGCCCGGCACCAGGCGCTTGTACGAGTTGATCGTCGGGTTGGTGAAGGCGAGCAGCGACGGGGCGTGGTGCAGGATGCCGCCGATGTAGTAGCGCGCGATGTCCGACAGGCCGCCGTAGCCGGCCTCGTCGTAGAACAGCGGCTTGCCGTCCTTCCACAGCGACTGGTGGGCGTGCATGCCCGAGCCGTTGTCACCGAACAGCGGCTTCGGCATGAACGTGACGGTCTTGCCCTCCTGCCACGCGGTGTTCTTGACGATGTACTTGAACAGCTGGACGTCGTCGGCCGCGTGCAGCAGCGTGTCGAACTTGTAGTTGATCTCGGCCTGGCCGCCGGTGCCGACCTCGTGGTGGCCGCGCTCGAGCGTGAAGCCGGCGTTCTTGAGGTTCGTGGAGATCTTGTCGCGCAGGTCCACGTAGTGGTCGTACGGCGCGACGGGGAAGTAGCCGCCCTTGTTGCGGACCTTGTAGCCGCGGTTCGGGGAGCCGTCCTCCTCGATGGGGCGGCCGGTGTTCCAGGAGCCGGAGATCGAGTCGACCTCGTAGAACGAGCCGTTGATGCTCGAGTCGTAGGAGACCGAGTCGAAGATGTAGAACTCGGCCTCGGCGCCGAAGAAGCAGGTGTCGGCGATGCCGGT
Organism: Tsukamurella ocularis; assembly: GCF_965138335.1. Lineage (GTDB taxonomy): Bacteria > Actinomycetota > Actinomycetes > Mycobacteriales > Mycobacteriaceae > Tsukamurella > Tsukamurella ocularis_A. The sequence continues at coordinate 55,403 of NZ_CBCSDV010000025.1, forward strand.
GCTGAGCAGGTACTCCTCGGCCTTGCGCGCGATGTTGCGCGGGTCGCGGGTGTACGCCTCGCGGGTGAAGGGGTCGTGGACGAAGAACGAGATGTTCATGGTCTTCGCGGCACGGAAGGGGTCGATGCGCGCCGTGGTGACGTCGGGCAGCAGCATCATGTCGGACTCGTCGATGGACTGGAAGCCGCGGATCGACGAGCCGTCGAACGCCAGGCCGTCCTCGAAGACGCTCTCGTCGAAGGCCTCGGCGGGGATGCTGAAGTGCTGCATCGTGCCGGGCAGATCGCAGAAGCGGATGTCGACGTACTCGACGTTCTCCTTCTTCAGGTAGTCGAGAAGTTCCTCTTTGGTAGTGAACACCTGTTACTGGCTCCTTCGTCGTCCGGCGATGACGTCCACGGTCGTACCGTTCGCGCCATCACCGAGGTTACGAGAATGAACGTTATGGACGAGGTGTTGCCCGAGAACTAACGCAATGTTTCAACGGTGTTACACATCCGGGGCCGTCCGCGAAGCCGTCGAATCGGCCTCCACGTACCCTGGGAGCATGCGTCGAGAAACGGGATCATGGCTGTCCGGAGCCTCCGCGGCACTGCCGGAGGGCTCCCACGGGGAGTACCGCGGGCAGGCCCTGGGGCTCCCGCGCGACGGTGCCGGGTCCGCCGCCGGATCGGGCCGCCGCGTACTCGGCCTGTTCCTGGACTGGGTGCCGTCCGCCCTGATCGCGGTGGCGATCGTGGGGCCGAGCCGCGTGTTCGCGGGGGAGCCCACCGCCTTCGACACGCTCGCGCTGGGCATCTGGTTCGCCGTGGGCGTGCTCTCGGTGACCCTGTTCGGGTTCACGCCGGGCCAGTACTTCGCCGGCCTGCGCGTCGCCCGGATCGAGAACCCGCAGATGCGAGTGGGCCTCGTGCGCGCGCTGGCCCGCAACCTGCTCATCGTCTTCATCGTGCCGCCGCTGATCCAGGACGTCGACGGCCGCGGCATGCACGACCGCGCCACCGGAACGGTCCTGGTCAAGGCGCGCTGAGAATAGCGCCGTATCGGCCGGAACGACTCGGGGCCCGCCGTAGCGGGCCCCGAGTTCGTTGATCGGTTCAGTTCGATCCGGTCTTGCGCCGGACGGTGCGCTGCACGCTCCGCATCTTGGCGCCCTGCGGCAGCGGGCCGCGCGGCATCTGCGCGCCGCCGGTGCGCGTGGACAGGGCCGCGAGACGGCCCTCCAGCTCGTCGATCTTCTTGCCGTTGATGTTCGACGGGAGCTTGTTCAGGGAGCGCTGCAGCTTCCGCAGCGGGACCTGCCCCTCCTCGTTGCCCACCGTGAACTCGTAGATCGGGGTCTGTCCCACGACGCGCGCGGTCTTCTTCTTCTCCTGCGCGAGCAGGCCCTTGATGCGGCCCTCGTTGCCCTCGGCCACGAGGATCACGCCGGGCTTGCCGATGACGCGGTGCACGGCGTCGGCGTGGGTGGTGCGGGCGACGGCCTGCGTCACGCGCCACGAGCCGCGCATGTTGTCGAGCGCCCAGCCGGCGGCGCCGACCTGGCCCTCGTTCTTCGTGTACACGCTGCGCTCGAGCCGGCGGGTGAAGACGATGAACGCGCCCAGCGCACCCAACAGCACGCCGAGGATGAGGAACATCCACCACGTCCCGGCGAAGTAGCCGATGACCAGCGAGAGCACCACGGCCGCGACGAAGACGCCGACCATGATCGGTACCAGCGCCTTGTCTTCCTTGCGCTGCATCTGGAACGCCTGCCACATCTGCTTGCGGCGTTCCTTCGAAGCGGCCTTCCGTACGCGCTTCGCCTCGGCCTTCTGCGCCTTGAGCTTGTCGGCCGCTGCCTTGTCCTGTGCCATGTCTCCCAGCTTAATGTTCTACTTCGCGGCGGCGGCCATGCGGCTCAGCACCGATGTCGCCTCCTGCGCGGCGTCGCCCTCGGTGGTGAGGTGCGCCATGTTCTCCGGGATCGGGCGACCGTGGTGCGCCATGGCCTTCGCGTAGAGCTTGCCCGCGCGGTACGACGAGCGCACCAGCGGACCGGCCATCACGCCGGCGAAGCCCATCTCCTCGGCGGCCTGCGTGTGCTCGACGAACTCCTCGGGCTTGACCCACCGCTCGACGGGGTGGTGCCGCGGCGAGGGGCGCAGGTACTGGGTGATGGTGATGATGTCGCAGCCCGCGTCGTGCAGGTCCCGCATCGCCTCGGTGACTTCCTCGGGGGTCTCGCCCATGCCGAGGATCAGGTTCGACTTGGTGACCAGGCCGAAGGCGCGGGCCTGGCGGATCACGTCGAGCGAGCGCTCGTACCGGAAGGCGGGACGGATGCGCTTGAAGATGCGCGGCACCGTCTCCAGGTTGTGGGCGAGCACCTCGGGGCGCGACTCGAAGACCTCGGCGAGCAGCTCCGGCTTGGCGTGGAAGTCGGGGATCAGGTTCTCGACGCCCGTGTTCGGGTTCAGCTTGTGGATCTGGCGCACGGTCTCGGCGTACAGCCAGACCCCCTCGTCGGGGAGATCGTCACGGGCGACGCCCGTGATCGTGGAGTAGCGCAGGCCCATCGCCTGCACCGACTCGGCGACGCGGCGCGGCTCGTCCCGATCCAGTTCCGCGGGCTTGCCCGTGTCGATCTGGCAGAAGTCGCAGCGGCGGGTGCACTGCTCGCCGCCGATGAGGAAGGTGGCCTCGCGGTCCTCCCAGCATTCGTAGATGTTGGGGCAGCCCGCCTCCTCGCACACCGTGTGGAGGCCCTCACGCTTGACGAGGCCCTTGAGTTCGGTGAATTCAGGGCCCATCTTCGCGCGCGTGCGGATCCAGTTCGGCTTGCGCTCGATCGGGGTCTGTGCGTTACGGACCTCGAGGCGGAGTAGCTTGCGGGGGTTCTCCGGGGTACTCACTCGGTCCATGCTACGCCCGGTCCCGCGGCTCGACGGTGGCGCGGGTCACGCCCGGTCGACCGCGGTCCTTCGATCATCTAACCTGGCTCCGGCAGGAGGTACGGCGATGACGCAGGGGCGGACCCCGTGGGGCACCTTCGGCGTGCTCTACCTGGTCTTCTTCCTCATGGGCGCCGAGATGAACCTGGTCGCGCCGCTGCTGCCGGACATCGCCCGCACCTTCGACGCGTCGACGGGTGCCGCGGGCAACGTCGTGACCGCCTACGTCCTCTGCTACGCCGTGACCGGGCCGCTGTTTGGCCGGCTCTCCGACCGTCTCGCGCGACGGCACGCGATCGCCGCGGGAATGGCGGTCTTCGCCGTGGCCGACGTCCTGAGCTACGTCGCGCCGTCGTTGGGGCTGCTCGTCGCGGCGCGGGCGCTGTCGGGGCTCGGTGCCGCACTCGGCGCACCGTCGATCTGGGCGTACCTCGCCGAGTACGCCGCGCCGGCGCAGCGCGGGCGGGCCGTCTCCCTGGGCGCGGCCGCGTACGCCGGCGGCCAGGTCCTCGGCGTGCCGCTGGGCGCGCTGCTCGCGACCGGGCTGGGGTGGCGCGCCCCGTACCTGCTGATCGGGGTCCCGATGCTCGTGGTGGCCGCGGTGACGGCCCTGCGCCTGCCGTCCGCGGGCCCGACCGCGCCCCGGGCCGACCGGGGCGGCCTGTTCGCCCCCTGGCGCGAGCGCCGGATCGCGCTGGCCTTCGCCTCGTCGCTCCTGCTCCAGGCCGGACGGCTCGGCGCCTACACCTACGTCGGCGTTCTGCTGTCGCAGCGATTCGGCTACGGCCTCACCGCGTTGGGCCTGGTGGGGCTCGTGGTGGGCATCGGCTCGATGACGGGATCGGTGGCGACGGGCGCGCTCGTCGACCGCCTGGCCCGCCGCGGCGCGCACCCCGCGTGGGTGCCGGCGGGAGCGGCACTCGTCGTGGCCGCGGGGGTCGCGGTCGCCACGACCGCGACGATCCCGGCGATCGCCATCGCGGCGATCGCGGTGTGGTGCGCGGGCGGCGGCGCGTTCTTCTCCGCGCAGCAGACCTACCTGTCCACCGTCGATCCCGACAACCGCGCCGCCGTGCTCGGCTGGAACAACGCGTGCACCAACGCCGGTATCGCGGCGGGCACCTCGGTGCTGGGCGCGGTCGCCGTGGGCGGCCCGTTGTTCGCCGCCGCGGCCACCGGGTTCGCCCTGGCCGCATCACTGCTGTGCTTCGCCTCCGTCCGCCTCGGCGCCGCGCCGTCCCGGGCCCTGCGGACCCGGGACGTGGCCGTCACGGCTTCGAGGGCCACCACACCCGGTCGCCGAGGGCGGTGATCGCCGCGGGCACGAAGACGGTGCGCACCACCACGATGTCGATCAGCAGGCCGATGCCGATGGTCGAGCCGATCTGCAGCAGGTTGATCACGCTGCCGCTCATGAGCGCGAACATGGTGATCGCGAAGACCAGTCCGGCGGTCGTGATCACGCTGCCCGTGGTGCCGAACGCGCGGAGCACCCCGCGCACCGTCGAATCCCCGGCGGCCTCCTCGCGGATGCGGTCGGCGAACAGCATGCTGTAGTCGGCGCCCACCGCGACCAGCGCCATGAAGGCGATCGGCAGCACCGACCAGTCGACCGGGATGCCCAGGCCGTGCTGCCAGAGCAGCACCGACGCGCCCGCGGCGGCCGCGAAGGACAGCACCACCGTCGCGACCATGAGCGCCGCAGCGATCACCGCCCGGAGCAGTACCAACAGGACCAGGAAGACGCCGATCACCGCGACCAGCCCGAAGAGCAGGAAGTCGCGCAGCACCTGCTCGCGCATCTGCGCCGAGATCGAGGCGAGGCCGAAGCCGTCCATCGTCGCGGACTCGAGGACGGTCCCCTGCGCCGCGGCCCGCGCGGCGTCGGGGATCGACGCTGCCGTGTTGAGGGCCTCGTCCGAGTACGGGTTGATGCCCCACACCACGAGCATGCGGGCGGACCGGCCGTCGGGCGACATGAGCACCCGGGAGCCGTCGACGAAGCGGTCCGACTGCAGTCCCTGGGCGGGCAGGTAGAAGCCGCGGCCGGGGCCGTCGGTGGTGCCGGCACTGAGCCCGGTGAGGTAGTCCGTGGCGGTGCCCAGCCCCTCCTGGAGGCGGCCCGTCATCTCCACCACCTGGTCGGTGCCCGTCTTGACCTGTCCGAGGCCCGTGCTGAGCTGGGTGAGGCCGGTGGAGAGCTGGGAGACGCCGGCGTTGAGCTCAGCGAGCTGCGCCTTGACCTGCTCGGGGCTGAGGCCGCCGAGGCCCTTGAGGAGCCCCTGCAGCCGGGCCAGCGCGTCGTCGGCCTGGGCGAGGGCCGTCGCCGCGCGGTCCGTCGTGCCCGCGGGCAGCACGACGGTGGCCGCCCGCACCGCCGTCGACGCCCGCCCGGAGGTGGCGCGGTCGAGCTCGGCGAAGGCGCGACGCGCCGCGATGCAGTTCGCGTCGGCGGTGCAGGCGGGGGAGGCCGGGCCCACCAGGGGGCCAAACACGTCGCCGATCCCGGCGTTCTGCCGTTGCGCGGTCCGGACGGCGTCGGCCGCGGTGGTCAGGGTGGCGACGGCGCTGCGGAGCAGGGCGGTCGCGGCGTTCACGTCGACGGTGCCGCCGCTCGCGGTGGCGAGCGCCTGCTGGGCCGAGGTCAGCGCGTCGAGCACGCCGGACGCCAGCCCGGTGACCCGCTGGGTGCCGGCGACGAGCTCCGGCACCCGGCGCGACGCCTCGCCCGCGCCCGCGTTGAGCTGGTCCACCCCGGAGGCGAGCGCCTTGAGCTGCGGCGATGCCTCCTTGAGCTGCCGGTTCGCATCGCCGAGCCCGTTCGCCACCTGCTGCGTCTGATAGCCGACGGCCGACTCGGGGATGGGCTTGCCGTCGGGCCGGGTGATCGACCGGACGTACGCCACCTGCGGCAGGTTCGAGACCCCGATCGCGATGGACTCGAGCGCCGCGAGGTCGTGCGTGTTGCGCATGTCGTGGTCGGCGCGGATGAGCAGGAACTCGGGCACGGCCTCGTTGACTCCCCAGTGCTCCTGCACCGTCTCGTAGCCGTTGCGGGAATCGGTGGCCCGCAGCTGCATCCGGTTCTCGTCGAACCCGATGACCATGCTCGGCAGCACCGCCGCGGCGGCGAGCAGCACCACCAGCGCGGCGGCCGACAGCGGCACCGCCCGGCGCATCACCCGCGCGCCGGTGCGGCGCCATCGCTTCTCCGTGCCCGGCCGGGGCTCCACCCAGCCCCGCGCGCCCAGGTAGCGCAGCAGCGCCGGCGGCAGGGTGAGTGCGATCAGGCACGTCACGATGATCGAGATCGTGGTGGGCAGGCCCGCGGTGACGAAGATGCCGACCTTGCAGAAGATCATGGCGCCGCTCGCCACGGCGATCGTGAGGGCGGACGCCACGATGATGCGGCCGACGCGCGTCGATGCGGCGACCGCGGCCCCGTCGGACGGCACACCGGCGCGACGCGCCTCGTGGTACCCGGCGACGGCGAAGATCGCGTAGTCGGTGGCCGCGCCCAGCACCATCGCGGTCATGATCGCGATGGAGAAGTTGGACACGGGGATCACCTCGTGCTCGCCGAGCAGCGAGACGATGGGCCGCGCCACGGCGAGAGAGAGGCCGATGGTCAGCAGCGGCACCATGGCCGCGCCGATCGAGCGGTACGTGACGAGCAGGAGCGCCATGATGAGCACCACGGAGACGGCGGTGATCACCAGGAGCGACGCGTCGATCGCGGTGAACAGGTCGGACAGCGTGGGCGCGGTGCCCGTGAACTCGACGGTGGTGCCCGGCGGCGCGGGGATCGACCGGATCGTCTCCCGGATGGCCTCGGTGCTCGACTGCGCCCGGGTGGAGCCGATGTCGCCGACCTCGGCGACGAGCAGGTTGATCGCCTTGCCGTCGGGGCTCAGGCCGACCTCGCGCGCGGCCGGCCTGCCGAACGTGTCGATGACGTAGGCGACGTGCTCCTTATCGGCCTCGAGGGCGGTGGTGAGCGCGCGGTAGTACTGCTCCTGCTCGGGGCCGATCCTCCCCTCGGCCGCGACGATGACGTTGCCCTGCGCCGTGGACGACGGGGTGCCGAACTCCTCCGCCATCGCGCGCAACCCGTCGACGCCGGGGAGGTCGCCGGGGATGAACGGTGCGGAGTGCTTGTGGACGGTGACCTCGAGCTGCGGCACCGCGACGTTGAGGACGCCGGCCAGGCCGACCCAGAACAGCAGGATCCAGGCCGCGTAGCGCACGCAGAGCCGGCCGAGCCGCGCGAAGAAGGGCTGCTTCGCTGCGGAATTACTATGGGCGTCGATCACGGGTCACCTTCCGGTCCGCCGGAGGAGACCGGCAGTGGTCCAAAAATCGAACTGGACTGATAGGTGTGAACCGTATCTCTATCGGCGAGGCGCGCCTAGTGCCTCCCGGTGTGGGGTCCGACGCAGAGCGGCAGGGGGAGTGGCATGGGTCACAGTGATGGAGATGTCGACCGCCCGCTACCCGGGCGGCCGGTCCGCGGTTCGGACACCGGACGGCCGATGATGGCCGCGCTCGACCTGTTCGGCCGGCGGTGGGCGCTGCGGATCGTGTGGGAGCTGCGCTTCGGAAGGTCGCGGTTCTCCGACCTGCGCACCGGGATCGACGGCATCTCGTCGAGCACGCTCTCGCAGCGGCTCTCCGAGCTCACGGCGGCGCACATCGTGACGCAGACGTCCGACGGGGCGTACCGCCTCAGCTACCAGGGCAAGGCCCTACTGATCGCTCTCGGCCCGCTGGAGCTGTGGGCGCAGGCGTGGGCGAAGGCCGTCCGCGACGGCGACGGGGACGGCCCGGCGGATCAGGCCTGATCGGCGGTGTGCAGGGTCGCGTCGGTGACGGGGAGGTCGCCGTCGAGCGCGCGCTGCACGGCGTCGACGACCGCGGCGCGCACCTCGCCGACGGTGACGTCGCGGCCCAGCTCGGAGCTCAGCGTCGTGACGCCGGCGTCGGGGATGCCGCAGGGGATGATCGCGTCGAAGCCGCCGAGCGTGTTGTCGCAGTTGAGCGCGAAGCCGTGCAGGGTGACGCCGCGGGCCACCCGGATGCCGATCGCGGCCACCTTGCGCTCGGGGCGCGCACCGTCGGCGGGGAACCAGACCCCCGAGCGGCCCTCGACCCGGCCGACGGAGAGCCCGAGGCCCTGGCAGACCTCGATGAGCGCCTGCTCGATCCGGCGCACGTAGTCGACCACGTCCATCGCCGAGCCGAGCTTGACGATCGGATAGCCGACGAGCTGCCCGGGACCGTGCCAGGTGATCTTGCCCCCGCGGTCGACGTCGATCACGGCGCTGCCGTCCGTCGGCAGGTCCTGCGGCTCCGTGCGCTTGCCCGCGGTGAACGTGGGCGGGTGCTCGAGGAGGAGCAGGCGATCGCCGATGGCGCCGTCGGCGCGCTGGTTCGCGAGATCGTGCTGGAGGTCGAAGGCCTCCTGGTAACCGATGGTGCCGAGGTCCTCGACCACGATCGGGGCGGAATCGGCGCGGGCGGAGCGTGCGGGCATGGCCTCGACGCTACGCCTCGTCCGTCACGGCCGCGGCGAGTGCCGCGGGAAGAGTGGTGTGCGCGAACCGGAATCCGCTGTCGTGCAGCACGCGGGGCACGGCGCGCTGCGAGGTCAGCAGGCCCTCGTCGGCGATCTCGCCGACCGCGGCGCGCAGTGCGATCCGCGGCACCACCCACCGTGCGGGGCGGTGCACCTCGCGGCCCAGCGCCTCGCTGAAGGCCTGCTGCCGTACGGGCGCCGGCGCGACGATGTTGACCGGTCCGGCGATCGTGCCGGCGAGGGCACCGTCGAGCACGTGCAGCACGGCACGGGCGGCGTCGTCGCGCGAGATCCACGACATCCATTGGTGGCCGCTGCCGAGCCGGCCGCCCAGCCCGAGTCGGTACACCCGGCGCAGCACCGGGAGCAGCCCGCCGGCCGCGGAGAGGACGTGCCCGAACCGCAGGTGGGCGACGGTGATCCCGGCGGCGCGGGCGGGACCGGCGGCGGCCTCCCACTCGACGCAGAGGCTCGCGAGGAAGCCCGGCCCGGGCGGAGTGCCGTCCAGGCCGTCGAGGCACTCGGTCTCGCCGGCGTCGCCGTAGACGCCGATCGCGCTCGCGCCCAGGAACACCGGCACGCCGCCGCGGGCGGCCGCGTCGGCGAGGGCGGCGGCGGCCTCGATGCGGGAGTCGCGCAGGTCCTGTTTGACGGCGCCGGTCCAGCGGCGCCCCGCGATGGGGGAGCCGTTGAGCACGATCACCGCGTCGAACCCGGCGAGATCGGGGACCTCGCCGCGCGCGGGATCCCAGGGGAGTCCGCGCGCGGTGTCGCCCCGAACGAGCGGAACGACGGTGTCGCCCCGCCGCGTCAGCGCTCGTGACACCGCAGTGCCGATGAGCCCCGACGATCCGGCGAGGGCGACCCGTCGTTCCATGGGATCGGGTGGTTTCTTCGGGCTACAGGCCCAGATCCGCCTCGAACGCGCCCTCCTCGAGACGGTGCTTGACCGTCGTGAGGAAGCGGCCCGCGTCGGCACCGTCGATGAGGCGGTGGTCGTAGGTCAGCGGGAGGAAGGCCATCGGGTGGATGCCGATGGACTCGGTGCCCGCGGCGTCCTTGACCACGACCGGGCGCTTGACGATCGCGCCCGTGCCCAGCATCGCCGCCTGCGGCGGGACCAGGATCGGGGTGTCGAAGAGCGCGCCCTCGCTGCCGATGTTGGTGATGGTGAAGGTACCGCCGGACAGCTCGTCGGGCTTGAGGCCGCTGTTGCGCGTCCGCTCCGCGAGGTCGACGATCGCGCGGGCCAGGCCGGCCAGCGACAGGTCATCGGCGTTCTTGATCACCGGCGAGAGCAGGCCCTGCGGGGTGTCGACCGCGATGCCCAGGTTCACGCCGCCGTGGTAGGTGATCTCCTTGAAGTCGTCGCTGATCGAGGCGTTGACGTTCGGGTGCACCTTGAGCGCCTCGATGACCGCCTTCGCGATGAAGGGCAGGTAGGTGAGGTTGACGCCCTCGTTGGCCTTGAAGGACGCCTTCGCCTGCGCACGCAGCGCCACGATCTTGCTGAAGTCGACCTCGAAGACCTGGGTGAGCTGCGCCGAACCCTGCAGCGACTCCCGGGTGACCTTCGCGGTGATCTGGCGGATGCGGTTGGTCTTCTGCGAGGTGCCGCGGAGCGCCGCCAGCTCGGGACGGGCGCCCTTCGGGGCCGACGGGGCCGCCGGCGCGGCAGCCGCGGGGGCGGCGGCAGGAGCGGCGGCGGCGGCCTTGGCGGCCANGAGCGCGGCGAGCACGTCCTGCTTGCCNATGCGGCCACCGACGCCGGTGCCCTTGACCGCATTCAGGTCCACGTTGTTCTCGGCGGCCAGCTTGCGCACCAGCGGGGTCACGTACGGGGTCGAA
>NZ_CBCSDV010000026.1:0-65371 GCF_965138335.1 Tsukamurella ocularis
GNGCNGGCCACGGCACAGGTCCTGCGGATCACCGCGGCCGTGGCCGCACAGCAGGTCGCGACCGTCGCCGCGGGGCGGTGGGATGCGGCGGACCCGCCGGACGTCCTCGGCTGTACTTTGGAGGTCGAGGGCAGCGCGATCGCCGTCCGACGATGGTTCATGCACCCCGGGTGCGGATGCGGGGTCCCCGCCCCCGCGGCCGAGGCTGCTCGTTGAGTTCAGGGGGCCAGGTGTCCGAGATCACCCGGGGCAGCGCCAAACGTACGGCCAAGCTCGCGGGCCTACCGCTCGGCATGGCCAGCCGGACGGCGGTGGGCTGGGGCAAGCGGCTCGCCGGCGCCGACAAGGACGAGGTGAACGCCGAGCTGCAGGCCAAGGCCGCCGAGCAGCTCTTCGAGGTGCTGGGCCAGCTCAAGGGCGGAGCGATGAAGCTCGGCCAGGCCATGAGCGTGATGGAGGCGGCGGTACCGCCGGAGTACGCGGCCCCGTACCGCGATGCGCTCGCGAAGCTGCAGAACGAGGCGCCGCCCATGCCGGCGGCCACGGTGCACAAGGTGCTCGACCAGCAGCTGGGCACGGGCTGGCGCGACCGCTTCAGCTCCTTCGACGACGAGGCCGCCGCGTCGGCGTCCATCGGGCAGGTGCACCGCGGCGTGTGGTCGGACGGCCGCGAGGTCGCGGTCAAGGTCCAGTACCCGGGCGCCGATGAAGCGCTGCGCGCCGACCTCAAGGCCCTCGGCCGGCTCAGCTCGGTGCTCAAGCCGCTCACCCCCGGAGCCGACGTGAAATCTCTGGTCCAGGAGCTCACCGACCGCACCGAGGCAGAGCTCGACTACCGCTACGAGGCCACCAACCAGCGCAAGTTCGCCAAGGCCTTCGACGGCGACCCGAACGTCCGGGTGCCGAAGGTCTTCGCGAGCTCGCCGACCGTGATCATCAGCGAGTGGGTGACGGGGCGGCCGCTGCGCGACGTGATCGCGAACGGCACGCAGCAGGAGCGGAACGACGCCGCCCTGAAGCTCACCGAGTTCGAGGTCAGTGCGCCCGCGCGCACCGGCCTGCTGCACGGCGACCCGCACCCCGGCAACTTCATGATCGCGCCCGACGGGCGGCTCGTCGCCCTCGACTTCGGCGCCGTCGCCGAGTACCCCGGCGGCATCCCGCCGGCCGTGGGCAAGATCCTGAGGCTCGCGCGCGACGAGGACTACGACGCGCTGTTCCCGCTGCTCCGCAGCCAGGGCTTCATCCCGCCGCGGCTGGAGATCACGCCCGAGGACATCCGCAGCTACCTGGCGCCGTACGTCGACCCGCTGCGGTCGGAGAGCTTCCACTTCACCCGCAAGTGGCTGATGAAGGCCGCGTACACCGCGACCGACGTGCGCAGCGAACAGTTCCAGACGGGCCGCAAGCTCGCGCTACCGCCCGAGTACGTGATGCTCTTCCGGGTCCTGCTCGGCATGGTCGGCATCTGCTCGCAGATGGAGGCGGAGGCGCCGTACCGCGCCATCGTCGAGCATTGGGTCCCGCTGCTCGACGGCGAGGACTGACGCCGCGATCAGCCCTCGCGCAGCCGCCTGAGCACGCGCAGCGCCACGGTGAGGTCCGCGCCGTCGAGGTGTTCCGACCGACGTGCCGCCCACTCCGCGCGCGCGGGCGCGACGTCGCGCAGCGCGGCCCGGCCCCGGTCGGTGAGGGTCACCAGCGGCGCCCGGCGGTCCTCCGGATTCGGCTCCCGGACGACGAGGCCGTCGCGCGCGAGCCGTTCGACGGTCTCGCGCACGCTCTGCCTCCGCAGCCCCCGGCGGCGGGCGACCTCGGCGACGGTGGCGGCACCGTCGGCGAGGAGGCCCAGTACGCGCCACCCGGCGGCCGTCGTGCCGATCCCGGCGGCGAGCTCATCGCCCTCCGCGAGCAGGGCGGCGTTGAGCCGGAAGACCTCGTCGACCAGTTCCGTGAGTAGGTGCGGCCGGTCCATCCACTCCCCTTATTGACAGGTGCCTGTCGATCATCGTAGCGTTGCGGAATGGCCGCGTCGATCTCCCGCCTCGTCGTCTCCGTCGCCGCCCTGGGCCGCGCGCTCGCCTTCTACGAGGGGCTGCTCGGGCTCCGGCTCGCGCGGTCCGCCGGCGAACTGGCGTGGCTCGTCACGGCCGACGGGATCGAGGTCATGCTGCACGAGCGCCCCGCGACGCCCAGCGACACCGCCGTCGCCCTGGGCCTCATCGTCCCGGACCTCGACGACACCGTCGGCACGTGGGCAGCGCGCGGCGGCGCCGTCGTCGATCCTCCGGAGACCCGACCCTGGGGCGAGCGGATGGCCGTCGTGCGCGATCCCGACGGCCACCTCGTCTGCCTGTCGCAGGCGGTCGACTGATCACCCGTCGCTCGACGACGCGTGGGCGACGGCCTCCGTCCGGCTCTCGTACAGGTGCGGCGCGAGGCCGCGGTCGGCGAGGTGATCCGCCAACTTGAGCCGGAGGAAGGCAGACGTGGTGTACCTGGTCACCGATTCGTAGTACTTGCTCATCCTGCGGACCCGGGCGGCGTACTCGTCGACCAGATCGGGGCCGAGGACGAAGTTGTCGTAGTTGATCACGACGTGGACCGGGCGACCGATCTCGGCGAGCCTCCGCTCGATCTCGTCGCCGGCGCGCGCCACCTCCTCCTCCGTGCGCACCGCGATGCCCTCGAAGTTCATGAAGAACAGGTTCCGCGACTCGTCGTAGCTGAAGCGGGCCTCCAGCGGCACGGAGAGCAGATCCTCGCGCAGGCCCATCGGTTCGTCGCGGAAGATCCGCGGGTCCATGACGGCCGGCGGGGTGTCCATGATCGGCTCGAAGCCCAACAGGTCCAACACGTCGCGCTGCAGGTCGATCCCGGGCGCGATCTCGATGAGTTCCATGCCGCGCTCGGTGAGCCGGAAGACGCACCGCTCGGTGATGTACATGACGGGCTGGCCCGATCGGAGGGCGTACTCGCCGGAGAAGGTGCGCTGGTCGACGGACGCCACGAACTTGGGCGCCGCCGGGCCGTCGGAGGTGACGACGGCACCGTCGGCGATCTCCGTGCGCGACGGGGCCAGGAAGGTACCCAGGAAGTACACGGCCTTCGCGTTCTGGCTGATGTTGATGAAGCCGCCGGCGCCGGCGAGACGCGGCCCGAACCGGCTGACGTTGACGTTGCCGCCGCCGTCGGCCTGCGCCATGCCGAGGAAGGCGGCATCGAGGCCGCCACCGTCGTAGAAGTCGAACTGCGAGGGCTGCGCGAGGATCGCGTCCGCGTTGATGGCGGAACCGAAATCGGTGCCGCCGGCGGGCATGCCGCCGATGACGCCGGGCTCGGCGGTGAGCGTGAGGTACTCGAGGACGCTCTCCTCCGCGGCGACGGCGGCCACCCCTTCGGGCACGCCGATGCCGAGGTTGACCACGGAGTTCGGGCGCAGCTCCAGCGCCGCGCGCCGCGCGATGACCTTGCGCGGATCGAGCGGCATCGGGCGGATCCAGCCCATGGGTTGCCGGATCTCGCCGCTCATCGCCGGGTTGTACTGCGAGCCCCACGACTGGGTGTGCCGCTCGGGGCTGGTCGCGACGACGACGCAGTCGACGAGGGCGCCGGGGATCTTCACGTCGCGCGGGTTCAGCGAGCCGCGGTCGGCGATCCGCTCGACCTGCACGATCACCAGGCCGCCCTTGTTGTGCACCGCGATCGCCGTCTCCAGCGCCTCGAGCGTGAGCGCCTCCTTCTCCATCGTGACGTTGCCGCTCGGGTCGGCGGTGGTCCCGCGCAGGAAGGCGACGTCGAGCCGCTCGAAGGCCTTGTAGAAGAGGTACTCGCGGCCATCGATCTCCATGAGCCGCACGCGATCCTCGGTCGTGGCGTCGTTGACCTTGCCGCCGCCGAGGCGGGGGTCGGCGAAGGTGCCCAGACCGACGTGCGTGAGCAGTCCCGGCTTCCCCGCGCCGGTGTCGCGCAGGAGCTGCGCGATCACGCCCTGCGGCAGGTTGTAGGCCTCGATCTCACCGGAGAGCGCCAGCTTCTGCAGCGCCGGGGCCATGCCGTAGTGACCGCCCATCGCCCGCTTGAGCATGCCGTCGTGGCACAGGTGGACGGTGCCGCGCTCCCCGCGGTCCCCCTGCGCCACGGTGAAGACCAGCGAGAGGTCCTTGGGCGAGCCGGTCGCGAGGAAGCGCTCCTCCAGCGCCAGCACGAGCTCCTCGGCGAACCCCTGTCCCGCGAACCCCTCCAACACGAGGTTGTCGCCGTCGCGGACCAGCCGCACCGCCTCCTTCGCGGTCACCACCTTGTCCCGGATCGGGGACTTCGCCGTGGGCATCAGGATCGGGTCGATCGACATCGCGTACCGCCTCTCACTCGCCCCCTCGCGGTGGGGCCGCGACCGCGATGTGCGATCGCACTGTGATGTGTATCACGTGCCACGGACGCATTCGCGGGATTCCGCGACAGCGGTCAGACGAACGCGCTCTTGCCCGTGACCTCGCGCCCGACCAGCAGCGACTGGATCTCCGCGGTCCCCTCGTAGGTGACCAGCGCCTCCATGTCGCAGAGGTGCCGCATCACGTGGAAGTCGAGGGTGATCCCGTTGCCGCCCAGCACATCGCGGGCCAACCGGCAGACGTGCCGAGCCTTGACGCTGCAGTAGTACTTGGCGAGCGCGGCCATGGTGTCGGTGACCGCGCCCTCGTCGAGCAGGCGGCCGAGCCGGATGCAGTAGAGCTGCATCGCCGTGACGTCGCCGAGCATCTCGACGAGCTTGCTCTGCACGCTCTGCGTGGCGGCGATCGGCTTGCCGAACTGGGTACGGCGCTGCGCGTAGGTCAGCGCGATCTCGTAGGCGGCCACCGCATGCCCCGTCGACGACCAGGCGACGGCGTTGCGGGTGCCCATGAGGACCTTGGAGACGTCGGGGAAGCCGTTGCAGTTCACGAGACGGCGATCGTCGGGCAGGCGGACCTCGTCGAGCACGATGTCGGCGTTCTGCACCATGCGCAGGGAGACCTTGCCGCCGATCTTGGTGGCGCTGTAGCCGGGGTCGCCCTTCTCCACGACGAACGCCTTGACCTTGCCGTCGCCGGTGTCGCGGGCGAAGACCACGATGACGTCGCACCACGTGGCGTTGCCCGGCCAGCGCTTGAGGCCGTTGAGGATCCAGTCGCTCCCGTCGCGCGTGGCGGTGGCCTCCAGCGCGACCGAGTCGGAGCCGTGGTCGGGCTCGGTGAGCGCGAACGCGCCGATCTTGTCGAGGTTCGCCATCGCCGGCAGCCAGCGCTGTCGCTGTTCCTCGGAGCCGAGGATGTAGATCGACTGCATGGCGAGGCCGACGTGGACCCCCATGAACGTGGCGATGCTGCCGTCGATGCGGCCCAGCTCGTAGGAGACGAGCCCCTGCCCGACGGCGGTCATCGGGGTGATGCCGTACCCGGTCATGGTGTCGCCGACGATCTGCAGGTCGCGCAGCTTCGGCAGGATCTCGAAGGGGAACTCGCCGCGCTCCCAGTAGTCGTTCACGATCGGCAGCAGTTCCTTGTCGCCGAACTTACGGACCTTGACCAGCAGGTCCTTCTCCTCCTCGGAGAGCAGCGCCTCCATGTCCAGGTAGTCGGTGTCACGGGAGCGGGCGATGCCCTCCGCCAGGGACTCGGTGGTCTGATCCGTCATCGGGCGTCCTCACTTCGGGTCGATTCGACGTGGATCAACTGTGCTCCGCGTCACAGTGCGAACGCAGTGTTTTCGCGGACAACGCCGTCGCGACTTTCCGCTCGCCCAGCCCATTGCGCGGCGGGCGGGTGCCGCGCTCATCGCGGGGCGGTGCGGCCCCCGGAAACGAGTGAGCCCCGATCCACTCGGATCGGGGCTCACTGCGCTCAGGCCGCATTCTTCCGCGGCCGGCCGCGCGGGCGCTTGCGCGCGATCACGACGCCCTGCTCGAAGATCTGGCCGCCCCACACACCCCAGGGCTCGCCGCGCTCGAGGGCGGCGGCCAGGCAGGCGCGCTGCAGGGGGCAGGTCTCGCAGAGGGTCTTGGCTCGCTCAAGGTCCGACGGGGCCTCGGCGAACCACAGGTCGGGATCGCCTGCGCGACAGGGCACGCGGCTCTCGATGTTGATACTGACGGATTCGATGCTCCGGACGACCCCTTCCACGGGGCGCTCGTCCATGATGGTCGGCACTTCTGGTCACCATTCCACCTGTGTCTCAGGTGGCCTCGGTAGCGGCGCCCGGTCAGGCGCACGGGATGTTTCTTCCGGGTGGGTGCGCGAGCCGTGTGGCGGCCCTCGATCCCCGACGAGGCGGGGATGACGAGAGACCGCGAATCCACGGGGTCCGCGCGGCTGCGGGTCCCGTGGTGAATGTGAAGAGGTGGGTCCTGAGACCTAACCTCGTCGCGAAAGACACACGGGGCGCGTGAGCGGTTCGTGATCGACGGCGTACGTCGCCTGCTCCCGACGCAGTCGCCACAGGCGTGGCGACATACCGGGCAGGGCGTGGGAGGCCTCGACACGAACCGCTACTGCAGCGAACACTCCACCCTCTGCTGCGGTGAACTGCTTGCTTGCGTTGATGATTGCGTTGTTCATTTCGTTTGCCTCCTTTCGCGCGCTGGTCAATCACGTTCCGGCGGCGAGGCAGTACCTCGCGCGTCATCCCGTGCGGTCGTGTTCCACAGTATGCGGGCGAAACTATTCGCACAAGTTATTTTTGACCTGCGGTTTTGCGCCTCTCAGGCGTGCTCGGAAACGAGCGCCAGCACCTCGTCGCCGTACTTGTCGATCTTCGTCGAGCCGATGCCGTTGATCCGGACCAATTGGGCGCGAGTGCGCGGCTGGTGCTCCGCGATCGCGAACAGGGTGGCGTTGGAGAAGATCGTGTACGGCGGCACCTGCTGGTCGCGGGCCTGGCCGGTGCGCCAGATCTTCAGCGCCTCCACGAGCGCGTCGTTGAGGTCGGACGGGCAGTCCTCGCAGCGCGAGCGCAGCTTCTCCTCGCGGGTGTCGAGGATGCCGCCGCACACGCGGCAGACGTCCGAGGAGCGGCGCTTGCCCTTGCTCGGCCCGGACTCGGTGCGCGGCCGGCCCGCGTCCGCCTGGCCGGCGACGACGTCGAGGAATCGGGTGCGCTTGCGCGTCTTGCGACCGCCCTCGTTGCGGGCGAGCGCCCACGACAGGTGCAGGTGCTCCCGGGCGCGCGTGACGCCGACGTAGAGCAGGCGGCGCTCCTCCTCGATCGGCTCGGGATCACCCTTGGCGATGGCCTGCGAGATCGGCACCGAGCCCTCGGTGAGGCCGACCAGGAAGACCGCGTCCCACTCCAGGCCCTTCGCCGCGTGCAGCGACGAGAGCGTGACGCCCTGCATCGTGGGGGGATGCTTGGCCTCGGCCCGGGCGCGGAGCTCGCCGATCAGCTCGGCGAGGGTCAGCCCCGGCCGCTCCGTCCCGAGGTTCTCCGCGAGGTCCACGAGGGCGCCGAGCGCCTGCCACCGCTCGAGGGCACGGGCACCGTCGGGCTGCGCCTCCGTGAGGCCCAGTGGCTCGAGCGCGCCCCGAACCAGCGTCAGGAGCTCGGTACCCGAGACGCCGCCGAACTGTCCCGCGCGTTCCATGAGCGCGCGCACGGCCTGGCCGATCTCGGGTCGCTCGAAGAAGGCGCTGCCACCGCGCACCTGGTACGGGACGCCCGCCTCGGTGAGCGCGGCTTCGTGCACGGCCGACTGGGCGTTGATCCGGTAGAGGATGGCGATCTCGCTGGCGGGGACGCCCTTGGCGAGCAGTTCGCGGATCCGCTTGGCGACCAGCTTCGCCTCCGCCGGCTCGTCGTCCACCTCGGCGTAGACCGGCGCCGGCCCCTCGGGGCGCTGGCCGACGAGTTCGAGGCGGGTGCCGGCGACGCGGCCCTGCGCCGCGCCGATCACCTTGTTGGCGAGCGCCACGACCTGCGGGGTCGAGCGGTAGTCGCGCTGCAGCCGGACGATGGTGGCGTCCTCGAAGCGGCGCGTGAAGTCGAGCAGGTAGTTCGGGGTGGCGCCGGTGAACGAGTAGATGGTCTGGTTCGCGTCGCCCACCACCGTGAGATCGTCGCGGTCGCCGAGCCAGGCGTTGAGCAGCTGCTGCTGCAGCGGCGTGACGTCCTGGTACTCGTCGACGACGAAGCTGCGGTACCGGTCGCGGAACTCCTCGGCGACCACGTGGTTGTCCTCGAGGATCGCGGCCGTGACCAGGATCAGGTCGTCGAAGTCCAGCAGGCGGTTGCCGTCCTGGTCGGTCTTGCGCCGCTCGTAGGCCGCGTAGACGTCGGCGACGGTGCCCGGCGCCATCGGGGCCGTACGGCCCGCGTCCTCGACCGCCTTCGCGTAGGTCTCGGGGGTGACGAGGGAGGCCTTCGCCCAGTCGATCTCGCTGAGCAGGTCCCGGATGGTGTCGGTCTCGGGACGCAGGTCGCAGTCGCGCGCCGCGCGACCGATCACGGGGAACTTGTTGTCGAGCAGCTCCCAGCGGGTGTCGCCGATGGCGCGGGGCCAGAAGTAGCGCAGCTGCCGCATCGCGGCCGCGTGGAACGTGACGGCCTGCACGCCCGGCTGACCGTCGCCCCCGCCGATGCCGAGCCCGCGCAGGCGCGCCCGCATCTCTCCCGCAGCCCGCGAGGTGAACGTGACGGCGAGGACTTGACCTGCGGCGACGTGCCCCGTGGACACCTGATGCGCGATGCGGTGCGTGATGGTGCGGGTCTTGCCCGTGCCCGCGCCCGCCAGCACGCACACCGGTCCGCGCGGCGCGAGAACCGCCTCCTGTTGCTCCGGGTCCAGTGCTTCGATCACACCGTCGAGTATTCCAGCCGGGTCCGACAGGTCGGGCCCGGGGAAGAACTCCGGGCGCGGCGTGGTTGAGTCAAGGCATGAGCCAGCTGACGATGTACACCACCACGTGGTGCGGTTACTGCAACCGCCTCAAGACGGGCCTCAAGGCCAACGGGATCGAGTGGACCGAGATCAACATCGAGGAGGATCCCGCGGCCGCCCAGTTCGTGGAGGGCGTCAACGGCGGTAACCAGACGGTCCCCACCGTCAAGTACGAGGACGGCTCCACCGCGACCAACCCCTCCCTCGCCGACGTGAAGCGCAAGCTGGGCGTCTGACCCTCTCGATCGACCGAAGTCCGGTCATCCGCTCCAACGATCATGGAGACGGGTGACCGGACTTCTGCGTTCGGTCGTCACGCCGCGACGAGCGCGGCCCGCCGCTCCCCGATCCGCGCGACGTACGCCCGGGTGAACATCGCCGGTGCGGCGAAGCCCAGCGCCTGGACGGCGATCCGCACGGGCTCCGGCTCGCCCAGCGCGACACAGACCGCGCCGAGCAGAGCCGTCGTCGCGAAGGACGCCGACCACACCGCGGTGATGACCGTGTTGACGTGCAGGAACATCGGATGCCGCGCGGTCCGCTCGTCGACCGAGCGGCGCGCGACGGCGAGCGTGAACGGGCGTCCCGTCGCCAGCCCGATGCCCGCGATCACCGCGAGCCACGCCGCCGAGAGCGCACCGTCGTAGGCCTCGAGCGGCGAGTGCGGCGCGACCCGCGCGAGCACCGCGAGCGCGAGGAAGTAGGCGACCCCGCCGAGTTCGAGCGCACCGGCCCGGCGGTCGGCGCCGATCAGCACGAGGCCGGTGGCGAGAGCGCTCACCGCACCCCACTGCCAGCCGAAGGTCGACGACACGATCGCCAGGACGATCCAGGGGAGGAAACCTCGTACGTAGCTCATGGCGACAACGCTATGAGCGGCAGCGATGAACCGCCTCGGCCCACAGGTGGAGATCCGGGTGGAGACCGCCACTCGGTCGGGGAATCAGCCGGTTTCCGGCCGGCGACGCCCCATACGGATCGCCACGCCGGAATCGGCCGATTTCACGACGTCCCGGCGACCTCCACCGAGATGAAGGACGCTGCCCGTGACGTGCTACATCGCCGCCCAGGCCTCGGTGATCGCGCGGGCGATGGAGATGGAGTTGGGCAGCAGCAGCGGCGCGTCGGGGGCGTCGGTGCTCCAGTCCCCGGCGGCGAGCGCGTCGCGCACCTGCGTCCGGCTGAACCAGTGCGCCTCGGCGATCTCGCCGTCGCGGAAGTCGACGACCGCATCCCGGGAGGCACGCGCGGTGAAGCCCAGCATCAGCGAGCGGGGGAAGGGCCAGGGCTGGCTGGCGACGTAGGTGATGTCGTCGACCTCGATGCCCGCCTCCTCGCGCAGCTCGCGCGCGACGCACTGCTCCAGCGATTCGCCGGGCTCGACGAACCCGGCGAACAACGAGAACAGCCGCTCCGGCCATTGGTGCTGCCGGCCCAGCAGGACGTGGTCGGCACCGTCGTGCACCAGGGTGATCATCGCGCCGTCGGTGCGGGGGAACTCCTCGCGGCCGTCGGCGGTCGTGCGCACCCAGCCGGCCTTCCCGGGGAGCGTCGGCGCACCGTCGACGGGCGAGAACCCGGCGGTGGCGTGCCAATTGAGGATGCCGAGGGCCTGCGCGAGCAGCGCGGAGTCGACCGGCGAGAGCAGGTGGCCGCGCATCCGGAGGTCGGCGCCGTCGAACTTCTCGACCCGCAACGCGAAGACGATCGCCCCGTCGACCCGGCCCAGCAGCACCGCGTCGGCCGGTCGCGCCGGCGCGACCTCGTGCCCGCGGGCGAAGACGAGGTCGGTGCCGTCGAGGTCGAAGCGGCCGCGCGGATCGAGGCGCAGCACCTTCGCGGTCGCCCACGCCGCGTCGAGCGCGGCGTCGTCGGCGCGCAGTTCGTCGGCGCGGTCGACGTGATAGCGCGAGAGGAGCGGGGGCACGGTCAGACTGAGCTTCGCCACGCTCATCATCGTAGGCTGACCGCATGATCGAACCGTTCGTGGACGCCGCATGGGTGCGGGCCAACCCCGGCGTGATCCTCGCCGACACCCGCTGCTACCTCGACGGGCGGTCCACCCGCGAGGCCTACGACGCCGGACACCTCCCGGGCGCGGTGTACATCGACCTCGACGGCTTCCTCGCCGCCGAGCCCTCGCCCGCCGGGGGCCGGCACCCGCTGCCCACCCCCGAGGCCTTCGCCGCGGGCCTCTCCGCCGCCGGGATCGGCGACGGAGCGACGGTGGTCGCCTACGACGACGCGGGCGGCGTGATGGCGGCGCGCCTGGTCTGGTTGCTGCGGGCGCTCGGCGAATCGGCCGCACTGCTCGACGGTCCGCTCGGTCCCCTCGACGACACCGGCACGGTCGCGCCCACCCCTGCGAGCTTCACCCCGCGGCCGTGGCCCGCGGACCGCCTGGCCACCATCGACGAGGCGGCCGGCGGCGCGGTCCCGGTGATCGACGCGCGCCCCGCGGACCGGTTCCGCGGCGAGAACGAGACCGTCGACCCGCGCGCCGGCCACATCCCCGGGGCCGTCAGCGTGCCGTGTCGGGAGAACGTCGCCGACGGTGCGCTGCTCCCCCGCGCGGCCCTCCGCGCGCGGTTCGCGGAGGCGGGCCTGCGGCCGGGCGAGGACTTCATCGCCTACTGCGGCTCCGGCGTCACCGCCTGCCACGACCTGCTCACCTCCGAGCACGCCGGCTTCCCCGGCGGCCGCCTCTACCCTGGCTCGTGGTCGCAGTACGCCGCCACGGACCGACCCGCCGCGACCGGCGACTGACCGTGCGCGCCCGACTCGCCCTCGCCCTGGCGACTGTCGCGGCTCTCGTCGGAGGGTGTTCGTTGCCCGGAGGCGAACCGGTGGTCCAGCGCCACTGCGCCAACGACGACCTGCCGAAACTGCTGGCGGAAGCGCGGGTCCCGGCCGACTCCGAGCAGCTGGGGGTGCGACTCGTCCACGTGAGTTCGGACTGCGGCCTCGACATGGGCTCCCGATTCAGCATCGACGCCCAGCCCGCGGGCATCGCGACTCTGGTCCAGCGCATGGGCATGGATCGCAGTGGCGAACACGGCAGCGTCGGGTCGACGGGCTACTGGGTTCAGGATCGCGTCCAGACCGCGTCCTTCGGTTCGCTGGTCCGCGATCTGAAGATCGACTCCACGACGGCGACGGGCAACGTCACCGGCGTCCTGCAACTCTTCACCACCTGACCCACCGCGACCGGCGACCGACGCCCGGCGGGCGGCGTCCGCCGCTGATTCAATGACCGCATGGTGCACGACTTCCGCTTCGGTGTGGCCCTCGGCGCCGCCCCGTCCCGCGCGGCATGGCTGGACCGCTGCCGCCGCGCAGAGGCGCTCGGCTTCGACGTGATCGGCGTCCCCGATCACCTCGGCATGCTCGCGCCCTTCCCCGCGATGATGCTCGCCGCCGAGGCCACGGAGCGGGTCCGGCTGAACACCTTCGTACTCAATGCGCCCTTATACAGCCCCGCACTCCTCGCGCGCGACGCCGCCACCGCCGACCTGCTGACCGACGGGCGAGTGGAACTGGGGCTCGGCGCGGGCTACGCAGCCGACGAGTTCGACCAGGCCGGTATCCCGTTCCCGACGGCGCGCGAGCGCATCGACCGGTTGGACGCCACGGCGGCCGCGCTGCGCGCCGCCTTCGCGGACCCGAAGCACACGCCGCACCCCGCGCAACCCGGCGGGCCGCCGCTGTTCATCGCGGGCTGGGGAGACCGGCTGCTGGGCGTCGCCGCCCGGCACGCCGACATCGTCGGTCTCACCGGCGCGCGCACCGACGACGCCGGGCGCCTACGGCTCACCACCGAGGCCGCCGCCGCGGGCCGGATCGCGCACCTGAACACCTTGTTGGGCGAGCGCGCGGGCACCGTCGAGATCAACCTCGTGCTCCAGGCGCTCCTCCCGTTGGGGACGGGCCGCCCGGACGGGCTGACCCGGCGGGTCACGTGGGACGAGGACGCCGCGGAGGAGCACATCAGCCTGCTCGTGGGGACGCCGCGCGACATGGCGGACCGCCTGCTGGAGCTTCGCGCGCGGCTCGGCATCGGCTACCTCACCGTGCTCGACCACAACCTGGAGGCCATGGCTCGTGTGATCGAACTGCTCAGGGGCTAGCCGGACGCCTTCACGTCGGCATTGCGGACGAACAGCAACCGGTCACCCGCCTCGACCACCGACACCGCGGGCGAATCGACGCGGTACAGGTTGCCCTTGCGGACCACGCCCAACACGATGTTCGGCAGGTGCCGCGGCGAGCGGCCGACCTCGACGCGGGTCACCTCGCGCTCGGCGATGTTGAAGCCGTCGCCGGGCGAGAGCAGGTCCTCGATCATCTCCACGACCGACGGGGTGGTGGTCGCCATGCCGAGCAGGCGGCCCGCCGTCTCCGACGAGACGACCACGGAGTCGGCGCCGGACTGGCGCAGGAGGTGCGTGTTCTCGGACTCGCGGATCGACGCGACGATCTTGGCGCGCGGCGCCAGTTCGCGTGCGGTCAGCGTGACCATCACCGCGGCGTCGTCACGGTTGGCGCCGATGATGATCGACGCGGCGCGCGGCGCGCCGGCGAGCCGGAGCACATCGGCCTTCGTCGCGTCGCCGCGGACCGTGACCAGCCCGTCGATCTCGGCGACCTCGAGGGCGGCCTGATCGGTGTCGACGACGACGATCTTGCCGGGCTCGATGCCGTCGTTGATCATCGCGCTCACCGCGGTCCGGCCCTTCGTGCCGTAGCCCACGACGATCGTGTGGTTGTGCACAGCAGACCTCCAACGTTGGATCTTGAACGCCTGGCGGGACCGCTCCGTGAGCACCTGGAGCGTGGTACCGACCAAGACGATGAGGAAGAGAATGCGCAGCGGCGTGATCAACAGGACGTTGACCAGGCGCGCGGATTGGGTCACCGGGGTGATGTCGCCGTAGCCCGTGGTCGAGAGGGAGACCGTCGCGTAGTAGAGGCAGTCGAGGAAGGTCAGGGACGTCTTGCCATCGAGTCCCGCCTCGATCGCGGAGTCCCGGTACCCGTCCCGCTCGAGGTAGACGATGAACACTGCGAGGAACAGGGCGCCCAGGGCCACCAGGACGCGCGCGCCGATCGCCCGCCACGGGTTCGTGGAGTCGCCCGCCGGGATGCGGAGGACACTGACCAGCGCGTGGTCGGGGAGGTCCGTCAGTTCGGATTTGCTCCGTCTGCGGAACGTGGTGCGTGCGGACATACCTACCTGGACGATTCCTCACGAGAATTGCTGGTCGTTACCCATCCGGTCTAGCACGTCCGGCGGAGCCGACGAGCAATCTGCCACAATCTTCAGATGGTGTCCACAAACCGGCCCGCCCGTCGCACCGACAAACTCGCCCGAGGCATGGCGCTGTCCCTCGCCGGGATGGGCGCGCTGCACTTCGTCGCGCCGAAGCCCTTCGATTCGATCGTGCCGCCGAACCTTCCGTTCGGCCTCACGCCCCGCCGCGCGACGCAGCTCTCGGGCGTCGCCGAGCTGACCACCGCCGCGCTGCTCGCCGCGCCGAGGACCCGCCGGCTCGGCGGCGTCGCCGCGACCGCGCTCTTCGCGGCGGTGTTCCCGGCGAACGTGCACATGGCGCAGCAGTGGGCCGACAAGCCGCTGCCGCTCAGGCTGGGCGCCTACGCCCGCCTGCCGCTGCAGCTGCCGATGGTCGTCTCGGCCGTGAAGATCGCGCGCGACAGGGACCCGGCCGCCTAACCCTCCCCCGCGCTCGTGATCAGGTCCGCGAGGCCCTGATGCTCGATCAGATCCGACGGTGCCACCGTCTCCCCGGAGCGCACGTAGAAGAACGCCGCCCGCACGTCGCCGACGGGCACATCCCGCAGGCGTGCCCACGCGAGCCGGTACGCCGCGAGCTGCACCGCGGCGGCGCGCTCGTCCGCCGGCTCGGTGGGCCGCACGCCGGTCTTCCAGTCGACCACGGTGAAACCGCCCCCCGGGTCGCGGAAGACGGCGTCCATCCGCCCGCGCACGACGGTGCCGGCGGCCGCGATCTCGAAGGGCACCTCGATGTCGACGGGGGTGCGCGCCGCCCATTCGCTCTCCTCGAACCGCCGCTGCAGCAGCGCGAGGTTCTCGTCGGCGCCCGCGGCTCCGTCGGCCGCGCCGGGCAGCTCGTCGAGATCCAGCAGGCGCGACGCACCGTACCGCCGTTCGAGCCACGCGTGGAAGGCGGTGCCGCGCCGCGCGTACGGATTCGGCTTGAACGGCACGGGCCGGCGCAGCCGGCTCGCGAACGTGGCGGGGCTGCGCCGCAACTCCACCAGCTGGCTCACCGAGACCTCGCGCGGCACCGCGACTTCCAGCTCGGCCTGCGCCTGGCGGGCACGCTCCGCGAGGAGAGCGGTCACCTCGGCGGCCCAGCCGTACGGATCCGGCTCGTCCGCATCGGGTTCCGCGGCGCCGCGCGCGAGCTCGGCGAGCACCAGCTCGGCGCCGGCGTCCACGTCGGGGCGGTGGGCGCCGAGGAAGTCGCGCGGCCACGGCAGGCGGATCGGCTCCGTCTCCAGCGGATTCGGCGCGTCCTCGAGGGGCTCGCCCGCCCACTCCGTCACGGCGTCCGGCGCGTGGTCGCGCGCGGCCACGAGGAAGCGCGACGGGGCCTTCGGCGTCTTCACGTCCTCGCTCCAGTAGTGCCCGGACAGCAGGAGCACCGACTGGGTGCGCGTGACGGCGACGTAGAACAGGCGCTCGTCCTCGTGCATGTTCATGCCCTTGAGCGCCTTCCGGTGCGCGTCCAGGGCGTCCTCGAGGTCCTTGCGGTTGTTGCAGCCGTCGAGGTCGAGGCGGGGCACGCCGTCGGTCTCGCCGGGTTCGGCGAGGTCGCCGCGCAGGCCCGGCTGCAGTTCGGCGGGCGTCGACAGCCACGTGGGCAGCGCCCGGTTGGAGGGGAAGATGCCCTCCGAGAGGTGCGGCACCGCCACCACATCCCACTCGAGGCCCTTCGCGGAGTGCACCGTGAGCACCTGCACCCGGTCGGTGGCGACCTCCACGTCTCCGGGCGTGAGACCGCCCTCCACCCTCTCCGCGGCCGCGAGGAAGGCGAGCAGGCCCGGGAGGGTCGCGGTGGGTCGCTCGGCGTAGGAGACGACCACGTCCGCGAAGGCGTCGAGGTGCTCGCGGCCGGTCGCGCGGCCGCCGAGTTGCCGGGACGCGCGGATGCGGGTCTCGATGCTCACGCCCAGCACCCGCTCGGCCTCGGCCACGACCTCGGGCAGCGGATGCCCGAGCCGCTCCCGGACGTGCCGCACCTCGCGGTCGAGCGACCGGATCTTCGCCAGGCCCGCCGCCGAGTAGTCGGCGTCCGCCCCCGGGTCGGCGATCGCGTCACCGAGACCCGCGGCGTCGAGGCTCTCCGAGGGCAGCGTCGCGTCCAGCGCGGCGTCGAGCTGCTCCGGCGTGGCGACGGCGCCCGCGGCCGCGCGGCCCGTGGTGTGCGCGATCCTGCGCGCGCGGTTCCACAGCGCCCGGAGGTCGGCGGCACCGAGCTGCCAGCGCGGCCCGGTGAGCAGCCGCATCGCGGCGGTGCCGGCGAGCGGCTCGACGGCCAGCCGCAGCAGCGCCACGACGTCCTGCACTTCGGGGGTGTGCAGCAGGCCGCCGAGGCCGACCACCTCGACGGGCACGCCGCGCTCGCCGAGGGCGGCGGCGATCCCCGCGGAATCGGCGTTGCGGCGCACGAGCACCGCCACGGTCGGTGGCTCCTCCCCCGCCTCGATCCGCCCGCGCCACTGCTCCGCGATCGCATCGGCGGCCCAGTCGCGCTCGTCGATCACCGTGGAGTGCAGGGAGATCCGCAGGTCGCCCCCCGGCGCGTCGGGACGCGCCTTCAGCTCGGAGACGGGCACGCCGCGGCTGCGCAGGTCCTCCGAGACGGCGTTGGCGAGGCTGAGCGCGCTCGTCGGATTGCGCCAGCTCGTGAGCAGTTCGCGGCGCGGGGCGGGTCTGCCGTCGGCCTGCGGAAAATCGGTGGCGAACCGGGGGAGGTTCGCGGCCGACGCGCCGCGCCAGCCGTAGATCGATTGGATCGGATCGCCCACCGCGGTCACGGCGGCGGCACCCGACGGTCCGCCGAACAGCGACGCCAGCAGCATCCGCTGCGCGTGCCCGGTGTCCTGGTACTCATCGAGCAGGACGGCGCCGAACCGGGCCCGCTCGAGGCCCGCCACATCCGGATTGGCGAGCGCGAGCTGCGCGGCGAGCCCCATCTGGCTGCCGAAGTCGAGGACCTCGCGGGCCCGCATCTCCGCGGCCACGGCCCGCACCAGCGGGATCAGCCGGCGCCGCTGCTCCTGCACTTCGGCGGCCTTGAGCAGCGCGGCGTTCGGCGCGGCCCGCTGCCGCGGCCCGGGCGGGAGGAGGCCGATGAGCCGCTCCAGCTCGTCGTCGTCGGCCTCCAGCTGGTCGGGGGTCACCAGATGGTCCGCGAGCGCCCCGGACAGCCCGAGCACCCATTCGGTGAGGTTCGCCGGGTTCCGGTCGAGTTCGAGCGCCTCGTCCCATCCGGTGACCACGTCGTACGCGATCTGCCAGCGCTCGGTCTCCGAGACCAGTCGCACCGACGGCTCGACCGGCAGCAGCATGCCGTAGTCACCGAGCAGCCGCCCCGCGTAGGCGTGGTACGTGCTGATCTCGGGCTCGACGGTGCGCAGCGACGCCCGCAGCTCGCCCGACGGATCGATCCGGTCGACGACGGGCGCACCGGCGAGACGCGCGAGCCGCTTGCGCACGCGGATCATCAACTGCTGCGCGGCCTTGCGGGTGAAGGTGAGGCCCAGCACCTGGTCGGGCGTGACGTAGCGGTTCGCGATGAGCCACACCACGCGCCCGGCCATCGTCTCCGTCTTACCCGCGCCCGCGCCCGCGACCACGAGGCACGGCCCGAGCGGCGCCTCGATGACGGCGCGCTGCTCGTCCGTCGGCGCGAACGCCTGGCCCAGCTCGTGTGCCAGGTCCACCGCCGAGATCAGCGGCGCGTGCGGGAACCCGTCGGTCACTCCCTCAGTCATCGGTGACGCTCCGTCCCTTGTCCACGACCGGGCAGCAGGACGCCACCGCGCAGTACTGGCACGAGGCGTTGAGGGTGGCGGGGAACTCCGGCCCACGAGTGCGGCGCGCGGCCTCGCGGATCACGCCCAGCCACTCGTCCACATCGGCCGGGGTGAGCGCGTCCTGTTCGCGCACCGTCGCGCCGGTCTTGGTGTGCGCCTTGGCGACGTACACCAGCTTGCCGCCGCCCGGGGTCTCCGGCACGCCGTCGATCCCGCCGTGCGCGAGCGCCACCTGGTACGTGCGCAACTGCGCCTGGGCCTGCCCGTCCGCCTGGGTCGGGAGGGTGCGCCCCGTCTTGACGTCCACCACGACGGCACGGCCGAGCGCGTCGCGTTCGAGTCGATCGATCCGACCGCGGATCCGCACGTCGGGATCGGTGCCGCCGGCCGTGACATCGCCCGGGATCACCGCGTCGACGCCGATCTCCACGCCCGCCTCGGTGAGTTCGCCGCGGCTCCCGGCCAGCCAGGACCGGAAGGACTCCAACATCTCCTCGGTGCGCGCCAGCTCCCGCTGCGCGAACCAGTCCGCCTCGAGGTCGACGCGGTCCCACACCTTCTCCAGCGAGCGGGTCACCTCGTCCTTGGGGATCCGTCCCGCGACCGCCTGCACCAGGGTGTGCACCAGGTTGCCCGTGGCCTGCTTGGCGGAGTCGCCGTCGCTGCCGCCGAAGCGCTCCAGCATCCACCGCAGCGCGCACGCCGAGAGCGCTTCCACGTTCGACGGGGACAGCGCCACCGGCCCGTCCTCCGGCGTCCACAGCGGATCGTCGGTGCTCGCGCCCGCCATGCCGTACCAACTGTCCGGGTGCGCGCCCGGAACGCGGTCGGCGGCGAGCCGCGCGAGCTGCCGGGTGGCGTGGGCGCGCTCCTGCGGCTCGCGCGCGGGATCGCAGGCGGCGGTGCGCAGCACGGCCACCAGAGTGCGCAGGTCCAGTGCGGCCGACGGTGCGCTCTCCACCGCGGGCGTGTAGGTCTCCGGGTCCTCGTCGCCCGACGGCGCGATCCCCTGCAGGAACCGCGACGGCACCAGGTCGCCGTCACCGTCCGCCGTGTCGACCGCGGTGATGAGCAGCGTGCGGCGGGCCCGCGAGCAGGCGACGAGGAGCAGCCGCCGTTCCTCCGCGAGCAGCGGCAGCGACCGCGACACCGTGGGCAGCGCCGCGGGATCCATCCCGTCGAGCGCATCCAGCAGCTCGTCGGTACCGAGCAGGCCGCCGCGGCGCCGCAGGTTGGGCCAGCGGCCCTCCTGCACGCCGGCGACGGCGACGACGTCCCATTGCCGCCCGAC
This sequence comes from Tsukamurella ocularis, assembly GCF_965138335.1. Classification (GTDB taxonomy): domain Bacteria; phylum Actinomycetota; class Actinomycetes; order Mycobacteriales; family Mycobacteriaceae; genus Tsukamurella; species Tsukamurella ocularis_A. Next base: position 19,287 of record NZ_CBCSDV010000026.1, read on the forward strand.
CGTGCTGTGCGCCGACAGCAGCGTCACCCCCGGAACGGTGGCCTGCCCGCTGCGGCCGCGGGCGCGGTCGGACCGCGGGATCTGCAGCTGTTCCAGGTATTCGACGAACGCGCCCACGGAGGCGGTGGGCAGGGTGTCGGTGAAGTCGGCGGCGGAGTCGAACAGCCCCATCACCGCGTCGAGGTCGCGGTCGGCCTGCTCGCCCAGGGTGCCGCCGCGCAGCGCGAGCGCGCCCCAGCGGGCGGCGAGCCCGGTGGCCGCCCACGCGGCCCACAGCACCTCCTCGACGGTGCCGTGCTCGGCGGCGGCGCCGGCGGCCCGGACCGCGGCGAGGACCCGCTCCACGGGCTCGGCCTCGAGCTCGGTGAGCACGGCCTTGTAGGGCGCGAACTCGGCGGCGCCGGTGAGCACCGCGGCGAGGATCTCGGCGGAGCCGCGGTCCTCCGCCGGATCGGCGCGTCGCACCGCCCGCCGCACCCGGCGCAGCGTCAGCGGGTCGCCGCCGCCGACGGGGCCGGACAGCAGGGTGACGGCCTCCGCCGGGTCGAGCCCCTCGGGGGCGACGGCGGCGCGGAGCACGAGGAGCAGTGCGTACACGGCGCGCTGCCGGGCGAGCGGCACGTCGTCCGCGGGCACGGTGACCGGAACGCCCGCGTAGGCCAGCGCGCGGCGCAGCGGCGCGATCGACGCCGAGACCGACCGCACGACGACGGCCATGTCCTCCCACGGGACGCCCCCCAGGACGTGCTCGCGCCGCAGCATCGCGGCGATCGCGTCGGCCTCCTTCGCGGGCGTGGAGAACAGCCGGACGGCCGCGGTGCCGGGCCGCGGCCGCTCGGGCGCGACGGCCCCGAACCGGTGCGGCAGGCGCGCGGAGATCCGGTTCACGGCGCCCGCCACCTCCTCCCCGAAGCGGAAGCTCCGCTCGAGCAGCACGTCCCGTTCCGGCGTGACGTCGAGGTTCTGCAGGAAGCGGGTGCTCGCGCCGCGGAAGGAGTTGACCGCCTGATCGGGATCCCCCGCGATCACGGTGAGCTCGGTCCCCGTACCGAGCAGCCGGATCAGCGCCGAGGCCAACGGGTCCAGGTTCTGCGCATCGTCGACGAGGAGGAACCGGATGCGCTCGCGCTGCTGGGCGAGCAGGGCGTCGTCGGAGGCGAGTGCCGTGACGGCCGCGTCGATGAGCTCCGCGGCGTCCACCGCCGGGGCCACGGCCTGCGGGCCGGCGAGGCCGACGGAGCCGCGCAGCAGCGTGGTCTCCTGGTACTCGCGCAGCGCGTTCGCCGCGGCGAGCCATTCGCCGCGGTTGTACCGGCGGGCGAGGTCCTCGATCTCGTCCGGACCCGCGCCGCGCTGCGCGGCCTGCGCGAAGAGGTCGCGCAGCGCTCCCGCGAAGCCGTGCGTGACCAACGCGGGACGCAGGCGCTCGGGCCAATGGGCGCCGCCGTCCTCGAGGTTGCCGCGCAGCAGCTCCCGCACCACCGCGTCCTGCTCCGAACCGGTGATGAGGCGCGGCGGCGGGCTGCCCGTGCCGGCGGCCTGCAGCCGCAGCACCGCGAAGGCCAGCGAGTGCACGGTGCGCACCAGCGGCTCCCCCGAGGCGTGCACCCCCTCGCTCCCCGCCAGCACCCGCGCCGAGAGCTCGCGCCGCAGGTCGGCCGCCGCTCGTTTGTTGCCGGTGAGGAGGAGCACCGATTCCGGTTCGACGAACGGGTCGGTGAGCTTCGCCACCGCGATGTCCACGAGCGCCGAGGTCTTGCCCGTGCCGGGCCCGCCGCGGATCCGGTACGGCGCCCAGCCGCCCACGTCGAGCGGGAGTTCCCCGGTGGCCGGCGCCGCCAGCGCGGCGATCGGCCCGACCCACTCGCGGACGGGGGGCGGTTCCGGAGGCGTGTACTGCAGGCGCAGGCGGGGGCGACGGTGCTTCCCCGCACCGTCGGCCCCTCGATTCCCTGTTCCGGCGTTCATGCGCACCCCCTCTCCGACCGCGTCCGTCGATCAGATCACAGCCCACTGACAACCTCGCGACGGCACGGCACAGGGCATGATCGGGGGCATGCTCAACACCCACGTCTACGGTCCGGACACCCCCCGCGCCCCCACCGTGCTCGCGATCCACGGCGTCACCGGCCACGGGGCGCGCTGGCGCCGATTCGCCGACGACGAGCTGCCGGGAGTGCGCGTGCTGGCCCCGGACCTGCGCGGGCACGCCCGCTCGACGTGGGCGCCGCCGTGGCATCTGGAGCAGCACGTGGCGGATCTCGTCGAGGTGATCGAGCGGCACGGCGACGGCCCCGTCGCGGTGATCGGCCACTCCCTCGGCGGCGCGCTCGCCTGCCGCCTCGCCGCCGCCCGCCCGGACCTGGTGCGCGCCCTCCTGCTGCTGGATCCCGCACAGGAGCTGGACCCTGAGCTGTGCGGGACCATCGCCGCGCAGACGATCGAGTTCTTCGACTTCACCTCGCCCGAGGAGGCGAAGCAGGAGAAGCGGTCCGGGGCGTGGGCGCGGGTCCCCGAGCCCGTGATCGACGACGAGATCGCCGAGCACCTGGTGCGCCGCGACTCCGGGCGCTGGGAGTGGGACATCAGCTGCGCCGCGGTGGCGGCGCTGTGGGGCGAACTGGCCCGGCCGGCGGTCGGCGCACCGTCGTCCGTCCCGACGGTGCTGCTGCGCGCCGACCGTGCCCACTTCGTCACCGACGCGCAGGTGGCCGCGATGCCGGGCGACGTCGAGGTCGTCGCGGTGCCGTCGGATCACATGGTGGCGCAGGAGATCCCGGCGACCGTCGGCGAGTACGCGCGCCACCTGATCGGATAGCCCCATGGCGAAGGTCACCGAGGAGCAGGTCGAGGCGGTGCGCGCGCTGATCGAGGCCATCCCGCCCGGCCGCGTGCGCACCTACGGCGACATCGCCGACGAACTGGGGTTGAGCTCGCCGCGGATCGTGGGCTGGGTGATGCGCACGGACGCTTCGGACCTGCCCTGGCACCGGGTGGTCCCCGCCACCGGGCGCCCCGCGGCGCACATCGTGCGCGAACAGCTGGAGCGCCTGCGCGCCGAGGGCGTGCTCGCCGACGGGGACCGCATCCCGCTGCGGGACTACCGGCTCTGAGCGAACCGGTCGACCAGCAGGTCGATCACCTCGGGCGCGGTGCCCAGCGGGGCGGCCGCCCCGTCGGCCCCCGCGTCGGCGAGCCGGGTGTGGAACAGGCCCTCCGCCAGCTGGTACGCGGCCAGGAAGAGCCGCCGCCCCGGGACCCGCGCGGCCGCGACCGCGTCGGCCACCGTCGGGCCGCCGGCGGCGAGGAAGCCCACCGGGACCGGGCCGCCGACGGCCTCCTCGAGGTATCCGGCCATCGTGCGCACGTCCGCGCGGGCGTGCGGGTCCGACGAGCCGGTCGCGCCGAGCACGACGGTGTCGCCGGGGCGCCACCCGGCCTCGCGGAGGCGCCGCACGAGCGCGCCCACCAGCGCGTGGTCCGGACCCAGCGCCGCCGTGACCGTGACCGCGCGGTGCCCGCTCGCCGCCACGTGCCGGGGCACGTCGGTGTGGACGTGGTAGCCGGCGGCGAGGAAGGCGGGCACGAGCACCGTCGGGCGGCCCGTCTCGCGCAGCAGGTCCGACGGTGACGGCCCCCGCACGTCGACGAAGGCCGTGTCGATCGGGCCCGTGCGGGCGGCGACGGCGTCGGCGATCGCGTGGACCGTGGCGATGCCGGACGCCGAGCGCGTGCCGTGGGCGACGAGGATCCGCCGCTCCGCGGGGGCTCCGCTCAGAGCAGCCACCGGCCGATCTCGACGATGTGCTCGAGGCCGGGCAGCGCCTCGGCCTCCGAGCGCGGGTGCACGGCGTGCACGGCGAGCCGGAAGATCAGGGCGCGTAGCACCATCTGCGGCCACTCGGGCAGGTCGGCCCAGCGCATGAGGAGGTTGTCGTCGGCGCCGCCCCAGGACAGCCCGTCCACGGCGACGACTGCCGCGGCCCACGTCGGCGGGCGCCAGTACGGCGTGAAATCCGTGATGCCGGGCGCGGCCGCGCCGGCGAACAGGACTGAGCTGGCGAGGTCGCCGTGCACGAGCTGCGGCGCGGCCTCCACGGGCGTGCGCAGCGCCGCGAGCTCCGTCACCAGCTCGACGGCGCGCTGCCGGTGCTCCTCCGTCTCGTCGAGCGCGCCGAGCTTGCGGGCCATGGCGAGCGGCTTGTCCTCCCACGCGGCGCGGTCGGCGAAGCCGAAGTAGTCGACCTCGGTGAACGGCGCGACGGTGGGCGAGGCGAGGAAACGGGGCCGCTCGAGCTTCGCCGTGACCTCGTGCAGCCGGTTCGCCATGGAGATGATCTCGTCGAAGCGCGGCTCGGCGGAGCCGGCGATGAACGTATCGGCGCGCCAGCCCGAGACGACGTAGCGCCCGTCGGTCGCGCGGAAGGGCCGGGCCAGGCGCATGCCGTCGACGTAGAGGTCCTCGCGCACCTTCGCGGACCACGCCGCNCGGGCGTGGTCCGCGATGAGCGAGAGCACGACCTCGCCGCAGCGCCATCCGCCGTCCCATTCCGCACCGAGTGCGATGGGCTCGGTCTCGTCCAGGCCGAAGGTGGACAGGACGTGCGCGGGGGGCTCGACGGGGCTCACCCTGTGAAATCTACCCGCGTGCGCGCGGTGAGGCCGCTAGGCGCGGCCCGGCTCGACGAGGAGGATCGGGATCAGGCGGTCCGTCTTCTCCTGGTACTCGGCGTACGGCGGGTAGGCGGCGACGCCGCGCGCCCACCACTCCTCGCGCTCGGCGCCGTGGATCTCGCGCACCGGGCCGGAGACCACGGTGGTGCCGTCCTGGACCTCCACCACGTCGTTGGCGAGCAGCGCCGAGTACCAGACGGGGTTGTCGGGCGCGCCGCCCTTCGAGGCGAACGCGGCGTACACGCCGTCGTGCTCCACCCGCATCAGCGGGCGGCGGTACAGCTTGCCGGACTTGGGGCCGCGGTAGGTGAAGACCACCACCGCCATTCCCGCGACCGCCACCGAAGCGGTGGTCCCGGTCTCGTCGATCTTCGCCAGCTGGTCCGCGACCCAGCCGGCCTTCTCGGTTGCGTAATCACCTTCGAGGGCCATGCCCCCACCCTAGAACGATCTTCTGGACAATGGAGGGCGTGCCAGACTCCCACCCCGTCGTGACCGTCTCCGTCCAGTTCCCCGACCTGTCGGTCGCCGAGTTCGACGATGTCCGGGCCCGCCTCACCGCGGGCCGTCCGGGCCGGGTCGTGGTGCCGCACGAGGCGCATCGCTGGTACGCCGCGTCGTCGGATCCGGAGACGGTCCGCGCCCTGGTCTCCGCGCTGCGGGCGGCGGTCGAGGGGCGCCGGCTGAGCTTCGACGACGAGGAGGCCCTCGACGACCTGGGCCAGGAGTACGCGGACTGGCTGGAGGAGTCGGAGGATCGCGACGACGCCGAGCCCGGCCCGGTCATGAGCTTCTCGGTGCACCTGCCCGCGCTGGAGCGCGACGAGTTCACCGCCCTCGCGGACGCGCTGCGCGCCGCGCACTCGCGGCGGATCGTGCTCGGGGAGCAGCAGGGCCTGAGCCACCACGAGCTCTCGGAGCGCTCCCGCATCGCCGCGCGCGTGCCCGGGATCCGCGCCGCGCTGCGGGGCGAGCCGATCGGCGCCGTCGACGCGCTGCCCCTGGTCGCGCTCCTCCACGACTACGCGGCGTGGCTGTCCGCGAATCCGGCGGAGTGAGTCAGCGGATCGCGGCCACGATCAGCTCGCCCAACCGCTCGGGGATCGAGAACTGAGGCCAGTGCCCGGAGCCGATCCGGACCACCTCGTGGTCGGCGATGGCCCGGTACTCGGCGGCGTGGGCGGGCCATTGCGCCAGCACGGACTCCACGCCGGCCGCGTCGAGTCCGCCCATGAGCAGCGTGACCGGGATACCGTGCCGCCGCTCGTCACCGAGGGTGATCGGATCGTGTGGGATCCGCTCCGGCACTGCGCCGGTCAGCGCCGCGGTCCGGGCGCGGACGGCCGAGTCGAGGTCGTGGACCTCCTCGTCGTCGAAGAAGTCCCAGCCGGGAAACGGCACGACGCCGTCGACGGCCTCGAACTCGTTGATCGGCGCACCGTCGGGCGGCGGGACGGTGTCGACGAACACGACGCGCGCCACGCGGTCGGGGCGCGCGTCGGCGGCGCCCCACGCGGCGTTCCCGCCGCCGGAGTGCCCCACCAGAACGACGGGGCCGTCGGCCGCATCGATCGCCGCCGTGACCGAGCCGATCCAGTCGGCGAGGCCCACCTCGGCCGCGCTGTCGGACGGTGCGCCGAGCCCCGGCGGGCGGAGCGGGATCGGACGATGCCCCGCGGCGGCGATCGGCGGGAGGACCGCGTCCCAGCTCGCCGCGTCCAACCACAGGCCCGGAATGAGGATGACGTCCATGCCGCCATCCTTCCAGTCCTGCGACTTCGCTTGAACGCCTTCCACCAATCGGGACCGGCGCTACCGTGAGAGCACCTCGAAGTTAAAGGCGGTTCTCATGTTCCCTGGAGCCTTCGCAGAGCTCTCCCCCGGCAAGCCCGCAGCGATCGACGCCGCCACCGGCGAGATCCTGAGCCACGCTCGCCTGAACGAGGAGTCCACGCGGATCGCGCACCACCTGCGCGCGCTGGGGCTGCGGCGCGGCGACACCGTCGCGATCGTGGCCGGGAACGATCTGCGCATCTTCTGCGCGTACGCCGCGGCCATCCGCAGCGGCCTGTACGTGACCGCGGTGAACGTGCACCTCACGCCCGGCGAGGTCAACTACATCCTCGCGGACTGCGAGGCCAAGGCCCTGTTCGCGGGCGCCGATGTGGCCGAGGCGGTTTCGGAAGCCCTGACGCTGCCCGCCCTCGCCGAGCCGGGCCGTGCGATCGCCTGGGGCGGACCGATCCCGGGCTTCGCCGACTACGACGCGGTGCTCGCGGAGGCCGATGCCACGCCGCTCACGGACCAGCCGCGCGGCACGGACATGCTCTACTCCTCCGGCACCACGGGTCGCCCGAAGGGCATCAAGATCCCCCTCCCGGAGGGGCAGGTCGACGAGGCGCCGGACGCCTACACCGCGATCTTCGCCCCGATGTACGGCATGGACGCCGACACCGTGTACCTCTCCCCCGCGCCGCTGTACCACGCTGCGCCGCTGCGCTTCTGCGGCGTCACCATGTCGGTCGGCGGCACCGTGATCATGATGCACCGCTTCGACCCTGAGGAGGCGCTGGCACTCATCGAGAAGTACCGCGTGACCCACAGCCAGTGGGTGCCCACGATGTTCGTCCGGATGCTCAAGCTGCCCGAGGCGACGCGGGCGCACTACGACACGAGCAGCCTCAAGGTCGCGATCCACGCCGCCGCTCCCTGCCCGGCCGAGGTGAAGCAGTCGATGCTCGCGTGGTGGGGACCGGTGATCCACGAGTACTACGCCTCGACCGAGGCTGCCGGCGCCACGTTCATCAGCCCGCAGGAGGCGCTGGAGCGCCCCGGGTCCGTGGGTCGCGCCGGTCTGGGCGTCGCCCGGATCTGCGGCGACGACGGTGCCGTCCTCCCCGCCGGCGAGATCGGCACCATCTACTTCGAGCGCGAGCAGATGCCCTTCCAGTACCACAACGCGCCCGAGAAGACCCGCTCCGCACAGCACCCCGATCACGAGAACTGGGCGACCACCGGCGATGTCGGCTACCTCGATGGGGACGGCTACCTCTATCTCACCGACCGCCAGGACTTCATGATCATCACCGGCGGGGTGAACGTCTACCCGCAGGAGTGCGAGAACGCGCTCATCATGCATCCCGCCGTCGCCGACGTGGCGGTGATCGGGGTGCCGCACGACGAGCTCGGCGAGACCGCGCTCGCGTGCGTGCAGTTGGCGCCGGGCGTGGAGCGGTCGGATGCGCTGGCGCAGGAGTTGATCGACCACGCGGGCCGAGAACTGGCCCGCTACAAGCTCCCCCGCGCCGTGCGCTTCGTCGACAGCCTGCCCCGCACGCCCACGGGCAAGCTGGTCAAACGCCTGATCTCCGTGGAGTAGTGCCGTCCGGAGCCGCCGTGCGTGCGGCGTCCGCGTCGGCGTTGATCCGCTCGAGCGCGAGGTAGCCGCGCGAGAAGGTGACGATCATCAGCGCCCAGATGGAGAGCGAGACGATGTAGAACACCGAGTGCTCCGCGTCCTCGCCCGGGAGGGTCACGTAGTCGTAGATGATCGCCACGAACGCCCCGAGCGCGGTCCCGATCGCCACCCAGGCCGCGTTGCCGCGATCGCCCGCGCGCCACAGCTTGGGCACCATGAAGCCGAACACGAACAGCGCCGCACCGAGGTTCATCACAAGGTAGAAGATCGCCCAGCTCGGCTCCACGTCGCGCGGCTCGAGAGCGCGGTTGAGACCCACCCCGACGCCGGCGAGGATCGCCACCGCCTCGACGGCCCACGTGGGCCGGTAGCGGTGCGTGACCGCCATCAACCCGACCACCAGGATCAGCGTCATGCCGAACGACCGGGAGAAGGCGTCGAAGAAGACCATGACCCGGTAGCTGAGGCTCTCGTGGTCCACTCCGGTCGCCGCGAGGTACAACACGTTCACGCCGGAGACCGCCATCACGACCCACTCGAGGCCGAGTAGGAAGTTGCGGAAGCCTCGGAGCAGTTTGTAGCCGTAGTAGAAGCCGGCGCCGACCATCGCGAGGTCCGCGAGGAGGATCAGGATCATGCGGGTGGTGCTCATCGGGACTCCTTGAGGGCAGTTCGGATCGCACCGGTCACCCGATCGACTGCGGCGCGGGCCGCGGGGCTGATACGGGTCATCGAGACGTGGCCGTGTACGAGGCCGCTCTCGCGGAAGACGCGAACCGGGACGCCGGCTTCTTCGAGTCGTGCGGCGTACGCGAGCGCCTCATCCCGGAGCGGATCGAAGCCGGCCACGGTGATGAGCGTCGGCGGCGCCCCGGACAGGTCCTCGGCGCGCATCGGCGAGACCCGAGGATCCAGCCCGTCCACCCGGTCCGGCAGGTAGTGGTCCGTGAGCCAGGCGATCTGTTTCGCCGATAGCGCGGAGCTCCCGGCGAACTCGGTCCGCGACGGGTAGTCCCCGACCGCGTCCACCACCGGGTACATGAGCACCTGCAGGTAGGGCCGGATCTCCTCGCCCGCCAGGTCGTTCGCGAGCACCGCACAGAGGTTGCCGCCGGCGCTGTCGCCCAGCAGCACGATCCTGGTGGGGTCGATCCCCCACTCGGCGGCGTGCTCCACGGCGTAGTACCAGGCCGTCACCGCGTCGTCGACGGGGCCGGGGAACGGCGACTCCGGTGCGAGGCCGTACTCGACGGAAAGCACATTGACCCCCGCGCCGTCCGCGATGAGGCGGACGGGCACGTCGTAGTCCTGCCGGCTACTGAGAACGAAGCCGCCGCCGTGCAGGAACAGGACCAGCGCGTCCGACGGTGTCACGGGCCGGTACAGCGTGGCGCGCAGTCCATCCGGCATCACGATCTCCGGCTCGACGCGCACGCCCGCCGGCGCCTCGTCGGCGAACACGCGGCAGTCGTTCGCGACGATCGCCCGCGCCTCCTCGGGAGTGCCGTCGCTGAAGTCCGGCGCACGGGCGGTCAGCTTCAGCAGCAGCGCGATCTCCGGCGCCATCACGTCGCCGTCAGCGTTCACCACTCGGGGTGCGAGCCGGCGCATCACGCCGCCGGGAACCCCGGCGAGGAGCGCGGTGAAGGCAGCGCGCTGGAGTCGCTCCGACCGGCTCAGCTCGGCCGGCACCTGGGTGGGCGCGGGAACGTTGGCGGGAGCCGACGTCTCGGCAGGCGCGGTCATGCGCGCGCCTCCTCCACGACGGCGCGGCCGCCGAGCTCGCGCTCGAGGCGCGAGCTGAACTTCAGGTTCTCGTCGATCACCGAGCCGCGGTACATCTTCCGGTCGTCCATGAAGACGTTCTCCATCTTCCAGGGCACGGCGTCGCCCTGGCGCGGCAGGTCGTCCCTGGAGCGCTGCATGTAACCCGAGTTGAGGTCGAGCATGGAGCGGGTGCCCACGCCGGCGGGGGCGTGCGGGACGGCGGTGTCGTAGCCGTGGGTGTCCATGTGCCGCAGGATCTCGATGATGCTCTTGCCGAGCAGGCCGATCTTCAGCGTCCACGACGACTTGGTGTAGCCGATCGCGTTCATCCAGTTCGGCACGCCGGAGAGCATCATGCCGCGGTAGACCACGGACTTCGGCAGGTCGACGGGGCGCCCGTCCACGGTGAGGTCGATGCCGCCGAAGAGCCGGAGGTTCAGGCCGGTCGCGGTGACGATGACATCGGCGTCCAGGTGCTCGCCGGACTCGAGCTCGATGCCCGTCTCCGTGAAGCGGACGATCTTGTCCGTCACCACGGAGGCGCCGCCGTCGCGGATGGACTTGAAGAAGTCGCCGTCGGGCGCGAGGCACAGACGCTGCTCCCACGGGTTGTAGGGCGGGTTGAAGTGCTTGTCCACGTCGAAGCCGGCGGGCAGCTCCTTGACGTTGACGCTGCGGATGTACTTGCGCGCGGTCGTGGGAAGCTTCGTGAGAAATGCGACCACGGCGGCGTCCACGACGATGTTCTTCCACCGGGTGGCGAGGTAGCCGCCGCGTTCGCCGAGCAGGCGGGTGAGCTTGAGGTTCAGGGAATCCACGCGGGGCAGGGTCAAGATGTAGGTCGGGGTGCGCTGCAGCATGGTCACGTGCTTCGCGGCGCCCTCTCCCTTGAGCATCGACGGGATCAGCGTGATCGCGGTCGCGCCGCTGCCGATCACCACGACCTTCTTGCCGGAGTAGTCGTACCCCTCGGGCCAGTGCTGCGGGTGGATGATGTCGCCCCGGAAGTCCTCACGGCCCGCGAACTCCGGGGTGAAGCCCTCCTCGTACTTGTAGTAGCCGGTAGCGCCGAACACCCAGCCTGCCTTGATGATCTCGCGCCGGACATTGCCGTCGGCGTCCGTCACGTCGACATTGAGCAGCCACTGCGCGTCGTCGCTCGACCACGCAGCGGAGACCACCTTGTGGCGGTAGCGGATACGGTCGGACAGCCCGTACTCGTCCGCGGTCTCCTTGAGGTAGTTCAGGATCAGTGGAGCGTCGGCGATCGCGTTCTCGTCCTTCCAGCTCTTGAACTCGTACGCGAAGGTGTGCAGGTCGGAGTCGGAACGGATGCCGGGGTACTTGAACAGGTCCCATGTGCCGCCGATCGAGTCTCGACCCTCGAGCATCGCGATCGACTTGTTCGGGAACTCCTGAGTGATGTACGCCGCGGCGCCGATCCCCGAGATTCCTCCACCGATGACGACCACGTCGAAGTACTCCGGGGCCTGTGCCGTGTTGCTCATGGTGTCGCTACCTTCCTGCGCCGAGCGCTTCATGATGCGACTCAGACTGCCGATGTTCGTGTGGCACGGACCACACCGAAACTCAGCGTTTTGGCACGAACGGTGGTGCGAATCGCACCCCTTCTCGCCGACGGCGCCGGTCCACAGGTCGAGAGGGCCGAAGACGGCGCGACGATCGTGGTCGGTGGCGTCGGGCGACCCGCCGCCCCTCCTACCGGACATCGGCGAGAACAGCTCCAGTCGGCGCCGGCCTGCGAGAGCGGTGCGAATCGCACCACTGTCAGCCGGAATCGGTTGCGACGTGATGCTGGTCACGCCCGCCCGTCGCCGGAAGCATGGTTGCCCGTACCCGCCGCTACGAGAGATCGGACCCACCATGACCACAGTCGACGCCACCCTCCAGCGCGTCCCCGCCACCACCCCCGTCGCCGAGATCCGGGAAATCGTCGCTCGCGACGGCGGCGTCATCATCGCGGGCCTGCTCACCCCCGACCAGGTCACGCGTTTCAACGCCGAGATCGAGGCCCCGCTGCAGGCCCTCGCCGCCGGCAGCACCCACGAACTCGAGATCGTGCAGGAGTTCCACGGCGCCAACACCAAGCGCCTGACCAACCTGGTGACCCACAGCCCCGTCTTCCGCACCGAGATCATCGACCACGATCTCGTGCACGCCCTCTGCGACGCCACCTTCCTCGAGGAGTCCGGCACGTACTGGATGACCACCGCCCAGGTCATCGAGATCGGCCCCGGCAATCGACCGCAGATGCTCCACCGCGACCTCGAGAACTGGTACCCCTTCGTCGGGATGGGCCCTGCCGGACCGGAGATCACGCTCAACTTCCTCATCGCGCTCACCGACTTCACCGAGGAGAACGGCGCCACCCGGGTCATCCCCGGCAGCCACCAGTGGCCCGACTTCCAGGACCGCGGCACCCCCGAGCAGACCATCCCCGCGATCATGCAGGCCGGCGATGCGCTCTTCTTCAGCGGCAAGACCGCCCATGGCGGCGGCGCCAACGTCACCACGGACGAGTACCGCCGCGCGGTGTCCTTCGCCTTCAACCCCGGCTTCCTCGTCGGCGAGGAGGCGTACCCCTTCCTGGTGGATCGCGACGTCGTCAAGACCCTGCCCGAGCGCGTCCAGCGCATCCTCGGCTTCCGCTCGCAGTACCCGCTGGGCTCCCCCGGACTCTGGCAGGTCGACTACCGCGAACTCGGTGACTACCTCGGCCTGTAGTCGACGATGCCGCACACACCCCTCGATGCCTCCGGTGCGCCCACGCACCGGAGGCATCGCGTCGTTCATCCCCACGACCCGCGGACGCGCGCCACACTCGGATCATGATGCCGGAGCAGCTGTGGCCCGAGGTCTCGGAACCCGTCCGCCGACTGATCCGCGGGCTGGCGGAGTCCATGCTCGCCCGGTCGGACGAGATCCTCGACGACCTGGCTCGCGCGTCGCTCGCTGATCCGCAGTTCCGGACGATCGCGGAGGACCCGGCTCTCGCCGAGGCGGACGGACGTCTGGTGGCCGCGAGTCTGCGAAGTTGGCTCACCGCCAACGTCGTCGCGCCCGGGGGCCGGGTCGTTCTCGTCGCGGAGAACGAGATCGGTACCTATGCCCGCGACATCGTGCTCCGGGGACTCTCGACCGACGACGCGGCGGGGTGGCGATCGGCGCAGCGCGTCGTCTGGAGGTGGTGGCTCACCGCGTGCTTCAGCGCGACCGACGATCTGGATGAACTGCGCGAGCTGATCGAGGTATCCGGCAATTCCTTGAACGCCTTCGTGGACGACTCCATGGCGGCGCTGTACGAGCACGTCCAGCAGATCCGCGAAGAGCTGGCGGGCGGCTCCCACCTCCAGCGCTACGCCACTGTCGAACTGCTGCTACAGGGCGCCGACATCGCACCGGCTCGCGCGGAGGCACAGCTCGGCTACGCACTCACGGGAACCCACGTCGGCGCGGTCGTCTGGGTCGAATCCGAGAAGGACGTCGGCGCTCTCGAACGCGCGAGCGAACAGGTCATGCGGGCGTGCGAGGCCCGGACCCGACTCACGGTCGTCGCCGGGAGCACCGCGCTGTGGTTGTGGATACCGGCGAGGACCTCGCCCACCATCGAATCCCTCGCCGAGCGGCTGGGACGCCGACGGGGCGTCCGCGTCGCGCTCGGCAGACCCGCCGCGGGCCTTCCAGGATTCCGCGCGACGCACATGGATGCCGCTGCGGCCCAGCGCCTCCTCGCCCGGCTCGACTCTCCGCTCCCCTGCGTCCGGTACGAGGACATTCACCTGATCGACCTCGTCTCCGCGGACGTCGCAGCGGCGGACCGGTTCGCCGCCGATGTTCTCGGCGACCTGAAGGATGCGAGCCCGGACCTGCACCGGACCGTGCTGACCTACGTCGATGAGGGCCTGAATCGCACGAGTACCGCCGAGCGCCTGTACACGCACCGCAACACCATCGACCGGCGTCTCGCCCGGATCGACGAGCTGCTCCCGGTTCCCCTCGTGGGCAGCCTCGTCGAGGTGACCACCGCGCTCAGACTGCTCCGCGTGCGCGGGCGCTGAGTTCTCGACGCGCCGACCGCAGGGGCCCTCTCGCTGGAAGGGATCGGCGACGGCGATCCGGTTGCGATCCGCTGCCGGTCTCGGTCAGTAGACGGGCAGCGACGGGTCCACCTGCCGGGCGTACGCGGTGATGCCGCCCTGCAGGTGCACGGCGTCGCGGTAGCCCGCGCCCTGGACGGCGGCGAGCACCTCGGCCGATCGGATCCCGGTCTTGCAGTACAGGACCAGCTTCTTGTCCGCGGAGACCTGGGCCAGGCCCTCGCCGGTCTCGAAGGCGCCCTTGGGCACCAGCTTCGCGCCGTCGAGATGGACGATCTCCCACTCGACGGGCTCGCGGACGTCCACCAGCTCGTAATCGACGCCGGCGGAGCCCATCTCGACGAGCTCCTTCGGCGTGATGGTGCTGCCGGCCGCGGCGCGCTGCGCCTCGTCGGAGACCACGCCGCAGAACTCGTCGTAGTCGATGAGCCCGGTGATGCGCGGGGCATCCGGATCCTTGCGGATCGACAGGGTGCGGTAGCTCATCTCAAGGGCGTCGTAGACCATGAGCCGGCCGAGCAGGGACTCGCCGATGCCGGTGATGAGCTTGACCGCCTCGGTGCCCATGATCGACCCGATCGAGGCGCAGAGGATGCCGAGCACGCCGCCCTCGGCGCACGACGGCACCATGCCGGGCGGGGGCGCGACGGGGTACAGGTCGCGGTAGTTCAGGCCCTGCTTCTCGCCGTTCGGGCCGTCGGGCGCGTCCTCCCAGAAGACGGACACCTGGCCCTCGAACCGGAAGATCGAACCCCACACGTAGGGCTTGTGCGCCAGCACCGCGGCGTCGTTGACGAGGTAGCGAGTGGCGAAGTTGTCGGTGCCGTCGAGGATCAGGTCGTACTGCTCGAACAGTTCCACCGCGTTCTCCGGCTCGAGCCGGATCGGGTGCAGATTGACGGTGACCAGCGGATTGATCTCCGCGATGGAGTCGCGCGCGCTCTCGCCCTTGGGCCGGCCGAGGTCCGAGACGCCGTGGATCACCTGCCGCTGCAGGTTGGACTCGTCGACCTCGTCGAACTCGACGATGCCGATGGTGCCGACGCCCGCGGCGGCGAGGTACAGCAGGGCCGGGCTGCCGAGCCCACCGGCGCCGATGACCAGCACCTTCGCGTTCTTGAGGCGTTTCTGCCCGGTGACCCCCATCTCGGGGATGATGAGGTGCCGCGAGTAGCGCGCGACCTCGTCGCGGGTCAGGTCGGCGGCGGGTTCCACAAGCGGGGGCAGGGTGCTCACCTCCTGCTCAACGACGGTGCGCCCCGCACCATTCCCTCGCCCGTTCCGCGGCCCGGGAGGGCGGTCACCGTCGGGCCGGGCGGACCGTCACTTGAGGACGGGCGCGACCCACGCGTTCGGCCGGCAGGCCAGGTCGTTGTCGAAGCCCTCGGACTTGTCCAGGTCGAAGATGTCGCGGTTCTTCACGCCGAAGGACTGCTGCATCATGATCGGCGCGAGCGCCCCCTGCGCCGGACACGGCACGTGCTGCGGATACCCGATCGCGTGCCCCACCTCGTGATTGATGGCGTATTGCCGGTATCCGGTGAGGTCGCCCTCGAACGCGGTGGCACCCCGCACCCAGCGGGCCAGGTTGAGCACCACGCGCCCGAGCTCGCCGTTGTAGCAGGACGATTCCAATTGGATCGTGTAGCCGCAGGCCGATCGGGTGGTGATCGGCGAGGTCAGCGAGATCGTGAAGGTGGGCGTGCCCCTGTCGATGCGCTGGAAGGCGACCGCCGGGTCGTGGATCCAGCTGCGCGGGTCCGCGAGGGTGCGGTCGATCATCGTGGCGAAGGGCTGGTCGCCGCCGAGCGCACCCATGTCGACGCCGTCCTCGACGGCGATCATGTAGGTGAAGACCTGCTGCTTGCCCTCGTCCTGCTTGCCGACGCGCGGTGTGGCGCCGGGCACGACGTGCCAGATGCCCTGCCCCTTCTCCGTGAACGCACCGCCCTCCGGGAGCATGCCCGCGGGGGGAACCGGGCCCGGNACCGTCTTCGACGGTGCGCCGACGATGGTCTTGCCCGGCGTCGGATTCCGGGAGAGCTGGCCCTCCGGCGAGGTCTCCGCGGTCTGCTTGGTCCCGAAGGTGTCGCCGCCGAAGGTCAGGACCAGCGCCACCACCGTGAGCACGGCCAGCACCGGCACCGCGTACGCGCGCCACCCGTAGGTGCGCAACAGGCGACCCAGGCGGCCCTGCTTGGCGTACACGCGCTCGCGCGGCGGCCGGTTGCGGTGATCGCCCGAGGTCGCGGCGGAGGAGTTGATGGGGTCCCACTCGGCCCGAAGCGGCGCACGCCCGTCCGGACGGGGACGCCTCGGGTTCGAAGGACTACTCACGTCCTCAACAATTCCACGATCAGCGCGGTCGGAGTGGAACCGACACGCGCCGGACTCCGGCGATCGCGATCATCGCCGATCAGTCCGGCGGTTCCGCGGCGGCGATGAGGTCGGCGACGATCCGCGCCGTCTCCGCGGGCTTCTCCATCTGCGCGACGTGCCCCACGTCCTCGAAGACCGTCAGCGTGCTGCCCCGGATGTGGCGCACCACCTTCGGGGCGACGCCCACGCTCACGAGCAGGTCCCGCGCGCCCCACAGCACCGCGGTCGGCACCGACACCGACCGGGCCGCCGCCCAGTGCGTGGCCCCGAAGTCGACGATCCAGCTGCGGACCAGGGCGTTGAAGCTCGCCGCCAGCGCGTCGGGCGCCCACGTCATCGACGCGCGCGCCGCCGCCTGGTCCACGGCCTGCTGCCGCCGCACGGGCCCCATCACCGCCGGGTCGACGAGGATCTCGCGGAACGTCTGGTCCACCTGCCGCTCCGGGTAGGCGCTCGCGATGAGCCGGAACCCCGCGGGGCCGACGCCCGGGATCCGCACCAGCGACAGCGGGAGGAACTGCAACCTCCGTACCCGGGGCCGCAGATCGGGGAACGCCGGGGAGATCAGCGTCAGCGACCGCAGCAGCTCGGGGCGGAGCATCGCGACACGCACCGCGATCGCGCCGCCGAGGGAGTTGCCGAGCAGGTGCACTCCCCCGCCCCGCACCGCGACGAGCGTCTCCAGGTACGCGATCACGGTCTGGGCGAACTCCTCGATGGAGTAGTCGCCGTCGGCCGGCGGGTCGGAGAGCCCGAATCCCGGGAGGTCGAGGGCGTACGAGGCGGCGACGGGCGCGAGCACCTGCCCCAGATCGGTCCAGTTGATCGACGAACCGCCGAGACCGTGGATCATCACCGCCGTGGGCCGCGGATCGGGCGGCGCCNNGGGCGCCGCCGCCGCGTCGACGTGGCGCGCGAAGACCCGCCGACCGCGGAGGGTGAGGAACTGGCCGGGCCAGACGTCGCTGGTCCGATTCACCTGTGCGAGTGCCGACACACCGGGCAGCTTGCCAGAGCAAGCGAAGGTCGGCGCGACGGTCGGGAGTATTGTCGACGGGTCAGGACCGAGCACGGCCCTGGGAAACGGTGAGGTGGACTACATGGCGGACCTGGGCGCGACGACCGCGGCGGGCGACTCCCGCGGCGGGACGAATCCTGCCCCGCGCCGCACCGCCCGCCTGCCGCGGAGCGCACGCCGCATCCAGTTGCTGGAGGCCGCGAGCAGCGTCTTCGTGGACCTCGGGTACCACTCCGCGGGCATGGACGAGATCGCCGTGCGGGCCGGGGTCAGCAAGCCCGTGCTGTACCAGCACTTCCCCGGCAAGCTGGAGCTGTACCTCGCGGTGCTGGGCGCGCACAGCGAGGCGCTGGTCACCGGCGTGCGCGAGGCCCTGAGCAGCTCCACCGACAACCACGAGCGCGTGATCGGCGCCGTCCGCTCCTTCTTCGACTTCGTCGACCGGGACAGCATGGGCTACAAGCTCATCTTCGAGTCCGACGTCCTCGAGCCCGTCGTGCAGGAGCGCGTCGAGGGCGCGGTGGACGCGTGCATCGACGCCGTCTACGACCTGGTCTCCGAGGATTCGGGGCTCGATCCGTACCGCGCCCGGATGCTCGCCGTGGGCCTCGTGGGCGCCAGCCAGGTCAGCGCCCGGTACTGGCTCTACGCCGACCGCCCCATCCCCAAGGAGGAGGCGGTGGCCACCACCGTCGAGCTGCTCTGGGGCGGCCTCAGCCACGTGCCCCTGCAGGCCCAGCGCCGCGCCCAGTAGGTCCGTCGGTCCCGCGGCTCAGGCCGCGCGGTGCATGAGCATCTCGATCGGGCCGCGGGGGAAGCGGCGCGTCCACAGCGCCGAGACCGCGAGCAGGCACGCCATCACCGCGACGTAGACCGCGACCGTGAACGCCAGCCGGTGCTCGGCGCCGTAGCGCGCCGCGAGCCCGAGGCCCCAGCCGTAGCAGAGCACCGAGGCCAGCACGTTCTGCAGCACGTAGCAGCTCAGGGCGGTCTTCCCCACGTTGCTCAGCGCGCCGCCCACCCGGCCCACCGCGCGCCGCTGGTAGAACTCGGCGACGAGCGCGAGCAGGCCCAGCGCGACCAGCGGAGCCACCGCGTACCGTCCGACGAAGACCGCCGGACCCGCGAGCCCCAGCGGCGCACCCGCGATCCCGATCGCGAGGTCGACCGGCGCCGCGACGCCGC
Source organism: Tsukamurella ocularis (assembly GCF_965138335.1). GTDB lineage: Bacteria > Actinomycetota > Actinomycetes > Mycobacteriales > Mycobacteriaceae > Tsukamurella > Tsukamurella ocularis_A. The sequence continues at coordinate 37,846 of NZ_CBCSDV010000026.1, forward strand.
CGATCCACAGCAGCCGGCGGCGGAGCGCCGCACCGTCGGGGGCGAACAGCCCGCCCTGGAACAGGGCCGCGCCGGTGAGGAACATCGCGATGGTCAGCGGGATCATGAAGAGCGTCTCCGCACGGAACAGCAGCGCGTGGTCCACGCGGAACAGCACCAGGTCCCCGAACGAGCCGTCGGCGTAGGGGTTCGCGCGCGCGGTCGCCGGCCCCGCCCCCACGCCGGACCGCTCCATCGTCATTCCGACCGACACCAGCGCCACCACCGCCAGGTGCAGCGCGGCGCAGCCGGCCGCCCAGCGCACGCGCACCCGCGGGCGCAGGATCAGCATGGCCGAGACCACGAACGACACCAGGGCGTAGCCCATGAGCACGTCGAACTCGGCGACCAGGAGGAAGTGCACGAGCCCGTCGAGGAACAGCACCAGCGCCCGGCGCCAGTAGCGGCCCGGCCACGGGCGGTCGTGCCGCGCGGCGGAGGCCTGCTGGATCGCCAGGCCCACGCCGAACATGAGGCTGAGCAGACCGAGGAACTTGCCCTGTGCGAGCGTCTGGAGCACGCGGATCGGCAGCGATTCCGCGCCGACGGTGTCGAGGTAGCCCAGCATCCCGCGGGGCTCGGTGAAGATCCACACGTTGGTGCCGAAGGTGCCGAGAATCGCGAGGCCGCGCGCGACGTCGAGGGAGGCGATGCGGCGCGTGGTGGGCGTGGTGGCCGGGGCGGACGTCGAGGTCATGCCGATCACCCTCCCCCGGAACGCGAGGACCCCGCGACCACCGGTCGGTGATCGCGGGGTCCGTCGTTCGGGGGATCTACTCCGACGCGGCCTCGGCGGTGGCGCCGTCGGCCTTCTTCGCGCCCGAGCGACGACGACGGCGGCGCTTGCGGGCGGGGGCGTCGCCCTCGGCACCGTCGGCCGACGGTGCCTGCGCGTCCGGCCCGGCGGTGGCGGGCTTCGCCTCGGCGGCGGGGGCGGCACCGTCGACCTTCTGGCCACCGCGGGTGCGCGTGCGCGACCGGGTGCGGGTGCTCTCGCGCTTCTCGCGCGGCTTGCGCTCGACCACCTCGCCCTCGGCGCGCTTGCGCACGCCGGGCAGGCTGCCCTTGACCTTGGGGTCGATGCCCAGGTCGGTGAAGAGGTGCTCGCTGGAGCTGTAGGTCTCGGCGGGCTCGGGCTTACCGAGGCCGAGGGCCTTGTCGATGAGCTCCCAGCGGTGCAGCTCGTCCCAGTCGACGAAGGTCACGGCGGTGCCGGTCTTGCCCGCGCGGCCGGTGCGGCCGATGCGGTGCACGTAGGTCTTGTCGTCCTCGGGGCACTGGAAGTTGATGACGTGGGTGACGTCGTCGATGTCGATGCCGCGGGCGGCGACGTCGGTGGCGACGAGCACGTCGATGGAGCCGTCGCGGAACTTGCCGAGCGCCTTCTCGCGGGCGACCTGGCCGAGGTCGCCGTGCACGGCGCCGACCTTGAAGCCGCGCTCGGCCAGCTCGTCGGCGACCTTCTGCGCGGTGCGCTTGGTGCGGGTGAAGATCATCGTGGCGCCGCGGCCCTCGGCCTGCAGGATCTTCGCCACCATCTCGACCTTGTCGAGGGCGTGGGCGCGGTAGACGAACTGCGTCGTGCGCTCGTGCACCGCGGAGTCGTCGTGATGCTCGGCGCGCACGTGCGTCGGCTGCTTCAGGAAGGTGCGGGCCAGGGTGATGATCGGGCCGGGCATGGTGGCCGAGAAGAGCATCGTCTGCCGCTCGGTGGGGACCATCGACAGGATGCGCTCGATGTCGGGCAGGAAGCCCAGGTCGAGCATCTCGTCGGCCTCGTCGAGGACGAGGATCTGGATCTTGCCGAGCACGAGGTGGCCCTGGTTGGCGAGGTCGAGGAGGCGGCCGGGGGTACCGACGACCACGTCGACGCCCTTCTGCAGCGCCTCGATCTGCGCCTCGTACGGGCGGCCGCCGTAGATCGAGGTGATCTTCAGGTCGCGCTCGCCCTTGGTGGTCTGCACGCGGACACCGTCGGCGGCGCGCTCCAGGTCCTCGGTGACCTGCACACACAGCTCGCGGGTCGGGACGATGATGAGCGCGCGCGGCGTACCGTCGAGCGCGCGCAGCCCGTCCTCGCCGACGTCGGCGCGGGCCTGCGTGATGAGGCGGTTGAGCAGCGGGACGCCGAAGCCGTAGGTCTTGCCCATGCCCGTGCGCGCCTGGCCGATGAGGTCGTTGCCGGCGAGGGCGAGCGGGAGCGTCAGCTCCTGGATCGCGAAGGTGCGCTCGATGCCGCGCTTGCCGAGGGCGTCGACGATGCCCTGGTCGACGCCGAGCTCGGCGAAGCTGGGCGAGACGTGGTCGTCGCCGATCACGTGCACGTCGGGCAGGCCCTCCGCGGCGGCGGGCTCGGTGTGGATGTCGTTGTTCGTGGTGGTGATGGTTCTGCCTTTCATCGGCGGCGAATGCGTCGCGTTCATTTCTCACGCGCGCACTGTTCCGGCCAATGAGTCCCCGGCCCGTTTCTCGGACCGTCATCGTCGCCTCGACGCCCTCGCCAGGAGGCGGTGGGGCGGAGTGCGCGCACAACTACCGGCGACCGAAGTCGATCGCTGCAGACCATCGTACCCCGCATCGCCGCCCGCACTAGCATGTGCGTCATGAGCGAACAGACGCAGGACCGGGGAATCAGCACCGAGCACCCGGGCGTCGCGGCCCTGTTCGCGGTGCTGGCGTACGGCGAGTTGGCCGCCTTCGAGCGGCTGGCCAAGGAGGCCGACATGGCGCCGGACCTGCGCGGCCGGATCGCCGTCTCGTCGATGGCATCGGCGCAGATGCGCAACTTCGAGCTGCTGGAGACCGAGCTCGACCGGCGCGGGCGGGACGTCGAGACCGCGACGGCGCCGTTCGCACCGGTGATCACCCGCTACCACGAGCGGACGACGCCGCGGAACTGGAACGAGTCGCTGGTCAAGGCGTACATCGGCGACGGGCTCGCCGCCGACTTCTACTCGGAGGTGGCCCGCGCGCTGCCCGGCGAGCCGGCCGCGGTCGTCGCCGCGGTGCTCTCCGACACCCGCGAGTCGGACTTCGCCGTGGACCGGGTGCGCGCGGCCGTCACCGCCAACCCGGCGCTGCGCTCCCCGCTCACGCTGTGGGGCCGGCGCCTGCTCTCCGAGGCCATCACGCAGGCGCAGGAGGTGCTCGCCACGCGCGACGAGCTGGCCGCCCTGCTCTTCGAGCACTCCGGCGATCTGCCGGGCGTGGCGCAGTTCTTCGAATCGCTGCAGACCCGGCACGCCGAGCGGATGGCGACGTTGGGCCTGGGCTGAGCGGCCCGCCGTTCGTGCTGCCCTGAGCGGAATCCGACGGTCCCACGACGGCCGACCGCGGCCGCTGCGGATAACCTCGTGCCATGGAGATCAAGATCGGTATCGCGGACTCGAACCGCGAACTCGTGGTGCAGAGCAAGGACTCGACGGAGGACGTCAAGAAGGCCGTCGCCGACGCGCTGGCCGGCCGCACGGAGCTGCTGGAGCTGACGGACGAGAAGGGCAAGCAGTACCTCGTGCCCGCCGCGCGCGTCTCGTACGTCGAGGTCGGCACGCACGAGAGCCGCTCGGTCGGCTTCAACGCCAGCTGACCGATCGCGGTACCGCCCGCCAGTAGGCTCGGCTCCGTGGTGAAACCCGAACGCAGGACCCGCGTCGATCTCGCGGTCTCGGCCGCGATCCTGGTCGCGGTCGTCGTCGCGGGCTTCGTGGCGTGGAACGTCGGTTCCGCGAGCAAGGCCGTCAGCGAGACCGCCCCGGCACCGTCGACGGTGCCCGCGTCCCTCGTCGAGCTGCCCGCGGCGCTCCGCGAGGCGTGGACCGCGCGCTCCGACCGGCCCGCCCTGTCGCTGAACGGCTCGCTCGTGCTGGCCCGGGGCGGCGAGGTCACGGGGCACGACCCCGCGACGGGGCAGCGCACCTGGCGCTACCAGCGGGAGACCGACGTGTGCGGGCTCATGGACAACGCCGGCCTCGTGCTCGCCTTCTACCGCGACGTCCGCGGCTGCGGCGAGGTGATGGCGCTCGACCCCGCCACCGGGCAGCGCCGGGCCAGCCGCACCAGTCGCGAGGACCACGACGTCACCCTCTCCGGCGACGGGAACTACGCAATCGTCCAGGGTCCGACGCGTGTCGACGTCTTCCGCTACGACCTGGTGCGCACCGTCGAGTACGGCAAGCCCGACGTCCCCGTGAACCCGGGCGTCCAGCCCCGGTCCGGGTGCACGATCGGCTCCGCGCTCCCCGCCGGCGCGTCGATCACCGTCCTCGAGGCCTGCCCCACCGAGCCCTTCCCCCGGCTCACCGTGATCGGCGCCTCGCCCAAGGAGGCGAGCGAACCGCAGGAGACCTCGTCGGTGGTCAGCCCCGATCTCGGCGCCGCCGCTCCCGAGGGCGCCGATCGCGCCCGGCTCATCACCGCCACCGCGAACGGCGCCGTCGTCTACGTGCCCGCCCAGGACGGCCGCCCCGCGCGGGTGACCAGCGTGGACCCGCAGGGCCGCACGCTGCGGTCCGTGGACGTCACCGCCGGCCCGGACGGCGCCCCGCGCGACGTCCCCGTCGTGACGGAGGCGGGCATCGCGTCGTTCTACACGGGCACCGCGACGGTGGTGATCGACGCGGCCTCGCTCGCCGCGGAGATGGTGATCCCGGGGACGCTCGGGCCGGGCGCGGTGATCGGCGGGCAGCTCGTGGTGCCGGGACCGACCTCGCTCACCTCGTACGACCTCAACACCCGGGCCATGACCCGCTCGACGCCGATCGCCAAGCCCGGCTACACCGACGGGCCGGTGCTCCTCGCCGAGGTGGGCACCACGGTGCTCGCGCAGTGGGGATCGACGGTCCAGGCCTACCGCGCGGCCTGAACCCGCCGCCGGATCCCGCCAGCTGCTCGGCCGCTACTCGGACGCCCAGGTGACCAGCGGCGCACCGTCGGACACGTGGGCCTTGATGCTCTGCGCGAGCTCGCGATAGGCGGTGGCGCCCTTGTTCTTCCGGCCCGCGAGCACGGTGCGGCCGGCGGCGTTCGCCTCGGCGAAGCGCACGGTGCGCGGGATCGGCGGCGACAGCACCGCCAGCTCGTAGCGGTCGGCGACGTCGGAGAGGATGTCGCGGCTGTGCGTGGTGCGCGCGTCGTAGAGGGTGGCGATGGCACCGAGCATGCTCAGCTCCGGATTGGTGATCGCCTGCACGTCGCGGACCGTCTTGAGCAGCTGCCCGACGCCGCGGTGCGCGAGGGTCTCGCACTGCAGCGGGATCGCGACGGCGTCGGCCGCGGTGAGGCCGTTGAGGGTCAGCACGCCCAGGCTGGGCGGGCAGTCGATGATCACCACGTCGAACCGGTCCCCCACCTCCGCGAGGGCGCGCTTGAGCGCGTACTCGCGGCCCGCGCGCATGAGCAGCAGCGCCTCGGCGCCGGCGAGGTCGAGGGTCGCCGGGAGCACGGTCACGCCGTCCTCGGTCTCGAGCAGTACCTCGTCGATCTGCTTGTCGCCCAACAGCACATCGTGCACGCTCCGCTCGATGCGGTCGGGGTTGTGGCCGAGCGAGAAGGTCAGGCAGCCCTGTGGGTCGAGATCCACGACGAGCACGCGCGCACCGAGCTCGACGAGGGCCGCCCCCAGGCTGGCGACGGTGGTGGTCTTCGCGACGCCGCCCTTCTGATTGGCGACGGCGAGGACGAAGGGCGTGTCACCGGTCATGCTGCGAGGGTACCCACCGATGCACCACGATGAACGGATGAGCACCGGACACCGCCTCGTGTACATCCGCCACGGCGAGACCGCATGGTCGCGCTCGGGACGCCACACCGGCGCCACCGACGTCCCGCTGACCGAGACCGGCATCGAGCAGGCGAGGGCGCTGGGGCCCGTCCTCGCGGACCTGGCGCTGACGAGCCCGACGGTGCTGGTCAGCCCGCGCGCGCGGGCGGCGACCACCGCGGAGCTCGCGGGCCTGACGGTGACCGCGGTCGACCCCGATCTCGCCGAGTGGGACTACGGCGACTACGAGGGCCGGACCAGCGCGGAGATCCGCGTCGACGATCCGGGGTGGACGGTGTGGCGGTCCGGCGCGCCCGGCGGCGAGTCGATGGCGCAGGTGGCCGAGCGGGTGGACCGGGTGCTCGAGCGGGCGCGGGCCGCCATGGCCGACGGTGACGTGGTCCTCGTCGCGCACGGCCACCTAGGCCGCGTGCTCACCGCGCGGTTCCTGGGCCAGGCACCGGAGTTCGGCCGGCACGTGCTGATCCTGCCCGCCTCGGCCGCGGTGTTCGGGTTCGACCGCGACGACGTCCCGCAGATCAGCCGGTTCGGCCTGACCGGCTACGCCGCCGCGCACTACACGGGGCGGTAGCGCCGGTCAGTCCCGGCGGTACTCGCCCTCGAGCCAGGCCACCGTCGGCGGGCTGAACAGCAGGGCCAGCACCACGATCGCGGGCACCAGCAGCGGGTACCCGAGCAGCGGCGAGCTCTGGGAGAAGGCACCACTGATGCCGGTGAAGCCGAGCAGCAGGTTGGTGAGCACGCCGACGGTGCGGCCCCAGCGCTTGCCGCGCAGCAGGGCGATGCCGCCCGCGAGCACCGCGGCACCCATCGGGATCATCCAGAAGGCCAGCCCGTAGGCGCCCGTGGTCGTGGCGGCGGTCCCGGCGATGCCGCGGACGAGCTCGACGACGCCCACGACGAGTGCGGCGAGGCCCTCGACCGCGACGAGCCACCCCGCGGCCAGCACCGTGGTGGGAGCGGCGGTGCGGGTATCGCCGGACCGCTTGCTGCGGGAGCGGGTGGCGGCCGGGCGGGATTCGCCGCCGCTTCCGTTGGTCGATGTCACGACCCCAGGGTATCGGGGCGGGCTGGGTAGGCTGCTCGGTGTGCGCGCCCTGTTGATCGTCAACCCCAACGCCACGTCCATCACCGCAGCGGGCCGAGACCTCGTGGCGATGGCGTTGGCGTCCACGCTCGACGTCACCCTGGCGCAGACCGAGCACCGCGGTCATGCGGCCGAGCTGGCGGCGGCGGCCCGCGACGACGGCACCGAGCTGGTGATCGTCCACGGCGGCGACGGCACGGTCAACGAGGTGGTGTGCGGCGTCCTCGGCCGGGAGGGGCTGCCGGGCGGCGCCGACCCCGTCCATCCCGACACGCTGCCCGCCGTCGCGGTGATCCCCGGCGGCAGCGCCAACGTCTTCGCGCGCTCGCTCGCGGTGCCCCGCGATCCGCTGCAGGCCACGGTGCATCTCACGGACCTGTTGGCGCGCCGCAGTTTCCGCACCATCGGCCTCGGCTGCGCCGACGAGCGCTACTTCCTGTTCAACGCCGGGATGGGCGTGGACGCCGAGGTGATCGCGAACATGGAGGCGCTGCGCGCGAAGGGCAAGGCCGCCACCTCGTCGCGGTACGTGCGGACGTCGATCCGGACCTTCTTCGCCGCGGCCCGGCGCGACCCGCAGCTCACCGTCCACCTGCCGGGCGAGGAGCCCGGAACCTGGCAGGACGTCGACGGCGTGCACTTCGCCTTCGTCTCGAACGCGAGCCCGTGGACCTTCCTCAACAACCGCGCGGTGTTCACCAACCCGGGGACGGATTACGGCACCGGGCTGGGGGTGTTCGCGTCGCGCTCGATGCGCACGATCCCGAACCTGATGCTGGTGCGGCAGATGCTGTCGGCCCGCCGCACGAAGGGCCCGACGGTGCGCCACCTCGTCCGGCACGACGACCTGCGCGAACTGCGCGTGAGCAGCGAGGTCCCCGTCCCCGCGCAGGTCGACGGGGATCACCTCGGCGACCGCACCGAGGTGCGGTTCTGGTACTCGCCGGAGCGGATCCGCGTGGTCGCCGACCTGCCGCCGCTGCCGCGCGTCCGCTGACCCCGCGCGACCCCACGACGGGCGTTTCCCACGGACTCCGCCTGACGCGATCCGCCGCACGGATTGAGCGATTCGTCACGACCGTGCAGAAACCTATTGCAAACCCGCAGCGTGTGAGGATATTCTTGCGGGCACGCCGCTGAACCGGCAGGAGTGTAGTACACCCCTCGGACTCGGGTCCTCACCGCCCCCGCTGTGAGATCCCCCACCTCTGAGTCGGAATCTATTGACTCTCGTCGGGAACGTGGAAATATTCATGACGTAACAACGCGGAAACAGTTCGGTTCTCTCTGCGTTAACAGCCTGGAAATTCGGTGTCGGATCGACACCTGCGATGAGTGGCGCGCCCGCGTGCCTGAAGGAGTGTACTGACATGGATTGGCGCCATAAGGCCATCTGTCGCGACGAGGATCCCGAGCTGTTCTTCCCCGTGGGCAACAGCGGTCCGGCCATCGCGCAGATCGCGGACGCCAAGCTGGTCTGCAACCGCTGCCCCGTGACCGCCGAGTGCCTGTCCTGGGCGCTCGAGTCCGGTCAGGACGCCGGCGTGTGGGGCGGCATGAGCGAGGACGAGCGTCGCGCGCTGAAGCGCCGCAACGCGCGTACCCGCACGCGCACCGCCGTGTAGGACGCGTTCCGCATCGACGAAGGCCCGGTGGATCACCACCGGGCCTTCGTCGTGCGCGGGGCGGCTCACACGGGCTGCAGCGGCACGTGGAGCACCGCGTCGGTGCCGTCGTCCTGCGACGTCAGGGTCAGCGTCCCGCCCAGCTCGGAGGTCACCAGCGTCTGCACGATCTGCAGCCCCAGGCGATCCGAGCCCTCGAGGCTGAAGCCCGGTGGCAATCCGGCACCGTCGTCCCGGACCGTGACCTCCAGCATCCGGGTCGACCGGTGCGCGAGGAGTTCGATGGTGCCCGTCTCCCCCGGCTCGTAGGCGTGTTCCATCGCGTTCTGGATCAACTCGGTGACGACCATCACGAGCGGCATCGCCCGATCGGCGTCGAGCAGGCCGACATCGCCCCGGCGCACGACGGCGACCGCCGCCGACCCGCCGGCCGGCGTCACGTCGCCCATGATCGGGATGAGCCGGTCGATGACCTCGTCGATGTCGACGTGCTCGTCGACGCTCATCGACAGCGTCTCGTGGACCAGCGCGATCGACGCGACGCGGCGCACCGACTCCAGCAGGGCCCGCTTCGCCTCGTCGTTGCGGGTGCGGCGGGCCTGCAGCCGCAGCAGCGCCGAGACGGACTGCAGGTTGTTCTTGACCCGGTGATGGATCTCGCGGATCGTCGCGTCCTTGGAGATGAGCGCGCGGTCGCGGCGCTTGAGCTCGGTGACGTCCCGGAGCAGCACCACGGCACCGTCGTGCCGCCCGCCCGGATGCAGGCCCAGGACCCGCAACACCACGGTGACGCCGCCCTTGGTGAGCTCGATCCGCGAGCCCTCGCCGCGGCGCAGCGCCCCGTCGAGGGCGGCGGCGAGATCCTCGGACTCGAAGCTGTCGCCGACGAGCTCCGCGGTGGCCTCGGCGAGCTCGCTGCCCTCCAGGTCGGTGTGCGCGCCCATGCGCCGGTACGCGGACTGCGCGTTGGGGCTCGCGAAGGCGACGCGACCGTCGCCGTCGAGCCGGATGAAGCCGTCGCCCGCCCGCGGCTCCGCCTCGCCCGAGGGCAACTCCTCCCGCTCGGGGAAGGTGCCCTCCGCGACCATCGTGCACAGATCGTCGGCGCACTCGGTGTACGCCACCTCGAGCGGGCTGGGCGTGCGCGGATGGGTCACGTTGAAATCGCGGGTGAGCACGGCGACGACCTCGCGGTCCGAGGACACCGGCACGGCCTCGCGCCGCACCCGGGACGGCCCCGTCCAGGCCGGCGTCACACCGCGCACCACGACGCCGCCCTCGAACGCGGCGTGCAGCGTGGGCGCCTCCCACGGCGGCACGACGACGCCGACGCCGTCGGTGTCGTAGACGGTCGAGGTCGTGTTGGGCCGGCACTGCGCGATGCAGATGTACGCCGGATCGGTGGTGTCCCCCTCCGGATCGTCACGGACCCACAGCCGCAGGTCGGCGAACGACAGGTCGGCCAACAACTGCCACTCGCCGGCGATGCGCTGCAGGTGCCGAGCGGCCCGGCCGGGGAGGTCGGTGTGGATCGCCAGGAGGTCGGCGAGGGAGGCCATGGAACCGCCTTTTTGTCGTCGTCGGTGCCGTCGTGAAACAATAGCCGGTACTGCGTATGAGCTTGACGGACAGGAAGGAGACCGCCATGGGAAAGCGTGGACGTAAGAAGCGCGCGCGGAAGAAGAACGCCGCGAACCACGGCAAGCGCCCGAACTCCTGATCCCTCAGGTTTCATGTGACTTGCGCACGAGGGCCCGTCGACATCGCGTCGACGGGCCCTCGTCCTGTCCACGGCGCCGGTGGCGCCGGATGCGGGTGGCGGCTACTCCGGGCGGAAGCGCACCTCGGTGTGCCGGATGGTGATGGTCAGCCGCTCGCGCAGCCCCTCGGGCGCGCGCTCACCGCCGCACTTGCGGTTCACCAGCGACTTGATCTGCTGCTCGATGCCGTAGTGCGAGAGGCACTGCGAACAGCCGTCGATGTGCGCTCGCAGGCGCTCCTTGGCGGCGGCATCGCACTCGTTGTCCAGCAGCAGCCAGATGTCCGCCATCACGGCGGAGCAATCGAGCTCCAGATCCGGGTTGCCGTCCGATGAGTACGTCACTGCTCGACCTCCTGATCGGCGGCGCCCTCGGCACCGTCGGAATCCTGCCCCCGGAGGAAGCCGCGCTCCCGCGCGACGCCCTCGAGCTCGGCGCGGAGCTGCCGCCGGCCGCGGTGCAACCGCGACATGACCGTGCCGATCGGGGTACCCATGATCTCGGCGATCTCCTTGTACGGGAACCCCTCCACGTCGGCGTAGTACACCGCCATGCGGAAGTCCTCGGGGAGCTTCGCGAGCGCCTGCTTGATCTCGTCATCGGGCAGTGCGTCCAGCGCCTCGATCTCCGCGGAGCGCAGGCCGGTGGAGCTGTGCTCCGCCGTGGCCGCGAGCTGCCAGTCGGTGATCTCGTCGGTGGGGTACTGCGCCGGCTGCCGCTGCTTCTTGCGGTAGCCGTTGATGTACGTGTTGGTGAGGATCCGGTACAGCCAGGCCTTGAGGTTGGTGCCCTTCTTGAAGCTGCGGAAGGCGCTGTAGGCCTTCACGTAGGTCTCCTGGACCAGGTCCTCCGCGTCCGCGGGGTTGCGGGTCATCCGCAGCGCGGCGCCGTACAACTGATCGAGCAGCGGCAGCGCCTCGGCCTCGAAGCGGGCCGTGAGCTCCTCCGGCGTCTCGGTCACCTCATCGGGGGCCGAGTCCGTATCCGCTACGTGCGTGATGTCCCCGTCCGTCATACCGTCGAAGGCTACCGGTCGCTCGAGGACCGCTGCGCCGCTACCTGCACTCACGACTTCTGCAACAGCGCCGCAGGGCGGCTTGTTCCCGCCGGGCCCGGATCAGCGCAGGCGGAGCCGAACCATGGGCAGGCCCTCCACCGGGTGCCCCACCGCGTGCTCGATCGCTCCGCGCAGCCGGTCCCAGGCCGCGGGGTGGGCGGAGCGGTACCGGTCGAGCACCGCGCCGGAGGCCTCGGGGCCCAACAGGTCGGCGTGCGCCGCTCGCTCGCGCCGCCCGACGGTGACCCGGCACTCCGGCTGCGCGCGCAGGTTGCGGTACCACTGCGCCGTCTCGCCGAAGCCGCTGCAGACGACGACGGTGTCGGCGTCCGGCCGGTCGACGACCTCGAGGACGACGTACCGCGGCGCGCCGGACTTCCTCCCGGTGTGCTGGATCATCACCATCCGCGGACCCAGCAGCGCGCCCAGTCCGTGCTGGAACAGCCAGATGGGCGCCCGCACCAGCCGTCTCGTCCGCAGCGCCCGCGCCGCCAGCGCAGTGGGACTGAGGTTCTCCGCGATCCGGCCCATGGCCTCGACGGTACCCCGCGCGCCGTCGCCGACCGGGGCCGCCGGGGGCGTGAGCGGAGGTACCGGGCGGGTCGGGTGTGTGCAGCGCCGGGCCCGCGGGCACACCGGGTGTGCGAACCACCTGCCGCGGGCAGACGGGTGTGGACAACGGCCCGTGTCGCCGACCGTGGACGCGGGCCCCGTCGACCCGCGGAGGACGGCGCGGGCCCGTTGTCCGGCGTCGGCATCCCTCCTGCTTGACTGGCGGTCATGGGTAGGAAGAACGCCGCGCCGACGCCGGCGATCGCGGCGCTGCAGGCCGCGGGCGTCGAGTTCCGGGTGCACGAGTACGCCCACGACCCGCGGGCGGAGTCGTTCGGCGGCGAGGCCGCCCAGGCGCTGGGCCACGACCCGGCGCGGGTGTTCAAGACCCTGGTCATCGGCGACGGCAAGCAGCTCGCCGTCGCGATCGTGCCCACCTCGGGCAAGCTCAGCCTCAAGGCGGCGAGCGCCGCGCTGGGCCTGCACCGCCCGGCCATGGCCGACCCCGCCGACGTGCGGCGCGTCACCGGCTACGTGCTCGGCGGCGTCTCCCCGCTGGGGCAGCGCAAACGCCTGCCGACCGCGATCGACGAGTCGGCGCTCGGTTTCGAGACCGTCTTCTGCTCCGCGGGCAGACGGGGCCTGGAGGTCGAGCTGGCACCGTCGGAGCTGGTGCGGCTGACGGAGGCGACGGTGGCGCCGCTCGCCGCGCCGTGATAATCAAGGGGTGACTAGCGGCCCGCCCGGGTTTGGCGGCGGACCCAGCGGAAAGTAGGTTCGTGATATGGCCAGCTACTTCGTCACGGGCGGGACGGGCTTCATCGGCCGCGCCGTCGTGGCGCGGCTCGCCGCCGCGGATCGCGACAGCACCATCTACCTGCTGGTGCGCGACGCCTCACTCCCCCGGTTCGAGCGGCTGATCGCGGACCTCGGCCACGACCTCGCGCCCCAGGTCGTACCCGTCGCCGGCGACGTCACGGAGCCCGGCCTGGGCATCACCCCCGGCGACCTCCCCGAGCACGTCGACCACGTGATCCACCTCGCCGCGGTCTACGACATGGAGGCGCCCGAGGAGCTCCAGGAGCTGACCAACGTGGACGGCACGCGCGCCGTGCTGGCGCTCGCGGAGCGGCTCGGCGCCACGATGCACCACGTCTCCTCGCTGGCGGTGGCCGGCAACCACGAGGGGTGGTTCGCCGAGTCCGACTTCGACGTCGCGCAGTTCTTCCCCACCCCGTACCACCGCACCAAGTACGAGTCCGAACGCCTGGTCCGCGACTCGCACGTGCCGTGGCAGATCTACCGGCCGTCCATCGTGGTGGGCGATTCGATGACGGGCGCGATCGACAAGATCGACGGCCCGTACTACTTCTTCCCGTTCCTGCGGCTCATGGGGACGATCCCGCACCACCTGCACGTGCCCTTCGCGAACCTCGGCTACACGAACGTCGTGCCGGTGGACTTCGTGGCGGCCGCGATCGTCGCACTGGTCACCGCGCCGCCCACGCCGGGCACCGTCTACCACCTGGCCGATCCCAAGGGCCAGAGCATGGCGACGATCTACAACGCGATCGCGCCCGCCTTCTCCGGCCCGAAGACCCTCCCGGTGCCCAGCGCGCCGCTGGGCGAGTTCGCGGCGCGGATCGGCCGGCGGGGCGAGGTACGGGCGCTGCGCGACACGATCGCGCGCCAACTCGGGATCCCGCCGTCCCTCCTGGATCACCCGTTCTACAACACCCGGTTCGACTCGGAGGCCACGCACCGCGTGCTGAGCCGGTACGGAGTGGCGCTGCCGCGCCTGAAGTCGTACGGGCCGCGACTGTTCCGCTACTGGGCCGAGCATCTCGACCCGTCGCGCAACCGCCGCGACGACCCTCGCGGCCCGCTCGTGGGCAAGCACATCCTGCTCACGGGCGGCTCCTCCGGCATCGGGCGGGAGGCCGCGAAGCAGGCGGTGCTCAAGGGCGCGAACGTCTTCATCGTGGCCCGCAAGCCCGAGGACCTGGCCGACGCCGTGCAGCGGATCGAGGCCGAACCCGGGATGCCCGGCCTACCGAAGGGCATCGTCCGGGCGTACCAGTGCGACGTGACCGATCCGGAAGCGGTGCGCACCACCGTCGCCCAGATCCTCGCCGAGCACGGCCACGTGGACGTCCTGGTCAACAGCGCCGGCCGGTCCATCCGGCGGGCCACCGTCGACTCCGTGGACCGCGCGCACGACTACCAGCGGACGATGGCGGTGAACTACTTCGGCGCCGTCTACCTGATCCTGGAGCTGTTGCCGCACATGGTCGCCCGCAAGTCGGGGCACGTGGTGAACGTCTCGTCGATCGGCGTGCAGGTGCGTGGCCCGCGGTTCGCGGCGTACATCGCCTCGAAGTCGGCGCTGGAGGCGTTCAGCGACATCACGGCGGCCGAGACCATGTCGGATCACGTGACCTTCACCAACATCCACATGCCGCTCACCCGCACGCGAATGATCGAGCCGACCGACGCCTACGACAACGCGATGGCGCTGTCCGTGGAGAAGGCGGGTCAGATCGTGGTGCGCGCCATCGTCGAGCGCCCGCGCCGCATCGACACCCCGCTCGGCACCCTGGCGCAGTTCGGCCAGTTCCTCTCCCCGCGCATCGCCGCCGCGGCGCAGCACCAGGGCTACCTCCTGTTCCCGGAGCCGGAGGGCGACGGCGAGGACGCGGCGAAGGTGCTGGAAGTCGATGTGGCCGAGGTCGATACGCCGCGCGGTCGACTCGCGGCGACGAAGGACCTCTCGAAGGACATCTCCACCGCCGCCGTGAGCCCGCTGTTCGGCATCTCCGGCGATCAGGGCCTGCGGCGCCTCGCCCGCAAGACCCTCAACCGGCTGCCCGGCATCAACTGGTAGGCGCCCCACGGCCGACAGCGGCTACGCGCCGGCGCGTGTGCACCGTCGACCACCCGTGAGGTAGTCAACGGTGCACACGGTCAGGAGCCACCAGTGCCCGCGGCGTGCAGCCCGTGAGTGCGCGGACCTCCCGCGTCAGGTGGGCCTGGTCGGCGTAGCCCGACGCGTCCGCCACCTCCGCCAACGCGCGGCCGGCGCGGATCGGAACAAGAGCCCGCTGGAAGCGCTGGATCCGCGCCAGCGTCTTGGGGCCGTAGCCGAAGGACCGCCGGGCCAGACGGTGCAGCGCCCGCTCCCCGAGTCCCGCGTCCGCCGCGACCTCTCCGACGGTGCGCCCGGCCCGCAGCCGCGCCGCCACGGCGCCGATCCGCCGGTCCAGGTCCACCCCGTCGAGGAGGGACAGCGCGATCGCCTCCGGATCGGTCGCCCGAGGAATCCTCCTGTGCGGCAGGATATCCGGGAGGCGCACGCGCATGCCGGTGATCTCGTCGGCGGCGATCCCCAGCAGCTGCGGCAGCATCCCGGAGGGGAAGCGCAGCCCCTCGATCCGGGCCCCGCCGAATCCCGCGACGCGCGCGGCGACGGCGTCCGGTCCNNNGNCGGTCGGCGCACCGTCGACGACGANGACGTCCATGCAGCCGTCGGGCAGGATCAGACCCGCGCCCGCCCCGCCCGATGCGGTCCACCGGACCGCTCCGGGGACCGACGACGGCCACTCGCTGTACACCGTTCGAGTATGTCCGAAACGTTCAAGACGCGGGCGACGCCGCGACATACCGTGGCCGCATGACACAACGGCTGCGCTTCGACGCGATCGGCATGGTGACCGAGGACCTGCCCGCCTCCCTCGCCTTCTACCGGCGACTGGGGCTCACGATCGACGACGGTGCGGAGAACCAGCCGCACGTGGAGGCCGAGCTCCCGGGCGGGATGCGGCTCATGTGGGACTCGGTCGCGGTCGTCCGCTCGATGGAGCCCGATTGGGTCAAGCAGCCCGGGCAGAACGCGACGCTGTGCGTGAAGTGCGCCTCGCCGGCCGTCGTCGACGAGGTGCACGCCGAGCTGGTCGCGGCGGGCAGCCCGAGCGCGATGGACCCGTTCGATGCGCCGTGGGGACAGCGGTACGCGGGGGTGCTCGACCCCGACGGCTACCAGGTGCAGCTCTTCGCCGAGCAGTAGCGGCGGACCGGTCCCGCCGAGCGGGCGCGCGGACGGCGCGGACTGCCTATCGTGGGTGGGGAACCGTTCCCGTCCCCCACAAGGAGATCCGACGATGCCCGACATCCAGTACGCGGTGACCGACCCCGCCACCGGCGAGGTGCTGCAGACCTACCCCACCGCGGAGCCCGCCGAGGTCGAGGCGGCGCTCGACGCGGCGTCGCGCGCGGCGCGGACCTGGCCGCAGCAGTCGACGGTCTCCGAGCGGGCCGCGCTGGTGCGTCGGGTCGCCGAGCTGCACACCGAGCGCCGGGAGATGCTCGCCGGGATCATCCAGCGCGAGATGGGCAAGCCCCTCGAGGACGCGCTCGGCGAGGTCGACTTCTCCGCCGCGATCTACACCTACTACGCCGACAACGCGGAGAAGTTCCTCGCCGACCAGCCCTTGGATCTGCTCGAGGGCGACGGCACCGCGGTGATCCGCCGCTCCCCCATCGGGGTGCTGTTCGGGATCATGCCGTGGAACTTCCCGTACTACCAGGTGGCGCGGTTCGCCGGCCCGAACCTCGCCGCGGGCAACACGATCCTGCTCAAGCACGCGCCGCAGTGCCCCGAGTCGGCCGAGGCGATGCAGTTGATCTTCACCGAGGCCGGGCTGCCGTCGGGCGCGTACGTCAACATCCGGGTCACCAACGACCAGGCGGCGGACATCATCGCCGACCCGCGGGTGGCCGCGGTCTCGCTGACCGGCTCGGAGCGGGCGGGCGCCGCCGTCGCGGAGATCGCGGGCCGCAACCTCAAGAAGTGCGTGCTGGAGCTGGGCGGCTCGGACCCGTTCATCGTGCTGTCCACCGACGATCTGGACGCGACCGTCGACGCCGCCGTCGCGGGCCGCCTCGACAACACCGGCCAGTCGTGCAACGCGGCGAAGCGCTTCATCGTGCACGCGGACCTCTACGACGACTTCCTCGCGAAGTTCACCGGCAAGCTGCTCGCCGCGGGCGACGGCATCGCGCCCCTCTCCTCGGAGCGCGCGGCGATCGGGCTGGAGCAGCAGGTCAACCAGGCCGTGGAGGCCGGCGCGAACCTCACCATCGAGGGGCGGCGCGACGGCGCCTTCTTCCCGCCCGCCGTGCTCACGAACGTCACCGAGGACAACCCGGCGTTCCGCCAGGAGCTGTTCGGTCCCGTCGCGACCGTCTACCGCGTCGAGGGCGAGGGCGAGGCACTGGCGCTCGCCAACGACACCCCGTTCGGCCTCGGGTCCTACGTGTTCACCACGGACCCCGCGCAGGCAGCCCGCGTCGCCGACGGCATCCAGGCCGGCATGGTCTTCGTCAACGGCGTGCTCGCCGAGGGCGCCGAGCTGCCCTTCGGCGGCGTGAAGCGCTCCGGTTTCGGTCGCGAGATGGGCCCGCTGGGCATCGAGGAGTTCCTCAACAAGAAGCTGATCCGCACGATCGCGTAGGTCGACGGGGCGGCGCGAGCGCCTACAGCAGGCTGAGTTGCCCCGGCTCGCTGCCGGGCTCGACGCGCTCGATCAGCTCGGGGCCGGTGTTGGCGACGGCGTTGACCAGGCTGGACACCGGGCGGATCTCGATCCGCTCGGCCACGTCCAGGGCCGGCGGGCGCAGCAGCGCGGGGTCGACGGGGCCGTCCGGGTTCAGCCACTCGTCGAAGACGTCCGGCGTGAGGACCAGCGGCATCCGGTCGTGCACGGCGCGCAGCGGGCCGACGGCGTCCGTGGTCAGCACCGTCGCCGACAGGGTGGGCGGCACGTCCAGCCCCGCCCCGGCGGGCCGCCACACGGACCACAGGCCCGCGACGTACATGCGCGTCCCGTCGACCGGGGTGAGGTACGTGGGCTGCTTGCGCGGCTTCTTCGCGTCCGGATCGAGCACCTGCCACTCGTACCAGCCGTCCATCGGGATCAGGCAGCGCTTGGACGTGATCGCCGTGCGGAAGGCGGGCTTCTCGTCGACGGACTCCGCGCGCGCGTTGAACAGCGGCGGCCCGCTCAGCGTCTTCTGCCAGTGCGGGAGCAGGCCCCACCGCATCGCGCGCAGCCGCCGGCGCGCCGGATCGTCCGGCGCCTCCCGCGAGTGCCGGGAGACGACGGCGACGATGGTCGTCGTGGGCGCGACGTTGAAGCCCGGGACGTCCAGCTCCACGCCCTCGGTCTCGTCCTCGGCATCGATCTCCGCCGCCAACAGGGCCGGGTCCGTGGTCACCGCGTAGCGTCCGCACATGCCCTCAGGGTACGACGGTGCACCGACAGGTTCGGCCGGTCGGGACGCGCTACGCCTGGAACTCGTCGAAGACGCGGCGCGGGCCGGCGCCGGTGGTGGCGAGGGCGTCGTGCGGGTTCGCGAGGGCGCAGGACGCCATCGACAGGCAGCCGCAGCCGATGCAGTCGGTGAGGTTGTCGCGCAGCCGGGTGAGCTCGTCGATCCGGTGCGACAGATCGTCGTGCCAGTGGCGCGACAGCCGCTCCCAGTCCGCCTTGGTCGGCGTGCGGCCGTCGGGGAGCTCCGCGAGCGCATCGCGGATCGTCGCGAGGGGGATGCCCACGCGATGGCTGATCCGGATGAAGGCGACGCGGCGCAGCATCTCGCGCGGGTACCTGCGCTGGTTGCCGGAGGTGCGCCGCGCGGAGATCAGGCCCTCGCGCTCGTAGAAGTGCAGCGCCGACACCGCCACGCCGCTGCGCGCGGACAGCTGGCCGACGCTGAACTCCCGGGTGGTCTCCACCCCGTCGAGACTACCTGAACGTTAGTTCAGGGATCAGCGTGCGGGCTTCGCCGCCGAGGACGACGCCGCGGCCGGCTTCGGGGCCGGAGCGCCCGGCTTCGCCGACGGAGCCGCGGGCTTCGCCGACGGAGCGCCCGGCTTCGCGGACGCGGCCGGGGCGGCCGGCTTGGCGGAACCGCTCGCCGCGGGCGCCGGGGCGGCCGTGGGCTTCGGCGGGTTCTTCAGGATGGCGACCTGCACGCCGAGCAGATCGACGGCCAGCTGGTCGTCCGCGCCGACGAACGGGGCGGCCTCGCGGGACTGGCGGCCGCCGCGCAGCGACATGGTGACGCCGTTGACCACGGCGGTGTACTGCCGCGACTGCATGTACTCGACCTGGTTGCCGCGCTTGGTCTTGGTGGTGAACTCCAGGCCCAGCCCGTCGGGCGCCCCGGTGACGGCGATCGAGCGCACGCTGACCTCGCTGGTGGCGCCGTCGCGGACGGCCTTGAAGGTGCCGCACTTGGGCAGCGCAGCGCGGAGCGGGGCGACGTCCATCGCGAACTTCGAGACCACCATCGACCAGTTCACGCCGCGGGCGGAGCCGTTGGTCTGCGCGGTGTCGGTGCCCTTGGGGATGGGCAGGCCCGCGTACAGGACCTTGCACTCGGCGGGGGTGACGGCCGCGCGGTTCAGCGACGCCCACGCGCCGTTCCATCCGGCCGCGGCACCGGAGAGCACGGCGCCGCCGAAGTTCATGCCGTCGGGGAGGTTGCCGGAGCCGATGACCAGCTCGCCCGCCCTGTTGGTCGGGGCCGCCGCCGGCTTGGGATCGGCGGGCTTCGGGTCGGCCGACGCGGCCGGGGCGAGGACGCCCACGGTGGTCGCGAGGGTGGCGACGGTGGCGGCGGACACGACGGCCCTGCCCACGAACGTACGAGTGCGCTTCATCGAAGATCTCCCGGCGGTGATGACCTGACCTGTTCCGTCCAGCAAGGTAGCACGCGGTGAGGCCACCCTCATGTGCAAGGATGTGCGCGTGGAGCAGTTGGAGCTATGGCCCGCGCCCTTCGCCGCAGGTCCGGTGACGGGCACCGTCGCGCTCCCGGGCTCGAAATCGATCACCAATCGCGCGTATGTTCTTGCCGCGCAGGCATCGTCGCGCTCGACGCTGACGAACACCCTCCGCAGCCGCGACACCGACCTCATGGCCGGCGCGCTGAGCGCGCTCGGCGCCGGCGTCGACTTCGTAACCGACACCACGGTTGCGGTGACCGGGGGCGCACTGCACGGCGGCACCGTCGACTGCGGCCTCGCCGGCACCGTCATGCGTTTCCTCCCCCCGCTCGCCGCCGGGGCGCGCGGCACCGTCGCCTTCGACGGTGACCCGCAGGCCCGGGCCCGGCCGCTGGGCACCGTCCTCGACGCTCTGCGCGGGCTCGGCGCCCGCATCGACGGCGACGGCCTGCCGTTCACCGTGCACGGCGACGGCCCGATCCGCGGCGGCGCCGTGACGATCGACGCGTCCGCGAGCTCGCAGTTCGTCTCCGGCCTGTTGCTCAGCGGCCCGAGCTTCGCGGAGGGCGTCACCGTGCACCACGACGGGAAGCCCGTGCCGTCGATGCCGCACATCGAGATGACGGTCGACATGCTGCGCGCCGCCGGCGCCGAGGTCGACACCTCGGAGGCGAACACCTGGCGCGTCGCGCCGGGCGGGCTCCGCGCGCACGACTGGACCGTCGAACCCGACCTGTCGAACGCCACCGTGTTCCTGGCCGCGGCCGCGATCACCGGCGGCGCGGTGACCGTGCCGCACTGGAACCCGCGGTCCACGCAGCCGGGGGTCCAGTTCGCCGACATCCTCGCGGCGATGGGCGCCGACGTGTCGTACGCCGAGGGCGCGCTGACCGCCCGCGGCACCGGCGCGCTGCACGGCGTGGACTGGGACCTGCGCGACATCGGCGAGCTCACGCCCACCGTCGCGGCGCTGGCCGCCCTGGCGGATTCGCCGTCGCACCTGCGCGGCATCGCCCACCTGCGCGGCCACGAGACCGACCGCCTCGCGGCCCTGACCACCGAGATCACGAACCTCGGCGGGCGCTGCGCCGAGACCGAGGACGGCCTGCGCATCGAGCCCGCGACGCTGCACGGCGGGGTCTGGCACAGCTACGCCGACCACCGCATGTCGACCGCCGGCGCGATCCTCGGGCTGGTCACCGCGGACGTGCGGGTCGAGGACATCGCGGCCACGTCCAAGACGATGCCGGACTTCCCCGCGCTGTGGCATGCGCTGCTCGGCGGCGGATCGTGAGCCTTGGGTAAGCGCGAGTACGACGAGACCGATGTCCGGGTGCGCCCGGGCAAGAGCAGTCGACCGCGCACCAAGAACCGCCCGGACCACAGCGACGCCGCGACGGCGATGGTCGTCTCGGTGGACCGCGGTCGCTGGGGCTGTGCCCTGGACGGCGACCCCGACCGGGTCATCGTCGCCATGCGGGCCCGCGAGCTGGGCCGCTCCCCCATCGTCGTGGGCGATTCCGTGGGCGTCGTGGGCGACCTGACGGGCCGCAAGGACACCCTGGCGCGGATCGTCCGCGTCGACGAGCGGTCGACCGTGTTGCGGCGCACCGCCGATGACACCGACCCGTACGAGCGCATCGTGGTCGCGAACGCGCAGCAGTTGCTCATCGTGACGGCGCTGGCGGATCCCCCGCCGCGCACCGGTTTCGTCGAGCGGACCCTCATCGCCGCCTACGCCGGCGGCCTGACGCCGGTGCTGTGCCTGACCAAGGGCGATCTGGCCGACGCGGAGGAGTTCACTGCGGCCTTCGCCGATCTCGACCTGACAGTGATCGCCGCGGGCCGCGACGACCCGCTCGAGGCCGCGCACGATCTGCTCACCGGTCGCCTCAGCGCGCTCATCGGGCACAGCGGCGTCGGCAAGTCGACGTTGGTCAACCGCCTCGTTCCCGACGCCAACCGCGCGACCGGCGTGGTCTCGGGCGTCGGGAAGGGGCGGCACACGTCCACGCAATCGGTGGCGCTGTGGCTGCCCGACGGCGGCTGGGTGGTCGACACCCCCGGCATCCGCAGCTTCGGCCTGGCGCACATCTCCATCGACGACGTGGTCGCCGCGTTCCCCGACCTGGCCGAGGCCGTGGAGGGCTGCCCGCGCGGGTGCACCCACCTCGGGCCGCCCGCCGACCCCGAGTGCGCACTGGACCGGCTGGAGGGGACGGCGCACCGTCGGGCGATGGCGGTCCGGGGCCTACTGGCCGACCTGACCGCCACGCCCGACTGGGCCTGAGCGCCGGTCCGGGTTACCCGACCCGAGCGCTAGGCGGACGCGCGCTTGGGCAGCTTCCAGCCCGGCCGCGGGTAGTGGCAGGTGTAGCCGTCCGGGTACTTCTCCAGGTAGTCCTGGTGCTCCGGCTCGGCCTGCCAGAACGGCGCCGCCGCCTCGATCGTGGTCACGGCGGGGCCCGGCCAGATCCCGGAGGCGTTCACATCCGCGATGGTGTCGCGCGCGACCTGCTCCTGCTCGGGCGACAGCGGGAAGATCGCCGAGCGGTAGCTCGAGCCGCGATCGTTGCCCTGGCGGTCCTTGGTGGACGGGTCGTGGATCTGGAAGAAGAACTCCAGGATGTCGCGGTACGTGGTCTTCGTGGGATCGAAGACGATCTCGACCGCCTCCGCATGACCGGGGTGATTGCGGTACGTGGCGTTGGCGTTCGTGCCGCCGGTGTACCCGACGCGGCTCTGCTCGATGCCCGGCTGCTTGCGCAGCAGGTCCTGCATTCCCCAGAAGCAACCGCCGGCGAGAACCGCCGTCTCGCGGCCGGGGATGGTGGTGATGGTGCCGTTGTCCGTCATATCGCTATTCGCTCCTATTCACGCTCTCCTCGATGGGCTCGAGGCGCTGTTGGATCTCAACATCGACGGTACCCGGGTCATTCCCGATGCACCGGCCGTGTCAGGAAGACGCTGTTCGGATCGTCGACGTAGTGGCCGAAGGGCGGGCACGGCGCGAATCCGTGCGCGGCGTACAGGGCCCGGGCGGGCGCGAAGAACTCCTGCGCGCCGGTCTCGAGCGAGATCCGGTTGATCCCGCGCGCACGGGCGTCGTCGAGCGCGAACGCCAGCAAGCGGCGGGCGATGCCACGGCCCCGCGCCTGCGGCGCCGTGCGCATCGACTTGAGCTCCTCGTGGTCGTCCTCGAGCCCCGCCAGCGCGACGGTCCCGACGAGCGCGCCGTCGTCGTGCATCGTCCACAGCCGCACGTGCGAGGCGCGCAGTTCCTCCAGGCCGAGCGCGTGCTGACTCTCCGGCGGCGCGGTCGGCGCCATATCCGCGTGGTGCGCGGTGAGGAAGGCCGCGAGCGCGGGATCGCCGAAGTCCGCGCGCGCGATCATTCCGCGGCGGCCTGCGCGGCGTCGATCATCGCGTCGACGCTGGTCAGCTTCACCCGCGGTCGGTCGTCCTCCTCCGCGAGGGCGGTCTCGTGCGCATCGATGGCCATCCAGCCGTCGTACTCGACGAGGTTCGGCACCCGGTCGACGATGAGCTTCTCGACCTGCGCACCGTCGAACTCGCTGCGCGCCAGCTTGCCCGCGGCGACGTCGGCGAGCAGCACCGAGACGGTGTCGCGCGCGCAGTCGCGGTTGGTGGGGATGACCCCCGAAGGCCCGCGCTTGATCCACCCCACGACGTAGTGGCCCGGCAGGGGCGCACCGTCGTAACCGACGATCCGGCTGTCGGCGTTGCGGAAGACGCCCCGCTCGGTGTCGAACGGGATACCCGGGATGGGGGTGCCGTGGTAGCCGACGGCGTGGATGACCAGGCCGGCCTCGTGCTCGGCGACGACGCCGGTGGGCTGCGCCTCGACGCACCCGTCCTCACCCGCCACGAGCTCGTTGGTGGCGACCGAGACGGAGCGGACGCGGTCGTCGCCGCCGATGCCGACCACGGAGCGCAGGAACTTCAGCACGATCCGGCGGTCCGCGCCGGTGGGCTCCTGGGCGGCGAGCCTGCGCAGCTGCTTGAGGTTGTTGCGCTCGACGGGCGGACGGGCCTTGTCGCGCTCCTTGTCCTCGGCGGGCACGTCCGCGGGGTCGACGATCACGTCGACGCCGGGCAGCTTGCCCAGCTCGGCGACCTCGGCGGGCGTGAACGCGGCCTGCTCCGCGCCGCGGCGGCCCAGCACGACGACCTCGCGCACCGAGGAGCCGTGCAGGGCGTCGAGCGCGTGCTCGGCCATGTCCGTGCCGGAGAGCTTGTCGGTGTCGGTCACGAGGATGCGGGCCGCATCCAGCGCGACGTTGCCGTTGCCGATCACGACGGCGCGCTCGACGCCCAGATCGACGTCGAGGTCGCAGCGGTCGGGGTGGCCGTTGTACCAGCCCACGAAGTCGCTCGACGGGTGGTTGCCGGGGAGCCAGGCACCGTCGACCTCGAGCCGGCGGCCGCCCGACGCGCCGATCGCGTAGATCACGGCGTCGTACCACTGCGCGAGCTCAGAGGCCTGCACGTCGGTGGCCACCTCGACGTTGCCGAAGTAGCGGAAGTTCTCGTGCTGCGCGGTGCGGTCGAAGATCTTGGTGACCGACTTGATCGCGGGGTGGTCGGGCGCGACGCCGTAGCGGACCAGGCCGAAGGGCGTCGGGAGCCGGTCGAAGACGTCGACCTGGATCTCGAGGTCGTCCTGCTCGAGCAGATTGCCGGCGGCGAAGAATCCCGACGGCCCGGATCCCACGATGGCGACGCGCAAGGGCTTCATCAACAACAACTCCCGAAACGAACGGCGCGGCAGCCTTCTTAGGCTGCCCAAAGTACCGAGTCTACGCCACGCCCGAGTGGCGCCGCCGCGCGCGACGCGCGCGCTTGGCCTCCACCTCGAGCCGCTTCTGCTCGACCTTGTGCCGCGCGGCCTCGGCGATCGCGGACCGCAGGCCCACGCGCTCGACCTCCTCCTGGGCGGCGTGCGCGGCCTCGCGGGCGTGCACGAGCCGCTCGTGGGCGTTCTCCTGCGCGTGCGCGAGCCGGTCCTGCGCGGCCTCCTGGGCGTGGGCGAAGCGTTCCTGCGCGGTCTCCTGCGCGTGCTGCAGGCGCTCGCGCACCGCGGTGAAGCGCAACTCGGAGGCGGTCTCCGGCGCATCGTCGGCGGTGGCACGCAGCCAGCGGTCGGGCAGCGAGAGCTTGGCGATGGTGCGCTGCGAGAGGTAGTACTGCCGCAGCAGCGGGCCCTCGGTGTAGGGGATGTCGTACTTCTCGCAGATCGCGCGCACCTTGACGGCGATCTCGGACAGCCGGTTGGACGGCAGGTCCGGGAACATGTGGTGCTCGATCTGGTAGCTCAGGTTGCCCGTCATGAAGTCCATGGCGGTGCCGCCCGAGATGTTCGCGCTGCCCAGCATCTGGCGCAGGTACCACTCGCCGGGCGTCTCGTCGACGATCGACTCGGTGGTGAACTTCTCGGCACCGTCGGGGAAGTGACCGCAGAAGATCACGACGTAGGTCCAGATGTTGCGGACCACGTTGGCCGTGAGGTTCGCCGACAGGGTGCGCCCGAAGGAGCCGCCGACGGCCTTGCTGATCGCGGGGTAGAGCAGGAAGTCCTTGCCCAGCTGGCGCGACGCCTTGACCCCCAGTTCGCGGAGCTGCTTGCGGGTCTGCGGCCACGGCTTGTTGCCGGCGATCGCCTCGGCCAGCTCGATGTCGTGCAGGGCGATGCCCCACTCGAAGGTGAGCCCGAGGAAGAGGTTGTTGAGGAACTGCGCGGAACGCTTGGCCTCCCACTGCTCGTCCCGCGTCACCCGGAGCACGCCGTAGCCCACGTCCAGGTCCTTGCCCACGACGTTGGTGTACTTGTGGTGCAGGAAGTTGTGCGAGTGCTTCCAGTGCGCGCCGGGACAGGCCATGTCCCACTCCCACGTGGTGGAGTGGATCTCGGGATCGTTCATCCAATCCCACTGCCCGTGCATGACGTTGTGCCCGAGCTCCATGTTCTCGATGATCTTGGCGACCCCGAGCATGCCCGCGCCGGCGGCCCAGAACCAGCGGCTCTTGGAGCCGAGGATCGTGAGCCTGCCCGCCGCCTCGAGGGCGCGCTGCGCCCGGATCACGCCGCGGATGTACCGCGCATCCCGTTCGCCGCGCGACGCCTCGACCTCGGCACGGATCGCGTCCAGTTCCAGCGCGAGCTGCTCGATGTCGGCGTCGTTGAGATGGGCGTATTCGCCGACATCAGTGATAGCCACGTCTTCAGGCTACGCGCAGTCCGACGGTCCGCGTCACTTCGCGGCCGCCAGCTCCTCGACGTGCGAGCGCAGACCCCGACGGTTGCCCTCTGCATCGATCTCGCCCTTGACCACGGTGGTCTTGCCGTTCTCGTCGTAGAAGCGCTTGTTGGAGTGCGTCTCGGGAGCGTCGTCGACGGTGGCCTTGAGGTACTTGTCCGGCAGCGACAGCTTGATGATGGTGCGCCACGACTCGGCGTACTGCTTCCACATCGGGCCGGTGTTGTAGGGCAGGTCGTACTTCTCGCAGATCTCGACCAGCCGCGAGTTGATGTAGTTGTACCGGTTCGAGGGCAGATCCGGGTACAGGTGGTGCTCGATCTGGCGGCCCAGGTGACCGGTGATGAAGTGCAGGGCGTCACTGCCCTCGAAGTTCGCGGTGCCCAGCATCTGGCGCAGGTACCACTCGGGGAGGGTCTCGTTCTCGATGTCCTCGATGGTGAACTTCTCGGCGTCGTCCGGGAAGTGGCCGCAGAAGATGGTCATGTGGTCCCACACGTCGCGCACCGTGTTGGCCACGTAGTTGGCCGAGGCGGCCTTCTTGTAGCCGCGGGCGCCCGTGAAGGGCACGGCCATCGCGGGGAAGAGGACGTAGTCCTTCGCGGTCTGCTTGGTGATCTTGGTGAGGACCACCTTGAGCCGACTGCGGAACTCCTCCCAGTCGTAGTTCGCGTACTGCTCGCCGCCGTTGAGCGCGGCCTTCATGGCGTTCATCAGCTCGAGGTGCTGCACGGCCTTGCCGTACTGGAAGCCGATCATCAGCGTGAAGTTGTAGATCGGGTTGAAGAGCATGTACGGCTCCCACGGCTGATCGCGCGTGACGCGCAGGATGCCGTAGCCGATGTCGTCGTCCATATCGGTGACGTTGGTGTACTTGTGGTGCATGTAGTTGTGGGTGTGGCGCCAGAACTTGCCGTCCGAGGCGCTGTCCCACTCCCAGTTGGTGGAGTGGATCTCCGGATCGTTCATCCAGTCCCACTGGCCGTGCATGATGTTGTGGCCGAGCTCGTTGTTCTCGATCACCTTGGCGTAGCTCAGGCACGCGGCGGAGGCGGCCCAGGCGGCCTTGCCCTTCCATCCCTTCATGCCGGCGCCGAGGCCGAAGACGCGGCCCGCGGTCTCCGCGATGCGCTGGCTCTTGATCACGCGGCGGATGTACTTGGCGTCCTCCTCGCCGCGGCTCTCCTCGATCTCGCGGCGCAGCGCATCCAGCTCAGCACCGAGCGCCTCGATGTCGGCGTCGGTCAGGTGCGCGTACTCCGCGATGTCAGTGATAGCCACGAGGCGATCCCCAATCGGTACGACCGCATGCCGCGGCCTCAAGAACAGAACGATTCCACTGTAACAGCGGAATGGAACAAAGTCACCGATCTTGTTCCACCCTGGGGCGTACGTCACACGCCCCACCGTTCGGCGAGGTCATCGGATTCGACGGTGCGCCCTCGCCGGGTCGGGCCGGCAAGTGGCGGCCTGAGCGCTGCAGCGGGCGGGGTGAGCGGCGGCAGGGCAGGTAGCGGCGGCGCGACGGGCAGCGGGGGCGAGCAGCGCACGGCGCGAAGA
>NZ_CBCSDV010000027.1:0-62859 GCF_965138335.1 Tsukamurella ocularis
GGCGCGGGCGGCGCGGCGGCGGGCGGCG
Organism: Tsukamurella ocularis; assembly: GCF_965138335.1. GTDB lineage: Bacteria > Actinomycetota > Actinomycetes > Mycobacteriales > Mycobacteriaceae > Tsukamurella > Tsukamurella ocularis_A. The sequence goes on from NZ_CBCSDV010000027.1 coordinate 29, forward strand.
CGGCGGCGGGCGGCGCGGCGACGGGCGGCGGACCGTCGNCGGTGACGCCGTGCTCGGTGAGCAGCGAGACCAGCCCCCGGTCCCATCCGGCGCTGACGTTGCGCACCTTCCACGCCCCGTTCCGGCGGTAGACCTCGGCGAGGACGGCGGCGCGCTCGGTGGTCAGCCCGGCGGCCGGGCAGTCGTCGGCGCCGATGCGGGCGCTCAACCCGGGGATCGAGGCCAGTGAGCCGGGGACCTTGTCGTCGAGCGCGACCGCGAGCCGGACGGTGTCGATCGCCGCCGGGACCGCCGTCAGGTCGAGGGCGAGGGTGTCCGGGCCGGTGAGCCGCACCGCGCCCTCGGGCGACGTGGGGCTGTTGAAGAAGACCAGGTCGGCATCGCTGCGCACCCGGCCGGCGTCGGTCACCTGGAGGGCGAAGAGATCGACCGATCCCGGTGCGACACCGGTGATGGAGACCGTGAGAGAGGTCTGGGACAGGGCCGCGTTCTGACCGCGCGCGAGTGACGTCACGATGTCGATTGTCGCAAGAATCGGACGGATCGGCGCGGAACGCCGCGAAATGCGAGTGACACGTCGTTCGGCTTGATGTTCCGGTCCGCGAACCCGGTGCCGCACCGTCGCGATCGCGTACTGTGAGTTTCGCGACCACGTCAGCGGGCGGCGGTGCGCCGTCGCCCATTTTCTCGGGAGGAATCACATGGGAGTCAGCCTCAGCAAGGGTGGAAACGTCTCGCTCACGAAGGAGGCCCCCGGCCTGACGGCGGTCGCCGTCGGCCTCGGCTGGGACGCGCGCAGCACCACCGGTTCCGACTTCGACCTGGACGCGAGCGCCCTCGCGGTCGACACCGCCAAGCGCGTGCTCGACGATCAGCACTTCGTCTTCTACAACAACCTCCGCTCCCCGGACGGCTCCATCGAGCACACCGGCGACAACCTCACGGGCGAGGGCGACGGCGACGACGAGGTCATCAACGTCAACCTCGTCGGCGTGCCGCCCCAGATCGACGCCGTGGTCTTCCCCGTCTCGATCCACGAGGCCGACAACCGCGGCCAGTCCTTCGGCCAGGTCCGCAACGCCTACATCCGCGTCGTGAACCAGGCCAACGGCCAGGAGATCGCCCGCTACGACCTGTCCGAGGACGCCTCGACCGAGACCGCGATGGTCTTCGGCGAGCTGTACCGGCACGGCACCGAGTGGAAGTTCCGCGCGATCGGCCAGGGCTACGCCTCGGGCCTCGCGGGAATCGCCCGCGACTTCGGCGTGAACATCTGACCTTTCGGGTACTTCGTCCGGATCCGGTATCCGAAACGTCGGTATAGTTCGAATCACACGCGGGGGCGGTCGGCGTCGTCGTGCTACCAGGAGGAACCAGGTATGGGAGTCAGTCTCGTCAAGGGCGGCAACGTCTCGCTCACCAAGGAGGCCCCCGGCCTCACCGCGGTGTCCGTCGGTCTCGGCTGGGATCTGCGCACCACCACGGGCACCGACTTCGACCTCGACGCCAGCGCCATCGGCATCGACGCCAACAAGAAGGTCGCCTCGCCGGAGAACTTCGTCTTCTTCAACAACCTGCGGACGCCGGACGGCTCGATCGAGCACACCGGCGACAACCTCACGGGTGAGGGCGACGGCGACGACGAGGTCATCAAGGTGAATCTCGCCGCGATCCCGCCGAACGTCGAGGGTGTGGTCTTCCCGGTCTCGATCTACGACGCCGACAACCGTGGCCAGTCCTTCGGCCAGGTCCGCAACGCGTTCATCCGGGTCGTGAACCAGGCCAACGGCCAGGAGATCGCCCGCTACGACCTGTCCGAGGACGCCTCGACCGAGACGGCCATGGTCTTCGGCGAGCTGTACCGCAACGGCGCGGAGTGGAAGTTCCGGGCCGTCGGCCAGGGCTACGCCTCGGGCCTCGCGGGAATCGCTCGCGACTACGGCGTCAACGTCTAGTACCCGCACCTCTCGAGCAGAGCGCGTAGACCCGGCGAGCGGACCCCGCACGCCGGGTCCTCGCGCTCCGCACCCCCTCTTCGAAAGGCCGATGTGTTCCGCATCTTCGGACTGTCCTTCTTCGTCACGATCGCCGCACTGGTCGCGGCGTTCTTCTACGGCGGCCCCGAGGCACTGGTCCTCACGCTGATCCTCGGCATCCTCGAGGTCAGCCTCTCGTTCGACAACGCCGTCATCAACGCGACCGTGCTGCAGCGCATGAGCCAGTTCTGGGTGCGCATGTTCCTCACGGTGGGCATCCTGATCGCGGTCTTCGGCATGCGCCTGGTGTTCCCGCTCGCGATCGTGTGGATCACCGCCGGCCTGAATCCGGTGCAGGCCCTCGACCTGGCGCTCAACCCGCCGGCCGACGGTGCCCACTACTTCCCCGACGGCAGCGCCAGCTACCAGACGCTGATCGAGGCCGCGCACCCGCAGATCGCGGCCTTCGGCGGCATGTTCCTGCTCATGCTGTTCCTCGACTTCATCTTCGATCCCGAGCGCGAGATCACCTGGCTCAGCTGGATCGAGAAGCCGCTGCAGCGCATCGGCCAGCTCGACCGGTTCTCGATCATCGTGGCCCTGGTGGCGCTGCTGGCCACCGGCGTCTGGGCGGCGCACACCGTCGACGAGTCGAAGACCGTCTTCATCGCGGGCCTCCTCGGCCTCGTCACCTACATCGTGGTCAACGGCCTCGGCGAGTTCTTCCACGTGGAGGAGCTCGAGGAGGAGGCGGAGGCCGCCCGGTCCGGCCCGTCGGAGCTGGCGAAGGCGACCGGTAAGGCCGGCTTCTTCCTGTTCCTGTACCTGGAGGTCCTCGACGCGTCGTTCTCCTTCGACGGCGTGATCGGCGCGTTCGCCATCACCGCGGACCCGATCATCATCGCCCTGGGCCTCGGCTTCATCGGCGCGATGTTCGTCCGCTCGCTCACCGTCTACCTCGTGGAGAAGGGCACGCTCTCCGAGTACGTGTACCTCGAGCACGGCGCGCACTGGGCCATCGGCGCGCTGGCCGGGATCCTGCTGTTCTCGATCCACACCCCGGTGCCCGAGCTGGTCACCGGTCTGGTCGGCGTGGTGCTGATCCTCGCCGCGCTCTTCTCGAGCATCCTCCGCAACCGGCGCGAGGGCGACGGCGAGGGCGACGGGGCGGTCATCGCCGACGGCCCGACCGTGTCCACCTCGCAGACGATCGAGTCCTGAGCGACCCCGACACCGTGGCAGCGAATCCGTTCCGCAGGTTGTTCGGTGGGGAACCGGCCGGTTCCCCACCGACCCCGCCTGGAGGCGGCTCGGACACTGCGCTGACCAGCGCCTTCCTCGATGCGGACCGCCGCTTCAGCGCGCTCGACGAGGACGTGCGCACGCTGTCGGCGCAGAACCCGAACGCGCCCGCCGTGCAGCAGTGGCCCACCATCCGGGACCGCTTCGGCGGGGCCACGGAACGGTACCTGTGGGCCAGCGGCAGCCAGGCGGGCACGCGGCCGCCCACGCCGCAGGACCGGGAGGCCGCAGCGCGCGAACTGGCCGACCTGGTCTCGGTGCTGGACCGGTTCCACACCGATCACCAGCGCGCGCTCACCACCGCGCGCGGGGCGCGCGCGAGCTCGGCGGCGCAGGAGCAGACGGCCCGCGTGTCCGCCGAGCGCGCGACGGATCTGCTCGCGGCACCGTCGACGGCGCCGTACCTGACGCTGCGGCCCGTCGTCCGAGCCACGGACGCGCTGGTCGCCGCGGTGCGGCAGCTGGACTCCGCCCCGGACCTGGTGGCGCGGGACGCCGCGGCGCGGGCGGTGCAGGAGCGGGCTGCGGAGCTCACGGCCACCGTGGAGGCGGCTCCCCGGATCGGCGACGACGCCCAGCGCTCGCTCGCCGCGGCGAGCACGCGCCTGCAGGCCGTCCGGAACCGCGCCGGTGACCTCGCGGACACCCGGTCGGCTTTGCTGCGCGAGTTCAGCGCGGCCTGCTCCGCCGATCTGGTCGACAACGACAAGGTGGCCGCGCGCGAGTCCGCCGCCGCCGAGGCCGCCCTGGCGACGGCGGCGCTCCGCCTCCGCGAGGGCACCCCGGACCTCGCGCTCGAGGACGTGGGCCTCGCCCGCGACCACCTCGACACCGCCGACGCCGCGGTGAACGCCGTGGGCGAACGGCTGCGCACGCTCCGCGCCGCGAAGGCCGATCCCGCCGCCGTCGCCGCCCGGACCCGGTTCGCGCTCCGCGACGCCCAGCACCTGACCGTGCAGAAGCAGCAGGTGCATCGCTGGGGCACCGTGCTCGACGCGCAGAACGCCCGCATCGAGCGGGCCATCGCCGACCTCGACCGGGTGCACCCCGACTACTGGCAGTACCTGCAGACCCTCGCCGACGTCGACCGGATGATCTCCGACGCCGTGGACCGCATGCGGGGACGCGTGTGAGCGGCGCGCTGCATCACTTCCACCAGTTGTCCGACGAGGTGCGCGCCCGCCTGTTCCACCGCCCGCCGCAGGCCTTCGACCGGGGCGCGCCGCGCGAGACCCTCGCGCACGCCCTCGGCGCCACCCTCTACGTGCCGGCGACCCGGGCCGACCTCGCCGCGACGATCCTCCGCCGCCGCGACGACGGCGTGCTCTCGATGGTCGTCGACCTCGAGGACGCGGTCGCCGACGATGCCGTCCACCACGCCGTCGACGCCGCGACCGCGGCGCTGGCGGAGCTGGCCGAGATCGCGGATCCGTTGCCGCTGCTCTTCATCCGTCCGCGCACCACCGCCGACACCGCCGAACTGCTGGACCGGCTGGGCGACGGCGTCCGCGCCCTCACCGGGGTCGTGCTGCCGAAGTTCGCCGCCGCCGACGGCGCCGCGGCGTTCGCCGCGCTCGCGGAATGCGCACCGTCGCAACGCCTCTACGCGATGCCCGTGCTCGAGACCCCGCAGATCGTCTACCGCGAGACGCGCGACGAGCAGCTCGCCGGGATCTCCGAGGTGCTGCGCGCGCACCGGGACCGCGTGCTCGCGGTGCGGATCGGCGCCACCGACATGTCCGCGCTGTTCGGCATCCGCCGCGACCGCGACCTGACGATCTACGACGTGCACGTGGTCGCCGAGACGATCTCGGCGATCGTGGGCCGCCTCGCGCGCTCGGACGGCACCGGCTACGTGGTCACGGGCCCGGTGTGGGAGTACTTCGCCGATCACGAGCGCATGTTCCGGCCGCTGCTGCGCGCCACGCCCTTCGAGCGCAACCACGCCGCCCGGTTCCGCGAGCAACTCGTCGGCCGCGACCTCGACGGGCTGCTCCGGGAGACGGCGCTCGACCGCGCGAACGGCCTGCACGGCAAGACCGTGATCCACCCGTCCCACGTGGCGGCGGTGCACGCGCTCTCGGCGGTGACCCACGAGGAGTACGCGGACGCCCTCGACATCATGGGCGGCGACAGCGGCGGCGTGGAGGCCTCCAGCTATCGGAACAAGATGAACGAGATGAAGCCGCACCGCAATTGGGCGCGGCAGACACTGATCCGCGCGGACGTCTTCGGGGTCACCCGGGCCGAGGTCGGCTTCGTCGACCTGCTCACCGCGCTGGTGGAAGGACGATGATGGCGCCCACCCTGTGCGAAGGCCTGGGCATGCACGTGCGCGGCGACGCCGAACTCGGCGAGCTGATCGTGCCCGGCCTGCGCCGGAACCCGCGGCGCGCGCACCTGCTGGTGTCGACGGTCCTCGGCAAGCACATCCCCGCCGATCCGGCGGCCGTGCGGGCGGCGGCGGACCGGCTCGCCGACCGGGTGGCGGACCTGCTCGACGGGCCCTGCGTCGTCTTCGGTTTCGCCGAGACCGCGACGGGCCTGGGGCACTGCGTCGCGGCGCGGCTGGGCGCCGCCGTCTACCTGCAGTCCACCCGCCGCCCCGGCGGCGTCGTCCACGGCGAGTTCACCGAGGGGCACTCGCACGCGACCTCGCACCTCCTGCAGCCCACGTCGCCCGACCTCCTCTCCGCGGCCGACGTCCTGGTCCTCGTCGACGACGAGATCTCCACGGGCGCGACGGCCCTCGACTCGATCCGCGCGCTGCACGCGCTGGCCCCGCACCGCCGCTACGTCGTGGCCTCGCTCGTCGACCTGCGCTCGCCGGCGCACGTCGCGGACAACGCGCGCGCCGCGGCCGCCGCGGGGCTCGACGTCGCCTTCGTCGCGCTGGCGCACGGCACCGTCGACCTCCCCGACGGCCTCCCGGCCCGCGTGGCGGAACTGACTGCCACCCCGTCGAACCCGCGGGCGGCGCGCCCGGGCGCGGTGCGGACCGTCCACCCGTCCTGGCCGCAGGACGTGCCCGACGGTGGCCGGCACGGCGTGCTGGCCGTCGACCAGCCGCGCCTCGAGGAGGCCGCCTCGGCGGTCGCGGCGGCGCTCGCGCCCGAACTCGACGACCGCCCGGTGATCGTGGTGGGCCACGAGGAAATGATGTACCTGCCGCTGTGCGTGGCGGAGTCGCTCGCGCACAGCGGTTTCCGGGTGCGCTTCCAGACCACGACCCGCTCCCCGGCCCTCGTGCGCGACGAGGACGGCTACCCGCTGCGCCGCGGCTTCGAATTCCTCGCCCCCGAACCGGACGAGGAGGCGCCGCGCCGGCACCTCTACAACGCCGCGTGGCCCGGGGAGGACGCACGGATCGTGTTCGTCGCCGACTCCCCCGCCGATACCGAGCGGCTGCGGGCCCCGGGCGGGCTGCTCGACGTGCTCACCGCCGCGGGACACGACGTGCTCGCGGTGATCGTGCCGGCGTCGGACCAGGCCGCCCTCGCCGCGTCCCGCACCGGGGCGGCGGCCCGATGACCACCACCACCCCGCCACTGCGCGGGCCGGAGTTCGGGTCGTACGCGCCCGACGAGGTGACCTGGCTGCTCAAGGACCTCTCCGCGGTGACGCTCGAGGCCGACATCGCGGTGCGGGAACGTCGCATCCAGTCGGGCGAGGCGCACTACGCCGAGTCCCTGCCCATCGAGTACCAGCCGAGTGCCGAATACCGCGACCTCTTCGACGCGGCGCTCGCCGCCTCCGCGCCGCGCCTCGCCGAGGCCGTGGGCACGGTGACGGAGCTCCTGCTCGCCGAGCGCGGCCGCGATCTCGTCCTCGTCTCCCTGGCCCGCGCGGGCACGCCGATCGGGATCCTCATGCGCCGCTGGGCGCAGCACTTCCACGGGCTGGACCTGCCGCACTACGCCGTCTCCATCGTGCGCGGCCGCGGCATCGATCACGTGGCCCTCGATCACCTGGTGGCGCAGCACGATCCGACATCGATCGTGTTCGTCGACGGTTGGACGGGCAAGGGCGCCATCACCCGCGAGCTCGCGGAGGCCCTCGACGAGTACGCCGCCGCGACCGGCACGCGGCTGAACCCGGACCTGGCGGTCCTCGCCGATCCCGGCCACTGCGTACGCAGCTTCGGCACCCGCGACGACTTCCTCATCGCGTCCGCCTGCCTCAATTCGACGGTGTCCGGCCTGGTCTCGCGGACCGTGCTCAACGCCGACCTGATCGGCCCGGCGGACTTCCACGGCGCCAAGTTCTACGCCGACCTCGCGCCGTACGACGTCTCCGGCGTCCTGCTCGACACCGTGTCCGCAGCGTTCGACGGCGCCGCCCCGGCCGCGCGCGCCGAGGCCCGCCGTCTCGCCGCCGATCCCGCTGCGCGCGTACCGGACTGGTCCGGCTGGGCCACGGTGGAGCGGGTGTGCGCGGAGTACGGCGTCTCGACGGCGAACCTGGTCAAGCCGGGCATCGGCGAGACCACCCGGGTACTGCTGCGCCGCGTCCCCTGGCGGGTCCTGTTGCGCGACCCCGACGATCCGGACCACCTGCACATCCGGCGCCTCGCGGCGGAGCGCGACGTGCCGATCGAGATCGTGCCGGACCTCGCCTACGCGTGCATCGGCCTCATCAAGGAGGACTCGTGAGCGCCTTCGTCACCAGCGATCTCGATCGCACCCTCATCTACTCGCAGGCCGCCGCGGGGCCGGCGTTCGGCACCGCCGAACCGGTGTGCGTGGAGATCTACCGCGACGCGCCGCTCTCGTACATGACCCCGGACTCACACGCGGGCCTCGCCGCCCTCGCCGCCGCGACACCCGTGGTGCCCACCACGACCCGCACCCCGGAGCAGTACCTCCGGGTGCGCCTTCCGGGCCCGCCGTTCCGCTTCGCGATCTGCTCCAACGGCGGCGAGATCCTCGTCGACGGCGTGCCGGACCCGCAGTGGCGGGACCACGTCCGCGGCCTGCTCGCGGCGCTGCCCGCGGACCTCGACGCCATCGCCGCCCAGCTGGAGACCCGGCTCGCCCCCGGGTGGGGCGCGCGCCTGCGGCTCGTGCCGGGCCTGTTCGCCTACGTCGTGTCCGAGGTCCGGATCCCCACTGAGACGGTCGAGGAGTGGCGGGCGTACTGCGCCCCGCTGGGGTGGACCATCTCGCAGCAGGGCCGCAAGCTCTACACCATTCCCGAACCCGTGACCAAGTCCCGTGCGGCGCTGGAGGTCCGGCGCCGCCTCGAAGCCGCCCGCGCCCTCGCCCCGGGCGCGCCCTGGCTCGCCGCCGGCGACGGCGCCCTCGACGCCGACCTGCTCGCGGCCGCCGATGCCGCGATCCGCCCGCGGCACGGCGAGCTCGAGGAGCAGGCCTTCACGCTGCCGCACCTCGCGCTCACCGGCACCGCCGGGATCGACGCCGGCGCCGAGATCGTCGCGTGGCTCGCCGACCGCGCCGCCACCGTTGTCCCCGTCCCCGATCCGATCAAGGAGATCCGATGACCGCACTGTCCAAGGGCCAGAACGGGCCGCTGCCCGCCGGGCCGGTCACCGTCACCGTCGAGCTGCCCGCGCCCGCCGACGTCTCCGCCCTGCTCGTGACCGAGTCGGGGAAGGTCCGCTCGGACGCCGACTTCGTCTTCTTCAACCAGCCCACCGGGCCCGGCGTGAGCCTGGCGAACGGCGCGCTGCGCATCGACGGCGCGGGCCTGCCCGCCGACATCACGCAGGTGCGCGTCGCGATCACCCTCGATGACGCCTCCGCATCCTTCGGGCGGTTCGGCGCCCCCGTCGCCCGCGTCGCCGACGGTGCGGGAACCCCGCTGTACGAGTACCCGATCGATGGGCTGAGCAGCGAATCCGTCGTGATCGCGGTGGAGATCTACCGGCGCGGCGCCGACTGGAAGGTCCGGGCCGTCGGCCAGGGCTACGCCGGCGGGTTCGCCGACCTGGTCCGCGATCACGGCGTCAGCGTCGACGANNCNCCCGCCACGNCGCCGGCCGCTCCGCTGCCCCCGGCCGCCCCCGCAGTCCCGCAAGCCGCGCAGGCACCGCCCACCGCACCGTCGAACCCAGCACCGCCCGCGCCGTCGGGGCAGCCGATCGACTACTTCGCAAGCGGGGCGGCACCGTCGGCGCCGGCGGGCAGCGCGCCGATCGACTACTTCAACACCCCCGCACCGCAGCAGAACCCGCCGCAGCAGACGTCCGCGCAGCAGCCCTACACGCCCACGGCGCAGCTCGCGGGACAGCAGCAGGCCGCGGGGTCCGGCGAGATCAGCCTGACCAAGAACAAGCGGGTCGACCTCACCAAGGGGCAGAAGGTGGTGCTGCGCAAGGACGGCGGCGTCCAGCTCACGCGCATCGCGATGGGCCTGGGCTGGGATCCGGTGCGCAAGCAGGGCCTGTTCGGCTCGAAGACCAAGGACATCGACCTCGATGCCTCGGTGGTGCTCTACGCGGGGCAGCAGCCGGTGGACGTGGTCTACTTCGGCCAGCTGCAGTCGAAGGACGGCTCGATCCAGCACCTGGGCGACAACCTCACCGGCGCGGGCGACGGCGACGACGAGGTGGTGAACGTGAACCTGCCATCGGTGACGCCGCAGGTCACCACGCTCGTGTTCATCGTGAGCTCGTACCAGGGGCAGCGCTTCGACCAGGTGGACAACGCGTACTGCCGGCTCGTGGACTCGACGACGAACACCGAGCTGGCGCGATTCGCGCTCGCCGGCGGCATGCCCTACACGGGGATCGTCATGTGCACCATCGCCCGGCAGGGCGGCGACTGGAAGCTGCAGGCGATCGGCGAGTGCATCAACGCCAAGACCCCGCGGGACGCCGTCCCGCAGCTCGCGCCCTTCCTGGCGTGAGGCTGTGGAGGATCGACCCCGGTGAGCGGGGTCGATCCTCCACAGGGCGCGATCGCGACTACGCCGCCGCGGCGATCTTCTTCGTCCGCAGGTACAGCGCGGCGCAGATCGCGGCGAACACGACGACGCCGAGAGCCTCGCCCCAGTGCAGCCAGCCCTCGCCGATGAACGGCAGGGCCAACGGCTCGTCCTTGTCGGTGGCCACGACGATGCCGGCGTAGATCACGCCGAACAGCGACTCACCGACGATGAGACCGGTCGCGAGCAGCGTGCCCAGGCGCTTGCGCCCCTCGGCCACCTCACCCTTGGCCGAGCTGTCCGCCCAGCGGTTGTAGAAGTAGCCCAGCAGCGCGCCGACCGGGATCATGAGCGTCACGCTCATCGGCAGGTACATGCCCATGCCCACGGCCAGCGGCGGCAGGCGGAACTTCGAGGTCCGGGAGAGCACCTCGTCGATCGCGATGACGACGGCGCCGATGAGCACGCCGAGGCCGATGAGGCCCCAGTCCAGGTCACCGCCGAAGACACCCTTGGACAGGCTCGCGAGCAGCGAGGCCTGCGGCGCTGCGAGGGCGTTGTCGCCCGCACCCGGGGCCCCGACGAAGCCGAAGCCGTTCTGCAGCAGATCCAGCACCGGCGGGATGATGGCGGAGCCGAAGGCCACGCCGATCACGAGCGCCACCTGCTGCTTCCACGGCGTCGCGCCGACCAGCTGACCCGTCTTGAGGTCCTGCAGGTTGTCGTTGGAGATGGTGGCGATGGAGAAGATGATCGCGGCGGTGAACAGCGTGTAGGCGATCAACGCGGTCGCGGTGTCACCCTCCGACGGTCCCCAGACCGCGCGGATGAGCAGCGCCGCCGACAGCACGACCAGGATGCCGACGCCCGAGACCGGGCTGTTGGACGCGCCGATCAGGCCGGCCATGTAGCCGCACACGGACGCGACCACGAGGCCCAGCACCAGGATGTAGACGATGCTCAGCGTGATGATGCCGCCGGCCTGGCCCTCGAGGGCGGTGCCGTTGGTGAACGTCCACAGCAGCACCCCGATCGGCACGAGCGAGGCGACGACGACGCCCGCCACGTACGGGAAGGGCATGTCGCGCTCGGTGATGTCCACGAGCTCGCCGTCGCGCCGCTTGCGCGACGAGGCGATCGAGTCGGCGATGCCGCGCAGCACGGGGCCGAGGATCTTGATGAGCGTCCACACGGCGGCGATGGCGATCGCGCCGGCGCCGATGAGGCGGACCTCGGTGCTGAACGCGGTCGAGATGACCTTGGTGATGCTGCCCGTCTCCGGCAGGTCGCCCGCGGTCCACATCGGCAGCAGCACGAAGTAGGAGATGACGAGGCCCACGATCATCGCGAAGCCGACGGTGACGCCCACGAGGTGACCGACGCCGATCAACGCGAAGGACAGGCCGGGCACGAACAGCGTGCCGCCGTTGCCGATCCGCAGCGTGGTGGACAGGCCCTCGGCGACGATCTTCATCTTCGCGAGCAGCGCGTAGCCCGCGGCCGCCAGCGAGCCCAGCACGATGAGGCGCAGGCCGCGCTTGTTCTCCTGCGCGCCCTCGGCGGTGTCGCCGACCTTGAGCACCTCGGCGGCGGCGACGCCCTCGGGGAAGGGCAGGTCGGAGCCCGTCACCAGGGCCCGGCGCAGCGGGATCGAGTACATGACGCCGAGTACGCCGCCGACCAGACAGACCAGGGTGGTGGTCCAGTACGGGAAGCCCTGCCACCAGCCGATCATCACCAGACCGGGGAGGATGAAGACGATGGCCGAGAGGGTGCCCGCCGCCGACGCGATCGTCTGGACGATGTTGTTCTCGACGATCGAGTGGTTCGCGAAGTAACGCAGCAGCGCCATCGAGATCACGGCCGCCGGGATCGACGTGGCGAAGGTCAGGCCGACCTTGAGCCCCAGGTAGGCGTTGGCCGCGGTGAAGACGAGCGTGATGATGCCGCCGAGGATGACGGCGCGGGTCGTGAACTCGCGGACGCCGGATCTCGGCGCTGCGGGTACCTGTGTGGACATTGATGTATCCCTTCTCAAGGACGTGGCCGGTTCGGCCGAACGTGAAAACATTAGGTCCAAGCCGGCGATCGCACGACACGAACGCGCCAGGTCGTGTGTAACGGTCACGAGTCGTAGGGTGGGTGCGTGCGATTCGGTGTGGTCATTCTGCCCCAGTACCCGTGGCCCGAGGCGCGGCGGCGCTGGCGCAAGGCGGAGGAGCTGGGCTTCGATCACGCCTGGACCTACGACCACCTGTCGTGGCGCACGCTGGCCGATCAGCCCTGGGGCGCGACGGTCCCGCTCCTGACCGCCGCGGCCACCGCGACGGAACGGATCCGGCTGGGCACGTTCGTGACCTCGCCGAACTTCCGCCACCCCGTCCCGTTCGCGAAGGACCTGGCCGGCGTGGACGAGATCTCCGGCGGTCGCCTCCTGCTGGGGATCGGGTCCGGCGGCACGGGATTCGACGCGTTCGTGCTCGGGCAGCCGGAGCTCACGCCGCGGCAACGGCACGAGCGGTTCGTGGAGTTCACCCGCGACCTCGACGTGCTCCTGCGCTTCGAGCAGGAGGGGCCGATCTCGTTCGACGGTCCGCTGTACCGCGCCGTCGACGCGCGCATGGTCGGCGCGCCCGCACAGTCGCCCCGCATGCCCTTCGTGCTCGCGGCGAACGGCCCGAAGGGGCTGCGGCTCGTGGCCGAGCTCGGGCAGGGCTGGGTCACCACCGGGCCCGACGGTGCCGTCGGCGCGGACTGGTGGTCCCGTGTCGCCGAGCTCTCGAAGCGCCTCGACGACGCCCTCGCCGACGCCGGTCGCGACCCGAGCAGCGTCGAGCGGCACCTGGCGGTCGACTTCAGCGGCACCTACAGCCTCAGCTCACCCGGCGCGGCCGACGACGCGGTCGGCCGCGCCGCCGAGCTCGGGTTCACGGACGTGATCGTCCACTGGCCCCGCCCCGGCGAGCCCTTCCACGGGACCGAGGACGCGCTCGACGCCTTCGCCGCGCGCCACCGCGGCTGACCTCTCTCGGTATCCGCGCACCCGCCGCGGCTGAGCGCACGCGTGCCGTGCGCACAGCAGCGTGCCGTGCGCGCGAGGTGACGCCGCACCTCCGGGTCGCCGTTTACCCGGTCTTTCCCTACTGATCACGTTGCACTCCTACATTGGCGGGGATTCAGCCCAGCCAGCACGATCAGCCCAGCTCAGCCTCAGGGAGACCCCATGCGCCTGCCCAACCTGCGCCTGCTCACCGATCACGACGGTAAGTCGGCCCGCTCGCACACCACCTGCAAGTACAAGTGCGGGAACCAGTGCTTCCGCGAGCACGACAACCAGTCGGACAACGAGTACTTCGGTGACATCACCCGCCGCACCGTCCTCCGCGGCGCGGGCGTGGCGGCGCTGGGCGCCGGCGCGGTCACCGTCCTCGCCGCCTGCGGCGACAACGGCTCCACCGGGGCGGGCGCCTCGTCGAGCGCGGCGGCGGGCAACGGCGCACCGTCGGAGAACGTCAACGCCCCCGGCCTGAACTTCAACGCCATCACCCCGAACAAGGCCGACGCCGTGACCGTGCCCGAGGGCTACGAGCAGGCCGTCGTGATCCGCTGGGGCGATCCGGTGGTGCCCGGCGCGCCGCAGTTCGACTTCGACAACCAGACGCCCGAGGCGCAGGCACAGCAGTTCGGCTTCAACAACGACTTCACGGATCTCATCGCCGTGGAGGGCAAGCCGGACACCTTCCTCATGGTGTGCAACCAGGAGTACACGACCGGCACCGCCATGTTCAAGGGCTACAAGGAGGGCGATCCCACCGAGAACCAGGTGCGCGTCGAGATGGCCGCGCACGGCATCACGGTGGTCGAGGTCAAGGGCGAGCCCGGCTCGGGCAAGCTGACTCCCGTTCTGGGCGAGTACAACCGACGCATCACCGCGTCGACGGAGTTCGAGCTGCGCGGCCCCGCCGCCGGCACCTTCTTCACCCGGACCACCGCGGACCCGACCGGCACCCGCGTGCTGGGCACGATCGCCAACTGCTCGGGCGGCATCACCCCGTGGGGCACCATGATCTCCGGCGAGGAGAACTACACCAACTACTTCTCCGGAGCCGAGACGCCTCCGCTGGACGGCCTCAAGGAGGGCTGGAAGCGCTACGGCGTGGGCAAGGACGAGGACGCCCACCACTGGATGAAGTTCGAGGACCGGTTCGACCTGTCCAAGGAGCCCAACGAGATCAACCGCTTCGGCTACCTCGTCGAGGTCAACCCGCACGACCCGAAGTCGACGCCGATCAAGCACTCGGCCCTGGGTCGCATGAAGCGCGAGGGCGGCAACATCTACGTCACGCCCAGCGGCGACGTGGTCACCTACTGCGGCGACGACTCGAAGTTCGAGTACATCTACAAGTTCGTCAGCTCGCGGAAGATCCAGCCGGGCAAGGGCGCCGCCGCCATGGAGGCGAACATGCGGATCCTCGACGAGGGCACGCTGTACGTCGCGAAGTTCGAGGGCCAGAAGGTGGAGAACGGCACGGTCCCGGACGGCGGCTACAAGGGCACCGGGAAGTGGATCCCGCTGCTCACCACCAAGGCCGACGGCAGCGCCGAGTCGCACGTCGAGGGCATGGCGGCCGAGAACGTGGCCCTGTGGACCCGCGTCGCGGGCGACAAGGTGGGCGCCACCAAGATGGACCGCCCCGAGGACATCGAGCCGAACCCCAAGACCGGCAAGATCTACTGCGCGCTGACCAACAACAGCGACCGCGGCACCGAGGGCAAGGCGGGCATCGACACCCCGAACCCGCGGGTGAAGAACAAGAGCGGCCAGCTGCTCGAGATCACCGACAACCACACGGGCACCGACTTCTCCTGGGACCTGCTGCTGGTGTGCGGCGACCCCGCCGCCGCCGACACCTACTACGGCGGCTTCGACAAGACCAAGGTCTCGCGGATCAGCTGCCCCGACAACGTCACCTTCGATTCCCACGGCAACCTGTGGATCTCGACGGACGGCACCAACGCCACGTTCGACAGCAACGACGGCCTGTTCGGCGTCGTCCTGGAAGGCAAGGACCGCGGCCTGACCAAGCAGTTCCTCACGGTGCCCTTCGGCGCCGAGACGTGCGGCCCCGTCGTGCGCGACAACCGCGTGCTCGTCGCCGTGCAGCACCCGGGCGAGACCGACGACGCCACCGCCGACAAGCCCACCTCGCACTGGCCCGACGGCGGCTCGTCGCAGCCCCGTCCGTCGGTGGTCGCGGTGTGGAAGAAGTCGGGGAACATCGGGTCGTAGCCCCGCGGTTCCGCCGGTCCGACGGTGCCGGGCTCGCCTGCGGGCGCGCCCGGCACCGTCGTCTTTACCCTTAGTATCGAGGCCATGACCTCCGCGTCCGAAGCCCCCGACGCCGTGTCGGCCCCGTCGGCCCCGTCACCCGGCGCCGCGATCGACGATCTGGCCGCGCGCCTGCGCTCCCCGCTCCTGCAGCTGCACTTCCTGGTGCGCCGCAACACCCCGGGGCCCGATCTCACGCCGGCGCAGCAGGCCGCGCTCCAGAGCCTGCTGCTCCTGGGCCCCGTGCGGATGGGCGAACTCGCCCGCTACCTGCGGATCCGGCTGCCCTCGGCGACGAGCGCCGTCGACGGCCTCGAGCGGCTCGGCCTCGCCGAGCGCAGCCCGGACCCCGACGACGGCCGGGCCGTGGTCGTGCGGCTCTCGGAGCACGGGCAGCAGCTGACCTCCGAACTGGTGGCGGCGCGCAACGCGATGCTGGCCGGACACCTGGGCGAGCTGACGGACGAGGACCGCGCGAACCTGGACCGCGCGATCCCCGCGCTGCACCGGCTCATGGACCGGTACCGCGAGGACCTCTGAGGAATCAGTCACACGCGCTTGCCTTTCGCACGACGAATTAGTTAGGATTTCGTAGTATTGAAAGGAGCTGCGATGACGACCACCGCCGACCGAACCCCGAGCGCCCACGCACACCCCAGCCTGCGCGAGACGCTCTCCCATCAGCCCAAGGCGGTGTGGGTCACGGCCTTCGCCGCGGTCATCGCGTTCATGGGGATCGGTCTCGTCGACCCGATCCTGGTGTCGATCGCGGAGTCCTTGCACGCCACGCCGAGTCAGACGACGCTGCTGTTCTCCTCCTACCTGGGCGTGCAGGTCGTGGCGATGCTCTTCATCGGCTGGTTCACCTCGATGTTCGGCGCCAAGCGCACCGTGATCGCCGGCCTGCTGCTCATCGTCGTCGCCGCGGCGGCCTGCGCCCTCGCGAACTCGATCGGCGTGCTGGTGGCCTGGCGCGCGGTGTGGGGCCTGGGCAACGCGTTGTTCATCGCCACCGCCCTCGCCGTGATCGTGGCCGCCGCCACCGGCGGCCAGCAGGGCGCGATCCTGCTCTACGAGGCGGCCCTCGGCCTCGGCCTGGCCGTGGGCCCGCTGCTGGGCGCCGTGCTCGGCGGCGTCTCGTGGCGCGGCCCCTTCGCCGGCACCGCGGTCCTCATGCTCATCGGCGCCGTCCTCTGCGCCACCATGCTCAAGCCCGATGCGGCGGAGGCGAAGGAGAAGCGGCAGCGCGAGGGCACCGTCTCCCCGCTCGCGCCTCTGCGCGCCCTGCGCCAGCGGGGCCTGTTCCTCACCGGCCTCGGATCCGCCTTCTACACCGCGGCCTTCTTCACCATCCTCGCGTGGTCGCCGTTCGTGCTGCACCGCAGCGCGTACTTCGTGGGTGCCGTGTTCGTTGGCTGGGGCCTCCTGGTCGCCGTGAGCGGCGTGTGGCTGGCGCCGAAGGTCGCCGCCGCCCTCGGCGAGCGGGCCGGCTCCATCGCCGCGGTCCTCGTCTACGGCGCGCTGCTGGTGGTCGCCGCGATCGGACATGAGAACGTCACCGTCGTGGTCACCGTCGTCGTGCTCTCGGGCATCCCGTCGGGCGTGCTGAACACGCTCTTCACCGGCACGGCCATGTCGATCGCCGACGCGCCGCGCCCCGTCGCCAGCGCCGGCTACAACTTCCTCCGCTGGGCCGGCGGCGCCCTCGCCGCCACGTTCGTCGCGCACTTCGCGAACTGGTTCGGCAGCCCCGCCGCCCCGTTCTACATCGGCGCGATCGCCTGCGTCGTGGCCGCCGTGATCCTGACCCAGGTGCGCGGCGCGGGTGCCGACTCCCACGACGTGCCGGCCGAAGCGGCCCTGGTCGGCGACGCCGAGTTCTGATCGGTACGGCGAAAACCCCGGCGGATCCTTGCGATTCGGCCGGGGTTCTCGCGTGTCCAGGTGTTGGTACCGTACGTCCATGACCGACGACGCCCGCCCCCTCGCCCTCGTCACCGGCGCCTCCCGCGGGCTCGGCGCGCACATCGCGCGCGGGCTCGGCGGTTCGCA
The DNA here is from genome assembly GCF_965138335.1 of Tsukamurella ocularis. Taxonomy (GTDB): domain Bacteria; phylum Actinomycetota; class Actinomycetes; order Mycobacteriales; family Mycobacteriaceae; genus Tsukamurella; species Tsukamurella ocularis_A. Next base: position 17,573 of record NZ_CBCSDV010000027.1, read on the forward strand.
CCGTCTGCTACTGGGCGGCCGCCCCTCCCCCGCGCTCGACGCCCTCGTCGCCGAGTTCGACGGTGCCGCAGCCTTTCCGGCGGACCTCACCGATCACGCCGCGGTCCGGGAGCTCGCCGCGCCGATCGACCGCCTCGACGTGCTCGTGCACAACGCCGGGGTCGGTCGGATCGGCCGGATCGAGGACACCGCTGCTGCGGACTGGCGGGAGATGTTCGAGGTCAACCTGCTCGCCGTCGTCGAGCTCACGCGCGCGCTGCTGCCCGCGCTCCGCGCCGCGGGCGGCCACGTGGTGCTGCTCAACTCCGGCGCCGGGAAGCGCGCGAACCCCGGCTGGTCGGCCTACGCCGCGAGCAAGTTCGGGCTCACCGCCTTCGCCGAGGCGCTGCGGGCGGAGGAGCCTGCGCTGCGGGTGACCAGCGTCTTCCCCGGGCGGATCGACACCGAGATGCAGCGGGGGATCTTCGCCGCCGAGGGCCGCGAGTACGCCACCGAGGGCCTGCTCCGCCCGGAGACGGTCGCGCGGGCCGTGGTCCACGCGGTCGAGACCCCGGGCGACGCCCACCCCACCGAGATCGTGCTCCGGCCCCGGTGAAGGGCTGTGCCGGACCCGCCCGATCGGCGTAGGGTCGGGGCGTGAGCAGCGAGTCGTGGGCAGAGACGGACGACTACCTGGAGCGGACGGTGGCCGTCGACGCGGCCGAGTTCGAAGCACTCCGCACCGCGCAGGCCGAGGGCGGCCTGCCGGACATCGCGGTCTCCCCCACTCAGGGCAAGTTCCTGTACCTGTTGGCGACCATCGCCCGGGCCGACCGGATCCTGGAGATCGGCACGCTGGGCGGTTACAGCACCGCCTGGCTCGCGCGCGCGGTCGGCCCCGAGGGCTCCGTCGTCACGCTGGAGTTCTCCCCCGAGCACGCCGCCGTCGCCCGGGCCGGGCTCGACGCCGCCGGCCTGGGCGAGCGCGTCGAGATCAAGGTGGGCGCCGCGCTCGACAACCTCCCGTTCCTCGACGGCCCGTTCGGTTTCGTGTTCATCGACGCCGACAAGGCGAACAACCGCGCGTACCTGGATTGGGCGCTGCGGCTGAGTGTTCCGGGCACCGTCATCGTGATCGACAACGTGGTCCGTCGCCTGGACGACGAGGGCCCCGATGCGGACGGCATCCGAGGCGCCCTGGAGCGCCTCGGCACCGACCCCCGGCTCGACGCCACCGCCCTGCAGACCGTCGGCATCAAGGGCTGGGACGGCCTGGCCATCGCGGTCGTGCGTTAGCGGTACGCCGCGAAACCGGTGACGGCCTGGCCGATCACGAGCTGGTGCACTTCGCTCGTGCCCTCGTAGGTCAGGACGGATTCGAGGTTCGCGGCGTGCCGGATCACCGGGAATTCCAACGTGATACCCGCGGCACCGAGGACCGACCGGCAGGTGCGGGCGATCTCGATGGACTCGCGCACGTTGTTGAGCTTTCCCGCACTGATCTGGGCCGGGGTGAGAAGGCCGCGGTCCTTCAGCCCCCCGAGGTGCGCAGCGAGCAGCAGACCCTTGTCGAGTTCCAGCGTCATGTCGGCGAACTTCGCCTGAGTGAGTTGGAACCCGCCCAGCGGCCGTCCGAAGATCTCGCGGTCCCCCGCGTACGCGATCGCGGTCTCGAGGCAGTCGCGGGCCGCGCCCAGCGCCCCGAAGACGATGCCGAAGCGCGCCTCGTTGAGGCACGACAGCGGACCACGCAGTCCCTGTGCGCCGGGAAGCGCGGCGGAGCCCGGGAGCCGGACCTCGTCCAGCACCAGCTCGCTCGTCACCGACGCCCGCAGGGACATCTTGTGCTTGATCGCGGGCGCCGAGAACCCCGGGGTGTCCGTGGGCACCACGAAGCCCCGGATCCCGCGGCCGTCGCCCTGCTCGCCCGTCTGCGCCCACACCACGGCGACGTCCGCCACCGAGCCGTTGGTGATCCACATCTTGGAACCGGTCAGGATCCAGTCGTCCCCGTCCTTGCGGGCGCGCGTGCGCATGCCCGCCGGGTTCGACCCGTAGTCGGGCTCGGTGAGTCCGAAGCAGCCGATCTTCTCGCCCGCGGCCATGCCGGGCAGCCACTCCTGCTTCTGCTCCTCCGACCCCCAGTGGTGGATCGCGAACATCGCCAGGGAGCCCTGGACGGAGACCAGGGAGCGGAGGCCCGAGTCCGCCGCCTCGAGCTCCAGGCAGGCCAGGCCGTACGCGGTGGCGGACGTGCCCGCACAGCCGTACCCGTCGAGGTGCATGCCGAGCACGCCCAGGGACCCGAGCCCGCGGGCGAGTTCGCGGGCGGGGATCGTTCCGTCCTCGTACCACTGGGCGATGTGCGGCGCGACGTCACGCTCGACGTAGCGACGCACCGTCCGGCTGATCTCGAGGTCCTCCTCGGTGAAGAGCGCGTCGGTGGCGAGGAGTTCGGTGGGGCTGGTGGCCATGATGGTTTCCTTCTCTGGTGGTCGGGTCATCACACGAAGGCGGAGACGCCGGTCTCCGCGCGCCCGATGAGGAGCTTCTGGATCTGGGTGGTGCCCTCATAGAGCGTCATGACGCGGGCGTCGCGCATGTACTTCTGCACGGGGTACTCGTCGATGTACCCGTAGCCGCCGAAGGCCTGGATCGCCAGGTTCGCCGCCTTCACGGCCTGTTCCGAGGCGAACAGCTTCGCCTTCGACGCCGCGACCGCGACCGGCGCGCCCCGTTCGATCAGGTCCGCAGCCCGCCAGGTGAGCAGGCGCGCGCAGTCGGCGTCGACGGAGACCTCGGCGATCATGTCCTGGATCAGCTGGAAGCCCGCCAGCGGGCGGCCGAACTGCCGGCGCTCCGTGGTGTAGGAGACCATCGCATCCAGGCATCCCTGGATGATTCCGGTGCACCCGGCCCCGACCGAGACCCTGCCCTTGTCGAGGGACTGCATCGCGATCGAGAAGCCCTGCCCCTCGGAGCCGACGAGCGCGTCGGCGGGCACCCGCACCCGGTCGAAGCTCAGCTCCGCGGTCGCCTGGCCCCGGAGCCCCAGCTTTCCGTGGATCTCGCGGCGCTCGAAGCCCGGTGCATCCGTGGGGACCAGGAACGCCGAGACACCGCGGGCCCCGTCGCCCCCTGTGCGGGCGAACACGACCGCCACATCCGCCCAGGTGCCGTTGGTGATGAAGATCTTGGAACCCGTTAGCAGCCAGTCGGTTCCGTCACGGACGGCGCGGGTCTTCAGGTTCGACGGGTCGGAGCCGTTGTCCGGCTCGGTCAGCGCGAAGCAGCCGAGCGAGGTGCCCGCCGCGATCCCCGGCAGCCATCGCCGCTTCTGTTCCTCGGTGCCGTGCGCGAGGACGATCTTCCCGAACAGCCCCATCGACACCGAAACGATGCCGCGCACCGACGAATCGGCCCGGCCCAGTTCCTCCATCCCGAGGCAGTACGTGATGTAGTCGCCGCCGAGCCCGCCGTACTCCTCGGGGATGGTGAGTCCGAAGAAGCCCAGCTCGCCGAGCTTGGGAAGGAGGTCGGTGTCGACCGCCTCGCGGCGGTCCCAGGCCGCGCGGTGGGGTACCACCTCCTTGTCCAGGAAGTCGCGGGCCGCGGCCTTGAACGCCGATTGTTCCGGGGTGAGCGTGAAGTCCATCAGATGCCCTTTCCAGTGGTGTTGCCGGCCTCGTCGTAGAGGTAGAAGCCGCGCCCGGTCTTGCGCCCCAACCGGCCCGCCGCCACGAGGCGCGAGACGGTGCGGGACGGGCGGTCGGCGGGGTCGCCGGTGGCCTCGTACCGCGCCTGCTTCGTGTGAAAACCGATGTCGATACCGGTGAGATCCATGAGTTCGAACGGCCCCATCGGGTAACCCAGCGCGGTGCGCGCCGCGGTGTCGATCGCCTCGATGTCGGCGTACCCGCCCTCGAGCAGCGCGATCGCCTCGTCGCGCACGGATCCGAGAAGCCGGTTGGCCACGAAACCGTTGATCTCCCGGTCCAAGACGATCGGCGACTTGCCGATCCGCTCGACGAAGGCGACCGCGGCGGCGACCGTCGCGTCCGCGGTGGCCGGGCCGCGGACCACCTCCACGGCCTTCATGACGAGCGCCGGGTTGAAGAAGTGCAGGTTGAGGAACCGCTCCGGGTGCGCGACGGCGGACGCCATCGACGACGGGAGGAAGCTGGACGAGTTACTGGCCAGGATCGTATCCGCCGGGCAGATGGCGTCGAGCTCGGCGAACAGGGCGCGCTTCACCGCCAGCCGTTCCACCACGGCCTCGATCACCAGGTCGACGCCGTCCCCGGTCGGAGCGGTCGTCGTGGTGATCCGGTCGTAGGCGGCAGCGGTCTCCGCCCCATCGCGCCGCCCCGCGGCGACCTGGCGGTCGGTCCGCGCGCGGAGAGCGTCGAGCGCACCGTCGAGCGCGTCCCGACGCAGGTCGTGGAGCACGACCTCGCATCCGGCGAGCGCGCATACCAGCGCGATCTGGGAGCCCATGGAACCGGCTCCCGCCACCAGGATCCGGCGGATGCCCGCGCCGTTCATCGCCCGCTCCAGCTCGGGTCGCGCTTGTCGAGGAACGCCGCGGCGCCCTCCCGTTTGTCGTCCGTGGTGTAGAGCAGCGCCTGCGCGAGCCGCTCGATGACCTGCCCCGTGCCCTGGTCCGCGTTCGCGCCCGAGCGCACGACGAGCTTCGCGAGGCGGGTGGCGACGGGCCCCTTGGCCAGGATCCGTGCGGCCACCGAGCGCGCGTGATCGAGCAGCTCGGCGGGCGGGACGACGGCCGTGACCAGGCCCGCGGTCAGGGCCTCGTCGGCCCGGACGGCGCGCCCCGTGAGAATCATCTCGAGCGCGCGGCCCACGCCGATCAACCGGGCGAGGCGCTGCGTGCCGCCGGCCCCGGGGAGGACGGACAGGGTCGTCTCGGGTAGGCCGAATCGTGCTCTGTCGGAAGCTATCCTGATGTCGCAGGCCATGGCTAGTTCGCAGCCGCCGCCGAGCGCGTAGCCGTTGACCGCCGCGATGGTGGGCTTGTCGAAGCGCTCGACCACGTCGTACAGGTCCTGCATCGCGGCAGTGAGGCCGGTACCCATGTCGTAGTCGCGGAGCTGCCCGATGTCGGCGCCGGCGGCGAACGCCGAGTCCCCTGCGCCGGTGATGATCACCGCTCCGGCCTCGGGGTCGCCGCGGACCGCGTCCAGCGCCGCCCGCAGCGCCGTCTGGACCTGCGCGTTGATGGCGTTGTGCACGTCGGGTCGGTTCAGCGTGAGCACGGCGATGCCGCCCTCGATCCGGACCTGCACTGTCGTGTCGTCGGTCATGCCGCCTCCAGGAGCATCGAGATTCCCTGTCCGACGCCGATGCACATCGTCGCGAGGCCGTGACGGACTCCGCGGTCGGCCAGTTCGAGGGCGGCGGTCAGCGCGAGCCGGGCGCCGCTGGCGCCCAGCGGGTGCCCGAGGGCGATGCCGCCGCCATGGGGGTTGACGTGGTCGGCGTCGTCCGGAAGTCCGAGCTCGCGGAGGACGGCGAGGACCTGCGCGGCGAACGCCTCGTTCACCTCGATCACGTCCACGTCGGCGAGCCGGATGTCGTGACGGCCGAGGAGCTTCCGCGTGGCGGGTACGGGCCCGATACCCATGGTCCGAGGCGGCACCCCGGCGACCGCGGCGCCACTGACCCGCGCGAGGGGCTCCAGCGCGTATCGGCGGACCGCCCGCTCGGAGGCGAGCAGAACCGCCGCGGCACCGTCGTTGACGCCGGAGGCGTTGCCGGCGGTGATGCTGCCGTCCGCGCCGGTGATCGGGCGCAGTGCCGCGAGCCTGTCCGCAGTGGTGGCGCGGGGGTGCTCGTCCCGGTCGACGATCGCCGGGTCGGCCCGCGGCCGCGGTACTCGGATGGCAGTGATCTCGCGGGCGAGGCGTCCGCTGTCGATCGCCGCGGCCGCGCGCTGCTGCGAGCGGAGGGCGTACGCGTCCTGTGCGGCTCGATCGATTCCGCGTTCGGTGGCCAGGTTCTGCGCGGTCTCCGCCATCGCGTCCACGCCGTAGGCGGCACGCATGGCGGGGTTCACGAAACGCCAGCCGATGGTGGTGTCGTGCACCTCGTTCGTCCGGCCCCACGCCGCCGTGGACTTGGGCAGCACGAACGGCGCGCGGGTCATGGATTCCACGCCGCCGGCGAGCACAAGGTCCGCGTCACCGGTGCGGATCATCCGCGCGCCCTGTGCCACCGCATCGAGACCCGAGCCGCACAGCCGGTTCACGGTGCCGCCGGGAACCTCCACGGGAAGGCCGGCGAGGAGTGCCGCCATCCGGGCCACGTTCCGGTTGTCCTCCCCGGCCTGGTTCGCGCACCCGAGAAGGACGTCGTCGATGCGCTCCCGGTCGAGGTCCGGGTGGCGGTCGATGAGCGCGCGAAGTACGTGCGCAGCGAGGTCGTCCGGTCGGACGTCCGCGAGTGCACCTGCGTACCTTCCGATCGGGGTCCTGGTTCCGTCGACCAGGTAGACGGCGCTCATTGCGCGGCCTCGATCAGTTCCCGCAGTCGGAACTTCTGGATCTTGCCACTCGGCGTCGTCGGCAGCTCCGCGAGGATCTCGATGCGCTCCGGCCAGTACTGCTTCGCGACGCCGGAGGCGGCGAGGTGTGCCCGCATCTCGGCGAGGTCGAACGAGTTCTCGGGCGGTTCGAGCACGATGCACGCGCACGCCCGTTCCTGGAGCCGGTCGTCCGCCACGCCGACCAGTGCGACGGAACGGATCTTGGGGTTCTCGTAGAGGGCGTTCTCGACGAAGGCGACGGGGATGTTCTCGCCGCCCCGGATGATCACGTCCTTGGTGCGGCCCGAGATGCGGACGTAGCCCGCGTCGTCGATCACGGCGAGGTCGCCCGTGTCGAACCAGCCTCCCGGCGCGAACTGCGCCCGCGTCTCCTCGAGGCGATGCAGGTAGCCGACGAAGAGCGAGGGACCGCGGACGTGCAGCCGGCCCTCCACGCCGGGCGCGGTCGGCCGGTTCTCGCCGTCGACGGTACGGATCTCCATACCCGGCCACGGGTAGCCGTCGGTGCCGGCGATCTTGTCGACCGGGTCGCCCGGCACCCCGAGCGTGACCAGCGCGTTCTCCGTCTGTCCCCAGCCGCCGAGGACGGTCAGCGCCGGCAGCTTCGCCGCGGCCTCGGCGACGATGGCGCGCGGGATCGGCGCACCCATGCAGCAGAACAGGGACAAACTGGAGACGTCCGCACCGTCCAGCGCGGGCGCGCCGATGAGATCGTGGAGGAACGGTGTCGCGCCCGAGGTGTAGGAGATCCGGTGCCGCTCCACGAGCCGCACGAACTCGTCCCGGTCCCAGACGTCCTGGAGCACGCAGGCCGCGCCGTTCTGCACGCCCAGCCGTGCTCCGTACAGGAAGCCCGTGAGGTGCGCGAGGGTCGACGCGATGTGGAAGCGGGTGTCGGCCGTGATGCCGAGTCGCGCCGGCAGCGGGTTGTTCGCGGCGACGAGCGTGTTGTGAGTGTGCATGACGCCCTTGGGCTCCCCCGTCGTGCCGGAGGTGAAGATCAGCAGCGAGACGTCGTTGGGATCGGGCCGGAGCGCAGCGAGCTCGCCCGCGGGCCGGCGCTCCTCCCAGGGCGTCCCGACGAACTCGTCGTAACTGCCCCCGACGACCAGCACGTGCTCGACCGAGGGCAGGCGATCGGCCAAGCGGTCGTACATGGCGGGGTAGTCGAAATCGCGGAAGGTTCGAGGGATCACCACCACCTTCGACGCGGCGAGCGCGACCATGAAGCCGATCTCGCGCTCGCGGTAGATCGGGATCAGAGGATTGCTCACGGCGCCGATCCGCGTGGCGGCGAAGTGCACCACGATCCACTCGATCCAGTTGGGCAGTTGGAACGAGACCACGTCGCCCGGCCGCACGCCGAGTTCGAGGAGGCCCGCTGCGCAGCGGTCCACCTCGGCGCGCAGGGCGCCGTAAGTGATCTCCCGGCGCGCGTCCACGAAGGCGAGGCGGTCCGGCGTCGCGGTCGCGTAGCGGTCGAGGTGGTCGGTGATCACCTCACCGCTCCAGAAGCCAGCCGATTCGTACTCGGCGATCTGCTCCGGGGTGAGCACGGTGTCGTAGGTCATCGTCGTCTCAACTCATCGTGAGGCCGCCGCTGACGCTGACGGTCTGGCCGGTGATGAAGGAGGCCTCGTCGGACGCGAGGAAGGCGACGGCGTGGGCCAGGTCCTCGGGCTGCCCGAGGCGTCGGAGCGGAATGGCCTTCTGGAGCGCATCCCGCAGCTTCTCGCCGCCCATGGAGGCGAACAGCGCGGTGTCCGTCGGGCCGGGACAGACGCAGTTCACGGTGACCCGGCTCCGCGCCATCTCGCGCGCGACGGACTTGGTGAAGGCGATCACGCCGCCCTTCGCCGCGGCGTAGACCGCCTCTCCCGACGAGCCGACCCGGCCGGCGTCCGAGCCCAGGTTGACCACCGTGCCGGCGCCCCGCGCGGCCATCAGCGGGAGCACCTTCTTGGAGGTGTTGAGCACGCCGTACAGGTTGATCGCGACGACGCGCTGCCAGGTCTCCGGCTCCGACTCGACGAAGGGTTCCGCCTTGTCCCAGCCGGCGTTGTTGACCAGGACGTCGATGGGGCCGAGTTCGGCGACGACGCGGTCGACAGCGGCATCGACCGAGGCCCGGTCGGTGACGTCGAGCTCGATGCCGACGGCGCCCCGGCCGATCTCGGCGGCCGTGCCGCGTGCGGTCGTTCCGTCGACGTCGGTGACCGCGACGACGGCACCGTCGTCGGCGAGTCGGCGCGCGATCGCCGCCCCGATGCCCTGGCCCGCGCCCGTGACGAGTGCGACCTTTCCTGCGAGTCTGCTCATGATGGAAGTCCTTCTTCTCGTGGGGGTTACGGCGCGAAGCTTCGGCCGAGGAGGTGCCTGGAGATGACCAGCTTGGACACCTGGGCGGTGCCGTCACCGATCTCGAGCCCGATGACGTCGCGGAGGCGTTGTCCGACCTTGTGCTCGGTGGAGTAGCCGACGTGGCCCAGGGTCAACAGACACTGGTGGATCACGTCCACGGAGAGCTTCGGCGCCCAGAACTTCGCCATCGCCGCCTCGGACGAGTGCTCGAGCCCGTTGTCCTTGCGCCACAGCGCCTCGTAGCAGACGTGGCGGGCGCCGGTGACGTAGGTCGTCGCCTCCGCCAGGGGGAAGGAAACGCCCTGGAACCTGCCGATGGGACCGCCGAACGCCTGCCGGTCGCGGGACCACTGAACGGCCTCGTCGAGGGACTGCTGCGCGGCACCGAGGCAGAGGAGGCCGATGATGGCCCGGGAGTAGTCGAAACCCTGCATGACGGAGACGAATCCGTCGCCCTCCGCCCCGATCAGGTCGCCGCTGCCGACGCGGACGCCGTCGAAGAAGATCGATGCGCGCCCGATGGCCCGACTGCCGAGATCGTCGAACGGCGTGCGCCGGATGCCCGGGGCGGATATGTCGACCCAGAAGGCGCTCACCCCGCGGGCGCCGGGTCCTCCGGTGCGGGCGAGCACGACGGCACGGTCGGCGGCCATCCCGAGGGTGATGGAGGTCTTCTCCCCGTCGAGGCTCCAGCCGCCCTCGCCGTCCGGCGTCGCCCGAAGACCGAGCGCCGCGGCGTCGGTGCCGTGCTCGGGTTCGGTGATCATGATGGCCGGGACGGTCTCGCCGGAGGCGATGCCCGGAAGCCACTGCCGCTTCTGCTCCTCCGTGCAGTTCCGCACCAGGATGTCGCTGATCAGAGCGGTGTTGATGAGGAGGTAGCCGGCGTTGAAATCGGCGCGGCCCACTTCCTCGGCGGCGATGCCGGCGATGACGGCGGACGCGTCCTGGCCGCCGTACTCCTCGGGGATCCGCAGCCCGGTCATGCCCATCGCTGCCATATCGCTCACCTGCGTGCGGCGCAGCGCGGCGGCGCGATCGTCGCCCTGGTAGTGCGGGGCGAGGATCTTCTCGGCCCACCGCGCGATCTCCGCGCGGAAGACCTGTTCGTCGTCGTCGAATCCGTAGTGCATGGCGATCGTCCTCCGGTGGTGGCTCAGTGCCAGTTGACGTGCGGGGCGAAGTCGGGAGCGCGCTTCTCGGCGAAGGCGGTGGCGCCCTCCATGCCCTCCGCGGAGACGCCGAAGATGTCGAGGGCGGTCATCGCCATGTTCGAGAACCCGGCCTGGTGGTCCGTGTCGGCGTTGAAGGACTGCTTCAGGAACCGGATCGCTGTGGGGCTCAGCGCGGCGACCTCCTCCGCCCACGCCCTGGCCTCGTCGAGCAGCTCCGCTGCCGGCACGACCTTGTTGATCAGGCCCATGTCGAGGGCCTGCTGTGCGTCGTAGAGGCGGCACCAGAACCAGATCTCCCGCGCCTTCTTCTCGCCGACGACGCGGGCGAGATAGGCGGAGCCGAAGCCGGCGTCGAAGGAGCCCACGCGGGGTCCGGCCTGGCCGAACCGCGCGGTCTCGCTCGCTATCGAAACGTCTGCGAGCACCTGGAGCACGTGGCCCCCGCCGACGGCGACGCCGTTGACCGCGGCGATCACGGGCTTCGGGATGTCGCGCATCAGCTTGTGCAGATCCCCCACCCGGAACCGCCCCAGCTCCGACGGCCCGTAGTCACCGGTCTCGGCGCGCTGCTTGACGTCGCCGCCGGTGCAGAAGGCCTTCTCCCCCGCCCCGGTGAGGATCACCGCCCGCACGCGCTCGTCGGACCAGGCGGCGTTGAACGCGGAGATCAGCTCGTCGATGGTCCTCGACCGGAACGCGTTGTAGCGGTCGGGGCGGTTGATGGTGATCACTCCCGCCGCCCCCTCGACCACGTAGGAGATGTCTTCGAAGCTGCTGCTCATGATGCCCTCCGGCTCGATTGAATCTTCATTCACTGCGGCTGAATCTATATTCATTTCGCGTGGCCCGTCAAGGGGTGACCGGTCGGAGGCTTAGGCTGGAACCGGCGTGAAGCGGAAGGAGACCGTCGTGAGCACCGAGTCGGAACTGCTGTCTGTGGAGGCCGCGGCGCGCGAGGCGAGCGCCGCCCTACGCTCCCGCCAGATCCTGGAGGCGGCCGCCCGGCTCATGGAGCGCAGCGGATCGGAATCGGTCTCCATGCAGGCCCTGGCCGCCGAGGCGGGGGTCAGCGTGGGCCTCATCTACCGGTATTTCGGCGGCAAGGACGAGGTACTGCTCGCGGTCATCGTCGCGGTCCTCGACGCCTTCGCGGACGCCGTTCCCGCCGCCGTCTCGACCGCGGGGGACGATCCGGTCCGCCGGCTCGCCGCGGCGTTCGACGCGTACTGCCGCGTGATCGACAAGCACCGGCACGCGGCCGTCCTCACGTACCGGGAGAGCAATGCGCTCAGCGCCGAGGGCCGAGACCGGATCAAGCGCCTCGAGGTCGAGACCACCGAGCCGCTCCGCCTGATCCTCCGGGACGGGGTGGACGCGGGGCTGTTCTCCACTCCCGACCCGGATCTCGTGGCCTACAACCTGCTCCTGCTCGCGCATGCGTGGGCGCTCAAGCACTGGTACTTCGAGCGGACCATGGATCTCGGAGAGTACGTCCGCGCCCAGCTGTCGCTGACCCTGCGGTCCGTGTTGGCACCCGCCCACCTGCCCGACTACGCCGACCTCGTCGACTGATCCCGTCGTGGCTCCGCGAACGTCTCGTCAGGACAACGTGATCGGGGACTTGTAGAGCGAGTTCACCCGCTCCCCCGCCAGCCACTCCTGCAGCCGCGCGGCTTCCGTGCCGAGGGCCTTGCGCGCAGCGCGAGGTGTGCCGGGCGGTAGCACCAGGACGACGGTGCCGTCGTCCTCCTGCCGGTAGGCCCCGATGATCCGGCCGTCCCACCACGCGGTGGTCCCGGCGTTGCCCGCGGCGTCGTAGATCGCGGTCGCGAAGGCGGGGTCGAGGTAGAAGGCGCGCTCCTTCCAGCCCATCGGCGTGGGGTCGAGCGCGGGCAGGAGTGCGGCCCAGGGCTCCACCGGCGCCACGGGATCCACGTCGTCGGGCAGCACCCATCCGGTCGCCTCGCGCTCCAATCGCACCTGTACCGCGCCGATCTCGGCGAGGGCGGCACGGATCGTCGTCTTGGTGGCGCCGAACCACCACACGACGTCGGTCTCCGTGGCCGGGCCGAAGGCGCGCAGGTACTCGCGCACCAGCACGGCGTACGCCTCTCCGGGAGCGGTGCGCGCGGCGGGCGCGGCCAGCCACTCGTCGGCGCGGGCCCATAGGTTCCGGTTCACCCGCCAGTGGCTCTCGTTGTGGGCCCGCACCAGCTCGCCCGCCGCGCCGAGCCAGGTCAGAACACGTGGCGCCAGGTGCATCTCGCCGCCGTACTTCTTGCCCTCGGACATCATCACCTTGCCGTCGAGCTCCGGTAGCTGCTCGCGGAGCCGGACGGCGCTGAGCTCACGGCCGCGGAGGGCGTCGAGCACCGCGAACCGCGCCTGTGCGAGCCAGGATCCGCCGTCGTCCGCGATCCCGCCGCGGACCGCGTCCTTGGCGATCTTCGCGTGTTCCTGGGCCGCGACGCGATCCGACGGTCCGCTCAGCGCCGCGCCGTACAGCTCGCGCGGGAAGACGAACATGGTGCGGCGCATGGCGAGTTGCTTGACGAGCGACCGCTCCTCCCACAGCTGGCGCTCGTAGGCGTCACGGGCGAAGTCGTGCATCCGCGCGTGCACCGATAGGTACGGCGTCGCCGGTTCCGTGGCGTGCAGGACGCCGACGGCGCGCACCGCGTCGAGCACGGAGTGGGTCCGGTACGGCGGGGCGAGGGCGTGGCGGCGCGCCACGCGGGCGCGACGCTCCGCATCGTCGATCAGGCGCATCCGGCGCTCCCCTCTCCCGAGACCTCCAGGCTAGGGCATCGTCGGCCCGTCGGAAGCTTGTTCGATCATCTTGCGCCTCTTCGTACATCAGCGTAGGCTTGCAGTAGCGAAGGGGGGCGGATCATGGTCGGTTCCAGCACTGCGGCTGAGTATCTCGATGCACTGACCTCCTTCGAACAGGCGGCCGACCGCCTGGCCTCGATGAACCCTGTCATGCTGTCCTCGCAGGAAGTGCTCGGCAGTCTGCGGCGCCTCGAGCGCGCCGCCCGCACCGTCCCCAGTAGCCAGCACTGGCTCGCCGAGGTGGCCGTCGAACAGGACCTTCCCGCGCAGCTCGGTTACACGGGCGCCAAGGAGCTTCTGGTCGATCAGCTGTCCCTGGCCGGCGTCGAGGCTCGGGACCGGATCCGCGGCGCCCGGTCCCGCGCGCCGCGGCAGGAACGCGGGTACTCCCCCGAGCCTCGCCTACCGCTCGTCGCCGGCGCCCAGCGTGCGGGCGAGCTGTCCGAGCGGCACGCCCAGGCGATCGAGAAGGCCTTCGACGCCTGCTCCCCCAAGCTCTCCCATCCCGATCTGCACGACCTGGAGGACATGCTGGTCGCCGCCGCCGTGGGCGGCTGCACCCCGGAGGACATCGCGATGCTCGGCCGGCGCGCGTACGAGCTCCTCGATCCCGACGGTGCCGAACCCTCCGCCGAGGACGTCGCCCGCACGCGCGAGCTGACCGTCGGCAAGCAGGCCGACGATCTCACGTCCGCGCTGGGCGGGGTGCTCTCGCCCGAGGCCCGCGCGCTCCTGGACACGGTGCTGGAGAAGCTCGCCCGGCCGGGCGTGAACAACCCGGCGGACGCCGAGCACCCCGTCGACATCGACGACGCCGAGGCCGTCGCCGAGGCGGCGAAGCGGGACCGGCGGAGCGCCCCGCAACGCAACCACGACGCAGTGGTCGCCGCACTGCGGACGGCGATCGAGTCGGGTGCTCTCGGGCAGCACCGCGGGCTGCCGTGCGTCCCGATCATCACACTCACCATCGATCAGCTCGAGTCCGAGACGGGGATCGCGACCACCGCNNCCGGNGGNCGNCTCCCCGTCGAGGACGCCCTGCGGATGATGGGCGCCAATCCCAAGTACGTTCTCCTCCTGGATCTCGCGGCGCGGCCGCTGTACCTCGGCAGGGAGCGGCGCCTCGCGTCCGCGGACCAGCGGATCGCGCTGTACGGGTCCGAGAAGGGTTGCAGCGCGCCGCGTTGCGACGCCCCGGCCACCCGCTGTCAGGTGCACCACATCACGGAGTGGCGGGATGGCGGACGGACCGATATCTCCGTGCTCACCCTGGCGTGCGATGCGCACCACGGCAAGGTGGTTCCCTCCGGCGACGAGGTTCGCCGCGGCTTCGAGACGATCGTGCTGCCCGAGACCGATGACTACGCGGGGCGTACCGGGTGGCGCCGCACGGGAGACCCCACCGGCGAGTACCGCGTGAACCACACGCACCACGCACAGGAGCTCTACCGCCTGGCCCAGGAGCACCACCGGCAACGACATCAGCAGTACGCCGACACCTGGCGCGCACAGGACGAGCGCGCCCTCTACCGCGACTTCGTGGGCACGATCCACGACGACATCGCCGCGATGCTCGACGGGCCCCACGGCCCGCCGATGCTCGAGGACCTGCTCTCCCAACACGACGCCGACAACCACTGGCGCGAGGATCCGCCGTGGCCCGCGCGCGAAGCGCGGGGTCGGCTGCACGCCGCCGCGTAGCGCGGATCCGCGCCGCGTGGCGCGGGCGGGCTCCCGCTACATCACGGGAGCGCGCCGAGGTTGCGCGCCAGGCGATCCCGCCCGGGCCCGCTCAGTTCGTCGAGAACGACGGTGCGCCCACCCATAGCGAGGAGGAGCGCCTCCGCCGTGCCCCGAACCTCGGGGCCGCGGCCGAAGGACCAGTCGAGGTCGTCGGCGACGAGGCGCACTCCCCTGCCCCGAACCGCGCCGCGCACGGGCGGCGCCCACAGGGCGAAGTTCAGCGCCGGCCGGATCCGATCCCCGGGGATGGTTCGCGGCAGCCCCAGCGGACGGCGGATGTCCTGCTGGTGGATCATGCCGTCCAGCAGGGAGATCCGAGATCCGAATCCCGAAGTGAGCCCCGTGGGACGGACGTGCTCGCGCAGGGCGGCGACGACGTCCGTCGTGGTCATTCCGGACAGCTCAGCGAGTCGCGCGTCGTTGGAGGAAGTCCCCGGGTTCGCGCGCCCGGACACCATGCGCTGCAGCGTTTCCCTGCCGGTCAGTAGGTCGTAGCTGATGTGGTGCAGCACCACGTCACGCACGCTCCAGCCCGCACAGAGGGTCGGCGCCAGCCACTGCTCCGCGGTGAAGCCCTCCACCAGCTCGAGCAGGCTGCGCCGCTCCTCGGTCGCCAGGTCCGCGACTGATCCGATCACGATCGCTCCTCCCCGCGTGCGGCGCCTCTCCTCTTACGGGACGATGTTGACGAGCTTGCCGGAGACGACGATCACCTTGCGCGGAGCACCGTCGAGCAGCTCGGCGATCTTCGGGTCCGCGAGGGCGGCGGCCTCGAGGGCCTCGTCGGAGGCGTCGGCGCCCACGGTGATCCGCGATCGCACCTTGCCCTTCACCTGCACCGGGATCTCGATCGTGTCCTGGACCAACCACTGCCCCTCCGCGACCGGGAAGGGGCCGTGCGCGAGCGAGGTGGCGTGGCCCAGCCGGCTCCACAGCTCCTCCGCGATGTGCGGGGCGACGGGCGCCAGCATCAGCACGAGCGGCTCCGCCAGTGCCCGCGGCGCGCCGCCGGGGTACGCCTTGGTGAGGTGGTTGGTCAGCTCGATCAGCTTGGCGATGGCGGTGTTGTCGCGCATCTCCGCGTAATCCTCGCGGACACCGGCGATCGTCTTGTGCAGCACCCGCATCGACTCATCGGTCGGCGTCTCGTCGGTGACGCGGACGGATCCGGTCTCCTCATCGATCACGGCGCGCCACGCACGCTGCAGGAAGCGCTGCGCACCCACGACGTCCTTGGTGGCCCAGGCGCGGTCCTGATCCAGGGGGCCCATGGACATCTCGTAGACGCGCAGGGTGTCGGCGCCGTACTCGCGGGCGATGTCGTCCGGAGCGACCGAGTTCTTCAGCGACTTGCCCATCTTGCCGTACTCGCGGTTCACCTCCTGCTCGCCGAGGAAGTACTTCCCGTCGCGCTCCACCACGTCCTCGGCGGGCACGTACACGCCCCGGGAATCGGTGTAGGCGAAGGCCTGGATCATGCCCTGGTTGAACAGCTTCCGGTACGGCTCGCGGGAGGTCACGTAGCCCAGGTCGAAGAGCACCTTGTGCCAGAACCGGGAGTACAGCAGGTGCAGCACCGCGTGCTCGACGCCGCCCACGTACAGGTCGACGCCGCCCGGGTCACGTGGTCCGTGCAGCTCGGGTCGCGGCCCGGTCCAGTACGCCTCGTTCTCCTTGGCGCAGAAGGCCTCCGTGTTCGTCGGATCGATGTAGCGCAACTGGTACCAGGAGCTACCGGCCCAGTTCGGCATGACGTTCGCGTCGCGGGTGTAGTCCTTGAGCCCGTCGCCCAGATCGAGCTCGACCCGCATCCACTCCGCGGCCTTGGCCAGCGGGGGAGAGGGCTGCGAGTCCGAGTCCTCGGGATCGAAGGCCACCGGGGCGTAGTCCTTGACCTCCGGAAGCAGCACGGGCAGCTGCGATTCCGGTAGGGCGTGCGGGGTGCCGTCGGCGTCGAAGACGATGGGGAAGGGCTCGCCCCAGTACCGCTGGCGCGCGAACAGCCAGTCGCGCAGCTTGTACTGCACGGTGCCCTCACCCCCGCCGGTCTTCTCCAGGTGGGCGATGACGGCGGCCTTCGCCTCCGTGACTCCGAGGCCGTTGATGTCCAGGTCGCCGTTCGCGGAGTTCACCGCGGGCCCCTCGCCCGTGTACGCCTCGTCCATCACGCCGGTCTCGCTGCCGATCACCTCGACGATCGGCAGGCCGAACTTCGTCGCGAACTCGTGGTCGCGCACGTCGTGGCCGGGAACCGCCATGATGGCGCCGGTGCCGTAGCCCATGAGGACGTAGTCGCCGATGAACACCGGCACCTGCTCGCCGTTCACCGGATTGGCGGCCGTGGTCCCGAGGAAGACGCCCGTCTTCTCCTTGCCCTCCTGGCGCTCCAGATCGGACTTGGCGGCGATCGACGCGCGGTACGCGGCGACGGCCTCGGCGGGGGAGGCGGCGCCGCCGGTCCAGCGCTCGTCGGTGCCCGCCGGCCACGCGTCGGCGGTGAGCCGGTCCACCAGCGGGTGCTCGGGGGAGAGCACCATGTACGTCGCGCCGAACAGGGTGTCGGGGCGGGTCGTGAAGACCTCGATGCGCTCGCCCGCGGCCGTGAACGCGACGCGCGCACCGCGGCTGCGGCCGATCCAGTTGCGCTGCATGGACTTGACCTTCTCGGGCCAGTCCAGCGCGTCCAGGTCGTCGATGAGGCGGTCCGAGTACGCCGTGATCCGCATCATCCACTGCCGCAGCTGCTTGCGGTAGACCGGGAAGTTGCCGCGCTCGCTGCGACCGTCGGCGGTGACCTCCTCGTTGGCGAGCACGGTGCCCAATCCGGGGCACCAGTTCACCAGCGAGTTGCTCTCCCGTACCAGGCGATGCTCGTCGAGCACGGCGGCGCGCTCGCGCACCGTCAGGCTCGACCAGTCCCGGCCGTCGTCGAGGGCGCGGGCACCGGAGGCGAACTCGGCCTCCAACTCGGCGATGGGGCGAGCGCGGTCCTGGGCGGTGTCATACCAGGCGTTGTAGATCTGCAGGAAGATCCACTGCGTCCAGTGGTAGAACTCGGGATCCGTGGTCGAGATGCGGCGGCGCTCGTCGTGCGCCAGCCCCAACGTGGCGATCTGCTCGAGGTACCGCTCGATGTTCTTCTCGGTGGTCACCCGCGGGTGCGTACCGGTCTGCACCGCGTACTGCTCGGCCGGCAGGCCGAAGGCGTCAAAGCCCATCGTGTGCAGGACGTTGGCGCCGTTCATCCGGTGGTAGCGGCCGAAGACGTCCGTCGCGATGAAACCCAGGGGGTGGCCGACGTGCAGGCCCGCACCCGACGGGTACGGGAACATGTCCAGGATGAACAGCTTCTCGGCGGGGAGAGCGCCCTCGCCCCGGAGCGGGCCGACGGGATTCGGGGCGTTGAAGACGCCACCGTCGCGCCACTGATCGCGCCACCGCTGCTCGATCGCGCCCGCGAGCTCGGCCGTGTACCGGTGGGCGGGGCCGGCCGAGGGACTCTGTTCAACGTTCTGCGTCACCCCACCAGCTTAATGACGGCCCTGGTCGGCCCCGCAAACACCTCGGCGGGGGCGATTTGCGCGGGTCTCTAAACTGGAGATCGTGTTCGTGC
The DNA here is from genome assembly GCF_965138335.1 of Tsukamurella ocularis. Lineage (GTDB taxonomy): Bacteria > Actinomycetota > Actinomycetes > Mycobacteriales > Mycobacteriaceae > Tsukamurella > Tsukamurella ocularis_A. The sequence goes on from NZ_CBCSDV010000027.1 coordinate 35,838, forward strand.
TGGTTGTGATCCTCGCCCTGGCCGCCGTGGCGGCCGTCGTCGTGGGCGGCGCCGGGCTCGCCGGCCGCCTCCCGGAGAACGGTGTCGTGGGGGTCCGCACCGAACAGACCCTCTCCGATCCGCTGCTCTGGCGCACCGCGAATCGCGTCGCCGGTCCCGGCCTGGTGGCCGCGGGCGTCATCTTCGGCGGCGGCGCCCTCATCGGCCTCGCGATGGACGCCCCGTGGTCCTACGTGGCGCTCGGCGTCGCCGTGGTCGCGGGCCTGTTCCTGGCCGGTTTCGGCGCCCTGCAGGGCGCCCGCGCGGCCTCCATCCAGGCGCGCCTGCAGATGCCCGAGGCCACGTGCTGCAGCGCCGACGAGGCACCGTCGGACGACCCGGCGGCGGACTGCGGCGTGACCGGCGGGTGCGGCGCGTGTGCCCTCAAGGGCATGTGCGACCACGAGGCGCGCCCCGCCTAGCCGATGCGGACACTTCTCGGCAAGCTCTCCATCGACGGCTTCATCCTCGCGATCTTCGCGGCCGTCGGCCTCGCCGCGATCCTCCCCGCGGAGGGCCGGGCGGTCCCGGTGGTCGACGGTGCCGTCACCGTCGCGATCGCCGTGCTGTTCTTCCTGTACGGGGCACGGATCCACCCGATGGAGGCGCTCGCCGGGCTCAAGCACTGGCGCCTGCACGTGGTGATCCTGGGCTTCACCTTCGTGGTCTTCCCCGTCATCGGGGTGCTGCTGCGGTTCGCGCCGGAGGTGCTGCTGCGGCCCGAGCTGTACGCGGGCGTGCTGTTCCTGACGCTGCTGCCCTCCACGGTGCAGTCGTCGATCGCCTTCACGTCGATCGCGGGCGGCAACGTGCCGGGCGCGATCGTCAGCGCCTCGGTCTCCAACCTGCTCGGCGTCTTCATCACGCCGCTGCTGGTGCTGGCGCTGATGGCGACCACCGGCGAGGTCCAGTTCCACAGCAGCTCGATCATCGACCTGTGCCTGCAGCTGCTGCTGCCCTTCCTCCTCGGGCAGCTGCTGCGGCCCTGGGTGGGGGAGTTCGTGACGAAGCACGCGGCGACCCTCAAGTACGTGGACCGCGGGTCGATCGTGCTGGTGGTCTACGCGGCGTTCTCCGCCGGCATGCGCGAGCACATCTGGAGCCAGGTCTCCTGGGTCGGCGTGGTGCAACTCATCGTGCTGTCCGTCGTCCTCGTGCTCGTCATGTTGTGGCTCACCCGGACCACCGCGGAGAAGCTCGGCTTCGACCGGGCCGACATGATCGCCGTTCAGTTCTGCGGCACCAAGAAGTCCATGGCCACGGGCCTGCCGATGGCGGCGGTCCTGTTCGCCGGGCAGCCCGTCGGCCTCCTCGTGCTGCCGCTGATGATCTTCCACCAGCTCCAGCTCATGATGTGCGCGTGGCTGGCCGCGAAGTACGGGCGCGAACTCGAGTCCGAGACCGTCGCGGCCTGATCGACGCGGCGCGCTTCTGCTCCGCGTACGCTGCCGAGAGGCAACCGACGATCGGGGTGGGGTCAGTGGGGACGAAGATCGCGATGTGGCGGATCGACGGCGAGCCGCGACGAGTCCAACCCACGAAGCTGGCGCTCGAATCCCGCCTCGAGGACATCATCGAGACGCAGACCGACGTGCTCGGCCAGCCGATCCTCCTCATCGGACGCCAGGTTCCCACCAAGTACGGGAAGTTCATCGATCTGCTCGGCGTCAACGCCGACGGTGATGTGGTGGTGATCGAGCTCAAGCGCGACCGCACGCCCCGGGACGTGGTCGCGCAGGTGCTCGACTACGCCTCCTGGGTCCAGGATCTGGAGAACCCCGAGGTCCGCGCGATATTCGACGACTACCAGCGTCGTACCGGCGGCGCGGCCTCCTTCGACGAGGCCTTCGCGGACGTCTTCGGCGACGGCGCCCCCGACGACCTGAACAGCCGGCACCAGCTGATCGTGGTCGCGAGCGACATGGACGATGCCACCGAACGGCTCGTCGGCTATCTCTCCGGCGGCTACCAGGTGCCGATCAACGTGCTGCTGCTCGACTACTTCGCCGATGGCGACCGGGAGTACCTCGCGCGCACCTGGTTGATCGACGATGCCGGCGTCACGGCCACGCGCAGCGGTGCGGCATCGTCGGCCAAGAAGCAGGCCGTATGGAACGGGCACGACTGGTACGTGAGCTTCGGGGAGGAACCCGGCGGACGCAGCTGGGACGACGCGCGCACCCACGGATTCGTCTCGGCCGGTGGCGGCGAGTGGTTCTCCCGCACGCTGCGGCAGCTGCCCGTGGGCGCCCGGGTGTTCACCCACATCCCCAAGTCGGGCTACGTCGGCGTCGGTGAGGTGCTCGCCGCGGCCCAGCCGTTCGAGGACGCCGTGGTCGAGCACGCGGGGTCGTCGGTGCCGCTGTCCTCGCTGCCGCTGCGGGGCACCTACGTCTACCCGAGCACCGACGACGCGCAGGATCAGCGGGAGTGGGTGGTTCCCGTGCGGTGGATTCAGGCGGTGCCCCGCGCCGAGGCCGTGTGGAAACAAGGCTTCTTCGCGAACCAGAACTCCGCCTGCAAGCTACGGAACGAGTACACGATCACCGAGGTCTCCAGCCGTTTCGGACTGGACTGAGCCGGAGCCGGTCAGGACGGGACGGCCGGCAGGACCACGACCGATCCGTCGGCCGCGCCGACGATGTCGATCGCCACGTCGCTACGGACACCGGACGGGTCGGCGACCCGGCCGCATCAGGCGACCGCCCGCTGCCCCGCGGCGTTCACGAAGAGCGGCTCGAGCTGCGGCAGGATCCACTCACGGCTCAGCGACGTGGGCTGGTTCAGCGCGATGACGGTCTGCAGGTCGACCACCCGGGTCGCACCCGACGTCACCTGCGGCAGGCCCGCGTAACCGGGCAGTCGTGCCAGGTCGGCCGCGGTGGCGCCGTTCGGGTAGATCACCATCAGGTTCGCGGCGATCTGGGGGAGCAGCTCCAGCGAGACCGGCGTGCGGCCGCCCTGCTGACCGGAGCCGGTGGCGAAGCGCGGGTTGTCCTTGATCGCCCTCGGGAGGGTCATTCCCAACTCGGCGAACATCGTGTTCGTCGGGTCGGCGGCGGACGAGACGAAGTTGAAGGTGCTCGCCGCCGCGAGGTACTGCGCGAGGACCGCCGACTTGCCCTGCAGCCCCGGATGCCGCGCCCGGACCGCCGCGAACCGCGCTTCGTCGTCCGCCAGGACCCGGTTCACCGCATCCTCCTGTCCGAGGATCCGGCCGAGGGCCTTGAGCTGCACGTCCCACGCCGCGCTGGAGCCGTTCTCCTCGATGCCGCCCAGCACCTTCGTGATCGACGACAGCCGCTCGAACGTGGGCTGGTCGACGACGTAGTTGTCGCCGGCGAAGAGCTCGGGGCGGTACTTGGCGATCTCCTCGACCGGCATCGACTTCTTATCAGGGGACTTGATGATCGGGACGCCGTCGAGCTTCGCGCCGTGCCACGGTGCGGGCAGGGGCAGCCCGCCCTCCACCACGGCGACCGGCTTCACGCCCAGGGCCAGCAGGTTGTCGAGCGAGTAGCCGGTGGCGACGATCCGACGCGGGCCGACCGGGAACTCGGTCACACCGTTGACCTGCGCGATCGTCACCGTCGCCGACGCCGCGCCGGCGCCGTCGGACGACGGTCCGCCGCAGCCCGTCGTGACCAGCGCGACCACCGCTGCGGTGGCGACGAGTGCCCTGTTGATCCGCCTCATGAACCCTCCTGATCGTCAGGAAGGTAAGACTAGCCTAATTAATGTCCCTCGCGGAGGCGGCGCCCGACGCGTACCAGAGGTACGCGCCCAGCGGGACGATCGCGGCGTACAGGCCGAAGTACAGGATCTCGATCGGTCGCGCGGGCGGGCCGACCAGCCGGTGGTCGCTGTAGAAGAACGAGAGGAGGGGGAGCACCACGGCCGCGGTGTACCCCAGCCGCCGGCCGGCGAGCACGAGCACGGTGATCGCGGCGTACGTCACCACCGCGCCGACGGCCCCCGCCACGGTGGTCGGCGCCGACGACTCCAGCGCCTGCATCACGTGGGAGAACGTGACGATCGCGAGGAGCGCTCCGAGCGTCATCCGCGCGAGGTGAACAGCCGGACGTGGCCGATCGACGTCTACCATCCGCCGCGTTCCCTTTCCTGGACCCCCGTTGTCGAAAGAATGTTACGACAACACCTGCTGTCACGCCGGGCGAGCGCAGCGCGAGATCATCGGGGTCGCAGTGCGACCGAGGCCCGGTGCCGGCGGACGCGCACTCGGCGGGGCACGCGGGCGCCGACTCACCCGGGGCGGTCGACGGGACCGGGTCGCAGCCCGCACCGATCCTGGAGCTCGACCCTCGCGGTCGACCGGAGCACGTACACGGCGATCGGGACGACGAGGAGTTCGACCACCGGATCCATCGCGTCGATCGGATCGTCGAAGTAGGCGAACGACCGATAGTCGCCGAGCAGGAGCCCGATCAGCGGGAAGGCGGCCGCGGCGAGATATCCCCACCGCTCACCGAGCAGCACCACGATCACGAGAACCGTGTAGACGATGGCGAGACCCGCGCACGAGGCGTCGGCCTCGGCACCGGGGATCGAGCCGATCCGCGCCAGGTGCACGAATGCGGTCACCGCCAGGAACACGCCGAGCAGGAACCGGCTCCGAGGGTGTCCGCCGGGTGCGCGTGTGACGACGGGCATCTCGTCGCTCCTTGTAGTCAGTATTGCCTGACTATCGTAAGACAACACTCGTTGTCACGCACATCGGAGTGACCCGTCCGACATTCGTCCGGTTACCCTGACCATCATGTCCAGGGGCACGTCCACCTCCACCGATTCGCTCGCGATCATCGATCCCGGGCCGAACGCGCGCATCCACCTCCTCGCGCGTCGCGTCGGCGTCATCGTCGCCGACCTGCTCCTCGACCAGGTGCGCCGATACGAGCCGGGGCTGCGCACCGGTCACATGCGGGTACTCGCGCTGATCGACGCGCGGCCCGTCCGGATCGTCGACGTGGCCGCCGAGCTCGGAACGACCAAACAGACCGTCGCGCCCACCGTCGACGAGCTCGTCTCCTGGGGATTCGTGGCGCGCACCGTCGACGAGACCGACCGGCGCGCGCGGATCCTGACCCTGACGCCCGAGGGCGAGGAACTCACCAGGGCGATGCTCGACACGTCGATCGCGCTGGATGAGGAGTGGGGGCGCCTGCTCGGGCCGGACGTGGAGGTGTGCCGCTCGGCGCTGTGGCGGATCATCGAGTCGCAGAAAGGGCGCGGCGACCACGGAGTCAGTTGACGGAGACGTCCACCGGATGCGTCGCCAGCAGCGCGGTCGGCAGGCCCTGACGGCGCAGCACCCTGCCCCACAGGTCCACGCGCGCGGGCACGAGGACGTCGGTGTGCAGCGAGCCGCAGGGGATCCAGTCGTCGCGCTCGAGCTCGTCGTCGAGCTGACCCATGCCCCAGCCGCTGTACCCCGCGAAGACGCGGACGCCGTCGAGCAGCTCGTCCATCATCTCCACGTCCGAGTCCAGATCCACCAGCACCACCCGGCCGGCGACGGGCTGCAGGCCGCGAATGCCGCTCGCGTCCACGCCCGCCTTCACCACGCCGAGACACAGCGCCGCGGACTGGTTCACGGGGCCACCGACGAACACGGCCTTCGGCTTGGCCGCGAGGTCGTGCCACCGGGGGAGGACTCCGTGCACCGCGGACTCGCTGGGCCGGTTGAGGACGACGCCCAGGCTGCCCGACTCGTTGTGCTCGATCAGGTACACGACCGTGCGCGAGAACGTCGGCTCGATCAGCTCGGGTGAGGCCACCAGCAACGTGCCGGACGACACCTCGTAGCCCGCGTCCGCGGGCTCGCCGGAGGACGCGCCACCCTGCGCCGGCTCATTCGAACGATCGGGACCCACCCACCCATCATGGCACGCGGACCACCATCCGGGTCCGCCGACGCGGAAGCCTTCACGCCGATACGCTGTAGCGCGTGACGACCAGCGGAGCGGACGCCCCAGCCGCCGCTGCGAAACCCGCGTGGCGGACCTTCCGCGACCTGCCCGACCTGCTCCGCCTGCTCGGCGTGCGACTCCTGAGCCAGTTCGCGGAGGGCCTGTTCCAGGCCGGGCTCGGCACTGCCATCGTGTTCAACCCCGAACGCAACGCCTCGCCCGCCGCGATCGCCACGGGCCTCGCCGTTCTCCTGCTGCCCTACTCGGTGATCGGCCCCTTCGCCGGCGCCCTGCTCGACCGCTGGGACCGGCGCCGAGTCTTCATCGTCGCCAATCTCGTCCGTGCGCTGCTCATCGCGGCGTGCGCGGGGGTCCTCGCGTCGGGCGCGGGGGAGACGGCGATCTTCGTCGTCGCGCTGGCGGTCGGCGGGGCGGGCCGGTTCGTGGCGTCCGGGCTGTCCGCCGCGCTGCCGCACGTCGTCGACCGGCCGCAGCTCGTCGCGATCAACTCCCTGACCACCACGATGGGGGCCGGCGCGACCGCCGTGGGTGCCAGCACGGCCGTCGGGCTGCGGGCGGTTTTCGGCTCCGACGACGTCGGCGGCGCCGGGGTCCTCGCCGTCGCCGTGCTCGTCGCGGTGCTCGGCGCCCTGCTCTCCACCCGCTTCCCGGCGGGCGTGCTCGGCCCCGACCACGACGTCACGGGCAAGCACGAGAAGCCCGCGACCGCACTCGGCGACGTGGCCGCGGGACTCGCGCACGGCGCCCTCGCCGCATGGCGCGCCCCCTCGGTGACGGCCGCCCTCACCGGCATGGGGGCCCATCGCACCGTCTTCGGGTTCAACACCCTGATGCTGCTGCTGCTCACCCGGCACCACTTCACCGACGGGACGCTGGGCCTGGCCGGCTTCGGTTCGGTGGCGGGCGCGACCGCCGTAGGCATGTTCGTCGCCGCGGTGCTCACCCCCGTGGCGGTGGCCCGGTGGGGCCGCCGTAACACCGTGGTCGCGGCGCTCGTCGCGGCGTGCCTGACGCAGCTGAGTGTGCTCACCCTGAACTTCGGCGTGCTGGTCGCGGCCGCCGCGATCCTCGGCCTCACCGGCCAGGTGGTCAAGCTCTCGGGCGACGCGGCCATGCAGCTCGACGTCCCCGACGAGCGCCGCGGCCAGGTGTTCGCCTTCCAGGACGCCCTGTTCAACGTGACCTTCGTGGGCGCGGTCGCCTTCGCCGCCGCGGTGGTGCCGTTCGACGGTGTCTGCCGCCCCCTCGCCGGGTTCGGCGCCCTCCTCTACGCGGTCGCCGTCGGCGTGGTCATCGTCCTGTACCGCCGCACGGGAACCACGGAGGCCGCTGGCGCGTCCAATTGATATGGGGGACGAGCTGATCGAGTACTGGTTCGGCGACGGGGCGGGCCACGTCACCCGCTGGACCTCGCCCGCGGTGCAGGGCGCCGTGCTGCTCGACTTCGACGGGGACGGCCGGATGGACGACGCGATGGTCGACGTCGACGGGGACGGCCGCGCGGACCTGGCCGCACTCGACCTCGACGGCGACGGGACCCGCGAGGCCGCCTTCCGCGACGACGGCTCCGGCCGCTGGGCGGAGCCCGCGACGGCGCCGGGCGCGGGTTCCGGATCGGGCCCCGGGCCGGGGCCGGTCGGGACCGACGGCCCGTCCGGTCCCGCGGCCACCCCGGCGCGGGCGGCACCGTCGGCCTGCCCGATTCCCGGGGTCACGGGCGGACGGGACCCCGAGCCGGGGAAGCCCGTGCAGGTCACGCCCGTGCCCGCGGAACCCGGTCAACCCGCCCGGCAGGCCGTCGCGGACACGGACGCCGACGGTGCGCCCGACGTCCTGCTCTTCGACACCGACGGGGACGGCACCGCCGACGGCGCGACCGATCTGCAGCAGTAGGAATCACTTCTGTCGCTTCCTGCGTACGGCCGATACGCTGCCCACATGCGGAAGACCATCCGAGCCGCCCTCGCGGTCACCCTCGTGCTCGCCTCCTCGATGACCGCGGTGGGCGCTGCCAGCGCGGTGCCGGTGCCGACGCCGCAGGAGGCCGCGGTTGTCGACGTCAACACGATCACGTTCGTTCCCGGGCTTCCACGCCTGCGCACGACCGTCGAGAAGGACGGCCTCATCGTCACCAACGGGGAGAAGGGCCTCGTCCAACTCCGGGGGCGCCCTGATGATGTGACCGACCTGCGAGCCATCGCGGAGAACGTGCTGCGCAACCGCCCGAATATCGACGAGAAGGCCAGCATCTACGACGGCACCGCGGTGGACGCCACCGTCCTCGCCGCCGACGGCACCGTGTTGTACGCGAGCGTGAACAATCCCGAGCCGCGGGGCTGGCCCGCGCTCGCCCGGCTCAATGCCGATCTCGCGAAGCGGATCGCCGCGATTCCCGGCCCACGATCGCCCTGGGTCGCGCCGCGCTGACGCAGATCACCCCTGGCGCTCGGCCCACCACTTCGTCAGCTCGGCCTCGGCCTCGTCGCGGTCGAGGGGGCCGCGGTCCAGGCGCAGCTCCTTGAGGAACTTCCAGGCCGCGCCGACCTCGGGGCCGGGCTCCAGACCGAGCAGCTCCATGATCGCGTTGCCGTCGAGATCGGGCCGCACGCGCGCGAGGTCCTCCTTGGCGGCGATCGCCTCGATGCGCCGCTCGAGCCCGTCGTAGGTGGCCTGCAGCCGCGCGGCGCGCCGCTTGTTGCGGGTCGTGCAGTCCGCGCGGACCAGCTTGTGCAGCCGGGGGAGCAGCGGTCCGGCGTCGGTGACGTAGCGGCGCACCGCGGAGTCGGTCCACTGCCCGTCGCCGTAGCCGTGGAACCGCAGGTGCAGGAAGACCAGCTGCGCGACGTCCTCGGTCACGGCCTTGGGGTACGCGAGCGCCCGCATCCGCTTGCGCACCATCTTCGCTCCGACCACCTCGTGATGGTGGAAGGAGACGCCGCCGTTCGGCTCGTGCCGCCGGGTGTCGGGCTTGCCGATGTCGTGCAGCAGCGCGGCCCAGCGCAGGATCAGGTCCGGGTCCGACTCCTCGAGGTCGATGGCCTGCTGCAGCACGGTCATCGAGTGCCAGAAGACGTCCTTGTGCTGGTGGTGCTCGTCGATCGCCAGCTTCATGCCCGGGATCTCGGGGATGACCCGCTCGGCCAGCCCGGTGTCGACGAGCAGCACGATCCCGTCGACGGGGTGTTGCCCGAGGATGAGCTTGTCCAGCTCGGCCCGGACCCGCTCGGCGGTGATCCGGTCGATCTCGGCGGCCATGTCCGTCATCGCGGCCGACACGCGGGGCGCCACGGCGAAGCCCAACTGGGAGACGAAGCGGGCGGCGCGCAGCATGCGCAGCGGGTCGTCGGAGAAGGACTCCTCGGGCGTCGCGGGCGTGTCGATCTCGCCGGCGAGCAGCGCGTCGAGGCCGTTCAGCGGGTCCTGGAAGTCCTCGGCACCGTCGCGGCCGATGCGGACGGCCATCGCGTTGATGGTGAAATCGCGACGCACCAGGTCGTCGCGCAGGCTCTCGCCGAACCGCACGACGGGGTTGCGGGTCACGCGGTCGTAGGCCTCGGCGCGGTAGGTGGTGATCTCGATCAGCTGGTCGGCGAAGGCCGCGCTCACGGTCCCGAACTCGATGCCCGTATCCCACATCGCGTCGGCCCAGCCGCGCAGCAGGGCCTGCACCTGCTCCGGGCGGGCGTCCGTGGTGAAGTCCAGATCGCTCGTCAGCCGGCCGAGGAGCGCGTCGCGCACCGAGCCGCCCACGAGGTACAGCTCGTGACCCGCGTCGGCGAACCGGGCGCCCAGCGGGGCGAGGACGTCGGACAAACCGCGCAACGAGATGTGCGCCGCCGCCAACAGGCGGGTCCGGCGTTCGGCGCGCGGGTCCGCCGGGCCGGCGGGAGAGCTTTCGGTCACGACCGACCAGTCTACTGCCGGGGGGAAAACACGACGGTGGCGTATGGGAGCGCAACCGGCCAGTAGCATCGGGGGGTGACCTCCGCCGAATCCGCCGACTCCTCGGGCCGCCCGCAGCGCCCGGGTCCCGTCGGCGACTCCGCCGGCGGAACGCCCTCCCGACCGCGGCGTCGCCGCCGGCGCGGGGGCCGCGGACGCGGGCGCGGCCAGCTCTCGGCCGTCACCGAGCAGCAGTCGGCACCGGAGGCCGACAGCGCACCGTCGGAGCCCGCTCCGGCCGCGAAGCCCGCCCGCAAGCAGGGCACCCCGACCTCGAAGGCCAAGCGCCCGGCGCCCGGCCGCGCGCGCCCCGACCCGCGCATCCGCACGGTCCGCGAGACCTCCGCCGGCGGCCTCGTCGTGGCGGGGCTCGACGGTGCCGACGAGCTGCGGGCCGCGCTCATCGGGCGCGTCGACCGCCGCGGCCGCACCCTGTGGTCCCTGCCCAAGGGGCACATCGAGACCGGGGAGACGGCGGAGCTGACCGCGATACGCGAGGTCGCGGAGGAGACGGGCCTGACGGGCTCCGTCCTCGCGCCGATCGGCAAGATCGACTACTGGTTCGCGGTCGAGGGGCGTCGCGTGCACAAGACGGTGCACCACTTCCTGCTGTCCTGGCAGAGCGGGGACCTCTCGACCGAGGACTACGAGGTCTCCGAGGTGGCGTGGGTCCCGCTGGCCGAGCTCGCGACCCGCCTCACCTACTCCGACGAGCGCAAACTCGTCGCGACCGCGCGCACCGTCATCGACGACCTCACCGCCGATCCCGACGAGCTGGCCTCCCGGATGGCGGCCGCCCCGCGCAGCGAGCCCTCGGCGTACGAGCGCGCCGCCGCCGAGCGCAACGCCGTCCGCAACGACCCGCCGAAGCCGCGCCGCCGGCGGGGCGGGCGCCGCTCGCGCGGGCGCCGCGGCGGGGGTGGCGGCGGGAGCGGTCAGACGTGACCCGGTCGGCCCGCCTGCTGTGCGTGCTGACGCTCCTGATCGCGATCACCGGCCTACCCGCGCCCAGCGGGGCCGGTCTTCCGGACGCGCAGTTCGTGCGGATCAACGTCGCCGAGGTCACCTCGCGGATCACCGACACCTCCCCGAACGAGGTGGTGGTGCGCGGCACCGTCGAGAACTTCGGTGACCGCGACGTGAGCGACCTGGACCTGCGGATCCAGCGCGCGCCGGCGGTGTCGACCTCCGCCCAGCTGCGCTCCGACCTGGTCGCCGACAACAACGTCTACGACACGCTGGGCCGGTTCGAACCGGTCTCGAAGGTGCTCAAACCGGGGCAGAAGACGTCCTTCAACGTCACGATCCCCGTGCGGCCCTCGCCCACGACGCGCGGCGCCACCCTCGGTATCGATCGGCCGGGCGTCTATCCGCTGCTGCTCAACCTCAACGGCAAGCCCGCGTACGGCGGCGCGGCGCGCCTCGACGACTCGCGCACGCTGCTGCCCGTCCTGGGCCTGCCCGACGGGAGCGCCGACACGCCCGGCGCGGTCGACAAGGCGGTGACCACCTCGCCCGCGCAGGTCACGCTGCTCTGGCCGCTGGCCGACAACCCGAAGCTCGCGGGCGGCGTGCCCGGCGGCGGCGACACCCCGGTGCGGCTCGTCGACGACGCGCTCGCCGGCTCCCTCGGCGAGGGCGGCCGGCTCGACGGCCTGTTGTCGGCCTACGAGGACGCGACCCGCGGGCCCGACCCGCGGCGGACCGCGCTGCGGACGGCCGCCTGCCTCGCGATCGATCCGGACCTGCTCGTCACGGTGCAGGCCATGACCGCGCCGTACCGGGTCGCCCGAAACCCCGCCGACCCGCGCGGCCCGAGCAGCGCCGGCACCGGCAGCGATGCGGCGAGCGCGTGGCTCGACAAACTCAAACGGGTGGCCGCCGATTCGTGCGTCGTCGCGCTGCCCTTCGGCCAGGTCGACCTCGAAGCCCTCGGCCGCTCCGCCGAGCCCTCGCTGCAGCGCGCCGCGCTGGACACCCCGTCCGACGTCATCGACTCCATCCTCGGTGTGCAGTCCGTGCGGGACGTCGCGATCCCCACGTCGGGCGTGCTCCTGTCCGACGGTGCCCGCCAGCTCCGGGCATCCGACGTCTCGGCCACGATCGTCGCCGCCACCGCCGTCAAGGCCCCCGACCGCGGAGCCGGCACCCCGTCGGGAATCGTGCCCGTGGGCCAGGGCATCGGCGCGGCGGTCTTCGATCCGAGCGTCTCCGCGGCGCTCGCCGCGATGGGCGGGGCCGACGGTGCCGAGACCGGCGTCGCGCCCGGCCCGACGGGCACTGTTCCCACGTCGTCGACCTTCACCATGTCCGAGGAGTCGGCCGCGATGCGCCGGCAGGCGGCGGTGGGCGCGGTGACGGCGGCAGCGCTCGATCCGACCCAGCGGTACGCCCCGCCCGACGGGTGGGCGGCGAGCACGGCCACGGACCCCGTGGCCCGGGTGACCGGCCGTTCCACGCTGATCGTGCCGCCGCAGGTGTGGGCCGCGGGGCGGGAGGACGCCCGCGCGGTGCTCGACGCCGTCTCCGCCCAGTTCGGGACGGGCATCGCCGGCCCGCGCACGTTTCGCGACGTCGTGGCCTCCGCGCAGTCGACGGGCCGCGACCCGGCGCCGGGCGCCGCGCCCTGGACGCTGCGTCAGCCGGAGGAGACGACGGCCTCCCGGGTCCCGGACCGGTACGTCACCGCGGCCGCCGCGCACGTGCGGCAGGTCGACCAGCTCGGCGCCTCCCTGCTCCCGCTGCCCAAGACGGCGCTCACGCCCCGCGTGTACACGTCGCCGCTGCGCGAGGACGCGGTGCGCGCACTCCGCTGGTCGCCCACGCGGTCCGCGGTCGACGGTGACGCCTCGATCCGCCTCACGGCCGCGCGCGCCTCGGTGGCGGCGCAGCTGAAATCGGTGCGCTTCGTCACCCCCGGCGGCGCCTACACCCTGGCCTCGGACAAATCGCCGCTACTCATCGTCGCGCGCAACGACCTGCCGCTGCCGATCCGCACCGTCATCGACTGGTCCGCGCCCGAGGGCGTGACGATCGACGCCTCCGAGGTGCAGGAACTGCCCGCCCGCGGCACGCGGCAGATCGAGCTGCCGACCACCGTCGACTACTCGCGGCAGATCTCCGTCCAACTCACGCTGCGGTCGAGCAGCAACATGCCGCTGGGCGATCCGATCTCCGTTTCCGTGCACTCCAATGCGTACGGCAAATCGCTGTTCTGGATCACCTGCGGCGTCGGAATCCTGCTGGTCCTGCTCGCGGGGCGGCGGCTGTGGCGCCGATTCCGGGGCCGTCCGGACCCCGCGGACGCGGACCGTCCCCCCGCGGACGAGCACGAGAAGCGGATCGCGAACAGTTACGCTGCACATCGACCGACTTCGTCGCACGAGCACTCGCACGAGCAACCCGAACCGAAGGACACATGAGCCGCGCCGAGCCCCGGCACATCCCGCCGAGCAGCAGTCCCGCCGCCGGTGGGAAGGACGGCGGCGGCACCGCCGGCCTGCTCCGCTCCACCGGCTCGGTCGCCGTCGCCACGCTCACCTCACGCGTCACCGGCTTCCTGCGCACCGTGCTCCTCGCGGCCATCCTCGGACCGGCGGTCGCCTCCGCCTTCAGCGTCGCCAACCAGATGCCGCAGCAGGTCTCCGAGCTCGTGCTCGGTCAGGTGCTCACGGCGCTGGTCATCCCCGTCCTGGTGCGGGCCGAGATGGAGGACAAGGACCGCGGCCAGGCCTTCTTCGAGCGCCTGTTCACCATTTCGCTGACGATCCTCGGCATCGCCCTGATCGTCTCCCTCGCGCTCTCGCCGGTACTGGTGGGCCTGCTGGTCGGGGATTCGAAGGTCGACGAGGGCCTCACCCAGGCCCTTGTCATCATGTTCCTGCCGCAGCTGATGTTCTACGGCCTCTCCGCCCTCTTCACCGCGATGCTGAACACGCGCGACGAGTTCAAGCCCGGCGCCTGGGCGCCCGTGGCGTGCAACATCGTGCAGATCTCGACCCTGGTGATCTTCTACCTGATGCCCGGCGAGCTGACCCTGAACCCGACCGCGATGGGACAGCCCAAATTGCTGGTCCTGGGCATCGGCAGCACCCTGGGCGTCGTCCTTCAGGCCCTGGTGCTGCTCCCGGCCATGCGCCGATCGGGGATCAGGATCCGCCTCCGCTGGGGCGTCGACGAGCGGCTCAAGCACTTCGGCAGCATGGGCATCGCGATCGTCACCTACGTCTTCATCTCGCAGGTCGGCTGGTACGCGGTCACCCCGATCCTGTCCCACGCCTCGGCCGGCGGGCCCGCCGTCTACCAGTACGCGTGGATGGTGCTCCAGCTGCCGTACGGCGTCATCGGCGTCGCGCTGCTGACCGCCGTCATGCCGCGCCTGTCGCGGAACGCGGCGAACGGTAACCGGAACGCCGTGCTCGACGACCTCTCCGTCGCCACCCGCATCACCATGGTGGCGCTCATGCCCATCGTGGCCTTCATGACGGTCTTCGGTCCGTCGATCGGCCGCGCCCTGTTCAACGTCGGCCAGTTCAGCCGGGACGACGCGAACTTCTTGGGAACCGCGATCTCGTTCAGCGCCTTCGTCCTGATCCCGTACGCGATGGTGCTGATCCACCTGCGGGTCTTCTACGCGCAGGAACGCGCGTGGATCCCGACGGGCATCGTCGTCGCCATCGTCGTCGTGCAGGTCGCACTGTCGTACCTCGTGCCGGCCTTGACCGAGGACGACCACCGGATCGTCGAGCTCGTCGGTACGGCACGCGGTCTGGCGTACACGGCCGGCGCGATCATGGGGTGGTACCTCCTGCGGCGGACCCTCGGTCCGCTGCACCTGACCAACGTCACGCGTACCTTGATCCAGACGTTGACCGTCTCGATCCTGGTCACCCTGACCGTGTACGCGATCATGCGCCTGCCGGTCCTCAAAGCCATCGATCGCAGCGGTCCGCTCGGCGCCTTCCTGTACCTTGCAATCGCAGGCGTACTCTGCCTCACGTTGATCTATGCGCTGCTCGCCCTGTGGCGGGTACCGGACGTGCTGGCGATCCTGGCACCGCTGAGGCGCATCGCGGCCCGGTTCGTTCCGGCCCTGCGGCCGAGCGCACCGTCGGAACCGGAGCGGGCGGCCTCCCGCGCCCCGGACACCCGGGAGATGCGGCTCGACGAGCTGGAGGCCTACGCGAGCCTGCGGCGCGAGGAGATCACCGCCCAGCTGCCGCGGATCGCCGACGACATCGGCCTCCCGTATGCTGGTCAAAGCCATGTTCCCCGGCGTCCGCGGGCGAGCGCAGAACAACCGACCACGGGCCTTCGATACCGCAGAAGAGGAGCATTCGCAGTGACCGAGGACGACTCCGCACGCATGTCCGGCAACGACGCACCCAGCACCGGTCAGATGCGACTGCCGTCCCAGCCGCAGGCATCGCAGGCGGGCCTCCCTGCGGCACCCGATTCCGGCGACGCCGCAGCGTGGGACGACGACGCGCCGCGCGGTCCCGAACTCATCCCCGGAGCCGTCGTCGCGGGCGGCCGGTATCGGCTGATCGAGCACTACGGCGGTATCCGCGGCCTCCAGTTCTGGCAGGCGCGCGACATCAACCTGGACCGCGACGTGGCCCTGACCTTCGTCGATTCGGAGCAGACCGCCCCCGTGCCCGAGCGGGGTGCGCAGATCAGCCTGCGTGGCGAGGGCCCGCAGTCCATCCTCTCCCGCACCCTGCGCCTGGGACGCGTGCACTCGAACGGCCTGGCCCGCGTGCTCGACGTGGTGCGCGGCAGCTCGGGCGGCATCGTGGTGGCGGAGTGGATTCCCAGCAGTTCGCTGGCCGACGTGGCCGGAACGCATCCGTCCGCGATCGGCGCGGCGAAGGCCGTGCGCGCGCTCGCCGGCGCTGCGGAGGGCGCACACCGCGCCGGCGCCGCCCTCTCGATCGACCACCCGGATCGGGTGCGCATCTCGCAGGACGGCCACGCCTTCCTCGCCTTCCCGGGCACCCTCGCCGACGCGTCGAAGGAGTCGGACGTCCGCGGCCTGGGCGCGGTGCTCTACGCGCTGCTCCTCGAGCGGTGGCCGCTCGACGACGCGACGGGGCGAGTGGTGACCACCGGGACGGGCACGGTCGCCGGCATCCGGCAGGCGGACGCCGACGCCAACGGCAACCCCGTCGAACCGCGGGACGCCAAGCGCGACATCCCGTTCGAGATCTCCGCGGTCGCGACCCGCACGCTGGAGGGCGGCCAGGGCATCCGCACCGCGGCCACCGTGCAGCAACTGCTGGACCAGGCCTCGGTGGTGGATGTGAAGACCGACCTGCTCGCCGCGGTGCGGGCCGAGGCTCCCCGGGAGACCCCGCGCCAGGCCCCGGCGGCCGCCGCGCGACCCACCGCGCCGGCGGTGCCGCTGGACCAGCAGCCCACCCCCGCGAAGCGGATCCAGTCGAAGCAGACTCTGCTGCAGCGCGTCTCGGGCGGCAAGAAGAACGTGCCGCTGCTGGTGATCGCGGCGTGCGCCGTGGCGCTGCTCGTGATCATCGGGCTGACGCTGCTGATCAGCAGCCTCACCGGCGGGAAGGACACCCAGTCGGGCGTCGGCTCGCTGTACACCTCCAGCTCGACGGCGGACCAGAGCGCCGCGCCCGCGCCGGCCCCCGGGGTCGGGGTGCCGGTCAAGTCGACCGATGTCGCGCTCGTCGACTTCGCCTCCTCCAAGGACTCGGCGGCCAACCTGGCGAACGTCCTCACCGGCAAGAACCCGGCGTGGAAGACGGACACCTACAAGGCCGGCCCGGCCTTCGGCAATCTCAAGAAGGGCGTCGGCTTCCTCGTGACGCTGGAGAAGGCCGTCTCCCTCACCCGGGGCACCATCACCTCGCCGAGCGCGGGCACCACCGTCGAGGTGCGCACCTCGACGAAGGACGTCGTGAAGACGCTGGACGACACCTCGCTGGTGTGGTCCGGCTCGCTCCGCCCGGGCGCCAACGACTTCCACGTGAGCACCGTGGCGCCGCGGGCACGCTACGTGCTCGTGTGGATCACCGGGCTCACCAAGCAGTCCGGCAACGACTGGTACACCACCATCAACCAGGTGTCGTTCCAGGGCTCCTGACGGCCATTTCCGCGGTGCCCTCGAGGCGCGCCGCGCCCGCGTCGGGCACCGAGATCACCAGCGGCCGCGCGGTTCCCGCATCCCGATAGTCGAGAAAGCGGATCCGCCAACCGGTTCCGGTGCGCAGCGCCGCCTCCACGCGCACGTCCTCCGGGATCTGCAGGCCACGCGTGCGCGCGTACTCCGCCGCGGCGGCGCGCGCCTCCTCGGGCGTCCGACCCGGCACACCCTCGTACCGCGGTCCGTCGCCCGTCCACTGCGTCAGCCCGGCATCCCGGAGCAGCGACCAGGATTCCTCCACCACCCGCTCGGGAGCGAGATGCCCGAACGCCACCCGCCAGGCCGCCGCGTCCAACCACTCGTACTCGCACATCCGCACCAGGTGGTGCATGCCCTCGGCGTCCTCGAGCCGTCCCGCGAGGGCCGCCGCGACCTCTGCGGAACCGCCGACCGGAGGAAGCGGAGCGCCGGGCAGGGGATCCTCGGCGGCGGCGAAACCGCCCGCGTCCCAGATCCCCGTCCACGCGTACCGGCCGGCACTGACCCGGTGATCGAGCATCGTGACGTGCTCGAGCCACGACGGTCCCCGAACCACCCGCTCGGCCGGTCCCGCCGCTCCGGGGACGCGCCAGCCGAGGTCGCCGCAGGAGAGGACTGCCCGGTCGGACCCGAGCCACGCGAGTGTGGCGCCCGCGGTCGACGACGCGTCGTACCGGGCGACCCCGCGCTCGCCGCCGTCCACGGTGACCCGGAAGGGCAGCGGCGCGCCGGCCGCGGCGAGGACGGGTTGGGCCGCCGCGAGCAGGCACCATCGGGCACGGATCACCCGCAGGGGTGCGGCACAGTCGGACATGTCCGGATACTGCCCTCCCGCGCTGAAGGGACGCTTGCGGCGGACTTGTCGGTGCCGTGCTCTACGGTGCGGAGACGGCGCCCGCCGGGCGCGGCTCGATCGAGGGGGAACGAGATGACGGAACCGAACGACGGCGTGGTGATCGGCGAGGACGGGCTGGCACGCCCGGCCTGGGCGGCCGACGGGCTGCTGCGCGAGTACTACGACACCGAGTGGGGCATGCCGGTCCGGGACGAGCGCGGGCTGTTCGAGCGGATCGCCCTGGAGGGCTTCCAGGCGGGCCTGTCGTGGGCGACGGTGCTACGCAAGCGCCCCGCGTTCCGCGCGGGGTTCGCGGACTTCGATCCCGACGCGGTGGCCGCGTTCGACGAGGGGGACGTCGAGCGCCTCATGGCCGATGCGGGGATCATCCGGAACCGACAGAAGATCGAGGCCACGATCGGCAACGCCCGCGCCGTCGTGGCGCTGCGGGAGGACGGCGGCCTGGTCGACCTCGTGTGGTCCTTCCGGCCCGCGCGCACACCGGCGCCGCGCACCATGGCGGAGGTGGCCGCCACGTCACTGGAGTCAGTGGCGCTGTCGAAGGAGCTGCGCCGCCGTGGCTTCCGGTTCGTGGGGCCCACCACCATGTATGCCCTGATGCAGGCCGTCGGCATCGTCGACGATCATCTCGTGGACAGCCACCGTCGCGGCAGCTCGGGGGTGTGGGCGGACTGATCGGCCGGCGGGCCGGGGCCTAGTGGCCGGTCCCGCCGGTGAGGTGTCCGTACCGGTGCCGGGTGGTGCTCACCGCCTGCTCGCGCAGCACGCTGAGGAGCTCGCGGCGGCCGGAGAGGAGGGCCGGCCCGCGCAGCGTGCTGTGGCCGTGCCGCGCGGCGGCGGCCGCCACCTCGGGCTCGGCCTCGCCCAGCACGCGGATGCGGACGGGTTCGGCGCGGTCCGCGAGACCGTCGGCGTAGTCCTGCGCGGTGTGCACCGGGGCGTCGAAGGGCATCGGCGGGGCGTCGGGGCCGACGGTCACGTCGAGCCGGGTACCGGTGCGTGCGGCGGCGAGCTGCAGGCGCACCAGGTCACGCGGGCGGGCCCCGGCGCCGACCCGCACCTCCAGGTGGGGGAGCGGGCGGTACCGGAAGACGTTGGTCTCGCTCGCCAGGCCGGTGGGGTCGTGCTCCACGCCGAACTCAGCGTCCCACGCGTGGGCGTCGGACGCCGCCGCGGCGTGCAGCCAGCGCACGTCCTCGTCGCTCAGGTCCCGGGCGGCGGCGATGATCCGCTCACTGAAGACCGTGGGCGCGACCTCGGGAGCCGACGGCACGGACGTGTCGGCCCAACGGCCGAACTGGGCCACGTAGTTGGGCCCGCCGGCCTTGGCGCCGGGGCCGATCGAGGAGCGCTTCCATCCGCCGAAGGACTGCCGCTGCACGATGGCGCCGGTCATGTGCCGATTGATGTAGAGGTTGCCGGCCTCCACCTTCTCGCGCCAGTGGTCGATCTCGTCGGGATCGAGGCTGTGCAGGCCGGCGGTGAGGCCGTAGCCGGTGGAGTTCTGCAGGCGCAGCGCCTCGTCGAGGGTGGCGGCGCGCATGATGCCGAGCACCGGACCGAAGAGCTCGGTGGTGTGGAACCAGCTGCCCTCGGCGACGCCGTCGAGCACGCCGGGTGACCAGAGGCGGCCGGACTCGTCGAGGCGACGCGGCTCGACGAGCCAGCGTTCGCCGGGCGCGGGCTCGGTCAGGCCCCGCAGCAGCTTCCCGCCGGCGGGTTCGATCAGCGGCCCCACAGTGGTGCCGAGATCGTGCCCCTCGCCCACGACGAGAGAGCGGACGGCGTCCTGCAGCTGGCCGAGGAAGCGCTGCGACGACCCGACGCTGCCCACGAGGATCGCCAGCGAGGCGGCGGAGCACTTCTGGCCGGCGTGGCCGAAAGCGCTGCGCACCAAGTCGTTCACCGCGAGATCGGGGTCGGCGGCGGGCGTGACGACCATGGCGTTCTTGCCCGAGGTCTCGGCGAGCAGGTCGAGCTCGGGGCGCCAGCCGCGGAAGAGGGCCGCGGTCTCGCTGGCGCCGGTGAGGACCACCGCGTCGGCGTCCGGGTGGGTCACCAGCCGGCGCCCGGCGTCGGCCTCGTCGGCGTTGACGAGCTGCACCAGGCCCGCGGGTACTCCCGCGGCGTGCAGCGCGTCGATCGCCGCCGTGCCGCAGCGGATCACCTGCGGCGCGGGTTTGATGATCACCGCGGCACCCGCCGCGAGGGCGGCGAGCACGCCCCCGAGGGGGATCGCGACGGGGAAGTTCCACGGCGGCGTGACCACGACGAGGCGGTGCGGAGTGAACGCGGCCTCGTCGTCGTGCAGGTCGAGGGCGCTCTGCGCGTAGTAGCGGGCGAAGTCGATCGCCTCGGAGATCTCGGGATCCGCCTCGGCGACGGTCTTGCCCGCCTCGTAGGACATGACGGTGAGCAGCTCACCGCGGCGGCGGGCCAGCTCGTCCGCGACGCGGCGCAGCAGCGCGGCGCGCTCGGTGGCCGACAGCGCTGCCCAGGACGACTGCGCGGTGAGTGCGGCGGCGACGGCGGCGTCGACGGCCGCCGGGTCCGTCACGCGCGCAGGTGGTTCCACGCGGTCCGGCGCGGCGAGGGCCGCGCGCGCCCAGGCCCGATTCGCGGGCGTGGAGGGGTCGGTATCCGGCTCGCCGGTGAACTCGCCCGTGAGCTCGCCCGTGAACGGGCCGTCGGGTGCCGGCGCGTCCTGGGCGGCGCGGTCCTGCACCCGGTTCGGTCCGTCCTGCACGTCGGTGCGCCGGGCGAACGCGGTGCGGAACCGCCGCTCCTCCACCGTGATCGCGTCGGGATCGGGGCTGAACATGGAGTACAGGAAGTTGTCGCTGGAGGCGTTCTCCTCCAGACGGCGAACGAGGTAGCTGACGGCCACGTCGAAGTCGCCCGAGTGCACGACCGGGGTGTAGAGGATGAGGGAGCCCACGTCGGCGCGGACCGCGGCGGCCTCCATCGGCGCCATGCCCTGGAGCATCTCGATGTCCAACTGGCGCTGCACGTCCCGCTGCTGCGCGAGTTCCACCGCATAGGCCACGGAGAAGAGGTTCTGGGAGGCCACGCCGATGCGCAGGGCGTCGGCGTTCTCCGGCCGCAGCGCGGTGTCCACCATGCGCAGGTAGTTGGCGTCGACGTCGGCCTTGCTGCCGTAGGTGGCGAGCGGCCAGTCGTGCACCTCGGCATCGACCCGCTCCATGGCGAGGTTGGCACCCTTGACCAGTCGCACCTTGATCGCGGCCCCGCCGGCGGCGACCCGGCGGCGCGCGAACTCCGTGAGCCGGGCGAGGGCCCCCATCGAATCCGGGAGGTAGGCCTGCAACACGATTCCCGCGGTGAGGGAACGGAACTCGGGCTCGTCGAGCAGGGCGGTGAAGACCTCGATGGTGAGGTGGAGATCCTTGTACTCCTCCATATCGAGGTTGACGAACTTGCCGCCGTCGCGGGCCGTCCGGTACAGCGGACGGAGCCGTTCGACGATGCGGTCGCGGTTGCCCTCGAGGTCCCACGGGACGAGCTGGGCGACCACCGACGAGACCTTGATCGAGACGTAGTCCACGGCGGGGTTCGCCAGCAGCTCGTGGGTGCGGGCGAGGCGGTTGTCGGCCTCGCCCTGACCGAGGACCGCCTCGCCGAGCAGGTTGAGGTTGAGCCGCACCCCCACCTCCCGGGCGCGCCGCAGGCGGCGCTGCAGGTGATCGCCGTCGGCATCGAAGACCAAGTGCCCCACCAGCTGCCGTAGTCGCAGCCGCGCGACGGGCATGGCGATCGACGGTGCGATCCCCGCGGCGACCGTGCCCGCGCGGAGCAGGGCGGCGTCGACGGGGCTCATGAAGGCGCGGCCCGGCGCGCCGCCGGCGGCGGGGGAGACCAGGCGGCGCAGCGCCTTCGCGGCGACGCGATCGTCCTCGGGGCGCGCGACCTCGTCGACGAAGCCCATCGTGAACGCGACACCGCTCGGATCGTGCAGGAGCGCGGCGAGACTGGAGGTGGCGGCGGCTTCGCGGCGGCCGACCTCGGCGGGGCGCGGCCCGCGGCTGGTGCGCAGCCAGCGCTGCGCGCGGGCCACGGCGGCGTCCACCACCTGCTCGTCGCCGGGGGCGGCGACCCCTGCGTCGGGGCGGACGGTGCCGGCGGACGGCAGGGGAGCGGACGAACGAGACGAATCGACCATGAGAGGCCTCCTGATAGCTTGCGCAGTGAAATGGAGAATCCACAGCGACGGGTGCGCCACCTGGCCTTGCCTCCAGTGTAAGCACCATCACAGCGAATCTGCGAGTCTCTACGCGATCGCAAACCGAATGGGCGATCCCGTTTCGTAGATCGAATAGCAAAGAACTGGTCTCGAAACGGTATTGGGCCGCTCTACGATCCCGTGCATGACCGAGTGGGGGAACACCATCTCGCGGTCGACCGGGTCGGGGGATCCGGTGACCGAACCGCGGCGCGCGGCAGCGGATCCGCCGGGCGGACCGCGCGAGCGGGTCGCCGACGAGTCCCGCGCCGACAACCCTGTTCCCGACGTCCCCGCCCCCGTCCCCGACGCGCGCGTTCTTGACGCCGCCGTCCACGACACCGCCGTCCCGGACGATCGCGTCTCCGACGAACGACTGCTCGCCGATGCCGCGTCCGGCGACGGCGACGCGTTCGCGGCGCTGTTCCAGCGGCACGCCCGGCAGCTTCGGGCGACGGCGCTGCGCACCATCCGCGACTGCACCGACGCCGAGGACTGCCTGCAGGACGCCATGCTCCGCGCGTTCCAGCTCTCGCCGACCTTCCGCGGGGACTGCAAGGTGGGGAGTTGGCTGCACCGCATCGTGGTGAACGCCTGCCTGGACCGGGCGCGCCGCAACCAGGTGCGCACCTCACTGCCGATGCCCGACGACCTGAGCGGCCTCGCCTCGGACGAGGGCCGCGCCGCGGAGGAGCTGGACCGCCGCCTCTCGGTGGAGGCCGCGCTCCGGATGCTGCCCGAGGACCAGCGGGCCGCGGTGGTCGCCGTCGACATGCACGGGCTGTCGATCACGCAGGCCGCGGAGCTGCTCGGCGTCGCCCCGGGCACCGTCAAGAGCCGACGGGCCCGCGCCCGCGTGCGGCTCGAGCGCCTCCTGCGCTGATCTCCCCGGCGCGCTCCCCGGCGCGCCCGGGCCCGCGGACGGCGCGTTCGCGACCCGCACAACGAATATTGAGTTCGCCGGGAACCGATCGCCGGGCTGGTGCGTCCAATTCATGAGAGGAGGTTTCGATGGGGAAGGCAGAACCGCCGGCGGACGGCGGTGACGACGACCGGGTCCTGACCCGCGCACAGGAGGCACGGCTCGACGCGGCGCTGGCGGAGTACCGCGACCGCACCTACGCGCAGTGGTCCGCGCCGGAGGGCTTCACCGCCGACTCCCCGCTCGGGGACCGCCGGATCACCGCGGCGATCCGCGCCGCAGCGCCGCCCGTCCTCCCGCGCCGCCGGCGGCGGNNCGCCCTCGCGGCCGCCGCCGCCGCGGTGGGTGTCCTCGCGGTCACCGTCGCGCTGAGCACCGTGCGGGAGGCACCTGCGGAGCCGGACGCCGGGGTGCTGCTCGCAGCGGCGACGCCGGGCGGCGACCGGGGTCCCTTCGCCGACGGTTCGGCGCTCGCCCGCTGCCTCGACGCGGCGGCGGTACCCGCGGGCCGGCGGGCGCTGCTCGGCGCGGGGCCGCTGCGGGTGCGGGGCGACGACGCGACGGTGCTCCTCCTGCCCGGCGGTCGCCTGGGCGATGTCCGGCTGCTCGCGGTGACCCCGTCGTGCGCGCGGGGGGAGACGTCGTCGGTGCTGGTGAACCGCGTCCTCACCGGCAGCGCGGTCGGCCGCGCGGCAACGCCGTAATCTGGGAGGCGACAGCGGCGCGGGAACATTGTCGGACCCGGCGCCGTTGGCACACATGTCGGCCCGGGAGAACCGGGCGGTTCTTCAACAGGTTGGGTGGGTAATGACTGCAGCGGGCACCGATATCGCGGACGTGATCATCATCGGATCGGGTCCGGCCGGTTACACGGCGGGCGTCTACGCCGGCCGCGCCGAGCTGAGCACCATCCTGTTCGAGGGCACCAGCTTCGGCGGCGCCCTGATGACCACCACCGAGGTCGAGAACTACCCCGGCTTCCGTGAGGGCATCATGGGGCCGCAGCTCATGGACGAGATGCGTGAGCAGGCCATCCGGTTCGGCGCCGATCTGCGCATGGAGGACGTCGAGTCCGTGCAGCTGGACGGCGAGATCAAGGAGGTCGTCACGGCCGAGGGCAGCTACCGCGCCCGCGCCGTCATCCTCGCGATGGGCGCGGCGGCCCGCTACCTCGGTGTCCCCGGCGAGGAGGCACTGCTCGGTCGCGGCGTGAGCGCCTGCGCCACCTGCGACGGCTTCTTCTTCCGCGACCAGGACATCGCCGTGGTCGGCGGCGGCGATTCGGCGATGGAGGAGGCCATCTTCCTCACCAAGTTCGCCAAGTCGGTCACGCTGATCCACCGCAGTGAGAACTTCCGCGCCTCGAAGATCATGCTCGATCGCGCGCGCGACAACGAGAAGATCCGGTTCCTCACCGACGCCAAGGTGAACGCGGTGCAGGGCGAGAAGTCGGTCGAGTCGCTGCTGGTGGAGAACACCGTGACCGGCGCCGTGGAGACCCTCGAGGTCACCGGCCTGTTCGTGGCGATCGGCCACGACCCCCGGTCCGCGCTGGTCGCCGAGCAGGTCACCGTCGACGACGAGGGTTACGTGCAGGTCGAGGGCCGCAGCACCGCCACCGGGGTGCCCGGTGTCTTCGCCGCGGGCGACCTCGTCGACCACACCTACCGCCAGGCCATCACGGCCGCGGGCAGCGGCTGTTCCGCAGCGATCGACGCCGAACGCTGGCTCGCGCACCACCGCGAAGCCGCGGTCGCCCAGTAGAGACCCCCGAAGAACCGCACCGAGGAGTACCCCATGGCCGAGATCGTCACCCTCACCGACGACACCTTCATCGAGCAGGTCCTGCAGTCCGACAAGCCCGTGCTCGTCGACTTCTGGGCCACCTGGTGCGGCCCGTGCAAGGTGGTAGCACCGGTGCTGGAGCAGTTGGCCGCGGAGCACGGCGACAAGGTCACGTTCGCCAAGATCGAGGTCGACCAGAACCCCGGCGCGCCGCGCGACTACCAGGTGCTCAGCATCCCCACGCTGATGCTGTTCCAGGGCGGGAAGCCGACCGCCAAGCTGGTGGGCGCGAAGAGCAAGTCGGCGATCCTCAAGGAGCTCGACGGCCTGGTGTGACGCGCCGTCGCGTTGGCGGGAGGGCCCCGAGGCCGTATCGTGTACTCGATTTCCCGTCCTCGGGCCGCCCGTCCGCAGGAAGCTACCGAAGGGTCCTCCATGCCTCGCATCAGCCTCGGTGATCACGGTGGCGCCGTGGCTGAGATCCGCGGCATCCTCGCCGATCAGGGTTTCCTCCGGGATCACACGGCACCCGCCGAGCTGGTGGTCAACGGCTGGACGGTCCCCGAGGCCGTGTTCGACCGCCGCCTGGACCGCGCGACGCGCGCCTTCCAGCAGCAGCGCGGACTCCTGGTCGACGGTGTCGTCGGTCCCGCCACGTACCGGGCGCTCCGCGAGTCCACCTATCAGCTGGGCGCCCGCACGCTGAGCTACATCGCCTCCGCGCCCCCGTCGGGCGACGACGTCGCCGCCCTGCAGGCACGCCTGCAGAACCTGGGTTTCTACGCGGGCATGATCGACGGGCTCTTCGGCCCGCAGACCCACCTGGGCCTGTCGGCGTACCAGCGCGAGTTCGGTCTCGTGGCCGACGGTATCTGCGGGCCCGCGACCCTGCGGTCGCTGACGTTTCTCGGCTCCCGCGTGACGGGCGGCTCGCCGCACGCCATCCGCGAGGAGGAGCACGTCCGCAGCTCCGGCCCGCGGCTGTCGGGCAAGCGCATCGTCATCGATCCGGGTCTGGGCGGGCCCGACCGCGGCGTGACCGTGCGCGGCCCCGACGGCCGCCCCATCAGCGAGGAGGAGATCCTCTGGGATCTCGGCTCGCGGCTCGAGGGCCGGATGGCCGCCGCCGGCATGGAGACGTATCTGTCCCGTCCCCGCGGCATGGACGCCGACGACAGCACGCGCGCGTACACCGCGAACACCTTCGACGCCGACATGATGATCGCGCTGCGCACCGCGCACTACCGCAACGACCGCGCGCACGGCGTCGCGTCCTTCCATTTCGGCAACACCCACGGCGCCAGCTCGAACATCGGCCGCAACCTCGCGGGCTTCATCCAGCGCGAGATCGTCGCGCGGACGCCGCTCACCGACTGCCACTACCACGGTCGCACCTGGGACATCGTGCGCCTCACGCGGATGCCCACGGTGCAGATCGACATCGGCTACACGACCAACCCGCACGACGCCGCGGTGCTCGCTTCGCCCCAGATGCGCGACACCATCGCCGAGGCCATCCTCGTCGCGGTCAAGCGCCTGTACCTGCTGGGGGAGAACGACCGCCCGACCGGCACGTACACCTTCGCCGAGCTCCTCGAGCTCGAGGAGAACGCCGAGAACCGGGCCTGACGGTCCGCCGACCCCGCCCGCCGGGAGCGGGGCGCGGCACCCTCGGGGCCTCAGCGCCCTCGTGCGGCCTCAGTGCTCGCCGGCCCTCCCGACGGGTGCGGCGGCGTCCCCCGTGCCCTCCAGCGCGGTCCTGAGGGCCGCTTCGGCGGCTCCGGCGGCCAGCAACTGCTCCAGGGCGTGCTCGACGCCCGCCTTCCACCCCAGGCCCTCGGAGAGTTCGAGGCGCAGCCGCGGGAACCGGTGGTGGGGCGCCACGGTCTCGAAGCCCATGAGCTCGAGGAAGTCCGCATCGGTCAGCGGCGGGGTCTTGCACCCGCACGGACCGCAATCAATCTGTGCCACAACATCTTCCGTCGTCATGCCGACGGGGGTCAGCAACGCGAAGGCCTCCACGGCCCGGACGCCGCGGCGCACCAGATCGGTGCACACGGCGGTGACCAGCTCCTCGGTGACGCGCACGTCGGCACCCGGCTCGGAGCCGACCCAGGTGAGCAGCACGGCGTCGGGGCTGACG
>NZ_CBCSDV010000028.1:0-61357 GCF_965138335.1 Tsukamurella ocularis
ACGAGAAAAGCCACAACACAAACAACCAAAAAATTTGATTGTCCATGCGTGCCAAAAAATTTGGCACTGACAATTTCATCGACACACTGTTGAGTTCTCAAAGAACACGCCAAACGCGGCCGCTCACACATCTGTATTTTCGTGTGAACCGCACCTTCGCAGGCAGTTCATGCTACTCTCTCGCAGTCATCCAGTCAAACTCGCTGGTGTGACCCGCTCGGAGCAACCGTTCTAGCTTAGCAGATCGGATTTCCGTGTGCAACTCGCTCTCGCGGGCCGCATTCGGAAGCACTTCGACCGGCTCAACCTCACGACGGAACCCTCTCGATCGCGCTGGGCGCTCGAAAGTGTTGTTCTTTCGTGGGGCTGGCTGCTCGGAGCAACCGTTCTAGCCTAGCAGCTCCGAATTTCGTTCGCAACTCGCTCTCGCGGGCCACGATTCGACCTTCCGAACCGCTCACCACATGGAGGAACCACACGATCCCGCACAGCGCGATCGAGGAGAAGGTCTCTCTTCCGTGGTGGTCAGCGCGATGATTCTTGCGAATCTTCCCGGTTTCCGAACTTCCGGCGGCACGTCGAGATCCAGATTCATTGGACTGCTGTGGGCCTTGCCGGGCGGCGCCTGGGCGCTGCTGACTCGATATAAGTTACACACGTCGAACTCGGAACACAAATCGGCAGGTCGTCCTGCGGATCCGGTGATCCGGCCGGCGGCCGTGACCAGCGTCGAACACGCACGTCAGGACACGCGCTCGATCCGGCCACCCAGTGCCGTCACGTTCCCGACGAAGTTCGGATACCCGCGATCGATGTGGAAGACGTCGTGCACCTCGGTCACCCCGTCGGCGCAGAGGCCGGCCAGGACCAGGCCGACGCCGGCGCGGATGTCGGTCGACCAGACCGGGGCGCTCGAGAGCTGCTCCACTCCCCTGATCACCGCGTGATGCCCGTCGGTCCGCGCATCGGCACCGAGCCGCACCATCTCCTCGACGAAACGGAACCGCGCCTCGAAGACGTTCTCCGTGATCATCGAGGTGCCGTCCGCGACGCAGGCCATGCCGATCGCCATCGGCTGCAGATCGGTGGGGAACCCGGGGAAGGGCAGCGTCGCCACGTTGACGGCGTGCGGTCGCTCCGGCGACGCGATGCGGAAACCGTCCGCACGCTCGGTCACCGTCGCCCCGGCGTCCTGCAACTTCTGCAGCACCACCCCGAGGGTCTCCGGCGCCACGCCGTTGACGGTGATGTCGCCGCGCGTCATCACCGCGGCGAAGCCCCACGTGGCCGCGACGATGCGGTCACCGATCACCCGGTGCTCCGTGGGGTGCAACTTCTCCACCCCGCGCACCATGAGGGTGTCGGTCCCGATCCCCTCGATGTCGGCACCCATCTGCACGAGCATCGCGCACAGGTCGACGATCTCCGGCTCCCGCGCGACGTTGCTGATCACGGTCAAGCCCGTGGCCAACACCGCGGCCATGAGGATGTTCTCCGTGGCCCCCACCGAGGGGAACTCCAGCGTGATCTCCGCGCCCTGCAGCGAATCCGCCTGCGCCACAACACAGCCGTGCTCGATGGAGCTGGTCGCGCCGAGCGCCCGCAGCCCCGATTGGTGCATGTCCAGTGGCCGCGATCCGATCGCATCGCCGCCGGGCAGCGCCACCACCGCTCGGTGCTCGCGGGCCATCAGGGGCCCGAGCACGCAGACCGACGCGCGGAACTGCTTGACCGCATCGAAGTCGGCGCGATGATTCAGCTCCGCCGGCGTCGTGATGCGCGCCGTGTCGCCCTCGAGCACCACCTCCGCGCCGAGACCCCGTAGTACGTCCGCCATCAGGGGGACGTCGAGTATCTCGGGGCAGTTGGTGAGCACCGATGTGCCCTCGGCGAGCAACGTGGCCGCCATCAGCTTGAGCACGCTGTTCTTCGCGCCGCCCACGGTGACCTCGCCGGTCAGCCGGGCTCCGCCGTGCACCAGAAACTTCTCTCCCACACGGTCAGCCTATGGCACGCCGCCCGGGGCTGTGACAGCCTGTGACCATGGCTGTCCACCTCACCCGCATCTACACCCGCACCGGCGACGACGGCACCACCGGCCTGGGCGACTTCTCCCGGGTCACGAAGTCGGACGCACGGCTCCGGGCGTACGCGGACTGCGACGAGGCGAATGCGGCGCTGGGGCTGGCGGTCACCGTCGGAGATCCCGGGCCCGACCTGCGCGCCGTGCTGCTCCGGATCCAGAACGAGCTCTTCGACGTGGGCGCCGACCTGTCCAACCCGATCGTCGAGGATCCCGAGTACCCGCCGCTGCGCGTGACGGCCGACTACGTCGATCGGCTGGAGGCCTGGTGCGACCAGTACAACGAGGGCCTGCCGAAGTTGGACTCGTTCGTCCTCCCCGGCGGCACCCCCCTGGCGGCCTATCTGCACCTCGCGCGGACCGTCGTCCGACGTGCCGAGCGAGCGGCGTGGGACGCGGTGCGCGAGCACGAGGAGACGGTCTCCGTGCTGCCGGCGAAGTACCTCAACCGACTGTCGGACCTGCTGTTCATCCTGTCCCGGGTCGCGAACCCGGGGGGCGACGTGCTGTGGAAGCCCGGGGGCGATCGCTGACGGCGTCTCCGTCTAGGGGAGCTGGCGCCGAGGGCTCGGCCGCGACTCGAGCCAGGACTGGAACGCCGTGAGGCCGTCCCGCGCGAAGGCGAGCTCCGTCTCCCCGCCCGGCGTGACGGCATGGACGATCACCATGTCGGGATCGATGACGTCGAGCTCGGTGCCGTGCGGCGCACGCCGGCCGACGATCTCGGTGCCGCTGCGCGGCAGCGTCCAGCTGGGACCGAGCCGCACACTGGAGAGCCGGTAGTACTTGAGTTCGTGGTCGTCGTAGCGGAGAGTGCCGTGCCGCCACCCCTGCTCCCCCTGCGCCGGCAGGTAGCGCAGGATGATCGGCACGCCGGCCACGCGGAGGCTGTAGAGGCGCAGGACCACGACCGCGCCGACGACGAGCAGCAGAAGGACCGCGACGACCGCGACGAAGACCACTCCGCCCATCACGCGCTCCTCACTGCTCCGTGCCCGGATAGCAGGAAAGCCGGTGGCCCGTCTTCACCGGGCCACCGGCTTTCACGCTGCTGCTTCTATGTTACTTGCCCGCGAGGAACTCGATCGCGCGCAGTTGTCCCTGCGCGGTCGCCTGCTCGTCGGACCCGTCCGCCGCCGCCTCCAGGGCGCGCCGGACCTCGGCCTCCTCCAGCGTCGAGGCCCACTCGGCCCCGTCCGCCAGTACGGTGACCTTCTCGCCGGTCACCGAGAGGAAGCCACCGCGGATCGCTGCGGCCAGACGCTCGCCGCCCACCGTGTCGATGGCGACAGCGCCACCCGTGGTGAGCTGGCCGAACAGCGGCTCGTGATGCGCCAGGACACCCAGCTCACCCTCCGTGGTCTGGGCGATGACGAAGGTCGCCTCGCCCGACCACAGCCGCTCCTCGACGGAGACGACCTCTACCTGAAACGCCGTGTCAGCCACTAGCAGGTCACTTCCCGGCGATCTTCTTCGCGGCGGCCTCGACGTCGTCGAGACCACCACAGCTGTTGAACGCCTGCTCGGGCAGGTGGTCGAACTCACCCTTGCACACGCGGTCGAAGGCCTCGATGGTGTCCGCCAGCGGGACGACCGAGCCCTTCTCACCCGTGAACTTCTCGGCGACGATGAAGTTCTGGCCGAGGAACTTCTGGAGACGGCGAGCACGCTGCACCGTGACCTTGTCCTCTTCCGAGAGCTCGTCCATGCCGAGGATGGCAATGATGTCCTGCAGCTCCTTGTACTTCTGCAGGATGCGCTTGACCTCGTTGGCGACGCGGAAGTGCTCGTCGCCCACGATCGAGGCCTCGAGGATGCGCGAGGTCGACGTCAGCGGATCCACGGCGGGGTAGATACCCAGCTGCGAGATCGGACGCGAGAGCTCGGTGGTCGCATCGAGGTGCGCGAAGGTGGTGGCCGGCGCCGGGTCGGTGTAGTCGTCGGCGGGCACGTAGATGGCCTGCAGCGACGTGATCGAGCGGCCCTTGGTCGAGGTGATGCGCTCCTGGAGCTCACCCATCTCGTCCGCCAGCGTGGGCTGGTAGCCCACGGCCGAGGGCATACGACCGAGCAGGGTCGAGACCTCGGAGCCCGCCTGCGTGAAGCGGAAGATGTTGTCGATGAACAGCAGCACGTCCTGGTGCTGCACATCGCGGAAGTACTCGGCCATGGTCAGGGCCGAGAGGGCGACGCGCATACGCGTCCCCGGCGGCTCGTCCATCTGGCCGAACACCAACGCGGTGTCCTGGAGCACGCCCATCTCCTCCATCTCGAGATGGAGGTCGGTGCCCTCACGGGTACGCTCGCCGACGCCCGCGAACACCGAGGTGCCCGAGAACTCGCGCGCGATACGGGTGATCATCTCCTGGATCAGAACGGTCTTGCCGACACCGGCACCACCGAACAGACCGATCTTGCCGCCCTTGACGTACGGGGTCAGGAGGTCGATGACCTTGATGCCCGTCTCCAGGATCTCGGTCTTGCCCTCGAGCTGATCGAAGGCCGGGGGCTTGCGGTGGATGCCCCACTGCTCGCCGTCGCGGCCGAGTCCCGGGGTGTCCAGGCAGTCGCCCAGGGCGTTGAAGACGTGGCCCTTGACGACATCGCCGACGGGCACGCGGATCGGGAAGCCCGAGTCGGTGACGTCGGTGCCGCGGACGAGGCCGTCGGTGGGCTGCATCGAGATGGCGCGCACCAGGTTGTCGCCGAGGTGCTGCGCGACCTCGAGGGTCAGCGTCTTGGCCACGGACGGGAGGGTGATCTCCGCGCGCAGGGCGTTGAACAGGTCGGGAACGGCGCCGCGCGGGAACTCGATGTCGACGACCGGGCCGATGACCCGCGTCACGCGACCGGTGGCCGCAGCGGTGCCCGCCGACGCGGGCTGGGTTGCTGTAGTCATGTGTCTGCTTTCCGGTTTCTAGTTCGCGAGGGCGCCGGCGCCACCGACGATTTCGCTGATTTCCTGGGTGATCTGCGCCTGGCGGAGCTGGTTGGCCTCGCGGGAGAGCGAGACGGCCAGATCGTTGGCGTTGTCGGTGGCCGCCTTCATGGCCGTACGACGGGCGGCGTTCTCCGACGCCGCCGAGTCGAGCAGGGCCGCGAAGACGCGGGTGGCGACGTACTTCGGCAGCAGCGACGACAACAGGGTGTCCGCGCTGGGCTCGAAGGTGAAGTTCCGGGCCACGGCCTCGTCGGCGCCCGACGTGCCGTCGCTCTCCTCGACCACGAGCGGGGCCATCCGGCGCACCTCGGGGTTCTGCGAGAGCATCGACACGAAGCGGGTGTAGACGAGGTGCAGCTCGTCGACGCCGTGCGTCTCGACCCCGTCGATCGTCACGTACTCCTCGGAGCCGGTCTCGAAGAGCTTGACCAGCGTCTCCGTCGCCGCGGTGGCGTCCGCGTGCTGCGGCTGCTGCGAGAAGCCGGTCCACGCGCCCGCGACGTGCTGGCCGCGGAACCGGAAGTAGTCCAGCCCCTTCTGGCCCATGACGTACAGGACGGGCTCCTTGCCCTCGTCCTTGAGCAGCTGGATCAGCTCGCGCGTCTCCCGCAGCACGTTGGAGTTGTAGCCGCCGCACATGCCGCGATCGGAGGACACCACGAGGATCGCGGCGCGCTTCGGGTTCGCCCGCTCGGTGAGGAGCGGGTGATCCAGCGAGCCGGACTTGCTGGCCAGCTCCGACAGCACCGAGGTCATCTCCTCGGCATAGGGCTTGGCGGCCGCGACACGGGCCTGCGCCTTGGTGATCCGCGAGGTCGCGATCAGTTCCTGCGCCTTGGTGATCTTCTTGGTCGAGTTGACCGAACGGATCCGCGAGCGCAGCTCTCGGATACTAGCCATTGCGCTTGACCTTGATCGTCTCGTGCTCGACGTCCTCGGCGGGGAGGGCGCCGGCCTCGGCCTCGTTCACGACGCGCGAGCCGTCGGAGGCGAGGAAGCTCTGCTTGAAGCGGTTGGTCTCGGCGACCAGGATCTCCGCCTGGTCCTTCTCGAGGACCTTGCCGCCCGCGATCGACTCGTAGACGCCGGCCGCGGCGTGGTGCAGGTGGCTCAGCAGCTCACCGTCGAAGCGGCGCACGTCCTCGACGGGCACCGAGTCGTAGTGGCCCTCGCCGCAGAGGTAGATCGAGACGATCTCGTCCTCGACCGACGACGGGCTGTACTGGTCCTGCTTGAGCAGCTCGACCCAGCGGGCACCGCGCGCCAGCTGCGCCTTCGAGGCGTCGTCGAGGTCCGAGGCGAAGGCCGAGAAGGCCTCCAGCTCACGGAACTGCGCGAGCTCCAGGCGCAGCGAGCCCGAGACCTTCTTGAGGCCCTTGGTCTGCGCGGCGCCACCGACGCGGGACACCGAGGTGCCGACGTTGATCGCGGGGCGGACGCCCTTGTTGAACAGGTCGGACTCGAGGAAGACCTGGCCGTCGGTGATCGAGATGACGTTGGTCGGGATGAACGCCGAGACGTCGTTGGCCTTGGTCTCGATGATCGGCAGCGCGGTCATCGAGCCGCCGCCGAGGGCGTCGGACAGCTTCGCCGAGCGCTCCAGCAGGCGGGAGTGCAGGTAGAAGACGTCGCCGGGGTACGCCTCGCGGCCCGGCGGGCGGCGCAGCAGCAGCGAGATGGCGCGGTAGGCCTCGGCCTGCTTGGACAGGTCGTCGAACACGATGAGGACGTGCTTGCCCTGGTACATCCAGTGCTGGCCGATGGCCGAGCCGGTGTACGGGGCGAGCCACTTGAAGCCGGCCGAGTCGGACGCGGGAGCCGCGACGATGGTCGTGTACTCCATGGCGCCGGCCTCGTCGAGCGCGGACTTCACGCCGGCGATCGTCGAGCCCTTCTGGCCGATGGCGACGTAGATGCAGCGGACCTGCTTGGTCGGATCGCCCGACTCCCAGTTCGCCTTCTGGTTGAGGATGGTGTCGACGCAGACCGCGGTCTTGCCGGTCTTGCGGTCACCGATGACCAGCTGACGCTGGCCGCGGCCGATGGCGGTCATGGCGTCGATGGCCTTGATGCCGGTCGCGAGCGACTCCTCGACGGGCTGGCGCTCGAGCACCGAGGCCGCCTGCAGCTCGAGGACGCGCTGCTCCTCGGCCTCGATGTCGCCCAGGCCGTCGATCGGCTGGCCGAGCGGGTTGACCACGCGGCCGAGGAACTTGTCGCCCACGGGCACGGACAGCACGTCGCCGGTGCGGCGGACCTGCTGGCCCTCCTCGAGCTCCTCGTAGTTACCGAGGATGACGGCGCCGATCTCGTCCTCGTCGAGGTTCAGCGCCACGCCGAGCACCCCACCGGGGAACTCGAGCAGCTCGTTCGCCATCGCGCCGGGCAGGCCCGTCACGTGCGCGATGCCGTCGGCGGTGTCGGAGACGGTGCCGATCTCCTCGCGGGAGGCGTCGGCCTCGAACGTCGAGACGTACTGCTCGATCGCGCCCTTGACGTCGTCGGTTGAGATCGTCAACTCAGCCATGAGTACTCGTTTCCCTCTTTTGTGTTCTGGGTGGAAGTTTGTGTGTGTTAGCGGGGCAGCTGTTCGGCGGCCTTGTCGAGCCGCGACGCGATGTCGGCCTCGATGACCTCGTTGCCCACCGTGATGCGCAGGCCGCCCAGGAGCTCGGCGACGACCTCGGTCTGCACCGCGATCTTGCGCTGGTAGATGCGGGCCAGCAGATCCGCGGTGCGGCTCCGCTGGGCGTCGGTCAGGGCGACCGCCGACTCGACCACGGCGACGGACTCGCCGCGGCGGGCCGCGGCCAGCTCGGCGATCGAGGCGACGGCGGCGTCCACGCGGCCGACGCGCACGAGGCGCACCGTCTGGCGCAGGAGCGCCGCGGTGAACTCGTTCACCTTGCCGCCGAAGACCTTGTCCAGCAGCGCGATGCGGCTCGCGGCCGGCGCCCGGGTGTCGGACAGCGCCGCGGTGAGCCGCGCCTCGCCCTCGAGGATGCGGCCCGCGCGGAACAGCTCGTCCTCGGTCTCGTCGAGCGTGCCGGCGCGTTCTGCACCGAGCAGGACGGCCACGCGGGCCTGACGCTCGACGGCGGTCGCGAAGTCGGCCGGAGCCGACCACTTCGCCGCCGCGGCGTCCTGCAGGAACGCATTGGCCTCGGCGCTGATCTTGCCGCCGAAGAGGTTGTCGACCAGCGTGCGCTTGGCCGCGGGGGCCTCCGCCGACTCGGCGAGGTGCTTGCGCAGCACCGGCTGCTCGTTGAGCACGTTCACCACATCGGCCAGGTCGTCGGCCACGCGGGCCAGCGCGGCCTGGTCGAGGCCGGCGGTGCGCTGGTCGAATCCGGCGGCCAGCTGACGCACGGCGTCACGGCTCGCGGCGCGCAGCGACCGGGTGCCGATGCGGTCGGCCTCGGTGACGCGCACCTCGTCGGCGCCCTGGGTCATGGACTCCAGCTCGTCGAGCGAGCGGTCCACGGACTTGGCCTGGTTGGCCGGATCGCTGAGGTGGTCGCGAACGAGACGCCCGGCCACGTCGACGGCCTCGGCGCCGAGCCCGGCGCGGTAGCCCCGCACCAGGTTGCTGCGGTTCAGCGCGACCTGGCCTTCGCCGTGCTCGCCGATCCGGGCCACCTCACGTTCGGTCTGGGCGCGGAGCTCCTCGCGGATCGCGTCCGCGTCGCCGCGGGCCTCGTCGCGGATCTGGCTGCCCTCGCGGGCGGCGTCGGAGCGTGCGCGCTCCCCCGCCTGACCCGCCTGCGACAGCTTCTCCTGCGCGATGCGCGACTCCTCGAGCTGCGCCCGGACCGTTTCCTGGCGCTCCTTCATGAGCCGCTTCACCGGCGGAACGACGAACTTCCACAGGACGAAGAGGATGACCGCGAAGGCGATCAGGTTGCCGATAAAGACACCCATTTAGTTCTTCACCACCTTGTCGCTCGAGAGAGCATCCAGCTTCGTCTTGAGGGCCGGGTCCTGCGTGACGTCGAAGCCGAGCACGCGGCTCGCCAACGACGCCGAGAGCGGAGCGAGATCGGCGCGCGCCGCCGCGGCCGCGGAATCGCCCGCGGTGCGCAGCTGCTCGGTCTTCTCCCGCGTGATCGCGTCCGCCTCGGCCGTAGCCCGCTGCTTCTGTTCCTCCATCGAGACGCGGCCGCCGGCGCGCGCCTCGTCGCGGATGCTGCCGGCCTCACCGCGGGCGGAAGCGATTCCGGCGCGGTACTCCGACTCGGCGTCCTCGAACCCCTTGGCCGCGGCGCGACCGTCGTTGGCGGTCTGGTGGATCATCTTTTCGCGATCGTCCAGGACCTTCTGGATGGAAGGTGCCACGAAGAACCAGATCACTGCGAGCACGATCAAGAAGATGATCAGGCACGAGATGAAGGTTCCCGCGGTGGGGAGGAGGAAGTTACCCTCAGCGAGCTGCATGACGTCAGTTCCCGTTTCTTACGAGCGAGTTAGGAGATCGGGGTCGCGAACACGAACAGGGCCATGAAGGCCAGGTTGATGAAGTACGCGGCCTCGACCAGACCAACGGTGATGAAGAACGGGGTCATCAGGCGGCCCTGGGCCTCCGGCTGCCGCGCGATGCCGGCGACGAGCTGGGAACCGGCGAGACCGTTACCGATACCGGCGCCGATGGCGCCGCCACCCATGATCAGGCCGCCGCCGATGAGGGCACCCTGCGCGATGTTCGGATCCATTTATCTTTTCCCTTTCGGTTTCTGGTAGTCGGCCTACCAGGGTCTACACGACCGCGGCCCGAGTCGGCCGCGATCAGGTCAGTGGTCCGTCTTCTCCATGGCAGTGGAGAAGTACAGGATGGTCAGGAGCGAGAAGATGAACGCCTGGATGAGACCCACGAAGAGCTCGAAGGACTTCCACAGGGAGTTCGGGAACCAGAGGATGTAGGCCGGCAGCAGCGCGATGACCGCGACCATGACGGTGCCGGCGAAGACGTTGCCGAAGAGTCGCAGTGCCAGCGACAGCGGCTTCGAGATGAGCTCCTCGATCACGTTGATCGGCGCCAGGCCGACCGCGTGGCCCTTCACGACCTTCGCCGGGTAGCCGAAGACGCCGTGCGTCCGGAAGCCGGCGAAGTGGTAGCCGAGGTACACGACGAGCACCAGCGCGTAGACGAAGCTGACGTCGGCGGCCGGCGGCATGAAGATCTCGGTGGGGGCGCCGCCCTCACCCGTGTACTGCTGCGGCAGCACGGCCAGCCAGTTCGCGAACAGGATCAGCGAGAACAGGGCGATGGCCAGCGGCAGCAGGAAGGGCGCCACCTTCATACCGATCGCGCCCTCGATCTGGCCGCGCAGCTGGATCGTGATGGCCTCCCAGAACAACTGCACACCGCTCGGCACGCCGGTCGAGGTGACCTTCGCCTTGAGGATGAACGCCAGGATGAGGACGATCGCCGCCGCGATGGCCGTGGCGAGGATGGTGTCCCAGTGGAAAGTCATGCCGAACAGCTCGAACGACTTGTAATGGGCGACCTTGATCGAGCCCTCGGCGTACAGGTTGGTGTTCATGACTGCTGGCGAAGCCCTTTCAGAACGGGGATGACGGTGTTCAGGACGAGGACGATCTGACCGACGGCGAGGCCGAAGATCACGCCCAGCCCATCGGGCCGGAAGAAGTAGGCGATCACGATCGCGATGACGGAGACGACGCCGAGGCGGACCATCGAGTTCACGGCGACCGGGGCCTTGCGGGGCTCGTTCTCCGCCGTGACGGTGGCCACCTTGAGGACCGCCAGCTTGGCGTTGAGGACGGACAGCAGGCCGCCCAGGAGGAACCACGCAGCGAACCAGGGATGACCGAAGGCGGTGCCGATGCCGGCGGCGATCACCGACAGGCCGACCACGATCACGATCAGGTTCACGAAGGTCACGACGGAACGACCGACCTGGCCGTCGACGGAGGGGGCGGGCGTCGTCATGTCCCCTCCTTCGGGGTCAGGGTCGCTCCTGCGAAGGTCTCGCGGCGACCGGGGGCGGCGTCTGCCGAATCCGTAGCGTGGGTCACATCACGGATTCTTTGTGATTGGCTGAGACTCTACCAAGAAGGAGGGGCACTCCCCACATCGGGTCCGCGCCGTGATCCAGCCGATCAACTACACACGATAGTACAACAGGACGGCCGTACCGCGTTACCGGGTTCCCGTCTTGGTCGCCGTATCTGACCTCGCGGTTTCGGAATAGCGTTCCCGCAGGCGCGGCACGATCCTCGGCACCACCGTGAAGACGAGGGCGCACAGCAGACCCGCCCCGAACAGCGGCGCGATCAGGGTCGGCGGCAGCATCGTGGACGCCGCGGCACTCAGGCCCAGCACACCCACCCACAGGTAGATGACCACTACGACGCGGCGCTGGCTGTGACCGATCTGCAACAGCCGGTGATGCAGATGCATCTTGTCGGCGGTGAAGGGGTGCACGCCCGCGCGCGTACGGCGCACCACGGCGAGCAGGAGGTCGAGCATCGGCACGAACATGACCGCGACGGCGAGCAGGAGCGGCAGCAGCAGCGCGAAGATGTCGGTCGTGCCGTACGCGTTCTGGGAGATCCGGCCCGACGCGGACGTGGAAGCCGCCGCGAGGGTCAGCCCGAGCAGCATCGAGCCGGAGTCGCCCATAAAGATCCGGGCGGGCTGGAAGTTGTGCGGAAGAAAGCCCATGCACGCGCCGAACAGCGCCGCGGTGATCAGGGCCGGGGGGTACGACGGTGCGTCGCCGCCCGAATCGAACATCAGCCCCACGGAGAAGATGAGGATCGCGAGCGCCGCGAGTGCGGCCACGCCGGCGAGCAGGCCGTCGAGCCCGTCGATGAAGTTCATGGCGTTGACGGTGGCGACGGCCACCACCACCGTGAGCAGACCGGCCTGCAACTGATCGAGCACGACCGTCGTATTGATCCCCGGGACGTAGACCACGTTCCAGGCCACCCCCATCACGACGAGGAGTGCCGCGGCGAAGATCTGCCCGACCAGTTTGGTGAGGGCGTCCACCCCCCACCGGTCGTCGATGATGCCGACGACCACGATGACCGCGCCGGCCACGAGAACCGCGACGGCATCCTTGGAATAGGCGAAGCCCCGGGTGAGAGCAGGCAACTGCGCGGCCAAGAAGATGCCCGCGACCATGCCGATGTAGATGCCCACTCCCCCGAGTCGTGGGGTGGGCACGACGTGGACGTCGCGCGCGCGGGGCACCGCGACCGCGCCGAACCGGGTGGCCACGACGCGGACCAGCGACGTTGCGAAAAATGTGACAACTGCAGCTGTCAGCCCCACTACCAGCAATTCTCGCATCGGGACGCCGGCAGCGCCGACCCCGGCGACCACCCCGCTCAACGTCTCCATGTGCACGCGTGCGAATCTACTCGCACCCCCGACTCTGCCGGGTTCGGCGGTCCGAGGCTTTGCGATGACACCTCGTCGCACCCCGCCTGACCTGAGCGGATGGACACGATCCACCCCGCCGTCCAAATGTTACTGACGAGTCGCTCACACGGCCTCCGCGAAGCAGGCCAATGACGCACATCACCCGTCGGACCGTTATAGTGTCCTCGGTCATACACCTGAGAACGCAGCATGTGGGTCACAGTGTGGCCACAGTCGAGAGGAGACGTTCGCGGTGACGCAATCCGTTGCGCAGGGCGCGGCACCTGCCAAGCGACCTTCTTATTGGTCGATCATCAGCAAGAACTTCTCCAGCACCGTCGTGGATTCCATCCGCACGATCGGCCGGAGCGTCCGCATGCTGATCATGTCGCTGGTCGCGCTCGTGACCGACACGATCCGCGGCCGGCTCCAGTGGAAGGAAGCGCTGAACCAGGTCTGGTACATGATCGGCGTCACGTCGTTCCCGGGCATCCTCATCGCGATTCCGTTCGGCATCGTCATCTCCATCCAGGTGGGCAACATCATCGCCCAGCTCGGCGCCGACTCGCTGCAGGGCGCCGCCGGCGGCCTCGCGGTCATCACGCAGGGCGCCCCCATCGCGACCGGCCTGCTCCTCGCCGGCGCCGGCGCCTCGGCGATCGCCGCCGACCTGGGCGCGCGGACGATCCGCGAGGAGACGGACGCCATGCGGGTCATGGGCATCAACCCGCTCAACCGCCTCGTCGTTCCCCGTCTCCTGGCGGCCTGGATCGTCGCGCCGCTGCTCAACATCCTCGTGATCGCGATCGGCACGCTCGCCGGCTACCTCGTCGCCGTCGGCAGCCAGGGTGTGACCCCCGGCGCCTACTGGCTCTCGTTCGGCTCCTTCGCGCACCCCGTCGACGTGTGGATCTCGCTCATCAAGTCCCTCATCTTCGGCACGGTGATCGCCATCATCGGCTGCCAGCGCGGCCTCGAGGCCCGCGGCGGCTCGCGCGGCGTCGCCGACGCGGTGAACGCCACCGTCGTCCTCTCGTTCGTCGTCATCTTCGCGTTGAACCTGCTCATCACGCAGGTCACGACGATGTTCTTCCCCATGCAGGTGGGCTGACCATGCACCACTCACGCAGGGCACGACCCTCTTCCTCCCCGGCGCAGGTGGGGCTGACCATGCACCGCTGCACCGCCGAATCGACCGTCCTCGTCCCTGAACAGGTGAGCTGATACATGGCAACCGTTTACCGCCCCCGGGGCACACGCTGGTTCTTCAACCTGTTCGGAACATCCGGATCGGCCTGGAGCATCTTCGACACCATCGGCCACGTCGTCTCCTTCGTCGCCGAGGTCATCCGCACCGTTCCGCACGCGATCAAGCACTACCGGTCGCAGATCATGTACATCCTCACCGACATCACGTGGGGCCGTGGCGCTCTCGTCGTCGGCGGTGGCACCGCCCCGGTGCTCGCCGTCCTCGGCATCACGGTCGGCGGCATCGTCGCCGTGCAGGGCTTCGCGATCCTCAACATGCTGGGCATGGGCCCGCTCACGGCGGTGGTCGCCTCGTTCGCGAACACCCGTGAGTTCGCCCCGATGCTCGCGGGCGTGGGCTTCGCCGCGCAGGCCGGCTGCCGCATGACCGCCGAGATCGGCGCCATGCGCATCAACGAGGAGATCGACGCGCTCGAGTCCCTCGGCCTGCGCTCGGTGTCGTTCGTCGTGACGACCCGCGTGCTCGCGGGCCTGATCGCCGTGGTGCCCGTCTACCTGATCACGCTGATCCTGTCCTGGCTCTCCTGCGCCTGGGTGGTGAAATCGGTGTACTCCATGCCATCCGGCACGTACGACCACTACTTCAGTCAGTTCGTGAGCGCGTCGGACATCGTCTTCTCCGTGATCAAGGTGGCCGTCTTCCTGACCGCGGTCATCATCATCCACTGCTACCAGGGCTTCTTCGCGTCCGGCGGCCCGGAGGGCGTCGGCACGGCCTCGGGCCGAGCCATCCGCGCCAGTCTCGTGGCCGTCGTCGTCCTCAACCTCGTCATGACCGTCGCGCTGTGGGGCTTCACCTCCCCGGTCTACTTCAAGGGGTAACCAATGGGAGTCGTATCCGTACCAGGAATGTCGATCGAGCGGTCGGTGCTGCGGCGCCGCGGCCTGATCGCCGTGGCGGTGATCCTCGCGATCGTGCTCGTCGGTTGGCTCGTCAAGGCCCTGTGGCCGAAGGACGAGTTCTCCTTCACGCTCCGTTCCCCCGCGGTCGCCGCCGGCATCAAGGACGGCGCGCCCGTCCGGATCCAGGGCATCAAGGTCGGCGAGGTCACGGGCATCAAGGCGCTCGGTAACGGCCAGCAGGGCGTCACGCTGACGATGAAGTCGGCCGACGGCAAGTCGCTGACGAACAACCTCGAGGCCGCGTACTCGGCGGGCAACCTGTTCGGCGTCTCCGAGGTCATCCTGACCCCGCACGACGGTGGCGGCACGCTCCAGGAGGGCGCGCAGATCGCGCCCACCAAGCCGATCACGGACAACACCGTCTCGAACATGATCATGACGATCGGTGACGTCAACAGCGACGCACTGCGCCCGCACATGAGCCAGATCCTGCTGAACTTCGACGCGTCGTCGAAGGCCATGCTCCCGCTCTTCACCGCCCTCGGCAGCGTCGCGCAGGCCGTGCAGGACACGCAGCGGCTCTCCACCGCGCAGACCTTCCCGATCATCACGCAGGCCGTCGAGAGCGCGGATTCAGCCACGACGGCGCTCATCCCGGCCGTGAAGACGCTGTTCGACTACCAGCCGGTGCACGACAAGGCATGGGTGAACCGCGGCAAGGCCACGATGGACGCGCTCACCAACGAGCGGGACAGCCTGACCGCGGCGCTGCAGAAGATCCTCGACCCGAAGGCCCTGGCCGGCCTCCGCACGGCGACCCCGATGCTGGTGAACCTGATGCAGCCGCTGCTCACCGCCTTCCCCAACGGGAGCGCGACGGGCGTCGGCATCCAGATCGGGCAGCTGCTCGACAACGTCCGCAAGGCGATGCCGAACACCCCGAACGGGCCGGTGCTGAACCTGCGGCTCTCGGTCGACTACCCTGCCATCGGCGCGATGCTGCCTCCGGCGCCGACGTTCACGTACATCCCGCCGAAGCCGGGCGAGAAGCCGGCCGAGGCGAAGCCGGGCGAGACCAAGCCGGCCACGGCGTCGCAGGGCGCACCGTCGTCCGCGAAGCCGAGCACCCCGACGTCCACGAAGCCTGGGAGCTGAGCCAACCATGAAGTCAATGAAGGCGACCTCGATCAAGATCGTGGTCTTCGCGGCGGTGATGATCCTGCTGCTCGTGCTGGTGATGCAGGCGCTGACCCGGCCGCCCCAGGGCGATATGGACACCTTCCACGCGGAGTTCAAGGACGTCTCGGGCCTCAAGGTCGGCGACGACGTGCGCATGCTCGGCGTGCAGGTGGGCAAGGTCAAGGACATCGAGGTCAAGCAGTCCTCGGACCACCGGCTCTCGAACGCGGCGGTGTCCTTCACGCTGCAGCGCGACCGGAAGTTCCGCAGCGACGACACGCTGGCCATCCGGTACCAGAACCTCACCGGTTCCCGGTTCCTGGAGGTGCGGCCCACGCCGAAGAGCACGGCCGCCGAGGTCAAGCCCGGCAGCACGATCGGCGAGAAGTTCACGCAGTCCTCGTTCGACATCACGACGGTCTTCGTGGGCCTCAAGCCGGTGCTGTCGACGCTCAACGCCGACGACATCAACCACCTGTCGCAGTCGGTGCTCGCGGTGATCCAGGGCAACGGCGAGGGCCTCGGCCCGCTGCTCGACTCGCTCGACAAGCTGATGGCCGTGAGCAACGACCGCCAGCGCGTCCTGACCCAGCTCATCACCAACCTGGGCTCGGTCTCGGAGTCCATCGGCGGCGCCTCCCCCGGGCTGACCAAGGTGCTGCAGCAGCTCGACGTCTTCGCCCGCACGCTGGCGAGCAACGTCGACTCGATGCGCGAGTGGTCGGACAAGACCTCCGGCGTGGTCAGCCGCACCAACGCGCTGCTCGCGGCGCTGGGCCTCACGCCGAACGAGAACCCCCCGCTCGACGCGATCGTCAGCAACGCGATGCCCATGGCGGAGCAGCTGGTCAACGCGC
Source organism: Tsukamurella ocularis (assembly GCF_965138335.1). GTDB lineage: Bacteria > Actinomycetota > Actinomycetes > Mycobacteriales > Mycobacteriaceae > Tsukamurella > Tsukamurella ocularis_A. Next base: position 16,563 of record NZ_CBCSDV010000028.1, read on the forward strand.
TCGCGACCCTCCCCGGCATCGTCCAGCTCCTGAACGAGGGCACGAAGCCGCAGGCGGGCCCCGCGGTCTCGGCGACCTGTAGCAAGGGCCAGGCCAAGCTCCCCGGCATGATGAATCTCTTCGTCGCAGGTCAGAAGGTGACGGTATGCAATCCAAAATGAACCTCTTCAACCGTCCGCTGCCGACGGCCGCGCAGGACCGCCGGTACCAGCTGAACTGGGGCATCGTCGGCGCGCTGATCGCGGTCATCATCCTCGCGATCTGCGGCTACCTCTTCGTCTTCCAGCCGGGCACCAAGGAGTACTCGGCGGACTTCAAGGAGGCCCAGGCCGTGCGCTCGGGCGTCGACGTCCGCGTCGCCGGCATCAGCGTGGGCTCGGTCTCCGGGGTCGAGCTCCTCGACGACCGCGTCCGCGTGAAGTTCCGCGTCGACAAGGAGATCTTCCTGGGCGACGCCACCACCGCGTCGATGAAGATGCTCACCACGGTCGGCGGCTACTACATGGCGCTCACGCCGATGGGCACCTCGGATCTCGGTGACAAGCCGATCCCGCCGGAGCGGGTCTCGATGCCGTACAGCCTCCTGGAGACCTTCCAGCAGGCCACGCCGAAGGTCGAGAAGATCAAGGCGACGCCGATCCGCGAGTCCATGTCGCAGCTGAACCAGGCGCTCGAGGATCAGCCGGAGTCGATCCGCAACACGGTCGGCACCTTCAACCGGATGTTCGAGAACATCCTGCGCCAGCAGGACCAGGCCGGCGACTTCGTCAAGGTGATGAGCGAGTACTCCACCGCGATCAACCAGAACGGCGACCTGCTGCTCTCGCTCATGCGCAACATGAGCACGTTCTTCGCGGCCGCCGAGGTGAACCTGGCGGGGTTCCAGAGCTACCTGACGAACACCACGCAGCTCGTCCAGCGCCTCGATCCCCTGCTCAACGTCTACCTCAACAACGTGGACCCGCTCGCCAGCCGGTTCGAGGCCGTGGTGGCCAAGGCCCGCGAGGTCGTGAAGCAGGCCGAGCCGGCGATCGCGAACGCCAAGGAGATGCTGGCCGGGCTTCAGAAGACCATCGCGCCCGACGGCACGATCCAGCTCAACCAGTCCGAGCAGACCTTCCTCGCCACCAACGTCTGCATTCCGAGCCCGGGGGTGACCTGCTGATGCGTAAGTTCCTCGCTTCCCGCGGCGCGATGTCGGCGTTCGTCGTCATCGTCGCCACCGCGCTGGTCCTCGGCGGTGTGGCCTTCAAGGGCCTCACCGAGGACAAGACCGCGTACTGCGCCGAGCTCGACAGCTCGGTGGGCCTGTTCACCGGCAGCAAGGTCGCGCAGTTCGGCTACCCGATCGGCGAGATCACCAAGATCACCCCGAACGGCGCCACCACGCGCATCGACTTCGACCTGCCGTCCGCGCGCAAGCTGCCGACGAACGTCGGCATCGTCTCGATCGCGGACTCGCTGGTCGCCCAGCGCCGCCTGGAGATCCTCGAGACCTACAAGGGCGGCCCCACCTGGCAGCCCGGCAAGTGCATCACCAACACCAAGACCCCGCTGTCGATCACCGAATCGCTGCAGGCCGTCTCGAAGGTCGTCGACGACCTGACCGTGGGCGGCGGCGACGAGGAGTTCCGCAAGGCGATGGCCTCCATCCCCGCGCTGAACAAGGCCACCCAGGGCACGGGCCCGGAGATCTCCGCGCTCACCAACAAGCTCGGCGAGCTGATGCGCAACCCGGGCCCCGGCATGGGTGACGTGGCGGCGATCCTCGACGCCTTCGCCCCCGCGTCGGACGGCCTGGTGCAGAACTGGGACGAGATGCGCGACTTCCTCACGAAGTACGCCTTCCGTATCAAGAACGTCGGCGAGCCGCTGATGGACACCGGTATCGGCGCGTTCCCCAAGCTCCCGTCGCTGGTGAAGACCCTGGCCATCATCTTCGACAAGTACGGCGCCTTCATCGCTCCGCTGCTCGAGGTCACGGTCCCGACCACCACGCTGCTGGCGGCCACCACCAAGCAGTTCGGCGACCTGCTCAACATCCTGCCGCCGCTGATCCGCGCCTTCCAGGTCAGCGTCGACAAGAAGACCCTCGCCACCAAGATCACCTACCGGCCGCCGTCAGCGCTGGTGCCGTCCAAGAACCCGGCCCAGACCTGCCAGAATCTGAACCGGTTCGCGCCGGGCCAGTGCAAGGTCGCCGACGCCGGCCACGTCAACGTGGAGCTCATCTCCACGGTCCTGCGCGCGACGGGAGCGGCGTACTGATGCGGAATCCACTGAACAGGCGGACCCTCGCGGTCGGCGTCGCCACCGTCGCCACCGGGGCGGTGCTGGCCGGCTGCGGCTCGGTGCCCTTCAACCCGTCGGCGATCCCCGCGCCCGGCCAGCCGGGCGGCGGCGACGGCTACGTCGTGCACCTCGACTTCACGAACGTGCTCAACCTGCCCGACCGTGCGCGCGTCGTCTTCGACGGCGTCGTCTCCGGCCGCCTGCAGAAGGTCACCCTCGAAGAGGGCAAGGCCGTGGTCGACGTGAAGATCAACGACAGCGTGAAGGTGCCCAACACGGTCACCGCGACGCTGCAGCAGGACACGATCCTCGGTGACACCTACGTGGCCCTCAAGACCACGCCGGGCAAGCCGGGCACGCCGCTGAAGGCGGGCGACACGCTGCCCACCACGCAGACCAAGCCGCCGACGCAGATCGAGGACATCCTCGCCGACCTGGCGAACTTCCTCGGCAGCGGCAGCCTGATGCAGCTGCAGGACACCTTCAGCCGGATCAACACCAACCTGCCGGCCGATCCGCAGAAGCTCTCGGGCCTGGTCAAGACGGTCTCGCAGACGGTGGTCGACCTGGGCAAGCAGAACGACAACGTGAGCCAGACGATCACGTCGGTGGGCAGTCTCGTCACGACGGTCAACGACAACGATCAGATCCTCGTCGCCCTGCTCAAGCCGACGGACGACTGGTTCGGGGACACCCTCGACCTGACCACCGGCGCGATCAAGGTGCTCAGCCGCCTGTCCGACGCCCTCGCGCCGCTCACGTTCACGGCTCCCCTCCTCGACGCCTCGACGGCGACGGTGGCGGGCGTGATCAAGCCGCTGATGTTCCCCGGCTGGCCGAACATGAACGGCCGGCAGGCGAATCTGGCGAACCTCGAGGACCTGCTGAAGAACAAGATCCTGCCGTTCCTCTCCAGCGGGGCCAAGGTCAACGTCAAGGAGCTGGGCACCAACGGCAACGTGCCCACTTCCGATGCCGCCCGCCAGGCGGTCAACAACCTTCGGATGGTGGGAGCAGTTCCGTGAAAAAGAGCACCTTCTTCAGCCTCCTGACCTTCGCGCTGGTCATGGTGCTGGGCACGGCGTACATCGCGTTCTCCGTGGTGCAGTGGCGGCCGCTCGCGGACTACCGCTCGGTCACCATGAAGCTCGATGACGCGAACCAGCTCCTCCCCGACTCCTCGGTGCTCCTGCGCGGGGTCAAGGTGGGCAACGTCGAGACCATCGACCGCAAGGACGGCAAGGTCGTGGTGAAGTTCCGCTACGACGGGAAGTACAAGATCCCGTCGGACACGGGCCTGCGCATCGAGCAGCTGTCCGCCGTCGGTGAGCCGTACATCGAGTTCCGCCCCGACACCCTGAACGGCCCCTACCTGGCCGACGGGTCGACGATCGACATCGCGAAGGTCAAGGAGCCGCTGTCGCTGCCCGAGACCTTCAAGCTGATCTCGGGTCTCACGAGCAACATCAACTCGACGGACCTGGGCGGCATCACCGAGACCCTGGCGGACGCGACCAGCAACACCCAGGGCTCGCTGCCGAACATCTCGCAGGCGGGCGACCTGCTGGCCCGCACCCTGACCGCGCGGATGCCCAACATCCGCCGGATGATGGAGAACACGCAGAACTACCAGGCCGACATGGCCTGGCTGCCCGACGCGATCTCCGAGTTCGGCCCGGCGACCCGGACCTTCGTGGTCAAGGACGTCGAGATGCTCAAGGCCCTGGACACCCTCATGAAGGGCACGAACGGGCCCGAGATGCTCACCAAGTCGGTCAACCCGTTCCTGATGAAGATCGCCCCGAACACCAGCAAGCTGCTGTCGAACCTCGGTCCGATGACCGAGCCGCTGGTGCCCGTGGTGCAGGCCCTGACCGACGTCATGCCCCAGATCGACATGGCCGCGCTACTCTCGCAAGCGTTGAACACGGTCGGCTCCGACGGTGCCGCGAACCTCACGGTGGTCATCCCGCCGAAGAAGTAGCGCTCCACCGGACCGACGACCCCCGACATGATTGGCTACCCGACCAGTGACTGATTCCACCCCGGACGACAAGAACCTCGCTGACGAGGCCGCGGCGACCGAGGAGACCGTGCAGGACACCGTCGACGAGGCGGCCGAGGAGACCGCCGACGCGACCGATGAGGCCGCGGAGCAGGAAGAGGCCCCGACCGAGAAGGTCTCGACCGCGAAGAAGCCCGCGCCGGCGAAGAAGGCCGCGGCGAAGCGCCCCGCTCCCCCGGCCGAGGAGGACGAGGACCTCGACGAGGACGACGAGGCGCCGGTCCGCCGCCCGAAGGCCTCCGCCCGCGCGGCGGCGTCGCGTGCCCAGGCGGCGGGCGCGACCGCGGGTGCCACCGTCACCACCGTGGTCATCACCGTCGTGATCCTGGCGCTGCTCGCGGCGTCGATCACCTTCGGTGTGCTGTGGGGCCTGCAGAAGTCCGAGAACAGCGACATGAAGGCCGCCGCCGCCGAGAAGGCACAGGCGGAGAAGGTGGCCGCGGAGTACGCCGCGGGGGCCTCGACCTTCGACTACCGGGACCTCAGCCCGTGGCGCGCGGCCATCGTCAAGGGCGTCGCGCCCGACCTGAAGAGCCGGATGGACGCCACCGCCGGCGCGATGAACCAGCTGCTGCAGCCGCTCCAGTGGGTGTCCAAGGGCACCGTCATGGATGCGGTGGTGAACTCGCAGTCGGGACCGGTCTACAAGGTCAGCGCGTACGTCAAGGTCGTGGCCACCAACGTGCAGGCCGCCAGCGGTCGCGAGGTGGTCAGCGTCTACAACGTGACGCTGGACAAGGACAAGGACTGGCAGATCACCGACGTCGGCGGCTCGCTCGCCGATCCGTCGGAGCAGGTGACGCAGCCCTCCCAGCCCGCACCCACCGAGGGTGCGCAGACGCCCGCGGAGANCCCCGCGCCCGGCAACTGATCGGTCCCCGTTCCACCGGAGCGCCCGGAACCCGCGAGGGTCCGGNCGCTTCGTGGTTCCGGCGACCGTGCGACCATGTGCTCGTGAACCAGCCGCAGGTCCCGCCGTCCGTCCCGGCGCCTCCCGGGGCGCCGCTCCCGGGCGGCCGTCCCGCCCCCGGNGGCNACGGCGCACCGTCGGGCTACCCCGTCCCCGGCGCGTACGGGACGCCCACACCGCCGCCCCGCCGCTCCCCCGGCCTCGTCGCGGGCCTCGTGGTCGCCTCCGTGCTGGTCCTCGCGCTCGTGGCGTCGACGGTGACCTTCGGCGTGCTCTGGAGCGGCGCCGAGGGCCGCGCCGACGACGCGCGGGCGGAGCTGGCGACGGTCCAGCGGGCCGCGGCGGACGATGCCACGGCGACCCGGACCGCGGCGACGTACGCGGCGGGCGCCTCGAGTTTCGACTACCGGAACCTGGCCCCGTGGCACACCGCGCTGGTCAAGGGCGTCTCGCCCGAGCTGAAGACGAGACTCGAATCGACCGCGGGCGCGATGGACCAGCTGCTGCAGCCGATGCAGTGGGTGTCCACGGGCACCGTCGTCGACAGCGTGGTGAACGCGCGGTCGGGGTCGGTCTACAAGGTCAACGTCTACGTGAAGGTGTCGGCGACGAGCGCGCAGAAGGTCGAGCCCAGCGTGAACCTCGCGCAGTACGCGGTCACGCTCGACCAGAGCAAGGACTGGCAGATCACCGACGTCGGCGGCGTCACGCCCGGGAGGTGACCGATCAGGCCAGCGATTCGGCGGTGACGCCGAGGACCTCGGCGATCCGGGCGGTGCTCACGGCGCCCTCGCGCAGCACGCGCGGCTGCGGGCCGGACAGGTCGACGATGCTGGACGCCACGGCGTGCTCGGACGGGCCGCCGTCGAGGTAGACGTCGACGGCGTCGCCCAGCTGATCGCGCGCCTCGAGCATGGTGGCGGCGGGCGGGCGGCCGGAGACGTTCGCGCTGGAGACGGCCATCGGGCCGACCTCGCGCAGCAGCTCGATCGCGACGGGATGCAGCGGCATCCGCAGCATCACGGTGCCGCGGGTGTCGCCGAGGTCCCACGCGAGGCTGGGCGCCTGCTCGACGACGAGCGAGACGGCGCCGGGCCAGAAGGCGCGGGTGAGCTCGCGGGCGGCGTCGCTGACGCGGCTGACGAGCCCGTCGATGGTGTTCCACGAGCCCACGAGCACGCCGACGGGCATGTCGGGGCCGCGGTTCTTCGCGGCGAGCAGCGCGGCGACGGCACGGCCGTCGAAGGCGTCGCAGCCGATCCCGTACAGGGTGTCGGTCGGCATCACCACGAGGTGGCCGCCCTTGAGCGCCGACCGGGCGGCGCTGATCCCCGCGGCGCGGGATTCGGGGTCGGTGCAGTCGAAGGCGCGGCTGGCGATGCTCACGGGTCCATCCTGCCAGTCACGTACCGCGGCCTTCCCGCGAGGTCCCGGTGCTGGGCGACCGCGCCGAAGCCGGCGGCGCGCAGCAGGTCGGCCGTGCCGTCGCCGTTGCTGTCGTCGTGCTCGACGCCCAGCGCTCCCCCGCGGGCCAGGAGCCGCGCGGCGAGCGGCGCGAGGTCGCGGATCAGGTCTAGCCCGTCGGCGCCGGAGAACAGGGCGGCGGCGGGGTCGGCCGCCGCCTCCCGGTCGAGGTCCGCACCCTCGGGCACGTAGGGCGGATTGGTGACCACCAGGTCGACGGTGCCGAGCAGCGCCGCCAGGCGATCGGGCAGGCCGGGGTCGCGCACGTCGGCGTCGAGCACCGTCGCCGTCCCCGCGAGGGCGGCGGTGGCGGCGTTGCGCCGCAGGTAGTCGAGGGCATCGGGGTCGCGCTCGACGAGCACGACGCGGGCGTCGGGCACCGTCGCCGCGAGGTACAGGCCCAGCGCTCCGGAGCCGGCGCAGAGGTCGACGATGCCGGCGCCGCGGCCCACCTGCCGCGCGGCCCACACGGCGAGCAGCTCGGTCTCGGGCCGCGGCACGAAGACGCCGGGGCCCACGGCCAGCGTGAGCGGGCCGAAGTACGCGCGGCCCAGGATGTGCTGGAGCGGCTCCCGGGCCGCCCTCCGGGCGAGCAGGGCCTCGTACGCGGCGGCCTGCTCCGGCGTGGCGTCGTCCGCGATCGGGATGCGTCCGCGGTCGATGCCGAGGGCCTCGGCCAGCAGGACCTCCGCGTCGAACCGCGCCGACGGGACGCCCGCCGCCGCGAGGCGGGCCGTCGCGGCGGCGGCCAGCGCCGTGGGCCGGGTCACCGGCGGGTTACTCGGCCTCGAGCCGCGCCTGGCGGTCCGCGGCCTGGAGGGCGTCGAGCAGCGCGTCGAGCTCGCCGTCGAGGACCTGGTCGAGGTTGTGCGCCTTGAACCCGATGCGATGATCGGCGATGCGGTTCTCGGGGAAGTTGTAGGTGCGGATCCGCTCGGACCGGTCGACGGTGCGGATCTGCGCGGCCCGGGAGTCCGACGCGGCGGCCTCGGCCTCCTCCTCACGGAGGGCCTGCAGCCGCGCGGCGAGCACCTGCATGGCGCGGGCCTTGTTCTGCAGCTGCGAGCGCTCGTTCTGGCAGGTCACGACGATGTTCGTGGGCAGGTGGGTGATGCGCACGGCGGAGTCGGTGGTGTTGACGCCCTGGCCGCCCTTGCCGGACGAGCGGTAGACGTCGATACGCAGGTCGGACTCGTCGATCTGCACCTCCTCGACCTCGTCGGGCTCGGGGTAGACGAGCACGCCGGCCGCGGACGTGTGGATGCGCCCCTGGCTCTCGGTGGCGGGGACGCGCTGCACGCGGTGCACGCCGCCCTCGAACTTCATCCGGGCCCACACCCCGTCGATCGATCCGTCGGCGCCGGGGCCGCGGGACTTGATCGCGAAGGTCGCGTCCTTGAATCCGCCGAGGTCGGAGTAGGTGGCGCCGAGCGTCTCGACCTTCCAGCCGCGCCGCTCGGCGTAGCGCAGGTACATGCGCGCGAGGTCGCCGGCGAACAGGGCCGACTCCTCGCCGCCCTCGCCGGACTTGACCTCGAGCACCACGTCCTCGGAGTCGTGCGGGTCGCGCGGCGCGAGCAGGTCGGTGAGCTGCTGCTCGAGCACGTCGATCTGCTCGGTCAGCGCCGTCACCTCGTCGGCGAACGAGGGGTCGTCGGCGGCCAGCTCCTGCGCGGCGGCGCGGTCCTCGCGGGCGGCCTCGAGCTTGCGGTGCGTCGCCATGACCGGCGCCAGCTCCGCGAAGCGCTTGCCCACCCTGCGGGCCGCGGTGGCGTCGTTGTGCAGCGCCGGGTCGGACATCTGCTGCTCGAGGCCGGCGTACTCGGCGAGGATGTCGTCGATCGCGGAGGGGGACGAGGCGCTCATGGCGGCGGTGCCTTTCTCGGACGGAGCGGTGACGGGGCGCGGTGCCCGTGAAACGCGCCNACGCCCNGCCTGCGGGGCAGGACGGGCGTCGGCGGGACGGCTACTCGGAGGCCGAGGCCTTGCTCGGGCGCTTGCCGTAGCGCTTCTCGAAGCGGGCGACACGGCCGCCGGTGTCGAGGATCTTCTGCTTGCCCGTGTAGAACGGGTGGCACTGCGAGCAGACCTCGACGTTGATGCGGCCGTCGGCCTTGGTGCTGTGCGTCTCGAACGTGTTACCGCAACCGCAGACAACGGTGGTGGCCACGTACTCGGGGTGAATCCCCTGCTTCATGATTGCCGTCCTTCTCGTTCTTGGTCGCCGGGTCGCCCCTGGCGTGCGCCAGGACCGTGAACCGGAACCCATACCGACGTTCCAGTATGCCAGAACGCACGGGGCTTCGAGAAATTCCCGGTCCGGCAGCGGGCTGACCCCGCCACGATCACGATGCGGGCGACGTTTGGCGGTTGACTGGCGCGCCGTAAGCAGGCCGGTGTTAGCTACGAGCTGTCACCAGAGACGGCGCCGGGAGCGAAGCGAGCGGGCCGAGTTCTCGAGGAATCCGGGAGTGAAGACGTGAACGAGTCAGGCAATGGACCAGCGGTGGAACCCGCCGGGACCGTGATCGGCGGGTACGTCGTGGAGCGCCTGCTGGGCGCGGGTGGCATGGGCGCGGTGTACGCGGCCCGGCACCCGCGGCTGCCGCGTGTGGACGCCCTCAAGGTGCTTCCCACGGCGTTCTCGCACGATCCGACCTACCGGGCGCGGTTCGAGCGCGAGGCCGATATGGCCGCGCGGCTCGACCACCCGAACATCGTGCCGGTCTACGACCGTGGCAACGACGACGGCCGACTGTGGATGTCCATGAAGCTGGTACCCGGCCAGGACGCCTCGGCGCTGCTCGCGAGCAATCCGAGCGGGCTGCCGGTGCACCAGGTGCTCACCATCGTCGACGCGGTGGCCGGGGCCCTGGACTACGCGCACTCCCAGGGACTGCTGCATCGCGACGTCAAGCCCGGCAACATCATGATCGACGCCACCGGATCCGCGCCGCGCATCATGCTCGGCGACTTCGGCATCGCACGCCAGCAGCAGGAGCACAGCGATCTCACCTCGGTCGGCATGGTCGTCGGCACCCTCGACTACGCCTCCCCGGAGCAGCTCAGCGGCGACCCGGTCGACGGCCGCAGCGATCAGTACAGCCTGGCCGGGACGACGGTGCAGCTGCTCACGGGCGCGAAGCCCTACGGCGCGAGCAGCGGCACCGCGGTGATCCGCGATCACCTGATGGCGCCGCCCCCGGCGCCCTCGCGCCAGCGCCCCGGCGTGCCGCCCGCGATCGACGCGGTCATCGCCCGCGCGATGGCGAAGGTCCCGCAACAGCGGTTCGCGACGTGCCACGACTTCGCGCAGGCGCTGCGGGCCGCCGCGGCCGGCGCCCACCCGCAGGGGCAGGCACCGTCGAACCCGACCGCGCGGGTGGCGACTCCGCCGCCCGGGGCGGCCTTCCGCCCCGCGACTCCCCCGCCCTTCCAGAGCGCGCCCTCGCAGCCCTTCGCGCGGCCGTCGGGCCCGATCTCGAATCCACAGCTGGGTCCGCAGGGTGCGGGCTCGCCGGGCACGTGGCAGGGCGGGCCGGTGGGCCTGGCCGGTCGGGCACCGCAGCAGGGCGGCACCAGGAAGGGCGTCGTCATCGGCGCCGTCGCCGCGGTCCTGGTGGTGGCCGTGGCCGCGATCTCGATCCTCGTGTTCAGCACGCGCTCCGACGAGGCCGTCGCCGCCCCGACGAGCACGACCAGCGCGCCGGCCTCCACGACGCCCCCGACGCCGGTGAACAACACCTCCACGCTGCGGGAGGGCTACATCGACCCGTGCCTGCTGCCGACGTCCGCGATCTCGGCCCTGGGCATCAGCCCGCTCGCCGACGACCCGGGGCAGCGGTCCACCAGCGCCGGCGCGAAGTACGCCTGCAAGGGCTCCGATTCGAAGGCCAGCAACGCGGACGTCAAGTTCGCGACCTTCGTCACCTCGAACTCGTGGGAGACCGGCACGCCCGTCTCGGTGCCGGGTTCGACGAAGTGGCGCTCCTTCACGGTGCCGAGCACCAACACCTCGACGCCCGACTACTGCATCACCGCCTACAAGTCCCTGTCGAACGGCGTGCTGTACATCGGGCTGCAGAAGGTGGGCAACCGCGATTGCAACCGCGGCGCGGAGATCGCCGCGGCGATCACGTCCTACCTGCCGCAGTAGCCGCCGGCGGGCCCCGCCGCTCCCTGAGATACGCAACGACGCCCCACTCCGAGGGAGTGGGGCGTCGTCGTCGTGCCGGCCGCGGTCAGTCGTTGTCGCCGAAGCCGCTGTTCTTCTGCACCGTCATGAGGAACTCGATGTTGTTCTGCGTCTTCTTGAGCTGGCTGATCAGCAGGTCGATGGCCTGCTGGCTGTCCAGCGCCGACAGCAGCCGGCGCAGCTTGTTCACCACGGCCGCCTCGTCGGGCGCCATGAGCAGCTCGTCCTTGCGCGTGCCCGACGGCGAGACGTCGACGGCCGGGAAGACGCGCCGCTCCGAGATCTTGCGGTCGAGCTTGAGCTCGGCGTTGCCGGTGCCCTTGAACTCCTCGAAGATCACCGTGTCGCCGGTGGAGCCGGTCTCGACCATGGCGGTGGCGATGATCGTCAGCGAGCCGCCGTTCTCGATGTTGCGCGCGGCGCCCAGGAACCGCTTCGGCGGGTACAGGGCCGTCGAATCGATACCGCCCGAGAGGATGCGGCCCGACGCGGGGCTCGAGTTGTTGTAGGCGCGCCCGAGGCGGGTGATCGAGTCGAGCAGCACCACCACGTCCTTGCCGCCCTCCACCAGGCGCTTGGCGCGCTCGATGGCGAGCTCGGCGACCGAGGTGTGGTCCGACGGCGGCCGGTCGAAGGTGGAGCTGATGACCTCGCCGCGCACGCTGCGCTGCATGTCCGTGACCTCTTCGGGCCGCTCGTCCACCAGCACCACCATGAGGTAGCACTCGGGGTTGTTGGCGGAGATCGCGTTGGCGATGTCCTGCATGATCGTGGTCTTGCCGGCCTTCGGCGGGGCGGAGATCAGCGCGCGCTGCCCCTTGCCGATGGGCATGATCAGGTCGATCACACGCGTAGTGAGAATGTTCTGCGCGGTCTCGAGGCGCAGCCGCTGGTTCGGGTACAGCGGGGTCAGCTTGTTGAACTCGGGCCGGTTCTTCGCCGACTCGACGTCCTGGCCGTTGACCGAGTCCAGGCGCACCAGCGGGTTGAACTTCTGCCGGTTGCTCTGGTTGCCGCGGCCACCGCCGCCGCCCTGGTTGCCGCCGTCGTTGCTCTCGCCGTCGCGGGGCATCTTCACGGCGCCGGTGATCGCGTCGCCGCGGCGCAGGCCGTTGCGGCGGATCATGTTCATCGAGACGTAGACGTCGTTCGGCCCGGCGATGTAGCCCGACGTGCGCACGAAGGCGTAGTTGTCGAGCACGTCCAGGATGCCGGCCACGGGCTGCAGGACATCGTCCTCGCTGACCTGCGGCTCGCCGTCGTTCTGGTTGCGGTCGCGACCGCGGCGACGCTCGCGGAAGCGGCGCCCGCGGCGCCCGGTGCCGTCGCCGTCGTCGTCCGGCCCGTTGTTCTGGTTCCGGTTGCCCTGGTTGTTGCCCTGGCCGCCCTGATTGTTCTGATTGCGCTGACGGTCCTGGCGGTTCTCGCCCTGCTGGCGGTCGCCCTGCTGGCGGTCGCCCTGCTGGCGGTCGCCCTGCTGACGGCCCTCGCCGTCCTGGTTCTGGTTGCGGCGCTGGTTGCGCTCGCGACGCTGGCCCTGCTGCTGCCCCTGGTCGCCCTCGTTCTTGGGCGCGTCGCCCGCGGTGTCCGCGGCGCCGCGGCCCGACGGTGCCTGGCCGGCGTCGGCGGCCTTCTCGCCCCGGGGCGCGCGAGCCTGGCGGCCCTCGGCCTTGGGTGCCTCGGCGGCTTCGGCGGCCGGAGCGGTCGCCTTCGGCGCGTCGCTCGAGGGGGTCTCGGCGGCGGCCTTGGGCGCGTCGGCCTTGGGGGCCTCGGCCTTGGGCGCGTCGGACTTGGGCGCGTCGGTCGCGGGAGCGTCGGCCTTGGGAGCCTCGGCCTTCGGAGCGCCGGCCTTGGGCGCGGTGGCCTTCGCGGCCTTCGGCGCGGCCTTGGCGGCGCCGCCGTGGTCGTTGATCGCGGCGATCAGATCACCCTTGCGGAGGCCGGAGACGCCCTTGATCCCCAGCTCGCTCGCGATGCCCCGCAGCTCGGCCAGCACCATGCCGTTGAGGCCCGAGCGGCGACGCTCGTCGGCCCGCGTGGTGCTGACCGCGGCGGTGGCCGTCTCCGGGCTGGTGGTCACGTCCGTTTCGGTCACGGAGTTCCTTTCAATTCCCTGCTCGCGCAATTGCGCCAAGCAAGGGCCTACCGTGCTCGCCGGGCTGTCCTGCGATGGTGCGCAGGTGTTTTCGCGGTCGACGCACGAATGACGAAGGTGCTTGTATGCGCTTCGGCTGCCGGGCCCCGCGTTTCCGGCGGGGGCACAGATGTCTCGGCCTGATGTGGAGACCGGCGCGCCAACACGTCCGAAGCTGGTTGCTGGGCGTGGAAATGGCAAAGTGCCGAAGTAGCGTCCGCACATTCGACGGACACTTTTGTCATGATAGCGCGGGTGCCCGCGCCCGGCAATCACCGCCCCCGCGTTCGCGTCCTCCGCCGTGCATCTGCGCACGCGCCGCGTCGCCGATCCCGGCCGCGCACCCCCGGCAACTGGGCGCACGCGCCGCGCGCACACCCGCGTGTGCGGATCTCAGCCGCGCGCGACGCCGTCGGCGATGGGGAGTTCCCGGACGGTGAAGCCGGCCTCGGCGGCGGCGTCCGCGAGCCGGGTGGGCAGCGCCTGCGGGGTCAGCGCCAGCACGGTCGGCCCGGCGCCGGAGATGGCGGCGGCCACGCCGGCCGCCCGCAGTCGCTCGACCAGCGCGAACGACTCCTTCATCGACGCGGCCCGGTACCGCTGGTGCAGCCGGTCCTCGGTGGCGTCGAGCAGCAGGTCGGGGTGCGCGGTGAGCGCCAGCACCATGAGCGCGGCGCGCGAGGCGTTGAACGCGGCGTCGGCGTGCGGCACCAGCCGGGGCAGCATGCCGCGCGTCACGGAGGTCGAGGACTGCACGTCGGGGACGAAGGCGTAGGCCCGGATGTCGGGGTGCACGTCCACGCGGCGCGCACCGTAGTGCAGCGGGGCCGACGGTGCCGCGCTCGCCGCCGCGTGGTCGCGGTAACCGGCCACGTCGGGGACCGGCACGGCGGGCACGGTCCAGGAGACGACCGCGCCGCCGAGCACGCTCGCGGAGGCGTTGTCGGGATGGCCCTCGAACTCGGAGGCGAGCTGGACCATCTCGTCGGTGGTCAGGCCCCGAGGCGCGTCGGCGTCGGCGGCCAGGGCCGCGGCGGCGGCGATCCCGGCGACGGCCGCGGCGGCCGAGGAGCCGAGCCCGCGGGAGTGCGGGATGCGGTTCACACAGGTCAGGCGCAGCCCGGGCGCCGAGACGCCGAGGTGGGCGAGGGTGCGTCGGAGCGCGACGACCACGAGGTGACGGTCGTCGGTGGGCACCTCGTCGGCGCCCTCCCCCGTGATCGCGACGGTCAGGTCACCGTCGGTCTCGGGGTCCACGGTCTCGACGGTGACGTCGTCGTAGAGCCCCAGCGCGAGGCCGAGGGTGTCGAACCCGGGGCCGAGGTTGGCGCTGGAGGCCGGGACGGTCACGGTGGCCGCGAGGCCGACGGGCAGGACGAGCGGGGCGTTCGAGGCGGGTGACACGGCCGCGCTTACTCCGTCAGGCCCATGGCGGTGGCCACGGCGACAGGGTCGATGCCGACGCGCGCGATCTCGGGCAGGCTGCTCAGGGCCGTGTCGGGATCCTTGAGGCCGTTCCCCGTGACGGTGCAGACCACGGTCGAGCCCTTCTCGATCCAGCCGTCCGCGGCGGCGGCGAGCAGGCCGGCGACGGACGCGGCCGACGCGGGCTCGACGAAGACGCCCTCGGTCTTGGCGATGAGGCGGTACGCCTCGAGCAGCTTCTCGTCGGTGGCGGCGCGGAACTGGCCGTTCGACTCGTCCTTCGCGGCCACGGCCTGGTTCCAGGACGCGGGGCTGCCGATGCGGATGGCGGTGGCGATGGTCTCGGGGTCCTTGACCGGGGCGCCGTTCACCAGCGGCGCGGCGCCCGCGGCCTGCACGCCGAGCATGCGCGGGCGGCTGCTGGTCACGCCGTCGGCGAAGTACTCGCTGTAACCGCGCCAGTACGCGGTGATGTTGCCGGCGTTGCCCACGGGCAGCGCGTGGACGTCGGGGGCCTTGCCGAGCGCGTCGACGATCTCGAACGCCGCCGTCTTCTGCCCCTCGATGCGCACTGGGTTCACCGAGTTGACCAGGGCGATGGTGTCGAAGGTGGCCGTGGTCTTGCGGGCCAGTTCGAGGCAGTCGTCGAAGTTGCCGTCGACCTCGATGATCTTCGCGCCGTACATCACGGCCTGGGCGAGCTTGCCCATGGCGATCTTCCCGGCGGGCACCAGCACGGCGCACTCGATGCCGGCGATGGCCGCGTAGGCGGCGGCGGAGGCCGAGGTGTTGCCGGTGGACGCGCACAGCACGCCCTTCTTCCCGGTCGCCGTGGCCTCGGTGACGGCCATGGTCATACCGCGGTCCTTGAAGGAGCCGGTGGGATTGAGCCCCTCGACCTTGAGGTGCACGTCGCAGCCGGTGAGCTCGGAGAGCGCCGCCGCGGGGAGCAGCGGGGTCGCGCCCTCGCGGAGGGTGACGGGCGCCCAGCCCGGCTCCCACGTGTCGCACACGGGCAGACGGTGCCGGTAGGCCTCGATCAGGCCGGGCCAGGGCCGATGCACGGCGGTGCTAGTCATTGGTTCCCTCCAGACGGAGCACGGAGGACACGGCGGTCACCACGTCCAGGTTCTTCAGGGCCTCGACGGTGGCCGAGAGGGCCGCGTCCGGAGCCTTGTGGGTGAGGATCACCAGGCGCGCGCCCCGCTCGGGGGTGTCGGCCTGCTGGCGGACGGTGCTGATGGAGACGCTCCGCGCGGAGAACTCGTTCGCGACGGCGCTGAGCACGCCGGGCCGGTCCGCGACCTCCATCGCCACGTAGTAGCGGGTCAGCACCTCGCCGATCGGCGCGATCGGGAGCTTGGCGTACGCCGAGTCGCGCGGGCCACGGCCGGAGACGACCTTGTTGCGGGCCGCGGCCACGAGGTCGCCCATCACGGCCGAAGCGGTCGGCGCCCCGCCCGCGCCGGCGCCGTAGAACATCAGACGGCCCGCGTTCTCGGCCTCCACGAACACCGCGTTGTACGCGCCGTCCACGCTGGCGAGGGGGTGCTTGAAGGGCACGAGCGCCGGGTACACGCGGGCCGAGACCCGCTGCGCGCCCTCGGCATCGGTGAACTTCTCGCAGATCGCGAGCAGCTTGATGGTGCAGTCGAAGGCCTTCGCCGCCTCGATGTCGGCGGCGGTGACGCCGGTGATGCCCTCGCGGTGCACGTCGGCGGCCTTGACGCGGGTGTGGAAGGCGATCGACGCGAGGATCGCGGCCTTGGAGGCGGCGTCGTAGCCCTCGACGTCAGCGGTCGGGTCGGCCTCGGCGTACCCCAGGCGACCCGCCTCCTTGAGAACCACCTCGTAGGGGTCGCCGTGCTCCGCCATGTTGGACAGGATGAAGTTGGTGGTGCCGTTGACGATGCCCGCGACCAGTTCCACGCTGTCGCCCGCGAGGGACTGCTGCAGCGGGCGGATCACGGGGATCGCGCCGGCCACGGCCGCCTCGAAGTACAGATCCGCGCGGGCCTTGTTCGCGGCGTCGGCGAGTTGCCCGGTGTACTCCGCGAGCAGCGCCTTGTTGGCGGTGACCACCGACTTGCCGGCCTTGAACGCGCTGAGCATCAGCGAGCGCGTGGGCTCGATCCCGCCCATCACCTCGACCACGATGTCGACGTCGTCGCGCCCGACGAGAGCCTCCGCGTCGTCGGTCAGCAGGCTCTTCTTCAGGCCGAGTTCTTTGAGGCCGCGATCCTTCTCGGTGTCGCGCACAGCGATCCCGCGGATGACCAGCCGCGCGCCCACGCGCGCGGTGAGGTCGTCGGCGCTCTCGGTGAGAATGCGGGCCACCTCGGTGCCGACGGTGCCCATTCCGAGGAGGGCGACGCCCAGTTCCTTGGTCTGACCAGGGTTTTCAGTCATCAGAGCACCTCCAGGCTCACCAGATCGTCCACGGTCTCCCGGCGCAGGATCAGCCGCGCCGCGCCGTCCTTGACCGCCACCACCGCGGGACGCGGCTGCATGTTGTAGCGGCTGGACATCGAATAGCAGTACGCCCCCGTGGCGGCGACGGCCAGGAGGTCGCCCTCCGCCAGGTCGCCGGGGGTGTCGGTGTCGCGGACCACGATGTCGCCCGTCTCGCAGTGCTTGCCCACGATGCGGGAGAGCACGGGGGCACCCTGCGGGTCGCGGGACGCGACGACCGCGGTGTACTCCGCGCCGTACAGCGCGGTACGGATGTTGTCGCTCATGCCGCCGTCCACCGAGACGTAGCGCCGGAAGCCCTGGGCCGCAGCGCCGTCCGAGGCCGAGGCGGCATCCACGGCGACGTCCTTGATGGTGCCGATCTCGTACAACGTGATCCCGGGCGGGCCGGCGATGGCGCGGCCGGGCTCGACGGCCAGGTGCGGCGTGGCCAGTCCCAGTGCGGCGGACTCGGTCTCGACGATGTGGCGCAGCTTCGCCGCGAGGTCCGCGACGGGCGGCGGGTCGTCGTGCGCGGTGTAGGAGATGCCCAGGCCGCCGCCCAGGTCGATGGTGCTCAGCTGCGCGGTCTTCTCCGCGCCGAACCGCGCGACCACGTCGCGCAGCAGCTCCAGCACGCGGCGCGCCGCGATCTCGAAACCGTCGACGTCGAAGATCTGCGAACCGATGTGGCTGTGCAGGCCCACCAGGCGCAGGTTGTCGGCGGCGAAGACGGCGGTGACCGCCTGCATCGCGGGTGAATCGGACCCGTTCGCCGCGAGGGAGAAGCCGAACTTCTGGTCCTCGTGCGCGGTGGAGATGAATTCGTGCGTGTGCGCCTCGACGCCGGGCGTGAGGCGGATCAGCACCTCCTGCACCGCGTTCCGCTCCCCCGCGATGCGGTCCAGTCGGGCGATCTCGGAGAGCGAGTCCACCACGACGTGACCGATGCCGGACTCGACGGCGAAGTCGAGCTCGGCGACGGATTTGTTGTTGCCGTGCAGCGCGATCCGATCCGCGGGGAAGCCGGCGCGCAGTGCGACGGCGAGCTCGCCGCCGCTGCACACGTCGAGGTTCAGCCCCTCGTCGCGCACCCAGCGGGCGATCTCCATGGAGAGGAAGGCCTTCGAGGCGTAGTGCACGGCGGCGTCCGCTCCGAAGGCCGCACGCATGCCGCGGCAGCGGGCGCGGAAGTCGTCCTCGTCGATCACCAACAGCGGCGTGCCGAACTCGGCCGCGAGCGCGGTGACGGGCACCCCGGCGACGGAGACGGCACCGTCGGCCTCCCGGCGCGCGTGGGCGGGCCAGACGGCCCGATCCAGTTCACTCACGAGTAGTGGCCTCTCACATCCGGTCGGGTGCCGAAACACCCACGAGGGCCAGGCCGTTCGCGAGAACCTGGCGGGTGGCGGCGCACAGCGCCACGCGGGCGCGGTGCAGGTCGGTCGGCGCCTCGTCACCCAGGGGCAGCACCCGGCACTCGCCGTAGAAGCGGTGGTACGCGCCGGCGAGCTCCTCGAGGTACCGCGCGATCCGGTGCGGCTCGCGGAGGCTCGCGGCGCCGGCGGCCACCGCGGGGAACTCCCCGAGGGTGCGCACCAGGTCGCCCTCGCGGGCGTGGTCGAGCAGGCCGAGGTGCTCCGTGGACGGGGCGATGCCGAGCTCGGCGGCCGAGCGGGCGATGGCCGAGAGCCGGGCGTGCGCGTACTGCACGTAGTAGACGGGGTTCTCGTTGCTGGCCTGCGCGAGCAGGTCCAGGTCGAGGTCGATGGAGGTGTCCACCGAGCTGCGCACCAGGGAGTAGCGCGCGGCGTCGACCCCGACGGCCTCGACCAGGTCGTCCAGGGTGATGACGGTGCCGGCGCGCTTGCTCATCCGCACGGGCTTGCCGTCCTTGACCAGGTTCACCAGCTGCCCGATGAGTACCTCGATCTGCGCCGGGTCGTAGCCGAGCGCGGCGGCCGCGGCCTTGAGCCGGCCTATGTAGCCGTGGTGATCGGCGCCCAACATGTAGATCGCGAGGGTGAAGCCGCGATCGAACTTGTGCTTGATGTAGGCGATGTCGCCCGCGATGTACGCGGCGTTGCCGTCGGACTTGATGACGACGCGGTCCTTGTCGTCGCCGTAGTCGGTGGCCTTGAGCCACCAGGCGCCGTCCTGCTCGTACAGGTTCCCGTTGTCCTTGAGCTGCTGGACACTGCTCTCCACCAGGCCCGAGCTGAACATCTCGTCCTCGTGCGTGAACACGGCGAAGTCGGTGCCGAAGTCGTGCAGGGTGCGCTTGATGTGCGCGAACATGAGCTCCACGCCGTCGGCGCGGAAGGCCTCCACGCGGTCGGCCTCCGGGAGCTCGAGGATGCCGGGACGGTCCCGCACGACGGTGGCCGCGATCTCGCCGATGTAGTCCCCGGCGTAGCCGTCCTCGGGCGTCGGCTGGTTCCGGGCGGCGGCGTCCAGCGAGCGCGCGAAGCGGTCGATCTGCGCGCCGTGATCGTTGAAGTAGTACTCGCGCGTGACCTCGGCACCCTGCGCCTCGAGGACGCGGCCCAGGCTGTCGCCCACCGCGGCCCAGCGCGCGCCGCCCAGGTGAACGGGGCCCGTCGGGTTGGCGGAGACGAACTCGAGGTTGATGAGCGCACCCTCGAGCGCGGCGCCGTGGCCGAACGCACCGGCCTGCTCGAGGATGCTCGTGACGAGCTGGTTCTGCGCGTCCGCCGCGAGCCGGATGTTGAGGAAGCCGGGGCCCGCGACGGTGGCCTCGTCCACGCCGTCGGCGGCGCCGAGCGCCTCCGCCAGCCAGGTGGCCAGGTCGCGCGGGTTCACCCCGGCCTTCTTGGCCACCTGCATCGCGAGATTGGTGGAGTAGTCGCCGTGTTCGGGGTTGCGGGGCCGCTCGACCGTGACGCGTTCGGGCAGCACGGAGACGTCGAGGCCGCGCTCGGTGAGCACGGTGGTCGCGGTGGCGTGCAGGAGTTCCGAAAGGTCAGCGGGAGTCACCAGACCATCCTAGGGTGCGCCTGACCGCCCGGTTTCCGCCGGGCCTGCCCTATGCGCTAACCTTGCTACGCCCTGCGCCCCCGTAGCTCAGGGGATAGAGCGTTCGCCTCCGGAGCGAAAGGCCGCAGGTTCGAATCCTGCCGGGGGCACACTTGTCGCGTCTGCTCAGAGGCGCTTTCCGATCGTCGACAACCCGAGTGGCCCCCTAGCGGTGCCCTCGGGTTTTTCGTTCACCGCTGCCGGGGGCTCCGTCACCGCGTCGAGGTCCATCACTTCGGCCAGCTGCAGGTGATGTTCCGACCTCCCGCTGCACAGACCGTGCCACATTCGGCATAATGAAGCGCATATCTGCGATAGACGTATCGACGCGACGCCGGGAGCCGATGTGCTGAACCGACAGATCTTCACCGATCCGCCGCGACCGCTGACCGAGCGCGAGGAGTGGGGCGCGCTCTACGAAGCGCGGCGGGCGGCGCGGCAGTCACGCAACTCACTGCGCACGGCACGCGGGCAGTACCGGCGATACCGGCGATACCGGCGGAGCCTTGGCGGCACCGCCTATCTGGACTGGCCGCGATGGAAAGCCGAGTACGACAAGACCTATCGCTCCATCGGCACGCCCATCCCACCCGGCAGCAACAGCCCGCCCAGCGTGTACTGACACGACGGCATCGCGGCCCGCAACCGGTCTACCCCGGCTCTGAACTCGGGCCCGGCCGCCCGGCAGTGGTGAAATGGGTAGGTGAGCGAACCACTCCCCGATCCCCCGCCCCGCGTCGCGCGGGTCCGCTCGCTCGTCTTCGCCGACGGTGCGCCCGTCTGGCGGTGGCGGGCCGGCCTGCGGGCCGCGGCGGCGGTGGGGATTCCCGGGGCGGCACTGGTCGCCGCGGGGCACGGCGCCTCGGCGCTCTTCGCGACGTTCGGCGCGTTCGCGGTGCTCTACGGCGAGGGCCGCGCGTACCGGATCCGCGCACAGGTCGTGGGTGCCGCGGGGTTGGCGCTGCTCGTCGCCGTGGCGATCGGCGCCACGATCGGATCGGCGATGCCCGCGGGCGGCGTCGTCCTCCGGACCTGCGCCGTGCTGATGACGGTGCTCCCCGCCGTGGCCGCCGTCTTCGTGGTCGACGCGCTGCGGCTCGGCCCGCCGGGCGCCCTGTTCTTCGCCCTCGTGGGGTCCGGCGCGCTGATCGCCGTGGAGTCCGGCGCCGATCCCGCGATGCTCGTCGCCGGCGCCGCCCTGGGCGCGGTCTCGTCCGTCCTCGTCTCGATGTCCGGGGCGCTCGTCGATCCGTCGGCGCCGCAGCGGGAGGCCGCGGGGCGCGCCATCGGGGCGGTGAACGCCTACCTCGCCGCCGACGGCCCGCCGTCCGTCGAGCGCCGGCACGCCGCGGGGTCGGCCCTGGTCGCGGCCTGGTCGACGATGGACGACGCGCGGGCGGCGCGCCGGCCCGCGGATGCCGAGCTCCTGGCCGACCTGCGGGATGCCAACCGGCGCTTCGCCGCGGCGTCCGCCGACGATGCGGACACGGAGGCCGACCCCACGCGCGCGGTCACCACGTCGCGGCTGCGGCCGACGATCGCCTACCGGCTCCGGCGGTCCCTGAGCCCGTCCTCGCACGCGGCGATCACCGCCGGGCGGGTCGGCGTCGCCTGCCTCGCCGCGGGCGGGGCGAGCATCGCGCTCGGCTTCGAGCGGCCGCACTGGGCGGCGATCAGTGCCCTCGTCGTGCTGCAGACCGGCGTCGACCGGGTGCACGGAACCGTGCGGGCGTTGCACCGGTTCCTCGGCACCGCGGTGGGCCTCGTCCTGTTCGCGGCGCTGCACGCGGTCGCGCCGCAGGGCTACGCGCTCATCGGGGTGGTCGCGGTGCTGCAGTTCTGCATCGAGATCCTCATCGTCCGCAACTACGCCGCGGCCGTCGTGGTGATCACGCCGGTCGCGCTCCTGGCGAGCGGGGCTGGCGTGACCGGTGGTGCGGCGGGCCCGGTGATGCGGGACCGTCTGCTGGAGACGCTGGTGGGCGTCGTGATCGCGCTGCTCGCGATGTACCTGTTGGACCCGGGCGCGCACCGTCGGACCTTCGCCTGGACCGACCGCCGGATCCGCGCCGCAGGCATCGAACTCGCCGATGTCGCCGAGGCCGCGCCGACGGGCGACGCCTCCGCCCGGGAGGCGGCGCGCCACCTGCACTTCGAGCTGGAGGGCGGCGTGCGCGCGGGCATCGATTCGATGCACAACGAGTCCGCGTGGACAGCGGAGCGGTGGCCACCGCGCGCCGCGCTGGTGCACGACGGGTACGACCTCGCCTCCGCGTTCTGGACCGCCCCGCCGGACGCGCCCCTCCCCGACGGTGCCTCCTGGCGGCGCCGGTTCGGCTGACCGTCAGGCCGCGCGGGCGTCGCCCTGCGACGGTGCGCACCAGGCGGTCTCAGCATCGTGGTCGGCGAGAAGTCGTTCGAGGAGCGGCGGCCCGTGGGGACCGTCGAGGACCCTCGCGATCAACTCGTGGTCGGCGCTGCTGTCCTCGGCCTGGCGGCGGAGGTCCTGTTCGACCCATGCGTCCCGGAACTGCGCGCGTCGCGCGCGCCACCGGGCGAGCGCCTCGCGGTAGAGCTCCAGAGCGTGGTGCCGATGGTTCACGCGGTGCGCGCCGCTGGGGTCGGCGCCTCGGCGCCAGCCGGTGCGGCCGGCGTAGGGCTCGCCCCGCGGGATGGTGATGGTCTCCCAACCGCGCGGGTTCTCCGTCAGGTCGGGGACGACCTTGCCGTGGTGCGCGTCGCAGGCGAGGGTCAGCGCGGTGACGTCGGTAGCGCCCCCGTCGGCCCACTCGGTGATGTGGTGGACCTGGCACCGGGTGGCGGGCGCATCGCACCCCGGTGCGCTGCAGCCCTTCTCGGCGCCGTACAGCGCGATCCGCTGATCGGCGGAGGCGAGGCGCTTCTCCCGCCCGAGGAACAGCGGACGCGAGGCCAGGTCGAGCACCAGGACGTACTTGGGATTGGTGCCCATCATGCGCAGCGCGTCCTCGACCGGGAGCCGCCCGCCGGTCGCGGTGGTCGCGATCCCCGTCTCGGACTCCAGTTGGTCGATCCCCAGGGTGATGATCGGGACGCAGGGCAGACCCCGATGGCTTCCGAGCTCGCCCGAGCCGATCGCCACGCCCAGCGCGTGCGCCAGCGCATCGTGGTTGCGCTGCGCGGCGCTCCGGGTGTCGTGCGCGGCGGCCTCGCGGACCGCGTCGGCGTCGCCCGGGTCGACGGGGGCCTCTGCGTCGTCGGGGTTGACGACGCCCGGGCGGGCGTACTTCTCCAACACCGCGTCGAGCAGGGCACGACACTCGGGTGAGAGAGCACCGCCGATGCCGGACATGAGGTCGTCGCCCTGCCCGGCCACGGTCAGTTCGCGCGAGCGCCGGATGCGGTCCCGATCGGGCTCGGCACCGTCGGGATCCAGGAGGGCGATGGCGCGCTTGCCGATCTGGTCGATGTCCTCCGGCGGCACGCTCTCCCCCGCCGTCACGAGGATCCCCTCGAGGTCGTCGAGATCGCCGCCGTTCAGCCGGTAGCAGGCATCGAGGATGCGCCCCATCGCGGTGGCGTGCCGTTCGGAGATCCGGCCCTCGCGCTGCCCCGCGGCGATGAGTTCGTACTTCGGTTCCGGCGCGAAGCCCCGCGCGTGCCGTGGCACGCGACTGTAGGCGCCGTGCATGCGCTCACGCGCCTCCGATCCCGCGAGACGCAGCTGATCGACGAGGAGCTCCTTGAGGCCGGTGTACCCGAGCTGCGCGGGAAGCCCCTGCTCGAAGGCGACCCCGGCGAGCAGGTTCTGGCCGTACGGGACCTTGCGGGCCGCCGTCTCCAGGCGGCGCAGGCTGTCGAGCACCTGCTGCGAGGAGAGCATCACCGGATCGGCAGCGGCGAGCCGCGCGGCAGCTTGTTCGAACACCTGAAGGGAATCGAGAAACTCCTCTGCTGTGCAGGAATCCATCGATATCCCCCCCTCGCGAATACCTCCATTCTAGATCGTTGTTCGAATCCGAACCACACACTCGAATGTTCATTCCTGGGCCGCTGCGCGCCGGAGCGTGAACAGCTGTCAGCGCTTGCGCGAGATCTCCATGCCGCCGTTGCCGGGCACCGTCACCGAGGTGAAGAGCCCGTCCGGATCGCGGACGAACTCGAGGTACTCGCGATACTCCGACGCGGCGCCGACCACGTTGTCGCACACCACGAGCGCACCGGGCCGCAGGTGCGGCGCCACCAGCCGCAGCGCGGGCAGCGCCATCGGCGTCCAGATGTCGACCAGCATGAAGTCGACGGGGCCGGTCAGGTCGGCGAGCGTCTCCCGCAGGTCGCCCTCGCGGATCTCGACGTACTCGGCGACCCCCGCCTCGCGCAGGTTCCGCAGCGCCCGCTGCACCTTCCCCGGCTCGTGCTCGGTGCCGATCACGATGCCCTCCTCGCCCTCGGCGAGGGTGTCGCGCACGGCCGCGGCGAGGTAGATCGTGGAGACCCCGAACGACGTGCCCGCCTCCACGATCCGCGTCGCGCCGATCGACCGGCACAGCATGTGGATGAGCGCCGCCTTCGCCGGCGCGATCGCGACGAGCTTGTCGGCGACGAACTCCTTCCCGGCCTCGCCCTGCGTGAAGTCGAGCGTCCGCTCGCGCAGCAGCGAGACGGCCATGCGCCGCGCCAGGCCGGGCACGTTCGCGATGATCTGCTTCTTGCTCTGCGCATGCAGCCTGTTGGCGACGGCGGCGGCGAGCGGATCCAGCGGCGACGGTGCGAGCTTGTCCATAGCCCGACCGTATAGACATTAGGCAGACCTAACAAGCGCCCTGATCGATATGGGCGCCCCGGTCGATCATGATCCTGTGGATCGCGCAGTACAGCTCCGTCACGAGAGCCATACCCAACAGCACGACCTCGACCACGACGAACGCCGAGTACCCCGGATACGACTGCACGACATCGTGCCGCCACGCCTCACTCGCGAGCAGCGCGGCGTGCACCAGCAGAACCGCGCAGCACCCCGTGATCGCGACGCGAGCCGCCGTCGACAACGCCCGCGCGCTCGCCACAGCGACCAGGCCGATGACCGCGACGACCGCCGCGAACGCCACGAACCGGATCGCCTCCACGCCGAGCTCCCCCGCGCCCGAGTAGGTGAACCGCCCCGCCCCGACCTCGTTCCGGACCCTTTGGGCCGCGACGGCGATGGATTCCAGCCTGCTCCGAACCTGCACGAGAGTCGCGAGGGCGACCACCGGCAGCACCAGTGCCGCCGCCGTCACCAACCACGGCGTGATCCACGGCCACGTCGCGCGCCCGTCTCCATCAGTCATGCAACAAAGCTAACACTGCTTTCGCCATCGTGAATAGAGTGTTAAGGCCGTAGTCATCAGCGCCGAGCACGAGCATGGAAAGCACAGCGAGCTGGCGCGGTTTCAGCACCCGAATCACCGGCCCGGCCGCTGCTCCGACGCTGATGTTCGGCCCGCCACCTACGATCGGGCCATGAGGATCGAGTCGTTCGACCCGCGAGTCGTCGTATCGGACAGCCGGGCGGCCCGGTGAACCGCCCTGTGGTCACCGAGGACTTCTTCACACCGGATGAGGCCGCCGCGACCTACTCACCGGAGCTGCCGCGAACCACCCGCAGCCACAACAGACTCATCGAGGAGTTCGGCACACCGCGCACGCCCCAGGAGGCAGCGCTGCTCGGGTGCCTGACGGCGCTGAGGGACGGTCGGATCACCGAGGAGTGGTGCGTCGGGGTGATCGACGCGGGCACCACCGGCGGCCTGTTCCACGTCGTCTACCGCTGGTGGGACCGGCCCCTCACGCTGGGATTCGCGACGGAGGCGACGATCTCACCGCTCTACGGCTTCCCCGACGACCCCGTCACGGTCGGTCGGGACGCCGCCGCCTTCTGCATCAGCGAGCCGCTCGGGACCGTCCGCGATCACCTCGCCCGCGACGCGGACGGCGTCCACTGGTGGGGAACGCCGCTGCCGGGGTGAGGTTTCAGGCCCGACGGTGGGCGACCGCGCGGAACAGCGACGGCGCCACCCGGCGGAGGACCTCCACCAGCACGATCGCGGCGCCACCGAACGCGAATCCGATGCCCACCGTGGCCGGGTCGCTGATGTCGAGGAAGAACTTCTCCTGCGCCAGCGGGATCGAGAACAGCACCACGTAGAACGCGACCGAACCGCCGACCAGCAGGATCTTCCACCAGGTGTACGGCCGCGCCACGATCCCGAGCACCCACAGCGAGCCGACGAGCAGCGTGATCAGCGCCGCGGTCGACGCCTGGATCTGCTCGACGCTCAGCGTCGCGGCCTTCCCGCCCAGCGCCGCCCCGGAGCCGCCCGGGTTCACGACCAGATAGCACAGGAAGGTGGCCAGGCCGATTCCCACGCCCGACGGTGCCGCGAGCCGCAGCACGCGCCCGACGAACCCCGTCTTGGCGCGCTCGTTGTTGGGCGCCAGGGACATCACGAACGCCGGGATACCGATGGTGAACCAGGCCGCGATCGTCACGTGGATCGGCTGGAACGGGTACGAGATCGGCGCGAAGCCGAAGACCTTGGCGCCCAGCCCCGCCAGGCCCACGAGCCACGCCAGCAGCACCGCGTAGACGGTCTTGGTGAGGAAGAGGTTCGCGACCCGCTCGATGTTGCCGATCACCCGCCGACCCTCGCCCACCACGTAGGGCAGGGTGGCGAACTTGTTGTCCAGCAGCACAATCTGGGCGACGGACCGGGCCGCGGAACTGCCGGACCCCATCGCCACGCCGATGTCGGAGTCCTTGAGCGCCAACACGTCGTTCACGCCGTCGCCGGTCATGGCGACGGTGTCGCCGCGCGACTGCAGCGCCTTGACCATCGCCCGCTTCTGGTCGGGCCGCACGCGCCCGAAGGTCACGTTGTCGGTGACCATGTCCGCCAGCTGGTCGTTGTCCGAGGGCAGCTTCCGCGCGTCCACCGACGAGTCGGGCGAGCCGAGGCCCAGCGAATGCGCGACCGCGCCCACGGACACGGCGTTGTCCCCCGAGATCACCTTCACGGCGACGCCCTGCGAGTCGAAGAAGTCGAGCGTGTCGCGCGCGTCGACGCGCACGCGCTGTTCCAGTGCGATCAGGGCCCGCGGCACCAGGTTCCCGGGCGCCTCCAGCCCGTCGACCTCGGTGTCCACCGGCAGGTCGGTCGACGCCACCAGCAGCACCCGCAGCCCCGTCGAGCCCAGCTCGGTGGCGCGCCGGGCACCGTCGGACTCGGGATCGAGGAGGACATCGGCGGCGCCGAGGATCCAGTTGCCGCGCGGCGCATCCCCGTCGGCGAGCGAGATCCCGGACCACTTCTTGGCGGAGCTGAACGGCGCCACGGCGGCGGCGCGCCACGACGGCGCATCGGGGTAGGTCTCGGCGATCGCCTGCACACTCGCGTTGGGGCGCGGGTCGAGCGCGGCGACGGCGGCGAGCGCGGTCTCGATGTCGGCGCGATCGCCGTCCAGCACATCGAGTTCCGAGAGACGCATGCCGTTCTCGGTGAGCGTGCCGGTCTTGTCCGCACACACCACGTTCACGCGGGCCAGGCCCTCGATCGCGGGCAGCTCCTGCACGAGGCACTTGCGCTGCCCGAGCCGGACGACGCCGACCGCGAAGGCGATCGAGGTCATGAGCACGAGCCCCTCGGGCACCATCGGGACCAGGGCCGCGACCATGCCCAGGATCGCCTGGTTGAGTTCCTGTTTCGAGATCACCAGCTGGTTGAAGACGGTGAGCACGCCGGCCGGGACCAGCAGCCAGGTGATCACCTGGAGGATCTTGTCGATACCCGAACGGAGCTCGGAGTCGACGAGGGTGAACTTGCTGGCCTCGTCGGCGAGCTGCGCGGCGTAGGCGTCGGCGCCGACCTTCGTGGCGCGGTAGGCACCCGAGCCGGAGACCACGAAGCTGCCGGAGAAGATCTCATCCCCCAGTTGCTTGTCGACGGGATCGGCCTCGCCGGTGAGCAGCGACTCGTCGACCTCGAGGGCCTCGAACTCGATCGTCTCGCCGTCGACGACGATCTGGTCGCCGGGCCCGATCTCGATCACGTCGTCCAGCACGACCTCGGACTGCCCGACCTCGGTGGCGGCGCCGTCGCGCCNCACGACCGGGCGGGCCTGCCCGACGATGGCCAAGGAGTCCAGCGTCTTCTTGGCGCGCAGCTCCTGGATGATGCCGATGCCCGAGTTGAACACGATGAGCAGGCCGAACAGGCCGTTGATGAGCGAGCCGGTGAACAGCACCAGCAGGAACAGCACCCCGAGCATCGCGTTGATGCGGGTGAAGACGTTGGCGCGGATGATGTCCCACGTGCTCCTACCCGACCGGTTGGGCAGCGTGTTGACCCGGCCGTCGCGCACCCGCTCGGCGACCTGCGCCGCGGTGAGGCCGGACGCGGGAACGCCGGAGGTCGTGTCGGGGGCAGCAGTCATGACCGCGAGTCTAATGACGGACCCGGGCCCACGGCCCTGCGGTGACGTCCGTGACACCGCGTGTTGTTAGGTTCCCCTCGTGACCGCGCCGACGCCGAGCCGCGCCCTGTACCCCCTCTACGCCGCGGGCTTCACCACCGCCTTCGGCGCCCACAGCATCGCCGCGATCCTCGGCGGCCTCACCGGCTCGGCCGGATCTCAACTGTTGGCGCTCGGCGTCCTGCTCGCCCTCTACGACGGTGCCGAGGTCCTCCTCAAACCGATCTTCGGCACGCTCGCGGACCGGATCGGTCCGCGCCCCGTGCTGCTCGGCGGGCTCGTCGCCTTCGCGATCGCCTCGGCGGCGTTCGTCCTGGCCGGCAACCCCGGACTCCTCGCGGTGGCCCGCTTCGCGCAGGGCGCCGCCGCAGCGGCCTTCTCCCCCGCCGCGAGCGCGATGGTCTCCCGGCTCACCCCGGACACCGCGCAGGGCCGCGCCTTCGGCGGCTACGGCGCGTGGAAGGGCCTGGGCTACACGCTGGGCCCGGTGCTCGGCGGGGCCCTCATCTGGGCCGGCGGCTACCCCCTGCTGTTCGGGGTGCTCGGCGGCGTCGCCGCGCTGGTCGCCGCGTGGGCGTTCGGAGTCGTGCCGGCGCTCGATCCGCTGCCGCGGCAGCGGCAGACCGTCGTCGATCTGGCCCGCCGGCTCGGCTCGCGCTCGTTCCTGCTCCCCACGGCGGCGCTCGCGGGTTCGACCGGCGTGCTCGCGGTCGGCGTGGGCTTCCTGCCCGTCGCCGGGTCCGAGCACGGGATGGGACCGCTGTTCACCGGCGCCGTCGTCTCCGTGCTCGCCCTCACGGCGTCGCTGGTGCAGCCCCGGGCCGGGCGGGCGCGCGACGCCGGACGCCTGTCCGACGGTGCGGGCATCGCCTCGGGCCTGACCCTCGCCGCGCTCGGCCTGCTCGCGGTCGCGATCCCCGGACCCACCGGGATCGTGGTGTCCGCGATCGCCATCGGAGCGGGCGTCGGCCTGGTGACGCCGCTCGGCTTCGCCCACCTCGCGCAGAACTCCCCGAAGGAACGCCTGGGACAGACGATGGGCTCCGCCGAGATCGGGCGTGAGCTCGGCGACGCGGGCGGCCCGCTCCTGGTCGGGGCCCTCGCGGCGGCCGCCGGTCTCACCGCGGGCCTCGCCGGCCTGACCGTCGTGCTCGTCGTGATCGCGCTCGCCGCGCTCCGCCTGCGGTAGCAGCCGCCCCTGCTCGGCGCCCACCATGGTGTGCGGCACCGTCGAACCTGGGAATCCGGCGAATCGCCCGCGGGCGCAGCGCGGTGGCGGCGAAGATGCACGCACCCCGCTCGCACCGCCCCCGCAAGGAGTCACCATGCCCGCTCGCCCCGCCGTCGACCTCGGATCCTGGATCGTCCGGCGCGCCGCCGTCAGCGCGGATCGCCCCGCCATCACCTACGGCGAGACGACGTGGAGCTACCGGGAGTTCGCGGACCGGGTCGACCGGCTCGCGGCGGAACTCGCCGCGGGCGGCGTCGGCACGGGCGACCGGGTGGGATACGTGGGCTTCAACCACCCCGACTTCCTCACCACCATGTTCGCCGCCTCCCGCGCCGGAGCCGTCTTCGTGCCGTTGAACTTCCGCCTGACCTCGGCGGAGCTGGAGTACATCCTCACCGACGCCGGCGTGCACACCCTCGTCGCCGACGCCGACCGCGCCGCCGTCGTGGAGCCGGTGCGGGCCTCGTCGGGCATCTCGCGGGCCATCGCCCTGGAGCCGGTGGACGGCTGGGAGCAGCTCGACGCCCTCCTCGCGGCGCGCGCGCCGATCGCCGAGCCGCAGTCGCCCGCGGAGGACGACCTCGCGCTCATCATGTACACCTCCGGGACCACGGGCCGCCCCAAGGGCGCGATGCTCACCCACGGAAACATGTTCTGGAACAACATGAACGCGCTGCTGAGCCTCGACACCATGTCGACGGACATCAGCCTCGTCGCGGCGCCGCTCTTCCACATCGGCGGCCTCAACGTGACCACGCTGATCACCCTGCAGAAGGGCGGCCGGCTGGTGATCCTGCCCGCCTTCGACCCCACGGCCGCGCTGCAGCTCATCGAGAAGCACCGGGTCACCACGATGTTCGGCGTGCCCGCGATGTTCCTGTTCATGAGCCAGGTGCCGGCCTTCGAGACCACCGATCTCTCCAGCGTCCGCCAGTTCACCTGCGGCGGCGCGCCCGTCCCCGAGCCGCTCATCGCGCTCTACAACGGGCGGAGCATCCCGTTCTGCCAGGGTTACGGGCTCACCGAGACCGCACCGCTCGCCCTCGTCATGGACGTCTACGACACCGCCCGCAAGATCGGCGCCGCCGGCCACCGCGTCCTGCCCCTCTCCGAGGTCGCGCTGCTCGGGCCCGACGGTGCGCCCGCCCCCGCCGGGGAGCGCGGCGAGGTGTGCGTGCGCGGCCCGCAGGTCACGCCCGGCTACTGGCAGAACCCCGACGCCACCGGCGCCGCGATCGACGCCGACGGCTGGTTCCACACGGGCGACGTCGGCGAACAGGACTCCGACGGCTATGTCACGGTGGTCGACCGGGTGAAGGACATGGTGATCTCGGGCGGCGAGAACGTCTACCCGGCGGAGGTCGAGTCCGTGCTGTACCGCCACCCGTCGATCGCGGAGGTCGCGATCATCGGTACGCCGCACGAGAAGTGGGGCGAGGCCGTGACCGCGATCGTCGCGCTCAAGCCGGAGGCCTCGCTGACGCTGGAGGAGGTCCGCGAGTTCGCGAAGGACTCCCTCGCGCCCTACAAGCTGCCGCTGGCCCTGCACCTCGTGGACGCCCTGCCCCGCAACCCCGCCGGCAAGGTGCTCAAGTTCAAGCTGCGCGAACAGGTCTAGCCCAGAGCGACCTCGGTGACGCCGTCGCGGCCGCGGAGGGCGTCGAAGCGGCCGGGGACGCAGCTGAAGACGATCACCTGCGCGCCGCGGCCGGCCTCGACGAGCGCGTCCGCCATCGCGCCGAGGCGAGTAGGATCGCTGTGGCCGAGGGCGTCGTCGAAGATGACGGGGGCGCCGTCGGCACCGTCGACCAGGCGGGCGCAGGCCAGCCTGCTGAGCACGCCCAGCTGCTCCTGCGCGCCGCCGGACAGGGAGTCGAAGGGCACGGTCACCCCGTCGACGGTGCGCGAGGCGATGGTCAGGTCGTCGCCGACCGTGATGGTGAGCGGATCGCCGAAGACGGTGCGGCCCAGCTCCTCCAGCGCCCGCTGGTACGGGGCCTGCACGCGGGCCCGGCGGGCGTCGCGGTGGGCGGTGAGCGTGTCGTGCAGCAGCGCCGCCGCGCGGGCCCGCTCCTCCACCGACACCAGGCTGCGCTCGGCGTGCACGTGCTCGGCCTCGGCGGCATCGAGCCGGTCGCGGCGGCCGTCGGCCTGGAACAGCTGCAGCTGCCCGCCCAGCCCGGCGAGCTCCTCGCGGGCAGACGCCTCCGCCGCGCGTGCCCGCTCGTCCTGCGCGCGGGCGGCGGCGAGCCGGGACGCGAAGCCCGCGACGTCGGCCTCGCGGGCCGCGGCCTCGTGCTCGGCGACCTGAGCCGCGGCGGCCTCGCGGGCGGCGACGGCGGCGTCGNCGGCCTCGCCGAGCGCCTCATCGGAGGCCTCGGCGCGGGCGCGCTCCAGCTCGGCGGTCAGCTCGGCCGCCTGGTGGTCGAAGTCCTGCAGGCGGTTGGCCGCGGTGCGGGCCGTGACGTCGGCGGTGTGCAGCTCCTGCTGCTTCTGCCCCAGCTGCTCGCGCGTGCGCCGCTCCTCGCCGCGCGAGGCGACCTCGGCCTGGGTGGCGTCCATGAGGTTCGCCTTGGCGCGCTCGGGATCGACGGCCAACAGCTCCGGATCGACCGCCGCCTCGAGCGCGACGATCCGCTCGGCGGACTCCTCGGCGAGCTGCCGCAGCTCCGCGAGGGTGTTATCACCGAGGGCGTGGGCGAGGGCGATCCGCGCCTCCTGCAGTTCGATCTCGATCGCCTCCCGCTGCTCGTGCAGCTCGCGGGCCTCGGCGGCGTCCGCGGCGCCGGCGTCGCGGCACGCGGTGAGCAGGGCGGTGTGCGCGGCCTTCACCTCCGCCGCGGCGTCGGCGCTCTCGCCGCGCTGCGTCACCTCGATGCGCACCGCGCCGGGCACCTCGATGACGGTGCCGTTCCCGGCGACCACCTCGACCGGCTCCTCGCCGATGTTCCGGCCGTCGACGAGCACGTCGGAGAAACCCAACCGCTCCAGTGTGAGGGTGGCCGCGAGCGCGGAGAAGCGGGCCTGCGCCTTCTCGTAGCGCTGCTCGGCGACCGCGATGGTCTGCAGGGCGCGGCGGTCGAGCGGGTTGGCGGCCAGCCGGTTCCGAGCGTCCTCGACGTCCTTGCCGAGGAGCTGCGCCTGCTCGATCCGCTTCACGATCCGCTGGTAGCCCACCGACTCGCGGGCGTAGTCGACGGCGTACTGCGCCTGCGACTTCCGCTCCCGCCGGTCGGCCGAGACCGCCGCGAGCTCGTGCACCGTGGTCTCGAGCCACGACGTCTCCGCGGCGAGCACCTCGCGGTCCGCGAGCGCCCGGTCGCGCTGCACCCGCACCTGCGCCGTGCGCTCGACGGCGAGGGCCGACCTGTCGACGAGCCGGCGCCGACGGTTCGCGGCGTCGCCCGCGTGCTGCTCGCGCAGCAGCGCCGATTCGTGCGCCGCGCGGGACTGCGCCAGCTTCGACTGGAGCGCCCCGATCCGCTCCTGGTCGGCGCTCACCGCCTCCAGGGCCGCGGCGGCGGCGGACCGTCGTTCCACGAGGGCTCCGAGGCGCGCGGAGGCGAGGGCGTGCTGCTCGACGACCCGGTCGACCTCGCGCAGCGCGGCCTCGGCCTCGTCCAGCGCGGCGCGCGCGGCGGCCTCGCGGGCGCGGGCCGCGGACAGCTCGCCGGTGGGGCGGCCCGTGGGGGTGAAGTAGCGGGCCCGCTCGGCGGCGACGGCCTCGGCCAGCCGCTCGGCGCCCGGCTCGTCCTCCCCCGCGCCGCCCGACGCAGAGTCCAGGGCCTTCGCGAAGGCGCTGCTGTCGCGCAGCGAGGGCTGGCCCGGGCCGGGACCCTGCAGCACGGTGAGCGCGGCGAGCAGGTCACCGTCGACGTGGGCGGCCATCTGCTCCGCCACCCACGACTCGGCGCTGCCGCCGGTGAGCTGCAGCGGCGTGGGCTCCAGCACCGTGAGCACCGTGCCGGGGCGGCGGTGGTACTGCTTGGCGTAGACGAACCGGTACGGGCCGACGGTGAGCTCGGCCTCGACGAACGGGCCGGCGTCGCGGTGCGCGGGGCACACGGCCTCCACGCGCTGGGACTTCGACGTGGCCTTGACCTCCAGCAACAGCTGCAGCGCCTCGACCATCGACGACTTGCCGGCCTCGTTCGGGCCGTGCAACAGGGTGACCCCGGTATCGGCGAAGGCGATCTCGCGCGCCTCGACACCGCGGAAGTCCTTGACCGCCAGGCGGTGCAGCCTCATGCGCCCACCTCCTGGCGGGTGAGGCGGTAGAGCAGGGCGAGCGCCCCGGAGGCGTTGGCCGCGCGCTCCCCGCCGCTGCGCGCGACGCCCAGCAGCTCCTGCGCCGCGTCCGCGGCCGGGCCGGTGAGCTCGAGCGCGTCGAGCTCCGCCTCGCCCGGCAGCACCGCGAGGTCGGTCTTGCGCTCCCACAGCTCGACGGCCGCGAACCGCGCTCGCAGCGCTTCGATCTCGGCGTCCAGCCGGGCCTTCGCCGCGAGCCCGACGGTGCCGGTGAAGCCCACCTTGACCACGGTGCGGTCCTTGTCCGGCAGCGCCGCGAGCGCGCCGACGGCGGCATCGACGTCGCGCTCGGCCGTGAGCGGGAACTCGCGGGCGGCGAACCGCCAGGTCCCGACGCGCGCCGGTTCCACCCGCGCCGGGCCGGCGTCGGGGACGTCGACCACGAGCACCGAGCCGGACGCCGTCTCCTTGTGGTCGAAGTTCGTGACCTCCGGGGCGCCCGAGTACCAGATCCCCGGGGCGACCTCGGTGACCGAGTGCCGGTCCCCGAGGGCGACGTAGTGCAGCTCGCCGGCGGCGATCCGCGCCGACACCGCGGCGACGTCGATCAGGCGCTGATCCTGCGCGCCCACCGGCAACGTGCCGCCGTGCCCGACGGCGATGCGGAGGGTCCCCGCGGCGGGCGGTGCGGCCGCGGCGACGGCCTCGGTGAGCGGGTCCCCGGTGGGGTGCTTGGAGAACCACGGCGCCGCGAGCAGTTCGACACCGGGGCGCACCTCGTGCACCCCGGGGGTGTCGAGGACGACGACGTTGGCCGGGCGGTGGCGCGCGAAGACCTCGGAGGTGTAGATCGAGGCGGCGTCCAGCGGGTCGTGATTGCCGGGCAGCAGGTACACGGGGCACTCGATCGCGGCGATCCGGTCGAGGCTGCGGGCGACGACGGCGGGCGCGAGCCGGTTGTCCTCGAAGACGTCACCGCAGACGACGACGAACTCCGCCTCCCGCTCGGCCGCGAGGGCGCCGAGGCGGGAGATCGCATCCAGCCGGGCGTCGGTGAAACGGGCCTGCGCATCCGCGTCGAGGAAGTGCCGGGTCATCCCCAGCTGCCAGTCCGCCGTGTGCAGGAACCGCATCTCTCACCCCCTCGTAGGTCGCCCCTCAGGGTAGTGACCCCCACCGACAAGTCCGGTCACCGACGCGGCCCCGTCACGTCACCGCGGGTCGCGGAGGCGATCGTAGAGCTCCGCCAGCTCGTCGGAGGCCTCGGCGACGTCGGCGGGCTTCGTGCCGGTGCGGCGCAGCGCCATGCGCAGCAGCGCGGGGTCGAGCAGGGTCATGGCGTCGATCGGGGACGGCTCGGGCAGCGGCGGAAGGTCGTAGCCCTCTCCGTAGAAGGCCGAGGCACCCGCGTCCCAGGCGTCGGGGTCCCAGCCGGCGCGGGCACCGTCGGGCTCCGGATCCGACGGTGCCGGGCCGTCCCGCTCGGACGTGCTCACCCGCGCGAGCAGGCCCGCGAGCGGGACGCCCGCGAAGTCGAGGATCAGCGACGGGTCCGCATCGGCGGCGGCACAGAACTCGTAGGTCAGGGCCAGGGCGTGCACGCACGCGCCGGAGTCGTCGGGGCAGGCGCAGTCGACGATCACGTCGGACGCGGTCTCGGGAAGCACGAGCTCCCCCAGCGTGCGCCCCAGCTCACCGCGCGTGACGCCGAGCAGCTCCGCGGCCGCGCCCTGCGCCACCAGCAGGGAGACCACCGCGGCCGCGTCGCCGGGCACCCGCGACAGCGCGACGGCGAACGGGTCGAGCTGGCTGCCCTGCACCGTCGCGGTGATCGACGCGGGCACGACGGCCGGCGCGTACACCTGATGCTCCTGGTAGAGCCGCCGCGCGTACTGGATCTTGCGGCGCTCCGTCACCTCCTCGCGCTGCTGGATGAGCCGCCGACTGAACCACGTCGCGCCCATGGGCCGCGCGGTGTCGCGCGCCTTCCGCGCCACCTAGACCACCGCCCCGTCGCGCAGGGCGACCAGCTCGTACAGCTCGTCGTTGTTCAGCTCCGTCAGCCAGGCCTCGCCCGTCCGCACCGTCATGGACGAGAGCTCCTTCTTGGCCGCGATCACCCCGTCGATGCGCTCCTCCAGCGTCCCCGCGCAGACGAACTTCCGGACCTGGACCGCCCGCGTCTGCCCGATGCGGAAGGCCCGGTCGGTGGCCTGGTTCTCGACGGCCGGATTCCACCAGCGGTCCACGTGGATCACATGATTCGCGGCGGTGAGATTGAGGCCCGTGCCGCCCGACTGCACCGTCGCGATCAGCGCGGGGGCGCCGTCGCCGGACTGGAACCGCGCCACCAGCGCGTCGCGCTCGGCGCGGGGCACGGCACCGTCGAGCACGGGGACCTCCGCGCCGAGCAGGCCCGTGAGCCAGGGCTGGAGCATGCGCCCGAACTCGGCGTACTGGGTGAAGACGAGCGCGCGCTCCCCCTCGTCCGCGACGGTGGTGAGGATGTCGGCGAGCAGCTCGACCTTGCCCGAGCGGTGCTGCCCGCGGCGCAGCAGCGGCGATCCGTCGCCGAGGTAGTGCGCGGGGTGGTTGCAGATCTGCTTGAGCCGGGTCAACGAGGCCAGCACGAGGCCGCGCCGGCCCATGCCCTGCGACTCGCGCAGCTCCTCCACCAGCCGGTTCAGCACGGCCTGGTACAGCCCCGCCTGCTCGGGCGTGAGCGAGGCGCGCACCGTGAACTCGGCCTTCTCCGGCAGCTCCGGGGCGATCGCGGGGTCGGTCTTCTCGCGCCGCAGGATGAACGGCGAGGTCAGGGTGTTCAGGCGGCGCACGGCGGCCTGGTCCTGCTCGCGCTCGATGGGCAGCGCGAACCGGTTGCGGAAGGTGCGAGCCGAGCCGAGCAGGCCGGGGTTGACCAGGTCGATCACGGCGCGCAGGTCCTCCAGGCGGTTCTCCACCGGCGTGCCGGTGAGCGCGACCCGGTGGGCGGCCGGAATCGACCGAACGGCCTTGGCCGCAGCCGTGTTCACGTTCTTGATGTGCTGCGCCTCGTCCACGACGACCCTGCCCCAGTGATGCCCGGCCAGCAGCTCCCGGTCGCGCGCGGCGAGCGCGAAGGTGGTGACCACCACGTCGGAGTCCGCCGCGACCCGCCCGAACTCCTCGCCCGTGGGCCGATCGGCGCCGTGGTGCACGTGCACCCGCAGGCCCGGGGCGAAGCGCTGCGCCTCCGCGACCCAGTTGCCGACCACCGACATGGGGCAGACGAGCAGCGTGGGCCGGACCGCCTCCCCCGCCTCGCGCTCGTGGCACAGCAGCGCGAGCACCTGGATCGTCTTGCCCAGGCCCATGTCGTCGGCGAGGACGGCGCCGATCCCGCTGTGCCACAGCGTGACCAGCCACTCGAGCCCGCGCAGCTGGTAATCGCGCAGCCGGGCCTTGAGCGTCGACGGGGCCGTCACCTCCGCCGGGGCGATGGTGCCGCCGCGGTAGACGGAGTCGAGCCAGCCGAGGCCGTCGACCGCGGCGAGCGGGGCGGGCAGCGCGGCGGGGTCGGCGATCATGCCGAGCAGGTCACTGAGGTCCGTGCCGGACTCGGCGGCGGAGCGCTGCTCGGCGACGAACCGCGCCGCCTGCGCCAGCGTGCGGCGGTCGGCGCGCACCCACTTGCCGCGGACCTCCACCAGCCCGGACGCCGAGTTCGCCAGGGAGGCCAGCTCGCTCGCGGTGAGCACGGTGTCGCCGACGGCGAGCTGCCACGCGAAGTCCTTGATCTCGGCGAGGCCCGCCTGCACCGTGAGCGCGGTGCGGCCGGGCTGCTCCCGCCCCACGAGCCGCAGCGCGGGGCGCACCGTCGCGATCGACGCGGGCAGCAGCACCTCGTAGCCGGCCTTCGTCAACCCCGGCGCGCCCTCGAGGAAGAGCGCCTCCGCCTCCTCGGTGGTGAGCAGGAAGTCCAGCGACGAATCGTCCTGCGCGGCCCGCTTGAGCGGCGGGTACACCGCCAGGGCCCGGGCCAGGTCGCCCGCCAGGTCGTCCAGGTCGACGGGGCTCATCCGGCCCGGGTCGGCGCGCACGGGCGCGGCGCCGGGGACACGCCGGCACACCTCGAGCCGCCAGAGGGTCGGCGGGGCGCCGCCCGCGGCGCCGGGAGCGGGGTGAGCGGGCCGCATCGGGTACGGCGCCAGCGGGTTCTCGCTCGGGCTGCGGCCGTCGGGCTCGACGAGGCGCAGCACCAGCAGGGTCTCGGCGGAGCGGACGCTGCCCGCCCACTCGGTCCACGCGGCNGCGGCCNCGGCGTCGNCGACGAGGCGGGCCGGGAGGGGCTCGCCGTCGACCAGGGCGCGCAGCGCCGGCGCCGCCACCCAGGGCCACGGCCCGTCGCCGAGCCGCTGTCGCGCGTACCGGTCGGCGAGCTCCGCGGCCATGTCGAGGATCGCCGCGAGGTCGCCCGTGCGGCGCAGCACCGGCGGCATCGCGGCCGCCGCGGTCTGCGCCCAGGTGCGCCACTGCACCGATTCGACGGGCGCCCAGCGCACGATCTGATCGCCGTCGTCACTGCGCAGCGCGGGGCTCACGGCCCCGGCGGCCACGAACCGCTCGACGGACTTCGCGACCCACCGCAGGTACCGCAGGTCGCCGGCACCGTCGGACGGGCTGAGCGCGTCGAGCAGCGCGGCGGCGCGGGCGGGGCCGAGGGTGAGGGCCGGCGCGACGAGGCGGCCGTGCGGCCCGGCGAACGTGACGGAGCGGCGCGGGCGGCGGTCACCGAGAACCTCGGCGACGGGCGCGGGCAGCGCCGCGAGGTCGGGCTCGGCGGTCGGCTCGCCGACCTCGTCGGTGAACCACAGCGCGAGCCCGAGGCCGGGGCGCCACAGCCCGTGCGCCGCTGCCAGGGGACGGGGCATGGACGGCCTCCCCTACTCCGGGGTGGAGCGGTAGGCCTCGTGCCGGTGGCGCAGACGGTGCCGCAGGTGTGCGTCCACCGTCGGCCACTCGTGCCGGAGGATCGAGAAGAGCACCGCGTCCTGCAGGGCGCCGTTGCGGTAGCGCTTGTAGCTGCGCAGCACCCCGTCCTGCTTCGCGCCGAGCCGGGCGATCGCCTCGCGCGACTGGGTGTTGACCCACTGGGTGCGCAGGCCGATGCACTCGCAGCCGAGCGCGTCGAAGGCCTGCGCGAGCAGCAGCAGCTTGGATTCGGCGTTGGTGCCGGTGCCGTGCGCCGAGGCGCGGTTCCAGGTGTAGCCGATCTCCATCCGCGGGACCGTCGCGTCGATGTCGTAGTACGTGGTCATGCCGAGCACGCGGCCCGCGGCGTCGATCGCGGTGAAGGGGATCATCTCGCCCCGCTCCTGCAACTGCAGGCGGCGGTCGATCTCGGCGCGCAGGCCCGCCGGGGCGGGCACCGAGGTGTACCAGCGGTCCCACAGCTGCCCGTCCTCGAGCGCCTCGAGCAGGCCGTCGTGCTGGTCGTGCGCCAGCGGCACGAGCGTGACGAGGTGCCCCGTCAGGGTGACGGGCTCGAGCGGGGTCAGGAAGGCCATGGCTCGCAGGCTACTGCGGGGCACTGACGACGAGCCGCTCCAGCGCGGCCCGGATCCCGTCCGGGATCCCCGAGGGACGGCGCGTCTCCCGGTCGACGAAGACGTGGACGAACCAGCCCTCCGCGGCCGGGGCTCCGGCACCGTCGAACAGGGTCACGGCGTAGGTGACGCTGGACCGGCCCAGCTTGGTGACCGCGAGCCCGGCGGTCACGGGCTCGGGGAAGGCGAGCGGGGCGTCGTAGCGGCAGTGAGATTCCACACACAGGCCGATGGTGGCGCCGTCGTGGATGTCGAGGCCGCCCTCGCGGATGAGGAAGGTGTTGATCACCGTGTCGAAGAAGCTGTAGTAGACGACGTTGTTGACGTGCCCGTACACGTCGTTGTCCTTCCAGCGCGTGGGGATGACCAGGGTGTACGGCTGCTCGTCGATGGTCGGCACGGTCTCCGACGGTACGCGGGCGGGGCACGGGGCCGTGCGCCGGTCGGGAACTTTCCAGGGGCCGTCGGGGGTTAGATGGGGTGAAAGGTCACCCGACCGCTTCCGACGGAGGACACCATGGCGAACAAGCCCGCGCGCATCCAGCCCGATCAGCCCGACCTCCCCGCCGTCCAGCACGGCGGTGGCGGGGTCCTGGGTTCCGTCATCGACCGCGCCGCCCGCCTGCAGGCGCCCGCCGTCGCGAAGTACGTCGCGAGCCTGCGCGCCGACCACCCGGACGAGTCCCCCGCGCAGATCATCGCGCGGCTGGAGAAGCGGTACCTGCTCACCGTGACGGGCACCGGCGGCGCGGCCGGCGCGACCGCGGCGGTCCCCGGCGTCGGCACCCTGGCCGCGATCGGCACCGTCGGCGCCGAGACGGTGGTGTTCATGGAGGCCTCGGCCCTCTACGCCCTGGCCGTCGCCGAGGTCTACGGCATCTCCCCCGAGGACCGCGAGCTGCGCAAGGCCCTGGTCCTCACCGCCGTGCTCGGCGAGGCCGGGCTCGGCGCCCTGCGCGCGACCGTCGGCGCCAAGAACGCCTCCCTCATGAACCTCAAGAAGAACCCCACCCAGATCCCGGGCCTGGGCAGCATGAACAAGCAGCTGATGAAGATGTTCAGCCGCCGGTTCCTGGCGAAGAAGTCGCCGCTGATCCTCGGCAAGCTGCTCCCCGCGGGGATCGGCGCCGTGGTCGGCGCGGGCGGCAACCGGGTCCTGGGCAAGGGCGTGATCAAGAACTCCCGGACCGCCTTCGGCCCCGTCCCCGCGACATGGCCCACCGCCCACCTGCGGGTGGTCGAGGGTTCCACGACCGACGCTTCCACGCCCGGCCTGCCGGGGCCCGCCCCGGAGTGACCGGGGCCGCGGAACGGGAGTAACCGACACAGGTTTTCCGTGGTGGACTACCCTGGACCGCGCGGACCTGCGCCCTCTGCGATCCAGTGCGGCGCGCGCTTGATACGACGATGATGAATCGAGGCGAGGACCTGCCGTGAGCAGCAGTTCTGTATCGGATTTCGGCCAAAACGAGTGGCTGGTCGAGGAGATGTACGAGCGGTTCAAGGCCGACCCGAATTCGGTCGACCCGAGCTGGCACGAATTCCTCTCGAAGTACACCCCGGGTGGCGCGGACGGCGCCGGCGCGGCGAGTAACGNCNCGGCCCCCGCGTCGTTCCCCGACGAGGAGGAGCGCACCGTGCTCCGCGGCGCCGCGAACGCGGTCGTCAAGAACATGAACGCCAGCCGCGAGGTGCCGACCGCGACGTCGGTGCGCTCGATGCCGGTCAAGGTGATGTTCGACAACCGCGTGGTGATCAACAACCACCTCGCGCGCACCCGCGGCGGCAAGATCAGCTTCACCCACATCCTGGGCTACGCCCTGGTGCAGGGCGTCAAGGCCTTCCCCAACATGAACCGGCACTTCGCCGAGGTCGACGGCAAGCCGAACGCGGTGACCCCGCCGCACGTCAACCTGGGCATCGCCATCGACCTGGTCGGCAAGAACGGCAGCCGCAGCCTCGTGGTCGCGGGCGTCAAGGAAGCCGAGACGATGGACTTCGGCCAGTTCGTGGCCGCCTACGAGGACATCGTGCGCCGCGCCCGCACCGGCAAGCTCGGCGCCGAGGACTTCGCCGGCGTCACCATCTCGCTGACCAACCCCGGCGGCATCGGCACCGTGCACTCGGTGCCCCGCCTGATGGTCGGCCAGGGCGCCATCATCGGTGTCGGCGCCATGGAGTACCCGGCCGAGTTCCAGGGCGCGAGCGACGAGAAGATCGCCGAGCTCGCGGTCGGCAAGCTGACCACCCTGACCTCGACGTACGATCACCGCATCATCCAGGGCGCCGAGTCCGGCGACTTCCTGCGGTACGTCCACGAGCTCACACTGAGCGACGATTTCTGGGACGACATCTTCCGCACGATGCACGTGCCCTACGAGCCGATCCGCTGGCGGCAGGACATCCCCGCCCACGGCATCGACAAGGACGCCCGCGTCCTCGAGCTCATCGCGGCGTACCGGGCGCGCGGCCACCTCATGGCCGACGTCGACCCGCTGCGCTACAACAACGAGAGCCTCGAGTCGCACCCCGACCTGAACGTGCTCACCTACGAGCTCACCCTGTGGGACCTCGACCGCACGTTCAACGTCGGCGGCTTCCACGGCGCCGAGCGGCTCAAGCTGCGCAAGGTGCTCTCGGTGCTGCGCGACGCCTACTGCCGCCACGTCGGCATCGAGTACGCGCACATCCTCGAGCCGGAGCAGCAGAAGTGGCTGCAGGAGCGCGTGGAGACGAAGGACGTCAAGCCCACCGTCGCCGAGCAGAAGTACATCCTCAGCAAGCTCAACGCCGCCGAGGCCTTCGAGACCTTCCTGCAGACCAAGTACGTCGGGCAGAAGCGCTTCTCGCTGGAGGGCGCGGAGTCCGTCATCCCGATGATGGACGCCGTGCTGGACCAGGCCGCCGAGCACCAGCTCGACGAGGTCGTCATCGGCATGCCGCACCGCGGCCGGCTGAACGTGCTGGCGAACATCGTCGGCAAGCCCTACAGCAAGATCTTCACCGAGTTCGAGGGCAACCTGAACCCGTCGCAGGCGCACGGCTCCGGCGACGTGAAGTACCACCTCGGCGCCGAGGGCAAGTACTACCAGATGTTCGGCGAGAACGAGATCACCGTCTCGCTGGTCGCCAACCCCTCGCACCTCGAGGCGGTCGACCCGGTGCTCGAGGGCATCGTGCACGCCAAGCAGGACATGGCGAACCCGCCCGAGGGCGAGCACCCGATCATGCCGCTCATGCTGCACGGCGACGCGGCCTTCGCCGGCCAGGGCGTCGTGGCGGAGACGCTGAACATGGCGAACCTGCCCGGCTTCTCCAACGGCGGCACGATCCACATCGTGGTGAACAACCAGGTCGGCTTCACCACCTCGCCGGAGAACTCGCGCAGCTCGCAGTACTGCACCGACGTGGCGAAGATGATCGGTGCGCCGATCTTCCACGTCAACGGCGACGACCCCGAGGCGTGCGTCTGGGTGGCCAAGCTGGCCGTCGACTTCCGCGAGAAGTTCGACAAGGACGTCGTCATCGACCTCGTCTGCTACCGCCGCCGCGGCCACAACGAGGGCGACGACCCGTCGATGACCCAGCCCGGCATGTACGACGTGATCGACACCAAGCGCGGTGTCCGCAAGTCCTACACCGAGGCCCTCATCGGTCGTGGCGACATCTCGACCAAGGAGGCCGAGGACGCGCTGCGCGATTACCAGGGCCAGCTGGAGCGGGTGTTCAACGAGGTCAAGGAGCTCGAGAAGTTCCAGCCCGAGCCCGCGCCGTCGATCATCGCCGACCAGCCGCTGCCGAGCGCGCTCGTGACCGCGGTGCCGCTGGAGCAGATCCAGCGCGTGGGCGACGCCTACGCCAACGTGCCCGAGGGCTTCACCGTGCATCCGCGTGTGGCCCCCGTGGTCAAGCGCCGCTTCGAGATGTCGCGCGACGGCGGCATCGACTGGGCGTTCGGCGAGCTCCTCGCGTTCGGCACCCTGCTCGAGGAGGGCCGCACGGTCCGCCTCGCCGGCCAGGACAGCCGTCGCGGCACGTTCACGCAGCGCCACGCGGTGCTCATCGACCGGCAGTCGGGCGCGGAGTACACCCCGCTCGAGCACCTCGGGCCCGACGGCACCGCGTCGCCCGGCCGATTCGAGGTGCTGGACTCCGCACTCACCGAGTTCGCCGGCCTGGGCTTCGAGTACGGCTACTCCGTGGCCGACGAGTCGGCGCTGGTGTGCTGGGAGGCGCAGTTCGGCGACTTCGTCAACGGCGCGCAGTCGATCATCGACGAGTTCATCAGCTCGGGCGAGGCCAAGTGGGGCCAGACCTCCGGCGTCACGCTGCTGCTCCCCCACGGCCACGAGGGTCAGGGCCCCGACCACACGTCGGCGCGGATCGAGCGCTTCCTGCAGCTGTGCGCCGAGGGCTCGATGACGGTCGCGATGCCGTCGACGCCGGCCTCGTACTTCCACCTGCTGCGCCGCCACGCCCTCGACGGCGTGCGCCGCCCGATGGTGGTCGCAACGCCGAAGTCGATGCTGCGCAACAAGGCAGCGGTCAGCCCCGTCGAGGACTTCACCAGCGGCAAGTTCCGCTCGGTCATCGACGACCCGGCGTTCGAGGTGAACGGCGGCGACCGCAGCAAGGTCACCAAGCTGCTGCTGGTCTCCGGCAAGCTCTACTACGAGCTGGAGGCGCGCCGCAAGAAGGACGGCCGTGAGGACGTCGCGATCGTCCGCATGGAGCAGCTCTACCCGCTCCCGTCGCGGCGCCTGCCGGCCACGCTCGACCTGTACCCCAACGCGACCGACGTGCGCTGGGTGCAGGAGGAGCCGGCCAACCAGGGCGCATGGCCGTTCTTCGGCCTGGCGCTGCCGGAACTCGACGGTCGCCTGATCGGCATCAAGCGCGTCTCGCGGCGCGCCATGTCGGCGCCGTGCT
Organism: Tsukamurella ocularis; assembly: GCF_965138335.1. GTDB lineage: Bacteria > Actinomycetota > Actinomycetes > Mycobacteriales > Mycobacteriaceae > Tsukamurella > Tsukamurella ocularis_A. Next base: position 61,018 of record NZ_CBCSDV010000028.1, read on the forward strand.
CCGGCTCGTCCAAGGTGCACGCCGTGGAGCAGGCCCAGATCATCGACGAGGCCTTCCTCGTCTAGATCGACCCGGTCACGATCCAGGGCCGGTCCTCCTTCGGGAGGACCGGCCCTGTCCGTTGCCGGGCGCAGGCGCACCGGCCGCGCCCGGATCGGCCGCCATCGTCCCATCGACTCTCGGATCGTGTCCACTCCGGACACGCTGTCCGCACCGGTCAGAATCCGAGTGTCGAGCGAAAGGTGTGCGGAGCGGGGAAGCCGGGGACGCCCCCGAACGAGGGACGGGCGGCGGCGACGCCGTCGAGCGCATCGGAGCGCCCGAGCCGTTAGGCGAGGGC
>NZ_CBCSDV010000029.1:0-60148 GCF_965138335.1 Tsukamurella ocularis
GGAGGGGAAACGCCCGGCTCCATTCCGAACCCGGAAGCTAAGCCCTCCAGCGCCGATGGTACTGCACTCGCGAGGGTGTGGGAGAGTAGGACACCGCCGGACTAAAATTAGATACAGGATGAAGGCCCTTGGGGATCGTGTCGAACACTTCGCAGTGTTCCACCTCCCCAGGGGCCTTCGCCATGTCCAAGTACAGTAATAGCGTGAGTCGCCTCGGAGGCGACGGGAAGCGGGTGCAACGTGGCGGCTGAGTCGAACGGCGAACGCCGGCAGCGTGCGGGGTTCACCAATCCCGCCGACCGGACCGACCGCAGCAACGGCGGAGATTCGTCACGTGGCGCGAGCCGGGGCAACGACCGCGGTGCCGGGCGCAGTGACGACCGGCGCGGCGGCGGCGACCGCTCCGGCGGCGGCCAGCGCGGCGGCTTCCAGAGCCGGGGTGGCGACCGTCGTTCCGAGGGCGGCCGCGGCGGCGATCGGCGCGAATTCGGCGGCAATCGCGGCGGTGACTCCCGTGGCGGCGATCGGCGCGAGTTCCGAGGCGGGGACCGCCGCGACAATCGCGGCTCTGAAGGCCGCGGTGCAGACTCCCGTGGCGGCGACCGCCGTGCTTTCGGTGGCCGTCCGTCGGGTGATCGACGCGCCTCCGGGCCGGGTTCCGGTGACCGTCGTGACTTCGGCGGTCGGCCGTCCGGTGACCGTCGCTCGGGTGCGGGCTCCGCGGACCGTCGCAGCGGCGGCCCCGGTGGGGACCGTCGCGGTGGCGGCGACCGGCGGGGCGGAAGCTCGTACGGTGCGCGCAACGGCTCGGGTCCGCGTCCCGCAGGCCAGGGCGGACGAGGCGGTTTCCAGCGCGACGACACTCGCTCCGAGCGTCCGCGGACGCGTGCGGGCGAGCCGTCGATCCCCAACGACGTCGACCCGAGGGAACTCGATCCGGCCATCCGGCGCGACCTGCTGAGCCTCGATAAGAACAACGCCGAGCTCGTCTCCTCGCACCTGGTGCTGGCCGGTCGGCTCCTCGACTCCGACCCCGCGGCCGCGCTCGCGCACGCGCGCGCCGCCCGGGAGCGTGCGGGCCGCATCGCCGCGGTCCGCGAGGCCTGCGGTATCGCCGCCTACATGAACGGCGAGTGGTCCGAGGCCCTCAGTGAGCTGCGCGCCGCGAAGCGGATGGGCGGCACCGTCAACCTCCTCCCGATGATCGCCGACAGCGAGCGCGGCCTCGGCCGGCCCGAGAAGGCCATCGAGACCGCCCGCGGCGACGAGGCGGCCCAGCTCACCGGCGACGATCGCACCGAGCTGCGGATGGTCGAGGCCGGCGCCCGGATGGACTTGGGGGAGTACGACAAGGCCGTCGTCACGCTGCAGGCCGAGGACCTCGATCCCGCGCGCCGCGGTTTTCACGCCGCCCGCCTGTTCTACGTCTACGCCGAGGCGCTGCTGGGTGCCGAGCGCCGCGATGACGCGTTGACCTGGTTCCTCAACGCCGCTGCCGCCGACGAGGACGAGTTCACCGACGCGGAGGAGCGCGTCGCAGAGCTCTCCGCCGACTCCGCGGAATGAGCGCACCGCTCGCGGCCGGCTACGACCGGCTGCTCGTCGACCTCGACGGGACCGCCTACGCGGGCGCTGCGGCGATCCCCGGCGCCGCCGAGGCGCTCGACGGCCTGCCCGTCACGTACGTGACCAACAACGCCAGCCGCGGGCCCGGCGATGTGGCGCAACACCTGCGCGATCTCGGCTTCGCGGCGCCGGACGACACGGTCGTCACCAGTGCCCAGGCCGGCGCGGGTCTGCTCGCGTCCCTCGTGCCCGCGGGTACCCCCGTGCTCGTCGTCGGGGCACCTGCCCTGCGGGCGGAGGTCGAGGCGCGCGGGTTGGTCCTCGTGGACCGGGCCGAGGACGCCCGGGCCGTCATCCAGGGCCACAGCCCCGACACCGGCTGGGCGCGACTGTCCGAGGCCGCCCTCGCCATCCGTGCCGGCGCGGTGTGGGTCGCAACCAACACGGACGCGACGCTCCCCACCGAGCGGGGACTCCTCGTCGGCAACGGCTCCATGGTCGCCGCGGTGCGCAGCGCGACCGAGCGCGAGCCGCAGGTCGCGGGCAAGCCGTTCACCCCCATCTTCGTCGACGCGATGAGCGCCGCCGGGGCCACGACGGCCCTCGTCGTCGGCGACCGGCTCGACACCGACATCGAGGGCGGCAACGCGTTCGGCGCCGACACCTACCTCGTGCTCACGGGCGTCAACGACGTCGCCGACGTCGTCGCGGCGCCGGACGTCCACCAGCCCACGTTCGTCGCCGAGTCCCTTGTGGGCCTGCGCCTGCCGCCCGCAGCGTCCCGGCCCGGACCGCGCAACGGGTGGACGGCCACCGTCGACGGCGACGCCCTGATCCTCACCGGCGCCCCCGGCGCGGATCCCGCCGACGCGAAACACGTGGCGATCGCCACCGCGCGGGAACTGTCCGAGGAACGCCGCGCGGGCCTGCGCCTGACCATCCGATAGCGTGGACGTCGTGGAGCCAGCAGCGATGCGCGGGGACGATCCGGCCGACGTCCGGACGGCCGTCGAGGACCTGATGCACCGCGTCGACGAGCTCGACGCGGCGCCCGTCGTCGATCCCGGCGCCGTGGCCGGCGTCGGCGAACTGGCGACCCTCGGGCGGCAGGCGGCCCTGTTCGAGCAGGCCCACCAGCTGCTGGTCGACGCACTCGACACCGTGGATCGCGCCTGATGGCTCGGAGGGTGCGGCTCGACGCCGAGCTGGTGCGCCGCGGCATGGCGCGATCCCGCGACCACGCCCGCGAGTTGATCGAGGCCGGACGGGTGACCGTCAACAAGCAGGTCGCGCGTAAGGCAGCCAACCAGATCGACCCCGCCGACCCCGTGCACGTCACGGCGATCGCCGGCGAGATCGAGTGGGCCTCGCGCGGGGCGCACAAGCTGATCGGTGCGCTCGATGCCTTCCCCGACGTCCCCGTGGCGGGCCGACGGTGCCTGGATGCCGGCGCGTCGACCGGCGGCTTCACCGACGTCTTGCTGCACCGCCGCGCCGAACGCGTCTACGCCGTCGACGTGGGCTACGGGGAACTCATCTGGCGGCTGCGCGACGACGACCGCGTGTCGGTCCTCGACCGCACCAACGTGCGCTTCCTCGAGCCGGACGCCGTCGACGGCCCCGTCGACCTCGTGGTCGGCGACCTGTCCTTCATCTCCCTCGGCCTGGTCCTGCCCGCGCTCGCGCGCTGCGCGGCGCCCGGCGCGGACCTGCTGCCCATGGTCAAGCCCCAGTTCGAGGTGGGGAAGGATCGACTCGGCGCCGGTGGCGTGGTCCGCGATCCCGGGTTGCGCGCGAGCGCCGTGCGCGGCGTCGCCGAGGCCGCCGCCGCGGTGGGTCTGACGACCCGCGGGGTGACCTTCAGCCCGTTGCCCGGCCCGTCGGGGAACGTCGAGTACTTCCTCTGGCTGCGGAGGGAACCCGGCGCGGACGGCGCCGTCGCCCTTCCCGACGAAGTGGACGACATGATCGACACGGCTGTGACGGAGGGACCGCAGTGACCACACCTCACGACCGCACGTTCCTGGTGGTGGTGCACACGCTCCGTAGCGACGTGGACCGCACCGTCGACGACATCCGGAGCCGGCTCGACGCGGCCGGCGTGCGGATGAAGCTCGAGAGCGACGTCCGCGAGGCGCCCGACGACGCCGCGGTCGGCTGCGAGGTCGTCGTCGTGCTCGGCGGCGACGGCGGCTTCCTCCGCGGGGCCGAGCTCGCGCGCCGCGCGGACGTCCCCATCATCGGCATCAACCTCGGGCACGTCGGCTTCCTCGCCGAGTCCGAGGTCGACACGGTGCCGGACACCATCGACGACCTCGTGCACCGGCGCTACACCGTGCACCCGCGGATGACGCTCGACGTCGAGATCCACGACGGCGACCGGCTCGTCGCGCAGGGGTGGGCCCTCAACGAGGTCTCCGTGGAGAACCGCTCCCGGCAGGGCCTGCTCGAACTGGTCACCGAGGTCGACGGGCGCCCCGTCTCGCGCTTCGCGTGCGACGGGCTGCTCGTGGCGACGCCCACCGGCTCCACCGCTTACGCCTTCTCCGCGGGCGGGCCCGTCATGTGGCCGGACCTGGAGGCCCTGCTCATCGTGCCGAGCAACGCGCACGCGCTGTTCGCGCGGCCCATGGTCACCAGCCCGCGGTCCGTGATCGCGATCGAGGTCGAGGGCCGGCGGCACGAGGCGATCGCCTTCTGCGACGGTCGCCGCACGCTGGAGGTGCCCGAGCGCGGCCGCATCGAGATCCGGCGCGGCGCCGACCCGGTGCGATTCATCAAGCTGGGCGCGGGTCCGTTCACCGACCGCCTGGTGACGAAGTTCCAATTGCCCATCAGCGGCTGGCGCGGCCGCAGCGAGGGCGACGGCGGCAGCGCCGACAACAGCACGGGAATCGGGGGATAGCGCAGTGCTCGAAGAGATCCGCATCTCGTCGCTCGGTGTCATCGAGCAGGCCGCGGCGGAGTTCGCGCCCGGCCTGACGGTGCTGACCGGCGAGACCGGCGCGGGCAAGACGATGGTCGTCACCAGCCTGCACCTGCTCGCGGGAGCGCGCGCCGATCCCGGCCGGATCCGCGCGGGCGCCGACAAGGCGATCGTCGAGGGACGCTTCTCGCTGACGGGGGCGAGCTCCGCCGACCTGGTCCGCGCGACCGTCGACGACGCCGGCGGCGAGCTCGACGACGACGCCGTGATCGCGGTGCGGAGCGTGGCCGCCGATGGCCGCTCCCGCGCGTACCTCGGCGGGCGCAGCGTGCCCGTCGGCACGCTTTCCGAGTTCGCCGGGCCCCTGCTCACCGTGCACGGCCAGAACGACCAGCTGCGGCTGCTGCGGCCCGAGCGTCAGCGCGACCTGCTCGACGCCTTCGCCGGTTCCCCGGCGACCAAGGCGCTGCGGGCCTATCAGGCCGTGCGCGACGACTGGCTCGCCGCGCGCGCCGAGCTCGCCGACCGCACCACCCGCTCGCGCGAGCTCGCGCTCGAGCAGGACCACCTCACCGCCTCGCTCGCCGAGATCGACGGCGTGGAACCGGTATCCGGCGAGGACGTCGACACCGTCGAGAAGATCAAGCGCCTCTCGGACCTCGACTCCCTGCGCGAGGCCGCCGACACCTCCTACGCGGCGCTCACCGGCGCCGGGTACGGCAGCGACGGCGAGGGCTCCGGCTCCGTGCTCGACCTGCTCGGCACGGTGCGCGCCTCGCTCTCGGGCTCCGACGACGCCGCGCTGCGCGCGCTCGCCGAGCGGATCGACGAGGCGGCGACCGTCGCGGGCGACGTCGCGACGGAGCTCGGCGCGTATCTCACGGACCTGCCCAGCGACCCGTCGGAGCTGGAGTCGCTCCTCCTGCGCCAGTCCGAGCTGAAGACCCTCACCCGGAAGTACGCGCCCGACATCGACGGCGTCATCGCCTGGGCCGACGAGGCGCGTACCCGGCTCGAGGGCATCGACACCTCCGCCGAGGGGCTCGCCGCGCTGCAGGCCCGCGTCACGTCGCTCGAGGCGGACCTCGCCGCGGCGGCCGCCGCACTGACCGCGGCGCGGGTGAAAGCCGCGGGGTCGCTCGGCAAGAAGGTGACCGGCGAGCTGCGCAAACTCGCCATGGGCGGGGCGTCGATCACCGTCGACGTCGCACCGGACGCGGTGGCGCCCGACGCCGACGGGGCCGGCGTCGTGGTCGACGGTGCGCCGCGCCGTGCCGGCGCGCACGGCACCGACGTGGTCGAGTTCCGGCTCGTCGCGCACGACGGCGCGAACCCGCTGCCCATCGGCAAGTCCGCCTCCGGCGGCGAGCTCTCCCGTGTGATGCTCGCCCTCGAGGTGGTGCTCGCGGCCACCGAGCAGGGCCTGACCATGGTCTTCGACGAGGTGGACGCCGGCGTCGGCGGCAAGGCCGCGGTCGAGATCGGGCGCCGGCTCGCGGCGCTCGCGCAGCGCCACCAGGTGATCGTGGTGACGCACCTGCCGCAGGTCGCGGCCTTCGCGGACACCCACTTGACGGTCGGCAAGCAGACCGGCAAGGGGTCGGTGACCTCGACGCTGACCGCACTGTCGCGCGAGGAGCGGATCGCGGAGTTGGCGCGCATGCTCGCCGGCCTGGGCGATTCCGATACCGGTCGGGCGCATGCGGAGGAGCTGCTCGAGGCCGCCGATTCGGACAAGGTCGCGCAGTCGGGCGCTCACGCCCGAGACTGACCGTCAGAAACCGCGCCGGAAATGGGGCGCGGCGACGTATTCGCATCGTGGTCGCGTTGAGGGTCGGTTTCAGAATCGCGGCGGGCGCGGCGCAGGAGGAATAGCCGTCGCGGCTGTGCTCGCCGCCCGGCCGGCACGCTCGTCCCCGGTCCAGGCGAGGACGTCGAGGGCGGTGTCCGTCAGCTTGATCACGTGTTCGTCGCCGTGGTGCGCCGCGCGGTCCATGATCTCGTCGACCGCCGGCGGCGCCGTCGTCGTACTGGTCGGTTCGCGTGCCGACTCGGGGCCGTAGGCGGCGTAGATCGCGGCAGCGGCCGACCACCCGGCCGCTGCGGTTGCGCCGTGCAACTCTTCAGGTAGCGCGAGAAGTGCGCGGCGAAGAGCGTTCGGCGCCGTCGCGGCGTGGACCAACATCACAGGGCTGCCGTGCGCATGCGTCGCATAGCGAACGACCGCGGCGGAGACGACGGCGCGGAGCGCATTCTCCGCGTCGTCGTTCGGTGCGAGGGCGTGCTGCGCCGCCGGCCAGCCGTCGAGATCGTCCAGTTGCGCGAGCCTGCTGACGATGCCGCCCTCGGCGTGGGGTATCCGTGGAACACCTGCCAGTGCGTCGGCGGTGGCCAGGGTTCCGCCCGGGCGCGCGGTCCTGGGTACGGGCTGCCAGCGCGCCGCCCAGTACGCCAGTGCCTGGGCGAGTTCCGCGACGCGGTCCGCAGACTCACCCCAGGCGAGCAGCGCATCCACCGCGTGCCCCACCCGGATGGCGCCGTGGGTGGCGCCCGCGGCCACGCCGGGAAGCAGGCGCGGCCACCACTCGGCGAGAACCTCCCGCCATGGCGACTCCGCCAGTGCAGCGGTGAAGGTCACGATCCATTCGCCCAGCGCCGCCGGGTCGCCGAGATCGTCGGGCCATCGCGCGGGGCGTGCCGTAGCCTGCGGCGCACCGTCGAGCTTGGGAACGTATCCGTCGAGCCATCGGGCTACCGCCTCCCCGTGTCCGCGGCGGACCAGTGCCTCCACCACCATCGGGCCGTGATTGCTCAGGTATCCCTCGAATTCGGGGCCGGTGCGGTGCAGGCGCTCGTACGCCTCGTCGAGTTGATCCATTGCGCTCATGGTCGTACGCCATCACGTGAACCGTCGTTGAGGTCAAGGGGTTGCCAGCGGTTTCGGTGAGGAGACGCCTGGTCGCCGCCGCCGAAACCGCTGGGAATCGGTGGGGCGTGGTCGAGAACCACGCCGATGCGCAACTGAAGCGGTGGAAGTAGCCCAAAGTTTCCAATGTTGTCGGCGCGCCTCCCGTGACTTCTGTGACTCACGGGGCAGTATGTGCGGCATGAAGCTCACTGGCCTGCTGTCCCGCAACACGTCGAACCTGCCCGGCGTCACCGGCACCGCCCGGGTCGACAAGGACACCACGCGTCTGCTCGGTCGGATCGGCCGCGGCGACATCGTGGTGTGCGACGAGCTGGACCTCGACCGCACCACCGCCGACCTCATGGTCGAGGCGGGGGTCGCGGCGGTGGTCAACGCGTCGCCGTTCATCTCCGGCCGCTACCCGAACCTCGGACCCGAGGTGTTGGCGGCCGCCGGGATCGAGCTCGTCGACGACGCCGGCAAGGAGGTGTTCTCCCGGGTCAAGGACGGCGCGAAGATCCGCGTCCACGAGGGCGTCGTCTACACCGGCGAGCGCGAGCTGGCCCAGGGCGAGCCCCTCACCGACACCGACGTGACCTCGCGCATGCTGGCCGCGCGCTCCGGCGTGGTGGACCACCTGGAGGCCTTCGCCGGCAACACCGTCGAGTTCATCCGCGTCGAGTCGCCGCTGCTCATCGACGGCGTCGGCATCCCCGACGTCGAGGTCAACCTCAACGATCGGCACGTCCTCGTCGTCTCCGACGGCGCCGACCACGCCGAGGACCTCAAGCGCCTCAAGCCCTTCATCAAGGAGTACGCGCCGGTGCTCATCGGCGTGAACCGCGGCGCCGACGCGCTGGTCAAGGCCGGCTACCGCCCCGACCTCATCGTGGGCGACCCGGAGATGATCACCACCAACACGCTGCGCTCCGGCGCGCAGGTCGTGCTGCCCGCCGCCCCCGACGGGCACGCGCCCGGCCTCGAGCGTATCCAGGACCTCGGCATCGGCGCGATGACCTTCCCCGCCACCGGCTCGGCCGCCGACCTGGCGCTCATCATCGCCGATCACCACGGCGCCTCTCTCATCGTCTCCGTGGGGCACTCCGCCTCGCTGGAGGAGTTCTTCGACGCGGGGCGCCGCGAGTCCAACCCGTCGACGTTCCTCACCCGGCTCAAGGTGGGCACGAAGCTGGTCGACGGCAAGGCCGTCGCCACCCTGTACCGCAGCCGCGGTCACGGCGGCGCGATCGCGCTGTTCATCCTCGCCGCGCTGGTGGCGGTCGTCGCGGCCGTGCTCGTCTCCAACCAGGGCCACGACCTGCTGCAGTGGGTCATCGACCAGTGGAACCGCTTCGCGCTCTGGGTCCAGGGCCAGTTCCGGGCACTCTAGGTGCCCGGCCCGTCGCGCCGCCTCCGCTCGCCCGGCGCCCGCCGGCCCGCGCTGTTCTGGGCGGCGGTGCTGCTGGCCTTCGCCGTCGGCGTCGCCCTGGGCGGGGGAGTCCTCGCCCGGTTCACCACCGACGGTGACCTCAAGGACCTGCGGGTGCAGGTCGATCAGCTCGAGCGGACCAACGCCGCGCTCACGGACCGCGCCCGCGCGGCGGACGCCTTCGCCGACGCGGCGGCACCGTCGACGCTGGGGCGCAGCCTGGCGGGCTTTCCCGTCCTCATGGTCGTCGCGCCGTCCGCGGACGGCGGCGACGTCGCGCAGATCAGCCGGCGGGTGACCCAGGGCGGCGGCACCGTTGCGGGCACGCTGACCCTGACCGACGACCTCTACGCCGAGGACAAGGCGGAGCGCCTGCGCGGCGTCGTCGACAACGCCGTCCCGAACGGCGTCACCCTCGACGCCTCACTCGTCGACCCTCGCGCCCGCGCCGGCGACCTGCTCGGCGCCGTCCTGCTCTCCGAGGGCGCGGCGAAGGCACCGTCGACCGGGCGGACCGACGCCCTCGCCGCCCTGAAGCAGGCCGGCTTCGTCGGTTTCTCCGGTCCGACGGTGCCCGGCGCGCGCGCCGCAGTGATAGTGACGGGCGGAACAGTGCCGGGCGAGCGCGCCGGCGAGGGGCAGGGGATCGGGCGCCTCGCGGCCGCCCTGTCGCGCCACGGCGACGGTGCCGTCCTCGCCGGCCGAACCGGATCGTCGCAGGGTGCGGGCCCGATCGTCGTGGTCCGGCAGGACAGGTCGCTCGCTCCGGACCTCGCCACCGTCGACGACGCCGACACCGTCGTCGGGCAGGTCTCGACCGCGCACGCGCTCGCGCAGGCGACGCGCGGCGACGTCCGGGCCTACGGAACGGGCGTGCGCTGACACCTGGTGATAGGCTGGAGTCCCGTAGTAGAAGCAGGTTTGTCCGCTCGAATACGGGAGTCTCGTTGCCCTCTCCTCGCGTTGGCGCGCGTGTCGCCACGAAGCACATCTTCGTCTCCGGAGGCGTTGCGTCCTCCCTGGGTAAGGGCCTGACGGCCTCCAGCTTGGGACAGCTCCTCACGGCGCGCGGTCTGCGCGTCACGATGCAGAAGCTCGATCCGTACCTCAACGTGGATCCGGGCACCATGAACCCGTTCCAGCACGGCGAGGTCTTCGTCACCGAGGACGGTGCCGAGACGGACCTCGACGTCGGTCACTACGAGCGGTTCCTCGACCGGGACCTCTCGGGCATCGCCAACGTCACCACCGGTCAGGTGTACTCGACGGTGATCGCCAAGGAGCGCCGCGGCGAGTACCTGGGCGACACCGTGCAGGTCATCCCGCACATCACCGACGAGATCAAGGCCCGCATCCTCGCGATGCAGGCGCCCGACTCCGAGGGCATCGTCCCCGACGTCGTGATCACCGAGATCGGCGGCACCGTCGGCGACATCGAGTCGCAGCCCTTCCTCGAGGCCGCCCGTCAGGTGCGCCACGACGTGGGCCGCGACAACGTCTTCTTCCTGCACGTCTCCCTGGTGCCGTACCTCGCCGCGTCCGGCGAGCTCAAGACCAAGCCCACGCAGCACTCGGTCGCCGCGCTGCGCAGCATCGGCATCACGCCCGACGCGCTGATCCTGCGCTGCGACCGCGACGTGCCCGAGGGGCAGCGCAATAAGATCGCGCTGATGTGCGACGTCGACATCGACGGTGTCATCTCCTGCCCCGACGCCGGCTCGATCTACGACGTGCCGAAGGTGCTGCACCGCAACCAGCTCGACGCCTACGTCGTGCGCAAGCTGGGCCTGCCCTTCCGGGACGTCGACTGGACCGTGTGGGGCGATCTGCTGCGCCGCGTCCACGAGCCGCGCGAGACCGTCAACATCGCGCTGGTCGGCAAGTACATCGACCTGCCCGACGCCTACCTGTCGGTGACCGAGGCCCTGCGCGCCGGCGGTTTCGCCAACTGGGCCAAGGTGCAGATCTCCTGGGTCCCGTCGGACGACTGCGCGACCGAGGCCGGCGCCTCCGCCGCGCTGCGCGACATGGACGGCATCCTGATCCCCGGCGGCTTCGGGATCCGCGGCATCGAGGGCAAGCTCGGCGCCATCCGGTACGCCCGCAAGCGCGGCGTGCCGCTGCTGGGCCTGTGCCTGGGCCTGCAGTGCATCGTCATCGAGGCGGCCCGGTCCGTCGGGCTCGAGGGCGCCAGCTCCACCGAGTTCGACGACGACACGCAGTACCCCGTCATCTCGACCATGGCGGATCAGGAGCAGGCCGTGGCCGGCGAGGCCGACCTGGGCGGCACCATGCGCCTCGGCGCCTACCCGGCGGCCCTCGAGCGCGGCTCGATCGTGGCGAACGCCTACGGCTCCACGGAGGTCTCCGAGCGGCACCGTCACCGCTTCGAGGTCAACAACGCCTACCGCGACAAGATCGCCGAGTCGGGCCTGACGTTCTCGGGCGTCTCGCCCGACGGACACCTCGTCGAGTTCGTCGAGTACCCGAAGGAGGCGCATCCGTTCCTCGTCGGCACGCAGGCGCACCCCGAGCTCAAGTCGCGCCCCACGCGCCCGCACCCGCTGTTCGCGGCGTTCGTCGGCGCGGCCCTGAAGTACCGGGCCGAGCTCGAACTCCCCGTCGGCGTCCGGACCGCCGTGGAAGAGGTACCGTCGGAGGATGACCACGCAGATGACTGAGCAGCTCGCACCGCTCGGTTCCGTGCAGACGCACGACTTCCAGGCACTCAGCAGCGAGACCGTCTACGAGGGGCCGATCTTCGCGGTCCGGCGGGACGAGGTGACGATGCCGGGCGGCGGCGCCGCGATGCGGGACGTCGTGGAGCACGACGGTGCCGTGGCCGTGGTCGCCATGAACGCCGACGGCGCGATCGCCATGGTCAACCAGTACCGCCATCCGATGGGCCGGCGCATGCTGGAGATCCCCGCGGGCCTGCTCGACCACACCGGCGAGGAGGAGCCCGTGTGCGCCGCGCAGCGCGAGCTCGCGGAGGAGACGGGGCTCGGCGCCCGCGAGTGGCACGTCCTGGTGGACCTCGCCCCGTCGCCCGGCTTCACCGACGAGATGGTGCGCGTGTACCTCGCCACCGACCTGCGGTACTGCGAGATGGCGGAGCAGGAGGACGAGGAGCTCGACATGACCGTCGAGTGGATCAACATGCCGGACGCCGTCCGCATGGTGCTCTCCGGCGAGATCGTGAACTCCACCTCGGTGAGCGCCATCCTCGCCGCGACGATGGTGACCGACGACGACACGCCGCTCCGCTGTTCCGACGCGCCGTGGCCGGGTCGCCCGACGGCGCTCGCCGCCCGTAAGGGCCGGCCCGTGGAGGACGGGCGGTAACAGTGTCGGTCGGGGTGGCTCTCGACGATCAGCTGCGCACCTACCTCGACCACCTCACCGTCGAACGAGGTGCGGCGGCCAACACCCTCAGCAGTTACCGGCGCGACCTCGCGCGGTACCGCGAGTACCTGGGCGGGCTCGGTGTGGGTGACCTGGCCGACGTCACGCAGAACCAGGTCAGCGGCTTCCTCGTGGCGCTGCGCGAGGGCGGTCCCGAGCACCCGCCGCTGGCCGCCAGCTCGGCCGCACGGTCGCTCATCGCCGTCCGCGGCCTGCACCGGTTCGCCGCCGCGGAGGGCATCACCGCCGCCGACGTGGCCCGCGAGGTGCGTCCGCCCGCGCCCGCGAAGCGGCTGCCCAAGGCGCTGCCGGTGGAGCAGGTGATCGCGCTGCTCGAGGCGGCCGGGGGAGACTCCGACGCCGACACCCCGTCGCGGCTGCGCGATCGCGCGATGCTCGAGCTCCTGTACTCCTGTGGGGCGCGCATCTCCGAGGTCACCGCGCTCGACGTGGACGACATCGACGCGGAATCCCGATCCGTGGTGCTGCTCGGCAAGGGCGGCAAGCAACGGATCGTGCCCATCGGGCGGCCCGCGCTCGCGGCGCTCGACGCCTATCTCGTGCGGGGCCGCCCCGCGCTGGTGAAGCGGTCGAATCCGGCGCTGTTCCTCAACGTGCGCGGCGGGCGGCTGTCCCGGCAGTCCGCCTGGCAGGTGCTCGCCGCCGCGGCGGAGCGCGCCGGGATCGACACCGCGACCACGCACGTCTCGCCGCACACGCTGCGTCACTCCTTCGCCACGCACCTGCTCGAGGGCGGCGCGGACGTGCGCGTGGTGCAGGAACTGCTCGGCCACGCCTCGGTCACCACGACGCAGGTGTACACGCTGGTGACGGTGAGCGCGCTCCGCGAGGTGTACGCCCAGGCCCACCCGCGCGCGCTGGGGTGAGGCGGCGTCCTGGTGCGTGACCAGCGTGCCGCTGCAGCGGCACGTGCGCCGCGCGCATTAGGGTGGTGTGGAAGCGAGAAGGAGGTGGGCACGTGGCGGCTGCGCCCGATGCGGAGAACCCGGGCCTGGACCTGGGGGAACTGGATCATCACCACGCGCCGAAGCCCACGGCCGAGGACGGTCTCGACGCCACGGGTCGGCCGCGCGTCGAGTTCCCGGAGCCGACGCCCAAGGCCACGCACGGCCCCGCCCGCGTCATCGCGGTGTGCAACCAGAAGGGCGGCGTCGGCAAGACGACGACGACCATCAACCTGGGCGCCTCGCTGGCCTCCTACGGCCGGCGCGTGCTGCTCGTCGACCTCGACCCGCAGGGCGCGCTCTCGGCCGGCCTGGGCGTCGCGCACCACGAGCTCGAGCTCACGGTGCACAACCTGCTCATGGAGTCCCGGATCGCCGCGGACGACGTGCTGCTGCGCACCCGGATCGACGGCCTGGACCTGCTGCCGTCGAACATCGACCTCTCCGCCGCGGAGATCCAGCTGGTCAACGAGGTGGGCCGCGAGCAGACCCTGGGCCGCGCGCTGTACCCGGTCCTGGACCGCTACGACTACATCCTCATCGACTGCCAGCCGTCCCTGGGCCTGCTCACGGTGAACGCGCTGGCCTGCGCCGACCAGGTGCTCATCCCCATGGAGTGCGAGTACTTCGCGCTGCGCGGCCTCGCGCTGCTCACCGACACCGTCGACAAGGTGAAGGACCGGCTCAACCCGCGGCTCGACCTCGCGGGCATCGTGGTGACGATGTTCGACGCCCGCACGCTCCACTCGCGCGACGTGATGGCCCGCGTCGTCGAGGTCTTCGGCGACGCCGTCTACCACTCCGTCATCTCGCGGACCGTCCGCTTCCCCGAGACGTCGGTCGCGGGCGAGCCCATCACGTCCTGGGCGCCGAAGTCGTCGGGCGCCACCGCCTATCGCGCCCTCGCGCGCGAGGTCATCGCGCAGGAGAAGTGACCGACACCGCTGCGGCCCCCGAGCCGATCGAAGCCGACGCCCCGCTCGACCCCGTGGCGGCGGCGGCGGCGTCGGCACCGTCGGACGCGGACGCGGAGGCGCCGTCGGACGCGGACGCGGAGGCGCCGTCGGACGCGGAGGCGCCGCAGCCCGGCTTCACCGTGAAGCTCGCGAACTTCGAGGGCCCGTTCGATCTGCTGCTGCAGCTCATCGGCGGGCGCCGGCTGGACGTCACCGAGGTGGCGCTGCACGTGGTGACCGACGAATTCATCGCCTACACCAAGCAACTCGGGGCCGAGGCCGACCTCGATCAGACCACCGAGTTCCTCGTCGTCGCCGCCACGCTGCTCGACCTCAAGGCCGCGCGACTGCTGCCCGCGGGCGAGGTCGAGGACGCCGAGGACCTCGCGCTGCTCGAGGCCCGCGACCTGCTGTTCGCCCGCCTCCTGCAGTACCGCGCGTACAAGCAGGTGGCCGAGCTGATGGCCCAGCTGGAGGCGAAGGCGAACCGTCGGTACCCCCGGGCCGTGGGCCTGGAGCCCCGGTTCGAAGAGCTCGTGCCCCCGGTCCGGCTCGGCGTCACGCCCGAGCAGTTCGCGCTCGTCGCGGCCTCCGCCTTCACCCCCAAGGTCAAGCCCACGGTCGGGCTCGGACACCTGCACGTGCCGAAGGTCTCGGTGCCCGAGCAGGCCCGGCTGATCGCGGCCAGGCTGCGGGAGCGGCCCGACCACTGGTCCGGGTTCTCGGAGCTGGTCGCCGACTGCGACTCCGGCATCGCCGTGATCGCCCGCTTCCTCGCCCTGCTCGAGCTGTACCGCGAGCGGGCCGTGCTGTTCGACCAGCCCGAGGCCCTCGGCGATCTCAAGGTGCGCTGGTCGGGCGAGAACGACGGCACGGTGGTGGGCGGCACCCGCGACGAGTACGACGAGACACCCGGCGACGACTGGCAGGAGGATCAATGAGCGAGCAGGCCGAGGATTTCGCCCTCGTCGAGGGCATGGAGCCGGACGAGTTGCGGTCGGCGCTGGAGGCGCTGCTGCTGGTGGTGGACGCCCCGGCGACGGCGGAGCAACTGGGCACCGCCCTGGAGGAGCCGGAGGAACGGATCACCGCCGACCTGCGCGCCTGGGCGGGCGAGCTGGCGGAGCGGCGGTCCGGCATGGAACTGCGCGAATCCGCGGAGGGCTGGCGCCTCTACAGCCGCGCGGAGTACGCGCCCTACGTCGAGCGGCTCCTGCTCGACGGGGTCCGGTCGAAGCTGACCCGCGCGGCGCTGGAGACCCTCGCGGTGATCGCCTACAAGCAGCCGGTGAGCCGGTCCCAGGTCGGTGCCGTGCGCGGCGTCAACGTCGACGGCGTGATGCGCACCCTCGCCGCCCGCGGCCTCATCGTCGAGGCGGGCACCGACGCCGGCGCCACGACCTACGCGACCACCGAGCTCTTCCTCGAGCGCCTCGGCCTGAACTCGCTCGACGAGTTGCCGCCGCTCGCCCCGCTGCTGCCCGAGGTCGACGTCATCGAGGACCTGAGCACGCGGCTCGACGAGGAGCCGCGGTTCGCCAAGCTCGGCCGCAAGAGCGCCGACGTGATCGGATTCGATCCCGATGCCTGAGCTCTCCGCCGTCCTCCGCGAGGCCTTCCCCCTCGGCTCCCTCGGCCCGACGGTCCGCCGCTGGTGGCCGCTCGTCCTCACGGGCGCGGTCGCGGCGCTCACCGCGTGGGCCGCGACGGCGACGTGGTTCGGGCTGACGATCGGCCGCATCGGGGTCCCGTACGGGTTCACGGGCACCGGCCGGACCGTCGCGACCGGGTCGCCCGCGGAGGCCGAACCGGCGTGGGGCGCGCGCACCGACGGCGTGATCCCCTGGGGATACGCCACGGCGGGACTCGCGATCGTGGCGCTGGTCCTGGTGATCGTCGCGACCATCCGGCCGGGCTTCGCCGCCCGCGGCCGCGCGATCGCGAGCGGCCTGCTCGGACTCGCCGCCGTCCTGGCGATCCTGGTGTGGATCTTCCCGGCCCTGATGATGAGCGGCCTCGACGATCTGACCGGCGCGAACGAGGGCGGCGATCCGCTGTTCTTCCCGCCGAAGGCCGGCCTGGTGAGCACCATCGTGCTCACCTCCGCCGGGGCGGCGGTGCTGTTCATGGGCCGCCGCAACCGCTCGCTGGGCGCCGCCCGCGCCGCGCCGCGCTGACGAATACCGATTTCGGCCGCGACCTGCGATCATGGAGGGATCATGAACAGACCCGCTCGCCGTGATGGCACACCGGACAGAAATCGAACCAGCAAGCCGAACCAGGGCTCCACGCCGCCGCGCAAGCAGGCCGGGCGTCAGGGCGGCGTTCCCCGGCTCTCGAACGCCAAACCGGCACGCACGCAGAACGTGCCCGTGCGCGACGCCGACGAGTGGGACGCACCGGAGAAGGCCCCGCACCCGGGCGGCGACAGTGACAAGATCCGCCTCCAGAAGGTGCTGGCCCAGGCCGGCGTCGCCTCGCGGCGCGTGGCCGAGGACATGATCGCCGACGGCCGCGTCGAGGTCGACGGCGAGATCGTGACGGAGCAGGGCCGCCGCGTCGACCCGAACGTCGCGGTCGTCCGCGTCGACGGCGTGCGCGTGCTGGTCAACGAGAACCTCGTGCACCTCGCGCTGAACAAGCCCCGCGGCTGGCAGTCGACGATGAGCGACGACATGGGCCGCCCCTGCGTGGGCGACATCGTCGCCGAGCGCGTCGCCGCGGGTCAGCGGCTCTTCCACGTCGGCCGGCTCGACGCCGACACCGAGGGGCTGCTGCTCATCACCAACGACGGCGATCTCGCGCACCGGCTCATGCACCCCTCCTACGAGGTGCCCAAGACGTACCTCGCGTGGGTGCAGGGCGAGGTGCAGCGCCGGCTCGGCAACACGCTCCGGTCCGGCGTCGAGCTCGAGGACGGCCCCGCGAAGGTGGACAAGTTCTCCGTGCTCGAGGCGTCCGAGGGGCGTTCGATGGTCCGCCTCGTGCTGCACGAGGGACGCAAACACATCGTGCGGCGGCTGCTGGCCGAGGTCGGCCACCCCGTCGAGCGGCTGGTGCGCACGCACGTCGGGTCCGTGGCCCTGGGCGATCAGCGCCCGGGTTCGCTGCGCGTGCTCGGCCGCGACGAAGTGACGGCGCTCTACCAGGCGGTGGGACTGTGACGCTCGTGATCGCCATGGACGGCCCCTCGGGGACCGGCAAGTCGACGGTGGCGCGGCGCATCGCCGAGAACCTCGGTGCGCGGTACCTGGACACCGGCGCGATGTACCGCGCGGCGACCGTGTGGGCGCTGGAGCAGGGGATCGACCTCACCGACCCCGCCGCGATCGCCGCGGGTACGGCGGACCTGCCGCTGGCCATGGGCTGCGACCCGCTCGCGGAACAGGTGGAGCTGGACGGGATCTCGATCACCCGCCGGATCCGCGAGGACGACGTGACCGCGGCGGTCTCGGCCGTCTCCGCGGTGCCCGAGGTGCGCGAGCAGCTCGTCGACTACCAGCGCGCCATCGCCGCCGACGACGATTCGCCGATCGTGGTCGAGGGCCGCGACATCGGCACCGTCGTCTTCCCCGATGCGCCGGTGAAGATCTACCTGACCGCCTCGGCGCAGGCGCGCGCGCAGCGCCGCCACGCGCAGAACACCGAGCTGGGGCTGCCCAGCGACTACGACGAGGTGCTGGCGTCCGTGCAGCGCCGCGACGGCCTGGACTCGACGCGGAAGGTCTCGCCGCTGCGCCCGGCCGATGACGCGATCGAGCTGGATTCGTCGGACATGAACCTGGAGGAGACCGTCGCGGCGGTGGCCGAGACGGCCGATCGCGCGCTCCGTGCCTCCCGCGACAAGGAGGTCACGCGATGAGTGACAACGAGTTCGAGTACGCCGGCGACGACGGCACCTGGGACGACGAGGGCGACTTCGCCGACTACGAGGGCGATTTCGCCGACCTCGAGGCCGAGGCCGCCGAGGCCGCGGCGAAGCTGCCGACGGTCGCGATCGTCGGGCGCCCGAACGTGGGCAAGTCGACGCTGGTGAACCGGATCCTGGGCCGCCGCGAGGCGGTCGTCGAGGACATCCCCGGCGTGACCCGCGACCGCATCAGCTACGAGGCCAACTGGGCCGGTCGGCGGTTCCTGGTGCAGGACACCGGCGGCTGGGAGCCGGACGCCAAGGGGATGCAGCAGTCCATCGCCGCGCAGGCCGAGGTCGCCATGCGGACCGCCGACGCGATCGTCGTGGTCGTGGACGCGACCGTCGGCGCGACCGCGACCGACGAGGCCGTCGCCCGCGTGCTGCGGCGGTCGAAGGCCCCCGTCATCCTGGCGGCCAACAAGGTCGACGACCAGCGCACGGAGGCCGAGGCCGCGTCGCTGTGGTCGATGGGCCTCGGTGAGCCGCACACGATTTCCGCCGCCCACGGCCGCGGGACCGGCGACCTGCTGGACGTCATCCTGGAGAAACTGCCGGAGACGCCCCGCGAGGGCACCGGCGGCACCGGACCCCGCCGCATCGCGCTCATCGGCAAGCCGAACGTGGGCAAGAGCTCACTGCTCAACAAGCTCACGGGCGAGAACCGGTCGGTCGTCGACAACGTCGCGGGCACCACCGTCGACCCCGTGGACTCGCTCGTCGAGCTCGGCGGCAAGACCTGGAAGTTCATCGATACCGCGGGCCTGCGCAAGAAGGTCAACCAGGCCAGCGGGCACGAGTTCTACGCCTCGCTGCGCACCAAGGGTGCGATCGAGGCCGCCGAGGTCGCGATCGTGCTGATCGACGCCTCCCAGCCGATCACGGAGCAGGACCTGCGGGTGCTGTCGATGGTGATCGAATCGGGCCGCGCGCTGGTGATCGCCTACAACAAGTGGGACCTCGTCGACGAGGACCGGCGGTACATGCTGGAGAAGGAGATCGACCGCGAACTCGTGCAGATCCCGTGGGCGCTGCGCGTGAACATCTCGGCGCAGACCGGCCGCGCGCTGCAGAAGCTGGTGCCCGCGATCGAGACCTCGCTCGAGTCGTGGGACAAGCGCATCCCGACGGGCCGCCTGAACAATTGGCTCCGCGAGGTCATGGCCGCGACCCCGCCGCCCTTGCGCGGCGGCAAGCTGCCGAAGGTGTTGTTCGCGACGCAGGCCGCCACCCGGCCGCCGACGTTCGTGCTGTTCACCACCGGCTTCCTGGAGGCGGGCTATCGGCGGTTCCTCGAGCGCAGGCTGCGCGAGGAGTTCGGCTTCGACGGCTCGCCCGTGCGGGTGAACGTCCGCGTCCGCGAGAAGCGCGCGAAGAAGTAGCGCCGTGACGTCGGTGGAGGTACCGGCCGTGCCCGTGCCGCGCCGCCAGGTGGTGGCGTGGTGCGCGTGGGACTGGGGGAGTGCCGCGTTCAACGCGGTGATGACCACGTTCATCTTCACCGTCTACCTCACCGGCGCGGTCGGCGAGGACCTGCCGGGTTCCATCAGCGCCACCAGCTGGCTCTCCTGGGCGATGGCGGCGGCCGGAGTGGTCGTCGCCCTGTCGGCGCCGGTGCTCGGCGGGCGCGCCGACGCCGCGGGCCGCCGGAAGCTCTCGCTCGCCGTGTGGAGCGCGGTCGTCACCCTGTGCACCGCCGCCTGCTTCTTCGTGCGCGACGAGTACCAGTACCTGTGGCTCGGCCTGCTGCTGCTCGCGGTGGGCACGGCGGCGTTCGAGCTGGCGAACGTGCCCTACTACGCGATGCTCCGGCAGGTCTCGACGCCGAAGACGATCGGCCGGGTGTCCGGGATCGGCTGGGCCTGCGGCTACTTCGGCGGCATCGTGCTGCTGCTGCTCTGCAACTTCGGCTTCATCGCCGGCGACGGTCCCACCCGTGGATTCCTGAACGTGCCCACCGAGGGCGGCCTGAACATCCGGCTGGTCGCGCTGTTCGCGGCGGCGTGGTTCGCGATCTCCGCGCTGCCGGTGCTGTTCCTGGTGCCGGAGCTGCCCGCCGACCCGTCGGCGGCGCCCCGGCGCGGTGTCGTCGGCGCCTACCGCGACCTGTTCGCGACCGTCGGCTCGCTCTGGCGCGAGGACCGGAACGTGGTGTGGTTCCTCGTCTCCTCGGCGGTCTTCCGCGACGGGCTCGCGGCCACGTTCACCTTCGGTGCGGTGCTCGCGCACAGCGTGTACGGGATGAGCGAGTCCACGGTGCTGCTGTTCGGCGTCGCCGCCAACGTCGTGGCCGCGCTGGGTGCGGTGGTCGCGGGCCGGTTCGACGACCGGATCGGCCCCAAGCCGGTGATCGTCGCCTGCCTCGCGGGGATGCTGATCGCCGGAACGGTGCTGCTGTTCGTGCGCGGCGAGGCCATGTTCTGGATCTTCGGTCTGATGCTCACGGTGTTCGTGGGCCCGGCCCAGTCGTCGGCCCGCAGCATGCTCGCCCGGATGACGGTGCCCGGCCGTGAGGGTCAGATGTTCGGGCTCTACCAGACCACCGGCCGCGCGGCCTCGTTCCTCGGACCGAGTCTCTTCGGGCTCTTCGTCTGGTTCTTCGGCACCGACCGCGCCGGCATCGGCGGCATCATCGTGGTGCTCGCCCTGGGGCTGGTGCTGCTGGCGCAGGTCCGCCCCGCGCGCGACCGCGCGCTCGCCTGAACGGTCACCGGTGCACGGCGTCGACGGCCTGCTGGTGCGTGAAGCCCAGTTCCATCGCGGCGGCGAGGTAATCGCGGGCCAGGCGGTGCAGGTCCTCCGTCGGGGGAGCGACGGTCGCGGTGGGTGGCGTGAGCACGTGGGTGCCGCGCCCGCGCCGCGATTCCACCCACCCCTGGGCCTCCAGGTCGCGGTACGCCCGCCCGACGGTGCCGACCGCGACGTCGAGATCGCGGGCCAGCTGCCGCAGCGGGGGCAGCCGGTCGCCGGGCTGGAGTCCGCCCGAGGCGATGACGCCCGCGATCTGCCGCCGGATCTGCTCGTACGGCGGCAGCGGATCGTCGGCGCGGACCACGATCGCGGGGCCGGTCACGGCCGTACTTCCCGAAGGCGGATCGGAGCGGCCGCGGTGTTCCGTGTACGCGTCGGCACCAGGAAGGCGACGAAGGCCCAGACCCCCAGGGCGAAGCCCAGGCCGCCTCCCACGGGGAACGCGAAGCGGCCGATCGACCACCACGTCGAGTCGTCCGGAGAGTGCGCGACCTGCAACGCGGCTTCGATGAGTGACCAGCCCATCACGACGAGGAGGAACGCCGTCGCCATCGCGGTCGCCGCGATCGTGCGGGTGGTGATCCCGACGCGGAGGGCGATGTCGAGTTCGGCCTGGTCCAACGCGCCCCACCGGCGAGCGCCGATCATGGTCGCGACGGCGAGCACCGCTGACACCACGATCGCGAGCGCCGCGGGAACCGCGTAGAACGAGCCGACGAACGGCGTTGTGATCTCGATGCCGCCGTACTCGCCGGGCGAGGCGAAGGCACGGGCGAGGCCGTTGTCATCGGGCGAAGCTGTGACGCAGCCGATCACGGCGAAGGTCACCGCGATCACGACACAGAACGCGGTGGCCGCGAGGAGCGGCCGGGGAGCCGTGACGCCGATCGTCCGGGGCGCGAGCGATGCGACCCGTACCGATTCGCGAGCGCGCACCGTGGACCCGATGATGCCCGTGGCGACTGCGAGCCCGATCTGCAGGACGATGAGCGCGGCCGGAAAGGCGAGCAGGAGTCCGCGACCGAGGCGGTCGTCGGCGACGAGGAGGATCGCCGCGGCGATGGCGAGAAGTGATGCGGCACCGAGTGCTCCGGCTACCGAACGCGACGCGCGCCGGGCCTCCGGGGTGCGTGGAGCTGCGGCGTTCGTGGTCACCAGCACGTAGATCAGTCGGATGAGTACGGCGGTGATCGCCAGTGGGATCAGGGGCAGAAGGAGGATTCCGACGAACATGAGTCACTTCTCCTTGGGAGCATCGCGCCACTGGGACCGGAGGTCGGTGACAGGGGTGTCGGATTCGAAGCGCGGTGCGTCGAAGGGATCCGCCGCAATGCGGATTCCGTTGTCGCTGTTGATGACCAGAAGGCTGCCCATCTTGTCGCGCAGGCCTTCGGTGCGAGCGAAGGACCGGGCGAGCGTGGTGGCGCCGTCCCTGGTGCCGTCAGGTCCGACACCCGGTCCGCACATCTCGACCGTGAGTGCGAGTCGTCCGTCCGCCGACTGGTCGGCGGCGAAGGAGCCGCTGAAGTTGACGGGGTGTTCCAGCTCGGCGAGGCCCTGGCCCGCCCGCTTGATGGCCGGGCCGATGCCCTCGTTGAACACGATGAAGTTCTCGCCCGGGCACTCCGGAAGCGCGACCAGCGTGCCCGAAACCGGGTACTTGGTCACCGTCGTGCTGGTCCCGCAGCCGGCGAGCGCGAGGACTGCCAGGGCGACCGCCGGTCCGGCGCGGAGGGAGCGACGCATCTTGACTCCTTGTGTCGGGTGTTTGATACAAGGAGTTGATCACGACGCCTCACAATGTGTCAACTGTTTGAAACAAGTGCCGATGTAGATGGACAACCGGAGGCGCGACTCTCGGATTCTGTCCGGTACGGACACGCTGTCCGACATGGACAGAATCCGAGAGTCGTTCCGCAGATCGACTACGCCATCGGGCGCGCGGTGCCGGTCAGCGCGGCGCGGTGGCCGAGGTCGGGGGAGTCGCGGGCTTCGACGGCGCGGCGGGCTTGGCCGGGGCGCCGGGCTTCGCGGGCGAACCGGGCTTCGTGGTGCCGCCCGCCGGAGCTGTGTCGGCACCGGGCGGGAGCACGGCGGCGATGGCGGGGTAGTCCACCGACAGGCGCAGGTTCAGCACCGGTCCGTCGGGGGTGTTCGGCATGGCCCTGCGCACGTTGTTCATGAGTTGCGAGAGCTGGATGCCCACGCCGGTCGCGCTGCCGTCGGGGAACGCCGCGAGGATCGGCTGCAGGAGGCTCACCAGCATCGGTGAGGCGGTCTTCAGGCCCTCGATCGCCTGGGGCGTGAGGATCGCCTGCAGGCCGGCCAGCAGGCCGGTCCGCTCGTTGTTGATCCCGTCCTGCACCGCGATGGTCTTCTTGCTGTCACCGTTGTGCAGCGGCAGGTGGTCGAGGCCCGCCTGGAACGCGGGGATCATCGCTGCGAGAGCGGGATCGGCGGCCTTGAGGGACTCGACGACGAGCGGGAAGGTCTGCGCGGTCGAGAGGCGCTGCGTCTCCTGCATGGTCTGCGCCACGCTGCCGAGCGCGGTGAGCAGGGGCAGCATCGCCTTCGACGAGGCGTCGACGTTCATCAACACCTGGCCCATGTGGGGACGCAGGGCGTCGGCGTTCACGTCGCCGAGGGTGGTGATCATGTTGGAGACGGTGTTGTCGGTGATCCGCCGGGTCGGGGCCAGTTCGGCGCCGTCGCGCAGCGCCCCACCGCCCTCGTGCGGCGTGAGGATCACCTCGGAGACGCCGAACAGGTTGCCCGCCGAGAAGGCCGCCTCCACGTTGTTGGTGAGGCTGCGGCCCTGCGGGCCGTCGATGCGCAGGGTCACGCCCTGCTGGGCGTTGCCGAGCGCGCGGATCGCGGAGACGCTGCCGACGTCGATTCCCTGGATCCGCACCTTGGCGCCCTCGACGATGCCCGCGGCCACCGTCGGCGTGCGGAGGGTGAGGGTGAAGACGTCCTGGGGGCGCAGTGCCTGGATCCCCCATACCGCGAGGGCGATCACTGCCAGGCACAGGCTGAACGCGACACCGCGCCGCCGGAGCTGGGCGGGCGACGGGGAGAAGCCGGGCACTGGAGCAAGATCCACAGATAGACAAATTATCCGTAGTTGTCTGAAATCCATGCTCCGGCGGGCCGGTTTGTGCCCACACTCACGTCGCCGGGCGGGCTGTGACGGGCGCCACCCCGGGCCCCGTCGGCGCCCCGAGGGCTAGTCGATCTGCCCGACCGGCGTGCGCTTCTCGGCCTGGAACGCGTCCTCGGCGCGGCCGCGGGCCCAGTATCCGGAGATCGAGATCCGCTCGCGCGGCACCTCCAATTCGCGCAGGACCTTGCGGACGGCCTTGATCGACTCGCGCTCGCCGTGCGCGAAGACGTGCGCCGTGGCGCGATCCGTCGGCCAGTCCGCGACGGCCACCTGGCGCGCCAGGAAGTCGACGTCGGCCACCTCGGGGTTCACGGCCCACCGCACGTCGACGCCCGACGGTGCCGTCAGTGCGATCCGGTCGGCATCGCTCTCGACCTCGATGATCGCGGCGCCCCGCGCATCGCCGGGCAGGGCCTCCAGCGCCGAGGCGATCGCCGGCACCGCCGAGAGGTCGCCGGCGAACAGGTGCCAGGCGGCGTCCGGGTCGGGGGAGTAGGCGCCGCCCGGGCCCATGATCGTGATCGTGTCGCCGGCCTGTGCACGCTGCGCCCAGGGTCCGGCCAGCCCCTCGTCGCCGTGCACGACGAAGTCGAGGGCGATCCGGCGCTCGGCGCGGTCGAACCACCGGACGGTGTAGGTGCGGGTCGCGTCGCCGAAGGCGAGCTTGACGTACGCGTCCGTGCTGGGCAGGCCGGGGAGCTCGGGATCGCCGAAGGAGGCGAGGGATTCGCCCTCGGCCGTCACACGGACCAGGTGGGCGCCGATGGTCTCGGTGCGCACGACCGTGACCTCGTAGGTCGGCCTCGGGCGGCGAGCGCGGGCGGGTGGGGTTTCAGTACGCGGTTCAGTCACGCCCTCCACCGTACGCCTCGAAAATTAGGGTTGCCTAATCAGTGGTTCGGCGCGGGGGTTTGCTACTCGGAACGACCCGACGCCCGCCGCGCCGGGACTAGCATTCCCCACTATGAGTGCAGATGCCCCGAGCGGCAAGGATCTTCGCAAGCGCATCTCCCGATCCGCGCAGGCGGGATTCACCCCGGACGGCCGCGACCCCGTCGACATCATCCGTGAGCAGAACAGCACCCGCATCCAGGAGCTGGTGCCGGTGCGGATCTCCCGCATGCTGCACTCCCCGTTCTCGTTCTACCGCGGCGGCGCCGCGCTCATGGCGCACGACCTCGCGGGCGAGGCGAACACCGGCGTCACCGTGATGAGCTGCGGCGACGCTCACATCTCCAACTTCGGCCTCTTCGCCTCGCCGGAACGCCGGCAGCTCTTCGACGTCAACGACTTCGACGAGGCGGGCAACGCGCCGTGGGAATGGGACGTCAAACGACTGGCGGCGAGCGTGATGATCGCCGCCCGCGAGAACGGCTACACCGAGGATCAGGCCCGCAGCGCCGTCGTCAACGCGGTCGCCTCCTACCGGACCGCGCTCGCCGGGCTCATGGAGCAGAGCGCCGTCGATCGCTACTACATGTCCGTCGATGTGGACCGGTTGACCGCTCAGGCCGCCGACGACCAGCCGCTCAAGGATCTCATCGAGCAGACCGCGAAGAAGGCGCGGAAGCGCACCTCCGCGCGCATGGTCGAGAAGATCACGGCCACCAGTGCCGATGGCGAGCCGCACATCGTCGCCGACCCGCCGACGCTGGTGCCGGCCCCGGCGAAGCTGGTCGAGGGCTTCGAGGGCGTCTACGGCCAGTACCTCGACTCCATCCGCGCCGACACCGCGCACCTCCTCGGCCAGTTCCGCGTCCTCGACTGGGCGTTGCGGGTCGTCGGCGTCGGGAGCGTGGGCACCCGCTGCTTCATCGTCCTGCTCGGGCGCGACGCACCCGGCGGCGGCACGGAGACCCTGTTCCTCCAGGTCAAGGAGGCCACGCGGTCCGTGCTGCAGACCTACGGCAGGCTCGGTCCGGCGGCGATGCCGCCGCGCGCGCCGTCGACCGGCGCCCAGGCCTGGCGCGTCGTCGCCGGGCAGCAGATCCTGCAGGCGCAGTCCGACTCCTTCCTCGGCTACACCCCGACGGTGCGGGGCATGGACTTCTACTGGCGCCAGTTCCGCGACATGAAGGGCTCCGTCGTCCCGGAACTGCTCACGCACGACCAGTTCGAGCGGTACGGCCAGGCCTGCGCGGCGGTCCTCGCTCGCGCCCATGCGCAGTCCCCGGGCGCGGCCACCGCGTCGGCCTACCTGGGCAAGTCGACGGAGTTCGAGGAGGCCGTCGCGGGGTTCGCCGCCGCCTACGCCGACCAGAACGAAAAGGACTACGCCGCAGTGCAGGCCGCCGTCAAGGCCGGTGTCCTGCCGCGCGCCGAGGCGGGTGTCTGACAGTCTTAGCGCGACCTTGACGGCGCCGGGACTTCCGCCCGGGCCACGGTCCGCGTAGACCGGTAGACGTGACTCTGATGGAGGTACTGCCCTCACTCGCCCGCGCCGGCGTCGCCCGGTCCTTCGACCCCACCATCTGGCCCGACGGCACCGCGATGGACGGCGACGAGGTCCTCATCGCCGGTACCCCGGCGGCCGCGCTGGCCGACGGCGGACCGTCGACCTACCCCGTGGTGGTGAGCCGGATCAGCCGGCTCGTGCGCTCCGGCCCGGTGGTGCTGTGCGACGTGGCCGGAGAGCTGCCGCCGCACGCGCGCCTCGCCGACGTCGCCTGGCCCGGCGCCCGGCTCGCCGGGGCCCGCATGCGACAGCTCCTGGTGCGCGGGGCCGACGGTACGCGGCTCGCCGCCCGCGTCGAGGTCCCCGTCGGCGTGCCGGTGAACGCGCCGATCGCCCTCGCGCTCGCGCTGCCGCACGGGCTCGCGACCCCCGGCGCCCGCGCCTGGTGGCCGGCGGCGTGCGCGCACCGGGACCTCGAGCGCCTGGCCTGAGCGACGGCCCCGTCGTGGGCGCCCCGCCCGGTCGATTAGGCTCGGCGCGTGCACAATTTCCGCGACGTTGCAGGTGTGGACGGCTATGCGGCCGACGGGGGCCGGATGCGCCGCGGCCTGCTCTTCCGCTCCAGCGCCCTCGACGCCGATGCCATCGACCCGGCCCGGCTGGCGGGGGTGCGGCTCGCGGACGTCTTCGACCTCCGCATGACGGTGGAGGTGACGCCGAAACCCGACGTGGTGCCCGACGGTGCCCGGTACGTGCGGCTCAACGTGATCGGCGACGACGTCGAGCTCGGTGCGCTGGATCCGAAGTCGCTCAAGGACGCCGCGGGGGCGCGGGACCTGCTGACGGACGTCTACCGGATGTTCGTGACCGAGGAGAACGCGCGGGCGCAGTTCGCGGCGCTCGTCCGCGCGGTCGCCGACGAGAACCGGCCGCAGGTCTTCCACTGCACCGCGGGCAAGGACCGCACCGGCTGGGCCGCCGCGATCGTGCAGCGGAGTCTCGGCGTCTCGGCCGACGACGTGATGGCCGACTACCTGCTGACCAACGACTACTCCGCCGCCGTGATCGAGAAGATCGCCGCGGGCGCGACCGCCGAGCGGGGCGAGGCGATCGGGGAGGCGGCGCGGGTACTCGCCGGGGTCTTCCCCGAGGCGCTGACCGCGGCGTTCGACGAGGTCGACACCCGGTACGGCGGTTTCGACGGGTACCTGCGCGCGGGCCTCGGCATCGACGACGCGGTCGTCGCCCGGTTGCGCGCGAAGCTCGTCGCCTAGCCGGGACCCCTACCCGAGCTTGCGGCCGCGGGTCGAGAAGCGCCCGTCCTCCTGCGTGAAGCCCACGGAATCCACCGAGCACTCCAGCCCGCCGTCGCGCAGCGCGGTGCACGACATGCCGTGCACCGACAGCCGGGCGCCCTCGGGCAGGGCGCGCGGGCGCTCCTGGACCGTCAGCTTGTCCAGGTACCGCCAGCCGCGTTCCGTGATCTCCACGGCCTCGGGCCGGACGCTGCGGCCCTTCACCGTGATCCGCGTGCCCGCGGGCGCGGAGACGCCGCAGCGCAGCGTGGTCGGGTCGGCCTGGATCGTGCAGACCCGCTTGCCGCCGTCGTAGCGGTAGAGGAAGGCGTACGTCCCGCCCTCGGCGCGGTAGCGGTCGGCGTCCACGGCCGGTTCCGCGGCGGCGGGCAGCGCGATCGCGAACGAGGCGGCGACCATCGCCGACACCAGGACTGCACGCTTCATGCACGCCACTGTACCGCGCAGACGCCGCAGGTAGCGGGGCTAACGGCCGCTCAACCGCACGATCCGGTCGTCGCCGGGCTTCGGGTCGCCGCGGCCGTCGGTGTTGTTGGTGAGGATCCAGGCCGAGCCGTCGGGTGCGCGCACCACGTCGCGCAGCCGGCCGAGGGATTCGCGGTACTGCTCGGTCGCGGTTCCGGTCGCGGCGAGCGGCACCGTCCGCAGTCGCTCGCCCCGCAGGTTCGCGATGAGTAGATCCGTGCCCACGACCGCGATGCCGCTCGGGCTCGCCGCGGACGTCGCCCACTGCTGCAGCGGGTCCACGAAGCCCGCCCGGCGCCCGACGCCCTCGACCTCCGGCCAGCCGTAGTTCGCGCCCGGGCGGATGAGATTGAGCTCGTCCCAGGTGTTCTGGCCGAACTCGCTGGCGTACAGCGCACCGTCGGGACCCCAGGCCAGGCCCTGCGCGTTGCGGTGGCCGAGGCTGTAGACGAGCGAATCGGGGACCGGGTTGTCCGCCGGCCGGGACCCGTCGGGCGTCATCCGCAGGATCTTGCCGCCCAGGGCACGCGGGTCCTGCGCGTCGTCGGGCCGTCCCGCGTCGCCGACGGTGGCGTACAGCATCCCGTCCGGCCCGAAGGCGATGCGTCCGCCGTTGTGGATCGAGGCGGCGGGCAGGCCCGTGAGGATCGTGCGCGCGGGCCCGAGGGTGCGGGCCCCCGCTGCGCCCCGGAGCGGCATCCGGACGATCCGGTTGTCAGTCGAGGTGGTGAAGTACGCGAACAGGTCGCCGTCGCGGACGGCGATGCCGAGCAGGCCGCCCTCGCCGCGCGCCGCGACGCCGTCGATCCGGCCGACCTCCCGCGGCTTCCCGTCGACGATCTCCACGATCCGGCCGCGGTCCCGCTCGCTGACCAGGGGAGAGCCGTCGGCGAAGGCGATCGACCAGGGCGCGTCGAGGCCGGTCGCGATGGTGCCCTGCGGGGCCGCGTCCGCGGGGGCCGGGCCGGCACTCGGGCTCGGCGCCGGGCCGTCCGACGGTCCGCCGCGCCCACATCCCGTGAGCGACAGCGCCGCGAGCAGAGCGACCGCAACGCCGCGGTGCCGGATCGGGGTGCGCATGCGTCCAGAGTAGGGCGGAACGTCCGAATCCACCGGCGTTGCGGCTGCAATCGATGTTTGACTGGGTGCGTGGACGAGCTGATCGGATTCGCGGGCTGGGTCACCTTCTCCGAGCTGCCCCTCGCCGACGTGCCGCGCGGCCCCGGCGTCTACGTGATCGTGCGGCCGTCCGACGAGCCGCCGGCGTTCCTCGACGTGTCGCCCGCCGGTCACTGGAAGGGCAGGAACCCGACGCTGCCCGTCGCCGAGCTCGAGGACCGCTGGGTGACCGGAGAGCGGATCGTCTACATCGGCAAGGCCGGCGCGGGCCGGCGGGGCCGCCGCGGGCTGCGCAAGCGACTCGACGAGTACCGCCGGTACGGCGCCGGTGAGCGGGTGGGGCACTCCGGCGGTCGGCGGATCTGGCAGCTCGCCGACCACGCCGAGCTGCTCGTCGCGTGGCGGGAGACTTCCGACGCCGACGCGGCGCCCACCGAGAGTGCGATGCTCGCCGCCTTCGCGGGGAAGCACGAGCGGCTTCCCTTCGCGAACATGCGTCGCTGAGCCCGCGTGCAGGCGATTTCTCCTCCGCGTGACGGATGGGGTAATCTCCTACAGCACCGCGAGAGCGGGCCACGGGCTGTGGCGCAGCTTGGTAGCGCACTTGACTGGGGGTCAAGTGGTCGCAGGTTCAAATCCTGTCAGCCCGACCAGAAGTNCCGAGACACACGGTGTCTCGGGACTTTTCTGGTTCCGGGGCGGGATGCGCGTCACGCCCCCGGAATCCCGGGCGGTCGCGAGGGGTTGCCCATGACATGGGCGACGAACGGGAGAACGCGCACGCACTGTGGGTCTTCGCGCATCCGCGCGGCGATTCGCTGAACGCCACGCTCCGCGACGCCGGGGTCGCGCGGCTGCGGGCGGACGGGTGGTCGGTGGACGTGGCCGACCTGTACGCGGAGGGCTTCGATCCGATCCTGGTCGACGAGGGCGGGGACGACGTCCGCGCGGAGCAGCGCCGCCTCCTCGCCGCGGACCTGCTGGTGTTGCAGTTCCCGCTGTGGTGGTACGGCCCGCCGGCGATGCTCAAGGGCTGGATCGACCGCGTCTTCGAACGCGGCTTCGCGTACGACGTGCCCGACCCGGCCACCGGCCGCAACCGCAAGTACGGCGACGGCGGTCTCGTCGGGCGTCGGGCGCTGGCCGTCGTGACCGCCGGCGACCGGGCGGGTTCCCTCTCGCCGCGCGGGATCAGCGGCGACGTCGAGGACGTGTTCTGGCCCCTCCTGCACGGCACGTTCTGGTACACGGGCATGGAAGCGCTCGCACCGCAGCTCATCACGGACGTGCACGGCATCGACGCCGACGGCGCGCGCCGTCTCGCCGGGGATCTCGCCGAGCGGCTCGGCACCGTCGGGACCGAGGAACCGATCCCGTACCTGCCCATGACCGACGAGTTCTACGACCACTCGATCGCCCTGCATCCGCACGTCGCCGCGGGCCTCGCCGGAGGGCCGGCGCACCGGCGTCGCGAGGACGGGCCGTGCCATGCCGCGCCGCGGCATGCATGATGGGCGCATGAGTCTTTCTGACAAGGCGGCCGAGTTCGGTGCGTGGGGCCTGGAGAACGGGCATCGGGTCCTGCTCGCGATCACGGGCGGACGGTTCCCGAAGCGCGTGCTCGGCATGCAGACCCTGGAGCTGCACACGATCGGGCGGAAGTCCGGGCAGCGCCGGTCGACGATGCTGACCGCGCCGATCTACGGGCCCGATCGCGTGGTGGTGGTCGCGTCCAAGGGCGGCCATTCGGAGCATCCGGACTGGTACAAGAACCTCGCGGCGAACCCCGACGTGGAGATCACCGTCGACGAGGTGACCAGCCCGTGGACGGCGAAGGCCGCGAGCGCGGACGAGAAGGCGCAGCTCTGGCCGCAGATCACCAAGGTCTACAGCGGCTACGAGGGCTACCAGAAGCGCACGGACCGCGACATCCCCGTGGTGGTGCTCACGCCGCGCTGACGGGTCGGCGATTCACCCGCGTTGATTCCGGGTTCCGGGCTACCGTTCCGGACATGACGAATCAGCGCGTGAAGAAGTTCGCCGTCGCGTTCGCGGCACCGGTGGCCGTGGTCCTCGGCGTCACCGGATGCTCGCAGACCACGGGCGGCGACCCGGTCGCCGAGGGGACGTCCCCCGCCGCGTCGGCGGCACAGAACTCCGCCCCGTCGACCGCGCAGAAGGCGGGCGCGTGCGCACCGGTCTCCGGCCGCGTGCTGACCCTGCCGACGAAGGCGGCCGGCGAGCCGACGCTGGGGCTGCCGCAGCCGTCCGGGTGGGAGCGGGAGACCTCGATGGACTCCGAGGTGATCCGCGCCGCCATCGTGAACAAGAACCTGATCAACGATGCGTTCGCCGCGAACGCGGTGATCACGCTCGAGAACGCGAAGGGCATGACCCCGCAGCAGGCGCTCGACTCCCAGGTCGACTCGCTGCGCAAGGGCCTCAACGTGACGGGTCTGCAGCCCGCGCCCGGCACCCTCTGCGGCTACCCGAGCACCACCGTCACGTACACGATGCCGGGCGGCACGCCGAACCATAAGTCCACGACGCTGGCGGTCTCCATCCCCGACGGCGCGAACCTCTGGTCGGTCACCGTCACCGTGCAGTCCAAGATGCCCGACGACGCGACCTACCGCCGCGATTCGCAGGCGATCCTGAGCGGGCTGCAGATCACGAAGTGAAGTGCGGGTCCCGCCCGATGAAGGCCATCAGGGAGGTGACCGCGTCGGTGCCGTCCGGCACGGGGATCGGCGCGCCGAACTGGCCCGACTCCTGCAGCATCGGTCCCATCGACTCCAGGCCGCCGCGCAGCGCCTGCGCGAACGCCGGATCGAGATCGGGCGTGATGCCGTTCGAGCGGGCCAGGTCCCAGGTGTGCATGAAGACGTCGGCGGTGTAGAACTGGTCGACCAGCGCGTCGAGCGGCTTCTCCCCGAACATCTGCGTGGAGAGCACCCGGCCCGCGTCCGGCGCATCGAGCAGCGCCTGCACCGCCTCGGTGAGCTGGCCGAAGGCCGCCGCCGGCTCCGCCGCGTCCGACGGGGCGCCGGGCAGTTCGACGCCGTTCATCGCGAGGAATCCGGGGAGCCACTCGACGAGGTGGCCGACCACGTCGCGGGCCTTCCACTCCGGGACGGGCGTCCGGGCGTCCCAGTCGGTGATCGCGCCGGCGACCTCCGCGAAGGTGCCCGCCGCGGCGCGGTGGCGGTCGGCGGGGGAGAGCGTGCTGAGTTCGGTCATGGCGCCACTCTGGCACGGGCCACCGACAGGTGCGTGGCCTACCGTGAACATCCGTGACCGAACACCTGAGCATCCCCACCCCCGCGGGCTCCTTCGACGCGATCGCCGCCGGCCCCGAGGACGGGCGGCCGGTACTGCTCCTGCACGGCTTCCCCGAGGCCGCGATCGCCTGGCGGTACCAGGTCGCGGCGTTGGGGGAGCGCGGTTTCCGCGCCGTGGCCGTCGACCAGCGCGGCTACTCGCCCGACGTGCGGCCCGAGCGCCCCGCCGAGTACGGGATCTCCGAGCTGGTGGCCGACGTCGTGGCGATCGCCGACGCCCTCGGATGGGCGCGGTTCGACCTCGTCGGGCACGACTGGGGCGGCGCGGTCGCCTGGTGGACCGCCACCGATCACCCCGACCGGCTGCGCTCGCTCGCGGTGGTCTCCACGCCGCACCCGGCCGCGCTCGCGATCGCGCTGCGGACCGACGAGGACCAGGCCAACCGGTCGCGGTACATGACCGAGTGGCGCAGCACCCCGGCCACGGAGCGGGCCATGCTCGCCGACGACGCCCGCGCGCTGCGGCAGATCTTCGGCCGCGACGTACCCCGGGACTCCGTCGACGACTACATCCAGCGGCTGCAGGAGCCGGGGGCGCTGACGGCGGCGCTGAACTGGTACCGCTCCGGCCGCCCGCCGGCGGCGCTCGGCACCGTCGATACCCCGGTCCTGTACGTCTGGCCCACGGAGGACGCCGCGTTCGGGGACGTCGCGGCTCTGGGGACCGTCGCGCACTGCAGCGGGCCGTACCGGTTCGAGATGCTCGAGGACGTCTCGCACTGGGCGCCCGAGCAGGCCCCGGAGGCGATCACCGGCATGCTCCTCGAGCACCTCGACGCGACCTGACCCGGTGACCCGGCGGCGTCAGCCGGGAACGATCTCCGGGGTGTGCGTCACGGGGCAGGTGAGCGACGCCGCGATGTAGCACTGCTCCCCGGCTTCGTGGTGCAGGGCCCGGGCGAGTTCGGCGTCCGAGCCCGGCGCCAGCACCACCCGCGGGCGCAGCTCGATCCCGGTGAATCTTCCACCCGCGCCGGGCGTCTCGACCATGGTGCCGACGGCCGTGTCCACGTAGTCGACCACCACGACGCCCTGCAGCGAGCAGAGCGCGAGGTACGAGAGCATGTGGCAGTTCGCCGCCGCCGCGACGAGGAGCTGCTCGGGGTTCCAGAGCGTGGGGTCGCCGCGGAAGTGCGGATCGGCGGACGCGGAGATCGACGCCGCCGCGGCGGAACTGAGACGGTGTTCCCGCGGGTAGGAGCGGTAATCGGTGGTGCCCTCGGGTGCGGACCACTCGATCTCGACCGGATAAGTGTGCTCGTTCACCCCGCAATCGTCCCCCCGTTGTGTATCTAATGGGGAGCATGTTGCACAGGCGAAAGAAGTCCACCACTGTCCGGGTCGTCAGCGTGCTCGCAGCCGTGAGCCTCGTCGCGGCGGGCTGCGGCTCGTCCGGCGATGACGCCGCGTCGTCGAGCACGGCCGCCGGGTCGTCCTCGGAGGCGGCGCCGAGCAGCGTCGATCGTCCCGCGCCCGCGGGCGGCGCCGACGACGCCGGGGCCACCGCGAAGGCCCGCGCCCTCGCCGACGCCGTCACCCTCGACGGTGCCGTCAAGCACCTGGAGGCCTTCCAGGACATCGCGAACCGCAACGGCGGCAACCGTGCACTCGGCACGCCCGGGTACGAGCAGAGCGTCGAGTACGCCGAGAAGGTGCTCCGCGACGCCGGTTACACCCCGCAGCGCCAGGAGTTCTCGACGGCCGTCTGGTCCGCCTCGAAGGTCGACGTGCAGGCCGCGGGCGCACCGGTGAAGGCCGCGGCGCTGTCCTTCTCGGGCGCCACCGGCGGCACGGTGACCGCCAAGGCCGTCGTCACGGGGACGCAGGGCTGCTCGGCCGCCGACCTGGAGAAGGTCACCGAGGGCTCGATCGCCGTCGTGCAGCGCGGCAAGTGCACCTTCGGCGAGAAGTACAAGGCCGCCGCGGCGAAGGGGGTGAAGGCGCTCGTCATCACCAACAACCAGCCCGAGGAGTGGAAGGGCGGCACGCTCGGCCTCGACGACGGCGCCTCCATCGCCGTCGTGGGCGTCGCGCAGGACGCCCCGATCGCCGACGGTCAGGACATCACGCTCACCGTCGACGCGAAGACGGAGAAGGCGAAGACCTGGAACATCCTCGCGGAGACCACGAAGGGCGACGACGCCAACGTGCAGATGGTCGGCGCGCACCTCGACGGCGTCACCGAGGGGCCCGGCCTCAACGACAACGGCACGGGCTCGGCCGCGGTCCTGGAGACGGCCGCCAAGCTCGGCGCCGGCGCCGACGTCAAGAACAAGGTCCGCTTCGCGCTGTGGGGCGCCGAGGAGGAGGGCCTCGTCGGCTCGGAGCACTACGTCAAGGAGCTGAGCGAGGAGCAGGCCTCGAAGATCAAGCGCTACCTCAACTTCGACATGCTGGGCTCGCCGAACGGCGGCTACTTCACCTTCGACGGCGACGGGTCCTCCAAGCTCGAGGGCGGCGCCGGCCCCGCCGGTTCCGGCGTGATCGAGCAGGTCTTCCGGAACTACTTCGCGTGGCGGAACGTGCCGGTCGAGGCCTCCGCGTTCGACGGACGCTCGGACTACGGCCCCTTCAAGGAGGTCGGCATCGCCTCCGGCGGCATGGACACCGGCGCCGACGGCAAGAAGACCGAGGAGCAGCAGCGGCAGTGGGGCGGCACCGTCGGCGACATCTTCGACCCGAACTACCACAGCCCGCGCGACACGATCGAGAACGTCAACCGCGACATGTACCGCATCGCGCTCGGTTCGGTCGGCTTCTCCACGGCGTACTTCGCGGCGCTCTGACGCACCGGTAGTCTCGACTGCGCAAGCGGTCGAACGATTCACAGTGCGTGATGTCAGTGCGGAGGTCCGGTGGGCAGGTTCAGCAACAAGATGTGGAAGGTGCTCGGCGCGCAGAGCACACGGAACCAGTCCCGGTCCGTCGCGCTGATCGAGCAGTCCGCCGCATTCGACGAGTGGGCGCAGGGGCTTTCCGACGAGGAGTTCCCCGACGCCGCGCTGGCGCTGGACGTCTACGCCGCCAAGTCGGACGATCGCGCGAAGTTCATCGCGATCGCCCGGGAGGGTGCCGACCGCGCCCTGGGCCTGCGCCCCTTCGACGTGCAGCTGCAGGGCGCCGACCGGCTCCTCGAGGGCGACGTGGTCGAGATGGCCACCGGCGAGGGCAAGACCCTCGCCGGGGCCGTCGCCGCCGCGGGCATGGCCCTCTCCGGCCGGTCCGTGCACGTGATCTCTCCGAACGACTACCTCGCCCGGCGCGACGCGGAGTGGATGAAGCCCTTCTTCGACCTGCTCGACGTGACCGTCGGTTACGTCGCGGAGACCTCCACGCGGGAGGAGCGGCGCGAGGCCTACGCCAAGGACGTGGTCTACGGCTCGGTCAACGAGATCGGCTTCGACGTGCTGCGTGATCAGCTCGCCACGCGCGCCGAGGACCTGCTCTCCCCGAAGCCCGACGTGGCGATCGTCGACGAGGCCGACTCGGTGCTGGTCGACGAGGCACTGATCCCGCTGGTGCTGGCCGGCTCCGTCAAGGGCGACGTGCCGCAGGCCGCGATCATGGAGGTCGTGGCCCGGCTGCGCGAGGGCAAGCACTACGAGATCGATGCGGACGGCAAGTCCGCCTTCCTCACCGACGACGGCGCCGCGCTCGTCGAGGAGGAGCTCGGCGGCATCGACCTGTACTCCGACCTGCACGTCGCGTCGACGCTGCCGCAGGTCAACATCGCACTGCACGCCTACGCGCTCGTCGAGCGCGACGTGCACTACATCGTGCGCGACGGCCAGGTGAAGCTCATCAACGCCTCCCGTGGCCGCGTCGCCGATCTGCAGCGCTGGCCCGACGGTCTGCAGGCGGCGGTCGAGGCCAAGGAGGGCCTCTCGCAGACCGACTCCGGCGAGGTGATCGACACCATCACCGTCCAGGCGCTCCTGCAGCGTTACGCGCTCGTCTGCGGCATGACGGGTACCGCGATCGCGGCCGGCGAGCAGCTGCGCCAGTTCTACGACCTGGGCGTCTCGCAGATCCCGCCGAACACGCCGAACATCCGCGTCGACCAGCCCATGCGCGTCTACGACAACAAGGGCAACAAGGTCGCCGGGATCGTCGACTACGTGCGCGAGGTGCACGAGACCGGCCAGCCCGTGCTCATCGGCACGCACGATGTGGCCGAGTCCGAGGAGCTGGCGCACATGCTCAAGATCTCGGGCGTGATCGCGACGGTCCTCAACGCCAAGAACGACGCCGACGAGGCGCGGATCATCGCCGACGCCGGCACCAAGGGCGCGGTCACCGTCTCCACGCAGATGGCGGGCCGCGGTACCGACATCAAGCTCGGCGGCCACGACGCCGGCGACGAGAGCCCCGAGCACGACGAGGTGGCCGAGCTCGGCGGCCTCGCCGTCGTGGGCACCGGCCTGCACGACACCGAGCGCCTGGATCAGCAGCTGCGCGGCCGCGCCGGCCGCCAGGGCGACCCCGGTACCTCGGTGATCTTCGCGTCCGTCGAGGACCCGATCGTGGAGCGGCACCTGCCGCGCAGCCGGCCGCCGGGCGGCGCCGATCCCGAGACGGGGGAGTTCCCGAGCGGCAAGGCCGCCGACCTGCTCGACTCGGCGCAGCGCGTCGCCGAGGGCGGCATGCTCGAGACGCACGCCAACACCTGGCGCTACAACCAGCTGGTCAACCAGCAGCGCGACCTCGTGATGGCGCGGCGGCACACCCTGCTCACCACCGACCGGCCGCTCACGGACTTCGCCGAGCTCGAGCCCGAACGACTCGCCGAGCTGCGCGAGGCGGGCATCGACGACGACGTGCTCGAGCAGGCGGCCCGCGAGGCCTTCCTGTACCACCTCGACCGCACCTGGGCGGAGCACCTGGCCTTCGTCTCCGAGGTGCAGACGACGATCCACCTGCGCGCCCTGGGCCGCCAGTCGCCGCTCGACGAGTTCCACCGCCTGGTGATCGAGGAGTTCCGCAAGCTCCCCGAGGAGGCCGTCGGCCGCGCCCGGGAGACGCTGCGGGAGGCCGAGATCACCGACGACGGGATCGATCTCGACGGGGCCGACCTGGGACGCAACACGCTGACCTGGACGTACATGGTCCACGACAACCCGTTCGCCACGAAGGGCATGGCGAACATGTTCGGGATGATCTGAGCGGGGCGTGAGCGAAACCGGGCGGTCCGCACCCGAGGCCGGCGGCGCACCGTCGGCCCCGGGCGGGCCCCCGAGCCCGCTGAACGTGCCCAACGCCCTGAGCATTCTCCGCCTGCTCGGCGTTCCGCTGTTCCTCTGGCTGCTGCTCGTGGAGCACAGCGACGCCTGGGCGCTGGTGGTGCTCATGGTGTCGGGGTTCACCGATTGGCTCGACGGCAAGCTGGCGCGGCTGCTCGATCAGCAGACGAGGCTGGGTGAGCTGCTCGACCCGGCCGCCGACCGGCTCTACATGATCGCGGTCCCCATCGCCTTCGGCATCCGCGGGATCCTGCCGTGGTGGGTCATCGGCCTGCTGATCGGCCGGGAGGTGGTGCTGGCCGGCACGGTGCCCTTCCTGCGCAGCCGCGGCATCACCGCGCTGCCGACGCTGTACCTCGGCAAAGCCGCGACCTTCGCCCTCATGTACGCCCTGCCGATGCTCCTGGCCGGCACCTTCGACAACGGGCTGGGCGCCGTGATGCACCCGCTGGGCTGGGCGTTCCTCATCTGGGGCCTCGGCATGTACTGGTGGACCCTGGTGCTGTACTGGTGGCAGACGGTGCTGGTGGTGCGTGACCTGCCCCGGGTGCGGTAATCAGGGGGTGTGTTGCTCAATCCTCATGCCGCCCACTAAGTTGTAATCCGCTGCGCGGCCCCGCTCAGCCCTCGCGAAAGGACGTCCACGTTGAGTGCCAGCTTTCCCGGAGAACTGCTGTACACCCCCGATCACGAGTGGTTGCTGAAGAAGAGCGAGACCGTGGTGCGGATCGGGATCACCGATTTCGCACAGGATCAGCTGGGTGACGTGGTCTTCGTGCAGCTGCCCGAGGACGACGCCGAGGTCGCCTCGGGTGACTCGTTCGCCGAGGTGGAGTCGACCAAGAGCGTCTCCGACATCTACGCGCCGCTGTCCGGCACCGTCGTCGCGATCAACGGCGAGCTCGATTCGAGCCCGGACCTGATCAACTCGGATCCGTACGGCGAGGGCTGGATCGTCGAGATCGAGGCCGCGTCCCCCGAGGACCTCGAGGCCGCCCTGGGCGAGCTGCTCGACGCCGACGCGTACAAAGCGCTGACCGCCGAGGCGTGAACGCCTTTCCTTAGAACGGCTTTAGAGCCGACGAATCCGGCCGCCTCCGAGGCGCCGGGCGCGGTACCGTGGACCGTACGTCCATCAGGTGTCGTGAACTACAGACCTGTGCAGTAATCACTGACGAAGGAGCGATGTGAGCGAGAACGACCAGGGCAACGAATCGGCCCCCGTTGAGACCACTTCGGTGTTCCGCGCCGACATCATCCGCGAGATGGACGCCTCCGGCGGCCCCGAGAACGATGCGCCCGTCCAGGGCCTCGACAACCTCCCGGCCGGCGCGGCCCTGCTCGTGGTGAAGCGCGGCCCGAATGCGGGTTCCCGCTTCCTGCTGGACCAGGAGACCACGTCCGCGGGTCGCCACCCCGATAGCGACATCTTCCTCGACGACGTGACCGTGTCGCGTCGGCACGCGGAGTTCCGCTCGGTCGAGGGCGGCTTCACCGTGGTCGACGTGGGCAGCCTGAACGGCACGTACGTCAACCGCGAGCCGGTGGACGCGTCGCCGCTCGCGCACGGCGACGAGGTCCAGATCGGCAAGTTCCGCCTGGTCTTCTTCGTCCCGGCGGCCGGCTGACCCCAGTGACGGCCCCACGCCAGGAATCGGCGGCCCCGAGCGCGATGTCGATCGGGGCCGTCCTCGAACGCCTTCGTGACGAGTTCCCGGACGTGACCATCTCCAAGATCCGATTCCTCGAGTCGGAGGGGCTGGTCACACCCGACCGGTCCCCGTCGGGGTACCGGCGGTTCTCGCCGAAGGACTGCGAGCGGCTCAAGTACGTGCTCACCGCGCAGCGCGACTACTACCTGCCGCTGAAGATCATCAAGGAGCAGCTCGACGCGCACGATCGGGGTGAGGCCGTCGAGGGCCCCGCTCCGCGTGCGCCCCGCGCGCTCGCGGCGGTGTCGTCGAAGACGGCGCCCGCCACCGATTTCTCGGCGCGCCGGCAGACCCGGATCAGCCGCGCCGATCTGCTCGCCCGGTCCGGGGCCGACGAGGCCTTCCTGCGCGAGCTGGAGCGCTCGGCGCTGCTCACCTCCGGCAAGGCCGGCTTCTTCGACGAGGACGCGGTCGCGCTGGTGCAGGCGGCCAAGGCCCTCGCCGAGTACGGCCTGGAGGCGCGGCACCTGCGCGCCTTCAAGACCTCGGCCGACCGCGAGGCCGGCCTCATCGCCCAGATCGCCAACCCCGTCGCTCGCGGCGGGGACGCGGGGGCCGCGGAGCGTGCGGCCGAGCTGGTGCGCGAACTCGCCGCCCTCTCGGTCACCTTCCACACCCAGTTGGTCAAGGCCGCCGTCAAGGATGCGGTGCGCTGACGCCGGCGCGGGGCCCGAGTCGCTTCGCTCCCCGGCAACGGGGCGTCCGCGCTCGATCCCGCTGTTGCGCCGGTAAGCTGGAACCATGATCGAGATGACCGTCGCGGGCATCCGGATGGACCCGCCGCAGAACGATCCCGTGCTGCTCCTGCGGGAGGTCTCGGGTCCCCGGTACCTGCCCATCTGGATCGGCCAGAGCGAGGCCACCGCGATCGCGATCAAGCTGCAGGGCGTCGAGCCGCGTCGCCCGCTCACCCACGACCTCATCGTGGACCTGCTGGAGACCCTGGGGCGCTCCGTCACCGAGGTGCGCATCACGGGGCTGCAGGAGGGCACGTACTTCGCCGACCTCGTGCTCGACGGTGACCAGACCGTCTCGGCCCGGCCGTCGGACTCCGTCGCCATGGCCGTGCGGCTCGAGGTGCCCATCTTCGCGGAGGAGGAGGTGCTCGCCGAGGCGGGACTCCTGCTGCCGGACGAGGAGATCGATTCGGAGGCAACCGAATCCGCTGAGGAGCCGCCCGCCGACGAGGAGGTCGAGGCGTTCAAGGAGTTCCTCGACTCCATCTCCGCGGACGACTTCAAGGCGCCCGGCGACTCCTGAGGCCGGCGCGGATCCGGCGCCGTCCCGAGGTCACGATTCGATCTCGACCTCAACTTCAACTTGAGGGTGTCGGTGTGTCGCGTTGATTCGCCGCCGTCGGCCCCCTAGCGTTCACGCCGAACACCGCGGAATGGCACCGAGGGAATTACACCGACGGCCTCCACGCGGCAGGCGTACTCTGATAGTGCGCACGGACCTCATGAGGGAGACGGCAGTGACCGATCAGGACGGCACCGGGCAGAACGCGCCGCAGGCGGACTCCGCCGTGGGCACCCAGGGCTCGCTCGACGACATCGCCCCGGGCCTGTTCCCGAACGACACCATCCCGGACGAGCTCCTCGGCTACCGCGGCCCCAGCGCGTGCCAGATCGCCGGCATCACGTACCGGCAGCTCGACTACTGGGCCCGCACCTCGCTCGTCGTGCCGTCCATCCGCAGCGCGGGCGGCTCCGGCACCCAGCGGCTGTACTCCTTCAAGGACGTGCTGGTCCTCAAGATCGTCAAGCGCCTGCTCGACACCGGCATCTCCCTGCAGAACATCCGCGTCGCCGTCGACCACCTCCGCCAGCGCGGCGTCGAGGACCTGGCCCGGATCACGCTGTTCTCCGACGGCACCACGGTCTACGAGTGCACCAGCGCCGAGGAGGTCGTCGACCTGCTGCAACACGGCCAGGGCGTCTTCGGCATCGCCGTCTCGGGCGCGATGCGGGAGCTCACCGGCACCATCGCCGACTTCCCGGGCGAGCGGGCCGACGGTGTCGCCGCCGAATCCGCGCCCGAGGACGAGCTGGCTTCGCGCCGCCGCAACCGCGCCCGCGCCACCGGCTAGTCGTCGAGAAAACCGTTCGCCCCGGTGCCCGGCCGAGGCCTAGCGTGTGCGGCATGGCCCACATCGCGATGT
The DNA here is from genome assembly GCF_965138335.1 of Tsukamurella ocularis. Taxonomy (GTDB): domain Bacteria; phylum Actinomycetota; class Actinomycetes; order Mycobacteriales; family Mycobacteriaceae; genus Tsukamurella; species Tsukamurella ocularis_A. The sequence goes on from NZ_CBCSDV010000029.1 coordinate 41,729, forward strand.
TCTCCATTCCCGCCCCGGGCCACGTGCTCCCGGCGCTCGACCTGATCGCGGAGCTCGTCCGCCGGGGCCACCGCGTGACCTACGCCAATGATCCGTCGATGCGGAGGGTCATCGAGGCGACCGGGGCGGAGCTCAAGCCCTACGATTCCGTCATCCCCGCGATCGGCGAGGCGGCCTCCGAGGGGGACGACGAGGCGTTCGTCGGCGACGTGATCGACCAACTCACCGTGTTCGCCGACGAGTACGAGAACCAGCTCCCGCAGTGGTTCGCGCTCTACGAGGACGATCGTCCCGATCTCATCCTCTACGACATCGCCGGTGCGATGGGCGTGGTTCTGGCGCGTACCTGGGGCGTCCCGACGTTGCAGGTCTCGCCGACGTACGTGGCGTGGCAGGGCTACGAGGAGGACATGGCGGAGTTCTACGACGGGCTGCGCGCCGATCCGCGCGGCGTGGACATGCTGGCGCGCCAGGACCGACTGGTCGCCTCGTACGGCATCGACGAACCCTGCCTGGACGTGTTGGGCAAGCCGGAACGGTCGCTGGTGCTGATCGCACCGTCGATGCAGCCGAACAGCGAGAAGGTCGACCGTACCGTCTACACGTTCACCGGTCCGGCACGGCGCCTGCCGGACCGGGCACCGTCGAGCGACGACGAGCGGACCACGCTCCTCGTCTCCTTCGGCTCCGCCTTCACCGATCAGCCGCACACCTACCGCGCGGCGTGCGACCTCGCGGCCGAGCGACCCGACTGGCGCGTGATCCTGCAGGTCGGAGGACGGACCGACGCCGCGACGGTCACGGCGTCGGACGATTCGGTGCCGCCCAACGTCGAGGTGCATCCGTGGATCGACCAGGTCGCGGTGCTGCAGGAGACCGACGTCTTCCTCACGCACGCGGGCATGGGCGGCGCCAGCGAGGCGATGCTGACCGGCACGCCCGTCGTGACCGCGCCGCAGGCCGCCGACCAGTTCGAGAACGCGACGATGCTCGCGGCGGCGGGGATCGCCGTGCCGATCCCCGAGGAGCCGACCGGCGCGTCGCTGGGGCGGGCCTGCGACGCGGCGCTGGCGCTGACGGGACGGGCGGAGGAGCTCGCGGCCGAGCTCGCCGAGCTGGGCGGACTGGACGCAGCGGTGGAGGTCGTGGAGTCCCGGTTGCCGGCGTGACGTCACCGTACGGGTGTCCTACTGAAATGCGTTAGAATCTCCGTGCGTCGCAACACCGCGTGGGAGAGCCCAGCGGACCCGTCGAGCACGGGCCCCGGGCGCCGAAGGAGCAACACCTCTCCGTCAATCTCTCAGGCACCAGGACCACGTGGGTTGGGCGCCTCTGGAGCCGCCGGCGACTGAGGGAGAGGGCACCCGGCCCGGAGGTCCCCAGTGTCCGTCAGCACTCCCGCGAGCAACTTCCCCGCGCGCCACATCGGCCCCGACGCGACCGAGCTCGAGCAGATCCTGCGCGTGATCGGCGTCGACAGCCTCGACGATCTGGCCCGCGCCGCCGTCCCCTCGGCCATCCTCGATCCCGAGGCCGACAACGGTCTCGGCGCGCTGCCCGCGCCGATCGACGAGCACGAGGCGTTGGCGGAGCTCCGCGCCCTCGCGGACCGCAACACCGTGGACCGCACGATGATCGGCCTCGGCTACTACGACACGCTGACCCCGCCGGTGCTGCTGCGCAACATCATCGAGAACCCGGCCTGGTACACCGCCTACACGCCGTACCAGCCCGAGATCAGCCAGGGCCGCCTCGAGGCCCTGCTCAACTTCCAGACCATGGTCTCCGACCTCACCGGGATGGAGATCGCCAACAGCTCCATGCTCGACGAGGCGACCGCCGCCGCCGAGGCCATGACCCTGCTGCGCCGCGCCGGCAAGTCCAAGAGCCCGCGCCTGGTCGTCGACCGCGACGTCTTCCCGCAGACCCTCGCCGTGATCGAGACCCGCGCCGAGCCGCTGGGCATCGAGGTGCTGGTCCACGACGTGACCACCGGCCTGCCCGAGGGCGAGTTCTTCGGCGTCATCCTGCAGACGCCGGGCGCGTCGGGCCGGATCGCCGACGTCCAGGCCGTGATCGACGGTGCCCACGAGCGCGGCGCGCTCGTCGCCGTCGGAGCCGACCTGCTGGCCATGACCCTGCTGACGCCTCCCGGCGAGCTGGGCGCCGACGCCTGCTTCGGCACCACGCAGCGCTTCGGCGTGCCGCTCGGTTTCGGCGGCCCGCACGCCGGCTACCTCGCCGTGCACGCCAAGCACGCGCGCCAGATCCCCGGCCGCCTCGTCGGCGTCTCCGTCGACGCCGACGGCAACCTCGCCTACCGCCTCGCCCTGCAGACCCGTGAGCAGCACATCCGCCGCGAGAAGGCCACGAGCAACATCTGCACCGCGCAGGTGCTCCTCGCGGTGCTCGCCGCGATGTACGCGAGCTACCACGGCCCCGAGGGCCTCAAGGCGATCGCCCTGCGGGTGCACGCCCGCGCGTCGGCGCTCGCCGCGGGCCTCGGCGACGCCGTCGTCCACGCGGACTTCTTCGACACTGTGCTGGTGAGCGTGCCCGGCCGTGCGGACGACGTGCTCGCCGCCGCCAAGGCGGCGGGGTACAACCTGTGGCGCGTCGACGACGATCACGTCTCCGTCGCCTTCGACGAGACCTCGACCGAGGCGGACGTGGCCGCCGTGCTCGCGGCGTTCGACGCGCGGCCGGTCGAGAGCGCGCCGTCGGACATCGAGACCCGCACGTCCGAGTTCCTGACGCACCCGGCCTTCCACAGCTACCGCACCGAGACGGCGATGCTGCGCTACTTGCGCAAGCTCTCCGACAAGGACATCGCGCTCGACCGCTCGATGATCCCGCTGGGCTCGTGCACGATGAAGCTCAACGCGACGGCCGAGATGGAGTCCATCACCTGGCCGGAGTTCTCGCGGCTGCATCCGTTCGCGCCCGCCGCCGACAGCGAGGGCATCCGCGCTCTGATCGCCCAGCTCGAGGAGTGGCTGGTCGCGATCACCGGGTACGACAACGTCTCGCTGCAGCCGAACGCCGGCTCGCAGGGCGAGTACGCGGGCCTGCTCGCGATCCGCAACTACCACCTCTCGCGCGGCGACGCGCACCGCACCGTCTGCCTGATCCCGTCGTCCGCGCACGGCACCAACGCGGCGTCGGCCGTGATGGCGGGCCTGCGCGTCGTGGTGGTCGCCTCGCGTGAGTCGGGCGACGTGGACACCGCGGACCTCAAGGAGAAGATCGCCAAGCACGCCGACGAGCTCGCGGCGATCATGATCACGTACCCGTCGACGCACGGCGTGTACGAGCACGAGGTGCGGGAGATCTGCGGCGCGGTCCACGAGGCCGGGGGCCAGGTCTACGTCGACGGTGCCAACATGAACGCGCTGGTCGGGCTCGCCCGGCCCGGCAAGTTCGGCGGCGACGTCTCGCACCTGAACCTGCACAAGACCTTCTGCATCCCGCACGGCGGCGGCGGCCCCGGCGTCGGCCCGATCGGCGTCCGCAGCCACCTCGCGCCCTTCCTGCCCGGGCACCCGCTCGAGCCCTCCCTGGGCGCCGGTCCCACGATCTCGGCGGCGCCCTTCGGGTCCGCGTCGATCCTGCCGATCACCTGGGCGTACATCCGGATGATGGGCGCCTCGGGCCTGCGCAACGCGACGCTGACCGCGATCGCCTCCGCGAACTACATCGCGGCGCGCCTGAACGACTCGTTCCCCGTGCTGTACACGGGCGAGAACGGTCGCGTCGCGCACGAGTGCATCCTCGACGTGCGCGGCATCTCCAAGGAGACCGGCGTCTCCATCGACGACGTCGCGAAGCGCCTGGCCGACTACGGTTTCCACGCGCCCACGATGAGCTTCCCCGTCGCGGGCACGCTCATGGTGGAGCCGACGGAGAGCGAGTCGCTCGGCGAGATCGACGAGTTCTGCGATGCGATGATCGCCATCCGTGCCGAGATCGCCCGCGTGGCGTCGGGGGAGTGGCCGGTGGACGACAACCCGCTGCGCGGCGCCCCGCACACCGCGGAGTGCCTCGTCACCGAGTGGGACCACCCGTACTCGCGCGAGGTCGCGGTCTACCCGCAGGGCCTGCCGTCCGGGGGCGCGCGCGCCAAGGTGTGGCCGTCCGTCCGCCGCATCGACGGCGTCTACGGCGACCGCAACCTGGTCTGCTCGTGCCCGCCGATCGAGGCCTTCGCGGAGTAGGTCCTGCCGGGAGGCATCGGGCCCCGGGCCCGAGGGGGAGTGTCCAACGGCCACCGCACTCTCGGATTCTGTCCGAGTCGGACACCGTGTCCGGTACGGACAGAATCCGACAGTGGTGTCCGGGTGCGCACTGCAATCTCGGGACGTATCCGTTGATCTAAACTCGCGATCATGAATCGCGTCTCCGGTGTGCAGGCATCTCCCCGGCTCACCCACCGTGTCGATCGGAGGGCGCCGGCGTGATCGACTTCCTATGGGGACTCGCCGGCTGTCTGGTCGCCGCGGTCGTGGTCGGCGTCCTGCTGAATCGGGTGCTCGCGTCGGTGACGGACTCGGCGACGCTCGCACCGTCGACGAGCGACAAGGTGATCGGTTTCGTCATCGGGCTCGGGACGATGATGGCGCTGACCTCCCTGACGCAGGCGCTCGTCTCCGACCCGTCGCCGTTCGTCGACCAGCTGAGCCTCGGGGCGGGGCTCTCGGTCGTCTTCGGTGCGCCGGAGTTCCTGGCGCTCGGGCGCGGCCACCGCGATGATCGTCCGTCGATTCCCGCGCAGGACTCCCCGCGACCCCCTCAGCGGGTGCCGGCGGCGACGTTCCCACCGGCCGTGCACAGCCGTTTCGCGGATCCGGTAGTCCGGGCCCGCTATGTGATCGCGGCGTACCGTCGGGGCCTGATCCCGCCGGAGGACGTCCCGGGGCTCGCCGCCGACCTGGCGCCCCTGCTGCCCGACGGTGCGCCGGCCTGGGCCGAGCTCGCCGCGCATGAGGGCGGAGCGGGGCTGGACGGCACCGTCGACCGGGCGGCCCGGGAGATCGGCTACGCGCGCTCCCCGGAGGAGGAGCGGGCGGATGTCGTCGAGCGGCTCGTCTACGCGGCGATGTGCAGCACGGACCCGATGGTCCGGCTCGCGACCGTCGCGCTGCTCGCTCCGCCCGTGACGACGCGGGATCCCGAGCTGCTCGAGTCGGACGTCCGGTGGCGGATGGAGAGTCGCCGGGCGGCGATCGAAGCCGATTTCGCGGTGCGCTACGACGGCCTGCTCACTCCGGGCGTGGAGCGTCGTTTCCGGGACCCGACGGTGCGCGCCCACGAGCTCATCGCGGGGTATCGGCGCGGGGTGATCTTCTCGGCGGACGTGCCGCAGCTGGCGGCGGACATCGTGGCGGATCTGCCGGCCGCGGGGGAGGCCTGGACGGAGCTCGCGATGGCGTCCGCCACCGAGCCGCGCGCGGAGCTGCTCCCGATCCTGGACCGTGCGGCGCGGGAGATCGGGTACCACCGCGACGACGAGCAGGCCGAGGCGGACCTCCTGGAATCCGCGGCGTACCGCGCGATCGTCACGGGCGAGGTGATGGCCGAGTCGAGGCGGCTCCACCGCCTGGACGACCATGACTACGTGATCGACTACGACCACCGGTTCGAGCAGGCGCCCGAACTCGAGGCGCTGCGGGACGCGCAGTACATCTGCGGCGACTACTACTTCGAGCAGATCGCGTCCGTGCGGGCCGACCTCGCGCGGTACTTGGCCGCCCGGTATCCCTGAGCGACACACGACCCCGGGGGCGCCGTCGTCAGGATCTGCGGCGCGCCGCGGAGGCCAGCTCGGTCGACTCCAGTGCCGCGATGAGGGTGCGGGCGTCGTGCGGGCCGCGGTGGCGGATCCCGTTGAGGAAGAACGTGGGCGTGCCGCGGGCGCCGCTGTCGTGCGCACTGCGCTGGTGCCGCCGGACCAGCTCGGCCAGCTCGGGGTCGGCGACGGCGGCGTCGTACTGGTCCAGGTCGAGCCCGATCTGCTCGGCGTACCGTCGGAGATCCTCGGGTTCCTGATGGTCCTGGTGCGTGAACAGCATGTCGTGCATGTGCCAGAAGGCGCCCTGCTGGGCGGCCGCCTCCGCCGCCACCGCCGCGCGGAAGGCGTGCGGGTGGGTGTCCTCGAGGGGGAGGTGCCGCACCACGTATCGGATGTCGTCGCCGAAGTGCTCCTGCAGGTCGCGCCCCATGCCGGTGGCGCGGGCGCAGAACGGGCACTCGAAATCGAGGTACTCGACCACGGTGTACGGGGCGTCCGGTTCGCCGATCGCGTGGTCGCCGCCGTGCACCGCCGGCTCCAGCGTGATCGGCAGGTCGGCGGAGGTCTCGCCCCACCGCACCCGGGCGATCCGGAACACGGCCCAGCCCAACAACAGCGACAGCACCATGGCGATGAGCACGCCGACGGTGGCCGCTTCGGCCTGGCGTTCGTCATCGAACGCCAGCGAGATGATCAACAGGGCCATCGTGAAGCCGATCCCCGACAGCGCGGCGCCGCCGAGCACGCTGCCCGGACCGACACCGTCGGGGAGCCTGCCGAGCCCGAGGCGGACGGAGCACCACGTGCCCGCGGTGATGCCGAGGAACTTGCCGAGCACGAGGCCCACCACCACTGCCCACGTGATCGGCGAGCGCAGGGCGTCGCCGAGGCCGTCGCCGCGCAGGTCGATGCCCGCGTTGGCGAGCGCGAAAACGGGAACCACGACGAGGGATACCGTGCCGCGCAGCGACTCGTGCATGCGCTCGTTCACCGAGATCGACCGGCGCACACCGCTCGCCACGATCCGGGCCGCGCCGGCGGCGGGGGCCTGCCAGTAGTCGCGGAAGAGGTGCTTGGCGGCCACCACATCGGCGCGTTCGGGGTTCGCCGACGGGATCATGAGGCCGGCGGCCATGCCGATGAGGGACGGGTGCACGCCGGACTTGATCGTCGCGGCCCAGATCAGCACGATCATCACGGCGTACGGGCCGCTGCGCCACTGTCCGCTCCGGCCTACCAGCCACAGGAGCGCGAGGCCGGCCAGGGCGATCGCCAGGGCGACGAGGTTCAGGTCCTCCGTGTAGACCGTGCCGATGATCGCGACGGCGAGGAAGTCGTCGACGACGGTGAGCGTCAACAGGAACACGCGCAGCTGACTCGACATCCGCGGTCCGAGGATCACGAGCATGCCGAGCAGGAAAGCGGTGTCCGTGCCGATCACGACACCCCACCCGGCCGGCGCGATCCCGCCGGCGATCGCGAGGTACAGCACCGCGGGGAGCAGCACGCCCGAGAGGCCGGCGATCAGAGGGACCATCGCGCGGCTGCGCTCGCGCAGTGAACCCACCGCGAACTCCTGCCGCACCTCCAGGCCGATGAGGAAGAAGAAGGCCACCATCAGGCCGTCGTTGATCCAGTGATGCAGGCTCAGGTCGTACCGCAGGCCGCCGATGTCCACGCTGATCGGCGTCTCCCAGAGGTGGAAGTACGCATCGGAGAGCGGCGAATTCGCCCACACCAGCGCGATGAGGGAGACGGCGACCAGCAGGAGGGCGCTGCCGGATTCGGTGCGCAGCTTCGCGACCGCGGCGTCGGCCCCCGCCCTGATCCGTTTCGAGGACGCATCGGTGGTCGGCATGACGAACACCCTACGGACGATCGGGCCGGACCGAGATCATCCAGTTCTCGATGACGGCGTCCGCGATCGAGCCGTCGTCGCGCAGGTGCCGGGTGACCTCGAGCCCGCGGACGAGCGCCATCAGCGACTCGAAGGCGAGGGCGCGCGCGGTCGGGTCGGCGATGCCCGAGTACTCGGCGAAGATCCCGCGGAGCTCCGCGCCGAGGCGGCGCTCCGCGGGGAGGAGCGCGGCGGCCAGTTGCGCGTCGGTGCGCGAGGCGGACCACAACTCCAGGGCCGCCTGGAAGTGCGGGCCCGTCATCGCGGAGCGGATCGCGGCCACCATGTCCCGGAGCGGGTCCGTGCTGTCCGCGAATTCCGCGGAGAGACCGGCCATCTGGCGCAGCCGCGCGTCCGCGACGTGGTGGATCGCGGCGACCAGGAGCTCCGACTTCGACCCGAAGTGGTGCAGCAGGGCTCCCCGGGAGACGCCGGCCGCCTCCTGGATCCGCTGGGTGGTGGTGCCGGCGTAGCCGTGCGTCACCAGGCTGGTGATGGTGGCGTCCAGCAGCTTCTCCCGGGTGAGTTCCTTCTGCTCCGCGCGCGACATGCTCACAATGGTGTCAGGTCGCCCTTCGCCCAGCGGTCACGGAGTGCGAACTTCTGGAGTTTGCCCATGGCGTTGCGCGGCAGCTCCTGGGCGACGAACCACGTCGTGGGCGTCTTGTGCGGTGCGAGGGCCCGCCGCACCAGGTCGTGGAGTTCGCCCGCGGTCGGCCGGGCTGCGTCGCCGTGCACCGTGATCACCGCGGCCACGGTCTCGCCCCAGTGGCGGTCGGGGACGCCGAACACGGCGGCCTGCGCGACTGCGGGGTGGGAGGCGATCACGCCCTCGACCTCCGCGGGGGAGATGTTCTCGCCGCCACGGATGATCAGGTCCTTCAGCCGACCGGTCACGGTGACGAAGCCGCGCGCGTCCATGACGCCGAGATCGCCGGTGTGCAACCAGCCGTCGGCGTCGACGGTGCGTGCGGTCGCCTCGGGGCTGCCGTAGTACCCGAGCATCGTCTGGTAGCCGCGGGCGCAGATCTCGCCGGGCGCACCGAGATCCTGCACCGCCCCCGAGTGCGGGTCCCGGATCGAGACCTCGACGTTCGGCAAGGGGCGGCCCGCCGTGTGCAGGACGTCTTCCCGCGAGTCCTCCGGGCCGCTCTGACAGACGATCGGACTCAGTTCGGTCTGGCCGTACACCGCACTCATCGACGCGCCGCACACGGCGGCCCAGCCGTCGACGAGGGCGGGCGGGACCATGTCCCCGCCGGACATGATCGTCGTGAGTGAGGACAGGTCGGTGCCTTCCACGTCGGGATGGGAGAGCATGGCCTGCAGCATCGTCGGCACGCCGCCCACCGCCTCTACCCCGTACGTCTCGATCGCCGCCAGGAGCAGCGCCGGATCGAACACCTCGGCCAGGACCAGCGTGCCGCGGTGATGCACCGTACCGAGACCCGCGAGCCCGCACCCGGCGGTGTGGAACAGGGGCAGCGCGGTCGCGTAGACGGCGCCCGGCGTCGCGCCGCAGCGGTCGCGGACGTACGCGGCGTTCGTCACCATCGCCCGGTGCGAGAGCACGGCGGCCTTCGCCGGTCCGGTCGTGCCGGACGTGAACTGCAGCTGAGTGGGGCCGTGGGGATCCACGTCGGGAAGTCCGGCGCCGGTGTCCGTGGCGCGGACCTCGTCGAGCCAGCCGGCGAGGTCGGTGGTCGCGCGCACCCGCGGGGCGTGCGGCAGCGCCTCGCGCAGGATCGCCCTCATATCGGTGCCGCGGTGCTCGCCGACGCAGAAGACGCCGACGGCATCCGCGGTGGCGAGTGCGTGGGCGAGTTCGCCGACCCGGAGCGCGGGGTTGATCGCGGCGAGCACGAGCCCGGACAACGCCGCGCCGTACTGCAGGACGAGCCACTCGGGAATGTTGGGAGCCCACACCGCGATGTGGTCGCCGGGCCGGTACCGAGCGCTCAGCCATGCCGCCGCCCGCTCGGCATCGTCGAGCAACTCGGCGTAGGTCCAGGTGCGGGGCTCGCGGCCCGGCGCGATCGAGACCAGAGCCCTCGTCTCCGGCGCATCGGCCGCCGCGGCGCGCAGGAGGTCGCCGACAGTGGTCTCGAGCACGGACCGGGAGTCGTCGGCCGGCCAGTAGGACGTGGTCAGCGATGGTGTCATCGGCCCGCCGCCGCGTCGAGCTCGGCCTTCATCTCCTCGATCTCGTCGCGCGACGGGACGTCGCCGCCACCGTCGGGGATGAAGCGTCCCGTGTCGCGCCATTGGACGGCCGTACCGAAGTCGTAGGTCTGCGCGAAGTCGACGAACCACCGGCCCTCCGGCGAGTGGCGGGTGATCCCGTCGAAGAGCACGGCCATGTTCTGCGTGCTCTGCAGTCCCATGTTGTCGTAGGCCTGGTTGATCATGAGCTTCTGCATGACGAGCTGGTTCGTGGGGACGCCGGCCATGCGATCGACGAGCCGCTCGACGGTGGCGTCGAGCTCGTCCGCGGGGACCGCGTCGATGACCAGCCCCCAGTCCTTCGCGGTCGCCCCGTCGATGGTGTCGCCCGTGAGCAGCATGCGCTTGGCCTTCTCGGCGCCCAGTCGGTACACCCACATCGCGGTGGTGGGGCAGCCCCAGACCCGCGCCGGCATGTAGCCGATCTTCGCGTCGTCGGCCATCACGACCAGGTCGCAGGAGAGCGCGATGTCGCTGCCGCCCGCCACGGCGTAGCCGTGGACCTTCGCGATGGTGGGCTTCGCCGACCGCCAGAGGGAGAAGAAGTGATCGGTGTTCGCCTTCATCATGCGGTAGTCCGCGATCGGGTCCCAGGTCCGGCCCTGGTGGTGCTCGCCGGCCTCGGCGTACAGCTTGAGGTCGTACCCGGCGCAGAAGGCGCGGCCGGCGCCCTGCAGCACGATGACGCGGACGGAGGCGTCCGCGTTGGCCTCCGCGACGGCGGCGGCGATGTCGAATCCCATCTGTCCGGTGATGGCGTTGAGCCGCTCGGGGCGGTTGAGGGTGAGGTACGCGCGATGGTCGCGGACCTCGTAGCCGACGGTCTCGGTGGTGAAGGACATGTGGCGCTCCTGGATCTGGTGTGACTGGATCTCGTGGTGACGACCGAACGATTTCACAGTCCGTATAGACTGTCAATGAAGGAACGCTGTGCCACACATGCAGAAGCGCCCGCCCCGAATGTCGGGACGGGCGCTGGGTTCCGCGGGTTCAGCCGAGGTGATGGCTCTGTGCGGATCGGTTCTGCAGGCTCAGTTCTGCGGGGGATTCGGCGGCGGGGTGCCGGGTGTCGGATCGCCGCCTGCGGGCGGGGTTGTGCCGCCTGCGGGCGGGGTGGCGCCGCCTCCGCCGGCCACGTCCTTGACCTTGGTGACGGCCTGGTCGATCTTGTCCTCGTGTCCGGCGAACTTGCCCTTCGCCGCCGACCCCGCCTTGTCGATCACCTTGTTGACCTGGTCGGGGTCCTTGCCGAGCAGTTCCTTGATCTTGTCGAGAAGCGCCATGATGCAACCTTTCGATGGACTCGTTCGCCGGCCGCCGTCGCCCTTGCTTCACCGCGACGGCCCACGTCTGTGTTCCTCGTTCACCGTATCCGAGATCGGCGGCACCGCCGGGTTGTGATCGCCTCGATTCCCGGCGATCGGGGAGGAACGCGACAAATCAGCGGGCGGCGGCGATGGTGACGACCAGGCCCCGGCCGGATTCGAGTTGTGTTCGAATCAGTCTTGCGATCGCATTCGAACGAATGTATGATTGATTCATGGGGGCGACGGCCATTCTAAACGATCTACCGGAGGATTTGATTCCTTCGGGGCTCGTCGCGGCGGCGGGTCGGGAGCGTGCGATCGCGGAGGTTCTGTTCGAACAGCGACGGTCGGAGGGGCTCGCCTACTGCCGGACGATGACCGCGGTGTACGCGCTGCATCGCGCGATGTACGCCGATGACGAGGCCGAGTACCTGGCGCAGCCGGCCGGGTTCGCGGAGGCGGTGGAAGCCCGACGCCGGCTGACGGCCGCCGGCGTGGCGGTGGAGGCGCAGGTCTCCACACTGCTGCGGTTGGGATCCACGGCCGCGCGGATCGCGATCGAGACGGCGACCGGATTCGTCGAGCGTCTGCCGAAGGTGTTCGCGTTGATCGGGGAGAACGTGATCTCGCCGAAGGCGGGAGAGGCGGCGCTGCGGCGTGCCCAGGCGCTCGACGACGTGCTGGTGCGGCGGTTCGACGAGCTCCTCGCCGACCGGTTGACGGTGGACTACGAGGTGCTCTCGCTCCCCGCATTGCGGGAAGTGGCGGACCTTATCGTCGAGCAGATCGACGCGGAGGCCGCGGAACGGCGGCGCCGGGCGGCGATGGCGGATCGTCGGGTGACCTTCCGTCCGGAGCAGGACGGCATGGCCGCGGTGTTCGCCCTACTGCCGGCGGAAGACGCCCTCGAAGTGGAGGCTCGGGTCGAGGAGATCGCCGGCACCGTGTGCGACGCCGATCCGCGGACGCTACCGCAGCGTCGCGCGGACGGCTGGGTGCAACTCACCCGTGGCTACAGCACGCTCGGCTGCCGTTGCCAGACGCCCGAGTGTCGCTACCGGGAGGCGCGTTTCCACGGCGAGCCGGATGCGGACGGGGTGATCACCCGGTTCGTGACGCTGGTGAACGTCGTCATCAACGAGCGGGATCTGACGCCCGAGACGCCGTCCCGCGACGGTGCGGGACTCGATGCGGCGTCGGATGCGGAGCTCGATCTGCGCACTGAGTCGGACGCCCCGCTCGCCGACGGCGACACGGGTCGCTGGCAGCACCATCTCGGCTACCTGGTCGGCCACGGCGCGATCTCGCTGGAACGCGCGCGCGAGCTCGCAGCCCGCGCGGACGCGAGGATCCGGCCCTTCGGGCAGCGGATCGACGGGTGCGAGAACTCGCATGCAGCCGACCGTGACCCGCTGGGCGGGGAAGCGCCCACGGGCATCGGCGACAACGGTCCGCGCGGGCGGCTGGACTTCGCAGCGGTGTGGGCGGACATCGTGGTGCGGTTGGAAGGACACGACGGACCCGGCGACGGCTGGGGCTTCGATGACGTTCCGCCGGAGGGTGATCCGCCCGACGCTGATCCGCCGGGCGGGCCACCCGATCCCGACCCGCACCCGCACCCGCACCCGCCAGGCGATCCGGGGCCACGTCGAGGTGCGTCAGGGATCGAACGACCGGATGGCCCGGAGAACACCGGACGTCTGCGCGACGCGATCGTGACGGCGCGGGGGAGTCGCCGGTATCGGCCGTCCGCCGATCTGCGGCGGTACCTGCGAATGGTGCACCCACGCTGCGTCTTTCCGTACTGCACCCGCCCGGCGATGCGGGCTCAACTCGACCATCGGCGCGAGTTCGACCATCGCGCGCCGGAGGAGGGCGGCGGCACGTCCGCGGATCAGCTGCAGCCGCTGTGCGTGGCGCATCACCGACTCAAGACCGCGGGCGCGTGGATCGACGCGCGGCTCGCGGACGGACGGATCCTCTGGACCTCGCCGGACGGACGGCGCTACATCGTCGACCCCAGCAGCACCGTGCTCGCGCTGTTCCCCGATCTGACACGGGTGCGCTGGATCGTCCCGGAGGCGACGGCACCGGCGACATCGACCAACCCCGACACCCGGCCGGGAGGTCGGACGCGCCTGCAGCGCGAGCACGCCCGCCGGGAGCGGTTGCGGCGGCGCAACGTCGCGGCGATGCAGGCCGAACTGGACCGCGCGAACGCTCCCGTCAGCACGATCGAGGAGCACCTCGCGTCCGCGATCGGCGCGCCAGGCCCGGCGCGCCCCGCGCCGTCGTCCGCCGGCCCGCCGCCGTTCTGACCATTCCTCGCCGTGGTCCACTCAGTGCGGGGACGGTCGATCAGCGGCGGTGCAGGGTGTCCGCGAGGGAGATGACGGCGGCGTTGGACGCGGGTGCCAGGGGTTCGACGGTGCCGAACGCGATGGATGCCGTCTTCGCGGGCGCGGGCTCGCCGACGACCCGGAAACCGGCCTCCGCCAGCGGCTTGGCGTTGCCCTGCTGGGTGACGAAGGAGACGAAGTCGGCAGCGGCGCGGTCGTGGGCGTCGGTCGTGTCCTCGCGGTCCAGAACGGCCGCGGGATACGTGGCCGAGGCGGTCGGACCCGACGGGTACACCGCGACCGGAGCGGCCTCGCCCCGGCCTCGCGCGAACGCGGCGAGCTGCTGCTCGGTGACGGGCACGGCGCGCACCGCGTCACCGGGCCTGGTCAGCGCGTCGAGGGCGGCGCCCGCGGTGGTGGACTTGGGGGCGTCCTTCGCCCACCGCGTGATCGAGCCGGTGACCACCGGGCTCTTCGCTGCATCGTCGGACAGCGCGGCCCCCGCCGTGCGGCCGNCGGCGGCCGCGACGGACTGCGCCGCGAGGTACGTGCCGTCGGCCTCGGCGCCCGTCGGCAGCGCGATCCGCAACTGTTCCTGCCGCGCGGGCAGGTCGAGCCAGCGCACCCCGTCGAAGGACTTCTGCGCGGATCCGCGCACGGCCAGGACCACCGGCGACGAGGCGATCGACGTGGGCTGACCGGACAGCTCGGCGGGCTTCGCGGCGGCGAGCCGCGCCGTCCACACCGTGCTCTCGGGGATCCACAGCGACGGGGCCGCGCCGAGCTTGGGATCCCACGTGCCGGACAGCGCGTCCAGCGCGACGGGGGAGTCGATCCCCGTCACCTCGATCTTCGGGCAGTAGTCGGCCGAGACCGTGCCGCTCGCGTTGAAACTCTCCGCCACTCGCCGCAGCGGGCCGACGAGTGCCGGGGCGGCCGCCACCCGTACTGCGAGGTCGCCGCGTACGCAGGAGGCGGCCGCGTCGCGGCCCTCCTGCTCCGAGCGGCCCGACAGCCAGACCATGGCGCCGGCGACCGCGGCCACCACGACGACGGCGACGACCGCGGCGATCAGCCAGCGCGCGATCCCGCGGGAACCGGTTCCAGAACGATGTGATCCCATCGAGAGCAACCTACCCGAAGACGCCACGCGGCGGCATAGGAGACTCCTGTGCGTTCGCGCTGGTGAAAGGCTTCGCGCCGCCCACGAACCGGGTGACCGCTCCGCCGGAGAGGACGGTCCCAGGGAACGGGTCGCCCGCCAGCCGCCGGGCCAGACCGCGTTCCAGCAGATCGGGCACGGCGCCGGACACCACCACCAGGTTCCCGAACCGGCGGCCCTTGAGCACGCCCGGCTCCGCGGCGACGGCCACGTCGCCGAAGACCTGCGCCACCGTCGCCGTCACGGCCCGGGCGAAGGCCAGCGGCGCACCGTCGGCGATGTTGAGGGCGACCACCGCGCCGGGGCCGAGCAGGGGCGTCAGCGACTCGAAGAACTCCGCCGTGGTCAGGCCGGACGGGGTGCGCGCCCCGGCGAAGACGTCGACGATGAGCACGTCGACGGTGCCGCGCATCCCCGGCGGCAGCACGGCCGCGGCCTGCGCGGCGTCGGCGCAGCGGATCTTGATCTGCTCCCGTTTCGGCAGCGGCGCCGCCGCCCGCACCGCGTCGATCAGCGCGCGGTCGGCCTCGAGCACCTGCTGCCGTGATCCCGGGCGTGTCGCCGCGACGTACCGCGCGAGCGTGCAGCCGCCGCCGCCCAGGTGGACGGCGGTGATCGGCTCGCCGGGCGGCCGGGCCAGGTCGATGACGTGGCCGATCCGGCGCACGTACTCGAAGACGAGGTTGGTGGGATCGCCCGTGTCGACGTAGCTCTGCGGCGTGCCGTCGAGGAGCACCGTGAACGCGCCGGGNCGGTCGCGATCGGCATCGATCACGACCGGCCCGGCTTCGCTCACGGGGACGGAACCGCTCAGCTGTTCGCGGCCTTGTACTCGCGACGGCGCGCGTGCAGGATCGGCTCGGTGTACCCGTTCGGCTGGGTGCCGCCGAGCAGGATCAGGTCCTTCGCGGCCTGGAACGCGATGTTGGTGTCGAAGTCCGGCGCGAGCGGGCGGTAGTCCGGATCGCCGGCGTTCTGCTGGTCGACGACCGGCGCCATGCGCTTGAGCGCCTCGATGACCTCGTCCTCGGTGACGACGCCGTGGCGCAGCCAGTTGGCGAGCAGCTGCGAGCTGATGCGCAGCGTCGCGCGGTCCTCCATGAGGGCCACGTCGTGGATGTCCGGCACCTTCGAGCAGCCGACGCCGGCGTCGATCCAGCGGACCACGTAACCGAGGATCGACTGGGCGCTCTCGTCCAGCTCCTCGCGCTTCTCCTCCTCCGACCAGTTCGCGGTGGGGGCGAGCGGGATGGTGAGGATGTCGTCGACCGACGCGGGATCGCGCTTGGCGATCTCGTTCTGCACCTCGAACACGTCCACCAGGTGGTAGTGCAGGGCGTGCAGGGTCGCGGCGGTGGGCGAGGGCACCCACGCGGTGGTCGCGCCGGCCTTGGGCTGGGCGATCTTCTGCTCGAGCATCGCGGCCATCAGGTCGGGCATGGCCCACATGCCCTTGCCGACCTGCGCCTTGTGCTGCAGGCCCGCGTGCAGGCCGATGTCGACGTTGCTGTCCTCGTACGCCGGGTACCAGGTCTGGCCCTTGAGCTGGCCCTTGCGGACGATGGGCCCCGCGACCATCGAGGTGTGGATCTCGTCGCCGGTGCGGTCGAGGAAGCCGGTGTTGATGAACACCACGCGGTCGTTGGCGGCGGCGATCGCGGCCTTGAGGTTCACCGACGTGCGGCGCTCCTCGTCCATGATGCCCACCTTGAGGGTCAGCGCGGGCAGCCCCAGCAGCTGCTCGACGCGGGCGAAGATCTCCGCGGCGAACGCCACCTCGTCGGGGCCGTGCATCTTCGGCTTCACGATGTACACCGAGCCGGTGCGCGAGTTCTTGATCTCGCCCGACAGGCCGTGGATCGCGATGAGCGAGGTGACGATGCCGTCGAGGATGCCCTCGCCGATCTCCTCGCCGTCCAGCAGGATCGCGTCGGTGGTCATCAGGTGGCCCACGTTGCGGACGAACAGCAGCGAGCGGCCGTGCAGCACCAGCTCGGAGCCGTCGGTCGCGGTGTACACGCGGTCCGGGTTCAGGGTGCGGGTGAAGGTCTTGCCGCCCTTGCTGACCTCTTCCGCGAGGTCGCCCTTGTTCAGGCCCAGCCAGTTCCGGTAGCCCACCACCTTGTCGTCGGCGTCGACCGCCGCGACCGAGTCCTCGAAGTCCATGATCGTGGTGACCGCGGACTCCACGAGCACGTCCTTGACGCCCGCGCGGTCGGTCGAGCCGATCGGCGACGCGGCGTCGATCTGGATCTCCAGGTGGAGGCCGTTGTGGCGCAGCAGGATGCCCGACGGGGCGTCCTTCTCGCCGGTGTAGCCGACGAAGGCCGCAGGGTCCGCCAGGCAGACCGAGGCGTCCTCGCCGGAGCCGGACGCGCCCTTGACGGTGGCCAGCAGCTCGGTGCCGTTGATGCGGTACTCGACGACGTCGGCGTGCGAGCCGGACTCGAGCGGCACGGCCTTGTCGAGGAAGTCCTTGGCGAAGGCGATCACCTTGTCGCCGCGCACCTTGTTGTAGCCGGGCTTGCCGCCGGGCGCCTTCTCGGCACCGTCGGCCTCGGAGATGGCGTCGGTGCCGTACAGGGCGTCGTACAGCGAGCCCCAGCGGGCGTTCGCGGCGTTGATCGCGAAGCGGGCGTTGAGGATCGGGACCACCAGCTGCGGGCCGGCCGTCGAGGTGATCTCGGTGTCCACGTTCGACGTGGTGATCTCGCGGTCCTCGGGGACCGGCACCAGGTAGCCGATGTCGGTGAGGAACTGCTTGTACGCGGGGAAGTCGACGGGGCCGGGCGCGGCGGCGTGGTACTCGTCGATCTTGGCCTGCAGCTCGTCGCGGGTCGCGAGCAGCGCCTTGTTCTTGGGCACCAGATCGGTGATGAGCTTCGCGGCGCCCGCCCAGAAGGCGTTCTGATCTACACCGGTACCCGGAAGCGCCTCGTTGTTGATGAAGTCGTAGAGGACCGTTGCGACCTCGAGGCCGGCGACGGATGTCCGGGCGGTGTCAACCATGAAGTACTTCAACCCCTTCGTAGCACGTGACTAAGTGCCCATCAGGTTACTCCGCGCGCGATCGCCGCCGACGCCGGGACCACCTGGCCGAAGTCCAGTTTCACCAGCTGGTCGGCCCGGTCGAAGTACCGGTCGTCGTGGGTGATCACGATCACCGTCTTCCCCCGCGCCTTCAGGTCGGCGACGATCCGGTCGTAGAAGACGGCGCGGAACCGTGGGTCCTGATCGGCGGCCCACTCGTCGAACAGGTAGACCGGCCGGTCCTCCAGCAGCGCGGTCAGCAGCGCCAGCCGCTTGCGTTGCCCCGTCGAGAGGGCGAGGGTCGAGAGCTTCCCGTCCTGCACCGTGACGGCGTGCGCCAGCTCCAGGTCGTGCAGCAGCCCGCGCACCCGGTCGTCCAGATCGTCCGCCGCGAGGCCCAGGTAGTCGTCGAACAGGTGGAAGTCGGAGAAGACCGCGGTGGTGTGCTGCCGGAACCACTCGGTGTTCTGCGGGCCGATCGGCTCGCCGCCCGCGCGGATCTCGCCGATCCGCGGCGCGTACAGCCCGCAGATCAGCTTCGCCAGCGTCGACTTGCCGCTGCCGTTGCCGCCGACCACGAAGGTCACCTCACCGGGCCGCAGCGTCAGGTCGACGGGGCCGAGGCGGAAGCCGTGCGGGACTCCGGGCGGTGGTCCCTGGGGAGGGTGCGGCGG
>NZ_CBCSDV010000030.1:0-56311 GCF_965138335.1 Tsukamurella ocularis
GGCGGCCGTGACGCGCCCGTAGACTGGTCCGCATGATCGCAGTGGACTTCGTCAAGGGCCACGGCACGGAGAACGATTTCGTGATCCTGCCGGACCCGGGCGTCGACATCGACCTCACGCCCGAGCTCGTGGCCGCCCTCTGCGACCGGCGTGCCAGCATCGGCGGCGACGGGGTGCTGCGCGTCGCGCGCGCGGGGGAGCTGCTCGACGCGGGCGTCCTCGATGCGCTGCCCGCGGGCGTCGCGCGCGAGGACTGGTTCATGGACTACCGCAACTCCGACGGCTCGATCGCCGAGATGTGCGGCAACGGCGTCCGCGTCTTCGCCCACTTCCTCGCCGCGAACGCCCTGGTCGCGGGCGGCGAGTTCACCGTCGGTTCCCGGGCGGGCGGCAAGCCGGTCCGCGTGCACCACGCCGATCCCGAGACCGCCGAGGTCTCCGTCGAGATGGGCGTGCTCCGCGTCTTCGGCGCGTCGTCCGCCGGGGTCGACGGGCGCGACCTCGCCGGCATCGCGGTCGACGTGGGCAACCCGCACCTCGCCTGCGTCGTGCCGGGCCTCACCGAGCAGGACCTGCTGGCGCTCGACGTCGCCGCCGTCCCCACCTTCGACCACGCCCTGTTCCCGCACGGCACCAACGTCGAGGTCCTCACCCCGCTCGCGGTCGGCACGACGCCGTCGGGCGCCTGCGGCGCCGTGCACATGCGCGTGCACGAGCGCGGCTCGGGGGAGACGCGGTCGTGCGGGACCGGCACCGTCGCCGCAGCCGTCGCCGCGCTGCGCGCCGCGGACCGCGAGACCGGGGCCGTCGATGTGCACGTGCCGGGCGGGGTGGTCACCGTCACCGTCGAGGCCGACGGTGCCGTTCTCCGCGGCCCCAGCCGCCTCGTCGCGTCCGGGACCGTGCGCCTGTAGCGCGTCCCTCCGGGTTCCGCCCTGGGAAAACCCGCGTGACCTCCCGCGTCCCGGCGTGCCACACTGGAGTCATATGACAGACATGGATACCTGGGAGCCGGCTCCGACCGTCGGCGAACTCCAGTTGCAGGAGCGCTCGTCGCTCCGTCGCGTCGTCGGCCTCTCGACCGAGCTCGACGACGTCACCGAGGTCGAATACCGCCAGCTGCGCCTCGAGCAGGTCGTGCTCGTCGGCGTGTGGACCTCCGGTTCCGCGGCGCAGGCCGACGCGTCGCTCGCCGAGCTCAAGGCCCTCGCCGAGACCGCCGGCTCCGCGGTGCTCGAGGGGCTGATCCAGCGGCGCGACCGGCCCGACCCCGCCACGTACATCGGCTCCGGTAAGGCGCACGAGCTCCGCGAGGTCGTGCTCGCGACCGGCGCCGACACCGTGATCTGCGACGGCGAGCTCACGCCCGCGCAGCTCAACGCCCTGGAGAAGGTGGTGAAGGTCAAGGTCATCGACCGCACCGCGTTGATCCTGGACATCTTCGCCCAGCACGCGACCTCCCGCGAGGGCAAGGCGCAGGTCAGCCTCGCGCAGATGGAGTACATGCTGCCCCGCCTGCGCGGCTGGGGTGAGGCGCTGTCCCGGCAGGCCGGCGGCCGCGCGGGCAGCAATGGCGGCGTGGGCCTGCGTGGTCCCGGTGAGACCAAGATCGAGACCGATCGTCGCCGGATCCGCGAGCGGATGGCGAAGCTGCGCCGCGAGATCAAGGGCATGAAGCAGGCCCGCGACACCAAGCGCGGTGCGCGGCGCCGCTCCGGCGTGCCGGCCGTCGCGATCGCCGGGTACACCAACGCGGGCAAGTCGAGCCTGCTCAACGCGCTCACCGATGCCGGCGTGCTGGTGCAGAACGCGCTGTTCGCGACCCTCGACCCCACCACCCGCCAGGGCGTGCTCACCGACGGGCGCGACGTGGTCTTCACCGACACGGTCGGTTTCGTACGCCACCTGCCCACCCAGCTCGTCGAGGCCTTCCGGTCGACGCTGGAGGAGGTCGTGGACGCCGATCTCCTGCTGCACGTCGTGGACGGCAGCGACGTGATGCCGCAGCGGCAGATCGACGCCGTGCGCCAGGTGCTGCGCGAGGTCGCGGGGGAGCGCGAGGCGTCGCTGCCCCGGGAGCTGCTCGTGGTCAATAAGATCGACGCCGCCGATCCGGTCGTGCTGGCCCAGCTGCGCGTGGCGCTGCCCGAGGCGGTCTTCGTCTCGGCCCACACGGGCGAGGGCATCGACGAACTCCTCGAAGCGATGACTCGGCTCATCACCGCGGGCGACGTCGAGGTCAGCACCCTCGTGCCCTACGACCGCGGTGATCTCGTCGCGCGGATCCACGCCGAGGGCACGATCCTGTCGACCGAGCACGAGGCCGAGGGCACGCGCATCACCGCCCGGGTTCCGGCCGCACTCGCCGGGATGCTGTCGCAGTTCGCGGCGTAGGCGGCACAATCGTCGTATGACGACACCGGAACCGGCGACGGGGGCCGCGGCACGCTTGCCGCTGTCCGCCGGCGTCCGCTTGGCATCGGCGCTTCTCGTGGGCGCCGCCGTGACCGCGGCCGTGGGCGTGGCGGTCGAACCGGTGCTCGGCGTGCTCAGCGGAATCGCAGCCGCGGCAGCGGTGTTCGTGGCCGTCGGGTGGTGGGTGTTGTGGCCGCTGCCCGCGGCCGCCACCCGGGCGACCGTCCAGCGGGAGGACTTCCGGCCGAAGGTCATGGAGCTGGTCGTCGCCGTGATCGCGCTGAGCGGACTGATCGCGATCGTCTCCCTGCTGATCGCCGGCGACTCGGAGAACCGCGACGCCGCCGCCGCGGCGGCGCTGATCGCCGCGTTCGCGGTGTGGGGCGCGCTGCACCTGACGTACGCCACGCAGTACGCGGACCTGTACTACGGCGACCCGGACGACGAGGCCGGCGGCATCGATTTCAACAGCGATGATCTGCCCGCCTACCGCGACTTCTTCTACTTCAGCTACAACCTGGGCATGACTTACCAGGTGTCGGACACCTCGGTGTCCTCGCAGGCGATCCGCAGCGTGGTACTGCGGCACTGCCTGCTCTCCTACGTCTTCGGCACGCTCATCCTCGCCACCGCGATCAACCTCGTCGTGGGCATCGTCTCCGGTTAGTCGCGGCCCGCGGCTCCGTCGAGGAGGAGTGCGACCAGGGCCTCGGCCTTGTCCGGCTGCGGCGGCGTGCCGATGATCATGTCGGACCACAGGAAGGACTCGGCGAGCCGGACGATCGCGTAGGCGAGGTCGTCGCGCGAGACGCCGCGGGCACCGTCGGAGGGCGGGACGGCCAGATCGGCGAGCCAATTCGTGACCCAGGCGATGAGGCGCGCCTGCACCACGCTGCCGCCGGACTGCAGCACGCGCATCGCGAACTCCGGCTCGTCCGCGGCGAAGTCGGCGAGCGGCGGATAGTCGCGCACCTCGTGGGCGAGCCGGCCGAACGATCGCAGGAACGCGGCGCGGTCGCGGACCGGCTCGGCGGCCTCGACCCGCGCGATCGCCTGGGCGATGCCCAGCCAGATCGCCTCGCCGACCACCTGCTCCCGTCCGTCGAACCAGCGGTAGAGCGTGGCCCGGCCGATCCCGCCGGCCTTCGCGAGCCGTCCGAGATCGACGCGGCGGCCTTCACGGAACCACTGCGCGGCGAGACGGATCACCTCCACCTGGTTGTCAGGACGCGCGGGATGAGACATACTTCTATTTTGTCTCGCCAGGGCGAGGGTGTCAACGAGGGGACGACCCGGATGGATGTGACGTTCAGTGCGGAGGAAGAGGCCTTCCGCGACGAGGTGCGGGAGTTCCTGACGACGCATCTCACCGACGATCTGCGCGATGCCGGGCGCCTGGCGACCAGCGTCTACTCGGACCACGAGGCGAGCCTGCGGTGGCAGGCGATCCTGCACGAGCGCGGCTGGGCCGCGCCGGCGTGGCCCGTGCAGTGGGGAGGCTGCGACTGGACCGTGGCGCAGCACTACATCTTCGCGCGGGAGTCGGTTCTGGCGGGCGCGCCCTTCCTCTCGCCGATGGGGATCCGGATGGTGGCGCACGCCATCGTGAAGTTCGGGACCGAGGAACAGAAGAAGTTCTTCCTCCCGGGCATCCTCGACGCCTCGATCTTCTTCTGCCAGGGCTACTCGGAGCCCGAATCCGGGTCGGACCTCGCGTCGCTGGCAATGCGCGCCGAGTCCGACGGCGACGATCTCGTGCTCACGGGCTCCAAGATCTGGACCACCCACGCCCGCGAGGCGAATTGGATGTTCGCCCTGGTCCGCACGTCCAAGCAGGAGCGCAAGCAGCAGGGCATCACCTTTCTGCTGCTCGACATGACGGTGCCCGGTATCGAGATCCAGCCGCTCGTCATGGCCTCCGGCGAGGAGGTGCAGAACGTCGTCTTCTTCGACAAGGTGCGGGTGCCGAAGACCAACGTTCTCGGCCGGATCGACGAGGGCTGGACCGTGGCGAAGTACCTGCTCGAGTTCGAACGCGGCGGCGGCGCCTCCGCGCCCTGGCTGCAGGTCTCGCTCGACCGGCTCGCGTCGCAGGCGGAGAACGTCCCCGGACGCGGTGGTCGGGCGCTGTCCGAGGACGACGACTTCCGGTTGGGCCTCGCGGAGCTACGCGCCCGCGTCGACGTGCTGGAGATCCTCGAGCACCGTTCACTCGCCGTGCTCTCGGCGGGCGGGAACCCGGGCACCGCCGCCTCGATGCTCAAGATCCTCGGCACCGAACTGAGCCAGGCGATCACCGAGTTCATCCACAAGAGCGCGGGCCCCCGCGGCCGCGTCTATCAACCGCACGTCACGCGGCCCGGCGGCCCGGTGGTCGAGTACCTGCCACCCGCCGACGGCGCGCACAGCGGCGACCTGTGGCAGGCGGTTGCGCCGCTGCGCTACTTCAACGATCGCGCGGGCTCGATCTACGCGGGCTCCAACGAGATTCAACGCAACATCCTGGCGAAAGCGGCATTGGGGCTGTAGATGGACTTCACACTCACCGACGAACAGACGATGCTGCGCGATTCCGTGCGGTCCTACCTCGCCGGCCGGTACCCGCTGGCGCAGTCGCGGAGCGCGGCGCGCTCTGCGCAGCGGTGGCAGCCCGCGGTGTGGGAGGCCTTCGCCTCGGAGCTGGGCATCCTCGCCGCGACGCTGCCCGAATCCGTGGGCGGCCTGGGCGGCGGTCCCGAGGAGATGATGGTGATCGCCGAGGAGCTCGGCGGCGCGCTCGTCGTCGAGCCCTACATCGGGACCGCGGTCGTCGGCGCCGCCCTGCTGCGCGGCTCCGGCGGCCCGGCCGTCGACGCGGTGCTGTCGGCGATCGCCGAGGGCGGGGCCCGGATCGCGTTCGCGCTCACGGAGCCCCAGTCCGGGCGCGAGCCCTGGGACGTTCAGGCGGCGGCGGTGCGCGACGGGGACGAGTACGTGCTGTCGGGGGCGAAGATCGTGGTCGCGGACCTGCCGCTCGCGACGCACGTGATCGTCGCCGCCCGCACCGCCGGCGGCCGGCTCGACCGCGACGGGCTCTCGCTCTTCCTCCTGGAGTTCGACCCGCAGGCTCCGCCGGCCGGGGTGCGCGCGCAGTACTTCCGGACGATCGACGACCACCACACGGGCGATGTGGCGCTCGACGGCGTCCGGGTCCCCGCGACGGCGCTGCTCGGCGCCGAGGGCGGGGCCTGGGAAGTGATCGACCGCGCCCTCGACGAGGGAGCCGCCGCCGTCTGCTGCGAGGCGGTCGGGATCATGCGTCGCGTGGTGGGGGACACCGTGGAGTACGCGAAGCAGCGTCGCCAGTTCGGCGTGCCGATCGGCACCTTCCAGGCGCTGCAGCACCGCATGGTCGACATGTCGCTCGAGCTCGAACAATCGGTGGCGGCGAGCTATCTCGCGGTGCTCAACCTCGGCGCGGATCCGCAGGTGCGGCGCCGCGCGGTCTCCGCCGCGAAGATCACCGTGGCGCGGGCGGCGCGGTTCGTCGGGCAGAACGCGGTCCAGTTGCACGGCGGCATGGGGATGACCGAGGAGCTGGCCATCGGCCACTGCTTCAAGCGGCTCACCGCGATCGAGACCGAGTTCGGCTCCGCCACCGATCATCTGCACCGGTACGCGGAGGCGAGCGCGGGTTAGGCGCGCTCCGCCTGGTCGTCGCGGGTCAGTGATGCGGAGGCGCGGCGGACCGCAGCGCCGACCGGCGCCGGGACGCGCGCTCCGACGGTGACCGCGAGGGCGATGGGCGGCATGGTCGGCATCGTCTCGACCGGGACGAGGCCGTCCGTCGCGTCGATCGCGGGGAGCAGCGTGACCCCGAGGCCGCTCCGGGCGGCGGAGTACAGTCCCGCGAGGTTCGCCGCCTCGGCCGCGACGACGTAGTCGATCCCGTTGCGCGCGAGCGCGTCCGCGGCGGGCGCGCGCAGAACGCAGGGATCGTCGAACAGCAGGACGGGGACCGTCGCGGCGGGGCGCTCCCACCCGCGCGCGGCGTACCAGCGCAGGTCGATGGGGCCGACCGCGTCCGGATGATCGATCGGGGCGAGATAGACCGCCACGTCGGCGAGGCCGCGCTCCACGGCGCCCGCGATCTGCGCGCTGCGATCGAATCGGAACTGTGCGGCCCACCCTCCCGGCAGCGTGCCGAAGCCTCGGCTGAGCTCGGGAATGAGGCGGTCGGCGCCGTGCTCGGTGGCCGCGACGGAGAGCGTGCGGGTCGTGGGGGAGGCGAGCGCGTGCACGGCGGCGTCGTGTGCGTCGAGGATCGCCTGCGCGTGCCCCAGCAGGCGGTTGCCGTGGTCGGTGAAGCGCACTCCGCGGCCCGCCTTCTCGACGATGGTGCCGCCCGTGGACTTCTCGAGCCGGCGCAGGTGCGCGCTCACGGTCGACTGGGTGAGGTGGAGCGCCTCGGCGGCGCGGTGGACCCCGCCGCAGCGGGCGATCGCCACCACGCTGCGGAGCGGGACGATGTCCAGGATCGGTGCGCTCATGAATGAACGATAGGTGCGATCAATCGTGATCGTCAATCATTGTTGGACCAACGGCACCTGCGCGGTCGACCATCGAGTCATGCGAATTCCGCCGATGCTCGCGCTCTCCGTCGTGGTGCTGTACGCCTTCGGGTATCCCCTCGGCGCCCTCGGGATCGCGGCGATGAGCCCCTTCCTGCTGCTGTTCCTCCGGTTCGCCGTCTCCGGCGTGCTCATGCTCGGCGTGGTCAGGGCGACCGGCAGGCGTCTGCCCCGCGGCGCGGATCTGGGCCACGCGGTCGTGGTCGGGATCCTGACGCAGGCGACGCAGTTCCTCGGGTGCTACCTGGGCCTGCAGGCCGGCGTGCCGGCGGGCGTCGCCGCGCTCATCATCGGCGTGAACCCGGCGGTGACCACGGTGGTCGCGCGAATCGCGCTCGGCGAGGCCCTCACGCCGCGCCGGGCGCTCGCCGCCGTGCTGGGGCTGGCGGCGGTGGTGACCGCCTGCTGGTCGACGGTGCCGGCGCTGGCCCACGCCGGAGCGGGCATCGGCTTCACGCTCCTGGGGCTC
This sequence comes from Tsukamurella ocularis, assembly GCF_965138335.1. Classification (GTDB taxonomy): domain Bacteria; phylum Actinomycetota; class Actinomycetes; order Mycobacteriales; family Mycobacteriaceae; genus Tsukamurella; species Tsukamurella ocularis_A. Next base: position 7,495 of record NZ_CBCSDV010000030.1, read on the forward strand.
GCGGGCATCGCGCTGGGTGGGGTGTATCAACAGCGGTTCTGCCGCGAGGTTGACCCGCTCGCGGGGAACGCGGTGGGAATGACCGTCGCGGCGGTGCCGGCCGGCGTCCTGGTCGTGCTGTTCGGTGCGACGGTCACCGATCCCGCACGCGGCGCCGTCGTGCTCGTCCTCATGGTGCTGCTCAGCTCCATGACGGCGACCACGCTGTACCTGCGCGTGATCGGGATCGCGGGGGCGAGCGGGGCCGCGATACTGTTCGCCGTGATCCCCTCGGTGTCCGCCCTGTTCGCCTTCCTCCTGCTGGGCGAGCCGGTGCACCCGGGAGTGATCGCCGGCCTGGCCCTCGGCGGTGCGGCGTGCGCGATCGCCTCCCGTGGTGGACGACGAGCGCCGGCCCCCGACCCTGCGGTCGACGAGCCGGCGCGGCGTGGGGCGGGTGCGGTCAGATCCGGCGCATGACGGTGACCACCTTGCCGAGGATCACCGCGTCGTTGCCGTGGATCGGGTCGAACGCGGGGTTGTGCGGCATCAGCCAGACGTCGCGGCCGGTCCGGCGGAACGTCTTCACCGTGGCCTCGCCATCGAGCATCGCCGCCACGATGTCGCCGTTCTCCGCGACGGACTGCTGCCGCACGACCACCCAGTCCCCGTCGCAGATGGCGGCGTCGGTCATCGACTCGCCGACCACCTTGAGCAGGAACAGTGAGCCCTCGCCGACGAGCTCGCGGGGGAGCGGGAAGATCTCCTCGACCGCCTCCTCCGCCAGGATGGGGCCGCCGGCGGCGATGCGTCCCAGCACGGGCACGAAAGCCGGCTCGGGCATCCGGTCCTCGTCCTCCATGACCTTCTGGATCACCTGCGCGGTGCGCTCCTCGGCGCCCTGGACGTTCACGGCGCGCGGGCGATTGGGGTCGCGGTGGAGGAAACCCAGGCGCTCGAGGGTGCGGAGTTGGTGGGCGACCGACGACGTGGAGGTCAGGCCCACCTCGTCACCGATCTCCCGGATGCTGGGCGGGTAGCCCCGGTCCCGGACGGACCGCCGGATCACCTCCAGGACCTGCTTCTGGCGACGGGTGAGGTGATCCTCGGAGACGTTGCCCTGCGCGTCGCGGAAGCGCTTGTCCCGGTGCTGGACCTGTCGTTCATCTGTCATGTGTCGCTCCTCACGCCCGTTCGGTTCCGACTCCACTGTAGTCCAGCTCGAACGTGCTGACAAACACCTGTTCGAGAAATTTCCGCGCGTGTCTTCCCCTCGCTCACGGGGTGTGGTAGAAATCGAACAGAAGTTCTTTCGAACACTTGCACGCACTCCGGTGTGACTGGTGGGGCTGGATGGAAAACTTGTCAGTCCCCTCCGATAGACCTGTAGGTGAGCGAGAAGGACCCGCTACCGACATCAGGAGAGACCATGACCGCGATCATCGATCGAGACGTCATCACTGCAGCACACGAGGCTTCTGCGGATGCGCAGGCGCTGGTGCGGCACGGCTCCGCGGCCGCCGACCGGCGCGGCGCCACTCGGGCCCGCGGGGTCTCGCCCCGCCTCGCGCGGAGCCGCTCGCAGGACTCCGTCGCGGCATCGATCACCTCGTCGAACGGGCTCGCTGCGGGCGGGATTCGAACGGAGTCCGCGGCCGTCCGCGTGACCGGTGCCCGCGGGTCGGCCCGGCGCACCGTCGAACGCCCGGGCGTGCGTTCGGCGGCCCGGCGCGCGCCGCTCGGCCACTCGCGCGTCGACGGCTGTGCCCGCCGTACCCCCGTCCCGTCGCTCGCGGCGTGCGTGGTGTTCGCGGTCGGCGTCTTCGCCGGCCTGCTGGTGCTCTTCGGCGGCGCGGCGCCCGCGGAGCCGACGTCGGCCGCCGCGCAGCCCGCGCTGACGTCGATCGTGACCGTGCGCAGCGGGCAGAGCCTGGAGCAGATCGCGCGGGAGATCGCGCCCGATCGGGCACCGGACGGTGTCATCGCCGAGATCACGGAGATCAACGGACTGCGGAACGGCACCGTGCGCGCAGGCCAGACCCTCATCACGCCGCGGTACTGACCGCATCGACGAGCGAAGGAGACGCAGATGACCACCCGCATGGTGATAGTGGATTCCCGGCAGGGCGGGCGCTCGGCCCACCTCGACAACGTGGTGCCGTTCCCGCGCCGAGTATTCTCGAAGACGAGATCGCGGGGCACGGCGGTGGCAGGGGCCACCGTGCTGCAGTTGCCCCGCCGGACGTCCGAGCGCAGCCGCGCGGGAGGTGGACCCATGTATTGCCCGTTCTGCAAGAACGAGGACACCCGTGTGGTCGATTCGCGCGTCTTCGACGACGGACAGGGCATCCGCCGGCGACGCTCCTGCAACGAGTGCGGCCGCCGCTTCACCACCGTCGAGAGCGCGGTCATGGCCGTCGTGAAGCGCAACGGCGTCACCGAGCCCTTCAGTCGCGAGAAGGTCGTCAAGGGCGTGCGCCGCGCGTGCCAGGGCCGCGACGTGGCCGAGGACGACCTGCACAAGCTCGCTCAGCAGGTCGAGGAGGCGATCCGCGCGATGGGGGTGGCCGAGGTGCCCGCGAACGAGGTCGGCCTCGCGATCCTCGGGCCGCTGCGCGACCTCGACGAGGTGGCGTACCTGCGCTTCGCCTCGGTCTACCAGGGATTCTCGTCCATCGAGGACTTCGAGGCCGCGATCCGCGACCTCCGCACCCGCGCCACCGCGGCGGACCCCACCGACGCGGCCTGACGCCACGGCGCCGCCGCACGCTCGGCGCGGGCTTCACGACAGGGCCGCGACGGCGGCGAGCACCTTCTTCTCCGAGACCGATCCGGCCGTGCCGAGCGACTGGGCGAACAGACTCACCCTCAGCTCCTCGATGAGCCAGTGCACCTGGTTCAGCGCCGCGTCCCGTCGGTGTTCCGGCAGGGTGTCCAGCTTGGCGGTGAGGGCGGCGTAGACGCGGTCCAGCGCCGCCAGTCCGCGGTCGTCGCGGTCGATGGACGCGGGAAGTGCGGCCCACCGTGCCGCCGCGCCCGCGGTGTACCGCGGCAGGTGCCGCAGGTGCGTGTCCGGCGTCGCGGCGATGAACCCGGGGAACAGCAGACCGTCGAGCTGCTCCGCGATGTCGTCCGCCGCATCGCGCAGTGCGCGCGGCGCGGAGGCGATCGCGCCGCGGACCTCGGTAGCGGTCGCGACCGCCGCCGCGACGTCCGCGAAGTTCTGCTGGACCGCCCCGCCCAGTTCTGCCCGCACCCTCGCCGTCAGGGCGGTGAACTCGGCGGGTGTCCAGGCGAGGCCCGCGCGGGCCCGGAGATCCGTGATGGCCCTCCGCCGGCAGTCGGCGACGAGGTCCATCGGCGTCGCGTAGGGGCTCTGCGAGAGCGCGAGCCGCTCGCGCTGGCCCACGGACTGCAGTACCGATTTATGTGCGGCGGGAAGCGCGTTCGCGAGCAGCACGTCGAGTCCCGCGCCCATGAGCGCGGTCTGTTCCGGTTCGGCGGCCACGACCTTGACGCCGGCCGCGTCCCCGGCGGGGTACAGCGTGCCGAAGCCGGTCACCCGGCTGCCCCGGACCTCGGTGTCGATGGTCCGCGGCACATCGCCGAGAGTCTCCGCGGTCCAGTGCTTCGCGGGCGCCCGCTCGTACGCACCGGCGCGGCTCGACAGATCCTCCTGCACCGCGGCGCCGAGCGTGCGCTTGAGCGCGTCGAGATCCTTGCCGGAACCCAGGGTGCGGCCGTCGTCGCCGATCACCGCGAACGTCACCCGCAGGTGATCGGGGATCGCGGCGGGGGAGAAGTCGCCCGCCCGGATCACGGTGCCGGACAACTGCGTGAGCTCGCGCGCCAGGCCCTCGGTGAGGGGCTCGGCGCGGGGAGTGAGACGCGCGAGCGCGGCCGCAGCGAAGTCGGGCGCCGGCACCACCTCGCGGCGCAGCTGCTTCGGCAGCGACTTGATGAGCGCGACCGCCAGCTCCTCGCGCATCGCGGGCACGAGCCATTCGAAGCCGTCGGCGCGCACCGTCGCCAGGTCCTGCACCGGGATCCGGGCGGTCACGCCGTCATCGGCCGCGCCCGGCTCGAAGCGGTACTTCAGGGGCATCTCGATGCGGCCCTGCAGCCACGCGGTGGGGTACGCCTCCGCGGTGACGTCCGCGGCACCGTCGGCCAGCAGGTCGTCGGCGGTGAAGTCGAGGAGGGTGGGCTCGGTTCGCGAGGCCTTCTTCCACCACGAGTCGAAGTGTCGCGCCGAGACGATGCCCTCGGGAACGCGCCGATCGTAGAAGTCGAACAGACCGTCCTCGTCGACCACGATGTCCCGGCGGCGCGCCTTGTCCTCGAGGTACTCGGCGTCGTCGAGGAGGGCCCGGTTGCGCGCGAAGAACGGATGCCGCGTGCGCCATTCGCCCTGGACGAGCGCGTGCCGCAGGAACAGTTCCCGGGCGGCCACGGGGTCGATCCGGCCGAAGTTCACGGTGCGGTCGGCGACCAACGGGACGCCGAACAGGGTGACCCGCTCCTTGGCCAGCACGGCCTCCCGTTTGGTGGACCAGTGCGGCTCCGAGTAGTGGTGCTTGGCGAGCGGTCCGGCGAGCTTCTCGGCCCACTCCGGCTCGATCCTGGCGACGGTCCGCGCGAACAGCCGCGAGGTCTCCACCAACTCGCCGGCCATGACGAACCGCGGCGGCTTCCGGTAGAGCGCGGACCCCGGGAAGACCATGAACTTGGCGCCCCGCGCGCCCAGGAACTCCTTGCCGTCCGGCTCGCGGAGGCCGATCTGGGAGAGCAGCCCCGCGAGCATGGCCTGGTGGATCAGGTCGGGCGACGGTGCCGGTTCCCGGCCCAGCGAGTCCAGCTTCCATCCGAGGTCCCGGCAGATCTGGCGCAGCTGGCCCTGCAGGTCCTGCCACTCGCGGATCCGCACGTAGTGCAGGAACTCCCGCTGGCACTCGCGCCGGAACGCGCTCGAGCTCAGCTCGGCCCGCCGGTCGCCGAGGTGCCGCCAGAGGTTGAGGTAGGAGAGGAAGTCCGAGGTGGGGTCGGCGAACCGGGCGTGCTGCGCGTCGGCGGCCTGACGGTGCTCGGCCGGCCGTTCCCGCACGTCCTGGATGGACAGGCCCGCGACGATGACCAACACCTCCGGGAGAACGCCGAACTCGCGGGCCGCGACCAGCATCCGCGCCATCCGCGGGTCGACGGGCAGGTCCGCGAGTTGGCGGCCGACGGCCGAGAGCCGCTTGTGGCCCTCGGGGCGGCTGCCATCACCGGTCCCGTTCGCTGCGCTCCCGGCGACCTCGAGCGCGCCCAGCTCCTCGAGCAGCGCCGTGCCGTCCCGGACGGCTCGCTCGTCCGGCGGCTGCACGAACGGGAAGGCGGAGACCTCGCCCAGCTCGAGCGCGGTCATCGACAGGATCACCGAGGCGAGGTTGGTCCGCAGGATCTCGGGATCGGTGTAGACGGGCCGCGCGTCGAAGTCGTCCTCCGAGTACAGCCGGATCGCGATGCCGTCGGACGTGCGGCCGCAGCGGCCGGAGCGCTGCTGTGCGGAGGCCTGCGAGATCGGTTCGATCGGTAGTCGCTGCACCTTGGTGCGCACCGAGTACCGCGAGATGCGCGCGGTGCCCGTGTCCACGACGTACTTGATGCCGGGCACTGTCAGGGAGGTCTCGGCGACGTTGGTGGACAGCACGATCCGTCGTCCCGTGTGCGGGGCGAAGACGCGGTGCTGCTCGGCGGAGGAGAGGCGGGCGTAGAGCGGCAGGATCTCCGTTCCGGGACGCACGTGCGCCTGCAGCGCCTCGGCGGCGTCGCGGATCTCGCGCTCGCCGGAGAGGAAGACGAGAACGTCGCCGGGCGCCTCGCGGGAGAGCTCGTCGACCGCGTGCACGATCCCGGTGACCTGGTCGAGGGGCTCGGAGTCGTCGGTCATCTCGTCGAGCGGGCGGTACCGGATCTCCACCGGGTACGTCCGGCCGCTGACCTCGATGACGGGCGCGGGGGCACCGTCGGGCCGTGCGAAGTGGGCGGCGAACCGCTCCGGCTCGATGGTCGCGGAGGTGACGATCACCTTGAGATCGGGTCTGCGGGGCAGGATCTGGCGGAGGTAGCCCAGGAGGAAGTCGATGTTGAGGCTGCGCTCGTGCGCCTCGTCGATGATGATCGTGTCGTAGTCGCGCAGCAGCCGGTCGCGGGTGAGCTCGCGGAGCAGGATGCCGTCGGTCATGAGCTTGACGGAGGTCTTCGGCGAGACGCGGTCGGTGAACCGCACCGCGTAGCCGACGGCGTCGCCCAGCTCCGACGCCGTCTCCTCGGCGATCCGCTCGGCGACGCTGCGGGCGGCGAGGCGGCGGGGCTGGGTGTGGCCGATCATGCCGCGCACGCCGCGGCCGAGCTCGAGGCAGATCTTCGGCAGCTGCGTCGTCTTCCCCGAGCCGGTCTCGCCGGCCAGGATGATCACCTGGTTCTCGGCGATCGCCTTCGCGATCTCCTCGCGCCGCGCGCTGACGGGCAGGTTCTCGGGGTAGACGATGGCCGGCACCGCGTCGCGACGCTCGGCGTAGCGCCCCCGTGCGGCCTCGATCTCGCGGGCCAGCTTCGGCAGGTCGGAGGGCTTGGCGCGCTTGAGCCGACCCCGCAGGCGCGTCTCGTCCCTCAGGGTGAGGACGGGATCGGCGTCGGTGCCGAGCGCGGCGTACAGATCGCGCTTCGACGGTCCGCCGTCGCCGTCTTCCCGTGCGGTGCGCGTCTCCTGCTTCGTCATTTGCGACTAGTTTATCCACCATGAGCGGACAGGGACCCACGACCTCATCGGCACTCTGGCACGGCTTCGCGGACATGGGCGCCGTGCAGCGCGACGGCGCCTTCGTCTTCACGCGCGGCGACGGGGCCTACGTCTTCGACACCGACGGCAACCGCTATCTCGACGCGACCGCGGGCCTCTGGTTCGCGAACGTCGGCCACGGCCGGGCCGAGGTGGCCGACGCGGTGCGCGACCAACTGCTCAAGGTGGCGCACGTGACCGGCTTCGGCGACGCCGCCACCGACACCACCGTCGCCCTCGCGAACCGCCTGCAGGCCATCGCACCGGTGCCGGACAGCAGGATCTTCTTCACCTCCGGCGGCTCCGATTCGGTGGATTCGGCGATCAAGCTGGCCCGTCGTTACTGGCAGGAGCAGGGGCGGCCCGAGAAGAAGCTCATCGTCGGCCGGTCCAACGCGTACCACGGCATGCACGTGGGCGGCACCAGCCTGGGCGGTATCCCGGTCAACGCCGAGGGCTACGGCGGCGTGCTCTTCGACGACACCGCCACTGTCGCCTGGGACGACGCCAAGGAGCTGCTGGGTCTCATCGAGCGGGTCGGCGCCGAGGCGATCGCGGCCTTCGTCGCCGAGCCGGTGATCGGCGCGGGCGGCCTGCTGCCCCCGCCGGAGGGCTACCTGCGCGAGGTGCGCGACATCTGCCGCGAGCACGACGTGTTGTTCATCGCCGACGAGGTGATCACCGGCTTCGGCCGGATCGGAGGCGCGTGGTTCGCGTCGAGCCGGTTCGATCTGCAGCCCGACCTGATGACCACGGCCAAGGGCCTCACCAGCGGCTATGTGCCGATGGGTGCCCTGTTCGTGGCGCCGAAGGTTGCGGAGCCGTTCTACTCCGGCGGCGTGTGGTGGCGGCACGGCTACACCTACGGCGGACACGCGGCCGCCGCGGCCGCGTCGATGGCGGTGCTCGACATCATGGAGCGCGAGAACCTCGTGGCCGAAGCGCTACGCCTGCAGGACACCCTGCTGCGCGAGCTCTCCCCGCTGGCCGATCACCCGAAGGTGAAGGACGTGCGGGGCGGGGTCGGCGCCGTCGCGGGCGTCCAGCTGCACGAGCCCGCCGAGGCCATGGCGATGGTGAAGAAGCTGCGGACGCAGGGCGTCTCCGGCCGGGCGGCCGGCCTCGGCACGCTCCAGTACTCGCCCGCGCTGATCACCACGGACGAGCAGGTCGCCGAGATCGCCGCCGCCACCCGGCGGGCCCTCGACGCCTGATCGTCGGTAAGCCCCGGGTAACGGCGGTTGCAAGGGGTTGCACAGCGTTTGTCGCCGATTCAATCCCGAGGCGAATGTGGTCCGTGCCACACTTTCGGACGTGAACGAAGAGGATACGGCGGCGGTCTACCAGCGCGCCTACGACAGCAAGGAATTCCACGAACTCCGCCGTAGGCTGGCGACGTTCGTGATCCCGATCTCCGTGGCCTTCCTGCTCTGGTACGCCGCGTACGTGCTGCTGGCCACCTACGCGCACGACTTCATGAGCCAGAAGCTGTTCGGGAACATCAACGTCGCACTGGTGTTGGGGCTCGGGCAGTTCGTGACCACGTTCGCCATCACCTGGGCATACGTGCGGTTCGCGAACAACACGATCGACCCGATGGCGACGGATCTCCGTGAGCACATCGAGGGCGAGCTCAAGGCCGGGGAGGCGGGCCGGTGACCGCTCTCCTCGCCTGGGAACCCCGCTCGATCGACGTCGGCCAGCAGGTCGGCTCCACGACGCTCAACATCGTGATCTTCCTGCTGTTCATCGGCGTCACGATGGGGCTGGTCATCAAGGCCAGCCGGACCACCAAGAAGGCCACGGACTTCTACACCGGCGGCGCCACGTTCACCGGCCCGCAGAACGGCTTCGCCATCGCCGGCGACTACCTCTCGGCCGCCAGCTTCCTCGGCATCTGCGGCGCCATCGCGGTCCAGGGCTATGACGGCTTCCTGTACTCCATCGGCTTCCTCGTCGCCTGGCTCGTCGCGCTCCTGCTCGTCGCCGAGCGGCTGCGCAACGTCGGCAAGTTCACGATGGCCGACGTGCTGAGCTTCCGGCTCAAGCAGCGCCCCGTGCGGATGGCCGCCGCCCTCGCGACGCTGACCGTCTCGCTGTTCTACCTGATCGCCCAGATGGCCGGCGCGGGCGGCCTCGTCTCGCTGCTGCTCAACATCAAGGGCACCACCGGGCAGGCCGTCGTGGTCGCCGTGGTCGGCGTCCTGATGATCGTGTACGTGCTCGTCGGCGGCATGAAGGGCACCACCTACGTGCAGATGGTCAAGGCCGTCCTGCTCGTCGGCGGCGCGCTCCTGATGACGCTCATGGTGCTCGCCGCGGTCAAGGGCAACTTCTCCGACCTGCTCCAGAAGGCCATCGACGGCAGCGCCGCGGGCGAGAAGGTCATCGAGCCCGGCCTCAAGTACGGCAAGACCGAGACCACCAAGCTCGACTTCATCTCGCTGGCCCTCGCGCTCGTGCTCGGCACCGCGGGCCTGCCGCACGTGCTCATGCGCTTCTACACCGTGCCCACGGCCAAGGAGGCCCGTCGCTCGGTGACCTGGGCGATCGGCCTGATCGGCGCGTTCTACATCTTCACCCTGGTGCTGGGCTTCGGCGCCGCCGCCTACGTGGGCGCCGACGTCATCGCGAAGGCCCCCGGCGGGGTGAACTCGGCGGCGCCGCTGCTCGCGTTCTCGCTGGGCGGCACCATCCTCATGGCGGTCATCTCCGCCGTCGCCTTCGCGACCATCCTCGCGGTCGTCGCCGGCCTGGCGATCACGGCCTCCGCGAGCCTCGCGCACGACATCTACAACGGCGTCATCAAGCACGGCAAGGCCTCCGAGGAGTCCCAGGTCCGCGTCTCGCGCATCACCGTGGTGGTGATCGGTATCGCGTCGATCATCCTCGGCATCGGCGCCATGGGCCAGAACATCGCCTTCCTGGTGGCCCTGGCGTTCGCGGTCGCCGCCTCCGCCAACCTGCCGACGATCCTGTTCTCGCTGTTCTGGCGGAAGTTCAACACCACCGGCGCGGTGCTGTCGATGTACGGCGGCCTGATCTCCGCCATCGTGCTGATCGTCTTCTCGCCGGCCGTCTCGGGCAAGTCGACGTCGATGTTCAAGTCGCTCGACTTCCACTGGTTCCCGCTGGAGAACCCGGGCCTGGTGTCGATCCCGGTCGGCTTCGGCCTCGCGATCCTGGGCACGATCTTCGGCAAGCCGGACACCGATCTCGCCGACAAGGCGGTCGAGATGGAGGTCCGTTCGCTCACCGGTGTCGGTGTCGAGAAGGCCATCGACCACTAGGCCCTCCGTGTTCGACGGTGCCCGTCCCCGGCTTCCCGGGGGCGGGCACCGTCGTTCCCGGGTCAGAGCGGGACGACCTCGCTACCGGCCACCTCGTCGACGCGCAGGGTGACGTCGAGGGCTGCGATGCGGCCGTCGGCGGTGAAGGTCACGTCGCCGAGCAGGAGGTAGCCGGGTGCTCCGGGGAGCCGCACGGTGTACCCGAGCAGCCCGTCGACCAGCGCCACCAGGGCCGTCTTCGCCTTGAACAGGAAGGCCTCCGCGATCGCGGGCGCCCCGACGAGAACCGACGAGGCGTCGTCGGTGTGCGTGCGGAACACGGCATCCGGGTCGAGCAGGTCGACCAGCGCGGTGAAGTCGCCGTCCCGCGACGCCGCGAGGAACGCGCGCACCGCGTCGGCCCGCGCGGCGTCCGGCCGGGGCGTGCCCGCGACGCGGCGGCGCGCTCGGCTCGCGAGCTGGCGGGTCGCGGCGGGGCTCCTCCCGAGGATCGCCGCCACGTCGTCGAAGGGCACGGCGAAGACGTCGTGCAGCACGAACGCGACCCGTTCCGCGGGTGCCAGTTCGTCGACGACGGCGCCCAGCGCGACGCCCACGGATTCAGCGAGCTGCGCCTCGTCGTCCGGCGCGAGCGCGGGGTCGGCGGGATCCACCTCGTCGAGCGAGGTGGTGTCCCGGCGTGCGCGCAGGCGATCCAGGCAGATCCGCGAGACCACGGTGGTCAGCCACGCGGTCGGGTTGTCGACGGTGCCGTCCCCGTCGGCCCGGTCCGCGCGCAGCCACGCCTCCTGCACCGCGTCCTCGGCGTCCGCCGCGGAGCCGAGCATCCGCGTGGCCACCGCGAGCAGCCGGGGCCGGGCGCTGATGAAGTCGCTGACGTCCATGTGTCACATCCTCCGTCGTCGGTCCGTCAGGTACATGACGGGGCGCCCGCCCCGAGTGTGACCGACCGAGGAGAAAAGACATGACCGCACGGATGACGAACCCCGCCTTCGCCCTGCCGGGGGCGATGGACGCGTTGACGAAACTGGGCGAGGCGGTGGCGGCCTCGGGGTTGTCGCCGGAGCTGTTGGAACTGGTGAACATGCGGGCCAGCCAGCTCAACAGCTGCAGCACCTGCCTCGACGGGCACTGGCGGACGGCCCGGCGGCACGGCGCCTCCGACGACAAGCTCTTCGCCGTCGGCGCGTGGCGCCACACGCCGTACTTCTCCGACGCCGAGCGGATCGCGTTGGAGCTGACGGAGCAGCTCACGGAGCTCGCGGGCCATCCCGACGCGGTGCCCGACGCGCTGTGGGACGCGGCCGCCGACGAGTTCGACGCGGGGCAGTTGGCGGCGCTGGTGCTCGCCGTCGGGCAGATCAACCTCTGGAACCGCGTGAACCACGCGACCCGCCAGGAGGCGGGTTCCTGGCGGCCGTGACGTGGTGCGGGCGGGAGGCGCGCTCAGGGCGGCAACGGCTCCAACCGCACGATCGGCGGTCGCGGGGCGCGGGGCACGGGGCGCGCCGGTAGCGGGGCGTTCGTTACGCCCGTACAAGAAAGAAGGATGATGGATGGCACTAGACTGATAGGTATGTCCGATCAGCCGTATCAGCCGACCCTCGCGCAGCTGCGCGCTTTCGTCGCGGTGGCACGCTCGCGCCACTTCGGCACCGCGGCGACGTCGCTCGGTGTCAGCCAGCCCTCGCTGTCGCAGGCCCTGGCGTCGCTCGAGGCCGGACTCGGCGTGCAGCTGGTGGAGCGCAGCACGCGCCGGGTGCTCATCACGGAGGCGGGGATGGCCCTGTTGGAGCAGGCGTCCGTCATCGTCGCCTCCGCGGCGGAACTGGTGAGCTCGGCGGCCGGCCTCACCGGCGAACTGCGGGGAACACTGCGGATCGGCATGATCCCGACGGTCGCGCCCTACCGGTTGCCCCGCCTCCTGCCGCAACTGCGCGCCGAGGTCGACGACCTGGCGGTCACCGTCGTCGAGGACCAGACTGCGCGGCTGCTCGACGCGCTGCGGTCCGGCCGGATCGACGTGGCCGTTCTCGCGCTACCGGTGCACAGCTCGTCCGTCGCCGAGATCCCGCTCTACGACGAGGAGTTCGTGCTCGTCGTGCCGCCCGGGCATCCGCTCGCGGGCCGCGACGACCTCACCGCGGACGACCTCTCCGGTCTCCCACTCCTCCTCCTCGACGAGGGGCACTGCCTGCGGGACCAGGCCCTCGACCTGTGCCGCCAGGCCGAGGAGGGGGTGGGCGTCATGGGCGATACCCGCGCCGCCTCACTCGCCACGATCGTGCAGTGCGTCTCCGGCGGCCTCGGGGTGACCCTCCTGCCCGAGCCCGCGGTCGCCGTCGAGCTGCGCGGTACCGACCTGGCGACGGCGCGGTTCGCCGCGCCCGCGCCGGGCCGGCGGATCGGCCTCGCCTACCGCGCCTCCAGCGCCAAGACGGAGGGCTTCGCCCGCCTCGCCCAGATCGCCCGCGACGCCGCGGGATCTGCCGTGTGACCTGGCAGAACCGGGCGTACGATGGCGACATGACCGCTGCGACCCGTCCGCATCTCCTCTCGTTGGAGGAGTGGGACGCCTTGGGGGAGGACTCGACGTCGCACGCGGAGCTTCAGGAGGGGGTCCTGATCGTGTCGCCCAAGCCGAGACCCGAACATCAGTACGCCGCCGGGGTCCTGTTCAGCGTGCTCAACAGGGCCGCGCCCGAAGGCTTCCGTGCGTTCCCCGAGATCGACCTCATCCTCGAGGCCCGGACACCGGCGTCTGTTCGCGCCCCCGATGTCGTGGTGATGCCGCAGCACGCGGCCAGGCCGTTCCGCGCCTCGGACGCGGTACTCGTCGTCGAAGTGCTCTCGCCCGGCACCCGCCGGACCGACCTGGTGATGAAGCGCCACGAGTACGCCGAGGTCGGCATCCCGCACTACTGGATCGTCGATCTCGACGGTGACGACGTCCGCCTGGAGGCCCTCACGCTGGTGGACGGCGCCTACGAGTCCGTCGAGCACACGGGCGGGTTCGAGGCGACGGCGCCGTTCGCGGTCCGGCTGGATCTCGACGGGCTGCGCTGAGCGCTAGCCTGGGCGCATGGCTGCAGAGCGTTCCGTCCTCCTTCTCATGGACTACCAGCGGGGCATCGTCGACGGTGCCGAGCGGGCCGGTGCCGCGGCGCTCGCGTCCGCCGCGCGGGCCCTGTCGGCGGCGCGCGATCATGGCGTGCCGGTGGTGCACGTGCGCGTCGCCTTCCGGCCCGACTACCCGGAGATCCCGCCGACGAACCGGGCGTTCGCCGTGATCCGCGAGGGCGGCGATTCGATGACCGAGGTCTCGCCGCTGACGGCGATCGTCCCCGAGGTGGCGCCGCTGCCGGGCGAGCCCGTCGTGATCAAACGCCGATTCGGGGCGTTCAGCGGCAGCGACCTCGACGTGGTGCTCCGCGGCCTGCAGGCGGATCACCTGGTCCTCGCGGGGATCTCGACGAGCGGCGTCGTGCTCTCGACGGTCCGCTACGCGGGCGATCTGGACTACGGCCTCACCGTCCTCGCCGACGCCTGCGCCGATCACGATCCCGAGGTCCACCGCGTCCTCGTCAGCAAGGTGTTCCCGCGCCAGGCCGAGGTGCTCGCCGTCGACGAGTGGATCGAGTCGCTCGGCTGAGCTCAGCGGCGGGGCCGCTTGCCGGGCTTGCCCTTCGGCGTTCCGGCCTTCTTGCCCGCGGCGGCCCGGGCCGCCTGCTTGGCGAGCGTCTTCTCCCGCGCGGTGCGCTTGGGCGCGGGCTCGGCGCGGCCCCGGGACGAGCCAGCCTTCCTGCCGCGCACGACGCCGATGAAGTCCGCGACCGCCTCGGACTGCTCGCCCGCGGGGACCGCGAGCACGACGGGGGAGGGCGGCGCGTCGGCGACCGGGCGGTACGTGAGGTCCTTGCGGTGGTGCAGTCGCGCGAGCGACTGCGGCACGAGGAGCGCGCCCAGCCCCGCGGCGACGAGTTCGATCGCCGCCTCGGTGCTCTCCGGCCGGTGCTCGACCGGTGCGCCCGGAGCTCCCGCCCAGCGCAGCGGATCGTCGACGGGGAGCAGTGTCGGCTCGTCGTCGAGATCGGCTGCAGTGAGCTCGTCCGCCGCGGCCGCGTGGTGCTCCTTCGGCACGACGGCCACCACCTGCTCCTCGTACAGCGCGATCGTCGCCAGTCCGCTGGTCTCGGCGGGCAGGCGCAGGAGCGCCAGGTCGACGGTGCCCTCGCGCACGGCGTTCGCCGCGTCCGCCGCCGCGACGGGCACGAGCTCGAGCGGCACGTCCGCGTGGCGCTCCCCCCAGATGCGGGCCCACTTGGCGGGAGTGGCGCCGGGGACGTAGCCGAGCCGCAGGGGCCGCGGGAGCGATGAGGTCACCGCATGAGATTACCGATAGGCTGGTCGGTATGAGCAGGCCGAACGCGCAGTCCATGAAACCCGCTACCGCGGCGAAGAAGCTGGACGTGTACCTGCCCGCCACGCCGGCGGAGTTCCAGGAGAACCCGATCACCCGCGACGAGCTGGCCGCGCTGCAGGCCGATCCGCCGCAGTGGCTGCAGGATCTGCGGAAGAACGGTCCGCATCCGAAGAACCTCGTCGCCGCGCGCCTCGGCGTCTCGATCTCGGGGCTGCAGCGGGCGGGCGTCGGGGAGGCGCTGACCACGGAGCAGATCACCGGGCTGGTCGCGGATCCGCCGCAGTGGCTCATCGACGAGCGCGCCGGCCTCGCCGCGGTGCGGGCGGATGAGCAGCGGGTCGCGGAGGCGCGCGCCGCGCGCAACCGGCCCAGCCGCAAGTAGCTCCGCGCGCCCGGGTCGGACGAATTCCGGGAACTCCGGCGCCCCCGCGTCGTCATGTGTACGCTGTGAACATGACGCGCTGCGCCGGCGCGCCGACCGGCACCGGAGAGAGTGAGAAGCCCATGTCCGAGCGGATGTCCAGCACCCGAGTCATCGCCGCGAGCCCCGAGCGGGTCTTCGCCGTCCTCGCCGATCCCGCGCGTCACGAGCAGATCGAGCCCACCGATTGGGTCCGGGACGCGGTGGACGGCGCTCCGCTCGACCACGTCGGGCAGATGTTCTCCGTGAACATGTACCTCGAGCAGGCGGGCGGCGACTACGTGATGGAGAACAAGGTGACCGCGTTCGAACGGGATCGGGCCATCGGCTGGCTGCCCGGGACGAGCCAGGAGGGCGAGTGGCAGGCGGGCGGCTGGTGGTGGCGGTACGACCTGGAACCGTCGGACGAGGGCACGCAGGTGACGCTGACGTACGACTGGACCGACACCCCGCAGTCCTTCCGCGACTTCGTCGGCGCCATGCCGCCGTTCCCGCCGGAGTACCTCGACCAGTCCCTCGCGGGCCTCGACGCGGCCGTCACCGGCTGACTCAGCCGGAGACGACCTCCACGTCCACGAGCACGACGTCGCCGCGCTCGTCGGACGCGGGGAGGTCGACGACGGCCGTGATCGCCCAGCCGTGGTCGCCGTCGGGGTCGGCGATGGTCTGCCGCACCCGCCAGGCCCGCGGCATCGAGGTGTCGAGCGAGAAGAGCTGCGGGCCACGGGCGTCCGCGCCGGTCTCGATGTCGTCGTACTCCTCGTAGTAGTCGTCGAAGGCGGCGTACCAGTCGACGCCCGGGTCCATCGCGTCGAGCACGTCGTACTCCTCCTCGGCGACGAGCTGGACCCGGCGGAACATCGCGTTGCGCACCATCACGGCGAACGCACGCTCGTCCGAGGTCAGCGACGTCGAGCGCCCGATCTCCGGTGCGGAGGCGTGCGCCTTCACGGGATCCGGGGAGGTCATCTCCTCCCACTCGTCGACGAGCGAGCTGTCCACGTACCGCACGAGCGCGCCGAGCCAGGCGATGTAGTCGTCGAGCTCGGGCGTGCGCACCGCCTCGGGAACGGTGTGCCGCAGCGTCCGGAACGCGTCCGAGAGGTACCGCAGGACCGCGCCCTCCGAGCGCCCGAGCTGGTACTTCGAGACCAGGTCGTTGAAGGTCATCGCGCGTTCGATCATCTCGCGCACCACCGACTTCGGGGAGAGCTCGAACTGCGTGACCCAGGCGTGCCCCGCGGCGTAGGTCGCGAACGCCGGGACGAGCAGGTCCTCCAGCGGTTTCGGGTAGGTCACGTCCTCGAGCAGCGTCATGCGCTCGTCGTAGTCGATGCCGTCGGCCTTCATCTCCGCCACCGCGGCGCCGCGCGCCGCGTTCTGCTGCGCGCGCAGCACCGGCCGCGGATCGTCCAGCACGGACTCGATCACCGAGATCACGTCGAGCGCGTAGTCCGGTGACTCGGCATCGAGCAGTTCCAGCGCCGCGAGCGCGAAGGGCGCGAGGGGCTGGTTCAGCGCGAAGTCGGGTTGCAGGTCGACGGTGAGCCGCACGTGCCGGCCGTCCTCGTCCGGCTCATCGAGCCGTTCGACGACGCCGCCCGACTCCAGGCCGCGGAACAGGGTGATCGCGGTGCGGATGTGCCGCAGCTGGTTCCGGCGCGACTCGTGATTGTCCTCCAGGAGGTGCCGCATCGCATCGAAGCAGTTCTGCGGCCGGGCGATGACGTTGAGGAGCATCGAGTTGGTCACCGAGAAGCGGGAGGTCAGCGGCTCCGGATCCGCGGCGACGAGCTTCTCGAACGTCGCCTTCCCCCAGGAGACGAAACCCTCGGGCGCCTTCTTGCGCTGGACCCGCTTGAGCTTGGCCGGATCCCCGCCCGCCTTCGCCTCCCGTCGGGCGTTCTCGATCTCGTGCTCGGGCGCCGCCACGACGACGGTGCCCATCGTGTCGAAGCCCGCCCGCCCGGCGCGGCCGGCGATCTGGTGGAACTCGCGGGCCCGCAGGTGGCGGGTACGGTTCCCGTCGAACTTGGTCAGGCCCGTCAGGTAGACGGTGCGGATCGGCACGTTGATGCCGACGCCGAGCGTGTCCGTTCCGCAGATGACCTTGAGCAGCCCCTCCTGGGCGAGCTTCTCCACCAGGCGCCGATAGCGGGGGAGCATCCCGGCGTGGTGCACGCCGATGCCGGACCGGATCAGCCGGGAGAGGGTCTTGCCGAACCCGGTGGTGAACTGGAAGTCGCCGAGCGCCTCCGCGATCGCGGCCTTCTGCTCCTTGCTCGCGAGCGGCAGCGACATCAGGGCCTGCGCCCGCTCCGCCGCGGCCTGCTGGGTGAAGTGCACCACGTAGACGGGCGCCTGATGGGTGCTGACCAGCTCGACGATCTGATCCTGGATCGGCATCGTCGAATACGAGAAGTGCAGCGGCACCGGGCGTTCGGCCCCGGCCACGAGGACGGTCTCCCGGCCCGTCCGCCGCGTGAGGTCCTCCTCGAAGAAGGAGGTGTCGCCGAGCGTCGCGGACATGAGTACGAACTGCGCGTGGGGCAGTTCGATGAGCGGGACCTGCCACGCCCAGCCGCGGTCCGGCTCGGAGTAGTAGTGGAACTCGTCCATCACGACCTGCGCGATGTCGGAGTCCGCGCCCTCGCGCAGCGCGAAGTTGGCGACGATCTCGGCGGTGGCGCACACGATCGGCGCGTCGGCGTTGACGGCGGCGTCGCCCGTGACCATGCCTACGTTCTCAGTGCCGAAGACCTCGCAGAGCGCGAAGAACTTCTCGCTGACCAGGGCCTTGATCGGGGCGGTGTAGTACGTCCGCCGTTCCTGTGCCAGCGCCGCGAACTGGGCGCCCATCGCCACGAGGGACTTGCCCGAGCCGGTGGGCGTCGCCACGATCACGTTCGCGCCCGAGCAGGCCGCGATCAGCGCCTCCTCCTGGGCCGGGTACAGCGTGATGCCGCGGCCGGAGGTCCACTCCAGGAAGGCCTCGAAGACCGCGTCGGCCGTCGGGTCGGACGGCAGCAGGTCGATGAGGTTCACTCATCTCACTCTACGGACCGCGATCGTGGCCGTTCAGCCCAGCTCCTGGGCGGGCGCGGCGACGGTGACGCCGGCTGCCGACCGCAGCCCGTCGCGCAGGTGGGTGCGCGCCAGCCGCGCCGGCGGGGTCGTCGTCAGGAAATCGGTGAGCAGAGCGAGGAACCGGTCCGGCGCCTCGGTCATGGGGAAGTGGCCGACCCCGTCGAAGATCTCCACCCGCGCCGCGGGCAGCGCCGCGCGGAGCACCTCGGCGTGGGAGGCCGGGATGATCGAGTCGTCGGCGCCCCACGCGACGAGCGTCGGGACCTCGGCGGTCAAGTAGCACCGGTCCAGCATCGTGACCACCTGGCCGCGCAGGTCCACCACGGACCGCAGCGTCCGCGCGAAGGCGTGCGGCGAGGCGGTGTTCGGCATCCGGTCCAAGGCCCGGCGCAGCTGCACCGCGTCGGGGCGCAGGGGGCCGGGCAGGGCCGCAGCGGCCAGCAGCGCGGTCGCGAGTACCTGCTTCGCGCCGGGGAGCGCCGTGAGCGCGACGAGCTGTTCGGCCATCGGGAGGGAGAGCAGGCGCAGCAGCGGGGAGACGTCGTGATCCACGCCGCCCGGCGCCACGAACGCGATCCGTTCCACCATGTCCGGGAACTGGTAGGCGAACTGGCCCGCGACGCCGCCGCCGAGGGAATGGCCGACGACCGAGACCCGGTCGATACCCAGGTAGCACAGCAGGTCGCGCATGCCGTTCGCGAACGCCGCGACCGAGTAGTCCGCGCGCGGGCGGTCGGAGAGGCCGTGGCCGAGCAGGTCCGGCGCGATCACGGTGAACCGGTCGGTGAGCGGCGCGAGCACGGTGTCCCACACCAGGGAGTTGTCACCGATGCCGTGCACCAGGAGCACGGCGGGGCCGGTGCCACCGATGCGGTAGGCGCGACGGTGCCCGTGGATCGTCGCGAAGCACAGGTCGGGCACGTACGGGCGGGCCCGGAAGGGCAGGACCTCGGAACTCATCACGGCCTCCTCACGACTGATGCTGGTCAGTCTGGGCGCGCCGGATGACGGGCGGAGCCTCCGTGGGTTACGCCGGCGTTTCGGCGTCGACGTCGAGATCCGCGTCGCGGCGCAGGGCCTCCTGCAGATCGGCCACGGTGAGCCGCGCGGGATCGGTGCCGTCGACGAAGTCGGTGAGCACCGCGAGGAACCGGTCCGGGTCGCTCCGGAACGGGAAGTGCCCGGCACCGTCGAACACCTCCAGGCGCGAGGCCGGGAGCGAGGCGTGCAGCAGATACGCGTGCTCGACGGGGATGATCGGGTCGTCCGAGCCCCAGACCACGAGCACGGGCACGGTCTCGGCGACGTAGGTGCGGTCGAGCATCGTGACCACCTGGCCGAACGGGTCGACGACGGCGCGCAGGGTGCGGGCGAACGCGCGCGGCGTGCCCGCGTGCGGCAGGCCGGCGAGCACCCGGGCGCATTCGGCGTTGTCGACGAAGAGCTTGAGCGGAACGCGGCCCAGGAGGTCGAGGGCGGCGCTCGCGACGGGCAGTACGCCGGGGAGGGCGAGTGAGCGGAGCGCGACCTCCGACAGCGGCAGTGAGACGGCCTTGAGCACGGGGGAGACCGAGCGGGTGACGCCGCCGGTGTTGACGAAGACGAGTCGCTCGACCATCTCCGGGTACTGGTAGGTGAACTGGCCCGCGATGCCGCCGCCCAGCGAGTGCCCGACCAGCGTCGCGCGCTCGATGCCGAGGTAGAGCAGCAGATCGCGCATGGCGTTGGTGAACGCGGGCAGCGAGTAGTCGGCGCGCGGGCGCCCGGACAGGCCGTGCCCGAGGAGGTCGGGCACGATCACGGTGTACCGCTCCGCGAGGCGCTCGAGGATCGGCTCGAACGTCGACGAGTTGTCGGCCATCCCGTGAATGAGCAGCAGGGCCGGCCCGCTGCCGCCGATGCGGTAGGCCCGGCGGTGGCCGTGGATCAGCGCGACGCGCTGACGGACCTGCGTCACGACGCAGTGCCGTTCTCGCCCTCGTCGCCGGCCTGCTCCGCGAGGAAGGCCTCGAATTCGCTGGCGAGGTCGTCGCCGGTCGGGATGGCCTCGCCGTCGGCGATGAGCAGCTCGCGGGGCTGCTGTGCGGCCTCGTCGTACTGCTGCTCCAGCGCCTCGACCACGGAGGAGATCTCCGAGCTGGACGAGACCTGGGCGTCGATCTGTTCGCGCAGTTCCGCGGCCTCCACGCCGAGGTCGCCGTCGGGCAGCTGGAGGCCGACGGAGCTCCGGAGCGCGCCGAGCATGCCCAGGACGGCCTCGGGGTAGTCGTTCTGCGCGAGGTAGTGCGGCACGTGCACGGACAGGCCGAGCGTGTCGTAGCCCTTATCGGCCATGCGAAGTTCCAGCAGGCCCGCGGCGCTGCCGGGCAGGCGCATGGTGCCGCCGTCCCACGATCGCAGCTCACTGCGCAGCTCCGGGTTGTTGCCGTGCGCGGTGACCGGCACGGGGCGGGTGTGCGGGACCGCCATCGGGATGGCGTGCAGGCCCACGACGGTGCGCACGCCGAACCGTTCGGCGAGGCCGGAGACGGCGCTGACGAAGCCGTTCCAGCGCAGGTCGGGCTCGGCGCCCGCGAGCAGCAGGAAGGGCTTTCCGGCCGAGTCCCGCACCGCGTAGAGGTTGAGCTCGGGCTCGTCGACGCCGGTGAAGCCGTCCTCGAAGGTCATCGACGGTCGCCGGGAGCGGTAGTCGATCAACTCGTCGACGTCGAAGGACGCGACCAGCTCCGTGGTGAGGTTGTCCTTGAGGTGCTGGCGCAGCAGCTTCAGCGCGTGCCCGGCGTCGGCGTAGCCGTCGAGTGCGTGCACCAGCACGGGGCCGTTGCCGTCGGTGTCCGAGACCGACGGACCGGGGAACTCCAGCTCGTACATGTGGGACTGCTCGTCCATGCGCTACTCCTTCACCGTGCCGCCCCGCGAGGGGGAGCTACCAGTTTTCCACGTGGGACAACCTCGCGGGCACTGTGTCGATTCCCGCGCGCCGCGTGTTTCCGCTCACGGCGTAACGGCGGAGGCGAGGAAACGCTGCACCACCTGGGCCTCCGCGGGCGAGAGCCCGGCCGCAGCGGCCCGGATCGGGCCGATCAGATCGTGGAAGAACTGCTCGCCGAGGAGGCGTGCGTGCGCGGTGACCAGGAGCCGT
Source organism: Tsukamurella ocularis (assembly GCF_965138335.1). GTDB lineage: Bacteria > Actinomycetota > Actinomycetes > Mycobacteriales > Mycobacteriaceae > Tsukamurella > Tsukamurella ocularis_A. The sequence goes on from NZ_CBCSDV010000030.1 coordinate 28,660, forward strand.
ACGCGACGGCGGTCGGCCGGATCGGGGGCGCGCTCCACGAGGCCGGAGGCGGTGAGGCGGTCCACCAGGGCGGTGCACGCCGGCGAACTGAGCTGCAGTTCCGCCGCGAGCGCGCCGGGAGTGGCGGGCGCATCCGCCCGCTCCAGGTCGAGCAACGCGATCAGCGCCCGCACGTCGGTGTCGCCGAGCGCGTGCCGCGCGCCGAAGGCCGCGATCGCGCGCTCCCACCGCAGGGCCGCGGCGCGCAGGGCGTGCACGAGGTGCTCGTTCTCGCTCATGCGCCGACGGTAGCAGGTACCTTGATGGCAAAATATCTCGATGATCGAGAGGAATGTCATGGAATCCGCGTTCTCCGACGCCTACGACGCCGTGGTCGCGCAGTGGGGCGTGCCCGTCCGGCGGACCGTCGTCGNNGGTCCGCTCGCCCGGACGCGGGTCCTGATCGCGGGTGACGACGATGCGCCGCCGCTGCTGTGCCTGCCCGGCGCCCGCGACACGGGCGCCTCCTGGTTCGCACAGGCCGCGGCCCTCGCGTCCACCCAGCGCGTGCTCGCGCCGGACCTGCCCGGGGACGCGGGCGGGAGCGAGCGGCGTGCGCTGCGATCCCGGGACGACCTACCCGCGTGGATCGACGAGGTGCTCGACGGGCTCGGCGCGGCGACGACGGACGTGCTCGGGTTCTCCCTCGGGGCGCAGATCGCCGTGGCCTACGCGCTCGCCCGTCCGGACCGCGTCCGGGCACTGACGGTGCTCGACCCCACGCGGGTCTTCGCCGGCATGCGGATCACGACGGCGCTGCGCGCGGTGCCGGTGATGGCGGCCCCGTCGAGCCGGCGGGCCCGGACGTACGCGACCTGGGAGACGGCGGGGCATTGGCCGCCGAGCCCCGAGTTCGCCCGCCTGGCGAGTGCGGCCGCCGATGGGCCCCGACCGTGGTACGCGGTGCCCCCGCGGCCGCGCCCCGACGACGTGGAGGCGCTCCGTGAGCTCCCGGGCGGCGTCACCGTCGTGGTCGCGTTGCGCAGCCGGTATCACGACGGCGCGGCGGTGGCGCGGACCGTCGAACAGCTGTACCCGTGGATGCGGGTCGAGACGCTGCCCGTGTCGCACCACGAGCTGCCCTTCGCGTACCGGCCCGACTAGGAGACGTGCACCGTCGGGCGCCGTTTGGCGTCGTGCTCGGCCTGGCGCAGCACCTCGTGGCAGACGGCCGCGACCTCGCCGGATCCCTCCACGAGGTACTTGCCCATGTTGAGCACGGGGTTCATCTCCGACCACTGGAAGTAGACCTCGGGCACGACGCCCGTCTCGTCGCGGATGTACAGCAGGACCGCGGCGATCGTGTTGGCGATGCTGCCCGAGCGCACCTTGAGCAGGCGGTAGCCGAACTTCTCGATGCCCCGGACCTCGAGGTCCTCCTCGAAGTCCGAGGAGTCGCGCGGCCACACCTCCAGCAGGATGACGCGGGAGCGGCCGGGGATGTGGCCGAACTTGCGCTCGGCGCGGACCTTGTCGCGGTACTCCTTCTTGGTGTCCACGTCGGGTTCGTGCGAGACGATCCGGATCGCGTGCTGGGCCGCGGCGTCGTCGCGGATGAACTCCAGGGCCTTCTCGTCGAACGTGATCGACGAGGCGCGCAACTCGAACGAGCGCCGCACGCGCGAGCCGATCGACACCACGGCGATGGCCAGGATGAACAGCGCCGCGATCCGCACGCCGTCGGGCCGCTCGATGATGTTGTCGATCGTGGTGTACACGAAGACCGCGGAGATGAGCCCGAATCCCCAGGTGGCCGCGGTCTGGCGCTTGCGGCGGGCGGAGATGGTCACCGCGATCGCGGCGGAGGTCATGAGCACGAGGACGCCGGTGGCGTAGGCGCCGCCCTGCGCGTTCACGTCGGCCTCGAAGATGAGCACGATCACGAGCGCGATCACGGTGAGCACCACCACCAGGGGGCGCACCGCCGAGGCCCATCGGGGCGCCATGCCGTAACGCGGCAGGTAGCGCGGTACCAGGTTGAGCATGCCGGCCATCGCGGACGCCCCGGCGAACCACAGGATCGCGACCGTCGCGACGTCGTAGACCGTGCCGAAGCCGTTGCCGAGGTACTCGTGCGCGAGCCAGGCCAGGGCGCGGCCGTTGGCGCCGCCGTGGGGTGCGAACTCCTCCGCGGGGATGAGCACCGTGGTCGCGAAGCTCGACGTGGCGAGCAGGACGCTCATGATCACCGCGGCGGTGGTGAGGAGGCGGCCGGTGTCGCGGATGCGCTTGGCCGGGTACTCGGGTGGGTCGTTCGGATCGCCCTTGATCTGCGGCATCACCGCGACGCCGGTCTCGAAACCGGAGAGTCCGAGCGCCAGCTTCGGGAAGACGATGAGCGCGACGGCGATCACCATGAGCGGATTCGAGTGCTCCGACCAGAGCAGGTCCTGCCAGTCCAGCACCTTCTGCGGGCGCTCGGCCACGTGCCACAGCGAGACGCCGATGACGACCACGTTGAGCGACAGGTACACCGTGACGAGCACGACGGCGGTGCCGATGGCCTCGCGGAAACCCTTGAGGAAGATGACGCCGAGGGCGAGGACCAGTCCGAGGGTGATGGGGATGTTCGCGCCGTGGAGGAACGAGGGGACGAGCGGGTTCTCGACGATGTGCTCGGCGGCGTCCGACGACGAGAGCGTGATCGTGATGATGAAGTCGGTGGCCGCGAAGCCGAGCAGCACGAGGACGAACAGCTTGCCGCCCCACCAGGGGAGGAGCCGCTCGAACATGGCCAGCGAACCGGAACCGTTGAAGCTCTCGCGCGAGACCCGCTTGTACACCGGGAGCGCGCCGAACAGGGTGAGGGCGATCAGCACCAGGGTCGCGATGGGGGAGATGACGCCGGCGGCGATGAAGGCGATGGCGGGCTGGTAGCCGAGGGTCGAGAAGTAGTCGACGCCGGTCAGGCACATGACCTTCCACCACGGCTGCGGGTGCTCCGCATCGGTCGCGTGGGGTCCGACGTGGGTGCCGGCTCGCTCAGACATGCCGCTGAGGAACCAGTCGCGCGTGCGGTCCGAGAACCGCGGTAAGCCGATCACGCGGTTCACAGTAGCGCTCACCGCTGCCGTGCGTCGGCCGCCCGCCCGCCGGTGTCCGGTAACGACCGATCCTGTGGACAACGCCCAGCGTGGAGAAGGTTTCGTAACCAAAGTGGGGATGAACGGCATCGACGGGCGAACTCCGTCGGCGGCCTCCGTGAGCATTCGATCATGACGAAACAACACGGGGACCCGGCCATGAAGATCGACTCACTCGGCGATCTGCTCGCCGCCGTCCCGGCTCTGCTGGGCTTCTACCCGACCCGCTCGGTGATCCTGCTCGCACACGACGAGGTGACCGGCCGGATCGGGGCCACGGCGCGCACCGATCTCGAGCTGAGCCCGTCCGGCGGTCTGCGGAAGGCCTGCCGCACGCACATCACCGACGCCGTGGGCATGCTGCGCTGCCAGGGCGCGGACCGGCTGTTCTGCGTGGTCGTCGACGACCGCCCGCTCGTGCGGGTGGTCCCGGCGCTGCTGCTCCTGCTCGCCGACGCCGCGCGGTCGCGGATCGCGGTCGATCCGGACCTCGAGATCATCGACGTCGTGCTGCTCGACCGGATGGCGGCCGGCGAGCGCTGGGTGTGCCGCCACGGCGAGAGCGGTCCGCTCCCGGATCCCGCCACCTCGCCCGTGATGCTGGCGGCCGTCGTCGAGGGGCGCACCGTCCACCGGTCCCGCACGGAACTGACGGACCAGGTGGCGGAGGAGGGGGCGGGGATCGCGGCGGACCGGTGTCGCGAGGCCGCGGCCCGCGAGGCCGACGGCGACCCGTGCGAGCTCCTGGCCGCCGTGGTCGGCGCGGTCACGGAGCAGCGGTCCACCGCGCTGTCGGATGCCGACGTCGCGCTGCTCGGGGGAGCCCTCCTGGACGTGAAGGTGCGCGATGCGGCGATGGCGTTGGGCCTCACCGTGATGTCCGACGAGGCCCGGCTGCTGTTCGCCGAGCTGGCACGGCGGCTGCGGGGCACCCCGCGGGCCGCGGCGGCCACCCTGGTCGCCGCGTCGAGCTATCTTCGCGGCGACGGTCCGCTCACGGGCATCGCCCTCGACGCCGCGCTCACCGCCGACGGGGGCTACCGCGGTGCGCACCTGTTGGCACACGCGCTGGCGGCGGGCATGCACCCGCGGGAGCTCTGTGCCACCGCCGAGATCGGCGTGAACGTGGCGCGCCGCCTCGGCGTGGAACTCCCGCCGCGGGACCTCGAGTTCCCGCTCGCCGGGTGACGCGCCCGGTGCCGATCGGGAGACGCCGTGCGGGCGGGACACGCGGACGGAGGCACGCGACGGGGAGGGGATCAGGCGCGGCGCGCTGCGTGCGCCCGGTCGCCCAGGGCCTGGGTGTACTCCCAGGCGTCGGCGACGATCTCGCGCAGGTCCGTCTTCTCGGGGCGCCAGCCCAGCTCGTCGATCGCGCGGCGGGACGACGCGACCAGCACCGCGGGATCGCCGGCGCGGCGCTCGGCGGCGGTCTCGGGGATCTCGCGCCCCGTCACCTCGCGGCACGTGTCGATCACCTGGCGCACCGAGAAGCCCTCGCCGGAACCCAGATTGAAGATCTCGTGCGTGCCCGGCCGGGCGTGGTCGAGGGCGAGCAGGTGCGCTTCGGCCAGATCCTTGACGTGCACGTAGTCCCGGACCGCGGTGCCGTCCGCGGTGGGGTAGTCGGCGCCGAAGACGGCGATGTCGGCGCGCTGGCCCAGCGCGGTCTGCAGGACCAGCGGGATGAGGTGCGTCTCGATCTCACGGTTCTCGCCGAAGCCGCCGTAACTGCCCGCCACGTTGAAGTACCGCAGCGAGACCGCCGCGAGGCCGTAGGCGGTGGCGTACGAGGAGATCGCGGCGTCGATCGCGAGTTTGGTGGCGCCGTAGGTGTTGGTGGGCGCCGTGCGCGCGTCCTCGGGGATGGGAACGGACTCGGGCTCGCCGTACGTGGCGGCGGTCGACGAGAAGACCAGCCGGGGGACGCCGGCCGCGAGCATGGCGTCGAGCAGCGTCAACGTGGTGACGACATTGCCCTGCCAGTAGTTGTGCGGATGCGACACCGACTCGCCCACCAGGGATTTCGCGGCGAAGTGCAGCACGCCGTCGAAGTCGCCGTCGGCGAGCAGCGGGCGCGCGGCCTGCGCCACGTCGCCCTCGACGAAGGTGGCGCCCGCGGGCACCGCCTCACGGTTGCCGGTGCTCAGGTCGTCGAGCACGGTCACCTCGTGGCCGCGTTCGAGCAGTACCTGCGTGCACACGCTGCCGACGTAGCCGGCGCCGCCGGTCACCACCAGCCGCATCGGCTACACCGCCTCGACGAAGACCGCGTGGGCCATCTCGTCGGGAAGCTCGAAGTCCTCGTGTCCGGCGACCGAGATGACGACCGCGCCGCGCTGGACGGTGACCGACACGCGGGCGTCCGGCACCACGCCGGCCTCGCGGAACCGGCCGATCAGATCGGTGTCCGCCTGCACGTGCTCGGCCAGGCGCTTGATGACCACGGCCGTGGGGCCGCCCTGCGGCAGATCGGTGAGGCGGGCGGGGCGCGCGGGCTCGTTGCCGATGGCCACGCCGAGCTCGCCGAGGCCGGGGATCGGGTTGCCGTACGGGGACGTGGTGGGGTTGCCCAGCACCTCGAGCAGCCGCCGCTCGACGTCCTCGCTCATGACGTGCTCCCAGCGGCAGGCCTCGGCGTGCACGTTCTCCCACTGCAGGCCGATGACGTCCACGAGGAGGCGCTCGGCGAGCCGGTGCTTGCGCATCACGGCGATCGCCAGTTGGCGGCCCTTCTCGCTGAGTTCCAGATGACGGTCCCCGGCCACCCGGACCAGGCCGTCGCGCTCCATGCGCTGCACCGTCTGCGAGACGGTGGGACCACTCTGCTCGAGACGCTCCGCGATCCGCGCCCGGAGGGGCACGACGCCCTCCTCCTCGAGCTCGTAGATGGTCCGCAGGTACATCTCGGTGGTGTCCACCAGATCGTTCACGTGTCCAGCTCCTTCTCGTCACCGTCGAGCTTAACCGAGACGCGCTACCGTCCCCCGTACTAAAGGTTACCTAACTTCGCGGCGTCGCAGTGGCGCAACGACTAGGGTCGTGACTCATGGCACGGTTCCCCGACTCCCAGGTGGTCTGGGACCCCTCGGTACTCGACTACCGGTTCTCCCACTCGCACCCGATGGACCCGGTGCGCCTGCGTCTGACGATGGAGCTCGCGAGGATGCTCGGGGTGCTCGACGGCGTCGAGGTCGTGACACCCGCGGACTTCGATCCGATCGAACTCGGCCGGGCGCACACCGACGACTACCTCGCGGCCGTGCGGGTCGCGGGGTCGGGACGCTCCCGGATCGATCTCACCGGCTACGGTCTCGGCAACGACGACAATCCGATCTTCCTCCGCATGCACGAGGCGGCTGCGAGCCTGGTCGGCTCCACCCTCACCGGCGCCAAGGCGATCGCCGCGGGCCACACCACCCGTGCCGTCAACATCGCCGGCGGGATGCATCACGCCATGCGCTCGCACGCCTCGGGCTTCTGCGTCTACAACGACGCCGCCATCGCCATCTCCTGGCTGCTCGACAACGGCTTCGACCGGATCGCCTACATCGACGTCGACGCCCACCACGGCGACGGGGTGCAGGCCCAGTTCTGGAACGACCCGCGGGTGCTCACCGTCTCGCTGCACGAGGACCCGCAGCACCTCTGGCCGAACACCGGCTACCCCACGGAGCTCGGCGGCCCCGAGGCCCGCGGCACGGCGGTCAACATCCCGGTGCCCGCCTTCTGCCCCGACGATCTGTGGTTGCGCGCCTTCCACGCCGTCGTCCCGTCCGTCGTCCGGGAGTTCCGGCCCCAGCTCATCGTGAGCCAGTGCGGCTGCGACTCCCACGCGACGGACCCGCTGACCGACCTCTCGCTCACCGTCGACGGTCAGCGCGCGGCGATCCTCGCGATGCGCGACCTCGCGGACGAGGTGTGCGACGGCCGGTGGCTCGCCGTCGGCGGCGGCGGGTACCAGCTCGTGCACGTGGTGCCCCGCGCCTGGACCCACCTCATCGGGGCCGTCGTCGGGGTCGACATCGACCCCGCCACACCGATTCCCGCGGAGTGGAAGGACCTCGCTGCGAGCCTGCCGACCGATCAGGTCGGTGCCGTGGGCGCACTGCCGGAGACCATGGGCGAGGGCGGCACGACGGGGTTCACGCCCTGGGAGCCGTCCTCGTACGACCCGACCTCCGCGCCGATGGAGGCCGCCGCGGACCGGTTCATCGCCCGCGCGCGCTCGGCGGTGTTTCCCCTTCACGGACTCGACCCGGAGGACCCTCGTGACTGACGTCCTCCTCCCGCTCTTCGCCGCTCCAGGACTCGACCCGGAGGACCCTCGTGACTGACGAAACCCCCGTGCACGCCGCGGGCCCCGCCACCGACCCGTTCCCGGCGCCGAGCCAGCAGGCACCGTCGGGCCCCTATGAGTTCCCCGCGCACTGGGTCGCGGACGTGCTCGCCTCCGACGGCGGCGTCGTCCACCTGCGTCCCGTGGTCCCCGACGACGCCGACGCCATGGTGGAGTTCCACGCCGGCCTCTCCGAGCGCACGCGCTACCTGCGCTACTTCGGCCCGTACCCGGTGATGCCGCCGCGCGACGTCGCGCNGATGACCACGGTCGACCACGAGCAGCGGGTCTGCCTGCTCGCGATCCTCGGCGGCAAGATCATCGCCGTCGGCCTCTACGAGGGCCTCGCCGACTCCGGCAAGCCGACGTCGGCGGAGGTCGCCTTCGTCGTGGCCGACGAGCACCAGGGCCGGGGCCTCGGGCCGATACTGCTCGAACACCTCGCCGGCGCCGCTGCGGAGAACGGCTTCCATCGTTTCGAGGCCGAGGTGCTCGCCGAGAACCGGTACATGGTCAACGTTTTCAAGGCCGCCGGGTACGAGTTGCGGCGCAGCTTCGACGGCAGCGTGGTGCACGTCGAGTTCGGCATCGACCCCACCGAAGCGCTGGTCGCCGTGCGCAACGCCCGCGAGCTGGCATCGGAGGCGCGCAGCGTGAGCAACGCGCTGCGGCCGACGTCGATCGCCGTGATCGGCGCGTCGACCACGCCGGGCAAGGTGGGACACGCGGTGCTGCGCAACATCATCGCGGGCGATTTCGCGGGGCCCGTGTACCCGGTGCACCCGGAACGCCGGTCGGTCGCGGGCATCCGCGCCTACGAATCCGTGCGCGACATCCCGGACCAGGTGGACCTCGCCGTCGTCGCCGTGCCCGCCGACAACATGGACCAAGTGCTCGACGACTGCCTCGCCAAGGAGGTGCGGACGCTGCTGGTCGTCTCGTCCGGGTTCTCCGACGTGGGCGGCCGCGGCAAGGAATCGGAGCGGCGGCTGCTCAAAGCGGTGCGCTCGCACGGGATGCGGCTGATCGGTCCCAACGCGCTCGGCGTGATCAACACCGACCGCGAGGTGCGCATCAACGCGACCCTGGCCCCCGTCGTCCCCGGCCGCGGCAACGTGGGCTTCTTCTGCCAGTCCGGCGCCCTCGGCATCGCCATCCTCGACACCGCGGCCAAACGCGGCGTGGGCCTGACGACGTTCGTCTCCGCCGGTAACCGCGCCGACGTCTCCGGCAACGACGTGCTGCAGTACTGGGACACCGACGACGCGACCGAGGTGGTGCTGCTGTACCTCGAGAGCTTCGGTAACCCGCGCAAGTTCGGCCGCATCGCCCAGCGCCTGGCCCGGCAGAAGCCGATCGTCGCGGTCCACCGCGGCGGGATCGACGCCGACCGCCGGCGCCGCGGATCCGAGGCGTTGTTCGAGAACTCCGGTGTCGTGCAGGTCGATTCGATCCCCGAGCTGTTCGATTGCGCGACCTTCTTCAGTTATCAGCCGCTCCCGAAGGGCCCCCGGGTCGCCGTGATCGGCAACTCGACCGCCCTCGGCATCCTCGCCACCCACACCGGGATCAGGGCGGGACTCGATGTCGCCCAGCCGGTGGATCTGGGCGCGTCGGCGACCCCCGCCGAGTTCGGCGCGGCGATCGACACCGCGCTCGCCGACGACACGGTGGACGCGATCATCGCCGTCTTCGTGCCGCCCGTCGAGGCGCCCCCGGAGGCGCACGCCGCGGTCCTGCTCGAGGCCTCGCGGAAACTGATCAAGCCGATCGTCTCGACCTTCCTCGCCTTCGACGGCGTCACCGAGCTGCTCGCCGTCACCGACGACGGGGGGATGCGGGTGCGGGGGTCCGTGCCGTCGTACCCCGAACCGGAGCGCGCGGCCCGGGTGCTCGCGCACGGCTGGCGGTACGCGCAGTGGCGCGCGCGCCCCGTCTCCGACACCGCGCGTCCCGAGGGCACCGACGTGGAGACCGCGCGCACCCGCGTGCGGGAGTGGCTGCCCTCGGTCGATGCCGAGGGCGGCACCGTGACCCTGAGTTTCGCGCAGAGCGCGGAGCTCCTCGGGCTCTACGGGGTCGGCGTCGTCGCCTTCGACGTCGCGTCCACCCCGGACGAGGCGGCGGCCGCTGCGGACCGCCTGGGATACCCGGTCGCGGTCAAGGCGATGGGGGAGCGCTGGCGGCTGCGGGCCGACCTCGCGGCGGTGCGGCTCGACCTCGCCGGACCGCAGGCCGTGGCGGACGCCTTCACCGAGCTCGCGCAGACGACCGGGGAGTCGACGCTGCACGTGCAGCGGATGGCGCACAAGGGGATCGGGTGCGCCGTGGGGTACGAGAACGACCCGCGGATCGGGCCCCTCCTGTCCTTCGGTCTCAGTGGGGCCGTGCCCGAGCTGCTCGGGGATCGCGCCTACCGGCTGCTCCCGCTGACCAACGCCGCGGCGGAGGATCTGGTGTCCGCCACCCGTTCCGCGCCGCTGCTCGACGGCTTCGCCGGCGAGTCCGGCGTGGATCGCGCGGCGCTCACCGACGTGATCGTTCGGATCGCGGCGCTCGCCTACGAGGTGCCGGAGATCGCCTCGATCGACTGCCAGCCGATCCTGGCGACCACCGACGGCGCCTCGGTGCTGTCCGCGGTGATCCGGATCGGCCACGCGAGCGAGGTACTGGCCCAACAAGCGGAACCGCGCCGGCTGTAGCAGCCGACGCGGTCCCTTTCGTACTGGTTCCTAGCTCGCGTACGCGCGCAGGCGGTCCGCCCGCTCGCCGTTGCGGAGCTTGCTCATGACCTCGCGCTCGATCTGGCGCACGCGCTCGCGGGAGAGCCCGAAGAGCTTGCCGATCTGGTCGAGGGTGCGCGGCTGGCCGTCGTCCAGGCCGTAGCGCAGGCGGATGACCTGCTGCTCCCGCTCGTCCAGGGTCGCGAGCACGGACCGCACGTCGCTGTGCATGAGTCGCGAGATGACGGCCGACTCGGCCGAGGCGGCCTCGGCGTCCTCGATGAAGTCGCCGAGCGGTGCCTCCTCGTCGGAACCGACGGGCATGTCCAGGCTGACCGGGTCGCGCGAGTGGTCCATGAGATCGGCGATCTTCTCCGCCGGGATGCCGGACTCCTCGGCGAGCTCCGCGTCCGTGGCCTCGCGGCCCAGCTGCTGGTGCAGCTCGCGCCGGATGCGGGCCAGCTTGTTGACCTGCTCCACGAGGTGGACGGGGAGACGGATGGTGCGGGACTGGTCCGCCATGCCGCGCGTGATGGCCTGGCGGATCCACCAGGTGGCGTACGTCGAGAACTTGAAGCCCTTGGCGTAGTCGAACTTCTCCATCGCGCGGATCAGGCCGAGGTTGCCCTCCTGGATCAGGTCGAGCAGGGGCATGCCGCGCCCGGTGTAGCGCTTGGCCAGCGACACCACGAGGCGCAGGTTGGCCTCCAGCAGGTGCTGGCGGGCGGCCTGGCCGTCCCGCACGATGAACGCCAGATCCCGCTTCTTCGAGGCGGCCATCCGCTTCTTGGTGGCGAGCAGGTGCTGTGCGTACAGCCCCGCCTCGATGCGCTTGGCCAGATCGACCTCGTCCTCCGCGGTCAGCAGAGCGGTGCGGCCGATGCCGTTCAGGTACACGCGCACCAGATCCGCGGCGGGACTCTGGGCGTCGAGATCGGCCTCGGTCAGCGGGGGCCGCACCCGATCAGCGGGGCGGGCTGCGGTGCTAACGGTGTTGACGCGGTGTGCCATGTGGCTGCCTCCTGTTCGCCGGTACATCAGGTTCAACGGACGACGGGCGCACAGAGTTCCCGAGCCCGGATCCCCTGACCTGCGGAAACAGCGAGGCGTTCTGAGAAGTTGCTTAGAGGAAGGTTACGAATCCGTGCCGGTGCAGATCTGCGAGGAGTCGGCGGGCCGGATCGGCCAGGTCCTCCGCGCCCGTCGCGGCCTCGAGCAGCAGCACGAGGTCCTCGGTGGTGAGGCCGCCGCGGCACCCGGCGAGCAGGCGGGCGCCCGCGTCGTCCAGCTCGTGGACCCAACGCGGCCCCGACATCCGGGTCACGCGCACCGCGACCTCGTCCCAGCCCTCGTCGCCGGTCACCGATACGCGTTCGAGCGCGACGTCGTCGCCGAGCAGCGGGCGGGCGTCGTCCAGGTCGGCGTCGCGCAGCCACGCCATGCGGGCGAAGTGCGCGGGAACCTCGTCCCCGAGGGGGTCGTCGAACGGGTGGCTCAGGTCCTCGCAGACCACTTCCGACGGGCCGTCGATCGCGCGGAGGAAGACGAAGCCGAAGCCGATGCCCGTGACGCCGGCGTCCGCCAGGTGCGCCAGCCAGCGGTCGGACTTGGCGCGGCCCTCGCCGACGCGGGGGTCGAGCCCCTCGTCGCGCAACCAGGTGCCCACGTACAGCGCCGGATCGGCGACGTCGCGCTGCAGCACCCAGGCGGCGACGCCCTCGGCGGGCAGCCAGGACGCGACCCGCGCCTGCCACGACTCGTCCCCGCGGTGAACCCACGACGCGAGCAGCGCGGCGGTGCCGCCGGGCGCCAGGTGATCGGGTGCGCCCCGCACCACGAGCTCGGAGGCGCCGTCGAGGTCCAGGCCGGAGTCCCGGTAGGTGTGGTCGACCCTGCCCTCGCCCACGACGAACGGCGGATTCGCCAGCAGCAGGTCGAACCGGCGACCCGCGACGGGCGCGAACCAGTCGCCCGTCAGCACCTCGACGTCCGCGCCGTTGAGCGCCGCGGAGGCGGCGGCGAAGCCCGCGGCCCGCCCACTCACGTCGGTGGCGGTGACGGAACCCGCGAACCGGGTCGCGGCGCAGGCGTGTACGCCGCAGCCGGTGCCCAGGTCGAGCACGCTGCCCGTCGGCTCGCGCGGCGTGGCCCGGAGCAGGGACTGCGAGGCGTGCCCGACACCCAGGACGTGCTCGCGGTGCTGCGGGTGCGGCCGCATCAGGCCGTCGAGATCGGAGAGGAACCATTGCGGGCCGTCGGGCAGGTCCAGCGGTCGCAGGCTCAGGGCGGCCCGCACCCGGGCCGGATCCTCCGGGTCGGGCTCCAGCAGGCCGACGCGCAGCGCCTCGTCGACGGTGACGGGGGCGAGGGCGCCGTCGACCTGCGGGCGCGGGACCGGCGCGGCGGCGAGGAACAGTCGGATCAGCACGTCGAGCGGTGCGTCGCCGGGGGCCGCGGCCTCGACGGGGCCGGGCTCGCCGCGCGAGAGGCAGCCCTGGGCGTCGCCCAGGCGATCGGCGACGGCGGTCTCCGAGAAGTCGGCGGCGGCCAGTGCGGGGCCGAGCCGACGGCACAGTGGTGCCAGGCCGGGGGAGAGCAGCACCTATTCGCCGCGCGCCGAGACGGTGGTGATCGGGTGGCCCTGCAGGGCGAGGCGGTCGAGCTTGCGCCGGGTGAAGCGGTCGGGCTCGCCCTTGCGCTTCTTCGGCCGATCGTTGGCGCGGATCACCGCGATCCACGGGATCGGGATGGAGCCGCCGAGCACGGCCAGCGCGATGACCCAGTTGCCGGTGGCCGAGTAGATCCACGCCGAGATGACGAGGGCGGGAATGCGGATCGCCATGATCATCAGGTACCGACGGACGCGCCGCCGGTGCTGCTCGTCGTACGAGTCCTCCGCATCGGTGATGACGTAGGTGGCTTCGCCCTGATTTCCCACACTTCGATCGTCCCACTGCGACTGGCAGAATGAAAGTCATGAGTACGAAGACCCTGGAGAAGCCGGATGTCGACGTCGACGCCGATACCGGCAACGACGACGACACTCCCAAGTTCTTCCACTACGTGCGGAAGAACAAGATCGCCGAATCCGCCGTGATGGGCAACTACGTCGTCGCGCTGTGCGGCGAGACCTTCCCGGTCACCAAGTCGGCGAAGCCCGGCTCGCCGGTGTGCCCCGAGTGCAAGAAAATCTACGACCGCATGAAGAAGTAGCCGCTCAGCGCGGCTCCACTCCGCTCGGCGGCCGGGCCGGCGGCACCCGCGGGGCCTCGGGGTCGACGGTGCGCCGCGCCGGCACGTCCGTCTCGACCGTGCGCCTCGGCGCGTCGGTCCCCGGCTCCGCGGCGGCTCTCGGCTCCATCGCGTCGTCGTCCGGCGCGTCGGCGCGCTGGCGCCGACGGATCGGGTCCGTCGCGCGGCGCAGCCCCTCGGCGGCCGCCTTGCCGGGGTCGGAGATCCCGGCCTCCTTGATCTGCTCGACGACCCAGTCCCGCAGTTGGTCCGTCCGGATCTCCCGTGCGGGCCACCGGTCCTGGAGCGCGGCGTTGAACTCGGCGCCGACCATGACCGCGAAGCCGAGGAAGAACGTGAACAGCAGGAAGGCGATGGGCGTCGCGAGCGCGCCGTAGGAGATACCCCGGCCCGACGCGATGAACGACAGGTACACGCGCAGGCCGGTCGAGGCGACGAGGAAGATCAGCGCCGCCAGCGCGGCGCCCGGCACGTGCCGGTACCAGGGCAGCGGCCGTGGCAGCGCCTGCCGGTAGAGCAGCGCGAGCCCGCCGACCAGCATGAGCACGACGAAGGGCAGGTACCCGAAGTCGATGAGCTGCGCCACCGCCGGGTGCCACGACGCGGGGATGTACTTGACGATGAAGCTCGGCCCCAGCGCGACCAGCGGCAACGTGAAGACCGCGATCACCAGGAACTCGACGTAGAGCAGCAGCGCGAAGAAGCGTTGGTGCACCGGATTGCGCACGGTGTGCTGGTCGTGCGCCATGCTGATCGAATCGACGTACGACGAGAGCGCCGACGAGCCCGCCCACAGCGCGATGATGAAGCCCACCGAGACCACGTCGCCGCGGCCCTGTTGCAGCACCCCGTCGACCATGGGCCGGAGGATCTCGTCCACGACGTTGGGCGTGAAGACCCGCAGGCCGAAGGAGATGATCCGGTCGTGGATCACCCCGATCGTGTCGGGGCCGAACCAGTTCGCGATGTAGCCGATGAGGCCCATCAGGGCGAGCAGCAGCGGCGCCAGCGACAGGGTGGTCCAGAAGGCCGCCTGGGCGCTGTGGCCGACGATCGAGTCGTCCCAGGACTTCACCACGGTGCGCCACAGGACCTGCGGCATGCCCTTGACGACGCCCCACGCGCGGGTGGGGAAGGAGGCACGACGGGGCCGATCCAGGTCCTGCGTGTGCGGGGCCGGATCGCGCGGCTCGGCGTGCTGCGCCGGGCTCGGTTGCCGGCTTCCCGGCGTGCCGTGTGCGTCGTCCATCATGTTCAGTCTTGCGCACCGGCGCCGATCACGCCGGAACCGGGATCGCCGCGTGTTGCGAGTAGACTGCTTCCGGGTTCACGATCGACCCGCCCGCGCCGCGGATCCGCGCCGGACGGGCTTCTCTCGCGGTTTAGGGGTGCGTTTCTCGATGGCGGTTTCACTTCGTGTCTGGCAGCGCCGTGCGCTCACGAAGTACCTGACCTCGAAGCCTCAGGACTTCCTCGCGGTCGCCACGCCCGGCGCCGGCAAGACCACGTTCGCGCTGCGGGTGGCCGCCGAGCTGCTGGCCGACCGCACCGTCGAACGGGTCACGGTCGTCGCGCCGACGGAGCACCTGAAGTACCAGTGGGCCGAGGCGGCCGCGCGCAACGGCATCAACCTCGACCCGAACTTCACCAACTCGGGCGGCAGCACCTCGTCGGACTTCGACGGCGTCGTCATCACGTACGCCCAGGTCGGCATGCACCCGTACAAGCACCACGCGCGGACCACGGCCTACAAGACCCTCGTGATCCTCGATGAGATCCACCACGCCGGCGACGCCAAGAGCTGGGGCGAGGGCGTGCGCGAGGCGTTCGAACCGGCCACCCGCCGGCTCGCCCTCACCGGTACCCCCTTCCGCAGCGACGACAACCCGATCCCATTCGTCACCTACGAGCCGGAGTTCGGCGGCGGCCAGCGGTCCAAGGCCGACCACGTCTACGGCTACTCGGACGCCCTCGCCGACGGCGTGGTCCGACCCGTCGTCTTCCTGGCCTACTCGGGGCAGGCGAGCTGGCGCACCAGTGCGGGCGAGGAGTTCACCGCCCGCCTCGGCGAGCCGCTGAGCAAGGAGCAGACGGCTCGGGCGTGGCGCACGGCGCTCGACCCGCACGGCGACTGGATCCCGGCGGTGCTGCACGCCGCGAACACGCGGCTCGAGCAGTTGCGTCGCGCGATGCCCGACGCGGGCGGCCTGGTCATCGCCACCGACCAGTCGACGGCCCGTGACTACGCCGAGCTGCTGGAGGAGATCAGCGGCGAGAAGGTCACCGTCGTGCTGTCGGACGACCCCACGGCCTCGAAGCGGATCTCCGAGTTCTCCGAGGGCACGGCCAAGTGGATGGTCGCCGTGCGCATGGTGTCCGAGGGCGTCGACGTTCCGCGCCTGGCGGTGGGCGTGTACGCCACGAGCGCGTCGACGCCGCTGTTCTTCGCGCAGGCCATCGGGCGTTTCGTGCGACTGCGCGTGCCGGGCGAGACCGCGAGCGTCTTCCTGCCGTCGGTGCCGGTCCTGCTGGATCTGGCCGCGAAGCTCGAGGAGCAGCGCGACCACGTGCTGGGCAAGCCGCACCGCGAGTCCGACGGGCTCGAGGACGCGCTGCTCATCGACGCGAACAAGCAGAAGGACGAACCCGGCGAGGAGGAGAAGGCGTTCGTCTCGCTGCACGCCGACGCCGAGCTCGACCAGCTGATCTACGACGGCTCCTCGTACGGCACCGCGACCTTCGCGGGGAGCGAGGAGGAGGCCGACTACCTCGGCCTGCCCGGGCTGCTCGACGCCGAGCAGATGCGAGCGCTGCTCAAACAGCGGCAGAAGGACCAGGTGGACACCCGGACGGCCGTGGCCGAGCGCCCGGCCCCGCCGCCGGAGGTCGAGGAGCGGGCGACCGCGGGCGCACAGCTCTCCGCGCTACGTCGCGAGTTGAACTCCCTGGTCGCGATGCATCATCACCGCACCGGCAAACCACACGGAGTCGTGCACAACGAGCTGCGCAGCAAGCTCGGCGGTCCGGTCACGGCGATGGCTTCCGCGGATCAGCTGCGCGAGCGGATCGCCGCCCTGCGCACCTGGAAGTGACCTCGCCACGCCGAGAAGCGCCCGCGCCCGCGTGCGGGTGATCGGGGCGCATGGTCCGAGAACGACGACGGCGCCGGGCACCCGGAAGTAGGGCGGGTGCCCGGCGCCGTCGCGTCGATGAAACCTAGACCGTGACGGGCTCTCCCGCGACGGTGGCGCCCTGCGACTCGAGCTTCTCGCGGTGCTCGGTGAAGTGGTGCCCGCAGAAGAGCAGCTCGAAGCCCGACGGGAGTACCGCACGGACCTGGGCGGCCGCCGAGCAGCGATCGCAGCGGTCGGACGCCGTCAGGGGAGCGAAGGCATCGCCCGCGGGGGCCTCTGAAGTGACTGTGTTCGTCATGACTCCTCCGTTCCTCACGAACTGTTCTTACATCTCTATATACGTCCGAGGGTACCCATTTGTTCCACCACACCGGGGAGGCGGGCGGCATGTTCTCCCAGGGTGAACAACTTCCGGCGCAGGAGAAGCCGCGCGAAACGCACGTGCGGGGGGCGCGGACGGTCGCCTAGGGTGAGGCGCGTGACGCAGCTGATGATCCCCGCGATGTTCGTGATCGGGGCGATCAGCCAGTACGTCGGCGCCTCCCTGGGCGTCGGCCTGTTCGAGCAGCTCTCGCCGGTCGCGGTGGCGTGGCTGCGCGGCGCGGGCGCCGGCCTCATTCTGCTGATCGCGCTGCGCCCCCGGCGCGCCGACTGGACCCCGGCGCGGCTGCGCGCCGCCGCGCTCTTCGGCACCGTCACCGTCGCCATGAACATGGCCTTCTACGAGGCCATCGATCACATCGACCTCGGCACGGCTGTCGCGATCGAGTTCCTCGGGCCGATCGCCGTGGCCGTCGCCGGCTCGCGGCGCGCCGTCGACCTGGCCGCCGCCGCCGCGGCGCTGATCGGTGTCGTGTGCGTCGCGGGCGTCAACCTCGACGGCGCGACGGGCGGCGGGCTCGGGTCCGACGGTGCGATCGGCATCGCCTGCGCGCTGCTCGCGGCGGCGCTGTGGGCGGGGTACATCGTGCTCGGCAAGCGCGTCGCCGATGCGGGCGGTGGCATCGAGGGGCTCGGCGTCGGCCTGGCGGCGGGCGCCCTGGTGCTCGCGCTACCGGGCCTCGGCCCCGAACTCGCGTCGCGGCCCGAGGCCTTCCTCAGCTGGGAGGTGTGGATCCTCGGCCTGGGGCTCGGCCTGCTCAGTTCGGTGGTGCCGTACGCGCTGGATCAGGTGGTCCTCACCCGCGTCGGGCGCGAGCGGTTCGCGCTGCTGCTGGCGCTGCTCCCGGTGACCGCCACCGGGGTCGGCGCGGTGATGCTGGGGCAGCGGCCGGGGTGGCTCGAGGCCGTCGGCATCGCGCTCGTCGTGCTCGCCATCGCTCTCACCTCGCGCCGGACCGAACCCGGGCCCGGGGACCGCTCTGCGATCCCCGGGGCCTGAGCCGGTCAGCCCGCGCGGACCGTGTCCGCGAAGCGCTCCGCGAACCAGTCGACCTCGTCGGCGCTGATCGGCAGCGGCGGCCGAACCTTCAAGACGTTGCCGTGGTGCCCCGCGGTCGAGATCAGCACGCCTCGATCGCGGAGTCCGTCTACGAGCGCGGCTGCGGCCGTGCGGTCCGGGGTCCTACTGTCGGGATCGGTGACGATCTCGACGCCGACGAACAGTCCGCGGCCCCGGACGTCGCCGATGGACGGCGTGTCCCGCTGGATCTCACGGAGGTGGCCGAGCAACTGATCACCACGGGCCGCGACGGACTCGATGAGATGCTCGCCTTCGATCACGTCCAGGACCGCCGCCGCGGCGGCCATCGATACGGGGTTGCCGCCGAACGTGTTGAAGTAGGGGACCGAACCCGTCAGCGCGTCGGCGATGCCGGTCGTCAGAACGGTGGCGGCTACGGGTAGCCCCGCGGCCATGGGCTTGCCCATCGTCACGATGTCAGGGGTCACGGAGTGCCGTTCGTACCCCCACATGCCGTGGCCCAGCCGGCCGAATCCCGGTTGGACCTCGTCCGCGATGAAGACGCCCCCCGCGGCGCGGACCGCCGCGACCGCGCCCGCGATGACGCCGGCGGGGTCGGGCTGGATGCCGTCCGAGGAGAAAACGGTATCGAGCAGGAGTGCGGCCACCCCGGTGCCGGACCTGCGGAGGTCGTCGGCCGCCGCCTCGACGGCCGCGGTGAACGCCGCCGCAGCGGCGTGTCCGCTCCTGTACGGGTCCGGCGCGTCGACGACCCGCACCCAGGCGGGTACGTCGGGGTCCACTGACGGCGAACACGCAGCGCTCACCGTCGTGCCCCCGTGGTAGGCGCCGCGGGTGACGATGACTCCCTCGCCCCCGGTCGCACGACGGGCGAGCCGCACCGCGAGGTCGTTGGCCTCGGAGCCGGTGCACGTGAAGGAGACCTGTCCGAATCCGGGCATCGTGCGCAATAGGCGCTGCCCGTAGTCGATCGCGCCTTCGTGCAGGTAGCGGGTGTGCGTGTTGAGTGTCGCTGCCTGCGTCGCGATGGCCTCGACCACTGCCGGATGGCAGTGGCCCACGCTCGCGACGTTGTTGTACATGTCGAGGAACCGGCTGCCGTCCGCGTCGGTGAGCCAGAGCCCTTGCGCTGAGACCGGGTGGATGGGACGCCGGTACAGGAGCGGCGTGCGCTCGCCGAGAGTGGCGTCGCGGCGGGCGATCAGGTCGATGACGTCGGTGGGGAGCTCCGCCGCATCGGCGGCGGTGAACCTGTTGACGTCGAGGGGGGAGGTGGTAGGTGCAGATGTGGTGTCCGCCATGGCGCGGCCTTTCACTCGTGCTCCAGGAGGGGCGTCACAGAGTGGACAGCCACAGCCCCCAGCGCGGATCGTTCATCTTCAGGCGCGAGCGCATCAGCTTCCAGGCGCCGTACTTGTGGTAGTCGAAGTCCCATGCGTCGGTGAGTCGCTGATTCACGCAGCCCCACAGGCCCCACTTGAGGTCGGCGAGCGCGCTGAACACCTCGACGCGGGCGACGGTGGCGAAGTCGGCGCGGCCGTAGAACTCCTCCACCATCTCGTGGACGCGGGCGTCGTCGTAGAACATCTCGGTGACCAGCACCGCGAGTTCGTAGGCCCGCTCGTTGTCGGAGGCGAACTCGTAGTCGACGAGCTTCATCGGTCGCGTCGGGTGGTAGAGGAAATTGCCCGGCATCGGGTCGTTGTGACAGGGAACGAGATCCAATCCACCGGCGATCAGGGCGTCCCGTGCAGCGCGGTACTCGGTGACGAGGGCACCCGTGAAGGCGGGAAGCGATACGGCCAGTTCCGTGGCTTGCGCCAGGTGCTCGTCGATCATGTCGAGCACCGTCTTGCGGTGACCGAGCGGTCCGGACGCGTGCAGGGTTCGGTAGAGCTTGACGATCTCCAGGGGGATGTCGTCCCGCTTGAGATCGCCGTTCGTGCATGCCGAGTACCCCTCGAGGAACTCGACCACTTCGACGCCCGTGCTGGCGTCGAAGAGCACGATTTCGGGTCCGATGCCGAGATCGCCGGCGCGCTTGCCCGCTTCGTCGGTCACGCCGCGGTCGATGAACGCCTCGCTCCCGGCGCCCGGGAGCTTGAGGAAGTACCGTCGGTCGGCTCCTGCGACGGTGACTCGCCAGTTGCTGTTCTGCAAGCCGCCAGTGACCGGCGCGTAGTACATGTCCCGGCCGTTCCAGATGTCGATCCCGGCCAACACGGATTCGACTGCGCGCTCGTCGGCGGTGCGGGCGGTGCCCATGGCGCGATCATCGGGCGCGAGGGAGGGGGCGGCGTCCGCCATAGGGGCAGTGTGGTTTTCGGTCATCATGATGGAACCGTTGATCCTTTCTGTCCGGAGTCTTTCCGCTCGACTAGACGGAACGGAACCGGTCGTCGTAGCGGGGGTCACGCAGCTGCGCGCGTGCGCGCAGGAACTGCCAGTCGGCGAACTTCGAGTACTCCTGGGTAGCAGGACGTGCGGCGTCGCAGTACGAGCCGATGAGGCCCCACCGCACCTGATCGGCAATGCTGTACGCGCGAGCCCTGGCGAATGCGGCACTGTCGAAAGAGCCCCAGGCCCGCTCGAACAGAGCCTCGGCGGCACTCTCCAGAGGCGCGAGCTCCGCCAGCACCGAGCCGATGTCCTGCAACGGATCCGCGTCCGCGGCGCAGTCGAAGTCGACGAGGAGCAGGCCTCCGCCGTCCAGAACGAGCACGTTGGAGACGTTGGCGTCACCGTGGATCGGCACGCGATCGAATCCGGATGCAGTGATGGCGGATTCGGCACGTCCGAGCAGTCGGAGCATCCATGGCAGGTCCGCCGGTAGGGTCGCTCCGGCGCGTGCCGCCGCGGCCGAAGCCGTCCGGATATCATCGAAAACGGTCGCGGCGCGCCCGACCGGAGGCAGGGCGTGTACCGCGCGCCGGAGCGCGATCACGTCGTCGAGACGGCCGGCGTCGTCGAACAGGTCGAGGTTCGCGGTGTGGGCCCGCGCCGTGAAGTCCTCGGTGATGAGGATGCGCTTGGCAGGGTCGGCGTGGTGGACGCGCGGGGCGAGGCCGGCCTCCCCGGCGGCGACACTCGCGCCGAACGACGATTCCGCGTCCACGTACGCGGAGGTGTGCGGCTCGAGCATCTTCACGTGACATCCACCGCCTGGGCGGGCCTCGTCCGCGGCGGGGAACGGCAGCGGGACGGACCACCTGCGGGAGTCCGCACCCCACCAGCTCGGGCTCGCCATCACAGGTTGGGGCAGCGCGCAGCCGGTATCCGGCCACCATTGCGCGAGGTCGTCCTGGCTCGGTTCGGACGTGCTCACCGTCGGCTCCTTCGTCGTCGCTGTCATCGGACGCCGCCTGCGGCGGCGAAGAGGGGCGGACGGCCCACCGTCACGGGGCGATGGGCCTCGAGCCAGCGGCTCAACCTCAGTACGTGCTGGTCGGACAGACGCGGTCCCGCGATCTGCAGTCCCACCGGGCAGCCGTCGATCAGGCCGAACGGGACGCTCGATGCGGGCTGGCCGGTCTGGTTGAACCATGCGGTGAACGTGCAGTGGGCCAGCGGGTGGGCGGTATCGATCCCGGGCTGGTCGGCGGCGAACCCCGGGGTCGGTATCACCGGCGCGAGAACGAAGTCGAACTCCGAGGTGGCTGCTTGCATGGCGGCCTGGGCACCGTCGACGATGCCCAGGTCGCGAGCGTGGTCGGTGGCGGAGTACGCGGCCGCCGCTGCGGCCCAGTCGGCGACCGCCGGGTGCGCCAGGTCCCTCCTGGCGGGTGCGATGTTCTCCCACTCCGTGCGGGCACGGACCTGGAACACCCGGTCGAGGGCGTCACTCGGTTCGGCTCCGAAGGGCGCGGTGAACTCGGTGACGTCCGCGCCGCCCGACGCCAGGACGTCAGCTGCGGACTGCAGGACGTCGCGAACGCGGGGGTCGAGCGGGAACCGGGGATCGACCTCGGTGAGCACGCCGAAGCGCAGCCCCGTGGGCGACAGCGCGGCGTCGAGGTGGTCGGGGACGTCCGACCCGAGCGCAAGGGCGTCGCGCGGGTCGAAACGCGCGATGACCCGATACAGGTCGATCACCTCATCCACGGTGCGGGCCATCGGTCCGGGGGACCGGGTCGTCGACGCCGGGAGATGCGGGATCCTTCCCTGTGTGGGCTTGAGCGCCACGACGCCGCAGTGGGCCGCCGGCAGCCGCACCGAACCTGCTATGTCGGTGCCGACGGCGCCGAAACCTATTCCCGCGGCCAGCGAGGCCCCCGCTCCCGCCGACGATCCGCCCGTATTGCGATCGGTGTTCCAGGGGTTGCGCACGACGCCGTACAGCGAGCTGACTCCCGCGGCCATCATGCCGAAGTCGGGCATCGTGGTCTTCGCCACGATCACCGCGCCGGCTTCCTTGAGGCGCGCGGCGGGCGGTGTGTCGATGCGCGCGTCGGGAACTCCGGCGTGCGCCGCGCTGCCGTGGCGCCAGGGGGTTCCGACGGCGTTGATGCTGTCTTTGATGGTCACGGGCAGGCCGTCGAAGTCACTCAGCGGTGAGCCGGCGGCCCAGCGCGCCGCGCTGGCCTCCGCCGCGGCCCGCGCCGCCCGGTCGTCACGATGGGCGATGGCGTTGATAGCCGGGTTTCGTTCGTCGATGCGCGCGAGCGTCGCTTCGAGAAGGTCGACGGGGCTCAGGTCGCCGGTCCGCAATCGGGAGCGGACCTCTGCAGCGGGTAGGTCGAGCATGGCGGTCATGGGGCGCTCCTATCGGTCTCGGGTCCGGAGGTCACGAGATGTTCGGCGATCGATGTGAGGACGTCGACACCGGCGAGAAGATCACAGTCACGGGTGAATTCGTGCGTAGAATGGGAAACTCCGTTCACGCTCGGGACGAAGGCGAGGATCGTGGGCACGACCCGGCTCAGTGCGACGGCGTCGTGGCCGGCACGGGTCGACATCTCCCGGACCGGCAGGCCTGCGTCCGCACCGGCCTTGTGGGTGATCCGCACGCCCGCGGGCCAGAACGGCGCGGCCTCGCGGACGGCGCAGGCGGCGATCTCCACGGTCGTCTCACCGGCGGCGGTGATCGCCTCGTACGCGGCGAGCAGCCGCGCATGTGCGTCGTCGAGTCGCTCCGCGTTGTGCGCGCGCAGGTCGACGTTCAGCCTCACCCGGCTCGGGACGACGACCGGCGAGCCGGGCTCCACGTCGATGCGCCCGACCGCGGACAACACCTCGTCCGTCGGGTAGGCGGTCGCGACCTCACGGGTGGCGAGTATCACCTGAGCGGCGCCCACGAGGGCGTCGCGTCGGTCGGCCATCGAGGTGGCGCCGGTGTGGCTCTGCTCGCCGTGCACCACCACCGTGTACTTCCGCACGGCCCAGTTCGCTGTCACCGCGCCGATCCGGTCTCCGGAGTCGTCGAGTTCCCGGCCCTGCTCGATGTGCACCTCCGCGTAGGCGGACGGCACGGGGGCGGGTTCGCTGCCGCTCATGGCGGTCTCGGTGAGTGCGCGGGCGACGGTCACACCGTCGGTGTCGCTCGCGCGGAGCATCCGGTCCGTATCGAGCTCTCCGGTGAAGCAGCTGGAGCCCATGACGCTCGGGCTGAACCGGGCGCCCTCCTCGTTGAACCAGTCCACGACGGCGAGGTTGCGACGCGGTACGACGGTGCCGGCGCGCACCGCGCGGTTGATCCGGGTGGCCGCGTGGAGCGCGGCCAGGACGCCGAACGCTCCGTCGAACCGACCACCGTTCGGTTGGCTGTCCGAGTGGGAACCGATCAGCACGTACGGTTCGCCGGGCATCCACTCGAATCTCCCGAAGAGGTTGCCGATGCGGTCGAAGGAGGTGCGGGCGCCCGTCTCCGTCAACCGCTCGGCGAGCCATCGGCGGGCCTCCGCGTGTGCGGCGGTTCCGGCCAGCCGGTGCAGCCCACCGTCGGCCGTGGCGCCGAAGCTCGACCAGGTGGCGAAGTCGGCGCAGAAGGGCTGCGTGTCCACATCGAAGTACTCAGGCATCAGCGACCTCCGGGACGGCCGTGCCGCTCGCCGGGCGAGAGCGTGGAAGTGGCACGGGTGCTGCTGCGACAGTGAACATCTCGGCGACATGACGGCGCTCGTCGGGGGATTGCCCGGTAGCGGCGGAGACGACGAGGAAGACGACAAGGTTGACCGCGAGGCCGACCACGCCACCGGTGAGGGATCCGAGCGCGGGGATGTCGTCCGGGTACACCACGGTCAGCGCGAGCGCGGTGAGGAAGCCGGTCGCCATGCCCGCCATCGCGCCGTACTTGTTGCCGCCGCGCCAGAAGATCCCGAGGAACAACGGCACGGCGAGCTGCACGATCGACTGGTAGGACAACTGCGCGAGGAGCTGTAGTCGCGGCATGTCGAAGGTGAAGAAGGCGACGACTGCCGCGCATCCCATGTAGATCACCATGCTGCCCTTGGCGACCGCGGTGAGTTGGCGGTCGGAAAGCGGACGGCTCGGGCGGTCGACGAGGTCGTTGGCGATCTGGAGCCCGCAGACCTGAACGCTGCCGTCGATGTGCCCCATCGACGCGGCGAACACCATGGTGACGGCGAGGCCGAGCATCCACGTTCCGCCCCAGTCGCCGAGCAGCGTGAACCACCCGACCTGCGGCGCGTCATGGACCGCGGGCAGTGTGGTGGCGGCGAGACCGACCAGCATCAGCAGCGTGTAGAACACGCCCGAGATGAGGATCGTCCGGAGCGTGCCGGCCTTGACCGCCCGCACCCCGGACGCGGTGTAGATCCGCTGGAAGCTCATCGGCCAGCACAGCGAGCCGATGACGCCCGTGAAGATGAGGCTGAACAGGTACCAGGGGCCGTATGCGTCGCCGTCGCCCGGCACCCGCAGCGCCGAATCCGCGAGGTGCGCGAGTGTGGCGAAACTGACCGGGCCCCCGGCGATCCCGCTGAGTAGGACCAGGCACACCACAGCGGAGAAGCCGTAGGCCACGATGCCTTGGAACATGTCCGTCATGATCAGGCCGCGCATCCCCATCTTGACGGTCCAGTACTGGCGCACCACGATCGTGATCAGGCCGACGACCAGACACGTGGTGATCGACCACGCCCCGCCGCTCGCCACCCGGAAGATCTCCCCGAGCGCCTGCATGCCGAGGACCACCCAGGGGAACACCGAGACGATGCCGATGGCGCTGGCCATCACCTTCACGCCGCGCGACCGGAACCGCACGCCCATCAGCTGCGGCTGGCTGCGCAAGTCGTAGCGCGCGCCCCAACGCCACGCTCGGGTGGCCATGAAGTACATCGCCGCCACACCGAGGGTCGAGTACGCGAGCCCGTAGAAGCCGAAGACGCCGGGGCCGGCCGCCAGCCCGAAGAAGACGATGAACACCGCGCCGGGCCACCAGGAGTTCACATAGCACATCGCGACGTACCAGGGGCCGTAGCTGCGGCCGCCCACCGCGTACTCGTCGAAGGTCGGTTTGGAGGTGCGCTGAGTGATGTAAAGAATCGCAATGATGCACGCGTAGAAGAGTCCGAGCATCGTGAGCATCAGGGCCATGTCAGTGCTCCTCCGCCTGGGCCGGGGTATCGGAGATCAGTGATTCGTCGAGCTCGCCCCGGACGTCCTCGATCCAGTACTGGGCCCAGAGGCCGAGCCCGACGAGAGCTGCGGTGCCGATCCAGTACATGAGCGAGAGCGGGATGCCGAGGATCAGTACGGCCTTCCCGCTCGACCAGAGATACAACGGAGGGAAGAGCGCCAACACGAGGGCGGTGGCGTAGCCCGCAGTGAACAGCCCGGTGAGCACACGCCCATCGACTGCTCGGATGAAGTTCTTCATCAGGAGATTCCTTCGTTGACGAGGCGGAGCACATCGTCATGGATGTGTCCGTTGGAAGCGATGCCATGGCCCGAATCGAATCGAGCCTCGCCGCGGAGATCGGTGAAGCGGCCACCCGCTTCGGTGATGATCACGGGCATCGGCGCGAGGTCGTAGGTCTG
This sequence comes from Tsukamurella ocularis, assembly GCF_965138335.1. Taxonomy (GTDB): domain Bacteria; phylum Actinomycetota; class Actinomycetes; order Mycobacteriales; family Mycobacteriaceae; genus Tsukamurella; species Tsukamurella ocularis_A. Next base: position 54,651 of record NZ_CBCSDV010000030.1, read on the forward strand.
CGCCGTGTAGTCGACGAGGGCGTCCACGTCACCGGATGCCACGAGGGCGTATCCGAACGCGTCGCCCCACGTGCGCAGTACCGCGCCGCGGTCGTGCAGGCGCGCGATGACGGCGGGGGACCAGTCCTCGAGCCACGTGGCCATCACGTGAGCGCCGGTCAGATCGGTCCGGTCGGAGACGCGCACGCGCCGACCGTTGCGGTAGCAGCCGCGCCCGGTCTCGGCGTGGACCAGGACGCCGAGGCTCGGGAGGTTGATGGCGCCGAAGACGATGCGGCCCTGCACCTCGTGGGCGAGCAGGTTCGCGTACAGCGGGACGCCGTGCACGAACGACTTGGTGCCGTCGATCGGGTCGATGATCCACCTGTCACCGGACGTCCCCTCGACGGTGCCGAACTCCTCCCCGACGACTCCGTCGTCGGGGAACCGTGCGGCCAGTGCGTCGCGGATGGACGCCTCGGTCTCGCGGTCGGCCCGGGTCACGGGCGATCCGTCGGCCTTGGTCTCGACGTCGAGGCGGCCTCGCTCGAACCACGATCGCGAGATCTCCCCGGCACCGCGGAGGATGTCGAGTGCGTGGTCGGCGACGGTGGCTCCGACGTCGTCGGGAATCGTCTGCATCAGATGCTGTCCTTCGGTCGGGAGGTTCCCTGTGCTGCTCGTGGTGGCCCGCCGAGCAGTAACGCAGATCATGCGCGCGGCCCATTTCTGGTCTCACCGATTTCTCGTTACAGACACATGACGCCAGGTCAGAGGTAGATTTCCTCCGTGAAGTCGGCAGGCTCGGGATCCCTCGTCGAGGGATGATTCCCCGAATCGGTTTCACATCGGACGGAGGCGGACGTGACACTGGCGGACGACACGGTGGTGACGCTGCGCCGACTGGCGGACGAGCTCGAGGGGCGCGGTGGCACGAAGCTGCCGCCCGAGCGAGAGGTCGCAGAGCGACTCGGGGTCTCCCGTGCGACGGTGCGACGGGCGATCGATCTGCTGGTTCGGGAGGGCCGGCTCAGACGGGTGGTGGGCCGAGCAGGCGGGGCCTACCTGGTGGGCGGCTCCGGAGTCGAGGTCACCGGATTCGAACTCCCGACGGGACGGCGGCTGGCGCGCGACCTCAACACCGTGCGCGGGGTGCCCGAGATGTTGACCCTGCAGGGTTTCGTCGGAGGTACACGGGTGGTGGAGGCACGCCTCCTTCCGGCGAGCGACGCCGTCGCGAGGGCGCTGGAGGTCGATCGCGGTACTGAAGTGTTGTCCCTGCTGCGGGTGCGATTCGCCGATGCCGACACACTGTCGCTCGACCACGCGTACGTCACGTTGGGGAGGAAGATGATCGGTTGCGATTTCTCGGGTTCGCTCTACGAGACCCTGCAGGATCGCTTCGGGGTTCCGATCGTGGCGACGGACGAGATCATCGACACGGTGGGGGCGACGGAGCGCACCGGACGAATGCTCGGACTGCCCCTCGGGGCGCCGTTGTTGCGGTTGGAGCGCGTCGGGTACGACGAGCGGGATCGCCCGACCGAGTACTCGATCGACCTGTTCCGTGCGGATCGCACACGCCTACGGGTTCGGACCTCGTCATCCGACGCTGAGCCATCCTCACGGGTTAGATTCGGGTAATGCAGACCGGTGATGCACAGTCGTCCGCCCACCCGCCC
>NZ_CBCSDV010000031.1:0-27217 GCF_965138335.1 Tsukamurella ocularis
ACGATCGCGGCGGGGCTGAGCCGGCCGTGCGGGTGACCGCCGGCCACCCGCCGGTCGACCTCGTCCGCCGCCGCGGCAACGATCCGCGCGACCNNGCTCGCCGCAGCGGGGTTCATGGCGCTGTTCCTCAGCGGCTCCTGAACCGAAGGGCGATCCGGTGACCGACGGCGACGATCTCGCGACCCGCGTCCGTGCGACGGGCCCGCTCGCGGCGAGCGAGGTCGCGCGGATCGTTGCCGCGGCGGCGGACGAGGTCGACCGGCGGGTGGCCGGCGGTCACCCGCACGGCCGGCTCAGCCCCGCCGCGATCGTCCAGCTGCCGGACGGCCGCATCGCCCTCGCCGATCCGGCCGCGCTGAGCCACATCTCGGACACGGGCGCGCACGCCGCCCCGGAGATCTTCGCCGGCGCGCTCCCCGACGCGCGGTCCGAGGTCTTCTCGCTGGCCAGCACCGCGTACACGCTGCTCACCGGAACGGCGCCGAACTCCTTCGGGATCGCGAACGCACGGCGCGCGCGGCCCGATCTGGGCCCGGGGCTCGAGGCGGCACTCACGCGGGCGACCTCGCGCGACCCCGCCTTCCGGTTCCAGTCCGCGGCCGACTTCGCCGGCGACCTCGCCGCGGCGCTCGCTCCCGACGCGGGCGCCCCGGCGGCCGCCGCGGAGTCGGTTCCCGCCCGGCCGCCGCGGCGGATCCCGGCGCTCAGGCTGCTCGCCCTGGTGGCCGGGGTGCTCGCAGTGCTCAGTGTCCTGCTGTGGGGCGGGATCTTCCTCGTGCAGAACCTGTCCTGAGTCCCGGGGGCGCGCCCCCGGTCACTGCCCGAGCACGGTCCCCGCGCCGGCCGGCGCGACGAGTCCCGCGTGGCTGCGGCGCAGGCAGGCGAGGCGGATCACGGACGGGTGCAGGCCGAGCGGTGCGGCGACCACGTCGGCGCCGGAGTCGCGCAGGCGCTGCTGGAACAGCCCTTCCGCCAGCAGGTACGACGCGACGGCGACCGACTGCGCACCGTCGGACCGCACGCGCGCGACGACCTCCGGGACCGACGGATAGCCCTCGCTCTGCTGGCTGGGCGCGGCGAAGGCGATGGAGACCCGGCTCCCCACCAGAGCGGAGAGGGCGGCGGCGGTCCGGCGCAGTTCGCCCTGGGCGTGCACGTCGCGGGTTCCCGCGGCGGCCATGACGACGGCGTCGCCGCGCTGCCAGCCCGCGTCCTGCAGCCGCCCGAGCATGGCGCGCGCGAGCTCCGGGGACGGGCCGAGCGCGGGCGTCACCGTGGCCGCGCGGTGCCCGGACTCCACGACCTCCCGCGGCAGGTCGTGGCGCACGTGGAAGCCACTGGACAGGAACGCGGGCACCACGACGGTGGGTTCGCGGTCGAGCGCGGCGAGGGCCTCGGCCGGCGTCGGGCCGAGGACATCGACGAAGGCCACCCGGACGGTCTCCGACAGTCGCGCGGACATCGCCGCGGCGAGGTCGCCGACCATCGCCACGCCGTGCTCGCTGCGGGTGCCGTGCGCCACCAGGAGGGTTCCCATGTCAGTGCTCCTCATCGATGGCCAGGCGGTAGCCCCGCTTGACCACGGTCGCGACGATCTCCTTGCGCCCCAACCCCGAGCGCAGTCGCGCGACGGCGGCCTCGACGGCGTGCGGGTCGTCGCCGCCCAGCGCCGTGAGGAGGTCCTCCCGCGAGACCACCGCGCCGGGCTCGCGGGCGAGCAGGCGCAACAGCACGATCGAGGTGGGTGTGAGCTCGCGCTCCTCGCCGTCGACGACCGCGCCCCGCGCCCGCAGGCCGAGCCGGTGGCCCGCGGCGGCGAGATCCGGACGGCGGTCGGGCAGGTCCTGTTCGACGAGCCGCGCCAGGGCGCCGAGGCGCATGCGCTCGGGGGTGACGGAGGCGATGCCGAGCCGGTCGAGCGGGGTCGCGGTCACCGGGCCCACGCAGTAGGGCACGACGCGTCCGCTCAGGGCGCCGCGGACGGCCCCGTCGAGCCCGAGCTCCGCGGCGCGCTCGAGCACCGACGCAGCGGCGGGCGCCGAGGTGAAGGTGACGGCGTCGACGGCAGAGGTGGCGAGCGCCTCGACGATCCGGTCGAGTCCGGTGAGGTCGGCCGGCCGTTCCCAGCGGTAGACGGGGATCTCGACGATCTCCGCGCCGAGCGCACGCAGTCCGTCGAGCAGGCCGGGGTTCGGATCCCACTTGTCGGTGGCCCCGTGCAGCTGGACCGCGACGCGGAGCCCGGTGAGATCGGTGCCGGACAGGTGACTGAGCACCTCGGCGGACGACTCGGACTCCGGTGACCACTCCTCGCGCAGGCCCGCGGCGCGCAGCGCGCCCGTGGCCTTCGGCCCGCGGGAGATGACCCGGCCGGCACCGAGCGCCGCGAGCATCGACTCCGCGAGCCCCCAGCCCTCGGCCGCCTCGAGCCAGCCGCGGAATCCGATGCCGGTGGTCGCGACCAGCAGATCGGGCGGGGAGGCGAGCAGGTCCTCGGTCGCGGCGCGCAGCCGGTCGTCGTCGGAGAGCGGGACCATCGCGATCGCGGGCGCCGCGAGCACGGTGGCGCCGCGCCGTTCGAGCAGGGTGGACAGCTCGTCGGCGCGGCGCGCGGCCGTGATGGCCACGGTGAATCCGAGGAGGGGGCGGGCGGGCGCCTCGGTCATCGGATCGTGCTCCTTCGGTACGGCGGTCATCGGGTGTCGGCGACGGTGAGCGCACCGTCGCGCGACGTGTGCTCCAGCGTCCCATGCCCGCGCGGGGCGGGCGTACGCACGTAGACCTTCCAGGTGACCAGCGCGGCGAGCACGTAGAAGGCGCCGAACACCCAGAACGCGATCGTCGCGGTGCCGGCGGACTGGTACGAGGCGCGCAGGACCAGGTTGATCCCGACGCCGCCGAGGCCGCCGATCGCGCCGGCGATGCCGATCACGGCGCCCGACATCGCGCGGGAGTAGTGCGTCCGCGTGGCCTCGTCGGCGTCGAGCGAGCGGGCCTTGGCCTCGAAGATGGACGGGATCATCTTGTACACGGAGCCGTTGCCCAGGCCGCTGAGCAGGAACAGCGCGATGAAGCCGAGCACGTAGGCCCCGAGGACCGCGCCGGAGGGGGCGCCGGAACCCGCAGTGGTGGCCGCGGCGATGAGCACACCGCCGGCGGCGATCATTCCGGCGAAGACGTAGAGGGTGACGCGCCCGCCGCCGAGGCGATCGGCGAGCTTGCCGCCGTACACCCGGGAGATCGAGCCGAGCAGGGGTCCGATGAAGGCGATCTGCGCGGCGTGCAGCGAGGCCTGCGCGGCGGATTCGCCACCCGCGCGGAACGTCGCCTGCAGTACCTGCCCGAAGGCGAAGGAGAAGCCGATGAAGGAGCCGAAGGTGCCGATGTAGAGCAGGGAGACGATCCAGGTGTCGCGGTCCTTGGTCGCGGCCCGCATCGCGGCGGTGTCGACGGTGGGGACCTGCAGGTTGTCCATGAACAGCGCGGCGCCGATGCCGGCCACCGCCAGCAGTGCCAGATACACGGCGCACACCCAATAGGGCTCGCGGTTGCCGACGGTGGCGATCACCAGCAGTCCCACGAGCTGGACCGCGGGGACGCCGATGTTGCCGCCGCCCGCGTTCAGGCCCAGCGCCCAGCCCTTGAGGCGCTGCGGGAAGAAGGCGTTGATGTTGGTCATCGACGAGGCGAAGTTGCCGCCGCCGAAGCCGGTGAGCGCCGCGCACGCGAGGTACACCCACAGCGGCTGCCCCGGGTTGGCGAGGATCAGCATCGTGGCGATCACCGGGACCGCGAGCACGAAGGCGCTGAAGATCGTCCAGTTCCGGCCGCCGAAACGTGCGGTGGCCAGCGTGTACGGGATCCGCAGGCAGGAGCCCACGAGCGTGGCGGTCGCGCCGATGAGGAACTTGTCCGCCGTGCTCAGGCCGTAGACGTCCTGCGGCATGAACAGGACCATCACGGACCACAGGGACCACACGGAGAAGCCCACGTGCTCGGCGATGACGGACCACAGCAGGTTCCGCTTCGCGACCTTCTCCCCGCCCGATTCCCACTGCTGCCGGTTCTCCGGATCCCAGTCCGTGATCGTGTGTGATCGGCTCATGTCCCCAGACCTCCCGGTGCGTCGACGATCTCTGTCGCGTCGAAGGTAGGCAGCCGATGTTGCGCCGCCGGTTCCCGCGGTGTCCGCCCCGTGAACTCGGCCTCACGCCGCTGCACGACCGGGTGTGAGGTCGGGCGCCGCGGGCCGCGGGGATAATCGCGGGGTGATTCCGGCGACCCTCATTGCGGCAGCGACGTTCCTGCTCTGGTGCCTGCTGTCCGGGCGGATGGACCGCTGGGGTGTCTCCGCGCCGCTGGTGATGGTGCTCGCCGGCGGCGCGGTCGGAGTGGGCGCGCACGGCGCGATCGCCGAGGCGCTCAACACCGGCGCGGCACAGCGGGCGGCCGAGATCATCCTCGCGGTCCTGCTGTTCGTGGACGCCACGCACGTCCGCGGATCGCTCCTCGGGCGGCATCCGCGGCTCGTCGGCCGGTCGCTGCTTATCGGCCTCCCCGTGGGCCTGGCTCTCTCGTTGCTCGCGGGCTGGCTCCTGCTGCCCCACCTCGGGTGGTCGGTGCTGCTCCTCATCGCGTGCGTCATCTCCCCCATCGATTTCGCCTCGGCGCCCGCGCTGCTGCGGGACCGGCACGTCCCGGCCCGGGTCCGCGACGTGCTCACCGTCGAGTCCGGGTACACGGATGGCCTGGTGACCCCGGTGTTCCTGTTCGCGCTGTACTGGGCCGGCCCGGGCCACGGCGACGACGATCCCGCCCCGGCGCTGCTGGCCGCCGCCCCGCAGGCCGCCGTCGCGCTCGGGGTCGGCGCGGCCCTCGGCGCGGCGATCGCGGTGGGGGTGCAGTACACCGAGCGGGCCGGGCTCGCCACCGAGAACGGCCGCCGGCTGGCGATCGCGGCGACCCCGCTGCTGACCTACGCCGCGGCCGTGGGCCTGGGCGGCAACGGCTTCGTCGCCGCGTTCGTGTGCGGCATCGTCTACCGGCTGCGCCGTGGGACCACGACCGCCGACGACGTGGGGCTCACCGACGACGTGGGCTTCCTCCTCACCGCCGCGATGTGGTTCGTCTTCGGGTCCGTCGCCGTGGTCGGGTTGTTCGACGGGGTCGACTGGCGCACGCTGGTCTTCGTCGCGGCCGCGCTGACCGTGGTCCGGCTCCTCCCGATCGCCGCTGCGATGGCTGGCAGTGGCCTGCCGCGCCGGGAGGTCCTCCAGCTGGGATGGTTGCGCCCGCGCGGCACGTCGACCATCGTGTTCGCACTGATCGCCTTCAACACGCTGCCCGACGGCCCCGTCGCCGACCTCACGCTCACCGTCGCCGTGCTCGTCGTGCTGGGCAGCGTCGTGCTGCACACGGTCGGCGTCCCCGTGACGATCGCCGGGCACGACCGGCGCGCTCGGAGCCGGGCCTGACGCATCGCCCACCGCGGCCGGGCGTGGGTCCTGGCGGCGACGCCGGGCACCGCGCTTAGAAGTCCGGCGCGCCGCCCACCGCCGCCGGCTCGCGCCCCGCGTCCTCGCCGCCCTCGGCGAAGTCCTGGACGACGACCAGGCCGTCGTGCGGCACCGCGGCGGGATCGCCGCCGACGTCGCCGTCCCCGGCCTCCGAGCCGCCCGGCGAAGCGCCGACGGAAGCGCCGGCAACGGTCTCGAGCGGCGGCGGCGCGACCTCGCGGTACCGCTCCCCCGTGCCGACGTACTGGCTCGCACACATCCGCAGGTTCAGCCCGATCGCGTCGGCCTTGAGATCCAGCGAGCTGTGCCGCTGCCCGTCCGCGCCGTCGAAGGTCTCGTGCTTGAGCTCGCCGTGCACGATGACCGGCCGCCCCTTCGCGATCACGGCGCGCGCGTTGCGGGCGAGCGCGCCGAAGGCCTTGACGTTGAGCCACACCGTGCTGGTCTGCTTCCACTCGCCGTTGTCGTCCAGGTAGCCGTTGTTGGCCGCCATCGTGAAGCTCAGGAAGTCGTGCCGCTGATCGCGGGCCGACTCCCGGTAGGTCAGATCGTTCGTGACGTTCCCCGCTGCGAAAACAAGCACCCCGGGCATGACGCGCCTCCTCGTCGTGTCGCGCGGCCGGCTGTTCCCGGCCGTCGTCGACGAGTGTCGCGCGCAGGACCCGCCCCGAACGGCGTCCGAGGCGGGCCCTGTGGAGAAAACAAGTTACATACGCTTAGTTGTGGATCAAGGACGCCTCAGCGACGCACCCGTCACACCGGGGTGGCAGGCTACGCGAGCCAGCCCGCCGCCGTGAACCCGTCGAGGTACCGCTCGATCAGCGCGCGATCGAGATGCGGGATGTCCCCGGGGCCCACGTTCTCGGCGCGCACCGCCTCCCGGAACCGGTCGGCAGTGAGCGCCGCTCCCGCACCGGCCTCGGCGGGCCGGGCGAAGGAGTGCAGCAGCGGGAGCACCGACCGGTGGCGGTCCTCCGCGGGCAGCGCACGCAGCGCCGCCTCGAACCGCGCGAGCCACTCGGCGTAGTCCGCGATCCGCTCGATCGGGCGGTCCTCGGCTATCCAGTCGACGAAGTCGTCGAGGCCCGCGCCGCCCGTGGCCACGTTGAGCACGTGGAAGGTGCGGAATCCGGTGCGGCCCGCGGCACCGAGGCGGGTGATCGCCTCGGCGGTGAAGTCCACCGGCAGCCCGTCGTAGTGCGCGCGCGGCCCGGTCGGGTCGGCGGAGAACGACGCCGGCGCGAGGCCGGTCTCGGCGATGCTCAGCAGCAACCGGGTGAACTGGTCCACCGGGTTGTACTGCCCGCGGAATCGGCTGTGCGCCAGGATCATGTTGGACCGGAAGACGCGCACCGGCAGGTCGGCCAGGTCGGCGGCCTCGCGGAGCAGCACCTCGCCCGCCCACTTGCTCACCGCGTAGCCGTTCGCGTAGGCGTCGGCGCCGATGCGACGCTCGGCGCCCACGACGCGGACGTCGTCGTCCTCGACGAGCAGGCGGCCGTCGTCCTGGGGGACCACGGCCACCGTCGAGACGTAGTCGATCGACTTCCGCCGGACGGTGAGTGCGAGCCGGGCGATCTCCGCGGTCCCGACGACGTTGGGGCCGAACAGCTGGTCGTACGGCAGCACGTGGTTGACCATCGCGCCGCAGTGCACCACGTGATCCACGCGCTCGGCGAGAGCGTCCCAGGTCGCGGTGTCGAGCCCCAGCGACGGCGCGCCGAAGTCCCCGACGACGACCTCCAGGTGGCGGTCGGCGAGTGCCGTGAACTCCTCCGTCAGCGCGGGATCCGACGTCCCGATCGCGTCGAGGACGCGGCGGCGCGCGTCGTCGGCGTCGGCGCCGCGCACGAGGGCGACGACGGTGCCGCCGTGCGGGGCCACCCGGCGCAGCCATTCGAGGAGGAGGAACCGGCCGAGGTAGCCCGTGCCGCCGGTGAGCAGGACGGTCGACGGCTCGCCGTGCGGGGCCGGAAGCGACGGGGCCGCCGCCAGGAGCGCCGGATCGAGGAAGCGGTCGAGCCGCAGGTCCGCAGCGCGGGCCACGTCGGCGTCGGCGCCGTGGATCGACGCGGCGGTGGGCGCCTGGACGCCTCCCGCCCGGGCCAGCTCGATGTGCGCGATCACGCCGCGCAGCGTCGCCGTGGGTCCGACGATCGCCTGCACCGGGACGGGCAGGTCGTAGACGCCCTCGAGGGTGGTCGCGAGCGAGAGCGCCGAGAGCGAGTCGCCGCCGAGGTCCAGGAACCGGGAGTCCTCGTCGAGCTCCTCGGGCAGCACGCCGAGGGTCAGGGCCGCGGCCCGCACGACGGTCTCCGCCACGGAACCGTCGGCGTCGAGCGCGCGCAGGCCGTCGCGCCGGCGTTCCTCCGCGGCCGCGTACAGCGCGTCGAGCTCGGCGCCGTAGCGGGCGGTCAGCGCCGGCCGGACGAGCTTGCCGATGCCCGAGCGCAGGCCGTTCTCCTGCGAGAACGGCTCCCGCTCGATGATCACGTCGCGCGGCAGCTCGTACGAGGCGAGATCGTTCTCGCGGGCGATCGCCGCCAGGCCGTCGAGCACGCGGGTGCGGGTATCCGCATCGAGCTCGCCCGCGGGTCCGGGCGCGGGCACCACGACGCCGAGCAGATAGGAGCGCTCGCTGGTGCCGTAGAGGAAGATCTGGTGCACGTCGGGGCCCGCGGCGTAGGTGGCCTCCAACTGGGCGATCGGGACGAATTCGCCCTGCGCCAGCTTGATCACGTTGCTGCGGCGGTCGACGTACTCGAGGCGGTCGGGCGCGAGCTCGGCCATGACGTCGCCGGTGTGGTAGAAGCCCTCGTCGTCGCGGATCCGCTTGTCGGAGTTGTAATACCCGGGAATGAGCTGGGTCGATTTCACCAGGAGCTCGCCCCGCGGGTGCGGCACATCGGTCACGGCGTAGCCCAGCTCGGGCACGTCGATGAGCTTGTACTCGGTGACCGGCGGGCGGACGATCATCCCGTCGCGCAGGACGCCGCCGGCCTCGGTGGAGCCGTAGCCGATCTGGATCTCGAGACCGAGCAGCCACTCCATGAAAGTCTGCAGCTCGGCGGAGAGGGCGGCGCTGCCGCACATCGCGGCCTGCAGGCGACCGCCGAGGACGCGGTCGCGCAGCTCGGCGCGAGCGGCCTCCGTGTCGGTCTCGGCCTCGACGGCGAGGAACCGCTGGTGGATCAGCTCGCACACGCGCGGCACGAGGCCGAGCGCGGTGGGGCGCGCGGCGGCGAGGTCGTCGAACAGCGTCGACATGTCGGACGCCCCGGCGAAATAACCGGTGCCGCCCGAGGCCAGTCCGGCGATCAACCAGTTCCGGCCGTACATGTGGCTCATGGGCAGGAAGTGCAGCAGCGACTCGGACGGCAGGTCGGTGTCGACGATGCTGTCGACCTTCCGCCACGCGTCGGCGACCAGCTGCTCGGTGTACATCGCGCCCTTCGGCGTGCCGGTGCTGCCCGAGGTGTAGATCAGCGTCACGAGCGGATCGGTCCCCGGCTCGGGCTCGAAGAACTCCGGGGCGGGCAGGACCTCGCCCGCGAGCACGTCGGCCTCGATGCCCTCGTAGCCGGCGTGCTCGCCGTCGAAGACGACGACGCGGGGCGTCGCGGCGGATTCGGCGAGGGCCTGCTCGGCGAGCTCGACCTGGTCGGCGCTGACGGCGAAGACCGTCGGCCTGGTCTCGTCGAGGATGGTGGCGATCCGGGCCGCGGGGGCGCCCGCCTGCAGCGGCACGTTCGGCGCGCCGAGCAGCGTGGTCGCCAGGTCCACGGTCACGAAGTCCGCGCTGGTGAAGCCGAGGATCGCGACGAAATCGCCCGGCTCCAGTTCGCTGCGCCACGCGGCCGCCAGCGCCGTGACCCGGCGCCAGATCTCGCCGTAGGTCACGGTGACGTACGGCGCACGGGGCCCGCCCGCGCGGGTCGCGAAGGCCGGACGGTCCGCGTACCGGGCGAAGATCCGCGCGATCACCCCGGGAAGTCGCTCGGCCTCTGCTGCGCCCGGACCGGCTGCGGCACCGCCCGCGATCGCGGGGTCGTCGCCCCACACCGTCTCGATCGACATCTGACACCTCATTTCACTACGGAACTCTAACTAACTCGTTACCCTAGCTTAGCTACTGATCGGTAACTCCGCACGTTCGACGCATCGCGAGTCCAAACCTGGCCCTCGCGGACGTGCGGTGATGAACTGGCGCTTCGTATCCCCCGCTCCCCGACGGAAGGCCGACGTGAGCTCGCGCACCCCTCTTCACCTGCACTGGTTCCTGCCCACGTACGGCGATTCGCGGAACCTCATGGCAGGCGGGCACGGCAGCTCCATGAGCGGCGACCGCCCCGCGAACCTGCACTACCTCAAGCAGCTGGCGCTGGCCGCCGAGGCGAACGAGTTCGAGGCCGTGCTCATCCCCACCGGCCTGTGGTGCGAGGACTCCTGGCTCACCGCCGCGCTTCTCACCGAGGCCACGCAGAAGCTCAAGTTCCTGGTCGCGCTGCGCCCGGGACTGGTCAGCCCGCTGCTCTCGGCGCAGATGGCCAGCACCCTGCAGTGGCAGTCCGGCGGGCGCGTCCTGCTCAACGTGGTGACCGGCGGCGAGTCCTCCGAGCAGCGCGCCTTCGGCGACACCCTGAGCAAGGAGGAGCGCTACGCCCGGTGCGGCGAGTTCCTCGAGATCACCAAGCAGCTGTGGACCTCGTCCGAGCCGGTGAACGTCGCCGGGAAGTACGTCTCCGCGGAGAACGCGCTCCTCGCCCGCCGTCCCGATCCGGCACCGCCGATCTTCTTCGGCGGCAGCTCGCCCGCCGCCGGCGACGTCGCGGCCAAGCACGCCGACACCTATCTCACCTGGGGCGAGCCGCCCGCGCAGGTGAAGAAGAAGCTGGACTGGATCCGCGGCCTCGCCGCCGCACAGGGCCGCGAGCTCACCTACGGCATCCGCCTGCACGTGATCTCCCGCGACACGAGCGAGGAGGCGTGGGCCGAGGCCAACCGACTGCTGGGCAACCTCGACCCCGCGGCCGTCCGCGCCGCACAGGCCAACCTCGCCCGGAGCGAGTCCGAGGGCCAGCGGCTCATGCGCGAACTGCACGGCGGCGGAGCGGCCTTCGACGAGGCCGCGGACGCCCGATCCCTCCAGGTGTACCCGGGCCTGTGGACCGGCGTGGGCCTGGTCCGCGGTGGCGCGGGCACCGCGCTCGTCGGCTCGCACGACGAAGTCGCCGACCTCATCGCCGAGTACGCCGACCTCGGACTCGACCACTTCATCCTCTCCGGGTACCCGCACCTGGAGGAGGCCTACCACTTCGGCGAGGGCGTCCGCCCCCGCCTGGCCGCGCGCGGCCTGCTCACCGCCTCCGGCGCACCGTCGGAGCCGGTCCGCGGCGCCTTCCTGCCCGACCTCTCCCCCACCTCCTAGCCGCGAAGGATCGCACCGATGACGACCGAGAAGATCGCCGAGCAGATCAAGTTCGCCTACTGGGTGCCCAACGTCTCGGGCGGCCTGGTCACCAGCGACGTCGAGCAGCGCACCAGCTGGGACTTCGAGTACAACAAGAAGCTCGCGCAGACCGCCGAGCGCGTGGGCTTCGAGTACGCGCTCTCGCAGGTGCGGTACATGGCCAGCTACGGCGCCGAGTACCAGCACGAGTCCACGTCGTTCAGCCTGGCCCTGCTCGGCGCGACCGAGAAGCTCAAGGTCATCGCCGCCGTGCACCCCGGCCTGTGGCACCCGGCCGTGCTCGCGAAGTTCGGCGCCACCGCCGATCACCTCTCGAACGGCCGGTTCGCGATCAACGTGGTCTCGGGCTGGTTCGCCGGCGAGTTCAAGGCGCTGGGCGAGCCCTGGCTCGAGCACGACGAGCGCTACCGGCGCAGCGCCGAGTTCCTCGAGGTGATCCGCAAGATCTGGACCGAGGACGACGTGGACTTCGGCGGCGACTTCTACCGCATCCGCGACTTCACCCTCAAGCCCAAGCCGCTCAACACCCCGGAGCGTCCCAACCCGGAGCTGTTCCAGGGCGGCAACTCCTCCGCCGCGCGCGTCAACGGCGGCAAGTACGCCGACTGGTACTTCTCCAACGGCAAGGACTTCGACGGCGTCACCGACCAGCTCGACGACCTGCGTCGCGTCGCGCGGGAGGCGCAGCGCGAGGTCAAGTTCGGCCTCAACGGCTTCATCATCGCCCGCGACACCGAGAAGGAGGCCCGGGACACCCTGCGGGAAATCGTGGAGAAGGCGAACAAGCCCGCCGTCGAGGGCTTCCGCGACGCGGTGCAGCAGGCCGGCAAGTCCACCTCCGACGGTCGCGGCATGTGGGCGGACTCGTCGTTCGAGGACCTGGTGCAGTACAACGACGGCTTCCGCACCCAGCTGATCGGCACGCCCGAGCAGGTCGCGGAGCGGATCGTCGCGTACAAGGAGCTCGGCGTGGATCTGATCCTCGGCGGCTTCCTGCACTTCCAGGAGGAGATCGAGTACTTCGGCGCCAAGGTGCTGCCGCTGGTCCGGGAGATCGAGGCGAGCCGCTCCGGAGCACTGGTGTGACCCTCGCGTCCGCGGTCGACTCCGCCGAGGCCGCCGTCGGCGCCGCGCGCGAGCTCGCGGCACGGTTCGCCGACGGTGCCGCGGAGCGGGACCGCGAGCGGCGCCTGCCGCACGCCGAGGTCGAATACCTCTCCGACGCCGGCCTGTTCGCGCTGACGGTGCCTGCCCGCTTCGGCGGTCCCGACCTGCCGCCGTCGGTCGTCGCGGAGGTCTTCCGCACGCTGGCGACCGCCGACGGCTCGCTCGCGCAGATCCCGCACAGCCATTACGTGTATCTCACGGCCCTGCGCCTGGCGGGCTCGGAGGCGTTGCAGCGCCGGATCTTCGATCAGGTGCTCGACGGGGCGCGGATCGCCAACGCGCAGTCGGAGCGGGGCGGGAGGACGGTCGCGGACGTCGCCACCACACTGACGCGCACCGCCGAGGGCGCGCACCTCGACGGCGAGAAGTTCTACTGCACGGGTTCGCCCTACGCGCACCTGCTGGCCGTCCTCGCCCGCGATGCGGATTCCGGCGAGCAGGTCATCGCGTTCGTGCCGGCCGACACCCCGGGCATCGCCATCGCCGACGACTGGAACGGCCTCGGGCAGCGCACGACCGGGAGCGGCACCGTCCGGTTCGACGACGTCCCGGTGCCGCTCGACGCGATCCTGCCGCGCTCGCCCGCGGTCTCGGCGCCCACCGGCTACGGGGCCTTCGCCCAGCTGCTGCACGTCGCGATCGACGCCGGCATCGCCCGGGGCGCGCTCGACGCCGCCGCGGAGTTCGTCCGGACGAAGGCTCGGCCGTGGTTCGAGGCGGACATCGATCGCGCACAGGACGATCCGCTCGTGATCCAGCGCTTCGGCGAGCTGACGGTGACCGTCCGTGCCGCGGAGGCGGCACTGACCGTCGCCGCGCGCGCCGTGGACGAGGCCTTCGCCGCGCCCGGACCGGACACCGCCGCCGAGGCCTCGCTGGCCGTCGCCACCGCGAAAGTGCTCGCGGACCGGGCGGCCGTCGAGGTGCCGGCGGCGCTGTTCGAGGTGAGCGGCACCCGGAGCGCCGCGGGCGACGCGGGCCTGGACCGGTACTGGCGCGACGGGCGCACTCACACCCTCCACGATCCGGTGCGGTACAAGGTCCACCACCTGGGCCGCTTCACCCTCAACGAGGAGCGGCCGCCACTCCACGGCGTCCTCTAGGCTCACCCCGCACCAATATGGACTGCGGTCCGCTTGGGTGTACGATAGGGACCGTGAAGATTCCCGAGTTCGGTGTGGACACGTTCGGCGGCGTCACCAAGGACGCGCAGGGCGAGCCGCTGCCGCACCCCCAGGTGATCCGCGACCTGGTCGAGGAGGCCGTGACCGCCGATCGGGTGGGACTGGACTTCTTCGGCGTCGGCGAGCACCACCGCGCCGACTTCGCCGTCTCGAGCCCGGAGATGGTGCTCGCCGCGATCGCCTCCCGCACCGAGCGGATCCGCCTGGGCTCGACGGTGACGGTGCTCAGCTCGGACGATCCGGTGCGCGTCTACGAGCGGTTCGCCACGCTCGACGCCGTCTCGCACGGCCGCGCCGAGATCGTCGCGGGGCGCGGCTCGTTCACGGAGTCCTTCCCCCTCTTCGGCTACGACCTGCAGGACTACGAGGTGCTGTTCGAGGAGAAGCTGGAACTGCTCTCCGCTCTGCTCACGGAGGAGCCCGTCACCTGGTCCGGGACCACGCGCGCGCCCCTGACCGAGCAACGGGTGTACCCGACCACGGCCGACGGGATCCACGCCTGGGTGGGCGTCGGCGGCAGTCCCGAATCGGTGGTGCGCACCGCGCGGTACGGATTCGGCCTCTTCCTGGCGATCATCGGCGGCCCGGCGGAGCGCTTCGCGGCGTACACCGATCTGTTCCGACGGGCCGAGAACGAGTTCGGCGGTTCGCCGCAGCCGATCGCGGTCCACTCCCCCGGCCTGGTCGCGGAGACGGACGAGCAGGCCCGCGACCTGGTCTTCGCCGGCTGGATGCGGATGCGGCAGCGGATGGTCGCCGAGCGCGGATGGCCGCCGCCCGCCGTCGGCGATTTCGAGCGTGAGGTCGAGACCGGTTCGCTGTACCTGGGCTCGCCGGAGACCGTCGCGCGACGGATCGCGGCGACGGTCCGCACGCTCGGCGTGGACCGGTTCGATCTCAAGTACGACCAGCCGGTCACCCACGCCGACCTGATGCGCTCCATCACGCTCTACGGCGAGCAGGTCGTCCCGATGGTCAAGGACATGCTCGGCGACGACTGACGCTCCGGGTCACCCGGCGACGCCGAGCCGGGCCGCCGCCAGGGGCGCGCCGGCACCGTCGAGCCCGAGCAGGCCGGCGGGTCGACCCGACAGCACGAGCAGGAGGTCCGCGATCGGTCCGCGCGCGACGGGGCCGTCGCCCGCGGACCAGTCCGCATCGACGGCCTCGAACCGCATCCCCGCGAACCGCTTCCGCGCGCCGAACAGGTAGCCGACCCGCCAGATCCGCTCGGCCCCCTGCGCGGCTGCGACGGTGTCCAGCGGCAGCACCAGCCCGAGCGGGCGGGCGATGTCCTGGGCGTGGATCTGGGTGTCGAACAGGGTGTTCCGCCAGTTCGTCAGCCGCGGCAGCGCCGTGTTGCCGGCTTCCGCACGCAGCATCGCCGCGGAGCTCGTGCCGTACTCCGCGGCGGCCTCCCGGGAGAGCAGGTCGATCATGCCGTGCAGGTGGCCGCGGGCGCGGACCGCCGCCGAGACCATCGCGCCCGCCGGCGCGGGGCGCAGCACGGCGGCGAGATGCCCGGCGACGTCGGTCACCGTCCAGCCCTCGCAGAGCGAGGGTGCGGCCCATTGGTCCGGCGCCAGCCCGTCGAGGAGGTCCGCGATCGCGACGCGCTGCGCCGCGATCACCTGCCAGGCCTGCTGCTCGTCCACGGCGACCTCCATATCGGTCAGACTCTCTGACTAATATTAGTCAGTCTCTTGTACCATCGCAAGGGTGGACATCGGAACCGGCGTGCTGCTGTTCGTCGCCTACCGCGCGATCGAGAACCGCGCCATGGCCGCGGCGAAGGACGCCGGCTACACGGACATCACCCTCGCCCAGGCGCGCATCGGGCAACGCATCGGCCCCGACGGCACCCGGCTCACCCGGCTCGCCGAGCAGGCGCAGGTGACCAAGCAGACCGCGGGCTTCCTGGTCGATCAGCTCGAGAGCGCCGGGTACGTCGAGCGGGTCCCGGACCCCGCCGACGGCCGGGCCCGGCTCATCCGCCTCTCGCCGCGCGGCACGGACGTGGCCGCCGTCGCGAACGCCGAGGTGGCCCGGGTGGAGCAGGAGTGGCGGGATCACCTCGGCGCCGCCGCGTACGGAGACCTGCGCTCGGCCCTGCTCACCCTGCGCGAGATCACCGATCCCTATCGCTGACGGGCCTTTCGCCCTGGGCGAACTCCGCACAGCGGCACGGTGGCGGAGCCGCACATATCCTGGTCGGGTGCCCCCACCTCGCGCTCTGCGCGGCGCCGCGAAGCGCCCCCTCGTCACCGGCGCGGCGCTGGTCGCCGTCCTCATCATCGTCGGCGCGTTCGCCGCCTGCGGCCTCGGTGGGACGAGCGCACCGTCGGTCCAGCGCACCGACCAGACGATCGACGGGGCGGGGGTGCGCCTCGACACCTCGTTCTTCCGGCCCGACGGTGCCGGCGCCGCGCCCGCGGTGCTCCTCGCGCACGGCTTCGGCGGCTCCAAGGAGGACGTCCGCGCCGAGGCCGAGCAGCTCGCCGGCCGCGGCTACGCGGTGCTGACCTACACGGCGCGCGGGTTCGGGAAGTCGACGGGGCTCGTCGGGCTCGACTCCCCCGACGCCGAGGTGGCCGACGCCGGCAAGCTCCTGGACTGGCTGTCCGCGCGACCGGACGTGCAGCAGGACCGGCCCGGGGACCCCCGCGTCGGCGTGGCGGGCGGCAGCTACGGCGGCGCCCTCGCGCTCCTGCTCGCCGGACGGGACAAGCGCGTCGACGCCATCGCCCCGCGGATCACCTACTGGGACCTCGAGCAGGCGCTGTTCCCCGGCGGGGTCTACAAGAAGCAGTGGGCCGGGATCCTGTTCACGATGGGCGGCGGCTGCCCGCGGTTCGAACCCGCCGTGTGCGAGATGTACACGCGGGTCGCGCAGGGCGGCGCGCTCACCGATGCCGACCGCGCCCTTCTCGCCGCGCGCAGC
Organism: Tsukamurella ocularis; assembly: GCF_965138335.1. Taxonomy (GTDB): domain Bacteria; phylum Actinomycetota; class Actinomycetes; order Mycobacteriales; family Mycobacteriaceae; genus Tsukamurella; species Tsukamurella ocularis_A. The sequence continues at coordinate 16,279 of NZ_CBCSDV010000031.1, forward strand.
CCGGCGTCGGTGGGGGCGGACATCCGCGTCCCCACCTACCTCGCGCAGGGCGAACTCGATTCGCTGTTCCCGCTCGAGCACGCCGACGCGGCCGCGCGGCGCCTCGCGGCCAACGGCGCCCCCGTGGCGGTCGACTGGATCGCGGGCGGACACGACGCGGGCAGCGCCGAGGACGCGCGCGTCAACGCCCGCACGGCCGAGTGGTTCGACCGGTACCTCAAGAACGTCGACGCCCCCACGGTCCCGGCCTTCCAGGTGTCGCGCTCCGGCGGCATCGACCGCGAGACCGGCGAGCGCACCGTCCGCGCGTCGAGCACCGACGCCTACCCCGGCCTCGGCGGCAGCATCAGCCGCACGCTCGCCCTGCCGGGCGAGCCGCAGCGCGCGGAGAACCCGCCGGGCGGCGCGCCCCCGTCCATCTCGGGCGTGCCCGGCCTCGGCGCGCTCGCCTCCTCGGCGGCGGCACTGGGAGCGGGCGGGTTCTCGCGCGACCTGCCGTCGCAGGCGGCCGTCTTCGACTCCGCGCCGCTCGCCGAGCCCGTCACCGTCACCGGCGGCCCGACCGTGACGATCAAGGTCGAATCGGCCGCGCCCGAGGCGGTGCTGTTCGCCAAGCTCTACGACGCCGGCCCCGGCGGAACGCAGCTCCTGCCCCAGCAGCTGGCCGCGCCGATCCGCATTCCGCTGACCGGCGGCTCAGCCACCGTCACCGTCCGGCTGCCCGTCATCGACCACGAGTTCGCCGCGGGGAACCGGATGCGCGTCGCCTTCGCCACCACGGACCTCGCGTACCTCACCCCGCAGGCGCCGGCGACGTACACGATCACGGCGACCGGGCCGCTCACCGTGCCGGAGGTTCCGGCGCTGAAGACCGCTCCGGCACCGCTGCCCACCTGGGTGTGGGTGCTGCCGCTGGCAGCGCTCGCGATCGGCGCCGCGCTGCTGCTCGTGCGCCGACCGCGGGCCGCGGCCCCCGTCGACCCGGCGCTCGCCGACGTCGCCCTGCAGGTGAGCGGGCTGTCCAAGAAGTACGCCGGTGGCGACGGTTACAGCGTGCGGGACGTGACCTTCCGCGTGGATCGCGGGCAGGTCCTGGGCCTGCTCGGGCCGAACGGGGCGGGCAAGACGACGACGCTGCGGATGCTGATGGGACTCATCACGCCCGACGAGGGCGAGATCCGGGTCTTCGGGCACGCGATCCGGCCCGGCGCGCCGGTGCTCTCGCGCGTCGGCGCCTTCGTCGAGGGCGCGGGCTTCCTGCCGCACCTGTCGGGCCGCTCGAACCTGGACCTGTACTGGCGTGCCACCGGCCGCCCCGCGGACCAGGCGCACCTGGAGGAGGCGCTCGAGATCGCCGACCTCGGCAGTGCTCTGGACCGCCCCGTGCGGACGTATTCGCAGGGGATGCGGCAGCGGCTCGCGATCGCGCAGGCCATGCTCGGCCTGCCCGACGTGCTGGTGCTCGACGAGCCGACCAACGGTCTCGATCCGTCCCAGATCCGCGAGATGCGCGACGCGATCGTCCGGTACGGCGAAACCGGCCGCACCGTGATCGTCTCGAGCCACCTGCTGGCCGAGGTCGAGCAGACCTGCACGCACGTCGTGGTGCTGCGCCGCGGCCAGCTCATCGCCGCCGGCACCGTCGACGAGATCGTGCAGGCGGGCGAGGGCGGCGGCTCGCGCTCCCTCGAAGACGCGTTCCTCCAGCTGACGGGAGACGGGGCATGACGACCACGAACGACTCCGGGACCGAACGCCACTCGGCGCACGGCGCCGCCCCGGGGTACACGCCCGGGCACACCTTGACGGTGCGCGTGGAGCTCGCCCGGCAGCTGCGGCGCCGCCGCACGGTGGTGATGGCGGCACTCCTCGCGGCGCTGCCGATCGTGCTCATCGTCGCGCTCGCGGTGGGGACCGACGACGACCGCGGCAGCGGGCGACCGTCGATGTTCGATGTCGCGACCGCGTCGGGGCTCAACCTGACCGCCACCGTGCTCATCGCGGGCACGGGCTTCCTCTTGGTGATCCCCGTGGCGCTGTACTTCGGCGACGCGGTCGCCTCGGAGGCGGACTGGTCCTCGCTGCGGTACCTGCTGGCCGCCCCCGTCCCACGGACCCGGCTGCTGACGACGAAGGCGATCGTCGCGTTGGTCCTCTCGGTGGCCTCCGTCGCCCTGCTGGTCGCCGTGGCGCTCGTGGCCGGCACCCTCGCCTACGGCTGGGGGCCGCTGCAGACGCCCGCCAACACGGCGATCCCCGCCGGCGAGGGGCTGTGGCGGCTGCTGCTCGCGGCGGGCTTCATCGTCGTCTCCGAGCTGGCCACCGCCGGCCTCGCGTTGTGGCTCTCGACCCGCACCGACGCGCCGCTCGCGGCGGTCGGCGGGGCCGTGGGCCTGACCGTGATCGGCAGCGTCCTCGATCAGGTCACCGCACTCGGAGGCCTGCGCGCCGCGCTGCCCGCGCACTGGCAGTACGCCTGGACCGACCTGCTGCAGCCGAGCATCGAGTGGGCGGCGATGGCGCAGGGCGTCTCGCTCTCGGTGAGCATCGCCGTGGTCTTCGTCGCCCTCGCCGTCCGCGGCTTCCGCACCAAGGACGTCGTCAGCTGACCGATGCGGCGAAGGAGCCCGCGGCGCCCTTGATCGCGACCGGCTGCGCGCACTCGAGCAGGCCCGCACGGGCGAACTCGACGCCGTAGCCGGACTGCTTCGCGCCGCCGAAGGGCACGCGCGGGTCGATGGCCCCGTGCTCGTTGATCCAGACGGTCCCCGCCTCGAGACGCAGCGCCACATCCCGCGCACGCTCGGGCGACGGGGTCCACACCGAGGCGCCCAGGCCCACGTCGAGGCCGTTCGCCCAGTCGATCGCCTCGTCGAGGCTGGAGTACCGGACGATCGGCAGCGCCGGCCCGAACTGCTCCCGCGCGACCAGCGGGTTGTCGTTGGGCAGGTCCGCCACGAGGGTCGTCGGGTAGAAGTTCCCCGGCCCGTCCGCCGGATCTCCGCCGATCAGTACCCGGCCGCCGCCCGCGCGGGCCTCGTCGACCAAGCCCGCGACGATGTCGTACTGCTTGCGGTTCTGCAGTGGGCCGAGCACGTTCTGCTCGTCGAGCCCGACTCCCATCGGCATGGCGGCCGCGACCCTCGTCAGCTCCTCGCAGACGGCGTCGTACAAGGAGTCCGGCACGTACAGGCGCTTGAGCGCGGCGCAGGTCTGTCCGGTGTTGATGAACGCGCCCCAGAAGAGGCCCTCGGCGATGGCGGCCGGGTCGGCGTCGTCGAGCACGATCCCGGCGTCGTTGCCGCCCAGCTCCACCGTGACGCGCTTCACCGAATCGGCGGAGGCGCGGATGATCGCCTTGCCCGTGACGGTGGAGCCGGTGAACATGAGCTTGTCGACGCCGGGGTGGGTCGACAGGGCCTCGCCGACGTCGCGGCCACCGGGAACCGCGATGAGCACATCGGCCGGGAGCACGGTGTTGAGTACGTGCGCGAGGGCGAGCACCGACAGCGGAGTGAACTCGCTCGGCTTGAGCACCACGGTGTTCCCCATCCGCAGGGCGGGAGCGAGCTGCCAGATCGAGATCATCATGGGCCAGTTCCAGGGCCCGATCGCGCCGACGACGCCGAGCGGGCGGTGATGGATCTCCGCGTAGGTCTCGCCGTCGTCGACCGCGACCTCGGGGTCGAGCGGCACCGCCAGGGTCGCCCGCAGCCAGGTGGCGCAGGCCTCCAGCTCGAAGCGGGCGTTGGGACCGTTGAGGGGCTTCCCCTGTTCGCGCGACAGCAGGACGGCGAGTTCCTCGGCGTGCGCCTCGATCGCGTCGGCGGCCGCGCTCAGGGCGGCGCTACGACCGGCGTCGCCGAGGGCGGCCCACGCCGGTTGGGCCGAGCGCGCGGCGGCGATCGCCGCGTCGAGGTCGGCGACGCCGGGCTCGGCGACCCGGCCGATGACCTCGTCGGTCGCGGGGTCGGTGATCGTGCGTCCGCCGGTGGCGGGTTGGACGGCTTCGAGAATGGTCATGGTGGTGCTCCGTTTCGGGGATGGGGTGGGCGTCACGCGCCGAGGAGGAGGTCGGCGGCCTTCTCGCCGACCATGATCGCGGGCGCATTGGTGTTGCCGCGGGGGACGACGGGCATGATCGAGGCGTCGGCGACGCGCAGGCCGTGGACGCCGCGCACGCGCAGGGCGGGGTCGACGACGGAGTCGTCGGTGACGCCCATCGCGCAGGTGCCGACCTGGTGGTGATAGGTGCCCGCGAGCCGCCGGACGAGCGCGCGCACCGCGTCGCGATCGGCGGGCTCCGACGCGGGAACGTACTCGGTGGGCCGGAACGGCGCGAAGGCGTCCTGCGCGCCGATCTCGCGGCACAGGATCACGGCGTCGACCAGGGCCTCGACGTCGTAGTCGTCGGCGAGGATGTTGGGATCCACGAGCGGCGCGGCCGCCGGATCGGCGGAGGCGAGCCGCAGCGTGCCGCGCGAGCGCGGGGCCACCAGGCCGGGGGCGATCGTGTACCCGTCGGCGGGGGCGTCGCCGCCGTCGGTCGGGTACGGCAGATGAAGGAACAACGGCTGCAGATCGGGCGCCGCGTCGTCCGTCTGCTGGGAGTGTGCGAAGAGCTGGGCCTCGAGCAGGTTGTTCCGGCCCGGCGGGAGCGCGCCCGCGGTCGCGTACAGGTTGCCGACCAGGAGGTGGTCGTGCAGGTTCTTGCCCACGCCGGGCAGATCGACGAGGGTCTCGACACCGGCGGCCTCGAGGTCGGCGCGGTCGCCGATGCCCGAGAGCTGCAGGATCTTCGGCGAGCCGATGGCCCCGGCGGACAGCACGATCTCGGCGGTCGCCCGGGCGATGCGGAGCTCGCCGTCCACGAGGTACTCGACCGCGGTGGCTCGCCCGGCGTCGAGCACGATCCGGGTGACGAGCGCTCCGGTGGTGACCGTGAGCAGCGGCGAATCGAGCACGGGCGCCACGAAGGCCTGCCACGCGCTGTGCCGGCGGCCGTCCTTGATCGTCGCATGATTGAAGCCGACGCCCTCCATGAGGTCGCCGTTGAAGTCCTCGGTGGGCTTGTGCCCCAAGGCGATCGCGGCGTCGACGAAGGCCTGCGCGGCGGGGTGACGATCGCGGAGCACCGAGACGTGGAGGGGGCCGCCAGCGCCGTGCCACGCGGAGGCGCCGTCCTCGTGGTCCTCGCTGCGCTTGAACAGCTCAAGGACGGTCTCCCATCCCCAGCCCTCGTTGCCCGCCGCCTCCCAGGCGTCGTAGTCGTCGCGGTGGCCGCGGATGTAGATCATGCCGTTGAGCGAGCTCGAACCGCCGAGCACCTTGCCGCGCGGCCAGAACAGCGACCGCCCGGCGGCGTGCCGCTGCGCGGAGGTCATCACCGCCCAGTCGTTCGGCCCCTGGAGCAGTGCCGGCCATCCCTGCGGGCTGTGGATGTTCGGATCGGCATCGACCGCCCCCGCCTCGATGACGTGCACGGTGTGCCCACCGTCGACGAGCCGTCGGGCGAGGGCGCTGCCCGCGGATCCGGCTCCGATGATGACGTAATCGCTGTCCCGTGGGCTCATTCCCGCTCCTTGCCGTCCGTCCGGCGCGTTCCGCCGCTCGAGTTCGAGCCTGGCCGCCGCACCCCGCGCAGGGCATTGGCGTGACCCGCACGCCGGTGTGCGCCAGGCGCGAGAACGTGATGCGCGTCACGTCCGGGACTCGATCTGTGGTGACATGGAGGGGGCACGAAGGAGACAGCCGATGAGTTCAGGCGCGGTCGAGGTCTTCGACGCCGCCACCCTGGCGGCGCCGGACCGGTTCGACGCATGGCAGGAGGCGGTGAACACCGCGTTCGTGCCGCTGCGCGCCGCGCCGCGTTCCGACGGTGCATCCCCGCCCGCCCTCGTCGCGCCGGGCCGTTCGGGCCACGACGGTGCCGTGCCCACCTTCCGCGGGCTGGTGCGCAGCCAGGACCTCGGCGCGGCAGCGGCCACCGAGGTCGCGGGCGGCCCGGTCACCGTGTGGCGCGATCGCGGCACCATCGCCGATGCCGACCCCGGCGTGTACAAGCTGGGCGTGCAGCTGCACGGCTACAGCGTGCTCGTCCAGGACGGTCGCGAGGCGGCGCTGACGCCCGGCGACCTGGCGATCTACGACACCACCCGGCCGTACTCGCTCGACTTCGCCGACGCCTTCAGCATGTTCGTGCTGCTGATCCCGCGGGACCGCCTCGGTGTGACCCCGCGTCAGGTCGCCGAGCTGACGGCGCAGCGGATCTCGGGCCGGCACGGCCTCGGCGCGCTCGCCTCGTCGCTGCTCACCGGCCTCGGGCGACAGTTGCGGACGGGCGGGGTGGACCCCGACCCGCGCGCGGTGCACGCCGTCCTCGAACTGGTGGACGCGACGCTCCTGCGCCGCCTCGAGCCCGCGGAGGCGGTGCCGACGGCCGACGTGGTCTTCGCGGGCGCGACGGCGTACATCGACGCGCGGCTGGGCCTTCCCGGGCTCAGCGTGGAGGCCGTGGCCGCCGCGCAGCACGTCTCGGTGCGCTACCTGCAGCAGCTGTTCGCGGAGCGGGGGTCGACGCCGAGCGCGTGGATCCGCCGCCGCCGGATCGACGCGGTGAGCACCGCGCTGGCCGATCCCGCGCAAGCGGTGCGACCGGTCGCCGCGATCGGCGCGCAGTGGGGCTTCCCGGATCCGTCGGGTTTCGCTCGGGCCTTCAAGGCGGCGACGGGGACGAGTCCGGGCGAGTACCGCGCCCGACACGTCGGCCCCGCCGTCGGCTGATCGTTCAGGCGCCGGAGGGAATGGTCCTGCTGTCGCCGCGGAACTCCGCGATCACCTCGTCGCCGCGGCGCACCGTCACGTCGTAGAGGCCGTTGCGGCCGAACCGCTCGCGCTCGACCGCGGTGGCGGTGAGCACGTCGCCGAGCCGGGTGGCGCGGAGGAACCGGACGTCCGCCCGCGCGGCGACAGCGGCCTCGCCCCGCGAATTGCAGGCCAGCGCGAAGGTGGTGTCGGCGAGCAGGAAGACGTAGCCGCCGTGGGTGATCCCGTGACCGTTGACCATCGTCTCCCCCACCGTCACCGTCGTGGTCGCGGTGCCGGGGCGCAGGTCGACGATCTCGATGCCGAGCGCCCGGGAGGCGTTGTCGGCAGCGAACATCGACCGCGCCGGCTCGCACTCCTCGACGCGCGCCGCCGCGGTCATCACTCCGCGCCCCCGTCCCGGGTCTTGGCGACGAGCGTCAGCACGTCGTAGGTGGCGACCGGCGCGCCGTCCTGGTTCGTGACCACGGCGTCCCAGCGGACCTCGCCGTAGTCGGCGCCGCTGCGCGGGGTGATCTGCTTGGCGGTCAGGGTCACCGTGAGGGCGTCGTCCGCGCGGACCGGGGTGAGGAAGCGGAGCGAGTCGACGCCGAAGTTCGCCAGGACGGGGCCCGGCGCGGGATCGACGAACAGGCCCGCGGCCAGGGAGACCACGAGGTAGCCGTGCGCGACGATGCCGCCGAACAGCGGGTTCGCCGCCGCTGCCTCCGGATCGGTGTGGGCGTAGAAGGTGTCGCCGGTGAACTCCGCGAAGTGCCCGATGTCCGCGAGGGTGACGGTGCGCGGTCCGCCCACGATGGTGTCGCCGATCCTCAGCTCGGCCAGGGACTTCCGGAACGGGTGCTCGTCGCCCTCCGCGCGCGGCGCGCCGGTGACCCACTGGCCGGTTGTCGCGGCCAGCACCTCCGGCGTGCCCTGGATCGCGGTGCGCTGCATGTGGTGCAGCACCCCGCGGATGCCGCCGAGTTCCTCGCCGCCGCCGGCGCGACCGGGCCCGCCGTGCACCAGCACGGGCAGCGGCGAGCCGTGACCGGTCGATTCCCGAGCGTCCTCGGCGTTGAGGACCAGAAGCCGGCCGTGGTACGGCGCGACCCCGAGGAGGACCTCGCGGGCGAGCTGCGGGTCGGCGGTCACGAGGGAGGCGACGAGGCTGCCGCCGCCCCGGGCGATCAGCTCGACGGCGTGGGCCGTGTCGCGGTAGCCGATCACGGTCGCGACGGGACCGAAGGCCTCGATCTCGTGGACCTCGGGCGCCTCGGGATCGGTGCTGCGCAACAGCATCGGCGGCAGGTAAGCGCCGGTCGCGGGATCCCCGCCGACCACCTCGACATGGTCCGGATCGCCGACCACCAGGTCCGCCGCTCCGCGAAGCTTGTCCACGGCCGCGAGCACGTCGGTGCGCTGCGCCAGGGAGACGACGGGGCCCATGGTGACGCCCTCGGCGCCCGGCGCACCGACGACCACCCGGTCGAGCCGGGCCCGCGCGGCGTCGATGACCGCGTCGACCATCGACTCGGGTACGAGCGCGCGACGGATCGCGGTGCACTTCTGCCCGGCCTTGACGGTCATCTCGGTGGTGAGCTGCTTGATGTAGAGCTCGAATTCGGGGGCGTCCGGCGTGACGTCGGCGCCCAGGACGGAGGCGTTGAGCGAGTCGGCCTCCGCGGTGAAGTGCACGCTGTTCGCCACGAGAACGGGGTGCGCGCGCAGCTTCGCCGCGGTGTGCGCGGACCCGGTGAAGGCGACGGAGTCCTGCCCGCCGAGGGCGTCGAGGAGCGGCGCCGGGTCGCCGCACAGCAGCTGGACGGACCCCTCGGGGAGCAGGCCCGATTCGATGATCCGGCGGAAGACCAGCTCGGTGAGGTAGGCGGTCTGGGTGGCGGGCTTGACGATGGTCGGCACGCCGGCGATGAAGGCGGGCGCGAGTTTCTCCAGGAAGCCCCAGACGGGGAAGTTGTAGGCGTTGATCTGCACGGCGACGCCGCGGCGCGAGGTGTGGACGTGACGCGCGACGAACGTGCCCTTCTTCCCGAGCTGCTCGACGGGCCCGTCGAGGTGGATCACGTCGTTGGAGAGCTCGCGCTTGGCCTTGCTCGCGTAACTGAGCAGGGTGCCGAAGCCGCCGTCGACATCGACGGCCGAATCGCGCTCAGTGGCACCGGTTCGGGCGGACTCGGCGTAGAACTCCGCCTTGCCCGCCATGAGCGTCAGGCCGACCGCCTTCAACGCCGCGGCACGCTCGTGGAAGGTCAGCGCGGCGAGCGCGGGGCCGCCGGTCTCGCGGGCGTAGCGGGCCATCGCGGCGGCGTCCAGCCCGGTCGACGAGACCCGGGCGACCTCGACCCCGTCGACGGGGCTGACCACCGCCCGCCCCTCGTCCGTCGCCCGGTGCCACCGGCCGCACGCGTAGCTCTCCAGCATCCTGCTGTCCATGAAGCATGCTCCTTATTACCGTACATTCGGTCGGTAATAAGGGTGGCCCGAACCGCCCGCGCATGTCAAGGGCGCGGCCGATCCCCGATCAGGTCCGGCGCAACCCGTCGAAGGCGATCGCCACGAGCGCGTCCGTCACCTCGTCCACCGGATGATCGGACCGCGGGCGGTACCACTCGACCAACGAGTTGACCATGCCGAACAGCAGCCTGCTCGTGACGGCCGGATCGGCGTCCGCGCGCACGTCGCCCTCCTCGACGGCGCCCGCGACCAGGTCCGCGATCACGGCGTCGAACTCGCGGCGCCGCGCCAGCGCCCGGCGCTCGACGTCCGAGTTGCCGCGCACCCGCAGGAGCAGGGTCACGTACGGCAGCTCCGCCACCAGCACCTCGACGCTCCGGCGCAGCACGTACTCGAGTCGGTCCACCGACCGGCCCGTCGTCGCGCCGGCCTCCGTGGTCACGGCGAAGAGTCCGCTCAACGCGCGGTTCAGCGCGAGGTCGAGGAGTTCCTCCTTGCCCGCGACGTGGTGGTAGATCGAGGACTTCGTCAGCCCGAGGTTCTTCGCCAAGACGTCCATGCTCGTGGCGTCGTAGCCGCGCTCGTTGAACACGCGCACGGCGACCGCGAGGAGCGAGTCGAGGTCGTAGCCGGGACGACCGGGAGAACCGGTGCGCCGGCGGACGGGGGTGGCAGCCATCCCTGGATTCTCCCATCCGCACCCGGGGCTCGATCAAGATCTTGTTACCGACCGAATGATCGGTTATTATTTCGGAGCACCGACCGAAGAGGGAACGCCATGACCGACCCCACGACGGTGGCCGTCCCCGGCCTCCGCACCGTCTCCGTCGCCCGCACGGAAGACCGGTACGTGATCACGCTCGACCGTCCCGCGGCGCGCAACGCCATCGACGCGGCGATGATCGCGGAACTGCACACCGTCTGCGGCGTGATCGAGTCCGATCCCGCCCCGGTCGTGCTGGCCGGCGCCGGCGAGCACTTCGCCGGCGGCGCCGACATCGGGGAACTCCGCGAGCGCGGCCGCGACCAGGCGCTCGCCGGGATCAACCGGACGTTGTTCGACCGCTTCGCCGCACTCCCCCTGCCCACCGTCGCGGCGGTGAGCGGCTACGCGCTCGGCGGCGGCGCGGAGCTCAGCTACGCCTGCGACATCCGGATCGCCACCGAGACCGCCGTCTTCGGGAACCCGGAGCCCGGGCTCGGGATCCTGGCCGCGGCGGGCGCCACGTACCGGCTGCCCGCGTTGGTCGGCCACTCGGTCGCCAAGCAGATCCTGCTCGCGGGCCGCACGCTCGACGCCGCGGCCGCACTGGGCTGCGGCCTCGTCATGGAGGTCGTCCCCGCCGGCGAGCACGTCGCCGCCGCGCACCGCGTCGTGGACCGCATCACGGCCTCCTCCCCGCTGGCCCTGCGCCTGACCAAGGCGATCGTCGACGGCACCGGGCGCACCGAGGACATCGCCCAGGCGGTCCTGTTCGAGACCGCCGACAAACACGACCGCATGACCGCCTTCCTGGAGAAGAGGAACCGCCGATGAGCACAGCACCGTCGACCGTGGGCGTCGTCGGAGGGGGCCGGATGGGCGCGGGCATAGCGCAGGTCTTCGCCACCCTCGGCGCCGCCGTCGTGATCGCCGAGAGCGGCGACCGCTCCGCCGCGG
>NZ_CBCSDV010000031.1:27249-52426 GCF_965138335.1 Tsukamurella ocularis
GGTGGCGTCGGGGCTGCAGCGCGCCGCCGAGCGCGACAAGCTCGGCGGCGCGACGCCCGCCGAGGTACTCGCCCGCGTCACCGTGGTCTCGGCCATCGACGAACTGCCCGCCGGCGCCGACCTGGTCGTCGAGGCCGTTCCGGAGATCGTCGACCTCAAGCTCGACGTGCTCCACCGGATCGAGGGCACCGTCGGCCCGCAATGCGTGATCGCGAGCAACACCAGCTCGCTCTCCATCGCCGTTCTCGCGGCCGCCCTGGACGCCCCGGAGCGCCTGGTGGGGATGCACTTCTTCAACCCGGTGCCGGCGTCGACGCTGGTCGAGATCGTCCGCACCGACGCCACCGCCGGCCCCGTGGTCGACCGCGTGCGCGGCTGGGTGGAGCTGCTGGGCAAGCAGGAGGTCCTGGTCAACGACTCCCCCGGCTTCGCCACCAGCCGCCTCGGGGTGTGCCTGGGGCTCGAGGCGATCCGCATGCTCGAGGACGGCGTAGCGGACGCCGAATCGATCGACCGCGCGATGGAGCTCGGCTACCGCCACCCCATGGGTCCACTGCGCTCGACGGACCTCGTGGGCCTCGATGTGCGGCTCGCGATCGCCGAACACCTCGCCTCGACGCTGGGCGAGAGGTTCGCACCGCCGCAGCTGCTGCGCGACATGGTCGCCCGCGGCGACCTCGGCCGCAAGACCGGCCGCGGCTTCCACACCTGGTCCTGACCCGCCGACACCGATCCGAGGAGAACGCATGGATTCCGCCACCGTCACGGTCACCGACGGCCTCGCCGTCCTCACGCTGAACCGGCCCGAGGCCGCCAACGCTCTCGACCTCGCGCTCAAGGCGGCCCTGCTCGACGCCGTCCGCGCCATCGCCGCGGACGACGCCGTCCGGGCCGTGCTGATCCGCGCCGAGGGCCGCAACTTCTGCGTCGGCCAGGACCTCGCCGAGCACGCGGCGGCCCTCGAGGCCTCGCCCGAGCGGTCGATGGACACCGTCGCCGAGCACTACAACCCGCTGATCTCGGCGATCGCCGGGCTGAAGGTTCCGGTCGTCGCCGCCGTCCAGGGCGCCTGCGTGGGCGCCGGCCTGGGCATCGCGCTCGCCGCCGACGTAGTGATCGCCGCCGAGAGCGCCACCTTCGCCACCGCGTTCACCTCGATCGGGCTCGCGTCCGACTCCGGGCTCACCCGCTCGCTCGTCGACGCCATCGGCGCCGTGCGCACGCGCGCCTTCCTGCTGCTCGGCGACCGGATCACGGCCGCGCAGGCCCTCGACTGGGGCCTCATCGCCCGGGTCGCGCCCGACGACGAAGCCGCGGCCACGGCGGAGTCCGCGGCGCGGCGGCTCGCCGCCGGTCCCACCGCCGCGTTCGCCGCGGCGAAGGCCCTCGTCGCCGCCTCGCTGCCGCCGCTCGGCGACGCGCTCGAGCGGGAGCGCGCGGCCGCCGCGCCCCTCGCCGCCACGGCCGATCACCGCGGCGCCGTCGCGGCGTTCCTGGACAAGCGCAGGCCCGCGTTCACCGGCGAATGACCGCCCGCAGCCCCGGAAGGAACCGACATGACCGACACCACTGACGACCTCGAGACGCAGTTCCAGCAGATCGTCGAAGCCGACCAGCGGATCGAGCCGCGCGACTGGATGCCCGACGGCTACCGCAAGACGCTGATCCGGCAGATCGCCCAGCACGCCCACTCCGAGATCATCGGCATGCAGCCTGAGGGCAACTGGCTCACCCGCGCGCCGTCGCTGCGCCGCAAGGCGATCCTCATGGCGAAGGTGCAGGACGAGGCGGGGCACGGGCTCTACCTGTACTCCGCCACCGAGACGCTGGGCGTCGACCGCGCCGAACTCACGGAGAACCTCATCGAGGGCCGCCAGAAGTACTCGTCGATCTTCAACTACCCCACCCTGTCGTACGCCGACGTCGGCGTCATCGGCTGGCTGGTCGACGGCGCCGCCATCTGCAACCAGGTGCCGCTGTGCCGCAGCTCCTACGGGCCGTACGGGCGCGCCATGATCCGGGTGTGCAAGGAGGAGTCCTTCCACCAGCGCCAGGGATTCGAGCTCCTGATGACCATGATGTCCGGCACCGACGCCCAGCGGGAGATGGTGCAGGAGTCGGTGAACCGCTGGTGGTGGCCCGCGCTGATGATGTTCGGCCCGCCCGACGACCGGTCGCCGAACTCCGCGCAGTCGATGGCCTGGCGGATCAAGCGGCACACCAACGACGAACTGCGCCAGCGCTTCGTCGACATGTCCGTTCCCCAGGCCGAGATCCTCGGCGTCACCTTCCCGGATCCCGGCCTGCGCTGGAACGCCGAGCGCGGCGCGTACGACTTCGGCGAACCCGATTGGGACGAGTTCATGCAGGTGGTCAAGGGCAACGGCGCCACCAGCGTGGAGCGGATCGCGAACCGGCGCGCCGCACACGAGAACGGCGCGTGGGTCCGCGCCGCCGCGACGGCCTTCGCCGCGCGCACCGCATCGGAGGAAGGAACAGGACATGAGTGAACGGATCCGGGCCGATTGGCCGCTGTACGAGGTCTTCCTGCGCGGCAAGCGCGGCCTCAACCACGTGCACGTCGGCTCGCTGCACGCCGCCGACGACGCGATGGCGCTGCGCAACGCGCGCGACGTGTACACGCGCCGCAACGAGGGCGTCAGCATCTGGGTCGTGCGCTCGACCGATGTGGTCGCCTCCAGCCCCTCCGAGAAGGACCCGTTCTTCGCCCCCAGTGGCGACAAGGTCTACCGCCACCCGACCTTCTACGACATCCCCGAGGCCGTCCCCCACATGTGACGCCCGGTCGTCGCCCCGCCCGCTCAGCCCGCGAACAGGAACCCAGCCATGATCGATCACGACAGCGTCTACGACGGCCTCGTCGATGCGGACAGCCACGGCCAGTGGGCCTTCGGCACCAGCTTCGACGAGCCGCTGGCCGGCGTCGACACGACGGTCCCCGACGACGTGGACCCGCGCGCCCTCGCCGTCTACTGCCTGATGCTCGGCGACGACGCACTGATCTCCGCCCAGCGCCTCGCCGAGTGGAGCACGCGCGCCCCCGAGCTCGAGGAGGAGGTCGCGCTCGCCAACATCGGCCTCGACCTCCTCGGCCAGGCCCGCCTGCTCCTGGCGCGGGCGGCGGCCGCCGACGGCGCGGTCGTCCCGGCGCTCCCCGCCTCCTCCCCGGTCCCCGACGAGGACGCCCTCGCGTTCTTCCGCGACGAGCGGGACTTCCGCAACGTGCGCCTCGTCGAGCTCGACAACGGCGACTTCGCCGTGACCGTCGTCCGCCTGCTCGCCTTCGCCACCGCCCGCCTCGCGCTGTTCGACGCGCTGCGCGGGTCCCGGGACCCGGTGCTGGCGGCGGTGGCCGCCAAGGGCGTCAAGGAGCTCACCTACCACCGCGACTACGCGGCCCGGTGGGTCGTGACGCTGGCGCAGGGCACGGACGAATCGCGGCGCCGCACCGAGGCCGCGATCGCGCTCGTCTGGCCGTACGTGCCGGAGCTGTTCGAGCCCGCGACCGAGGAACTGACGCTGGCCGCCGCCGGGATCGGCGTCGACCCGGGCAGCCTGCGGCCGGAGTTCGACGCGGTCATGGAACTCACCTTCGGCGCCGCCGGTCTGCCCGTCCCCGATCCGCCCGCCGTCGCCCGCGTCGGCGGCCGCGCCGGCCGGCAGGGACTGCACACCGAGGAGCTCAGCCACATCCTCGCCGAGATGCAGTCCGTGGCTCGCGCGCACCCCGAAGGGACGTGGTGACGTGCACGCCACCACGACCCGCACCGCGCTCGCCGTCGTCGGCGCCGTGCTCGACCCCGAGATGCCGCAGGTGACCCTCGCGGACCTGGGCATCGTCCGCGAGGTCTCCGAGGCCGCCGACGGCGCGGTGGCGGTGACGATCACCCCCACCTACTCCGGCTGCCCGGCGATGGGCACCATCCGCGCCGACATCGAGAGTGCGCTCCGTGCCGCCGGTTTCGGCGAGATCACCATCGAGACCGCACTCTCCCCCGCGTGGACCACGGACTGGATCACCGACGCCGGCCGCGCGAAGCTGCGTGCGGCCGGATACTCGACGCCGGGCCCCGCGCCGCGCCGCGCCGACGGGCCGATCCCCCTGACCCTGCAGCCCGCGCCCCGCCGGATCGCGTGCCCCGCGTGCGGTTCCACTGCGACGCGCCTCGACTCCGAGTTCAGCGCGACGCCGTGCAAGGCGCTCTACCGCTGCCTCGACTGCCGCGAGCCCTTCGACCACGTCAAGGAGATCTGATGACCGCCGCCTCCCCCGCCACCGAGGCCTCGGCCCGCGGCCGGGCGTTCCACCCGCTCACCGTCGCCGGCGTCGAGTCCCTGTGCGACGACGCCGTGGCCGTCACCTTCGACGTCCCGGCCGCGCTCACCGACGAGTTCGCCTTCGCCGCCGGCCAGTCGCTCACCCTGCGCCGCACGATCGACGGTGTCGAGCACCGCCGCTCGTACTCGATCTGCTCGCCCGTGGGCCGGCGCCCCCGCGTCGGCGTCCGCGAGGTCACCGACGGCCTGTTCTCCACCTGGCTCGTGCACGACGTCCGCGCGGGCGACACCGTCGAGGTGCAGGGCCCGACGGGCACGTTCGCCGCCGACCCCGAGACCGCCGGCGTGCACGTGCTCATCGCCGCGGGCTCCGGGATCACGCCCATGCTGTCGATCGCCGCCACGGTACTGACGAACCCGGGATCCCGGGTGATCCTGGTCTACGGCAACCGCCGCACCCGCTCCGTGATGTTCGCCGACGAGATCGCGGACCTCAAGGACCAGTACCACGACCGGCTCGACGTGATCCACGTGCTCTCCCGCGAGCCCCGCGACGTCGAGCTGTTCACCGGACGCGTGGACGCCGAACGCCTGCGGGAACTGCTGCGCACCGTCGTCCCCACCGCGGACGCCGACCACTTCTGGCTGTGCGGCCCGCACGGCATGGTGACCGACGCCGAGGCCGTCCTCGCCGAACTCGGCGTGGCGCGCAACGCGATCCACCGCGAGCTGTTCTACGTCGACGACGGCACCCCGCCGCCCCAGGAGAGGCACCGCGAGCCCGGCGTGGAGGGCCCCAGCAGCGCCGTCACCGTGGTCCTCGACGGCCGCAGCGTGACCGGCACGACGTCGCAGGACGACACCCTGCTCGACGGGGCCGAGGCCTTCCGGTCCGACCTTCCCTTCGCCTGCAAGGGCGGCGTCTGCGGCACGTGCCGCGCCAAGGTGCTGTGCGGCACCGTCGACATGCGGCGCAACTACGCGCTCGAGGACGACGAGGTGGCCGCCGGTTTCGTCCTCACCTGCCAGACCTACCCGACCAGCGACGCCGTCACCGTCGATTTCGACGCCTGACCCCCCGCCCCGAGCCCGAGGAAGTCCCAGCCATGACCACGGCGACCCCCACCGACGACATCGAATTCGCCTCCCGTGACCGGATCGCGACGCTCCAGCTCGAGCGCCTGCGCTGGTCGTTGGCCCACGCCTACGAGAACGTCCCGCACTACCGCCGGGCCTTCGACGCGGCGGGCGTGCACCCGAACGACCTGCAGGACCTCGGCGATCTCGCGAAGTTCCCGTTCACCACCAAGGCCGACCTGCGGGAGAACTACCCGTTCGGCATGTTCGCCGTTCCACGCGAGCGGGTCTCGCGCGTGCACGCCTCCTCCGGCACCACCGGACGCCCCACCGTGGTGGGCTACACCGCCGAGGACATCAGCATGTGGGCCGACGTCGTCGCCCGGTCGCTGCGGGCCGCGGGCGTGCGCGCCGGCGATCGGGTGCACGTGGCCTACGGATACGGCCTGTTCACCGGCGGCCTCGGCGCGCACTACGGCGCCGAGCGGGTGGGCGCCACCGTCATTCCCATGTCCGGCGGGCAGACGGAGAAGCAGATCCAGCTGCTCCAGGACTTCGAGCCCGACGCGATCATGGTGACCCCGTCCTACATGCTCACGATCCTCGACAAGATGATCGAGATGGGCATCGACCCGACCTCGACCTCGCTGCGGGTCGGCGTCTTCGGCGCCGAGCCGTGGACCGAGAAGATGCGCTCCGAACTCGAGCGGGACGCGGGCATCGACGCGGTGGACATCTACGGGCTCTCGGAGGTGATCGGGCCCGGCGTGGCGATGGAGTGCGTGGAGACGAAGGACGGTCTCCACATCTGGGAGGACCACTTCTACCCCGAGATCATCGACCCGATGACGGGTGAGGTGCTGCCCGACGGGGAGCACGGCGAGCTCGTCTTCACCTCGCTCACCAAGCAGGCCACGCCGATCATCCGGTACCGCACCCGCGATCTCACCCGGCTGCTGCCCGGCACCGCCCGCACCATGCGCCGGATGGAGAAGATCACCGGCCGCACCGACGACATGATCATCCTGCGCGGCGTGAACCTCTTCCCCACCCAGATCGAGGAGCTCATCCTGGGGATCGACGAGCTGGCGCCGCAGTTCCAGTGCGTCCTGGACCGCCCGGACCGGATGGATCAGCTGACGGTGCGGGTCGAACACCGGCCCGACGGACGGGTCGACCACGCCGCCGGCGAGCAGCTGCGCACGCAGATCAAGGATCGGATCGGCGTCAGCGTCACCGTGGACGTGGTCGAGCCCGGCGGTCTGGAGCGCTCCGTGGGCAAGGCCCGCCGGCTCATCGACAACCGCCCGAAGGACTGACCGCCGGCGCTGCGGGTCGGGCCCGTTCGGTGCGCCCGCCCAGGTGCAGCGCGCCCCAGGAGAAACCATGCCGTCGCGGCGTCAAGCGTGTCGCGTCCGGTCGTAGGAGTTCAGGCGAAGACACGCGCGAGGAAGGGCGTCGAGTCCTTCATGGATTCCAGGACGGCGCCGCTGTGGTCGGCGTTCGGGTACTGGTGCAGCTCGACCGCGGTGCCGCTCTTCTTCAGCGCCGCCGCGAGGGCGATCGAGGACTGCACCGGGACGTCCGTGTCCTTGAGCCCGACGCCCAGGAATACCGGCCGGTCGTACCCCGAGGTCGGCGTCCCCATGTACCGATCGAGCGCCGCGCTCGCGCCCGGCACCGTGCTGACCTTCGCACTGACGAAGTCCGTCGGCTTCTGCCCGGCGAGCGTCGTGCTGAGCTGCGCGTAGCACTGCACCTCGGCCTTCGCCGCGGCCGCCCTGCCGCGCGGGGTGAGCACCGAGTCGTAGTCGACGCCGGGATCCGCCTCGCGGACGCCGGCGAGGATGTACGCGGTGTAGGAGGTGGCGGCGGAGCTGAGGCCGCCGGGCAGCCCCGTCGCCGGTCCGACGTTCTTCACGACCTCCTCGATCTTGAACGGCGTCCCGGTGGCGACGACGCCGCGGTAGTCGAGGCCGCTCCCGGCGCTGAACTTCGTGGCCCACCGCGCGCTGTTGACGGCGGCGCCACCGCCCTGCGACTGGCCGACGATCGCCCACTTCTTCGACAGCTGCAGGGAGGGATCCTTGTGCGCCGCCACCACGGAATCCACGACGTTGTGCGCGGTCGAGACGCTGCTGAGGTAGCTCATGAGGCCCGGCGTGCCGAGGCCGGCGTAGTCGGAGGCGACGATCGCGTAGCCCTGCGAGAGCCAGTGCCCGAGGTACTCGCGATCGCGGGCGGAACGGGGATTGGCCGACGGCGCGCACGTGTCGCCGAGCCCGACGGTGCCGTGGGCCCAGGCGATCACGGGCCACCCGCCGGCTGGCGCGGTCCCCTTGGGCAGGAAGATCGCGCCGGTGCTGGTGGCGGGCCGACCGTGCTGGTCGGTCGTCGAGTACAGCACGCGTTTGGCCGTGCCCGCGCCGGGCAGCGACAGCGACGGGGCCAGCGGCACCGACTTGATCTGCTCGCCGCCCTTCGCGGGGACGGGCCCGGCGTAGTTCGCGGCGTCGAGACCGGACCACTCCGGTGCGGCGACGGCGGGCGCGGCGATCAGCCCCGCTCCCAGGACAGCGGCGACTCCGGCGAGCGCGAACCGAGTGATTCCCATGGCTTCGGACTCTAATGCCGGCGGGGGCGCGGCACCCGCGAGTCGGAGGATCCGCGGGTACGCGCCCCTGGATCGGGGACGTCGCTCAGGCCAGCGTGTACCGCTGGCGCGGCCGGCCCGTGGCGCCGTACTGCAGGGCCATCGTCAAGGTTCCCTCCCGCACCAGGTCGGCGAGGTAGCGGCGGGCGGTCGCCGGCGAGACACCGACCTCCGCGGCGATGTCGTCCGCGAGCATCGGCCCGTCGGCGGCCCGCAGCGCCTCGACGATCCGCCGCTCGGTGACCGAGCCGCCCTCGTCGCGGCGCGGGGCGGGGCGCTCGCTGCGCAGCACCGACGCGGCGGCGTCGACCTGCTCCTGCGTGACCTCTCCGGCGCCGAGGATCCGCCGGTACGCCGTGTAGGCGCCGAGCCGGCGGGCGAGCTCCGTCGTCGCGAAGGGCTTGATGAGGTACTGCAGCGCCCCCGCGGCGAGGCCCGCCCGCACGCTGCCGGCGTCGTCGGCGGCGCCGAGGATGAAGGCGTCGCAGCGCATCTCGCGGACCAGGTCGATGCCGGAGCCGTCGGGGAGGTAGACATCGACGAGCGCGAGGTCGATCCGGTCGCGCTCGAGGATCGCGCGCGCTTCGGACAGGGTGCGCGCCGAGCCGACGGTCGTGAGGCCCACCATGGCGTCGACGATCTTCGCGTGCATCGCCGCCACCCGGAAGTCGTCGTCGACGACGAGGATCCGCAGGTCGTCAGGCATCGTCGCGCACCCCCTCGGGCAGTGTGGCCATCACGGTGGTGGGCTCGCCGTCGCCGCCCCGCGCCACGACGACGACCTCTCCCCCGTGCCCGCGGGCGACCTGGCGGGCGATGACCAGGCCCAGCCCGCGGCCGCCGGGCACCGTCGGATCGGTGCGCGTGCTGACCCCCTCGACGAAGGGGTCGTCGACGGCGAAACCGGGGCCGCTGTCGACGACGATGATCGCGAGGTCGTCGCCGTCGCGCAGCACGTCGAGTTCCACCTCCCGGGGCTCGGGGCCGTCGCCGGCCGCGTCGATCGCGTTGTCGAGCAGGTTGCCGACCAGGGTCGTGGTGTCGACGGGGTGGGTGAGCACGCCGACGAGGGCCGTGTCGGCCCCGACCCGCAGGACGACGCCCCGCTCGCGGGCCCGGGCCGCCTTGGCGGAGACGAAGGCCCGCAGGTGCGGCTCGTCGAGGCGATCGAGGCCGGAGACCGGGAGCACGCCCGCGCGGCCGGCGATCTCGTCGAGATAGGCCAGGGCCTCGTCAGTGCGGCCGTCGCGGAGCAGCCCGGCGACGACGTGCACCCGGTTGGCGGACTCGTGCCGCTGCGCGCGCAGCGCAGCACTCATGGCCTGCACCGAGTCGAGCTCGCGGGTGAGCGCCTCGACATCGGTCCGGTCGACGGCGGTGAGCACGGTGCCCAGGTCGGTGTCACCGCGGTGCACCCGCCGCGAGGCGACGAGCACGACGCGCTCGTTCACCGCGGCGGCGACCGGCACCTCGGTCGGCGTGTCGACGACGCCCGCCACTCGCTCGGTGAGGCCGAGATCGGCGAGCGGGGTGCCGGCCTCGGCGGTGACGCCGAGCAACTCGCGGGCGCGGTCGTTGATGACCCGGACGACGCCCTGCGCGTCGATGGCGATCACCCCCTCGGACCCGGAGTACAGAACGGCGTTCTGCTCGCGGATGAGCTCGGCCATCTCCTCGGGCTCGAGGCCCAGCGTGAGGCGGCGCCACCGTCGGGCGAGGAGGCCCGACCCGACGACGCCGATGGCGAGTGCGAGCGCGGCGAGCCCCACGAGCAGGAGCAGTGTGCGCCGAGCGGCCTCGGCCACGGTCTCCGTGGAGATGCCGACGCTGACGAGTCCGACGACGGCGCCGTCGTTTCCGAGGACCGGGGCCTTGGCCCGGACCGAGTCGCCGAGCGTTCCGCGCTGTCGGGTCACTTCCACCTCCCCGCCCAGAGCGGTGGCCGGGTCGGTGCTGAGCGGAGCCCCGAGCTGGGTCGAATCCGGGTGGGCGATGCGGTAGCCCGCGTCATCGGCGATCACCACGAACAGGACTCCCGTGCGCTCCGTGATCGCCAGGGCCTGTCGCTGGAGCGGCGCGGCGGCGAGTTCCTGTCGCGTGGCCGGGTGTCCCGCGCGGCGCGCCGCCGACTGCGCGGCGGCGCCGGCACGGACGTCGGTATCGGAGGCGACGGTCTCGGCGATCGCCTCCGCCCGGTGGCCGTACTCGGCGCGGGTGTCGGCGTCCACGCGGTGCAGGACGATGCCGAAGCCGGCGGCGAGGCTGACGATGATGATCACCACCTGGAGCAGGAGGATCTGCGTGCGCAGCCGGATCCTGGGCATCGCCTCAGCCTAGCCATCCGATCCGCCCTCAGAAGGGGATCTGGCCGAGGAGGACGCCGACGACCAGCATCACGATCGACACGACGAACGCGCGCCACAGCACCTTCTTGTGGTGATCCGCGAGGCCCACACCCGCGAGCGCGACGAGCAGCAGGATGGCGGGCACCAGCGGGCTCTGCATGTGGAAGGGCTGGCCGGTGATCGAGGCGCGGGCCATCTCGGCCGCACTGATCCCGTAGTGGCTCGCGGTCTCCGACAGCACGGGCAGGATGCCGAAGTAGAAGGCGTCGTTGGACATCAGGAAGGTGAAGGGGATCGACAGGATCCCGGTGATCACGGCCAGGTGCGGCCCCATCGACGACGGGATGATGCCCGTGACCCAGGCGGCGACGGAGTCGACCATGCCGGTGCCCTTGAAGACGCCGGTGAGAACCGCAGCGGCGAAGACCATTCCGACGACGGAGACGATCGACTTCGAGTGCCGGGTGATGGCCTCCTGCTGATCGGCGACCTGCGGGAAGTTGACGGCCAGCGCGATCGCGGCGGCGATCATGAACAGCACGGGGATCGGCAGCAGGTCCAGCGTGAGGACCGACAGCAGGGCGACGGTGAGACCGGCGTTGAACCACATCAGCTTCGGGTTGCCGTGGGTGCCGGAGATCGCGGTGAGGGCGCTGTCGCCGGTACCGCCGGTGGGCGGGACGGGTGCGTCGGTACCGCCGCCGCCGAGGGCGCCGCCCGTGCCGCCGCCCGCTCCGGCGAGCACCCGCTCGCGGATCACGATGCTGCCCAGGCGCTTGCGCTCCATGAGCCCGAGGTGCCAGGCGAACGCGAGGACCACGACCATGCCCGCGATGAGCGACGGGATCATCGGAACGAAGACCTCCGAGGGCGAGATCTTCAGCGCAGCCGCGGCGCGTGCGGTGGGGCCGCCCCACGGGAGGATGTTCATGGTGCCGTTCGCGAGGCCGGCGACCACGGTGAGCACCACCGGGCTGACGCCGAGCTTGAGGTAGAGCGGCAGCAGCGCGGAGGTGGTGACGATGAACGTGGTGGAGCCGTCGCCGTCGAGCGAGACCACTCCCGCGAGGACCGCGGTGCCGAGCACCAGTTTGGCGGGGTCCTCCCCGACGACGCGGACGACCGCACGCACGACCGGGTCGAACAGCCCGACGTCGATCATGACGCCGAAGAAGATGATGGCGAAGAACAGCATCGCGGCGGTCGGCGCGAGGTCCTCGATGCCGTCGGTGATCATCTTCCCGATGCCCGTGCCGGCGCCGGCGAGCAGGCCGAAGATCACCGGGACGGCGATCAGCGCGACGATCGGCGTCGCGCGGCGGGCCATGATGACGACCATGAACGCCGCGACCATGGTCAGTCCCAGGACTGTCAGCATCGGTTTCTCCTCGTGGATGAGTGATCGGGGTAACACGAGGAGCATGGGCGTGACGGCGTTCACAGCGCGCGCTTGTGCGTGTTAGTCGCGCTTTTGCGCGTTTCGCGCGAGGCGGTCCTACGCTGAGCCGATGCACTTCACCGAGTTCCACACGCGCCTCGCGGTGTACGGCCTCGCCGTGAACGACGCCGACGAGATGCTGCTGACCTGGTTCAACGGCAGCACGGCAGCACCCCCGTGCTGGACGATGCCGGGCGGCGGCGTGGAGTTCGACGAGAGCCTGCACGCCGCTCTGGTCCGCGAGTTCGAGGAGGAGACCGGCTACACGGTCACCCCCGGTCGGCTGCTCGCCGAGAACCACGACACGTTCCCCGCGACCGCGGAGCGCTCCCCCGTGCGCTCGCAGCGATTCCTCCTGGACGTCACCATCGAATCGGGCACTCTCGGCACCGTCGAGGTCGGCGGCACCACCGATTTCGCGGAATGGGTTCCGCTGGAACGGGTGCCCTCCCTGGAGCCCCGCGCGGGGATCATCGACATCGCCCTCGCGACGCTAGGGCGCCGCTGAGCGGACCTCAGCCGAAGGTGAACGAATAGGCCGTCAGCCCCGGGCTCAACGCGACGGTGACGGTCCCCGCGCCGGATGCCGGCCGGTCGACGACGGTGCGGATGTCGGGCGGACCGTCGACGGCGATGGTGCGGGTCGCGCCGCCCTCGGTGACGATGAGGGTGCCGGTGCCGCCGACGTCGAGGTACACCCGCTGCGCGGTGTACGCGAGGGTGAGGGCGGCGCGCTCCCCCGCACGGATGTCCTCGGCGCCGACAGTCCAGGTCCCGTCGAGCGCGAAGGTGTTGGGCTGCAGGACCTCCGGGCGGGTGTACGCACGGGTCCCGACGTCGTAGTCACCGCCGCCGTAGCCCTGCTGCTTCTCCGCGCCGAGGTAGAGCTCGGGCGTCCGGTCCTTGTTCAATGGGGTGGCGTCGGGGACGTCGGTGGCGCGCGGGAGGGTGGCGCCGGGGTGCGCGGCGAGCAGGAGCGATCGGATAGCGGTCTCAGCCTTGTCGTAGTGGCCCTCGCCGAGCGTGACGAGCCTGATCGTCCCGGTGGCGTCGACGAGGTAGCCCGCGGGCCAGGCCACGTTGCGGTAGGCGCTCCAGGTCGCGGACCGGTTGTCGACGGCGATCGGGAAGGTCAGGCCCAGTTTGCGCGCGCCCGCGGTGACGTTGCCGACGTCGTGCTCGAAGGCGTACTCGGGCGTGTGCACCCCGATCACCTCGAAGCCGAGGTCGCGGTAGTTCTTCCACCAGGCCTCGGCGTGCGGGAGCTCGCGCTGGCAGTTGATGCAGGAGTACGCCCAGAAGTCGATGAGCACGACCTTGCCGCGCAGTCCGGCCATCGTGCGCGGAGCGCCGCCGAGCCACGGGTCGATGCCGGCGAACTCCGGCGCCGGCCCGCAGTCGGCGAGCTGCGCCGTCCCCGTGAACGCGGCCTGCTGGCACTGCTGCAGGCTGCCCGTGCCCGCGACCTGCGGGGCGATCGCCGCGGCGCCGAGCCGGTCGCCGACCGCCTGCGTGTAGTCGGGCACGCGGCGCTGGATGAGGTCGGTGACGCCGAGCGCCAGCGCGACCGCGAGGGCGATGACGAGCACGCCGCCGACGGCGCGGATCGCCCGCTGGCGCCGTTGCAGCGCACGCACGCGGTCGGCCAGGCGATGACCGGTGAGGGCGATCGCGAGCAGCGGGATCGCAGTGCCGATCGCGAACGCCGCGGTGAGGATCAGCGTGCGCGGGCCGATGGAGTCGGTGGCCCCGGCCAGCGCGATCGCCGCGAGGACCGGTCCGGCGCAGGGCACGTACACCGCGCCCAGGGCGACGCCGAGCGCGAAGCCTCCTGCGGCGCCGTCGCCCTTGAGGCCGGGGACGCGCTGCGGCAGCCGGGCGAAGGGCCGCTCGAGCAGCCGCTCCAGCGGCGGGACCAGCATCGCCACGCCGAGCAGGAGCAGCGCCCCGATCCCGATCCAGCGGATCAGCCCGGCGGGCAGGTGCAGGAGCGAGAGGACGACGGTGCCGAACAGCGTGAACAGGGAGAAGCTGAGCACCAGGCCGGCGACGATCGCGACCGGCCGAGCGCGCGACGTGCGGGCACCGTCGACCCCCGTCCCGGCGCTGCCGAGCAGGACGACCGGCAGGACCGGGAGCACGCACGGGGAGACTCCCGCGAGGACGCCGCCGACGAGGCCCACGAGCGGGAGCGCGAGCTCGCTCACGTCACCAGGTGGTCCCGTTCATCCCGGGGATCACGCAGTGCCCCCATTTGTCGACGCGGCCGATGATCATCATGTCGTAGCCCGTGCACGAGGAGTTGATCTTCGCGCAGGTGTGGATCGTGGTGATCACCTTGTTCTCGCCGGGTTTGCCGCACTGCGAGCCGACCGGCGGTGGCGCGGGAGTGGGATCGGCCGAGGCCGCGCCGGTCCCGCCTCCGCCGAACAGCGCGACCGCGCAGGCCGCCACGGCGAATGTTCGTCGTGTCCGCTTCATCGAGCACCTCCTGATGAGGCCCCCACGTCCACCGTCGATCGTAACGCCGCACACGGGCCCGAGGACACCCCATTTCGCCCGATATCTCCAGGTCAGATCACGTACGCGTACGCATCGCCCGGCCGACTCTCGTGCGCCCCCGGCAGGAATCGAACCTGCGACATTCGGATTAGAAGGCCGATGCTCTATCCAACTGAGCTACGGAGGCAATGCTGCGAGGACATCTTATCGACACCTCCCCCGGCCGCCGAGAGTTGCATCCACACGCAGTGCAACTAGTTGCATAAGAGACGAGGCGGCGGTAGCGTCGGCCCCGTGGCACTCGAACACGCGCTCCTGGTCTCCCTGAGCGAGCGATCGGGCACCGGGTACCAGCTCACCCGGCGCTTCGACCGCTCGATCGGGCACTGGTGGCGCGCATCGCATCAGCAGATCTACAAGACGCTGGCGCGGATGACCACGAGCGGCCTCGTCACCTACGTCGAACAGGCGCAGGACGGCAAGCCCGACAAGAAGGTCTACTCGATCACCGACACCGGCCGGAAGACCCTCTCGGAGTGGATCCGCACGCCGGGCAAGGACGCGGCGGACCGGCGCGAGCTGGCCACCCGGGTCCGCGGTGCGGCACCGTCGGACCTGCCGGACCTGGTCGCGGAGATCCGGCGCGTCCGCGATCTGCACGCCGAGCGGGCCGAGCTCTTCCGCACCCTCGAGAGCCGCGACTACCCCGCACCGTCCACCCTTACCGGCACGGAGCTGCAGCAGTACCTCGTACTGCGCGGCGGCGTGCTCTCGGAACAGGGCACCGTCGACTGGCTCGACGAGGTCCTGGCCGCGCTCGTACCAGCCTCCACCAGCCCCGACCCCGTCTCAGCGGATTGAAGGAACAGCCATGTCAGCCAAGTACCCCCACCTGTTCGAACCCCTCGACCTCGGTCACACCACGCTGAAGAACCGCGTAGTGATGGGCTCGATGCACACCGGCCTCGAGGACATGCCGTGGGACATCGGCAAGCTCGCGGCCTACTTCGCGGCGCGCGCCAAGGGCGGCGTCGGCCTCATCATCACCGGTGGCTACTCCCCCAACATCACCGGCTGGCTGCTGCCCGCCGGCGCGAAGATGTCCAGCCCGCTCGACGCGATCCTGCACAAGCGCGTGACCGACGCCGTGCACAAGGAGGGCGGCAAGATCGCGATGCAGCTGCTGCACGCGGGCCGCTACTCGTACAACCCGCTCAGCGCCTCCGCCAGCGCGATCAAGGCACCGATCAATCCGTTCAAGCCGCGCGCCATGTCGGACTTCGAGGTGCGCAAGACGATCCGCGATTTCGGCAACGCCGCGCGCACCGCGCAGAAGGCCGGCTACGACGGCGTCGAGGTGATGGGCGGCGAGGGCTACCTGATCAACCAGTTCCTCGCCGAGCACACCAACAAGCGCACCGACAAGTGGGGCGGTTCGGCGGAGAACCGGCAGCGGTTCCCCGTGGAGATCGTCCGCGAGATCCGCAAGCGCTGCGGCAGGGACTTCATCGTGGTCTTCCGCCTGTCGATGGCCGACTTCGTGCCGAACGGGCAGACCCGCGACGAGATCATCACGCTCGCGCACAAGCTCGAGGACGCCGGCGTCGACATCCTCAACACCGACATCGGCTGGCACGAGGCCCGGGTGCCCACCATCGTGACCTCGGTCCCCCGCGCCGCCTTCGCCGCGTTCACCGCCGACGTGACGCGGGCCGTGAACATCCCGGTGTGCGCCGCGAACCGCATCAACATGCCCGCCACCGCCGAGGAGCTGCTCGAGCGCGGCGACGCGCAGCTCGTGCAGATCGCCCGCCCGCTGCTCGCGGACCCGGAATGGGCGAACAAGGCCCGCGACGAGCGCGCGGAGGAGATCAACACCTGCATCGGCTGCAACCAGGCGTGCCTCGACCACGCCTTCGTGCACAAGAAGGTCTCCTGCCTGGTCAACCCGCGGGCCGGTCGTGAGACGGATCTCGTTCTGGCACCGACCCGTTCGGCCAAGCGCGTCGCCGTGGTCGGCGCGGGCCCCGCGGGGCTCTCCGCGGCCGTGAGCGCCGCCGAGTGCGGCCACAAGGTGGAGCTGTTCGAGGCGAGCGATCACATCGGCGGTCAGTTCGGCTACGCCGCGAAGATCCCCGGCAAGGAGGAGTTCAACGAGACCATCCGGTACTTCACGACGATGCTGGACCGGAACCAGGTGACGGTGCACCTGAACACTCGGGCGTCGGTCGACGACCTGGCCGGCAAGTTCGACGAGGTGATCATCGCGACCGGCGTCGTGCCGCGCGTCCCGTCGTTCCCGGGCGTCGATCACCCGAAGGTCATCACCTACGCCGAGGCGATCAGCGGTGCCAAGGAGATCGGCGACACCGTCGCGATCATGGGCGCCGGCGGCATCGGCTTCGACGTGGCCGAGTTCGTCACCACCGACAAGTCGCCCACCCTGCACCTCGACGAGTGGAACGCCGAATGGGGCGTCACCCGCCAGGGCGACGTGCCCGGCTTCATCACGAAGCCGGCCCCGGCACCGTCGACCCGGTCCAAGGTGTACATGCTGCAGCGCAAGTCGACCCCGCAGGGCATCGGCCTCGGCAAGACCACCGGCTGGGTGCACCGCGCGACCGTGAAGATGAAGGGCGTGGAGCAGCTCAAGGGCGTCAACTACGAGAAGGTCGACGACGCCGGTCTGCACATCACCTTCGGCGAGGAGCGGAAGGACGCCCGCGTGCTCGACGTCGAGACCGTGATCCTGTGCACCGGCCAGGAGTCGGTGCGCGACCTCGACGAGGCGCTCGCCGACCGCGGGGTGAAGGCCCACGTGATCGGTGGCGCCGCACTGGCCGCCGAGCTCGACGCCAAGCGGGCGATCCGGCAGGGCACCGAGCTCGCAGCCTCGCTCTAGGCGTGACGTCCAGGGCGGCTCAACCGGCCGCCCGACCCGACAGGCGGACGGGGCGCACCGCGATCTTCACGCGGTGCGCCGCGTCCTCCGGCACGTGCGGCCCCTCGCCGTAGTGCTCGGACAGGCGCGAATGGAGACTGCCGGTCGGGTCGGGCTCGATGCGATCGACCACGCCGCGCACCTCCAGGTAGTTCTGCGGATCCGCGGGATCGGCGATGGCGATCGCGACCCGCGGCTCGTGCAGCAGGTTCCGGTACTTCTGCCGGTCGTCCGTGTGGGAGAACCAGATCAGGCCGTCCTCGAAGAGGAACCACATGGGGTTGACCTGCGGAGAGCCGTCGGGACGGACGGTCGCCAGGTCGACGATGAGCGGGCGGTCAAGGAGCGCCCGGGCGGACTCGGGGATGTCGACGGTCATACCGCCGACTCTGCCGAATCCTTCGCATCGGCGCGGTCCGACGGGGCCTTCGCCTCAGCCTCATCGCCGGCGCGGAGGCGGCCGATCGCGGCGTCGACACTGATCGGCCCGGGGCCGGCGAACGCGAACAGCAGGAGCACCCAGCAGTAGAGGACGGAGAGCTCGCCGTGGTTGGCGAGCGGCGAGAGCCCGTCGCCTGCGTGGAAGGCGAAGTAGGCGTACGCCATGGAGCCGGAGGCGATGATCGCGGCGGGCCGCGTGAGTGCACCGGCGGCGATGAGGAGGCCGCCCACGAGCTGGATCACGGCACCCCACCAGTTGGGCCAGGCGAAGACGTCCGGGCTCGACCGGTGGCCGTCCAGGAAGCCCCAGAACGTGGCGGCGCCGTGGAGCGCGAACAGCACGCCCGTCACGATCCGGAGTGCGGACAGGTAGTACGGGGCCCAGCGGTTCATGGTCTTCCACCTTCATGCGGCGAACAATGGCGAGGCTAACCTAATGCAGCACCCCGGGGTGCGCCACTCGAGCACCGTCTCAGCAGGTGCAGCGTGCGCGTTATCCCCGTCGACCGGGCCCGAGGGCCGGGCCGTCACAGTGCGAACTCGGCGATAACGGCTCGTCCGCGCCCTCCCGTACCATCTCCCCCATGCCAGTACCCGCACCCCATCAGTCCGCCCGCGCCGTCGTCACCGGCGGCTCCTCCGGCATCGGTGTCGCCCTCGCCACGGAGCTCGCCCGTCGCGGCCACTCGGTCATCCTCGTGGCCCGGAGCACCGGCCCCATGGAGGAGCTGGCCGCGAAGCTGCGCGCCGAATTCGGTGTCGAGGCCGAGGTCCGCGGCGTCGACCTCTCCGATCACGCCGCCCGCGGTGTGCTGTGCGAGGAGCTCGCGTCGCGCGAGATCTCGATCCTCTGCAACAACGCCGGCACCGCGACCTTCGGCCGCGTCATCGACCTGGACTTCGACTACGAGCGTGCGCAGCTCGAGCTCAACGCCAACGCCGTCCACGACCTGACCCTGGCGGTCCTGCCGCAGATGGTGAAGCGCGGCAACGGCGGCATCATGATCACCGGCTCGGCGGCCGGCAACATGCCGATCCCGAACAACGCCACGTACGCGGCCTCGAAGGCCTTCGCCAACACCTTCTCCGAGTCGCTGCGCGGCGAGCTGAAGAAGACCGGCGTGCACGTCACGCTGCTCGCGCCCGGCCCCGTGCGCACCGAGCTCCCCGACCCCGAGGACCGCTCCACGGTGGAGAAGGTCGTGCCCGAGTTCCTCTGGGTCAACACCGAGTACACCGCCCGCGTGACCCTGGACGCGTTGGAGAAGAACAAGATGCGCGTCGTCCCGGGCCTGCTCTCGAAGGGCATGTCCATGGCGGGCCACTACACCCCGCGCGCGATCATGGCCCCCATTGTCGGCGAGATGTACAAGAAGCTCGCGGGCAACTGAGCCCCGCGGCCGGGATCACCCGCCGCTGCACAGAACGCCGCCCGCCTCGTGGATTCACGGGGCGGGCGGCGTTCTGCGTAGCGGGCGGCGCCGTCAGCGGCGACGCTTGGTGCCGAAGATGCTGCGGGACAGCTCACGACCGGCGCTGGAGGCCGCGGACCGGAGGAAGGACTTCACGGCCGGGTTGCTCATCACGTCGGACACCCAGCCGGACTCCTCCTCTTCCTTCTTGGGGGCCGGCGGAGGCGGCGGCGCCTGCTCGGCGGGCGCGTTCTCCTGCTGCGCCTGCTGCGCGTTCTGCGCCAGCTTCTCGAACGCCGACAGGTTGTCGACGGTCTGCGCGTACTTGCCCCACAGCGGCGACGCCTGCGCGGCCGAGCGGACGGCATCGTCGCCGATCGCGGCCATCAGCGAGCGCGGGGCCCGCAGGCGGGTCCACGCGACGGGCGTCGGCGCGCCCTTGTCCGAGAGCACGGTGACGATCGCCTCGCCGATGCCGAGGCTGGTGAGGGCCTCGTCGAGCTTGTAGGCCGGCGAGGTCGGGTAGGTCTTGACCGTCTTGCTCAGCGCGGCCTGGTCCTCCGGCGTGAAGGCGCGCAGGGCGTGCTGGATGCGCGCGCCGAGCTGGCTGAGCACCGGGTTCGGGATGTCGGTGGGCAGCTGCGAGCAGAAGAAGACGCCCACGCCCTTGGAGCGGATCAGCTTGACGGTCTGCTCCACCTGGTCCTTGAAGGCCTTGCTGGCGTCCGCGAACAGCAGGTGCGCCTCGTCGAAGATGAAGACCAGCTTCGGCTTGTCGAGGTCGCCCGCCTCGGGCAGGTACTCGAAGAGATCCGCCAGCACCCACATGAGGAAGGTGGAGAACAGGGTGGGCCGGGCGGCCTGGTCGCCGAGCTCGAAGAGGGTGACCACGCCCTGTCCGCCCGCGGTGCGCAGGAGATCGCCCATGTCGATCTCGGGCTCGCCGAAGAAGGTATCGCCGCCCTCGGCCTCGAGGTTGACCAGGGCGCGCAGGATCACGCCGGCGGTCTGCTTGCTGACGCCGCCGATCCCCTCGAGATCGGCCTTCCCCTCCGCCGAGGTCAGGTACTGGATCACCGAGCGCAGGTCCTTGAGGTCCAGCAGCTCGAGCTGGTTCTGGTCGGCCCAGTGGAAGATCAGGCCCAGCGTCGACTCCTGAGTCGCGTTGAGGCCGAGCACCTTCGACAGCAGGATCGGTCCGAACGAGGAGATCGTCGCGCGGATCGGGACGCCGACGCCGTTGGTGCCGAGGGAGACGAACTCGGTGGGGACGTTGGCGGGCTTCCAGTCGTCGCCGGTGTCGGTGGCGCGCGCGGCGGTCTTGTCGTTCGCCTCGCCGGGCTTGGACAGGCCGGCGAGGTCGCCCTTGATGTCGGCGAGCACGACGGGCACGCCGTTGGCCGACAGCTGCTCGACGATGAGCTGCAGCGTCTTCGTCTTGCCGGTGCCGGTGGCGCCGGCGACGAGGCCGTGCCGGTTCATCATGGCGAGCGGGATCCGCACCTTGGCCGACGGGTCGACGGTGCCGTCCACGAGGACGGTCCCGAGCTCCAGGGCGGGCCCCGAGAATTCGTAGCCGGCGGCGATCGTCTGTGCCGGGGAGTTCGCGTTGTCAGTCACGCTGCAAACCCTAGCGTGAGACCTGGGTCAATAGAGGTTCTGGCGGTAGTCGAGGTCGATTCCGGCCCGCATGACGCGTTCGTTCGCCACGGCGCGCAGCACCCGCGCGCCGACACCGCCCGTCCTGTTGCGTTTGACGTGGTCCGTCCACACCGCGGAGGGGCGCGGGAGCTCCGCCGGGTCCACGTGGCGGCCGGTGTCCCACAGGGCCGCGGCGACGATCCCCTCGCTCCGGGCGAGTCGCGCGCGCGAGACCTCGACGACGACGACCGCCTTCGGCGCCCTGCCCCGTTCGGCGAGCTGCTCACGGAGGGCCGCGTCGGTGCTGATGGTGGCGGTCCCGGTCAGTTCCAGGGTCCGGGCGTCACCGGGAGCGAGCGCAAGCAGCGCGACCTCGGGGTTGGTGATGAGGTTGTGCAGGGTGTCGGTGCGCTTGTTGCCCGGACGGTCAGCGATCGCCACCGTCGTGGGGCCGAGCACGCGCACGTCGCCGGCGGGATCGCCGCGGGGGCTGCTGTCGGCCCGGCCGTCCGCATCGCGGGAACTGATCACCGCGAACGGGGCCGCGGCGAGGAACTCCGCCGCGTCCGGGCCGATGGTGGCGGCGTCGTTCTCCGCGCCGGCCGCGGCGGGCGGTGCCGGCTGCCACAGCCCGGAGCGGATCACGGCCTTCCCGCAGTGCAGGTACGCCTCGAGGACGGTGAAGCCGTCGGCGCCGACGGTGCCGTTGACGCGCAGCGTCTCGCGCCAGCCGGGGACGAGGACGAGGAGCGAGGCCCCGCCCGGGGCGGCCTCCTCCGGAAGCGCGATCTCCAGCCCGGTCGGCGTCGATACCGCCGCGAAGCCGGGCGCGCCGCCGAGGAGCCTCGTGCGCTGCACGCCGTCGCGGTCGAGGTAGCCGAGGACGACCGACGTGGAGGCCGCGAGGATCGCGCGGCAGTGCTCGTCGAGGTGGTCGATGGTCTTGAGCATCATCGCTGTGACGGGCTCCCCGACGGCGTTCTCGAGCTCCGACACCGATCCCACTGCGTTCATGAGGCCAGGCTACCCTTGCGCTTCGCCATCTCCGGGCGCGCCGCGGCGTTGGCTACGCTGATCGGCGTGGACGACAAACTCGTATGGGTCGATTGTGAGATGACCGGCCTCGACCTGACCTCCGACCGACTCATCGAGATCGCCGCCCTGGTGACCGACGGCGACCTGAACGTCCTCGGCGAGGGCGTTGACCTGGTGATCCACGCGGACGACGCCGCGCT
The DNA here is from genome assembly GCF_965138335.1 of Tsukamurella ocularis. Taxonomy (GTDB): domain Bacteria; phylum Actinomycetota; class Actinomycetes; order Mycobacteriales; family Mycobacteriaceae; genus Tsukamurella; species Tsukamurella ocularis_A. Next base: position 49,234 of record NZ_CBCSDV010000031.1, read on the forward strand.
CGCGGCCATGCCGCCCGTGGTGCAGGAGATGCACGCCCGCTCGGGCCTGACCGACGAGGTCCGGGCGTCGACGGTGACCGTGCGCGACGCCGAGGAGGCCGTGCTGGCCTACCTGCGCGAGCACATCGAGGCCGGCGCCGTGCCGCTCGCTGGCAACTCGATCGCCACCGACCGCCGGTTCATCGCCAAGGAGATGCCCGAGCTGGACGGCTTCCTGCACTACCGGATGGTGGACGTCAGCTCGATCAAGGAGCTGTGCCGCCGCTGGTACCCGCGCATCTACTTCGGCCAGCCCGATAAGGGTCTCGCGCATCGCGCACTCGCCGACATCCGTGAGTCGATCCGCGAACTCAAGTACTACCGCAGTACCGCGTTCGTGCCCGCCCCCGGGCCGTCGACCGAGCAGATCACCGCGGCCGTGGAGGAGATCGGTCCGGCCTGAACGCGCAGGTCGTCGCGCTCGACGACGCGGAGGGCATACCGATTGGATTCCGCCGGAACCGTCGGGTAAAGTTCTCCGAGCCTGGCGATCCCAGGCACCTGGTGGGTGTAGTTCAGTTGGTAGAGCACCAGATTGTGATTCTGGCTGTCGCGGGTTCGAGTCCCGTCATCCACCCCAAGTGGAGAAGCCCGGTCTTGCAACAGGATTCGTTGCGAGGCCGGGTTTTTTCGTGCCTGCGTTGACGTGGAGCAAGGGGCTGCGACGTGACCGCGACCTCGGTTCCGACCTCGCGTGCCCCACGCACACCTCTGATCCGACGGAACTTCCGACCGAGCCACGAGGACCAATTTCCGACCCGTGGGCGCGCTCGACCTACAACTGCTTGCGCATCTAGCCGCTCCCAGCCCCGGAGACCAGTAGCGCCATCATCAGTATCGTGACGATGGCCATCAACGTGATGGCGTACCCGATGATGAGCCCAGCAAGAGCAAGTCCACGTCCGCCTTCACCGGTTCGACCGATCTGCCGCAGAGCGATGTGGCCGAGGACGATCCCGAGCGGCGCGAAGACGATGCCGCCTATCAGCGCCGCTATCGCAAGCCCGTTCGTCCGAGCGGACGATTGAGGCACTCCGTACTGCGGTTGCCCGTACGCGGATGGCGAACTCATCATCTCCCCCTCGGATCGAGCGCCTTCTGGCGATGATCGCATACAGAACGACAGATCTCAGCGCGACTGCCGACGCCGCCCCCGAGGTTCACCGAGCCGGGCGACTCGGCCGTCGACACCGGTCCCTTCTGGATGCCGGACGAGCCCGGTGAGCTACGCCGGCTGCTTCTCCGCCAAACGGGCGGCCTCGTCGAACTCGGCGTCCACGGCATCGTCGGGCTTGTAGGTCGCGAGGCTGACGCCGACCGCGACCACGAAGTTGGCGAGGAAGCCGGGCACGATCTCGTACAGCTCGAAGGGCGGCCACTGGCCCCAGACGAAGGCGACGGCAGCGCCGACGATGAGGCCGGCGAGCGCACCCGGGGCGGTGAGCTTGCGCCAGAACAGGGCGAGGATCACGACGGGGCCGAACGAGGATCCGAAGCCGGCCCAGGCGAAGCCGACGAGCTCGAGGATGCTGTCGGACGGGTCGATCGCGAGCAGCACGGCGATCACCGCGACGATGAGCACCCCGAGCCGGCCGAGGCGCACGTAGGTCTTGTCGCTGAGCTGCGCGTCCCGCCCCGACTTCTCGGCGAAGATCTTGAACAGATCCTCGACCAGCGCCGACGAGCACACGACCAGCTGCGAGGACACCGTCGACATGATGGCGGCGAGCACGGCGGCGAGCACCAGGCCCGCGACGAACGGGTGGAACAGGATCTGCGCGAGCACGAGGAAGACCGTCTCGGGGTCCTTCGGCGCCTTCTCGGGGTGCAGCGCGAAGTACGCGATGCCGATGAAGGCGGTAGTGATGGCGCCCAGCGCGCTGACCACCATCCAGCTGATGCCGAACCGGCGCGCGGTGGAGGCCTCCTGCGGCGAGCGCAGCGCCATGAACCGCACGATGATGTGGGGCTGACCGAAGTACCCGAGGCCCCACGCGGCGGCGGAGACGATGCCGAGCGCGGTGCCGCCCGCGAACAGGCTGAAGAAGCTCGGGTTCACCGAGTTCACGGTGTCGACGGTGACCGCCGGCCCGCCGACCTCGATGAGGGCGACGATCGGCACGGCGATCAGGGCGGCGAGCATGAGCAGGCCCTGCGCGACGTCGGTGAGCGTGGCGCCGAGGAAGCCGCCGAAGAGCGTGTAGACCATCGTCACCACGGCGACGATGAGCATGCCGTGGATGTACTGCACGCCGAAGGTGCTGTCGAAGAACTTGCCGGCGGCGACCATGCCGCTGGAGACGTAGAACGTGAAGAAGACCAGGATGATGAGGCCGCACACGATGCGCAGCGACCGCGAGCCGTCGCGCAGCCGATGCTCGAGGAAGCTCGGGATCGTGATCGAGTTGCCCGCGACCTCGGTGTACGAGCGCAGCCGCGGCGCGACGAACTTCCAGTTGAGCCACGCACCGATCGTCAGGCCGATCGCGATCCAGGACTCCACGAGACCCTTGGCGTAGACCGCGCCCGGCAGCCCCATCAGCAACCAGCCGGACATGTCCGACGCGCCCGCGCTGAGCGCGGCGACCCACGGTTTGAGGCCGCGTCCCGCCAGCATGTAGTCGTCGAGGTTGTCGCGCGTCTTCCGGTACGCACTCCAACCGATGTACAACATGGCTGCGAAATACAGGGTTACTGCAATCGTCTGATAGGTCTGGTCAGACACTCGGGGTCTCCTCAGGTCCAGGAACCGAAACTCGCCGTTCGTACATGGTCTATACGACTGGCGAAATCCCAGTACGGTGAACTGATCTCACACGAAGTCAGTCAAGCGGAATGGTAAGCTCGGCCACGATTTTCTGCGGCGCTTTCCTCAGGCGCCCCTCGATCACCACGACCCAACACCCTAGGAGGGTTCGACCTTGACCGACGGGACGCGCATCGGTGCGGCACTGCGACGCGGAACGATCGGGGTGGTCACCTTGCTGGTGTCGGGAGCCCTCCTGACCCCCGCGCTCGCGTCGGCCGCGCCGACGACCCCGGCCCCGTCGCCGAAGCCCGCCGCCCCCGGCGCGCCGAGCACCCCGGCCAAGCCGAGCGCGACGCCGAAGCCCGCGCCGGGCGCACCGTCGACCCCCGCCAAGCCGAGCACCCC
>NZ_CBCSDV010000032.1:0-43917 GCF_965138335.1 Tsukamurella ocularis
GCCGCGTCGCAGGACGCGGCCGGGTCGGGGTCAGTAGACGTCACGCACGTATCTCCGTTCGGCGGACAGCGCCGCCAGGTAGGCGTCCGCACTCCGCGGGGCCATGTGGCCGTGTTCGGCGACGATACCGCGCAGGGCCTCGTCCACGTCGCGGGCCATGCGGGCCGCGTCCCCGCACACGTACACGTGCGCCCCGCGCCGGATCCAGTCCCACAGCTCGGCGGCCTGCTCGCGCATCCTGTCCTGCACGTACACCTTCCGGGGCGAGTCCCGGGAGAAGGCGGTGTCCAGCCGGGTGAGCACCCCGTCGGCGGCGAGGGCGTCGAGCTCGGTCCGGTAGTAGAAGTCGGTGGCCTCGTGCTGCTCGCCGAAGAACAGCCAGTTCGGTCCCGTCGCGCCGCTGCGTGCGCGGTCGTGCAGGAAGCCGCGGAAGGGAGCGATGCCCGTGCCGGGGCCGATCATGATCGCCGGTGCGTCGGCGTCCTCCGGCGGCAGGAAGCCGCGGGTCGGCTGCACGAAGACGTCCACCTCGCCGCCCGCGTCGAGGCCCGCGAGGTGCGTCGAACAGGTGCCGCCGCGGCGCCGTCCGTCGTGTTCGAAGCCCACCACGGAGACGGTGATCGAGACGCGGTCGGGATCCTCCCGCGGGCTCGACGAGATCGAGTACAGCCGCGGCGTCAGCGGTCGCAGCAGGGCCTCCCACTCGGCCGGCTCGGCCTCGACGGGGTGCGCGGCGAGCAGGTCGAGCAGTTGCCGGCCCCAGGCCCAATCGGCGAACGTCGTGGGCTCGTCGAGGACACCGCGCAGTTCGTCGCCCGCCTCGCACCGGTCCGCGACGAAGCGCAGGAGCTCCGGGGTGATCCGGGTCAGATCCTTGCGGTCCAGGTCCGGGGAGTCGCGGGACACTCCCGTGCGGGCGCAGAACTCCTCCACCACGGCGCCCGAGTTCACCGGCCAGATCCCGAGGGCGTCGCCGGCGCGGTAGGTGAGCGCGGCGGACGGGAGCGCGAAGGTGAAGCGGCGCACGTCCTTCGCCGACCCCTCGCCGGAGAGGGACTCGGACTGAAGCAGTCGGGTGCGCAGCGGGTTGGTCCGGGAGTGCCCCGTCGGCTCGGCCGCGGGCGGCCGCGGCGGTGCGGCATCCGGATCCAGCGCGGCCACCACGGCGGCGAGCCAGGCGGCGGCGGTGTCGGCGTAGTCGGGCTCGCAGGAGGCGCGAGGTGCCAGCCGGGTGGCCCCGAGGTGTTCGAGCCGGGCGTCCAGCTTGCGCGCGAAGCCGCAGAAGTCGGCGTACGACGGGTCGCCGAAGCCGAGCACGGAGAAGCGCAGATCGCCCAGTTCGCCGGGCTCCGCGGCGGCCAGCGCGTCCCACAGCGCGACGCCGTTGTCGGGGGCCTCGCCGTCGCCGGTCGTGGCGACCAGGAACAGCACCGTGCCGGAGAGTTGCGCGGGCGAGACCCGTTCGGCGCCGAGGACCGTCGCCGTCATGCCCGCGCCGCGCAGCGCCGTGGCGCAGTCGTCCGCGTAGGCCTCCGCGGTGCCCGTCTGGGACGCCCAGACCACGGTCGCCGTGGCCCCCGGGGCCCGCGCGTCAGCGGGGAGCGCGCCGTACACGCCGGCCAGGACGCCCTCGAGCCAGGCGCGGGCGGTCGGGGCGAGTGGCGCGTCGCCGGGCACCGTCGGCACGCCCGACGGTGGCGCGACGCTCAGGCCCGTGAGCAGGCCGCCGAGGAAGCCCGACGCCTCGGCGGTCAGCTCGCCCGGGCCGGAGGCGTACGGCGCGAGCGCCGCCGCGAGCGGGGACGCCGGAGTCTCGGCCGGGGCGGGCGGATCCGCCGGCACCGGCGTGAGAGCGACGGCGCTCACTTTGAACTCGGGCTGCAGGGACTCGGGGTCGACGGCGTCGTTGGTCACCGCGTTCACGGCCACATCCTCTCCGAAGGCGTCGGCGAAGTGCATGGGGGCGAAGCAGACTCCGGGGCGGACGGCGTCGTCCACGGCGACCGGCAGCGTCGCGCCGCCGCGCCGGCTGGAGACCCGCACCGACGCGCCGTCGGCGAGGCCGAGCCGCCCGGCGTCCTCGGGGTTGAGCTGGAGGAAGGGTGCGGGGTTGAGCCGGTTGAGCTTCGCGACGCGGCCCGTCTTGGTCATGGTGTGCCACTGGTGTGCGAGGCGCCCGGTCGTGAGGATCAGCGGATACTCGTCGTCGGGCAGCTCCGCGGGCGGCAGGTACGGCCGCGGGAGGAAGCGCGCCCGACCGGACGGGGTGGCGAAGACGGGGCCCCGCGCGGCGTGTGCGGGGTCGATGTACCGGATCGGGTTTCGGTCGGGCCCGCCCGGCGCGGCGGGCCACTGCACGGGTCCGCGGGCGAGGCGTGCGTGGTCGACGCCGCGCACGTCCCAACCGGTCCGCGGATTGTGAAAGACCTTGAGCTCGTCGAAGACCGCCGCGGCGTCGGGGTAGTCGAAGTCCGCGCCGTACCCGAGCTCGGCGGCGATGAGGCAGATCAGCTTCCAGTCGGGCAGGGCGTCGCCGGGCGGCGGCGTCGCGGCCGCGGTGCGGGTCAGGGAGCGCTCCGAGTTGACCATCACGCCGTCGGTCTCGGCCCACAGCGCCGCGGGGAGCACGACGTCGGCGTACGCGGCGGTCTCCGTGCCCGTGTAGGCGTCCTGCACGACCACCAGCTCCGCCGACCGAAGGGCGTCGATCACCGTGGAGCGGTTGGCCATCGACGCGACGGGGTTGCTGCAGATGATCCACGCCGCCTTCACCGACCCGCCCGCCAGCTCGCGGTACATCTCGACGGTGCCCTGCCCGGCCTCGGCGCGGATCGTGCCTTCGGGCAGGCCCCAGAGGGCCTCGGCGTGTGCTCGGTCGCCGTCGTCGAGGACGGAGCGCTGTCCCGGCAGACCCGGCCCCATGTACCCCATTTCGCGGCCGCCCATGGCGTTCGGCTGACCGGTGAGGCTGAAGGGACCCGCACCGGTGCGGCAGATCGCGCCGGTGGCGAGGTGCAGGTTGCACAGCGCGATCGTGTTCCAGGTGCCGTGGGTCGACTGGTTCAGGCCCATGGTCCACAGGCTCGTCCAGTTCGCGGCACCGCCGATGAGCTCGGCGGTGCGCTCGATATCGGCGGCGGCGAGGCCCGTGATCTCCGCGACACGGTCCACCGGGTAGTCCTCGAGAAAGGCGGGCATGGCGTCCCAGCCCTCCGTGTGGGCGGCGATGAAATCCGTGTCCAGCGCGTTCTTCTCGGTCAGTAGTCGGAGAAGGCCGTTGAGCAGCGCGAGGTCGGTGCCCGGCCGGACGGCCAGGTGCAGGTCGGCCTTCGCGGCCGTGGCGGTGCGGCGCGGGTCGACCACGACGAGCTTCGCGCCCGCCTTGACCCGGTCCATCATCCGCAGGAAGAGGATGGGGTGGCAGTCCGCCATGTTGGCGCCCATGACGAGGAAGACATCGGCGTGGTCGAGGTCGTCGTAGCTGCCGGGCGGGCCGTCGGAGCCCAGGGACTGCTTGTAGCCGGTGCCGGCGCTCGCCATGCACAGCCGCGAGTTGGATTCGATCCACTTCGTGCGCAGGAAGCCCTTGGCCAGCTTGGTCGCGAGGTACTGCGCCTCCAGTGTCATCTGCCCGCTCACGTACAGGGCGATAGCGTCGGGTCCGTGCTCGTCGCGGATGGCCCGTAGTCGCTCGCCGGTCGCCGTGATCGCGTCCGCGAGGCCGACGGGGCCGCGGGGCGCGTCCCGATCCGTGCGCAGCTCCGCGCGCGTCTGGCGGCCGCCGGCGGCGAGCAGATCGACGGTGGTGGTGCCCTTGGTGCACAGTCGGCCCCGGTTCGCCGGGTGGTCCTTCGTGCCGACGGAGCCGGTGACGGCACCGTCGCGCACCTGCAGGGTGAGGCCGCAGCCCACCCCGCAGTACCCGCACACCGTCTGCACATCCATGCCGCAACCGTGCCCGCGCGGTGTTTCCGGGTTCGGGCCGGATTGTTACGGCGACGTCACCGGCTGCGCTCGCACCCGGAGGCGGCGACGTGCGACGGGCTCGGACCACCGTCCCGTGTTTAGAATATGGAATGTTGATCGTGAAGATCATGGATTTCATCGGGAAGAGCCTCGTCGCGGCGTTCGTGATCGTGGTCGGGGTGGCGCTGGTCGTCGGCCTCGTCCTGCTCGTCGTCAACGGTTGGGCGGACTACTCGTTGCAGATCACCGTCCTGGCACTAGCGGCGTCGGTGCTCGTCGCGGGTGAACGGGTGGCGGGCGCGATCAGAGGGCGAGAGGATCGCCGCTAGCCCTGGCCCGATCATTCCCCGACTACCCGATCCTGCGGCCGATGCGCCACGCGCCGAGGAGGACGAAGACGAGGAACAGACCGGCGAACAACACCCAGATCGCCCACTCCGGGACCTGCGCGGACGCGATGTGGGGGATGAGTCCGTACTCCTCCTGGACCGTCGCGCGGGCCTCGTCGGAGGTGCCCACCAGGGCATCGAGCGGCGCGCGGGTGAAGGGCCCGCGCATCAGCGTCGCGGCCTGGTTCAGCGGGAGCAGATTCATGAACGTCACCACGCCGCTCGGCAGGGCGCCGACCGTGATGTAGGCGCCGGCGAGAAAGCCGCCCGCGGTCCCCACGATCGTCGCGACCGAGGTGAAGACGCCGGCGGAGCCGATGAACGTGACCACCAGGCTCCAGATCGCCGAGAACAGCAGGCAGAAGCCGACCAACTGCGCGAAGGCCTGGGCGAAGGCGCCCACCGAGAGCGCCGCGGAGTGGACGACGCCGAGGTAGACGTCCGCGAGCACGAACACCGTGGTGCTCAGCGCGACGGAGACCACGAAGGCGCCCAGGAGGTAACTCAGGATCATCTGGAGCCTGCTGATCGGGGAGACCAGGAAGTCTCGGAAGACGTTGCCCACCCTGTCGTTGACGAACACGACGAGCGCCGAAAGGCTGGTCGTCGCGGTGGTGATCATGACCAGGTTGGCGATCACCCAGGAGTAGACGAAGGCGTCCACGTCGTCCGCGCTCGCGGCGGGGAGCGACTTCTGCAGCGCGTCGGTCTGCACGCCGCCGAGGAAGGCGGAGAACAGCACGAACAGGATGATCGGTGAGAGCAGTGAGAAGAACACCGCCGCCGGATCGCGGAAGAAGACGACGACGTTGCGCCGGGTGAGATTCGCGAGCATCAGCGGCCACCGTTCCGGGTGATGGCCAGGAAGACGTCGTCCATCGTCCCGTGCCGGAACTCGAAATCGGCGATGTCGTGGTCGAAGTCGCGCAGCAGGGCCATGGCCTCCCGGCTCGACTCGACGGTGACCCGACGCTCGTTGCCGGCGCGCTGCGCGCGCGGGCCCACGACCTCGTCGAAGCGGCGGGGATCCCGCAGGGTGACCCGCAGTTCGTCCTTCGCGTGGGCGCTGCGCAGCTCCGTCGGCGTGCCGGCGGTGACGATCCGGCCGTGATCGATGATCGCGACGCGGTCGGCCCGCTCCGCCTCCTCCATGTAGTGCGTGGTGAGGAAGACGGTGAGCCGCAGCCGCTTCTGCAGGTCGAGGATGGTCGACCAGACGCGGTCGCGCGAGTCCGGATCCAACCCCGTCGTCGGTTCGTCGAGGAACAGGATGCGGGGCTGGTGGATCAGCGCCCGCGCGATGTCGGCGCGCCGTTTCTGCCCGCCCGAGAGGGCCTTGTACCGGCGCGTCAGGAACTCCTGGAGCCCGAGCAGCGACGACAGGCCCGCGATCCGCTCCTTCGCCGTCTTCGCGTCGATGCCGTAGAAGGTCGCGCGCAGCGCCAGGTTCTCCTGCACCGACAGCACCGGGTCCAACAGGGACTCCTGGAAGACGACGCCGATCGCGCGGCGGATGTCGAGGTCCTGCTTGCCCACCTCCAGGCCCGCGACGTGGATCGATCCGGACGTCAGGGATTTCAGCGTGGTGATGCAGCTGATCGTGGTCGACTTGCCCGCGCCGTTGGTGCCGAGGAAGGCGAAGGTGCTGCCGCCCGCGACGTCGAACGAGACGCCGTCCACGGCGCGCACGTCGCCGTAGCTCTTGACCAGGTTCCGCACGCTGATGACCGGCGGCGCACCGGGACCGGGGCCGGGCTTCGGGAGGCCGGCGGGTGCGGGGCGCCCCGGCGGGGGCGGCGGCACCACCGGGTTCTGCGTGGCCGGGTGCGGCGCGGCCGGGAGAGCCGGCGGGCGACCCGCCGCCTGCGAGGCCGGCACGCGCTCGGCCGGAGCCGCCGGAGCCGCCGGAGCCGGGGCGGCCTGGGCGGTCGGCGCGGACAGGTCCGAGGGAGCCGGGGGAGCCGGGCGTGTCGACGGAGCCGGGCGCGCGGACGGGGCCGAGGCGGCCGGTGACCGGGCGGGCAGCGCCGGACGGGAGACGGGCAGCGGCCGCGACGCGGTGACCGACGGGCGCGACGCCCGCGTGCGCACCGGGAGCGTGGCGGGAATGCCGGGCGGCACGGGCGTCCGCCGGCGCCGCTCGCGGAGCGTGGTGGTGGTCCGCTCCACCGGCCCGCGGGGGGAGGTGCCGCTCATGAGGCCGCGCTTTCCGGAAGCTCCAGGGACGACGGTGCGGGAAGGTAGCCGCAGTCGATGAACCACTCGAAGTAGCGGCGCAGCAGGGCGCCGTCGATCGGCGGGCACGCGATGCCGCTGCCGGCCAGGCCCTCCCGCACGTTCGCGTCGTCGAAGGTGGCATCGGGCATGTTGTCGAGCGGTGTCGCCGACAGGAACGGCGCCAGCGCCGCGGCGGTCTCGTCGCCGTCGCGCTCGGCCAGGTCCGCGGCGCGCTCGCACCACTGCCCGAAGGGCAGTTCCTCTCCGGCGTAGCCGAAGTCGGACATCCACCGCACCAGGTCCGGCACCGCGACGGTCTCGGGGGAGACCACGTGGAAGGTGCGACCCGCGAGTTCCTGCTGCCCGGCGAGGTGCGCGATCGCCCCGACCACGTAGTCGACGGGCGTGATGTCGGTCGCCATGTCCATCGTCGGGGCCGCACCGAGGGCGACGCCGAGCCGGATCGTCTGCCACAGGAAGTCCGACAGCTGGCACGCGCCGGTGCGGCTGTGGCCGGCAACGCGGCCCGTGCGGTAGACGTACGTCGGGACGCCGCGCGACCGTGCCTCGAAGACGAGTTGCTCGCCCACCCACTTGGACTGGGTGTAGCCGAAGGTGAACCGCGGGTCCTGGACGGGGCTGCGGTCGTCCTCGGCGAAGACGGTGTCCTGCGGGTAGGAGAAGCGGGAGAAGACGTACGTCGTCGAGACGAAGTGCACGGGCTTGACCGGGCCGTCGCAGGCCAGGGCGAGCACCTGGACCGTACCGGCGACGTTCGCGGACTTCAGCGTCGCGTACGGCCGCAGGAAGTTCACGTCGGCGCCGCAGTGCATGATGCCGTCGGCCGTGGCCGCCAGGTCCGCCCAGGCGGCGTCGCTCAGGCCGAGCCGCGGGCGGGTCAGGTCGCCCGGTACCGCGACGATCCGGCCCGCGTGGGCGTCGTCCCAGATCCCGTAGTCGCGCATCGTCGCGCGGATCCGGTCGAAGCCCTCCTCGGGTGAGCCGGCGCGGACCAGGCAGTGCATCGTGGCCGACGTCGTGGTCAGCAGCTCCGCGAGCAGGAACGAGCCGACGAAGCCCGTCGCACCCGTGACGAAGAGGTTCCGCGGGTCGGTCGCGCTCCGCACGGGGGCGCCCGGCGCGGGCCGGATGTGCTCCGGGAGCACCACCTCGTCGGCGAGGACCAGACTGCTCTCGAAGCCTGCGCCGCCCTGCTCGAGGATCGCCGCGAGCCGCTCGATCGTGAGCTCGCCGGCGAACAACGCCGGCAGCGGCACCACGCGCCCGAGCTTCTCCCGCACCCGGAACACGAGCTTGGTGGCGAGCAGTGAGTGCCCGCCCAGGAGGAAGAAGTCGTCGCGGACGCCCGGCGCCGTCCGCAGCGACAGCAGGTCGGTCCAGATGGCGGTGAGGTCGCGTTCCAGGTCGGTGCGGGCGGCGACGTGCTCCGTGCCGCTCGCGGCCGCGAGCGCGACGGGCGCGCCGCCGCGGGCAGCCAGGGCCTTGCGGTCGATCTTGCGGTTCGGCGTCAGAGGGAAGGCGTCGACGACCGCGAAGGCGCTCGGCACCATGTACGGCGGCAGGGTCTCCCGCAGGCCCGCGAGCAGGGCGCCCGTATCGCCCAACTGCTCGGCCGGGCACTCGAGGTAGGCGGTGACCGCGGCCCCGTCGGCGTCGACCGCGGCGATCGCCCGGACGCCGGGCAGGGCGGTCTCGAGGGCACTCTCGATCTCGCCCAGCTCGACGCGGAATCCGCGCACCTTCACCTGCGTGTCGATCCGGCCGCCGAAATCGATCCGCCCGTCGCGGAACCGGCGCACCAGGTCGCCCGTCCGGTACGCCCGCACCGGAACCGCGCCGGCCAGGGCCACGAACCGGTCGGCCGTCAGCTCGGGCCGATCGTGGTAGCCGAGGGTCACCCCGTCGCCGATGATGCACAGCTCGCCGAAGACGCCGTCGGGGACGGGCGCGGCGGTGGCGTCGGCGATCACGATCCCGGTGCCGCGGATCGGGTGCCCGATCGGGATCGCGCCCGTGGCGACGTCGGCGTCGGTGACCCGGTGCACCGTCGACCAGATGGTGGTCTCGGTGGGGCCGTACATGTTCCACAGTTCGTCGACGCGGGCGAGGAGCCGGCCGGCGAGCACGGCGGGCATCGCCTCGCCGCCGCACAGCGCCCGCAGCCCGCGCGTGCCGGACCATCCGGCGTCGAGCAGCAGGTGCCAGGTGGTCGGCGTGGCCTGCATGACGGTCACCGCGTGCTCCTCGAGCAGCGCCGCGAGGCGGTCGCCGTCGCGGGCGTCGTCACCGTCGGCGATCACGACGCGCGCCCCCGCGGCGAGCGGGAGCAGGAGCTCGAGGATCGCGATGTCGAACGACGGGCTGGTGACGGCCAGCAGCGTGTCCGCCGCCGTCATGCCCGGCTCGGCGCGCATCGCCTCGAGGAACGTGACGACGTTGCGGTGCGAGACCCGCACGCCCTTAGGACGTCCCGTGGACCCGGAGGTGTAGAGCATGTACGCCGTTCGGGTCGCGGGATCGCCGCCCGACGGTGCCGGGACCGGCCCGGCGGGCGCGTCGGCGACGTCGATCCACGGGAGGTCGAGGCCCGGCACTTCGGCCAGGTGTGCGGCGGAGGTGACGAGCGCGGGGATCCCCGCGTCGGCGCAGATGAATTCGAGGCGTTCGGCGGGGTAGGCGGGGTCGAGCGGCACGAAGGAGTAGCCGGCCCGCAGCGTCGCGAGCATGGCGACGACGACGTCCGCCGATCGCGGCAGCAGCAGCCCCACTGGCGTCTGCGGCGGGGCGTCGAGCCGTTCCGCGATCCGGGCCGCGAGGCGGCCGACGCGGGCCTCCAACGCGGCGTAGGTGATCCGCTCCGTCCCGACGACGATCGCCGTGCGGTCCGCGGCGCCGGCCGCCGCGGCAAGCACGTACTCGTCCAGCGCGGCGGTCGCCGGCTGAGCCGGCGGCGGTTCGATCGCGAGCGGCGCGGTCGAGAGGGGGAGTGTCGAGATCTCCCGTTCCCCGCGGGAACCGGGCCCGGTCAGTGCGTCGAGCACCGCGACGAAGCCGTCGATCAGCGCGTCGGCGGTCTCCTGGTCGAACAGATCGGCGGCGACGTCCAGGGTGCCCGTCATCGTCGTGGGCGTGGTGGTCACGTTGAGCAGCACGTCGAACTTCGCGCAGCCGTTGTACAGGTCGCGCATCGCCATCTCGGGCGCGCTGCGGTCCTCCTGCATGTTGAGGATCGCCTGGAACAGCGGCGGGCGGGCGGGATCGCGGCCGAGGTCGAGGGCCGACAGCACGCGGTCGAAGCGCGCGTCCTGATGCGCGAAGCCCTCGCGCACTTCCGCGTTCACCCGGGCGAGCAGGCCCTTGACGGTCGCGCCCTCGCCGAGGGTGACCGGCAGCGCGAGCGTGTTGAGGAACGGGCCGATCACGCGCTCGGTGCCGGGCCGGGAACGCTGCGCGACGGGGACGCCGATGACGACGCCGTCCTGCGCGGACCAGCGGGACAGGACCGTCGCGTACGCGCAGAGCACGGTGACGAACGGGGTGACGCCGTGCTCGGCGCTGAAGGTGCGGACGGCCGCGGCCCGTTCGGCGCTGAGTGCGAACTCCGTTCGACGGCCGCGGTATCCCTGGCGCGCCGGCCGGGGGTGATCCGTCGGCAGGGTCAGCGCGGCCGGCGCACCGTCGAGGCGCGCGGTCCAGTAGGCGATGTCCGCGGCGTCGGCGTCCACCTCCGCGTGCTCGCGCTCCCACAGCGCCACATCCGCGTACTGGAACGGAACCTCGGGGAGCTGCTGCAGCCGCCCGACCAGCCGGCCGGTCGCGAGTCGCCCGAGCTCGGCGAAGAGGATCCCGGTGGAGTAGCCGTCGGCCACCATGTGGTGCAGCGTGATCTGCACCCACGTGCCGCCGGAGGTGCTGCGCGCGAGCGTCGCCCGCAACAGCGGCTCCCGCGCGATGTCGAAGGGCGTCCGCGCGTCCTCGGCGAAACGCTCCCACATCCGTTCGTCGTCGATCCCGTCGAGGAAGGCGACCGCGGGCCGCTCCGCGGGGACGATCCGCGCCACCGGCTCGCCGTCCTCCATCCCGAACCGGGTGCGCAGCACCGGGTGCCGCTCGATCACCTCGGCCAGGCAGTCCGTGAAGACGTGCACCGGGACGTCGATCGGCAGCCGTGCGACGCCGGACATGACGTGCATGGCGGTGCCGGGGTGGAACTGCTCCAGGAACCACATGTTCTCCTGGGTCGCCGAGAGCCGGACGGCGTCGCCCTCGCGCACGCGCGCCGTGATCGGCGGCGTGGCCGGTGTGGCCGCCGGCGTCTTGCCCAGCCGGGCCAGCAGCGCGCGACGTTGCGCCGGGCTCAGTGCCGCGAGGCGGTCTTCGATCTCGGTCATCGGGGGCCTCCGGCGTTCGGTTCGGTGGTCTCGGACTGGGCGAGCAGGGCGGCGACCGCGTCGTCGTCCAGGTCCGCCAGCAGAGCGGCGAGGTCGTCGACCTCGGCATCGGGTTCGGCGTCGCCCGACGGGATGTCGAGGGTGGCGAGCAGCTCGGCGGCGATCGTCGCCACCGTCGCGCCGTCGAGGAGGAAGGCGATCGACGGGGCCGCGCGGAACTGCTGTTCCACCCGGATCCGCAGTTCGGTGGCGAGCATCGAGTCCACGCCGAGGCGGCCGAGCGGCTCGTCGTCGGGGATGTGCTCCTCCGCCATCCGCAGCACGCGCGAGACGGTGAGCCGCACCCCGTCGGTGGCGATCGGCGCCCGGTCCTCCGCGGTGGCGGCGCCGAGCCGCTCGAGGATCGATTCGCCCTCGTCGTCCCCGTCGTCCTCCCCGCGGCCCAAGTGGGCGACGAGGATCGGGGTGAGCGCGTAGCTCCCGATGACCGTGGGCCAGTGCGCGGAGACCACGCCCTGCTGCACCTCGCCCGAGCCGAGCAGCTCGGCGAGGAGCGTCATGCCCGTCTCGGGATCGATGAGATCGATCCCGCGCTGCCCGTACAGCTCCCGCAGCCCGAGGCTGGCGATCATGCCCGCGTCCCACGGACCCCAGTTGATCGACAGGGCCGGAAGGCCCTGCGCGCGACGGTAGTGGGCCAGCGAGTCGAGGAAGGCGTTGCCGGCGGCGTAGTTGCCCTGCCCGGGCGACGGGATCACCGCCGAGATCGACGAGAACAAGGTGAAGAAGTCGAGTGGCTCACCGGCGGTCGCCTCGTGCAGCGCCCAGCCGCCGAGCACCTTCGGGCGGACCACCCGCTCGACCTGCTCCGGGGTCATCCGCACCAGGATCTGATCGTCGACGGCGCCGGCGGAGTGGATGACCCCGCGCAGGGCCGGGACGCCCATCGCGTGCAGCCTGGCGATGCACTCGGTGAGGGCCCGCGCGTCCGTCACGTCGACGGCCGCCACGTGCACGGTCGCGCCCGCCGCCTCGGTGGCCCGGACCGCGGTCACGGCGTCGCGCTGCGCGGCGTCGGTGAGGGAGTCCCATTCGTCCCGCGGCGGCAGCCCGGAGCGGCTGGTCACGATCACGTGGCCCGCGCCGCGCTCCGCGAGCGCGACGAGCACGAGCCGGCCGAGCGCGCCGAGGCCGCCCGTGACGAGGTAGGCACCGTCGGGCCGCATCCGCGCGGGGATCCGCCCGCCGGACCGGGCCGACGGGTGGAGGCGCGCGACGAGCCGCGCGCCGTCCCGGAAGGCCACCTGGTCCTCGTCGCTGCCGGCGACGGTGAGCTCGTCGAACAGTAGGTCGGTGCTGCCGTCGCGGTCCTGCGGATCGAGATCCACCAGGCGGGCCTGCAGGCCGCTCAGTTCGTGGTGCAGTACCCGGCCCACGCCGAGCATCGAGGACTGCAGGAGCCCGGTCTCGGACACCCCTGCGACGGGCTGCGCACCGTCCGTGACCAGGAAGGTCGGCGCCGCGAGGCCGCGCTGCTCGAGCTCGGCCGCGAGGTGCATCACGGAGAGGACGGCGTCCTGCGCGGTCCACCGGAGCGGGTCGGCCGCGTCGGGCCGGGCGTCGAGCGACCACAGGTGGACGATGCCCCGCAGGCCACCGACCGGAACGGTCCGGTCCAGCGCGTCGGCCAGGGCGGTGCGGTCGGCCGGCGGTAGGGCACCGTCGGCGACGGCGCCCGCGCGGAGCAGGACGGGGGTGCCCCCGGCGGCCGAGAGCCGCTCGGCGAGGCGGTCCGCGAGACCCGTGCCGTCGGCGAGGAGCAGCCAGGCCCCCTCGGCGGAGGAGCGCTCGTGGTCGTCGGTCGGCTGCGGCTCCCAGGCCTGCTCGTACACCCAGTCGGTGCCCACCCGCTGCGGCGCCGCGCCGGCGTCGTCGAGGATCCGGACGGTGAAGCCCTCCACCTCGGCGAGCACGCGGCCGTGTTCGTCGGCGAGGACCACGTCGCCGCTGATCGTGGCGGGGTCGGGTGAGGTGCGGGCGGTGGCCCGCGCGACGACGGGCCCCTCGGGCCGGGCGTGGATCACCACCCGATCGACGCCGACGGGGATCAGCTTGGCGCCCTCGGCGCGCTGGAAGGCCAGCGGGAGGAGCAGTTGGAAGGCCGCGTCGAGGACGCTCGGCTCGAGGACCGGCGCGCGCTCCGCGACCGGCTCCGCGGCGACGTCGCGGATGCGGGCCGTCGCGACACCGTCGCCGACGGTCACGTCGTGCAGCAGGCGGTACGCGGGCCCGTACGCGAAGCCCGCGTCCCGGAAGCCCTCGTACAGTGCGTGTTCGGTGACCGTCGCGCCCGCGACCGGCCTGACGTCGAGGCGGGGCGCGACGGACGGCGCGGGGCGCAGTACGGCGGTCGCATGCCGGGCCCACCGGCCGGCCCCCGGCACCCTGCCGTGGATGGCGATCCGGCCGGAGTCGGCGTCGAGGCTCGTGTCGATGAGGTAGGTGCCGCCCCCGCCGTGCACGAGCGCCGTCTCGAACGCGACGTCGAGCAGCGTGCATGCGGTGGCGCCGTACTCGTCGCGCGCGACCTCCGCCGCGATCTCGAGGTACCCGGCACCGGGGAAGAGCGTGGCGCCGTGCACCACGTGGTCCGCGAGGGACCGCGGCGCGGTGCCGTCGAGCAGCCGCCGCCAGGACGGGAGGGCACCGTCGGAACGGTTGCCGAGGTAGGGCTCGACGGTGTCCGCCAGCCGCTCCCGGCGGCCGGCGTCGCCCTCGGACCAGTACCGGGCCGTCTGCCACGGGTACGCCGGCAGGGGCCGCATCGGCGCGCGGGGCGCGAGCGGGGAGAAGTCGACGTCGACGCCGCGCACCCACAGGTCGGCGAGTGCCGCGGCGAAGGACTCGGCGTCGTCGCCGTCGCGGCGCAGCGACGCGGTCGTCGTCACCGACCGCCCCCGGGCGGCGGCGACCTCGGCGATCGCCCGGCCCAGCACCGCGGTGGGGCCGATCTCCAGGAACGTCGCGGCGCCGTCGGCGAGCAGCACGTCCGCCGCGGCGCCGAACAGCACCGGGCGGCGGATGTTGCGCCACCAGTACTCGGCGTCGTGCGGCTGCGAGCCGTCGGCCGGGACCGGCGCGCCGGTCACCGTCGAGTAGAGCGGGATCGACGGTGCGCCGGGGTTGAGCCCGGCGAGGGCGGCCCGGACGTCCGCCTCGAGCGGGTCCATGGCGCGGCTGTGGTAGGGGACGTCGCCGGGGACGAGCCGCGCGAAGACGCCGTCGGCGCCGAGCCGTTCCGCGAGCGCCTTGAGCGCGGGGAGCGCCCCCACCAGCGCGACCGAATCCGGGCTGTTGATCGCGGCGAACTCGACCTCGCCGCGCGCGACCTCGGGCAGCTCGGCCGCGGCCGCCTCGCCGAGTGCGACGGCCAGCAGCCGGCCGCCCCCGCTCGCGGTGTGCTGGAGGCGGGCGCGGTGCACGATCACGGTGATGGCGTCCGCGAAGCTCAGGGCGCCCGCCTCGAGGGCGGCCGCGACCTCGCCGGCGCTGTGCCCCACGATGAGGTCGGGCCGGACGCCGAAGGACTCCCACAGCCTGGTCAGCGCGTACTGCACGCCGAAGTTCGCGATCTGCGCGACGACGGACTCGGCCATGCGGGAGTCCGCCTCGGGGGCCAGCAGCGCGGCGGTGAGCGACCAGCCGGTGAGCGGCGCGATCGCGGCGTCGCAGCGGTCGATCGCGGCGCGGAAGACGGTGTTGTGCTGCAGCAGGCCCCGGGCCATGCCCCACCACTGCGGGCCCATGCCGGTGTAGACGAAGGCGAGCGGACGGGCGTCGTCGAGCGCGGAACCGGACCGGGCGGCCTGGTGCGGGGTGCCGTCCGCGGCGGCGCGCAGCGCCTCCGCGGCCTCGGCGTCCGTGGTGGCCACCACCGCGAGCCGTGCTGCGCGGTGGGCGCTGCGCCGGTGCGCGAGCGCCCCGGCGAGCGGGACGGCACCGTCGGACTCGACGAGCCCGGCGTAGGCGCCCGCGAGCTGCGTGAGGGCGGGCTCGCTGCGCGCCGCGAGCGGCAGCACGACCGCGACGCCGTCGCGCACGGCGCCCCCGGTGGGCGCGCTCGGCACGGGGGTGTCGACGGGGACGGACTCGAGGATCGCGTGCGCGTTGGTGCCGCCGAAGCCGAACGAGTTGACGCCGGCCCGGAGGGTGCCCTCGGGGCGCAGGTCCGCCGGCTCGGTGGCGATCCGGATCCGCAGCTCGTCGAGGTCGATGGCCGGGTTGAGCGCGTCGAGGTGCAGATGCCGCGGTACCCGCCGGTGACCCAGCGCGAGCGCGGATTTGATGAACCCGACCACGCCCGCGGCGGCCTCGAGGTGCCCCAGGTTCGTCTTCACGGAGCCGATCACGAGCGGTCGGTCGGCGGGGCGGTCACCGCGGTAGACCTCGCCGAGCGCGTTGGCCTCGATCGGGTCGCCGACCGGCGTGCCGGTGCCGTGCGCCTCCACGTAGTCGACGGTGTCCGCGTCGACACCGGCGTTCGCGAGCGCGGCCTCGATGGCGCGCTTCTGGCTCTCGCCGTTCGGGACGGTGATGCCGTTCGTGCGCCCGTCCTGGCTGACGGCGGTGCCGAGGACCGTCGCGTAGATCCGGTCGCCGTCGGCGCGGGCCTGCGCGAGCGGCTTGAGCACGACGAGCGCGGCGCCCTCGCCCCGGACGTAGCCGTTGGCCGCCGCGTCGAAGGCGCGCGAGGTGCTGGTGGGGGAGAGGAAGCCGCCCGTCGATGCGGCCACCGTGAAGTTCGGGCTGAGCATCAGGTTGACGCCGCCGGCCACGGCGAGGTCGCTCTCGCCGTTCCAGATCGACTGGCACGCCAGGTGGATCGCGACGAGCGACGACGAGCACGCCGTGTCGACGGACATGCTCGGTCCGAGCAGGTCGAAGGCGTGGGAGAGGCGGTTGGACAGCATCGTCATCACGACGCCCGTCGCCGTGTGGGCGGCGACGGTCGGGGGCTCCGCGGCGGACGTGGAGAACTGCATCTGGCTGTAGTCGAGCGTGAAGCCGCCGGTGAAGACCGCGGTCTGCGAATGCTCCAGATCCTCGGCGCGCAGCCCGGCGTCCTCGAAGGACTCCCACGCGACCTCCAGCAGCAGTCGCTGCTGCGGGTCCATCGAGCTCGCCTCCACCGGGGAGATCCCGAAGAAGGCCGGATCGAACTCGTCGACCGGGTCGGTGAGGAAGCCGCCGCGGCGCACGCGGCTCTTACCCGGTGTGCGCTCGGACTCGTAGTACCGGTCCGTGCTCCAGCGATCGGCCGGGATGTCGACGATCGCGTCGCGCCCCTCGTCGAGCAGCGCCCAGAAGTCGGCGGCGGAGCGCACTCCACCCGGAAGGCGGCATCCGATCCCGACGACCGCGATCGGTTCGCGGTGCGTCCCGGCTCGATGCGCTCGCCCCTTGATGGCCTCGTCCCTCACGGCGATCCCCCTATCCCCTGGCCGAATACGATGCGACGGTCACTCCCCAGTCACCGTGCTGTCACTGTGTCGTTCGGTCCTTAAGGCCCACTTGTTACGCGCCAGTCGGTGCGGGGCGGCGTCGACGCGGGCGCGGACGGGTCCCGCGAGCCGGGCCCCGCCGACGTCCGATCGAGCGTCGTCGCACGAGTAGACCCCGGCGCCGGGGCGCCGCGCGCGAGTGGCCGACTACTCGAATCCGCCCGCGGGCGCTACCCGGGCGCCCGCCGATTCCGCGCACTCGCGCCCGGTCCGGTGCCCGCCCGCGGGCGCCGGTCGGTAGGCTGGAGTCGTTTGCCCCCGGCACACCGGTGGGTCGTTTTCGCGTGAGAGCAGGCAGGGACTGTGGCTGAATTCATTTACACGATGAAGAAGGTGCGTAAGGCGCACGGCGACAAGGTCATCCTCGATGACGTGACGATGTCGTTCTACCCGGGCGCGAAGATCGGCGTGGTCGGTCCGAACGGCGCCGGCAAGTCGTCGATCCTCAAGATCATGGCCGGCCTGGACCAGCCCTCGAACGGCGAGGCCTTCCTGGACCCGGAGGCCACCGTCGGCATCCTGATGCAGGAGCCGAAGCTCGACGAGACCAAGACGGTCAAGGAGAACGTCGAGGACGGCCTCGGCCAGACCATGGTCAACCTGCGTCGCTACAACGAGGTCGCCGAGCTGATGGCCACCGATTACACCGACGAGCTCATGGAGGAGATGGGCAAGCTGCAGGAGCAGCTCGACGCCGTCGACGCCTGGGAGGTCGATTCGCAGATCGAGCAGGCGATGGACGCGCTGCGCTGCCCGCCGGGCGACTCGACCGTGGAGAACCTCTCCGGCGGTGAGAAGCGCCGCGTCGCGCTGTGCAAGCTGCTGCTGAGCAAGCCCGACCTGCTTCTGCTCGACGAGCCCACCAACCACCTCGACGCCGAGTCGGTGCTGTGGCTCGAGCAGCACCTCGCGAGCTACCCGGGTGCCGTCCTGGCCGTGACCCACGACCGGTACTTCCTGGATCACGTCGCGCAGTGGATCTGTGAGGTCGACCGCGGCAAGCTGCACCCCTACGAGGGCAACTACTCCACCTACCTGGAGAAGAAGGCCGAGCGCCTCGAGGTGCAGGGCAAGAAGGACCAGAAGCTGCAGAAGCGCCTCAAGGAGGAGCTCGCCTGGGTCCGCTCCGGCGCCAAGGCCCGCCAGACGAAGAACAAGGCCCGCCTGGAGCGCTACGACGAGATGGCGGCCGAGGCCGAGAAGCACCGCAAGCTCGACTTCGAGGAGATCCAGATCCCCACGCCGCCGCGGCTGGGCAACGTGGTGGTCGAGGTCTCGAACCTCGACAAGGGCTTCGACGGCCGCGTCCTCATCAAGGACCTGAGCTTCACCCTGCCGCGCAACGGCATCGTCGGCGTGATCGGCCCCAACGGCGTCGGCAAGACCACGCTGTTCAAGACCATCGTCGGGCTCGAGGAGCCCGATTCGGGCGAGGTGAAGGTGGGCGAGACGGTCAAGCTCAGCTACGTCGACCAGAACCGCGCCAACATCGACCCGAAGAAGACGGTCTTCGAGGTGGTCTCCGACGGCCTCGACTACATCACCGTCGGCCAGAACGAGATGCCCTCGCGCGCCTACGTCAGCGCGTTCGGCTTCAAGGGCCCGGACCAGCAGAAGCCCTCGGAGGTGCTCTCCGGTGGCGAGCGCAACCGGCTCAACCTGGCGCTGACCCTCAAGGAGGGCGGCAACCTGATCCTCCTCGACGAGCCGACCAACGACCTGGACGTGGAGACCCTGTCCAGCCTGGAGAACGCGCTGCAGCAGTTCCCCGGCTGCGCCGTGGTGATCTCCCACGACCGGTGGTTCCTCGACCGGACCTGCACGCACATCCTGGCGTGGGAGGGCAACGTCTCCGAGGGGCAGTGGTTCTGGTTCGAGGGCAACTTCGAGGCCTACGAGGCGAACAAGATCGAGCGCCTCGGCGCCGAGGCCGCCCGCCCGCACTCGGTGACGCACCGCAAGCTCACGCGCGACTGATCCCGGTCCGCAGAACGTCGACGCCCCCGGCCCGTGCCGGGGGCGTCGTCGTTCATTACTCGCCCGTAGCCCCCACCCCCGCCGTAGTGTGGTGCCCGGAGCTCACTGGCTCCGTCACACCTTGGCAACGGCGCCGCGTGCTGACCCCGCATTTGGCGTGCCGCTGCCACGACCCCGCAGGAGGAGCACGCCCGTGGCGCAGTCCGCGATCGATCCGTCCGTCTTCACTCGCGTCGCGTCCGTCGTGGCCGCGCAGCCGCCCGGAAGGTCACCGTCGGACTTCGTGACCTGGCTGTCGGAGGACAACGCCCGGATCCTGGGATCCCGGGTCGACGGTGCCGGCACCGGCGTCCTCGCCGAACCCGACGCGAAGCTGCTGGCCGTCATCGACGCGATGCCCGCCCCCGAGCCCGGCGCGATCGCCGTGGTGGAGCTGGCGCAGCCGCTCGGCGATGCGGCCGGCTCGCCCTTCCTGCTGGCCGCTGCGCCCGCGGACGGCGGCCCGGTGGAGCTGTTCGCGATGGCGCTGACCGTGCTCGGCCTGCACCACAACGTCTTCGGCATCCCCATGGTCGGCGCGAAGATCGAGCGCGTGCTGGCCCGCATCGGCGTGGACCGGACGGACCCGGTCAATCAGCGCCTCATGGAGTACATCCAGACCTACCCCCGCCTGCGGCTCGTCGTCGCCGATGAGGACGAGCTCGCCCGCGTCTTCGGCGCCCTGCGCGACCTCGGCGACGACGACCTCGCGCTGTTCCTGCGCACCGACAAGCTCGCCCGGTTCGCGCGCGCGCTCGTGTACCTGCCCCGCGACCGGTACACCTCGCGGGCGCGCGGAGTGCTCATCGACGTGCTCGAGGACGAGACGGGCATGCACGTGGACCGGTTCACCGCCCGCGTCACCGAGTCGGCGATCGCGCGGATCCAGTTCGTGCTCCTGCCCCGCGGCGACGACACGGTGCCCGTCTTCCAGGCCGCCGACGAGGCCCGGATCCGGGCACGGCTCGGCGATGTGAGCCGGACCTGGGACGAGGACGTGCTCTCGGCCGCCGCGGCCGCGGGCGCCGACGCCGCCACCGTCGCCGCCTACCTGCCCGGCATCTCGCCGAACTACAAGGAGGACCAGACCCCGGAGGTGGCGCTGCTCGACATCCGGCGGATCGACGCGCTGCCCGCGCAGGGCAGCGACCTGGTCTTCTACGATCCGCCGCAGGGGCGCGGCGCCAACCTCGGCTTCACCATGTACATGACCGGCGGGCAGGTCACGCTCTCGCAGGTGCTGCCCGTGCTGCAGTCCCTGGGGGTCGACGTGCTCGACGAGCGGCCCTACACCGTCCGCCGGCCCGACGGTGCGCTGTGCTCGGTCTACGACTTCGGGTTGCGGGTCTCGCCCGTGCTGCGCGCGACCGCGGCCGAGGGCGTCTCCGAGGCCGACCTCCCGGCGCACCTGGCGCAGCTGCGGGGGTTGGCCGGCGAGGGCGCGGCCGCGGTGTGGCGCGGCGAGGCCGAGGTCGACCGGTTCAACGAGCTGATCTTCGCCTTCGGCCTGGACTGGCGGCGGGTGGCGCTGCTGCGCGCGATCGGCCAGTACCTGCGGCAGTGCGGCTTCGCCTACAGCCCCGGTCATATGGCGCAGGTGCTGCTCGAGCATCGCGATGCGGTCCTCGCACTCGGCCGGTTGTGGACGGCGACCTTCGACCCGATCGCCGCGGACGCCGACGCGGCGGAAGCCGCGGAGGCCGACCTCACGGCGGCGTTCGCGGCCGTCACCAGCCTCGACGCCGATCGGATCCTGCGGGCCTACCTGCACGTCGTGCAGGCGACGGTGCGCACCAACTTCTACGCCGACAAGCCGGTGATCTCCATCAAGCTGGAGCCCGGCCGCATCCCCGAGGCGCCCAAGCCGCGCCCGCGGTTCGAGATCTTCGTGTACTCGCCGCGCGTCGAGGGCGTGCACCTGCGCTTCGGCATGGTCGCCCGCGGCGGGCTGCGCTGGTCGGACCGGCGGGAGGACTTCCGCACGGAGATCCTCGGCCTGGTCAAGGCCCAGGCCGTGAAGAACGCCGTCATCGTGCCCGTGGGCGCCAAGGGCGGCTTCGTCGTCAAGCAGCCGCCGGAGCTCACCGGCGACGGCGCCGCGGACCGCGACGCCCAGCGCGCCGAGGGCGTCGCGTGCTACCGCATGTTCATCTCCGGCCTGCTCGACGTGACCGACAACCTCGGCCCCGACGGCGCGGTGCTCCCGCCCGAGCGGGTGGTGCGCCGCGACGCCGACGACACCTACCTGGTGGTCGCCGCGGACAAGGGCACCGCGTCCTTCTCCGACATCGCCAACGACGTCGCCGCCGGTTACGGCTTCTGGCTCGGCGACGCCTTCGCCTCCGGCGGCTCGGAGGGATACGACCACAAGGGCATGGGCATCACCGCCCGCGGCGCCTGGGAATCGGTGAAGAAGCACTTCCAGGAGATGGGCGTCGACACCCAGGCGGAGGACTTCACCGCGGTCGGCGTGGGCGACATGAGCGGCGACGTCTTCGGCAACGGCATGCTGCTCTCGGAGCACATCCGGCTGGTCGCGGCGTTCGACCACCGCGACATCTTCCTCGACCCGAACCCCGACGCGGCTATCGGCTTCGGCGAGCGACAGCGCCTGTTCGACCTGCCCCGCTCCTCGTGGAAGGACTACGACGCCACCAAGATCAGCGAGGGCGGCGGTGTCTTCAGCCGCGACCAGAAGTCGGTGCCGATCAGCCCGCAGGTCCGATCGGCGCTCGGCCTCGCCGACGACGTCACCGAGATGACGCCGCCGGAACTCATGCAGGCGGTCCTGCTGGCCCCCGTCGATCTGCTGTGGAACGGCGGCATCGGCACCTACATCAAGGCGTCCACCGAGACGAACCTGGACGTGGGCGACCGCGCCAACGACGCGATCCGCGTCGACGGACAGCAGGTGCGCGCCAAGGTGATCGGCGAGGGCGGCAACCTCGGCGTCACCCCGCTCGGCCGCATCGAGTTCGATCGCAGCGGCGGCCGCATCAACACCGACGCCATGGACAACTCCGCGGGCGTGGACTGCTCGGACCACGAGGTCAACATCAAGATCCTGCTGGACCGGCAGATCGCGGCCGGCGCGATCGCCGCGGACGAGCGGCACGACCTGCTGGTCTCGATGACCGACGACGTCTCGCGGCTGGTGCTCGCCGATAACGTCTCGCAGAACACCGCGCTGTCGGTGGAACGCTCGCTCGCCCCGAAGATGGTCGACGTGCACGCGCGGATCCTGGCGGACCTGTCCCGCAATCGCGGCGTCGACCTGCGCCTGGAGGCGCTGCCGACGCGCAAGGAGACCGACCGGCTGCAGGCCGCGGGGCTGGGCCTCAGCTCGCCGGAGCTGTCGAACCTCATGGCCCACGTGAAGCTGGCCGTGAAGGACGACGTGCTCTCCGGTGACCTGCCGGACAACGACGTGCTCGTCGCCAAGCTGCCCGAGTACTTCCCGGACCACCTCCGGGAGCGCGCGGGCGACGCCGTCTTCGCGCACCCGCTGCGCCGCGAGATCGTCGCCACGCAGACGGTGAACGAGATGGTCGACAACGCGGGCGTCAGCTTCGTCTACCGCCTCGCGGAGGAGACCGGCGCCGGCGCCTCCGACGCCGTGCGCGCGTTCGTCGCGGTGAGCCGCGTCTTCGACCTGCCCCGCACCTGGGCGGAGCTCAAGGCGATCCCCGTCTCGGCGAGCGAGACCGCGGCGCTGCTCGCGGAGAGCCGCCGCGTGCTCGACCGCGGCGCCCGGTGGATGCTCACCAACCGGCCCCAGCCGATCGCGATCGGCGCCGAGGTCAACCGCTACGCGGACCGGATCGCCGCGCTCTCGGCCGCGATGGGCTCCTGGGACCTCCGGTACGACCGGCACGCCTGTGCGTCGTCCGAGCGCGCGATCGCCGCGGGGGTGCCGGAGGAGCTCGCGTACACCGTGGGTCGGGCGCTGTACCGGTTCAGCCTGCTCGACGTCGTGGACATCGCGGACATCGCCGAGCGGGAGGACGACGAGGTCGGGCAGTTGTACTTCGCCCTCATGCAGCGCCTGCGCGTCGACGAGATGCTCGCGGCCGTCGCCGAGCTGCCGCGCGGCGACCGGTGGAGCGAGATGGCGCGGCTCGCGCTCCGCGACGACCTCTACGGCGCGCTGCGTGGGCTGACGGTCGAGGTGCTCAACTTCACCGATCCCACCGAGCCGGCCACGCAGAAGATCGGCGACTGGGCCTCGCACAACGCGCGTCGGCTCGAGCGCGTCGGCGCGCTGCTCGGCGAGATCCTCGATCCCGCCGACGGGAACAGCGCGATCGTGAGCGACGAGTCGCGGCTCTCCGTCGCGACCCGGGCGCTGCGGTCGCTGCTGCGCCACGTGGGGTAGGCCCTGCGCGGTCCGCTAGCGTGGTGTCGTGACCGATTACAGCTTCACCGCGGCGGGCGTCACGGGAGTGCGCGCCGTCTCCGACGACGGCGTCGCGAGCCTGACCGTGCCGGTGGACGTGCGCTGGTCCGATATGGACGTCTACCAGCACATCAACAACGCCCGCATGGTGACGCTGCTCGAGGAGGCGCGGATCCCGCTGCTCTTCGCGCCGGACGCGCCGACCCGCGACCTGCTCGACGGGCTGTTGCTGGCCACGCTCGAGGTCGAGTACCGCGGGCAGCTGCGGCATCAGGACTCTCCGCTGGGGATCACGCTGTGGACCTCCGCGGTGCGGGCGGCCGACTTCGTGGTGCACCACGAGGTCCGGCCCGCCGGCGCCGCACTCGACACCGCGCCCGCCGTGGTCGCGAAGGTGCGGCTCGCCGCCTTCGACGTCGCGGAGCAGCGTGTGCGCCGCCTGTCGGGGGAGCAGCGCGACTACCTGAAGTCGTTCGCGCGGTGAGCGATCGACGGTTGACGGTGGCCGGTGCGGGCCCGCGCTCGAACCTCGCGGCCTTCGTCACCCGCCTGCTCCGCACCGACGACTCCGCCGTGATCCGGGTGCGCCGGCGCGATGACGAGCACGTCGAGGTGTGGGGCCGTACAGGATTCGGCGTGCTCGCGGTCCGGGTGCTCACCGGTGCGGTCGCGCCGGAGTCGCTGGTGTGCAGCGCCGCCACGGTGCTCGACTCGGTGCGCCTCGCGCCGTCCGACGAGGGCGGCTACGTGGACGTGGGCTTCGCCCTGGACTCCGCGTGGCGCGGCGCGCTACCGCCCGCGACGGGCTTCGCACACGTGGACGACGTGCCCGCGCGGGCCCTGCGCGCGGTCGCGGAGCGGGGCGTCGAGGTGGGCCGCGAGGCGGGCGGCCCGGCGGGCCCTCCCGCCTCGCTGCTGGACTCCGAGGTGGTCAGCGTGAGTGCGGACGGAACCACCGTGCCGCTCAGCCTGCGGACCGCGTTCGCCCTGGAGGCCATGGGATTCGCCGCCGACGGCGCCGACGAGCCGGTCCGGGTCTCGGCGTCGGCGACATGGGTGCGCGTCGACGCGCGCTTCGGCTCGCTGTACCAGCGCCGTGAGGCGGGCCCGGGGCTACTGGTCTGAATCCCGGTCCGAGCGCTTGGCCTCCTCGTAGAGCACGGCGGTCCGGTTCTGCTGCGCGAGCCGGCGCAGGGTCTGCAGCACCTTGTCCGAGAGGACGGTGCCGACGATCGCCGTCCGCAGCGCCTGCGCATCGTCCTCGGTGAGGGTGTCGAGGTCGGACGCCGCCACGATCTCCGCGGCGTCCGCCCAGCGTTCCAGGGTCTCGCGGCCGCCCACGTCGCAGGTGTCGGCGAGCGCCTTGAGCTGCGCACCGAGCTGGGGTAGCAGCACGTCGCCGTCCTCGATCCGCCACCCCCGTCCCTCGACGAACGCCTGTGCGGCCGCGGTCCAGTCGGCGTCCGCCTCGAACCGTTCCGCGTCCATGAGCGCCTCCTGCGCGACCCCGAGCAGCTCGTGGCGCGGCACCGTCGGGCTGTCGAGGGCGTCGATGACGCGCCGGACCTGCGCGAGGGAGAGGCCGCCGGATTCGACCAGCGCGCGGATGAGGCGGACCCGCTCGACGTGCGCGGGGCCGTAGTCGGACTGGGTCCTGGTGACCGGCTCGCCGGGCGCGAGCAGTGACTCCCGCAGGTAGTACTTGAGCGAGGCGGTGCTCACGCCGGTCTCCGTGGAGAGTTCCGACAATTTCATCCCTCGATCTTGACACGGGATAGCTTCACTCTCCAATATGGGTAGTGGCACTATCCAAGCTTGCTCCGGCAGGGAGAGACTGATGAACCACGATCTGCAGACCGATACCCACGACGGCGACCTGGTGGTGTTCCTCCTGGGCATGCGCCCGCGGCGCACCTGGCGGCTGCGGCAGGCGGCGTTCGTCGGGCGCTCGCTGCGCCGGATGCAGGCCGAGATCGAGCGCGATCGGAAGCGCGGTGGCGCCCTGGGCTACCTCGGTGGCTTCAAGGCGATCGCGCCCGGCGGCCCGCTCCTCGTGCAGTACTGGCGGAGCTTCGAGGAGCTGGAGAGCTACTCGCACTCCACCGATTTCGCGCATCGGCCGGCGTGGCTGCAGTTCTACAAGATGGCCCATGGGGAGGGCCGCTCGACCGTGGGCATCTGGCACGAGACCTACCGGGTCCCGGCCGGCGCCCACGAGTCGATCTACGCGGACCTGTCGGCGCCGGTCGGGCTCGCCGCCGCCGTCGGCGCCCAGCCACTGGCCCGACGGGGCCGCACGTCCCGCGAGCGCATCGGGGCGTGAGGCACCGACGGTGCGCCGTCGGGCACCGTCGGAATCAGGCCAGCCAGCAGGCGGCGTTCGGCGGCAGCAGGCCGTCGACCAGCGGCGCGCTCGCGAGGACGACCTCGCCCCCCGGCAGCTCGACGGGGCTGTCCGAGGCGTTGAGCACGCAGGTGAGGCGGCCGTCGGTGCGCCGGAAGGCGAGTACGCCGGGGCGGGGCGCGCCGTACCACTCGATCGCGTCGCCACGGAACTCCGGCCGCATGCGGCGCAGTTCGATCGCGGTGCGGTACAGGGTCAGCGTGGAATCGAGGTCCTCCAGCTCGGCCTCGGCCGTGAGGTCCTTCCAATCGTCCGGCACGGGGAGCCAGGTGTCCGGGCTCGTCGAGAAGCCGTAGGGGGGCAGCGTCCCCTGCCAGGGCAGCGGCACCCGGCAGCCGTCGCGGCCGCGTTCGGTGTGCCCGGACCGCTCCCACATCGGGTCCTGCAGCGCCTCGTCGGGGAGGTCGACGTTCGGCAGGCCCAGCTCGGAGCCGTTGTAGAGGAACACCGTGCCCGGCAGCGCCAGCTCCACCAGGATCATCGCCCGCGCGCGGGCCGTGCCCAACTCGCCGCCGCCGTACCGTGTCACCTCGCGCGGCACGTCGTGGTTGGAGAGGGTCCACGTGGGGACGCCGTTCACCGACTCGACCGCGATGAGCGAGTTGTCGATCGCCGCACGGATCTCGCGCGCATCCCACTCGGCCTCGGCGAGCCGGAAGTTGAAGCCCAGATGCAGCTCGTCGGGACGGATGTACTCGCCGAACCGGTCGTTGTCCTTGACCCAGATCTCGCCGACGGTGACGCGGCCGGGGAACTCGTCCATCACCTGGCGGATGCGGCGGTGGATCGCGTGCACGCCGGGATCGTTGAACCGCAGGTCGTTCTCGTCGTTGTCCATGATCTGGTTGTTGACCAGGTCCATGTCCGGAAGTCCGGCGGGCTTGGCCATGCCGTGCGCCACGTCGATGCGGAAGCCGTCCACGCCGCGGTGCAGCCAGAACCGCAGGGTGGCCGCGAGGTCCTGGAAGACGTCCTCGTTCTGCCAGTTCAGGTCGGGCTGCTCGGGCGCGAAGATGTGCAGGTACCACTGGCCGGGGCTGCCGTCGGCCTCGGTCACCCGATGCCACGCGGGCCCGCCGAAGATGCTGGGCCAGTTGTTCGGCGGCTCGTCGCCGTTCGGGCCGCGGCCCTCGCGGAAGATGTAGCGGGCGCGCTCCGGGCTCCCCGGACCGGCCGCGAGCGCGGCCTGGAACCACGGGTGCTGATCGGACGTGTGGTTCGGCACGAGGTCCATCGTCACGCGGATCCGGTGGGCGTGCGCCGCCGCGATCAGCTCGTCCATGTCCGCGAGCGTCCCGAAGAGCGGGTCGATGTCCCGCGGGTCCGAGACGTCGTAGCCGTGGTCGGCCATGGGGGAGCGCATCACGGGCGAGAGCCACAGCGCGTCGACCCCGAGGAGCTCCAGATAGCCCAACCGGTCGATCACACCGCGCAGGTCGCCGACCCCGTCGCCGTTCGCGTCCGAGAACGACCGGGGGTAGACCTGGTAGAAGATCGCGTCCTTCCACCACGGGGTATCGGTGTAGTGGGGCGTGCGGACGGGTGGCGTCATCTCACTCCTGTTCAAGCGCCCATGGGGGTGTTCACGAGCATCTGCGCGGCCATCTCACAGTAGGCCCTGAGCTGGGCTTTGCGGTCGGGGCTCATCCGCGCGTCGTCGATCGACGCGATGGCGACGTCCATGCAGCGCAGCCACGCGTCGCGCTCGATCTCGGTGATCCGGAAGGGCACGTGCCGCATCCGCAGCCGCGGGTGCCCGCGCTGCTCGGAGTAGGTGCGCGGGCCGCCCCAGTACTGCTCGAAGAACATCCGCAGCCGAACCTCCGCCGGGCCGAGGTCCTCCTCCGGGTACAGCGGCCGCAGCAGCTCGTCGCGCGCGACCTCCTGGTAGAAGCGGTGGATCAACTCCGCGAAGGTGTCCGCGCCGCCGACGGCGTCGTAGAAGCTCTGCTGGTCCGGCGTGCTCACGCCCTCCAGTCTCGCACGGGCCGCCGCGGCGGCCGTCTCCGTGGTTCTGCGCCCGCTCGTCGTCGGGGCCGACGCGTTACTGTCGAGCCGGTGAGCAACAGTGCGGACGAGGGCGACCGGGATGCCGAGGTCCGGCGCCTGCGCGAGCGCGTCGCCGCGCTGACGGCGGAGGTCGACGAGGCCCGGCGCACGCTCCCGATGTTCCGGGCGATCGCGGCCGCGGCGACCGACCTCATCTACGTCAAGGACCTCGCCGGGCGCTACCTGTTCGTCAACGACGCCGTGGCCCGCCTCTACGGGGTCCGGGTCGCCGACTTCCTCGGCAACGACGACCGGCAGATGTTCGACCCCGCCGCGGCCGCGCAGTTGCGCGAGACCGACCGCGAGATCATGCGGCGCGGTGTCGCACAGGAGCTCGAGGAGTCGACCACCGTCGACGGGCTGGCCCGCACGTTCCTGTCCACGAAGTCGCCGTACCGGGACGCCGCCGGCGAGGTGATCGGCCTGATCGGGGTCTCGCGCGACATCACCGACGCCCGCAGCACCGCGGAGGAGGTCGCGCGGCTGCGCGCGCTGCAGGCCACCGCGACCGCCGCGGCGAACGCGCGGGCGGACGGTGCGGCCGACCTCGCCACGTACCGCACCTTCCAGGCCATCGCGGACGCGGCGCCCGACGCCGTCGTCGTCAAGGACCGTCGGGGTCGCTTCGTCTTCCTCAACCGCGCCGCGCTGCGCGCGCTGCAGGTCACCGAGCTGCCCATCGAGCAGGTGCTCGGGAGCACCACCGACCACTTCCTCGACGGCCCGGCGGCCGCCCGCGTCATGGCCGCGGACGAGGAGGTCATGGCGACCGGCATCGCGCAGGAGATCGACGAATCGCTCCTGATCGGCGGCCGCGCGCGGACCGTCCGCACGCTCAAGGCGCCGTATCGCGACGAGTCGGGGCGCGTGATCGGCCTCGTCGGGGTCTCGCGCGACGTCACCGCGAGCCGGCAGATGGAGGCCCGGTTGCTGCGCGCCGAGGCGCGGTGGCAGTTCGCGCTCGACACCGTCGGGGAGGGCATCTGGGACTGGGACCTCGCGTCGCGGGAGGTCTACTACTCGCCCCGCTGGAAGCGGATGCTCGGCTTCGCGGACGACGAGATCGGCGACACCACGCTCGAATGGGAGCGGCGCGTGCACCCCGACGACTTCGCGTCCGCGCTGCGCGCGATGAATCGACACATGCGCGGGGAGACGGCGGAGTACCACTGCGAGCACCGGATCCGGACCAGGTCGGGCCACTACCTGTGGGTGCGCGGCCGTGGCCGCGTCATCGAGCGCGCCGACGACGGCACGATCGTGCGCATCATCGGGAGCCAGACCGATATCACCGCCGAGGTCGCCGAGCGCCGCGCCCTCCAGGACGCGGCGGAGGAACTGGTGCGGCTCGCCGAGATCGACGAGCTCACCGGCATCGCGAACCGGCGCGGCTTCGCTCGCGCGCTCGACGCCGCACTGCGCGACGCGACGGAGTCGGGCGACACCGTGCACCTCGCCCTCATCGACGTCGACGGCTTCAAGCGCTACAACGACACGCACGGACACGTCGTCGGCGACGCCGTGCTCCGGGACCTGGCCGCCGTGATCGCGCGCATCCCGTCGCGCCGCGGCGAGGTGGCGGCGAGGTACGGCGGCGACGAGCTCGCCCTGCTGCTCGTGGGCGAGGTGGACCTCGCGACCGTGCTCGAGTCGGCCCGGCGCGACATCCTCGCCCTCGGCCCCGCACCGAGCGGGCTGCCGGTCTCCGTCAGCATCGGCGGCGTCTCCGCGACGGCCGCGACCACCGCGCCGAGGCTGCTGCTGGACGAGGCGGACCGTCGGCTGTACCGGGCGAAAGCGGCCGGCAGGAACCGGGTCGTGGCAGGTTAGGTCACTTCGCGTTCACCCGCTATCCGCCGATTCGCCGCGGGAAATGCGCGGAAATCACCGTGCGGATCGCGGTCGGCCGTGGTGCACTACTAGAGGCGAAGGACCTCGGCCGACCCGGCGGGGTCCGTGCGACGGTGAGGAGTGTCGATGAAGCGAACGCACGCCGCGGGTGGCCCCGCGACCACGGCGCTCGCCGACGACTCCCGTGCCGGTGGCGCCGTCTGGGGCAAGCGCCGGGTGCTGCTGCTCAACGCCACCTACGAGCCACTGACCGCGATCTCCATGCGGAGGGCGATAGTCCTCATGCTCAGGGATAGGGCCGATGTGGTCCACGACGATCCGAACGGTCCGCTGGTGCATTCAGCGGACCGTTCGCTGTCTGTGCCGTCGGTGATCCGACTGCGCACCTACGTCCGCGTCCCGTACCGGGCCCAGGTCCCCATGACCCGAGCGGCCCTGATGCACCGCGACCGGTTCCGCTGCGGGTACTGCGGCGGCAAGGCCGACACGATCGACCACGTGCTGCCCCGCTCGCGCGGCGGCGGCCACGGGTGGGAGAACTGCGTCGCGTGCTGCGCCTCCTGCAATCACCGCAAGGCCGACCGGCTGCTGTCCGAGATCGGTTGGACGTTGCGCACCGAGCCGCGCGCCCCGCAGGGTCGGCACTGGCGGCTGCTCTCCACTCTCAAAGAGGTCGACCCGATGTGGAGTCGGTATCTCGACCTCGATGCGGCATAGGCTAAGTTGTTCCACAGACCGACCAGCGCCGTCGGGCGTCCGACAGAGAAGGAAAGGGGCCCACAGTGAGCTTGCTCAACATCGTCGGCGGGATCACCGTCGTCGCGACGATCGTGATCGTCGTCCTGTGTGTCATCTCGATGGCCACCGGCCGCAACGAGAAGTACGAGCAGCCGGGCGAGTACAAGCTGGGCGAGCCGTGGACCCGCGAGCCCATGCTGTTCAGCGCGGTCGACGAGGCCCCCGTGGGCCCGCACGGCGCGCACCACGGCGACCATGACAACGAGAACCTGATCGGGGGTGCCGCTCGTGGCAAGTGGTGATCACACGCAGACCGTCGCCGTGCCGCAGGGCGAGCTGCCCATCGGTACCGCCATCACGTCGAGCGGCCGCATCTCGGCCGCGCGCCAGGCGAGCGACAGCCCGGCCAACCCGCCGTTCACGCGCGAGGAGCTGATCGGCCTCGACGAGGCGCTGATCCGCGCGACCCGGGACGCGAACGCCCGGTTCTCGGTGTACATCGGCGACCTGGGTGACGACGCGCACGCCGGCGCCGAGGCGGTGCTCCGCCAGGCTCCCGAGCCCGAGTACGCGGCGCTCATCGCCGTCTCGCCGAACACCCGTGACATCGTGGTGCTCACCGGCAGCGGCGTCGCCGACCGTCTCGGCGACAAGGTGGCACAGCTCGGCGTCACCGCCGCGATCCCGCCCTTCCAGGCCGGCGACCTCATCGACGGCCTCATCGCCGCGCTGCGCGTCATGGCCTCGGCCGTGAAGCCGCCCACGGCGTAACTCGACCACGACGAACGGCCCACCGGATTCGATCCGGTGGGCCGTTCGTCGTTGCGGGGTCCCTCCGTGCGTCAGCGCTCGGCGGCCGCCAGGCCCCGGGCCTCCTCGTACAGCTGCGCCGCCTCCTCGGGGGTGTCCACCTGTGGCGCGGAGCCGAGCAGGGGTTGGGTGGCGGTCTCCCGCATCGCGATGACCGCGATCAGGCCGACGATCGAGCTGACGACCAGGTAGAAGCCGGGCACCAGGTCGTTCTTGGTGGCGTCGACGAGCGCGGACGTGATCAGCGGGGTCGTGCCGCCGAACGCCGAGACGGCCACGTTGAAGCCGAGCCCCAGCGCGCCGTAGCGGACGGCCGTGGGGAACAGGGCGGGCAGAGTCGAGGCCGTGGGCGCCGCGAAGCAGGCCAGCAGCGCGCCGAAGACGATGCAGGCCACGACCGGCCCCCAGATCGAGCCGTGGCGCAAGAGCCAGAACGCGGGCACCGCGACGACCATCTGGACGACGGCCGCGGTGGCGAAGACGGCCCTGCGGCCCACGATGTCGCTCACGTGGCCCATCAGCAGGATCAGGGCGACCACGACCAGCATCGCCAGGAGCACCAGCATGTCCGCGGTCAGCCGGCTGCGGTGCGCCACCTCGGTGAGATAGGTCGGCAGGTACGCGGTGATCATGTAGTTGGTCACGTTGTACAGGATCACCAGGCCCATGCACACGAGTAGCGGGCGCCAGAGCCTCGTGATGATCATGAGGAGCTCGTGCTGCGGCTTCTCCACCGCCCGCAGTGCGCTCTCGTGTGCATCCAGTTGCGCCTGGAAGGCGGGGGTGTCCTCGAGCTTGAGGCGCAGGTACAGGCCGATCAGGCCCATCGGGCCGGCGATGAAGAACGGGATGCGCCAGCCCCAGGAGAGCATGTCCGCCTCGGAGAGCGTCGCGTTGAGGATCGTGACCAGCAGCGAGGCGCACGAGTAGCCGATGAAGGTGCCGAAGTCGAGCCAGCTGCCGAGGAAGCCGCGGCGCTTGTCCGGGGAGTATTCGGCGATGAAGGTGGTCGCGCCGCCGTACTCGCCGCCCGTGGAGAATCCCTGCACGAGCCGCGCGCACAGCAACAGGATCGGCGCCCACATGCCGATCGCCGCGTACGACGGGATGAGGCCGACGGCGAAGGTGCCGACCGACATCATGATCATGGTGGCCGCCAGCACCTTCTGTCGGCCGACGCGGTCGCCCATGAGACCGAAGACGATGCCGCCCAGCGGGCGGACGAAGAAGGCGGCGGCGAAGGTGCCGAAGGTCGCGAGCAACTGGCCGGTGGGGGAGAGCCCCTCGAAGAACACGGCGCCGAGCGTCGTGGTGAGGTAGGCGTACACGCCGAAGTCGAACCACTCCATCATGTTTCCCAGTGCCGCCGCGGTGATCGCGCGCTTGAGCATCGGCTGGTCGACGACGGTGATGGACTCCTCGGTGAGGGGTGGCTTGCGCCGGAAGAGTCGCGCGAGGGTCCGGCGGCGGGAGGATCGGACGTTCTCGACGCCCCAGCCGGCTATGTGCAGTTCGCCTGATTCCGTCCGCGTCCTGTCCATTTCTCCACGCTAACAAGATCCTCTAAGTATATTGCGCGGGGCTCGGAACGGCGGCTGGTATGCACCGGTATGAGGCGATATCGCATCGTCGGTCAGTCGAAGTGCTCCCCGTCGACGTAGAACCACCTGCCGTCCTCGCGCACGAAGCGGGACCGCTCGTGCAGCACGCCGAACTCGCCGTCGGCCACGTAGGTCGCGCGGAACTCCACGACGCCCGCCCGGTCGGTCCCGGTGCCGTCGACGGTGTCGACGATCTGCAGGCCGCGCCAGCGCACGCCCTCGTCGAGGTCGAGCTCCGCCGGGCGCGTGCTCGGATGCCAGGTCGCGAGGAGCCAGTCGGCGTCTCCGTCGCGGAACGCCGCGAAGCGCGAACGCATCAACGCCTCGGCGGTCTCCAGGGTGTGGTGCGCGTCCATGTGTGCAGCGTACGGCGATGGTCATCACGTTGTGTCCGCCGCTCAGTCGTGTTCTGATCGAATTGAAGTATTGAAGTTTCAATGAATGGACACCGTATGAATCTCAACCGGACGGTCCGCAACGCCGTCGCCGCGGTGCTCACCATCGGCGCCCTGGTGCTCGGCGCCGCCGCGCAGGCGAGCGCGGCCCCGTCGACCCCGAGGGAGGTCGTGACGGCCTTCTACACCGAGGGCTTCGTGCAGCGCGACATCGCCGGCGCGGCGCAGCGGTACATCGGCGACCACTACATCCAGCACAACCCCGAGGTCGCCGACGGCCGCGACGCCTTCGTCGAGGTGCTCGGCCCCGTCGTGAAGGACCCGAAGTACAGCACCTCGATCGTGCGCATCGTGGCGGACGGCGACATCGTCGTGGTCCACGCGAAGTCCGTATACGACGGCAAGGTGCAGGCGGTCGCCGACATCTTCCGCGTCGCGAACGGCAAGATCGTCGAGCACTGGGACGTCATCCAGGACGATCCGGGCAGGACCGTCAGCGGCCACCCCTTCATCGATTGAGCCGAAGCACACCGCGGCCCCGGGATCGCAGGATCCCGGGGCCGCGGTCGTCGGTGCGTCAGGAGCGGTCGAACGCGCGGGCCGCGAGCGAGCGGACGATGCCCGCGCGCCCCTCGAGGACCAGGCGGCGCAGTGCCGGGGGCTTGTCGCCCGCGAGCCACGCGTCCGCGGCGGCCACGGCCTCGTCGGAGATGTCCCACGACGGGTACAGGCCCACGACGACGGTCTGCGCGACCTCGGACGACCGGCGGGACCACACCTCGTCGATCGCGCCGAAGTAGCGCGCGGTGAAGGGCGCGAGCAGCTCGCCCTGTCCCGGCGCGACGATCCCGGCGGCGATCGCCCGGGTCATCGTGTTCGACAGCGAGTCGTCGCCGAAGACCTTCTCCCAGGCCTCCTCCTTGACCCGGACGTCCGGGCGGGCGGCCAGCGCGGCCGCGGCGGATCGCTCACCCGCGGCGGTCGGGTCGCGCAGCACCTCGGCGTCGATCTCGTCGGTGCCCACGGCGCCGGCGCGCGCCAGGGCGGTCAGGAGGCGCCACCGCAGGTCGGTGTCGACGGTGAGTCCGTCCAGGCCGACCGAGCCGGGCTCGGCACCGTCGTACAGCGCCTGCAGCACCTCGACCTCGGAACGGCCCAGCGCCGAAGCGGCCAGCGCGTTGACGAACGCGAGCTGGAAGTCGGAGCCGGCCTCGGCCGCGCGGGCCAGCCGCAGCAGGCCCGAGGCGAGCCGCGCGCGGCCCTCGGCGGCGGCCCACGCGGGATCGGCGTACGACTCGACGGCCGTCTGCGCCTGCAGCACGACGCGCTGCACCACGCCCACCTCGGTCTCGGCGCCGATGCCGCCGAGCACCAGGTCGACGAAGTCGCGGGCCTTCATCTCGGCCTGGCGTGTCATCTCCCACGCCGCGGACCAGCCGAGCGTGCGGGGGAGTGAATCGGCGATGTCCGCGATGCGGCTCGTCACCGTCGCGAGGGAGACCGGATCCAGCCGGACGGAGCAGTAGGACAGGTCGTCGTCGTTGATGAGCACCAGCTCGCCGCGGTGCACGCCCACGAGCTCGGGCACGTCGGTGCGCTCGCCGGCGACGTCGAGCTCGACGCGCTGCGTGCGCACCAGCTTGCCGTCCTGATCGGCGTACACGCCCACGGCGAGGCGGTGCGTGCGCAGCTCGCCCGCGCCGGGCTGCGCGCCTTCCTGAACCACGGTGAAACGCGTGAAGTTCCCCGCGTCGTCGAGCTCGAACTCGGGGCGCAGGATGTTGATGCCGGTCGTCTTGAGCCACTGGGCACCCCAGTCCGACAGGTCGCGGCCCGAGGAGGCCTCCAGCGCGCGCAGCAGGTCGTCGAAGGTGGCGTTGCCGAACTTGTGCTCCACGAAGTAGGTGCGCAGGCCCGCCAGGAAGGGCTCGAGGCCCACGTAGGCGACCAGCTGCTTGAGCACCGACGCGCCCTTGGCGTAGGTGATCCCGTCGAAGTTGACCTCCACGGCCTGCAGGTCCGGGATGTCGGCCGCGACCGGGTGCGTCGACGGGAGCTGGTCCTGCCGGTACGCCCACGACTTCTCGACGTTCGCGAAGGTGGTCCACGCAGAGGTGTACTCCGTGGCCTCGGCCTGGCTCAGCACCGACGCGAAGGTCGCGAAGGACTCGTTGAGCCACAGGTCGTCCCACCAGCGCATGGTCACCAGATCGCCGAACCACATGTGCGCCATCTCGTGCAGCACCGTCTCGCAGCGCCGCTCGTACAGGTAGCGCGTGACCTTCGAGCGGAAGACGTAGTCCTCCAGGAAGGTCACGGCCCCGGCGTTCTCCATGGCGCCGGCGTTGAACTCCGGCACGAACAGCTGGTCGTACTTGCCGAAGGCGTAGGGAATGCCGAAGTTCTTGTGGTAGAAGCCGAAACCCTGCTTCGTCTCGGTGAACAGGCGGTCGGCGTCCATGTACTCCGCGAGGCTCGCGCGGCAGAACAGGCGCAGGTCGATCGTGCCGTGCTCGTCGGTGTAGGCGTCCGTCCACACCGCGTACGGGCCGGCGATGAGGGCCACCAGGTAGGTCGACATCGGCTCGGTCGTGACGAAGGTCCAGCGGTGCGCGCCGGTCGGCAGCGGCTCCCGGGTCGCCTCCGCGCCGCCCGTCACCACGGTCCAGGCCGACGGTGCCGTGACGCTCACGTCGAAGACGGCCTTGAGGTCCGGCTGGTCGAAGCACGCGAACATCCGCTTGGCGTCGGCGGTCTCGAACTGCGAGTAGAGGTACACCGCGCCGTCGGTCGGATCGACGAACCGGTGCAGGCCCTCGCCGGTGTTCGAGTAGAAGAACCGGCCCGAGATCACCAGCTCGTTCTCCGCGGCGAGGCCGTGCAGAGCGAGCCCGCCCTCCTCGGTGTAGCCGGAGGTGTCGACGGGGCGGCCGTTGAGCGTGGCCGTGATGCCGCCGGCGATGAGGTCGATGAAGGTCTCCGCGCCCGGCGTCGCCGTGAACGTGATCGTCGTGGTCGACCCGAAGGTCTTCTCGCCGGGCGCATCCGCACCGTCGGTGAGGTCGAGGTCGATCGCGTAGCGCGAGACGGCCACGGTGGCGGCGCGCTCGGCGGCCTGGATCCGGGTGAGATTGGGCGCGGACAAAGGTGACGCTCCTTCGCGATGCGGCGGACTCATGGCAAATCACGGGCCGGACGCGCCGGCTCGACCCGTCCCACAATGCCACCCGCCGCCGCCGCGTGCCCGCGCGGGAAGGAGATCGGCGTGCGCGATGTTGCACGGGGGAGCAGGATCGACACCGTGACCGTCCCACGAGCAGGAGCCGAAGTGACCGATACCGCCCCGTCCACCGCCAAGGATCGCGTCGAATTCTGGTTCGACCCGCTGTGCCCGTGGTGCTGGATCACCTCGCGCTGGATCCTCGAGGTCGAGCAGGTGCGCGACATCGACGTGCAGTTCCACGTCATGAGCCTGGCCGTCCTCAACGAGGGCCGCGACAACCTCCCCGAGATCTACCAGGAGCTGATGAAGACGGCGTGGGGCCCGGTGCGCGTGCTCATCGCGGCGGCCCAGCGCCACGGCGAGGAGGTGCTGCCGAAGCTGTACACGGCCATGGGCACCCGGATCCACAACCAGCAGAACCAGGATCTCGCCGTGGTGATCGCCGAATCGCTCGCCGAGACCGGCCTGGAGTCGGACCTCGCCGCGGCGGCGAACAGCACCGACTTCGACGAGGCCCTGCGCGCGAGCCATCACGCGGGCATGGACAAGGTGGGCGACGACGTGGGCACCCCGACCATCCACGTCAACGGCACGGCCTTCTTCGGGCCCGTGCTCTCCCGCATCCCGCGCGGCGACGACGCGGGCCGCGTGTGGGACGGCGCTGTCCTTCTCGCGAGTTACCCGCATTTCTTCGAGCTCAAGCGCAGCCGCCACGAGGAGCCTCAGTTCGACTGAGCCCCGGAACGACGGAACCCCGCCGCACCGATCGCCGGTGCGGCGGGGTTCCGTCGTCGTGGGCCTAGGAGCCGGACGGGCCGTTCGGCGTGCTGCCGCCGGGCTGCCCGTCCGACGACTGACCGTCCTGCGCTCCGGACTCGCCCTGCGAGCGCTGCCACTGTGCGAAGTAGCCGCCCTCCGGGTACGGCTGGCTCTGCGCGGGCTGGTTCGGCGCGGGCTGGTTCGGCGCGGGCTGGTGCTGCGCCGGCTGGTTCGCCGGGGCCTGCGTGGGCCCGTACGGCCCCGTCGGGACCTGGTGCACGGGACCCGGCACGACGGGGGCCGACGCCACCTGCCCGGGAGCCGGCGCCAGCACCTCCTGCTGCGTGTACGTGGGCACCGGGCCCGCGGGCACGACCGCGCCGCCGCCGATACCGCGCATCGGGCCGCTGGGGGCGAACCACAGCGAGCCGGCCTTGGTGCGGTTGCGGAGCGCGGCCGCGCGCCAGGTGAGCACCGGGTGCGAGGCCGTGAGGTTCACCAGCCAGGTGAAGAAGCCCTTGTCGGTCGACGCGCGGTCGGCCAGCTGGTCGAAGTCGACCTCCTTGCCGAGGTACTTGCCCGCGCCGAGGACGCCCATGCCGCCCGGGGTGCCGGCGGGCTGGTTGAAGTAGCCGTAGTTGTCGGCGGTGTACTCCTGCGAGCGGGACAGCGCCGCGCCGATCACCGGCAGGTAGCCCATCGCGAACGACCCGACCTGCCGCCAGTAGGAGACGTGACCGGCGGCGATGTGCCCGACCTCGTGGCCGATGATGTACGCCAGCGCGTCGGGGTCGCGGGCCTCGCCGCCGACCTCGAACAGGTCGCTGTAGACCACCACGAAGCGGCGGAAGCCGTGGCCCGAGGCGAAGGCGTTGATCTGGCCGTTGCCGATCACCACGAAGGCGTCCGGGACCTCGCGCATGCCGTACCGCGCCGCGGCCTCGCGCACCATGCGGTAGCCCTCGGGGAACTGGGTGGGCGTCATCTGCACGCCCTGGACGCGGGGCGACGCCCAGGTCAGGCCTCGACCGAGCCACAGCAGGATCGGCACCACCAGCGCCAGCAGCAGGTACTCGTTGACCACGCCGAACGCGGCCAGGAGCAGGGCGCCGCCGTAGATCAGGACGGTCACCAGGATCACGATCACCAGCAGCGGGATCTCCCACGGATGGCGCCGGGGCGCGCCGGCGTACGACGGGGGCTGCGGCGCGGCCGCGGGACCGCCCGGGCCGCCGGGGAAGTGCCCGCCGGGGAAGTGGGCGCCCGGGAAGTGCCCCGAGCCGAACGGCGGACCGTCGGACGGCGCGCCGCCGCCGAGGCCCGCAGTGACGGACGGGTCGTGCGCGCCGAGCGCGGGCAGCGCGTGGTGCGCGCCGGAGCGGTGCCGCTCGGTCGGGAAGTCGGCGGCGGGGATGGCGGAGGTCGCCGCGTCGGACGGCGCCGGGGACGTAGCGGCGGCCGGCTCCTCGGGCTGCACGACGGGGAAGAAGCCCGTGCTGGGCATCGACGATTCATCCGGGTGGGTGCTGAAGGCCCCGCTGCGGGCGGACTCGATGGGGGAGGAGTCGTCCTGCGGCTCCTGGCCCGGTGTCTGCTCGGTGCTGTCATCCATGCCATCGAATGTAGGCTGTGCCGCCTTCGGATGCTCGCGCGGCGCGTGTCAGACTTGTCGTCATGCGCGTTTACCTCGGCGGCGACCACGCCGGTTTCGAACTGAAGTCCCAGATCATCGAGCACCTGACGGCCGGTGGCCACGAGGCCGTCGACTGCGGCGCCCACACGTACGACGCCGTGGACGACTACCCGGCCTTCTGCATCGACGCCGCAACCCGCGTCGTGGCGGACCCCGGCAGCCTCGGCATCGTCCTCGGCGGGAGCGGCAACGGCGAGCAGATCGCCGCCAACAAGGTGCCCGGCGCCCGGTGCGCGCTGGCGTGGAGCGTCGAGACCGCGAAGCTCGCCCGCGAGCACAACAACGCCCAGCTCATCGGCATCGGCGGCCGCATGCACAGCAAGGAGGAGGCGCTCGCCATCGTCGACGCCTTCCTCGCGCAGCCGTGGTCCGAGGAGCCGCGCCACCAGCGCCGCATCGACATCCTCGCCGAGTACGAGCGCACGGGCGTCGCGCCCGCCGTTCCGGGCGCGCCCGAAGCCTGACGGACCGCCCCGACGATGCCCGAGGGGCACACACTCCACCGGCTCGCCCTCGCCCATGACGCACTGTTCGCGGGCGAGGGCGTCCGCGTCTCCAGCCCCCAGGGACGGTTCGCGCCGGAGGCGAAGCGCCTCGACGGCCGCGTCTTCGAGCGCGCCGACTCGTGGGGCAAGCACCTCTGGCACCGCTACGGCGGCGGCCTGATCGTCCACGTCCACCTCGGGCTGTACGGCGCCTTCACGGATTTCGGCCTGATCGACGGTGCGCCGCCCGCTCCGGTGGGCCAGGTGCGCATGCGTATCGTCGGGCCGCACGGCGGCACCGACCTGCGCGGCCCGACGGCCTGCGAGCTCGTCACCGAGGAGCAGGTCGACGGGGTGCTCGCCCGCCTCGGCCCGGACCCGCTGCGGCCGGACTCCGACGCCGAGGACGCGTGGCGGCGCATCGAACGCTCCCGGCGGCCGATCGGTGCGCTGCTGATGGACCAGAAGGTGATGGCCGGCGTCGGCAACGTCTACCGCGCGGAGGTCCTCTTCCGCGCCGGGATCGACCCGCACCGCGAGGGCCGCGACGTCTCCCGTGACGAGTTCGACGGGGTCTGGTCCGACCTGG
Organism: Tsukamurella ocularis; assembly: GCF_965138335.1. Taxonomy (GTDB): domain Bacteria; phylum Actinomycetota; class Actinomycetes; order Mycobacteriales; family Mycobacteriaceae; genus Tsukamurella; species Tsukamurella ocularis_A. Next base: position 39,555 of record NZ_CBCSDV010000032.1, read on the forward strand.
TGACCCTCATGCCGATCGGCGTCGAGCGCGGGCGCATGCACGTCGTGCGGCCGGAACACGACCACGGCGCACCGTCGTACGCGGAGGACCGGCCCCGGACCTACGTCTACCGCAGGACCGGCGACCCCTGCCGTGTGTGCGGCACGCCGGTGCGGGCCGAGGTGATGGAGGCGCGGAACCTCTACTGGTGCCCCACCTGTCAGAGCTGACGACGCTGTTAGCTCAGACACATCACTGGTTTCTTAACATGGATTTCAGCTCGTTCTCATCCGCGGGCGCAAGGGTTGTCCCATGAAGACGCTGACCGTCCACAGCAGGGCGGCCCGACGACCGGCGGACGCCGGCCGGGCCCGGATCACCGTGCTCGCCGTCGGGGGCACGGGCGAATCATGGATCGACGATCCCCGCACCGAGGTGACCGGCATGCTCAGCCACGTCGTGGCGGAGCTCGACGACCGCTTCGGCTCCCGCTGGGTCGGCTACCCGGCCTCGTACGGCCCGGTCCCGGCGCGCGACGGCATCTCGTTCGCGGAATCCGTGTCGATCGGCGTGGAGCGCCTCCTGACCGCGATCGCCGACGCCGACGGCCCCGTCGTCCTCATCGGATACTCGCAGGGGTGCACCGTGGTCCGCCGGGTGCTGGGCGCCATGGCCGACGGGCCCGTGCTCGCGCCGCACGTCCTCGCGGCCGGGCTCATCTCCGACCCCGAGCGCCCCCATGGCAGCGATCCGTCGCTGTGCGGCTCCGGCGTCGCGGGCGACGGCCCGTCGGTGCCCGACGGGCTGCCGCTGCAGTGGATCTCGCACCCGCAGGACGTGATCTGCAACGCCAGCGTCGACTCCTTCGTCCGCGACATCGCGGACGCCACCGCGTACCTGACGCTGCGCGATCTCGCGACGTGGGCGCCGCGCGCCGCGGGGGAGTACCTCGGGCACCGCTTCCAGAACGCCACCCGCACCGCGTTCGGTTCCCGCCAGTGGCGGCGCGACGTGAACCGGCTGCGCACGGCGGGCCGGGAGATCCTCGGGTACCTGCCGCGGGTGCAGTACCGCGGTCGCGACTACAACCGGCGGGGCGACCGGCACACCGCGTACGCGACGGAGCCGCTCGCGCGCCTGCGACACGAGGACTACGAACTCACCGGGTGCCAGGTGCTGGCGCAATGGCTGCAGGTCCAGGCCACCTTCGCCCTCCCGGCGGTGCCGGATCGCGACGCCCGGGCCCCGCAGAGCGGTGCGCCCACGGCCGCTGGTCTAGAGTCGGGGAAGTATCTGCACGCGGGCTGACCCGGAGGAAGAGCGAAGTGGCACGTGACACCGAGAGCATCGAACGCGACATCGAGCGCGCCCGGGAGCAGCTGGCGGCGACGCTGGACCAGCTGGGCGAGCGCGCGGACCCCCGCAAGCTCGCCGAGCAGGCGCAGCAATCCGTGATCGCCACCGTGACCAAGCCGCCGGTGCTCGCCGCCGCGGCCGGTGTCGCGGTCCTGGCCGCGCTCGTCATCGGCTCGCGCTTCAAGCGGGCCCGTCGCGAGAAGCAGCTCATCCGCGCGATCGCCGAGGGCAAGATCTCGCTCTGACCGGCATGGAACGAACGAACAGGGGCGGCGCCGGCATCGGCGCCGCCCTCGTCGTCTCCGCGGCGCTGCTCACCGCGTGCGGCGGGCCCGCGGCCGGCCCCGTCGCGCTGCCCGCGGCGTTCCCGGCGCAGCAGGTGCCGGTGGTCGGAGAGATCCGTCACGCCGAGACCATCGAGGTCGGGCACGCGATGTGGCGGGTGACCGTCGCGGGCCGCGACACCGTGGCGGCGGCCCGCGCGCTGCTCGCCGCCGGACTCGTCCCTGTCGCACCGGGCGTCCCGCTCGACGCGGGTCGGATCGGCGCCGTCTACCGCGGGCACGGTTTCACCGTCGGGATCTCGGCGAACGACGGGGACGTGACCTACGTCGTCAGCCCGACGCCCGGGACCTGACCTCAGGGATTCTCCCGATTCCGCCATCGCGGATCGGCGCTACGCTGGATCCATGGAGTTTCCGAAAGCACTGCTCGCCCCCGCCCGCGTCGGGCTGGCCGCGGCGGGCCTGGGGCTCGCCGCCGCCGAGACCTCGGTCGGGCTCGCGCGCGACGCCGTGTCGATGGCCGCGGACCGGATCGATCCCGGCTCGGGCGACGGCACCCGGCACGAGAACCTGATCACCGCCGCGCAGCGCGTGCCCCACATCGTGCACCGCGTCTCCGACCTGCTCAGCGACGACGGTGCCATCCACNNCNNCGTCGGCCCCGGCGGCGCGNCCGACCGGGTGGCCGACCTGTTCGACGACGGCGGCCCCGTCGACCGCGTGATCCGCCCCGACGGCCCGCTCGACCGCGCCACCCGCGAGGGCGGCATCGTCGACGCCTTCACCGCCGAGGACGGCGTGGTGCAGAAGCTGGCCGAGGTGACCGAGGCGATGAACCGGCTCACGCCGACGATCGCGGCGATGGGTCAGCGCCTGGGTGACATCGAGAACGTGGTCGGCGCCGCGAACACCGTCGCCGAGCCGGTGACCGACCTGCTCTCCAGCCTGCCGAAGTTCGCGCTGCGGACCGCGAACGAGGTCGCCAAGGCGGCGCAGCCCCGGCAGCCGCGCCCCGCGCGCGTGCCGGCCGCCCCGTCGGCCGCCGTGCCGTCCGCGGTCGCCCCGCCGGCGGTGCCGCCCACGGTCGTGGTCGCCCCGATCGTCGAGGTGGAGGCGGTCGAGATCCGACCGGCGTCGCCCGCGGCCCAGGAGCCGCCCGCGGCCCCGGAGTCGCCCGCGGCGCCCGATGACGGCGACGAGGCCGCGCAGGGCTGAGCGGGCTACGCGCCGCTCGGGTCGAACGGCGTCTCCTGGTAGACGCAGTAGTTCAGCCAGTTGCTGTAGAGCAGGTTCCCGTGACCGCGCCAGCGGTTGGTCGGGAGCGCGGCGGGATCGTCGCCGGGGAAGTAGTGGGCGGGCGGCGCGACCGGCAGCCCCTGCTCGCTGTCCCGGGCGTACTCGCGCGCGAGCGTGTCCGCGTCGTACTCCGGGTGCCCTGTCACGTAGACCTGGCGACCGTCGCGGCTCGCGGCGAGGTAGACGCCGGCTTCGTCGCTGACGGCCAACACGTCGACCTCGCCGGTGGCCTCGACGTCCGTCGCGTGGACGTCGGTGTGCCGGGAGTGCGGCGCGAGGAACTCGTCGTCGAAACCGGTGACGACGGGCGAGCGCGCCGCGGTGAGCCGGTGCGGGAAGATTCCGGAGAGCTTCTGGGGCAGTTCGTGTTTGCCGACGCCGTAGTGGTGGTACAGCGCGGCCTGCGCTCCCCAGCACACGTGCAGGGTCGACTGCACGTGGGTCCGCGTCCAGTCCAGGATCCGGGTCATCTCCGGCCAGTAGTCGACGTCCTCGAAATCGAGCCGCTCCACCGGCGCACCGGTGATGATCAGCCCGTCGAAATGCTGGTCCGCCACCTCGTCGAAGGTGGAGTAGAACGAGTCGAGATGCTCCGACGCGGTGGTCCGCGAGACGTGACTGGCCATCCGCAGCAGGGTCGCCTCGATCTGCAGCGGGCTGTTGCTGAGCAGGCGCAGCAGCTGGGTCTCCGTGGTGACCTTCATCGGCATCAGGTTCAGGATGGCGATCCGCATGGGGCGGATGTCCTGATGCCCCGCGCGGTCGTCGGACATGACGAAGACCTGCTCCGCGGCCAGGACGGCCCGGGCGGGGAGGTCGTGGGGCATGGTGACGGGCACGCGACCAGCTTAGTTGAGCGTTCGCGTCGCCCTCGTCCGGCCGGGGAGTGGCCGGACCTGAACGGCGACTACGTGTACGACTTCGCGCAGATCGTGTACACGGGGTCGTCGAAGAAGTAGCTGCGGTCCCACTCGCCGGAGCACCGACCGGAGTCCTTGAGGCCACCGACCACGGAGACGACGGTGATGGTGCCCGGCGCGCCGCACTGCCCGGCCGCCTTGATCCAGGTGCCGGGCACGGGCGCGGTGTAGCAGTAGTTCACGTTGAGGTTCGGCGTGAGGCAGTACCAGCGGCCGCGGGCGATCGACGTCTGCTCGGCGCGGCACTTCTCGCCTGCGGGCATCACCTGGGTCACCTTGTACGGCGATCCGCCGTCGTCGCAGTTGCCGACCTTCGGTGCCTCGGGCACGTCGTAGAGGCAGTCGTTGATGCGGAACACGGCGCCCGCACCGGTCGTGGCCGAGGCGGTGTCCTTCCCCGGATCGGCGCCGTTGGAATCGCTCAGGAGAGCAGCGACCACGATGGCCGCGATGAGGGCGACCACCGACGCGACTGCGACGAGGGCCACGATCACGTTCCGGCCGTTCCCGGGCTTCTGGGGCGGGGGA
>NZ_CBCSDV010000033.1:0-42931 GCF_965138335.1 Tsukamurella ocularis
CGGCGCGGGGGACGGCCGGTCCCCCACNGNGGGAGCGGCGTCNNGTGNGGGAGTGAACGGACCCGCGGGGATTCGGCGCGGCGCGGGGGACGAACGTCGTCGGCGTCACCGCCGTGCTGTTGCCCGTTCCTGTGCGGGCCGGCTAGAGGGTGACGGCCGCGGCCAGCACCAGGGAGAGCAGGACGGCGACCACGCCGATGATCGCGATGCAGGCGATCCGGCAGCGTCCGAGCCCGAACGCCGCACCGATCGTGGCGAAGGTCGGTACGAGCACCGCCAGGAAGGCGATGGCTCTGTTTGTGGTCCGGACGTAGTCGGGGTTGTGCCATGTCTCGATGCCGGCCACGGAGCCGAGGACCAGGAACACGACGACGATGAACGCCCAGCCGGCGACGAACAGGGAGTAGCGGGCGATCCCGGCGCGGACGGCGTACCTGCGGTGGGTGGGGGCGAGGTTGCTCATGTATCCAGTCCACTCGGTGCCGGGCCTCGGCGGATCCGTGGAACTACCTAGTCGACCCCGGGATTCCCCCGCGGTGCGGCGCGGCGCGACGGCGCGCGTGACGCCGCGCGGGGGACGTGGACGCCGCGAGGGGGACGGTTCGTCCCCCATGGGACGACCGGCTTCCCGTGGGGGAGGCACCGCCGCGCGGGGGACGTGGACGCCGCGCGGGGGACGAACTGGCGGTGACAGCCACCGTCGGACCGCGCGACCTGGGAGAACAGCCCTTGAGCGACCTCCGCTCAAGTTTTTGGAAGAATCGGGAACATTCCCGTCCGGCCGCCCGTTGGACATGTCGTACTACTTGAGCGTGCCGCGCTCAATGGGGTAGAACTGAGGTGTTCGCCCCTTGAGCCTGGGGCGCTGAAGTCTGGATCTGTAGCAGAACTATTCAGGAGGCAAATCAATATGGGACGTGCAGTAGGCATCGACCTCGGCACCACCAACTCGTGCGTCGCTGTCCTCGAGGGCGGCGACCCGGTCGTGATCGCGAACGCCGAGGGCTCGCGGACCACCCCCTCGGTGGTGGCCTTCGCGCGCAACGGTGAGGTCCTGGTGGGTCAGCCCGCCAAGAACCAGGCCGTCACGAACGTCGACCGCACCATCCGCTCGGTCAAGCGCCACATCGGCACCGACTGGTCGCAGAAGATCGACGACAAGGACTACACCAGCCAGGAGATCAGCGCCCGCACGCTGATGAAGCTCAAGCGCGACGCCGAGGCCTACCTCGGCGAGGACGTCACGGACGCCGTCGTCACCGTGCCCGCGTACTTCAACGACGCGCAGCGCCAGGCCACCAAGGAGGCCGGCCAGATCGCGGGCCTGAACGTGCTCCGCATCGTCAACGAGCCCACCGCCGCCGCGCTCGCGTACGGCCTGGACAAGGGCGAGAAGGAGCAGACCATCCTGGTCTTCGACCTCGGTGGCGGCACCTTCGACGTCTCGCTGCTGGAGATCGGTGACGGCGTCGTCGAGGTCCGCGCGACCTCGGGCGACAACGAGCTCGGCGGTGACGACTGGGATCAGCGCGTCGTCGACTGGCTCGTCGAGAAGTTCAAGGCGCAGCACGGCATCGACCTGACCAAGGACAAGATGGCCATGCAGCGTCTGCGCGAGGCCGCCGAGAAGGCGAAGATCGAGCTGAGCTCGGGCCAGAGCACCTCGATCAACCTGCCCTACATCACGGTGGACGCGGACAAGAACCCGCTCTTCCTCGACGAGAACCTCTCGCGCAGTGAGTTCCAGAAGATCACCAACGATCTGCTCGAGCGCACCCGCAAGCCCTTCCAGGCGGTCATCAAGGACGCCGGCATCTCCGTGGGCGACATCGACCACGTCGTACTCGTCGGTGGTTCCACCCGTATGCCCGCCGTGACCGAGCTGGTCAAGGAGCTCACGGGCGGCCAGGAGCCCAACAAGGGCGTCAACCCGGACGAGGTCGTCGCCGTCGGCGCCGCCCTGCAGGCCGGCGTGCTGCGCGGCGAGGTCAAGGACGTGCTGCTGCTCGACGTCACCCCGCTGTCCCTCGGCATCGAGACCAAGGGCGGCGTGATGACCAAGCTCATCGAGCGCAACACCACCATCCCCACCAAGCGGTCCGAGACCTTCACCACGGCCGACGACAACCAGCCGTCCGTGCAGATCCAGGTCTTCCAGGGCGAGCGTGAGATCGCCGCGCACAACAAGCTGCTCGGCAGCTTCGAGCTCACCGGCATCGCGCCGGCGCCGCGCGGCGTGCCCCAGATCGAGGTCACCTTCGACATCGACGCCAACGGCATCGTGCACGTGACCGCGAAGGACAAGGGCACGGGCAAGGAGAACACGATCAAGATCTCCGACGGCAGCGGTCTGTCGCAGGAGGAGATCGACCGGATGATCAAGGACGCCGAGGCGCACGCCTCGGAGGACAAGGCTCGCCGCGAGGAGGCGGAGACCCGCAACCAGGCCGAGTCGCTGGTCAACCAGACCGAGAAGTTCCTCAAGGAGAACGAGGACAAGGTCCCGGCCGAGAACAAGGAGAAGGTGGAGGCCGCCATCAAGGAGGCGAACGAGGCCCTGCAGGGCACCGACATCGCCGCCGTGAAGGCCGCCGTCGAGAAGCTCTCCGCCGAGTCGCAGGAGCTGGGCCAGGCGCTCTACGCGCAGGCCGGTGCCGCCGAGGCGCAGGCCGACGGTGCCGAGGCCGGCGCCCAGCAGGACGACGGCGTCGTGGACGCCGAGGTCGTCGACGAGGACCCGAAGGACGCCAAGTAAATGACGAGTCCCGAGAATCCGGTGGAACCGGATGAGGTGACCCCGGAGTCGGAGGTCGCGGCGGAGGAATCCGCCGCGGCCCCGGCCGACCCGGGTGAGGCGGCGGGCGGCGAGACCGTCGAGGAGGCCGCGCCGGACAAGGAGGCGGAGCTCACCGCCGACCTGCAGCGCGTGACCGCCGAGTACGCCAACTACCGCAAGCGCACCGCGCGCGACGTGGTGGACGCCCGTGCCGCGGGCAAGGCCTTCGTGGTCGGCGAGCTGCTCGTGGTGCTGGACGACCTGGACCGCGCGCGCAACCACGGCGATCTCGAGGCCGGGCCGCTGAAGTCCGTGTCCGACAAGCTCGACGGCGTGCTCAAGGCCCTGGGCCTGGAGTCCTTCGGCGTGGAGGGCGATGCGTTCGACCCCGCCATCCACGAGGCCGTGCAGCACGAGGGCGACGGTGCCGATCCCGTCCTGGGAGCGGTTCTGCGCCAGGGATATCAGATCGATGGCAAGGTGATCCGTAACGCGATGGTCGCAGTGGTCGACCGTCCGGCGGAGGCCCCGAGCCAGGACGAGCAATAAAGGAGGTGATGCCCAGTGGCACAGAGGGAATGGGTTGAACAGGACTTCTACAAGGAGCTGGGCGTCAGCTCCGGTGCGAGTGCCGACGAGATCAAGAAGGCGTACCGCAAGCTGGCCCGTGAGCTGCATCCGGACGCGAATCCGGGCAACACGCAGGCCGAGGAGCGGTTCAAGCGGGTCTCCGAGGCGCACGCCGTGCTCTCCGATCCGGCCAAGCGCAAGGAGTACGACGAGACGCGGCGCCTGTTCGGCGGCGGTCGCTTCGGCTCCGGCGGCGCGGGCGGGTACGGCGGCGGTGGCGGCTTCGGCTCCGGCGGCTTCGGCAACACCGGTGGCGGCGGCGCGGGCGGGTTCTCGTTCTCGGACATCTTCGACGGTGCCGCGTCCGGCAACGGCGGTGGTGGCTTCGGGGACATCTTCGAAGGCCTGTTCAACCGTGGCGGCGCGGGGCAGGGCTCCGGCCCGGGCCCGCAGCCGACGCGGCCGCGCCGTGGCAACGATCTTGAATCCGAGCTGACGCTGGGCTTCCGGGACGCGACGCTGGGCGTCACCACGCCGATCACGCTGACCTCGCCGTCGCCGTGCACCACGTGTCACGGGTCCGGCGCCAAGCCGGGCACCAGCCCGCGGGTCTGCCAGTCCTGCAACGGTTCCGGCCTTGTGAGCCGGAATCAGGGAGCGTTCAGCTTCTCGGAGCCGTGCCCGGACTGCCGCGGCACCGGCTCGGTGATCGACGATCCCTGCACCGACTGCAACGGCACGGGCGTCACGGTCCGGACCCGCACGGTGAACGTGAAGATCCCGCCCGGAGTCAAGGACGGCCAGCGCATCCGCCTGGCCGGCCAGGGCCAGGCCGGGATGCGCGGGGCGCCGTCGGGCGACCTGTTCGTCACGGTCCACGTCAGCGCCGACGACGTCTTCACCCGCAACGGCGACGACCTCCTGGTCACCCTGCCTGTCAGCTTCGCGGAGCTGGCGCTGGGCGCCACCGTCACCGTCCCCACGCTGGGACAGCCGGTGGGCGTGAAGATCCCGGCCGGCACCACCGACGGTCGCACCCTGCGGGTGCGCGGCCGCGGCGTGCCGAAGCGGGCGGGCGGCCACGGCGACCTGCTCGTCAAGGTGCAGGTCGCGGTGCCCCCGTCGCTGGACGAGCGGGCGCAGCAGGCGTTGCGCGATTACGCCGAGGCCGAGCGCGCCGCGGGCTTCGACCCGCGGGGTGGCTGGGCCGGCGCCGGAAGCACCGCGGGGGCGTGATGATGAACGTCGACCAGCAGTTCCCCGACGATCCGGACGCGCACGTGTTCATGATCTCGGTGGCTGCGCAGCTCGCGGGGATGCACGCGCAGACCCTCCGCACGTACGACCGGCTCGGGCTCGTGACGCCCGAGCGGTCGGCGGGCGGGGGCCGGCGTTACTCCTCGCGGGACGTCGACCTGCTCCGCGAGGTGCAGCGCCTCTCGCAGGACGAGGGCGTGAACCTCGCCGGGATCAAGCGGATCATCGACCTGACCAATCAGGTCGACGCCCTGCAGCGGCGAGTCGAGGAACTCACCGCGCAGGTCGAGAACGTCCGCCGCGGAGGCGAACTGGTGCACGTGCCGAAGAGTTCCGCGATGGTCGTCTGGCAGCCGCGGAGTCGCCGCAAGAGCTGAGCGGGAGTCCCGCCACGGCCCCGGAGTCCCAGGACTCCGGGGCCGTTGCGCGTCCTGAGCCGTCCGGTGCCCCGTCCCGTCGCGACCTGCACGGCCTGCGCGGCCGTCCGTTCACAGCGGGTCGTGCACCACGTCCTCGGGTGCGGCGCCCCGCGCCACGGCCTTCTCGCTCGCGGCGCGCAGCAGGCCCTTCGGGCCGGCGATCAGCACGCGGTGGCCGGTGAGATCCAGGCCGTCCATCGCATCCACCAGCGAGCCGTGCCGCAGCGGTAGGGCGCGGTACGCGGTGGCCGGCCGCTTGAGCCACCACGGATCCCGCCGCGCGTCCGTCACCTGCGTCACCTTGAGCCACGGGTTCGTGGCCGCCAGCGGCGCCAGCGCGTCCGAGTCGTACAGCAACCCCGGCGACCGCGCCCCCACCAGGAGGTGCACGTCGGGGTTGTCGGCGTTCATGGACATCGCCAGCAGGATGGACTTCATCGGCGCGAGGCCGGTGCCACCGGCGATCATCGTGACGGGGCGGTCACCGTCGGGCCGCAGGAGCCCGTGGACCTGCCCGAACTGCCACACGTCGCCGGGGCGGGTCTCGGCGAAGACGGTGCTGGAGAGGTAACCCCCCGGCACCGAGCGGATGTGGAACTCCAACTGCCCCTGCGTGTTCGGCGGCATCGCCAGCGACAGCGGGCGCCACACGCGCGGCACCTGCGGGATCTGCGTCTCCACGTACTGGCCGGGCCGGAAGAGGAGCGGCTCGTCGGCCACGAGGCGCACCACCGCCAGGCCCGGGTGCGGTCGCAGGACGTCGGCCACGCGGGCGATGCGGCGGGCGGGCGTCGGATCGGAGTGCGCTCCGCCGCGCATCACGCCGGTGATCAGATGGACGCCGTGCTCGAGCACCGCGGCGTCCTCCTCGTCGAGCCCGCCGTGCGGCTGGTAGACGGCGTGCACCTCCGCGATGAGCGCACTCGTCATCGTCTCGTAGTGGGCCTCGGTCAGGCCGTACTTGCGGTGGTCGCGCCCGAGCTGTGCCAGGAACTCGATGAGGTCTTCGTGCCCGTCGGTCTTCGGTATGGACGTGAAGACGTGGTCGAGCACGCGCGCGAAGGTCGCGCGGTGACCCGTCATGTTGGCGGGGAAGAGGTCGCGGAGCGAGGGATCCATGGCGAAGAGTCGGGCGAACAGGCCCTTGGTGAATTCGTCCGCCACCGGCTTCAGGTCGGCCGCGATCTGCGCCAGACCGTGCCGTGCATGCGAACCCACTGCCGCTCCGCTCCTGTCCTGTCGACCCTGCGTTGACGGGCCCATCCTACCTGCGGCTTTGCTTCCGCCACATCGTCATGCGCACGGCGCGCCCGGTGCGGCGCCGAACCGCCCCGTCGAGTATCTTTCTTCCGGGCGCGCAGATCGTGCCGACGGGATCGACGAGCTCGAAGAGAGGGTTCCACCGCCATGATCGCTGTGCGAGTCAGTCGCCGCGTGCGCCGCATCGGATACGGCATCGCCTTCGGAGCGGGCATCGCCCTCGCGCCGATCGCCGCGGGGGCCGCCTCCGCCGACACCGTGCCGGTCGGCGATGCCCCCGCCGCGTCCACAGCGGTGCAGCGGGTGAAGCCTGTCGTCGTGCCCAGGACCGCTGCGCGGCCCGTGGCCGCGAAGCCCGTGGCTGCGAAGCCCGTCGCCAAGCCCGTCTCGGGGAAGGCACTGGCGGCGACGCCCGCTGCCGCGAAGCCGGCAGGTGCGAAGCCCGGCGCGGCCCTGCGGGGCGGCTCCACCGACCGCCGCTCGGTCGTCGTGATCGGCGCCTCCGTCTCCTCGGGCAAGGAGGTGTCGGCGTCGCAGGCGTACCCGAGCCGGCTCGCCGCGCTGTCGGGACACCCGGTGCGCGTCAGTTCCCGCGTCGGCGCCGGCTACGCCGACGGGTCGATCGCGCGTCTCACCCGCGCCGCGAACCTGCCCGCGCAGAACCCGGAGCTGGTGGTGCTGCAGGCCGGCACCAACGACGTCGGCGCGCCTCCGGCCCTCGTCGCGGGCCAGGTGCGGCAGGTCGTCTCGACGGTGCGCCAGCAGGCGCCCGGCGCGAAGATCGCCGTGGTCACGGTGTTCCCGTCGATCCACAACGGTGCTGCCGCCCGGAACACCGACGCCGCGATCATCGGCGCGGCCCGGTCCGTCGACCCGAGCGTCGCGGTGATCTCCCCGCTCAGCGAGGGCTGGACCTACCGCTCGTCGGAGGACGGGCACCCCGGCTCCGCCGCGCACCAGCGGATCGCCGAGCGGGTTTCTGCACTCGTCTGAATTCGGTATTAGCCTGAGGCGATGACGCGCAGGTCGTTGCCACCCCCGCTGCCGGCCGACGATGACTTCCTCGTGCCCGCCCCCGGCTTCGCGGCGGCCGCCGCCGGTTCGGTGCTCCGCAGTCGGAGGGTCGAGCTCGGGGTGTTCGGCGGCGTCCGGCTGCCGCAGCGCGCCTGGCAGGTCCAGTACCGCACCGCCGATCACACCGGTGCGCCGCAGACCTCCGTCGCCACGCTGATCCTCCCGCGCGGAGCGCTACCGGGGCCGCGCCCGCTGATGTCCTACCAGTGCGCGATCGACTCGCTCTCGCCGCGCAGCTTCCCCTCGTACGCGCTGCGCCGCGGTGCCCGCTCGTACGGCTCCGCGACCCGCTGGGAACTGCTCGTCGTCGGGATGGCGCTGGCGCGCGGTTGGGCGGTGGTCGTGCCCGATCACGAGGGTGCTTCGGGCAACTGGGGCGTGCCCCGCGAGGCCGGGTACTGCGCCCTCGACGCCATCCGCGCCGCCCGCGCCTTCGCGCCCTTCGGCGTCGGCCCGCAGGATCCGACGGTGCTGTTCGGCTACTCCGGCGGCGGGCTCGCGACGGCGTGGGCGGCGGAACTGCAGCCGTCCTACGCGCCCGAGCTCGAGCTGGCCGGGGCCGTGCTAGGCAGCCCGGTCGGGCACCTCCGGAACACGTTCCTGCGGCTCTCGGCCGGCCCTTTCGGAGGGCTCGCGCTCGCCGTCGTCGCGGGCCTGCACCGCGGCTACCCCGACTTTCGCGCCGACCTCGACGCGAACACCGTGCCGCAGGTGCAGGAGCTGATCGCCGGAGCCCCGGCGTACAGCACGCTCGGCGCCGTCACGCGGTTCCGGGGCTTCGACCCGCAGTCCGTTCTCACCATCCCCCTCGACGAGTTCCTCTCCCGGCCATCGCAAGTGGCGATGTTCGCGGACATCGAACCGGGGACGGCGGCACCGTCGTGCCCCCTGCTGGTGGTGCAGGCGGTCCACGACCAGATCATCTCCGTCGACGACGTGGACCGGCTCGTCGCGACCTACCGGCGCCTGGGCGCCACCGTCGACTACGTGCGGGACGAGGCGTCCGAGCACGTCACGGCCCTCGTGCTGTCGGTGACGTCGAGCCTGGATTGGCTCGCGGCGCGGATGGCCGCCCGGCCGGCGGGAGATCGCACCCGGTCGACGGTGCTCGCCGTGCGGCCCCGCGTCTGGCGCGGGCTGCTCCGGCACGGGGCGGTGGTCGTCGAGGCCGCCTGCGGTCGCGGCATCGGGCCGCGGCGTCGGACACACCCCGGCGCGTGAGCAGAGATGCGGAAGTTATGCATGTGACAGTTGTTGTGTCAAGATGTCGGCATGAGCGTGTCGCGTTGGGGGGCAATGGTCGGAATCGGAGCCGCGGTCGTCGCGACGGTGGGCGGAGCGTCCGCGGGCAACGTCGCCGCTGATCCCGGTTCCGTCCTGCGGACCGCGGACTCGCGCCCCATCGTCGTGATCGGGGCGTCGATCTCCACCGGCTACGAGGTCGAGGGCGTCGTCGCGTATCCGCGGATGATCAGCGCGATCGCCGGCCGATCGGTGTACCTCAGCGCCCGCAGCGGCGCCGGCTACAACGACGGGGCGATCGCCGGGCTGACGCGGGCCGCGAACCTGCCGGAGCGCGATCCGGCGCTCGTCGTGGTGCAGGCCGGCTCCAACGACGTGGGCGCCTCCACCACCGCGATCGACAGCCAGGTGCGGCAGGTGATCACGACGGTGCGGTCGCAGGCACCGAAGGCCAGGGTCGCGCTGATCACGGTCTTCCCGACCGTCCACGGCAGCGGCCCGAACGCCCGCGCCACCGAGGCGGCGATCGTCGGCGCCGCCCGCGCCGTCGACCCCTCGATCTCCGTCATCTCCCCGCTCAGCGAGGGCTGGGTCTACGGGACCAGCAGCGACGGCCATCCCGACGCCGCCGCGCACCAGAAGCTCGCGGAGCGCGTCGCCGCCCTGGCGTGACGGAACGGCGCGGCGCCGCGCACCGTCGAACCCGATCACCTGACTTAACAGCGTTAGCCCAGGGTGCTTCCTGGGGATTCTCCTGCCGCTAACGCTGTTAAGTCGCAGGCGGTGGTGTGTGCTGTGGGTCACGCGGATTCCGCGACTTGAGTGGAACAGACTCAAGGTTCTGCGCGTTGAGGACAACAGAAGGCATACTTGAGCGGAGAAGGCTCAGGGTGCACGATCGTGTTCGAGACGACCCAGGAGGAAGTACGTGGATTCGTTCCAGCCCACCACCAAGACGCAGGCCGCGCTGACCTCGGCCCTGCAGGCGGCGTCCGCCGCGGGGAACCCGGAGATCTCTCCGGCGCACCTGCTGGTGGCGCTGCTCGACCAGACCGACGGGATCGCCGCGCCGCTGCTCAAGGCGGTGGGCGTGGATCCCGTCACCGTGCGCAACCGCGCGCAGGAGCTCGTGGACCGCAAGCCGAAGGCCAGCGGGTCCACCACCACGCCGCAGCTCAGCCGTGAGTCGATCGCGTCGATCAGCGCGGCGCAGAAGCTCGCGACCGAGATGGGCGATCAGTTCGTCTCCACGGAGCACGTGCTGTACGGGCTCGCGGAGGCGGGCGGCGAGGCCGCGCAGGTCCTCACCTCGGCCGGCGCCACCCCGCAGGAGATCCGCGAGGCCTTCACGGCGGTCCGCGGCAGCGCGAAGGTCACCTCGCAGGACCCCGAGGGTCAGTACCAGGCGCTCGAGAAGTACTCGACCGACCTCACCGCGCGCGCCCGCGAGGGCAAGCTCGACCCGGTGATCGGGCGCGACAACGAGATCCGCCGCGTCGTGCAGGTGCTGTCCCGCCGTACCAAGAACAACCCGGTGCTCATCGGCGAGCCCGGCGTCGGCAAGACCGCCATCGTCGAGGGCCTGGCGCAGCGCGTCGTCACGGGCGACGTGCCCGAGTCGCTGCGCGGCAAGACGGTGATCTCGCTGGACCTCGGCTCGATGGTCGCGGGCGCCAAGTACCGCGGCGAGTTCGAGGAGCGGCTCAAGGCCGTCCTCGACGAGATCAAGGCCAGCTCCGGCCAGATCATCACCTTCATCGACGAGCTGCACACCATCGTGGGCGCCGGCGCGACCGGCGACTCCGCCATGGACGCGGGCAACATGATCAAGCCGATGCTCGCCCGCGGCGAGCTGCGGCTCGTCGGCGCCACCACGCTCGACGAGTACCGCCAGTACATCGAGAAGGACGCCGCTCTCGAGCGCCGCTTCCAGCAGGTGCTGGTCGGGGAGCCGTCGGTGGAGGACACCGTCGGCATCCTGCGTGGCCTCAAGGAGCGCTACGAGGTGCACCACGGCGTGCGCATCACCGATTCCGCGCTGGTCGCCGCCGCGTCGCTGTCGGACCGCTACATCACGTCGCGGTTCCTGCCGGACAAGGCGATCGACCTCGTCGACGAGGCCGCCTCGCGCCTGCGGATGGAGATCGACTCGCGCCCCGAGGAGATCGACGCCGAGGAGCGGCTGGTCCGTCGCCTCGAGATCGAGGAGATGGCGCTGTCGAAGGAGACGGACGCCGCCTCCGTCGACCGCCTGGAGAAGCTGCGCGGCGAGCTCGCCGACCACAAGGAGAAGCTGGCTCAGCTCACCTCCCGCTGGCAGAACGAGAAGGGCGCCATCGATTCGGTGCGCTCCCTCAAGGAGCAGCTGGAGACGCTGAAGGGCGAGTCGGAGCGCGCCGAGCGCGACGGCGACCTCGGCCGCGCCGCGGAGCTGCGCTACGGCCAGATCCCGGCGCTCGAGAAGCAGCTCGACGAGGCGGTCGCCTCCTCGGGTGCCGCCTCCGACGGCGAGGTCATGCTCAAGGAGGAGGTCGGCCCGGACGATGTGGCCGACGTGGTCTCCGCCTGGACCGGCGTCCCCGCCGGCCGCATGCTCGAGGGCGAGACGGCCAAGCTGCTGCGCATGGAATCGGAGATCGGCAAGCGCGTCATCGGCCAGGAGGCCGCGGTCACCGCGGTCTCGGATGCGGTGCGCCGCACCCGCGCCGGCGTCGCGGACCCGAACCGGCCCACGGGCTCGTTCCTGTTCCTCGGCCCGACGGGCGTGGGCAAGACCGAGCTGGCGAAGGGGCTCGCGGAGTTCCTCTTCGACGACGAGCGCGCGATGGTGCGCATCGACATGTCCGAGTACGGCGAGAAGCACTCCGTCGCAAGGCTCGTCGGCGCGCCTCCCGGGTACGTCGGCTACGAGGCCGGCGGTCAGCTCACCGAGGCCGTGCGGCGCCGCCCCTACACCGTGGTGCTGTTCGACGAGGTCGAGAAGGCGCACCCGGACGTCTTCGACGTGCTGCTGCAGGTGCTCGACGAGGGTCGGCTCACCGACGGCCAGGGCCGCACGGTGGACTTCCGCAACACCATCCTGATCCTCACGTCGAACCTCGGCGCGGGCGGCACGCCCGAGCAGGTGATGGCCGCGGTGCGCGCGAAGTTCAAGCCGGAGTTCATCAACCGGCTCGACGACGTGCTGATCTTCGACTCGCTCAGCTCGGACCAGCTGACCGGCATCGTCGACATCCAGCTGGACCAGCTGCGCAAGCGCCTGTCCCAGCGCCGGCTGGAGCTCGAGGTCTCCGACGAGGCCAAGGGCTGGCTCGCGGAGCGCGGTTTCGACCCGCTCTACGGCGCCCGGCCGCTGCGCCGCCTGGTGCAGCAGGCCATCGGCGACCAGCTCGCCAAGGCGCTGCTCGCGGGCGACGTCCGCGACGGCGACGCGGTGAAGGTCACCGTCAGCGACGACGGCGACCGGCTCATCGTCGGCTGACACATCGCGGACAAGGCCCCGTCCTCCCCTGGAGGGCGGGGCCTTTCGCGTTCGCGCTACTCCGCCGTGAGCAGCCCGCCGTGGAAGTCGGCGATCAGGGCGTCGACGGTGCCGCGGGCGTCGAAGCGGTTCGTGCCGATGACGCCCGTGGGGCCGCGCTTGCACCAGCCGGCCACGTACACGCCGGGGAGGGCGGCACCGTCGGGCCCGAGGACGCGCCCGTCGGCGTTCGGGATGGTGCCGGTGGCCTCGTCGTACGGCACGCCCGGGACGGACGTACCGCGCAGCCCGATCGACGGCAGCACCAGTCCGCACGCCAGCTCCGACGGTGCGCCGTGGTCGTCGAAGGCGACGGTCAGGGCGCCGTCGGACGCGGTGATGGCGGTGGGCGGCGTGCCGAACCGCAGCACCACCCGTCGGCCCTCCGGCGCGGAATCCGCCGCCGGAAGCGCCTGCAGCAGAGACAGTTTCTGCGACCGGTAGAAGCGCGCCTGCTCGTCGGCGGGCTCGTCGCCGTCGTCGTCCAGATCGCCGGGCTCGACGACGACCGGCACGGTGCGGGCCAGCCCCACCAGCTCCGGCGCGGTGAAGGCGGCGTGCCCCGGGCCCCGTCGGGCGAGGATCACGACCTCCCGCACCTGCGAATCCCGGAGCGCGGCCAGGGCCTGCTCGGTCATGTCCGTGCCGGCGAACGTCTCGGGGTCGGCGGTGAGGATCCGCGCGACGTCGAGCGCGACGTTGCCGTTGCCCAGCACCACGACCCGTTCGTGTGTGAGATCGGGTGCGAGCCCGGCGAAGTCGGGGTGGCCGTTGTACCAGGCCACGAAGTCGGCGGCGGCCGTGACGCCGGGGAGGTCGGCGCCGGGCAGCCCCAGGTCGCGGCCGTGCAGCGAGCCCACCGCGTACACCACCGCGTGATGCGTGCGGGACAAGTCGTCAGCCGTCACGTCCTCGCCGATCCGCACGCCGAGGTGCGTGGTCACGCCCGACTGCGTGCGCGACTTCGCGAACTGCTCCTGCACCTTCTTGGTGTCGGCGTGGTCGGGGGCCACGCCGAAGCGCACCAGCCCGCCGGTCTCGGGGAGGCGCTCGTAGACGTCGATCGTGGCGCGGACGTCGATGCGGTGCTGCAGCTCGCTCACCACGTAGTGCCCCGCCGCCCCGGCGCCGACGACGGCGACGCTCAGCGTCTCGGCGTCCGACGCCGGGCGCTTGCGGCCGATCCGCGGGTCGGTGAACGGGTGATCGCGGTCCGCGGCCGAGCCCACGGCCTCGTAGTAGTCCGCGTTCATCGCCTCGAACGGGGCCATCTCGGTGGTCAGCTCGTAGTCGGTGGTGATCGCCGAGACGGGGCAGGCGTCGATGCAGGCGCCGCAGTCGATGCACACGTCCGGGTCGATGTAGAGCATCTCGGCGGTGGCGTACTCCGGCTCGTCGGGCGTGGGGTGGATGCAGTCGACGGGGCACTCCGGGACGCACGACGCGTCGTTGCAGCAGTTCTGGACGATCACGTGGGGCATGCCTTCGATACTGGGCCGTGGGCCGCTCGCGGGCAAGGGATCGCGCCGCGTGTCAGGCTGAGGGGCATGACGACGATCACGCCGCACATCGCCTCGACCGAGCGCCACACCACCGCCTACCTCGCGTCCGGGCCGCTCGACGGTCCGCTGCTGGTCTTCGTGCACGGCTGGCCCGAGCTCGGCTACACCTGGCGGCACCAGCTGCGGGCCCTCGGCGCCCTCGGCTTCCGGTGCGTCGCGCCCGACATGCGCGGCTACGGCGCGTCGACGGTGCACTCCGAGAAGGACGCGTACCGCCGCGAGGAGGCGGTGACCGACATGCTGGAACTGCTCGCCGCGCTCGGTCGCTCGAGCGCGGTGTGGATCGGGCACGACTGGGGCGGGCCCGTGGTGTGGAACATCGCCACCCACCATCCTGACGTCGTCGACGCGGTGGCCGCGCTCAACGTGCCGCACTTCCCGTCGAGCGGGCCCACGCCCTTCGACCTCATCGACCGGGACAAGTACCCCGCCGACGAGTACCCCTACGGGCAGTGGGACTACCAGGTGCACTACCTCAAGTCCTTCGACGAGGCGACGGCCCAGTTCGAGAGCGACCTGCCCGGCCTCATCGCCGCACTGTTCCGCAGCGGCGAACCCCGCCACCTCGACGGCCCGGCGCCCACCGCGGTCATCACGCGCAACGGCGGCTGGTTCGGCGGCGGCCCCGTGCCGCAACTGCCGCTCGACCCGGCGGTGCTCACGCCTGAGGACCACGCCGTCTACGTCGCGGCCTTCGAACGCAACGGCATGGCCGGGCCCAACTCCTGGTACGTCAACACGCCCGCGGACGCGGAGTACGCCAGGACCGAACTCGACGACGGCCGGATCGACAAGCCGGTGCTGTTCCTGCACGGCCGGTACGACGCGATCCTCGACACCGTCGGGACCCGCCTCGCCGAGCCGATGCGCGCCGCGTGCACCGACCTCACCGAGGTGATCGTCGACTCCGGGCACTGGATGGGGGAGGAGAAGCCCGCCGAGGTCAGCGCCGCGATCGCGGGCTGGATCGCCCGCAGCGTCCCCGCGTCCTACCCGGTTACGCTGGGCGTATGACCGCTGTCGCTGACGTCGCCGATGCCAAGTACGTCCTGCTGACCACCTTCCGCAAGGACGGCACCCCCGTCGCGACCCCGCTCTGGGCCGTCCGCGACGGCGCCGACCTCGTGGTGTGGACCGTCGCCGACTCGTGGAAGGTCAAGCGGCTGCGGCGCAACCCGTCGGTGCTGGTCCAGGCCTGCGACGCCCGCGGCAAGAAGACCACGGGCCCCGAGGTCGCGGGCACGGGCGAGGTCGTCGACGGCGGCGAGGCCGGGGCGAAGATCGCGCGCAAGTACGGCGTGCTCGGGTGGCTCACCGTGACCGGGTCCAAGCTCCGCCGGGGCGCGGGCGGCACCGTCGGGATCCGGGTCCGCGACGCGGAGTGATTCTTCAAACCCGCGCTGAGCTCACCCACGACGAACCATTTCCATCGTGACCGAGCTCAGGCGCGGTTTCTGTCAGCGTGACGCGCCGCGCCACTGCTCGACGACGGGCTGCAGGTACTGCAGCAGCTCCGGTAGCTGCGGGACCAGCGCCAGCGTGCTGATCGCGCGCAGCACGCCGACGGCGTTGACGAACTCCAGCACGTCCGGGCGCAGCCCCCGGACGCCCGCGGCGGCCGCTCCCCGGTCGTAGGCAGCTTCCAGCTCGGGGCCCAGCGCGGCCACGTCCCACTCGACGGGACCCAGGGTGACCAGCTCGAAGTCCGCGAAGCGCAGGCCGTCGACGGCGGCGAACATGTTGGCCGGCGGGCAGTCCCCGTGGATCGGCTGCAGCTCCACGCCGGGGAACCGCTTCTCGAACACGGCGCGCGAGCGGACCGCCGGCTCGAGCGCGGCCCACTCGGTGCGGGCGCGCGCGACGTCGGCGGCGGGCAGCAGGTCGGGGCGGCCGGCGAGGAGGTCCAGGCCGGCGGCGACGCCGTCTGGATCGGCCGTCGCGAGGAAGCCCAGCTCGCCGGGGTAGTCCCGCAGTGCGACGTGCAGCCGGGCGGTGCTCTCCGCGTTCGCGGCGTAATCGGGTTCGGCGGCGCGGTCCTCCTCGACGTACTCCCAGAGGGTCATCGAGAAGCCGTCGCGCTGCACCGGCCGCGCGGGGACCAGCGGCGACGGCCGCAGCACCGGGACGCCCTGCGCGGCGAGCCAGGCGGTGACGGCCAGCTCGTCGCCCTGACGGCGCGCAACGGTCTCCGGTGTCTCGCTCGCGGGCAGCACGGTCGGGATGCGGACCACGACGGGCGCCGGTTCCAGCCGCACCACCACGGAGAACAGGTCGTGCAGCACCGCGGTGCCGGTGACGGCGAGGCCGAGCTCGCGGGCCGCGCCGATCGCGGCGTCGACGGCGGCGGCGGTCCGGGCGGTGCGGTCGGCGGCGCTCATGTCGTTCACGCGGGCCATGATGTCCGAATCGTCGCGGAATGTCGAAGGATTTGCAGGTTGCGGCGGCGCGGGCCCGGCGTGTCGTCGCCGGAAGCTGCAAGAACTCAGCCCGGCCACCCTCGCTTCGTCAGTGCTGCGCGCACCTGACGGAGAAACTCGGCGCGTCCTGTCCTCAGGATGTCCTTGGTGATCACGAGGACGTCCCACCCGAAGTCTTGCCGAAGGCTGTTCCGCCGCGCGGCGTCGAGGGCCTGCTGCCCCGGGTCGCCGTGGTCTCTACCGTCGTACTCGACCGCGACCAGGTAGTCCTCCGCGCCGAGGTCGAGCCGGCGGCGGCCACCGTCGACCTCGATCTGCGGGACGAACATGCTCAGGCCGTCCCGGTGGAGCATCAGCCGTACGTGGGTCTCCTGCGGCGATTCGGCGCGACCGTCGACCTCGCGCAGGATCTGGAGGACGCGCCGGCCTCGGTGCAGGTGCGGGTGGCTCGCGACGTACGCGGCGATCTCCTCGACCGTGGTCATCGACCGACCGGAGCGGTCGCGCCGAACGGCCTGGTCGACGGCGGCGATCGCNNCCGTCGACGAATCGGGCGAGGTCGATGGCGGTGCGCACCGGCGTGGTCAGGAGCATCGCCTCCCGCTCGAGGACGTCCTCGTCGGGCATCGCACCGCACCGGACGACGAGGCCGGCGCGGGACCGTCGGGCGGGCAGCCAGATCTCCACGGGCCTGCCGGCGGTGAAGGCCGCGCCGTGCAGCGCGGCCGCCGTGAATCCGCAGAGGACCGCCGACGGGTAGAGCAGTCGCGCGGCGTCGATGCGTTCGCGCAGGCCGGGAACGACGTCGACAGGGCCGCGCACCCCGCGGTAGATCACTCGGAAGTCGCGGCGGATCGCGTGCGCAGTCGCGACTGCGTCCAGCTCCGCGCGCCGCACCCCCATATTCATTGGACGCACCAGACCGCCGCGCGGATCCTCGGGAAGACTTTTGCAGGTTGTGGCGCGGCGGCCCCGGCGTGTCGTCGCCGGAACCTGCAGAAGATGTCAGGAGCCGAGAAGTCCGACCACCGCGAGCGCGACCACGCACGCCGCGAGCACCAGGTGCGAGACCGGCGGCGGCGTCCGCAGGGTGACGGCGGCGGCGCCGGCCACGGTGAGGCACGTGATCGCCGCTGGCGCGCTGGGTACCGCCCGCGCCACGATCGCGCAGGTCAGCACCAGCGCCACGGCAGTGCGCACGCGGGCCAGGAGGGTCCGCTCGGCGGCCTGGGTCGACGGTCCGCCCATCCCACGAGCGCTCATCCCGCGTGCCTCATGGGACTCACTGCACGAGGAGCGAGACGGCGAGGACGGCACCGGCGACGACGACGAGTGCCGCGAGGACCAGCGTCGCGGGGGAGCCGCGCAGCTCGCGGCCGGTCCTGATGGCGCCCTCCACCGACAACCAGCGCACGAAGGCGTAGCCGGCCAGCAGGGCGGCGACGACGAGCAGCACCACCACGAGGGGGGTCCGCACGGGCGAGGGCACGACGTGCGGGGCGAAGGCCTCCAGGCCGACCGCCGCCGCGACGAGCCCCAGCGAGGTCCGGATCCAGGCGAGGAAGGTGCGCTCGTTCGCCAATGTGAAGCGTGCGTCCGGGGCCTCACCCTCGGTGAGGGCACGCGGCGGCCACAGTCGTCCCACGCCGGCAATGCTAGCCGGGTGCATAGACATTGGCCCGTCACATTCACAGGCCCGTCTCAGACACGACGAATAGTTTCGCGCAGGGCGCGGTCGACGAGGCGCACGATGTAGGCAGGAACGCACGCGAGGAGGTGGTCGCCGGTGGGCGGTGACGCTCGCTCCCGTGGCCCCTGGCCCGCGGTGGTCCTGTGCCTGCTCGGCATCGGCGTGGTCGGCGCGGGCATCGCCTACGCCCTGCACCTGTCGGCGGACCTGGGCAGCGCCCGTCGCGTTCTCCCCGCGGCGCAGTCCGCCGGCGTCTCCGTCAGCGACCAGCGGTCCGTCGCCATCACGCCCGGCCGGGAGGTCATCGGCGCGATCACCTCCGTGGGCGATGCGGCGATCACCGTGCGCTCGGCGCCCGACGGCGGCACCGTCGTCCTGCGCACGGGTCCCACCACCCAGGTGACCACCACGCACGGCAGCACGCTGTCCGATCTCGACGTCGGCGACGTCGTGATGATCCAGGTGAGCGCCGACGGCAAGTCGGCGCTGGCGATCTACGCGGGTCAGATCTCGGTCGCCGGAACCCCGTCTGTCGGGTGAAGTCGCCGGTCGACGCGCTACTGTAGGTGGCGATGTCGTACGTAGTGTTCCTGATCCTCGCGGTGGTCTGCGCGGCGCTGGCCGCCGCGCTCATCTGGTATGAGCGCAACCACTCGCCCGCCATGAACTCCGAACGCGCCGATTGGGCCGCCGAGCGGGAGTTCGTCTACAGCGCCGCCGACCCGTCGCTGCACGACGAGTTCCACCGCGGCGGCATGGCGGTCCCCGGCGATCCCGCGATCGTCGACGTGGCCTACGGCAGCTACTTCGGTGCCGCCGCCTACGTCTTCGACCTGCAGGAGGCCGCGACGATCGTCGCCGTGAGCCGGGGTGCCGTGTCGGGCGCGCTGCTCGACCTGCGGCCCGAGGGAGGGCAGCCGCCCGCCGAGGCCGGCATGGAGCCGCTGGGCGCGCTCGGCCCGCGCGTGCTGTACACGAACAACGCCGAGGTCGCGCGCCGCGTCGCCGACCGCCGCATGATCACCTTCGCCGAGCAGGTGCCCGACTACCTCGAGTCGCTGTGGAACGAGGGCGAGTGGACGCTGGCGTCGATGGACGTCACCGACGACCCCGACGACCTCGACGAGGCGCTCGAGGCCGTGCGCCGCTTCGGTGACCTGCTGCGCGTCCTGCCGCCGGAGGGCCACGCCCGCGTCGTCACGTCGGGCGGCCCCCGGGATCCGGGCCAGCCCGTGCCCGTCCGCTCGGGCAAGGAGTCCGGACGGTGACCGGCGCCGGGAATGCAGTGAGCGGGCCGCGTGATACCGCACCCCTCGACCCGGCCGCGAAGGCCCGGCTCGCCGAGCTCGTGCGCGGGCTGGCCGTGGTGCACGGCAAGGTCACGCTCTCCAGCGGACGCGAGGCGGACTACTACGTCGACCTGCGCCGCGCGACGCTGCACCACGAGGCGTCCCCGCTGATCGGCGCGCTGCTGCGCGAGCTCACCGCCGACTGGGACTTCACCGCCGTCGGCGGCCTCACCCTGGGCGCCGACCCCGTGGCCACCGCGGTGATGCACGCGCCGGGCCGGCCGATCGACGCCTTCGTCGTTCGCAAGGCCGCGAAGGCCCACGGCATGCAGCGCCAGGTCGAGGGCCCCGACGTGGTGGGCAAGCGCGTCCTCGTCGTCGAGGACACCACCACGACCGGCAACTCGCCGCTCACCGCGGTCCGCGCGCTGCGCGACATCGGCGCCGAGGTGGTCGGCGTCGCGACCGTCGTGGACCGCGCGACCGGCGCGGCCGACGTCATCGCCGCCGAGGGGCTGGAGTACCGCTCGGTGCTCGGCCTCGCCGACCTGGGGCTGTGACCTCCCCGTCCGACGCCGCGGGCGGTCCGGACGAGCACCTCGGGCCGACCGAGTGGGTGACGGGCCTGCCCGGACCGCACACCGTCGGGCTGGGGCCGTGGGCTTCGGAGAATCCCGGCACCCCCGTCCCGGCCGATCCCCGCTACGACCCGCAGCTGCTCGCCGAGGGCGACCGCCGCAACGTGGTCGACGCCTACCGGTACTGGACGCGGGAGGCGATCGTCGCCGACCTGGACGCCCGCCGCCACCCCTTCGAGGTGGCGATCGAGAACCTGGGGCACGACGCCAACATCGGGACCGTCGTGCGCACCGCGAACGCCTTCGGCGCGTGGGCCGTGCACATCGTGGGGCGGCGGCGCTGGAACCGGCGCGGCGCCATGGTCACCGACCGCTACCAGCACCTGCACCACCACGAGGACGTCGACGCGCTCGCCGCCTGGTGCGCCGAGCGCGACCTGCCGATCGTCGCCGTCGACAACCTGCCCGGCTCCGTGCCGCTGGAGCGCGCCTCGCTGCCGCGGCGCTGCCTGCTGCTGTTCGGGCAGGAGGGGCCGGGCGTCTCCGGGGGCGCGCGGCACGTCGCCGGCACGACGGTGTCGATCGCCCAGTTCGGCTCGACGCGCTCGATCAACGTGGGCGTGGCCGCGGGCATCGCCATGCACGCCTGGGTCCGCGAACACGCGGACCTCGACGCCGCCTGGTGACCGCGCGCTGACCTGCGGGGACGTGCACTCGTCGGTGACCCGTGATGTGATGTGGTCATGAGTTCGGTCGAGTGGAATCGGCGCGCGGCCGCGGCGCAGGCCGCGGTCGTGGAGCGGCACCTGAAACCGGTCTGGGGCATCCCCGGCACCCTCCTCGGCACGCCTGCCTACCCGGCCACGCGGCGCGATTCGCTGTTCGTCAGCTGGAACTACTGGTGGCAGGCCCACCTGCTGGACGTGGCGGTCGACGCCTACGTCCGGGACGGCGCACCGTCGACGCGCAAGCTGGTGCTCCGCATCGCCCGGGGGCACCGCGTGCGGAACCTGTTCCGCGTCACGAACTCGTACAACGACGACATGGCCTGGATGGGCCTCGCGCTGGAGCGGGCGCAGCGGCACGCGGGCCTGAACTCGGCCCGCCGGCTGCGCGTGCTGCGCGACGCCCTCTACGACGCGTGGGTGCCGGACGCGGGCGGCGGCATCACCTGGCGCACGAAGGGCCTGTTCCTCAACGCGCCCGCCAACGGTCCCGCCGGCATCTTCCTCGCCCGGATGGGTCGCTTCGAGCGCGCCGAGGAGACCTCGGACTGGCTGTACCGGCGGCTGCTCGACCCCGAGACGGGGCTCATCAACGACGGCGTCGACGGCGACTACGACCATCCCGACACCGGGAAGATCTACCCGGAGAAGTACTCGTACAACCAGGGCGTCACCATCGGCCTGGACACGGAGCTCTCGTCGGACCTCGCGCCCGACCACGCCGCCCGCGCCGCGCGCCTCATCGACGCCGTGGCCGAGCACATGACCGACGGTGCCGTGATCACCGGCGGGGACGGGGGCGACGGCGGCCTGTTCAACGGCATCCTCATCCGATACCTCGCCCTGGCCGCCCGCGCCCTGCGCGGCACGTGCGCCGAGGACGCCCGCGAGAGCGCGGCGCGGATCGTCTTCGCCTCCGCCGAGGCGGCCTGGCGCGGGACGCGCGAGCTGGACGGCCGCGTGCTGTTCTCCGCGGACTGGACCCGCGACGCCCGGATCCCCGGCACGTCCGATGCGCCCGCCTACTTCACCGGCGGCACCGTCCGCTCCAGCGAGACGCCCGAGCGCGACCTGTCCGTGCAGGTCGGCGGCTGGATGGCGATGGAGGCCGCCGCCGCGCTCGCGCGACACTGAGCCGCGCGCGACACCGAGCCGCGCGCGACACCGAGCCGCGCCCGCGGCTCACAGACCGAGGAGGTCGCCATGCAGGTCATCGAGGTCGACGGGGTCGCCCTGGCGGTGGACGTCATCGGGGACGCCGACGGTCCGGCGGTGCTGCTCGTCGCCGGCGGCGGGCAGTCCATGGACTGGTGGACGCCGGAGTTCTGCGCCCGGCTCGCGGGCGACGACCTGCGGGTGATCCGCTACGACCACCGGGACACCGGCGGATCGAGCGCCTCGCCGCCGGGCGCGCCCGCGTACACCGGCGCCGACCTCGCGGCCGACCCGCTGCGGATCCTCGACGCCCTCGGCATCGCGGCCGCGCACGTCGTCGGCATGTCCATGGGCGCCGGGATCGGGCAGACGCTCGCGGTCGGCTCGCCCGAACGGGTGCTGTCGCTGACGCTGATCGAGTCCAGCCCCGCGGGCGGCGAGCACGGCCCGCTGCCGGGCCCGACGCCCGCCGTGGCGGCGACCTTCACCGAGCCGCCGCCCGCGATCGACTGGTCCGACGAGGCGGCCGTCATCGGCTACCGCGTGGACGTCGAGCGGCCCTACGCGGGCCCGGGCGGCCTCGACGAGGAGCGGACGCGGGCGATCGCGACGCGCGAGGTGCGCCGCACCCGGAACATGGAGGCGTCGCTGAACAACCACTTCCTCGCGGAGCCGGCGCCGCCCGTCGATCCCGCGGCCATCGCCGCCCCGACGCTGGTGATCCACAGCGCCGACGATCCGCTGTTCCCGCTCCCGCACGGCGAGGCCCTGGTGCGCATGATCCCGGGCGCGCGGCTGCTCGCGCTCCACGGCCCCGGGCACGAGATCCCGCCGCCCGCCACGTGGGACACGGTGATCCCGGAGCTCCGCCTGCACGTCCTCGGGCAGCGGGCCTGAGCGGGTTGCGCCCGAGCGGCTAGGCCGGCGGCCCGTCGCGCCGGGCGCGCTCCTCGGCGAGGGTCTCCCGTGCGGCTGTGGCCCACTCGATCTCGGTGCGGCTGTGCCGGAGAGCGTGGTCGATCGAGATCCGGTCGAAGGCGCTCACGTTCTCGAGGTGAGGCAGCCCCTCGCGGATGGCGGTGAGGGTGTCGATCCGCGCCTGCGCGTCGGCGACGACGGTGTCGAAGAACCGGTCCGCGACGGCGTCGTCGACCTCCGTGAGGAGGAAGGCGCGCAGCAGCTTGGTGTTGTGCGGCGGCGTGTCGATGACCGGCCGGCTGATCCAGTCCGCGAGGTCGGCGCGGCCGGCGTCGGTCGCGGAGTAGACCTTCCGCGACCGTGGGCCGGTGTCCACGACCTCGATGTAGCCGTCCCGCTCGAGCCGGCCCAACTCGGTGTAGAGCTGGCTCTGCGTCGCCGCCCAGAAGTTGCCGATGGATCGCTCGAACCGCCGTAGGAGGTCGTAGCCGCTGCCGGGCCTCTTGGCGAGCAGCCCGAGAGCGGCGTAGCGGAGACTCATACTCCGAACCTAACAGGTCAGAATTGACATGTCTGTATAGGAAGGTAGGGTCGTTAGCCGGGGAACCCACGTCGGTGTGCCGCAGGGAGGGGCGCGATGAAGCGGAGCGGAGTGGACTTCGGCCACACCGTGCGAGCTGCGCAGTGCGGCGACCGACGTGCGGTTCGCGACGTCCTCGATTCGGTCCGCCCCTCGGTCGTGCGGTACTGCCGCGCCCGGGTGTCCGCATCGGGTGGTCGCGCGGACCGCCTCGCGCACGCGGTGTGCCGCCGGGTGCTGGGGGAGCTGCCCGGCTACCAACCGCGCGACGGGGACTTCGCGGCGTTCGTCTACCGCATCGCGGCGCACACCGTGACGAGGGCTGAGGCGGCCGCCCCGTCGCCGGTCGGATCACCCGTGCAGGAGCTGTCCGTCCGTCATCGCGAGATCTTGATCCTCCGCATCGCGGTGGGCCTGTCCGCGGAGGAGGCGGCCTCCGCGCTCGGCTGCACCGTCGCGGCGATCCGGCTCGGCCAGCACCACGCGCTGGCGGAGCTGCGCGAGCGCGGCGGCGGGGGAGGGGCTGTGCGCTAGCGGGTCTCGACGGCGTCCGCGGTGTCGGCGGTGTCGGCGGTCGTGCCGCGGTGCACGGGGCAGCCCGGGGCGAAGGTGCCCAGCGCCTCGGTGCGGAATCCCTTCGGGTAGCTCCGGATCCGGTGGTTGTTCCGCACCAGCGCGGGCGTGCGCCGCGACGGCAGCACGGCGAGGAGCCGGGCACGCAGCTTCATCGCGCCGACGGAGAGCCGGCGCACGAGGGGCCCCGGATCGTCGTAGCGGAAGGCGCGCAGCAGCGGCGGGTCCATGAGGGCGCGGCTGAAGACGCCGATCGCCGGTCGGGCGGGTGCGAAGTAGAAGCTCTTGAGCAGGTCCAAGGTGGAGTCGGCGACGCGGCGGGCGCCCTCGTCGAAGGCGAAGTGCTCGGCCTCGTAGGTGTCCATGTAGTCGGCGAACTCGTCGTACGTGGCGGGGATGTCCGGGATCGCCATGTGCTTGCCCAGGGCCTGGTAGTAGCGGACCGTCGCGAGCTTCTCCGCCTCGGTGAGGTCGCGCCAGCCGTAGTCCGCGATCCACCGGATCGGGACCACGACGAAGGTGCACAGCACGTACCGCATGTCGTCGTCGGAGATGTCGTACATCTTGTGCATCTGGTTGATCCGCCGGACGGCCGCCCTGCCCTCGGGGCTGGCGAAGCCCTTGAGCAGCGGCACCTCCAGCAGGAGCGCCGTGTCGTCGTAGCGCTTCTGCACGCGCTCGGTGAACTCGCCCGTGTCCGCCAGGAGGCGGCCGATGCTGGGCACGGCGTACGTGCGGAACAGCGCGAAGCTCAGCGCCTGCGTGATGTCCCACGGGAAGTCGTACGTCCCGAGGTTCCGTGAGATCTCGACGTAGTCGGTCTCCGGGTTCAGGCCGCGGTTGCGGTCGATCTTCTGCATGCCGTCTCCTCGGTGGGGTGAACCTCACTGTAAGTCGACTTATACAGATGTGCAAGGGGTCACATGCAGGGCTCGCCGGTGTTCCGGAACGACTCTGCGAGCGTCCGTTACCAATCATTGGTACCTTGCACTCATGGCGACGAACACGTCGATCAGCCTCGACGACCACATGACGGAGTTCCTCGCGCGCGAGGTCGCGACGGGCCGGTACCGGTCAGCGAGCGAAGTGGTGCGTGCCGGGCTCCGCATGCTCGAGGACCACGAGACCCGGATGGCGACACTTCGCGGCGCCCTCATCGAGGGCGAGGAGAGCGGAACGCCGGACGCCTTCGACTTCGACGAATTCATCGCCGCCAAGAAGTCGTGACCGGCTATCGGCTCACTCCTGCCGCACGACGCGACCTCTCATCGATCTGGGACTACGCGGAGGAACGCTGGGACGTCCGCCAAGCGGAGACTTACCTGGTCGAGATCCGCGCCGCGATCGAACGGATCGCTGAGGACCCCGATCGAGGTCGCGTGTGCGACGACGTCCGCGAAGGTTACCGACGGTACGCCATGGGGAGCGATCTGATCTTCTACCGACCCCGCATCGACGGCGTGGACGTCGTCCGCGTCCTGCATCAGCGGATGGACCCCACGCGGCACCTCTGACAGCCGCTGGGCGTCTTCGCTTCGGCGGTGAACGGCCCTCGTCGTCGGTGGCGGTCAGGCGTCCGGAGGGCGGAGCGCTGTGATCACGCTTTCGAGTCCGGAGAGGAGCTGCCGCTGCTGCGTCTCGGACAGGTGCGCGACGGCCTGCGTCTCCATGGCGCTGACGGTGACCGCCGCCGCGCGGAGGAGTTCGGTTCCCCGGCGCGTGAGCGTCGTGGGCAGTTCCCGTCCGGACGGCGCCTCGGTGGCACGGGTGATCAGGCCGCGTCGTTCGAGCGATTTGATCATGGTGTTCATGGACTGCCGGGTGACGAAGGCGTCGCGCGCGAGCTGAGCGTTGGAGATACGGGGCGTGCGGTCGATGAGTTCGAGGGCGGCGTACTGCGCCGCGGACAGGTCGAAGGGGCGCAGTCCTTCCTCCATCCGGACCCGGATCGCGACCTGCGCCTCCTTGATCCGGTAGCCGATGCGGCTCTGTAGGGCGTCCACCTCTTGCGTCATGTCAGCATTCTGACATACAGTGACGATTGTCAGAAAGCTGACATTGAACAGGAGGCACGACATGAGCACTCTTACCGGACCCGACTTCCTCGCCCTGCAGGTGCGCGACCTCGAGCGATCGGCGACGTTCTACGAATCGGCGGTTCACCTGCGCCGTGCGCCGCAGTCGCCACCCGGAGCCGTCGTCTTCGAAGGCCCGGTGCCTTTCGCGGTTCGGGAGCCGCTGCCCGGTGTCGACGTGGACGGGGCGGCACCGCGCCCCGGCGTAGGGGTGGCGCTGTGGATGCGATGCGACGACGCCGAGGCCCTGCACCAGGAGCTCGTCGGGGCGGGCGTCTCGATCGTCCGGTCGCCCGCCCCGAGCCCGTTCGGAACGGCCTTCACCTTTCTCGACCCCGACGGTTACGCGGTCACGATGCACGACGCCGGCTGAGTACGCGCGCGGCCGCGAGCGCCGGGGTGCCGGACCAGCGTCAGTCCTCCGTCAGGGCACCGTCGGCCATGCGCCAGC
This sequence comes from Tsukamurella ocularis, assembly GCF_965138335.1. Classification (GTDB taxonomy): domain Bacteria; phylum Actinomycetota; class Actinomycetes; order Mycobacteriales; family Mycobacteriaceae; genus Tsukamurella; species Tsukamurella ocularis_A. The sequence goes on from NZ_CBCSDV010000033.1 coordinate 26,132, forward strand.
GGCGCGTCGCGCGGACGGTGTCGAGCATCCGGCGGTCGTGCGTGACCAGGATGACGGTGCCGTCGAAGGACTCGACGGCCTGCTCGAGCTGCTCGATCGCGGGCAGGTCGAGGTGGTTGGTCGGCTCGTCGAGGACCAGCAGGTTCACGCCCCGCGCCTGCAGCAGCGCGAGCGCCGCGCGGGTCCGCTCGCCGGGCGAGAGCGACGAGGCGGGGCGCAGCACGTGGTGCCCGCGCAGCCCGAACTTCGCGAGCAGCGTCCGCACGTCGGCGGGCGGCGTCTCCGGCACCTCCGCGCAGAAGGCGTCCACCAGCGGACCGTCGGAGAGGAAGCGGCCGCGGGCCTGATCGACCTCGCCCACCTCGACCCCGGAACCGAGCGTCACCGTCCCCGCGGACGGGGCCAGGCGGCCGAGCAGCAGCCCGAGCAGCGTGGTCTTGCCCGCCCCGTTCGGCCCGGTGAGCAGGATCCGGTCGCCGTACTCGACGCTCACCGTGATCGGCCCGACGGTGAGGCCGGGATGGGCGACCGTGGCCCCCGACGCGGTCACCACGACGGTCCCGCTCCGGGGAGCGCCGAGGATCTCCATCCGCAGCTCCCATTCCTTGCGCGGCTCGGCGACCACCTCGAGCCGCTCGATCGCGCGCTCGGTCTGCCGCGCCTTCGACGCCTGCTTCTCCGTCGACTCGAGCCGCGCCTTGCGGCCCGCCTTGTCGGGATCGGAGCCGCTCTTCATCTTCCGGCGCGCGTTGCGCACGCCGTGCTCCATCCAATTGCGCTGCATCTGCGCGCGGTCCTGCAGGTCGGAGAGCCTGCCGGCGTACTCGTCGTACTCCTCGCGCGCGTGCCGCCGCGCGACGTCGCGCTCCACCAGGTAGGCCTCGTAGCCGCCGCCGTAGACGCCGATCTGCTGCTGCGCGAGGTCGAGCTCCACGACGGTGGTCACCGTCCGGGCCAGGAACTCGCGGTCGTGCGAGACCACGACGATCGCGGTCGAGGCCTCGGCGACGAAGCGTTCCAGCAGCTCCAGCCCGGCGAGGTCGAGGTCGTTGGTGGGCTCGTCGAGCAGCAGCACGTCGTACCGCGACGCGAGCACGGCCGCGAGGCCGGCGCGGGCGGCCTGCCCGCCGGAGAGCCCCGTCATCTCCCTCTCCGGGGCGTCCAGCCCCACGTCGGACAGGATCGCCGCGAGCCGCTGCTCCAGGTCGGCGCCGCCGAGGGCGAGCCACCGGTCCAGGGCGGGCGTGTACAGGTCGGTGTCGGGATCGTCGGCGAGGGCGAGGGCGGCCGCGTCCATGGCCTCCTGGGCGGCCGCGACGCCCGTGCGTCGCGCGACGAACTGCGCGACGGTCTCGCCGGGCCGGCGCTCGTGCTCCTGCGCCAGGTATCCGACTTCCGCGTCGGCGGGGGAGAGATCGACGGTGCCGGTGACGTCCGGGCCGCCGTCCGCGCGCATCCCGGCGAGCAGGGTCAGCAGCGTCGACTTCCCGGCCCCGTTGGCACCGACGAGCCCGACCACGTCGCCCGGCGCGATCACGAGGTCCAGCCCGGAGAACAGGGTGCGGTCGGCGTAGGCGACGGACAGGTCGCGGGTCTGCAGGACGGTCATCGCAGTCGTCCCGACTCCGGGCCGTCAGTCATCGAGGTCGACGGTGACGTTCGGCTTGCGCATCTCGCGCCGGTAGCCGACGATCCCGACGATCGTGCCGACGATGAGCATGACGATCATGCCGCGCAGCGCCCAATCGAGGATCCACTTGTAGTCCTGCAGCGCCGAGGAGGCGTAGTAGCCCACGAGCAGCAGGAACGGCGCCCAGATCAGCGAACCCAGCACCGAGGCGATGGTGAACGTCCGCTTGTTCATGCCGACTGCGCCGGCGACCAGCGGGCACAGCGTGCGGACCCACGGGATCCAGCGGGCGATGAGCACGGAGAGGAAGCCGTGCCGGTCCATCAGTTCCTTGACGCGGTGCAGGTTGTGCGCGTTGAGGTAGCGGCCGTCCTGCTTGGCGAGCACGTGGTCGCCCATCTTGACGCCGATGCCGTAGCCCACGTGGTTACCGGCGATCGCCGCGAGGAAGGCGGCCAGCGCCAGCCCCCACACCGAGAAGGCGGAGTGGCCGGTGGTGGCCATCGCGAGTCCGGCGGTGAGCAGCAGTGAATCGCCGGGCAGGAACAGCCCGATGATGAAGGCGCACTCGCAGAACACGAATCCGGCCACGACGAGCCAGATCATCACCGGCCCGGCGGTCTGGACGAATTCGAGCACGGACGGGGCCTAGGCGCCCGTATCGGCGGCGGCGGCGCGCCGCCCCGCGAGGTACTTCTTGACGACGCCCCACACGATGGGCAGGACCGAGACCAGCACGATGCCGATGAAGATCTTGTCGATGTTCTCGCGGACCCAGTCGATCTTGCCGAGCCACACGCCGAGCAGTAGGATGCCGTCGGCCCAGATCACGGCGCCGATCGCGTTCCAGATGACGAACTTGGCGTAGTGCATCTTCGCGGCGCCCGCGGCGATGGGCGCGAAGGTGCGCACGAACGGGACGAAGCGGGCGAGGATCAGCGTGGCGGGGCCGTACTTCTCGAAGAACTCGTGCGACTCGTCGAGGTACTTGGTCTTGAGGAACCGGGCGTCGGGCTTGAAGAACTTCTCGCCGCCGAAGCGGCCGATGAAGTAGCCCACCTGCGAGCCGAGGATCGCCGCGATCGGCGTCGCGATCAGCAGCACCGGCAGCGACATCGCCGAGCCCGTGTACGTCGCCTCGCCGACGGCGGTGCCGGTCCCGGCGGCGGTCAGCAGGCCGGCGACGAACAGCAGCGAGTCACCCGGGAGAACGGGGAACAGCACGCCGGATTCGATGAACACCACCAGCAGCAGGCCGATCAGGGCGATGCCGCCGAAGGCGTTGAGGACGGCCACCGGATCGGTGATGTCCTTGAGGGCGAACGCCTGCATGGTGGTCGAGGCGGCCAGAGTCAGGTCGTTGAGAGGCACGCGGACCAGAATACCGGCCCGCGTGCCCCGATTACTTCAACACTTCGTCGACGTAGCACCAGCGCCACGACTCCCCGGGCTGGAAGCTGCGGATCACCGGGTGCCGGGTGAGTTCGTAGTGGGCCGTCGCGTGCTTGCCCTCGGAGGAGTCGCAGCAGCCCACGTACCCGCAGGTCAGGCACATTCGCACGGCGACGGGGTTGTGGCCCGACGGGATGCACTCGAGGCAGGTCTCGCTGAGCGGTACCGGGTCGGCGAATTCGTCCGAAACGCGAAGATGGTCACATTCGTCCTGCGCCCACGGCGGGGTCAGCAACTCGGCCACCGCGATGCGCTCGTTGCGCACCGCGGAGACCTCCAGCATGGCCTCCTCGACGTCGAAATTGGCGAGTACCTGCTCGAGCACCTCGTGGTCGCCCTGGCCGGCGTCGCGCATCCGCAGCACCTCCTCGCGCTCGGCGGCGATCATCTGCAGCCGGATCGAGCGGAGCTGCGCGGCGGGCGTGTTCGCGGAGTCCGGACCGAGGCGCTCCCAGAACGCCCGCTCGCGATTGATGGTGTGCTCCCGGACCCCGTCGAGGACGGTGGCGGGGACGGTGTTCTCGGGGCTGGCCGCGATCTGGTCCAGCCGGGCGAGGCCGGCGTTGAGCGCGGCCCGCATGACCACGGCCTGCTGCAGCGCGTCGCTGCGCGCGTTCGGCCCCTGCACCTTGAGCAGCCTGGCGAGCGCGGGCAGCGTCGACCCCTGGATCAGGAGGCTGCCGGCCACCACGACCATGGCCGCGAAGACGAGGACCTCGCGGTCGGGGAAGTCCAGGGGAAGGATGAACGCGGCGGCCAGGGTGACCACGCCGCGCATACCCGCCCAGGACAGGACCGTCGTCTCGCCGGCGCTGAGCCGCTCGTCGGCGTCGTCCACCTTGATGGCGATGAGCGCCGACGGGGCGCACCACACCATGCGCGCGAGGATCACCGTGACCATCACGGCGACGCAGGTCGTGATGATGAGGGGCCAGCCGATGGGCGAGTCGGCGGCCCCCACGAAGATCGTGCGCATCTGCAGGCCGATGAGCAGGAAGACGGCGTTCTCCAGCAGGAACTGGATGGTGTTCCAGTTGATCCGCGCCGACATGCGGCCGATCGCCGTCTGATCGGTGGGCGCCCGGTACGCGACGATGAGGCCCGCGACCACCGTCGCGACCACGCCGGAACCGTGGATGTGCTCGGCGGGCAGATAGGCGATCCACGGGCTGATCAGGCTGATGCCGGTGGTGAGCACGGGATCGGTGAGCCGGCGCAGCGCGTACCGGATGAGCAGCGCCGCGACCACGCCGACGGCCGCGCCGCCCAGCGCGCTGAGCGCGAAGGAGCCCAGCACCTGCCAGAACCCGACGGTGCCGGCGACGGCCGCGATCGCCGTCCGGAGCAGCACGATCGAGGTGGCGTCGTTGAACAGGGACTCGCCCTCGAGCAGCGTCGTCACCCGGCGGGGCAGGCCGATGCGCCGGCCCACCGCGGTCGCCGCCACCGCGTCGGGCGGCCCGACGATGGCGCCCAGCGCGAGCCCCGCGGCGAACGGGATGTCGAGCAGGTACGAGGTCACGACGCCGACGGCCGCGGCGGTGAACAGCACCAGCCCGACCGAGAGCATCCCGATCGGACGGATGTTCTCCTTGAAGTCGACGAGCGAGGCCTTCGACGCCGCCGCGTACAACAGCGGTGGCAGCAGCCCCAGCAGCACCACGTCGGGGTTGAGCGGCACGTCGGGCACCGCGGGGATGAACGACACACCGATGCCCACCACCGTCAACACCAACGGTGCGGCCAGACCCAGACGGTCACAGAAAGCGCTGACCACCAGAACCGTGGCCACGAGGGCGACCAGCCCAACTGCGAGCTCCATGGCGATAGTCTTGCACCTGGAAACGCCGAACCGCTCAGGAGGACAGACATGCCCATCGCCACCCCCGAGGCCTACCGGGAGATGCTGGACCGCGCCCGTGAGGGCGGTTACGCCTACCCGGCGATCAATTGCACGTCCAGTGAGACGATCAATGCGGCGATCAAGGGTTTCGCCGATGCGGGCAGTGACGGGATCATCCAGTTCTCCACCGGCGGTACCGAGTTCGGTTCGGGGTTGGGTGTGAAGGACATGGTGGTCGGCGCGGTGGCGTTGGCGGAGTTCGCGCACGTGGTGGCGGCGCAGTACGACGTGACGGTGGCGCTGCACACGGATCACTGCCCGAAGGACAAGCTGGACGGCCTGGTGCGGCCGTTGCTGGCGATCTCGCAGGAGCGCGTGAACAACGGGCAGAACCCGCTGTTCCAGTCGCACATGTGGGACGGCTCGGCGATCCCGCTGGACGAGAACCTGGAGATCGCCCAGGAGCTGCTCGCCAAGTGCAAGGCGGCGAACATCATCCTGGAGATCGAGATCGGTGTGGTCGGTGGTGAGGAGGACGGTGTCGAGAACGAGATCAACGACAAGCTGTTCACCTCCGACGAGGACTTCGCGAAGACGGTCGACGCGCTCGGCACCGACGGCTACCTGCTCGCCGCCACGTTCGGCAACGTCCACGGCGTGTACAAGCCGGGGAATGTGAAGCTGCGTCCGTCCGTGCTCGGTGACGGGCAGGCCGTCGCGTCGGAGAAGCTGGGCCTGCCCGCGGGCAGCAAGCCGTTCTCGTTCGTGTTCCACGGTGGTTCGGGCTCGCTCAAGAGCGAGATCGAGGAGTCGCTGGGCCACGGTGTGGTGAAGATGAACGTCGATACCGATACGCAGTACGCGTTCACCCGTCCGGTGGCCGGGCACATGTTCGCCAACTACGACGGTGTCCTCAAGGTCGACGGTGAGGTCGGTAACAAGAAGACCTACGACCCGCGCTCCTACCTGAAGAAGGCCGAGAGCTCGATGGCAGAGCGGGTCGTGGAGGCGTGCAACGACCTGCACTCCGCCGGAAAGTCCATCAGCGCGAAGTAACTCAGGCCAGCGCCAGTCCCAGGAGGACGGCCAGCACGAGCACGATCATGGCCGCGGCCGCCGCCCATTCCGGGCCGGTGAGCCGCGGCCGTGCGCGTTCCGGGGTCGGGTTCTGGGCCTGCGGCGCCGGCGGGTTCGACGGTGCGCCCTGCGCCGGCCGGGCGGGGTGCGCGGGCCGGGGCGGGGCCTGCGGCGGCCGCTGCTGCGCGCGGGCCTGCTGGGCCGGCGGACGGTGCTGCTGCGGGCCGTGCGTTGGGTGCGGGCGCGGCGCCATCCGGTGCGGGGCGGCCACCGGCGGCGTCGCGGTGCGCCGGGGCGGGGTCACGCGGCCCGCGCCGCGCGTGATCCGGTCGGTCCGGGGCGTGGGCCGGTCCGGCACCTCGGAGTACGCGAGCTTGGGCTCCGACGGTGCCGGACGCGGCGCGGGCGCCGGGGTCTCCGGCTTCGGCGCCGGCTGCTGCGCGGGCTTCGGATTGCGGAGGGTCGGATCCTCCGACGGGGTGCTCATCGCGCCCCGACGCGGGTGCACACCTTCCAGGTGTCCGCGTCCTTCTCCAGCGTGAGGGTGTTGCGCACCTTCGCGCTCGGCTTGTTGGCGTAGTGCACCTCGACCTGCACCTCCGCCTTGTCGCCGCGCACGTCCACGGCCTGGAGGCCGTCGAGTTCAGGGAGCAGGCCGTCGGCCTTGGCGTTGCCGTAGACGCGCTGCCACTCGCCGTCGCCCAGGCCGTCGTAGTAGGTCTTGGCGTTGCCGCAGGTCTGCGAGCGCAGGGCGGCGAGGTCGCCGCGGCTCACCGCGTCGATGAACGACGTCGTCGCATTGGCCGCCTGCTGCCGCGGGTCGCTCGACGAGCCGGAGCCCGCCTTCGGCACCAGCAGCGCGATCGCCGCGACGATCACGACGATCGCCACCGCAACGGCCGCGACGATCCACAGGGTGCGCCTGCTCTTCGGCGCGGAATNCNGCNCGAGCGGGATCGCCTCGGTCTCGGGGGTCGCGTCCGGCAGCTCGTTCTGCTCGGTGTCGATGATCGCCTGGTCCGGCCGCGGGGCCGTCGGGATCGCCGTCGTCGCNGCCTCGTCGGCGGCTGCGTCGTCCGCGGCGTCGGGCGTGTCCTGCGCGTCGGCTTCCGGCGCGTCGCCGTCGTCGCCCTCGCTCGTGGCGGCCTCGTCCGTGATCTCGGTCGACGCCTCCTCCGCCTCCTCCTCCGCCGCGTCCTGCTCCTCGGCGGTGTCGTCCGCCGGCTCGTCGGCCTCGGCGGAGCCGTCCTGGTCCTCGTCCTGAGCGTCGCCCGCGACTGCGGCTGCTCCGGCGACCACGGCGGCGGCACTCGCGACCCCGGCAGCCGCGGTGGCGACCGACGGGCCGTCGTCCTCGGCCCCCTCGGCACCGTCGGATCCGTCGGTCCCGTCCGCCCCCTCGGCACCGTCGGATCCGTCGGTCCCGTCCGCCCCCTCGGCCCCGNCGGCGCCCTCGGCACCGTCGGCNCCGTCGGCGCCTTCGGCACTGTCCGCGTCGTCCGCCTGCTCGTCGGCCGCGGCCTGCTCGTCGGTCTCGGTCTCGGCCGTCGCGTCGGTGCCGGGCGTCACCGCCGGCTCGTCCGCCTCCTGCTGCGCGCCCTCGCCGGGCTCGTCGGGAGCCTCCTCGGCCGGGCGGCTCTGCACGGGGAAGGCGGTGGTCTCGGCGGTGCTCGGGCGCTGGACGACGGGCAGGACGGTGGTCTCCGTGTCGTCGGCGCCGGGCGACGTGGTCACCACCGGCCCGACGGTCCGCAGCGGCGACGCCGCAGCCTCCTCGGCGGCGGAGTCCTCGTCGGCCTCCTCCGCTGCGTCGCCGCCCTTGACCTCAGTCTCGCCCGCGGCGTCAGTCTCGGGCTCGTCCTCGCTCTCGCTGGGGGCGTCTTCGCCGACCAGTGCGCGACCGGCGGCGGGCAGCACCCGGGTCTCGGCCTCGGACGGTGCGCTCCCGGCGTCGTCGGCATCCTCGTCGCCGCCCCCGGCCTCGGACGCGGCCGAGCGGGCGGCACCGTCGACGGGGATGGCGGTGGTCGGGGCCTCGCCCGGCGACGGGGCGGGCGCAGCCTCCTCGACGAGTCGCGCGAGGGGGTCGGAGTGCGAGGGCGTCACGGCGTCGGCGGGCGCGCTGCCGAGCTCGCCGGCGGTCTCCTGGTGCTCGTGGAGCGGGGCGGCGGGCCAGGCGGCGAGGCGTCCGCGCAGGTCACGAAGCCGCGACAGGGGTCCTCGGTTGTCATCCCGCGCCATCGCCTGTGCCATCCCCTCGTTCGTGAGCCGTTCCTCCACCGCCGCGGCGCACCGCACGCGGAACACCTGACACCCTAGCGGGCACGCACCCGCGGTGATCGGTGCGTTGTGCGGGCACGCACGTCGTCCGCCCGTCCGCGGGCGCCGCATGGAACACTGGAGCAATGACGTCCTTCGGAGATCTCCTCGGCCCGCCCCCGGTCCTGCTCGACATCGACGAAGAGCCGGAACTGCAACTGAACCAGGGGCGCCCGGCCGCCGAGGTGGCGGCCGACGCCCCCACGTCCTCGCTGGCGTGGGCCGTGCTCGCCGAGGGGGCGCTCGACGCCGGTGAGGCCGTCGCCGCCTACGCCTACGCGCGCACCGGCTACCACCGCGGCCTCGACCAGCTGCGCCGCCAGGGCTGGCGCGGTTTCGGCCCCGTGCCGTACAGCCACGAGAACAACCGCGGATTCCTGCGGGCGGTGGCCGCGCTGGCCCGTGCCGCGCAGTCGATCGGCGAGGAAGACGAGTACCTCCGTTGCCTGGACCTGTTGAACGACTGTGACCCCGAAGCCGCCGGCGCCCTCGGACTCGGCGCGTAGCCGAATCCTCCGGCGGCACAACGCGCTGCCGCAGGTGATCCAGAGCCGCACCAAGCGGCTCTGGAACGCCAAACTGCCCATCCTGCAGTGCGCGGTCGCCGCGGGCATCGCGTGGTTCATCGCGAACGACGTGATCGGGCACGTCTCGCCGTTCTTCGCGCCGATCGCCGCGATCATCTCGCTCGGGCTCTCGCTCAACCAGCGGCTGCGCCGGTCCCTGGAACTCGTCGGCGGCGTCACCGTCGGGATCGGCGTGGGCGACCTGCTGATCTCCGTGATCGGCACGGGCCCCTGGCAGCTGGCCCTCGTGGTGGCGATCGCCATGGCCGTCGCCGTCCTCGCCGACCGCGGGCCGCTCGTGCCGATGCAGGCGGCGTCCTCCGCCGTCCTGGTCGCGACGCTGCTGCCGCCCGGTTCGACGGGCGGCTGGACCCGGATGCTCGACGCGCTCATCGGCGGCCTCGTCGGGGTGGTGATCGTCGCGCTGATCCCGAACAACCCCGCGCGACGGCCCCGCAAGGACGCCGCCAAGGTCCTCGACACCATGCGCCGCGTCGTCGCCTCGGTGGCCGCCGGCCTGACGGACCGCGACATCTCCTCGCTCGAATGGGCGCTGGAGACGGCCCGCGCCACGCAGCCCGACCTGGACCAGCTGTCCAGCGACCTCGCGGGCGGCATCGAGATCACCAAGGTCTCGCCGATGTTCTGGAGCTCGCGGCAGCGGATGGACAAGCTGCAGGCCATCGCCGATCCGCTCGACAACGCGGTGCGCAACATCCGGGTCATGGCGCGGCGGGCGCTCGGGTCCAATCAGGCGGGGGAGAAGATCGACCCTGCGCTGGTCACCGAGATCGGGAGGCTCGCCGATGCGTTCAAGACCCTGCGCGACGTGGTGCTCGCCGAGCCGGGGACGCAGCCCGATCAGGCCGAAGCGGCGCGAGTGCTGCGGTCGTCCGCCCGGCGCGCGAACGCCCTGCACCTCGAGGAGAGCGAGACGCTCAACGAAGTGATGATCTACGGCCAGCTGCGCTCGACGATCGTCGACCTGCTGCAGGTCGCAGGCCTCTCCCGCACCTCGGCCGTCGCGCAGATGCGCGACGTGCCGAAGAAGAAGGACGCGCCGAAACCGCCCGAGTGAGCGGCGGCGTCGTCAGCTGATGAGCAGCCAGTCGTCGGTGTTGCGGTAGAAGGTCGCGCGGGTCACGACGCTCGGATCGGTGCGGCCGTCGCGCGTCACGACGAGCTCGAGCCCGCCGGTCTGCGCGGCGCGACCGGACAGCCACCGTCGGCGCACGCCCTTCGCGAGCCGGGCGCGGACGCCGCCCCCCTCGTTCGTGCCGGTCGGCTCGATGATCACGGCCTTCGCCTGCCCGGTGAACAGCTTCTCCGAGTCCACGAAGGTCTCGCCGGTGAGCGGGCCGCCGTCGGGCCCGGTGACCTTCGCCTTGCCGACGAGGACGAAGCCGCGGTCGTCGCGGATCAGCGGCACGGCGCGCGGCGTGCCGGTCAGCGGATCGCCCGGCGGGTAGATCGCCGAGGCGTGCGAGTTCTGGGTGGGCGCGTACGCCACCTCGACGTCGAGTCGTTCCGATGCCATCAGCCGGGCGATCACCGCCGCCAGCAGGTCGTCGGGGCCCGCGACCACGATCCGCTTCGGGAACGTCAGCTTCTGCTTCAGTTCCGCCTTCGCGGAGTCGAGGTCGACGGTGATCGTTTCGAGGTCGCGGAGGCTGCCCGGGATACGGACATCGGGGGCGCGCACCACGACGGTGCTCTGGGTCACGGAGCTCACCGCACCTACTGTAAGGTTGCGGCACGGCTCGACGTTATCCAGGGGAATCCATCGAGGTGAGTTTCGAGCCGGAAGGAGATCGTCCATGCCTGCGATCGTGCTGATCGGCGCCCAGTGGGGCGATGAAGGTAAGGGAAAGGCCACCGATCTGCTGGGGGAGAAGCTCCAGTGGGTGGTGCGCTACCAGGGCGGCAACAACGCCGGCCACACGGTGGTCCTGCCCAACGGCGACAAGTTCGCGCTGCACCTCATCCCGTCGGGCATCCTGACACCCGGCGTGAAGAACGTGATCGGCAACGGCGTCGTGGTGGACCCGTCGGTCCTGCTCGCGGAGCTCGACGGCCTCGAGGCGCGCGACGTCGACACGTCGAACCTGCTGCTCTCGGCCGACGCGCACCTGCTCATGCCGTACCACGTCGCGATCGACAAGGTCACCGAGCGCTTCCTCGGCAACAAGAAGATCGGCACCACCGGCCGCGGCATCGGCCCCTGCTACCAGGACAAGATCGCCCGCGTCGGCGTCCGCGCGCAGGACGTGCTGGACGAGTCGATCCTGACCCAGAAGGTCGAGGCGGCGCTCGAGTTCAAGAACCAGGTGCTCACCAAGATCTACAACCGGCGCGCCCTCGACCCGCGCCAGGTGGTCGACGAGACGCTGGAGCTCGCCGAGAGCTTCAAGCACCGCATCGCCGACACCCGCCTCGAGCTGAACCTCGCGCTCGAGCGCGGCGAGACGGTGCTGCTGGAGGGCTCGCAGGGCACACTGCTCGACGTCGACCACGGCACCTACCCGTACGTCACCTCGTCGAACCCCACGTCGGGCGGCGCGTCGGTGGGCTCGGGCATCGGCCCCACCCGCATTACGACGGTGCTGGGCATCCTCAAGGCGTACACCACCCGCGTCGGCTCGGGCCCGTTCCCGACGGAGCTCTTCGACGAGTGGGGCGAGTACCTCGCCAAGCACGGCGGCGAGGTGGGCGTCACCACCGGCCGCGCGCGCCGCTGCGGCTGGTTCGACGCCGTGATCGCCCGCTACGCCACCCGCGTGAACGGCATCACCGACTACTTCCTCACCAAGCTCGACGTGCTCAGCTCCATCGAGAACGTCCCGATCTGCGTGGCCTACGAGATCGACGGCGTGCGGTACGACGAGATGCCGCCCAACCAGACCGATTTCCACCACGCGAAGCCGATCTTCGAGACGATGCCGGGCTGGTGGGAGGACATCTCCCAGTGCCGCACCTTCGAAGAGCTGCCGAAGAACGCGCAGGACTACGTGCTGCGGCTCGAGGAGCTCTCGGGCGCGCACATCTCCTGCATCGGTGTGGGCCCGGGCCGCGACGAGACCATCGTCCGCCGCGCCATCGTCTGAGGCCCTAGGGCGTCGGGGCCCGGGTCGGCGTCGCCGAGGGCGCAGCGCTCGGGGTCACGCGGTTCATCCGCGGCCCCTCGCCGCGGCCGGGCCCGTGTCGCTGCGCCTCGTGCCCGCCCGGCCCGCGCTGCTGCATCGAATGGCCTTTGTGCCCGCCGGTGACCTCGTTGGTCCAGTAGCCGGCGGTGAAGCTGACGCCGCTGATCCCGATGAGCCCGAAGACGATCGCCGCGATGAGCAGCTTCCTCGAGGGGCCGGTCTTCGGCGGTGCCGCCTCCTGCGGCGCTGGGGCGGGCGCTGCGGTGGCCGCCGGCGCGGGCGGGATCGGCGCGGTGGGAGTCGGCTGCGGATCGGTGGGTTCGGTCATGGGTTCTCGCTTCGGTCGGTGCGGTCACCGCGACCGCGCTGGATCCAATGATGCGACGCCCGGCTTGGAATCCGCTGTCAGGTCCCTCCGAATCAGGCCTGCTTTCGTCGGGCTGAGTGGGGTTCGATGTCGCGCGGAGAAGCCATGCGCGCCACGCATGGCACACAAAGCCGCAGTTCAAACAGCATTCTTGGCGCATCGAGTCATGCGTGTCGCGCATGACCTCGGGTGCGACGGCGGCGAGCGCCGCCGCCGCTCCGGCGCCGTGCCCCGTGAAGGTCGCCGCGTCGTCCCCCGCTCGACACCGATCCGCGGCTCCGGCGGTCCTACCCCCACGGGAAGCCGTTCGTGCAGCAGGGGAGCGGTCGGCCCCCGCGCGGGGTTCGCTCCCCGACTTCGCGGTCGGCAGCGCGCGCGGATCATCGGGGGTATGCGTCCAGTGCATGGCTGACGTCGAGCAATACGCACTTGACCTGCGAATACGTCGGTCATGCGTGCCGCGCATGGCTCCGGTGCGAACACACCACCCCTGCGTTGCCGGTGCCGTGACCCGCCGAGGCACCCGTCAGCGCAGCGTCGGATCCTGTGCCCGCACGGCCCGTACCTCGTCCATCGACGGTGCGTACGCGCCGGCCCGGCTCACGGTGAGCGCGGAGGTGATGACGGCGCGGTGCAGTGCGGGCTGCACGTCGCTCCACTGCGCGGCCCGGAGCCGGCGGGCGGCGTACCGCGACCCCAGGTAGCCGGCGTCGAGCAGCCCGGAGACCAGCCCGGCCATGAACGAGTCGCCGGCGCCGACGGTGTCGCCCACCTCCACGGTCAGCTGGTCGACGTGCAGCATGTCCCGGTTGCCGGCGAGCAGCGCGTACGCGCCCCAGGGGCCGCGGGTGAGCACCACCATGGCCGGGCCGGCCGCGATCCAGCGCCGCATCACGTCCTCGACGGGCTCGTCGGGGTGCAGCCAGGCGATGTCCTCGTCGCTGGCCTTGACCACGTCGGCCTGCGCGATCAGCTCCATCACTCGGGGCAGCACCTCGGCGGGCGTGCCCATCAGCGCGGGCCGGATGTTCGGATCGTAGGAGACGGTGGCGTGGTCCCGGATCCGGCGCACCACGTCGGCGACGCCGTTCGCGCCCGGCGCGAGCGTCACGGCGAAGCTCCCCGTGTGCAGGTGCCCGTACCGCTCCAGCGACTCGACGGCCGGCACCTCCCAGGTGAGGTCGAACTCGTAGGTCGCGCGCCCCTCGGCGTCGACGTTCGCGTACGCGAGCGGCGTGTTGGCGGCGCCGTCGGACCCGGGGACCACCTCCACGCCCGCCCGGGCCGCGGTCTCGGCGATGCGGTGCCCGCGCACGTCCCGCCCCCACCACGACAGGATCGACGTCGGATCGCCGAGCGACGCCAGCCCGCACGCGACGTTGAACAGGCTCCCGCCGACGTGCTCGGACGGCTCGGCGCCGTCGCGCAGTACGACGTCGACGAGTGCCTCGCCCAGGCACAGCGTCCGATCGGTCATCTCAGATCCCCTTCGTGGCAGGTGGCTCGGCGGAGACCTCCTCGTCGAGGCCCAACCGCTCGGCCATCTCCTCGAGCGGAATGCCCTTGGTCTCCGGCATCACCTTTATCACCCAGAGCAGCTGCAGCACCATGAACCCGAAGAAGATGGAGAACGCGACGCCGCCGCCGAAGGCGCCGATGATCGGCGGGAACGCGAAACTCGTGATCGCGGCCCACACCCAGTGCGTCAGGCTGCCGAGCGCCTGCCCGCGGCCGCGGATGCTGTTGGGGAAGATCTCGGAGAGGAACACCCAGATCACCGCGCCCTGGCCGAAGGCGTGCGAGGCGATGAAGACCATGAGGCCCAGCAGGACCAGGATCGACGAGGTGCTGTCGAACGAGCGGCCGTCGCTCTCGTAGTAGAACATCACCGAGGCCATGAAACCGAGGGAGACCAGGTAGCCCACCGAGCCGACCAGCATGAGCCGGCGGCGGCCGAGCCGGTCGATCACGGTGAGCGCGGCCATCGTCGCGACCAGGTTCATCACCCCGACCGCGACGGACATCAGGTACGCCGCGTTGGTGCTGGCGCCGGCGTCCTGCATGACGCGCGGCGCGTAGTAGAGGATCGCGTTGATGCCGGACATCTGGTTGAAGAAGGCGATCGCGACGGCCAGCAGGATCACCTTGCGATGGCCGCGGGTGTAGAACTTCGTCTTCTCGGTGCCCCGTTCGGCGGCGAGCGTCTCCTGGATCTCGGCCATCTGCGCGTCGGCCTCCGCCGTCGTGGAGCAGAGCCGCTCGGAGGTGGCGCGCGCGACCGCGAGGTCGCCGTGTCCGGCGAGCCAACGGGGCGTCTCCGGCACCGTCGGGAGCATGACGAGGAAGAGGACGGCCGGAACGACCATGACCCCGAGCATCCAGCGCCAGGCGTTCGGGTCGTCGCCCAGGATGGTGCGGATGATCGCGTTCGACGCGTACGCCACCAGGATGCCCAGGACGATGTTGAACTGCACCAGGCCCACGAGCCGGCCGCGGAACTTCGGCGGCGCGATCTCGGCGGTGTAGATCGGGGCGCACACGCTCGACGCGCCGATGCCGAGGCCGCCGAGGAACCGGAACGCCTGCAGCACTTCGACCGACGACGTGGGCGCGAGTGCGCAGCCGATCGCGCTCACGACGTACAGCACGCCGATCGCGTACAGCACATTCTTCCGGCCGAACCGGTCCGCGAGCCGACCGGAGACGATCGCGCCGACGATGGTGCCGATGAGGGCGGTCGTCACCGTGAAGCCGAGCGCCGCGTCGGACAGGTGGAACTGGTCCTGGATCTGTTCCTCGGCGCCGGAGATGACCGCCGTGTCGAAGCCGAAGATGAGTCCGCCGGTCGCCGCGACGACGGCGCTCCGGATCACGAGTGCCTTCATTCCCCGAACCTAGGCGCCTCCCGCCGGGGCCCGAGTGATAACGAATGAAACGCTCACCACCGCAGAACGATCGGAAGCAAACACGAATCGACTGGTCGGCACGCGCACCGCGGGGCCGCGCGTTTGCCAGAATGGACCCATGACGAACCTCAGCGAGACCGGCGGCAACCCCCGGATCGGCACGGCGCTCACCCCCGGTGCCACGAAGGCGCTGATGCTGGGTTCGGGCGAGCTGGGCAAGGAGGTGGTGATCGCCTTCCAGCGCCTCGGCGTCGAGACGATCGCCGTCGACCGCTACGCGAACGCGCCCGCGATGCAGGTCGCGCACCGCAGTCACGTCATCGACATGACCGACGCCGCCGAGGTCCGCCGCGTCATCGAGGCGGAGAAGCCCGACTTCGTGGTCCCCGAGATCGAGGCCCTCGCCACCGACGCGCTGGTCGCCGTCGACGAGGAGGGGCTCGCCGAGGTGATCCCGACGGCGCGGGCCGTCGCGCTGACGATGAACCGCGAGGGCATCCGCAAGCTCGCCGCGGAGGAGCTCGGCCTGCCCTGTTCGCCGTACGCCTTCGCCTCGTCGCTCGACGAGGTGCGCGCGGCCTCCCGCGAGGTCGGCTTCCCGTGCGTGATCAAGCCGGTGATGTCGAGTTCGGGCAAGGGCCAGTCGGTGGTCCGGTCGGTCGAGGAGCTCGACGGTGCCTGGGAGTACGCCGTCGAGGGCGCGCGCGTCCGCAACGAGCGGGTGATCGTCGAGGGCTTCGTCGACTTCGACTACGAGATCACCCTGCTCACGGTGCGCGTCTACGACGCGGAGCGCGGCAAGGTGGTCACCCGGTTCTGCGAGCCCATCGGTCACCGGCAGTCCGACGGTGACTACGTCGAGTCCTGGCAGCCGCAGGCGATGAGCCAGGCCGCCTACGACGCGGCGACCTCCGTCGCGGGCCGCATCACCACCGCCCTCGGCGACGGCGGCACCGGCGGCCGCGGCGTCTTCGGGGTGGAGCTCTTCGTCAAGGGCGACGACGTCTACTTCTCCGAGGTCTCGCCCCGCCCGCACGACACCGGCCTGGTGACGCTGGGCTCGCAGCGGCTCTCCGAGTTCGAGCTGCACGCCCGCGCCATCCTCGGCCTGCCCGTGGACACGTCGCTGATGTCGCCGGCCGCGTCGGCGGTCATCTACGGGACCAAGGACAGCAGCTCGGTCGCCTTCGACAGCGTCGCCCGCGCGCTCGACGTGCCCGAGAGCGACCTGCGCCTGTTCGGCAAGCCGGAGGGCTACGCCAAGCGGCGGCTCGGCGTCGCGGTGGCGACGGCCGACACCGTCGAGGTGGCGCGCGCCAACGCCGCGGAGGCCGCGGGCCGGGTGGTCGTCGTCGACAGCGCGGACCCCGTCCAGCAGGGCGCCCCCGAGACCACCGCGGTGCCGATCCAGCGGCCGCAGCAGCCGCTCGACGATCCCTCCACCCGCGCGATGCCGACGCAGCGTCCCGCCCAGCCCGGCCCGGCGCAGCCGGGCCC
>NZ_CBCSDV010000034.1:0-41545 GCF_965138335.1 Tsukamurella ocularis
GGCTGACGCCGCGGGGCCCGGNGCACCGTCGNCCGACGGTGCCNCNNCNCCCTGTTCGACGGTGCCGACCACGACCTTGCGCGTGCGCCGCATCGCGAAGGTCACCTCCTCGACCTCCTCGTACGACTGCTGCACGACGCGGGTCCCACCGCCTCCGCCGGGCAGCACGCGCGCCACGATGGGCGGCATCAGCGGCCGGACGAAGCCGGCGATCGTCCGCGCGGCGTCGTCGAGCACGGGCGGCACGAACGGGTTGGGCCTGCGCTCCACCTCGCGGGCCGGGATCGCCGGAGCCGCCTCGTCGACCCGGGCCGGCAGATTCGTCTCGTCGGGCACAGCGGCCTCCTCGGCGGGCTCGGGTTCGGTCGTCGTGAGCGGGATCTCGCCGGTCGGCGTGTCATCGGCGGGCGGCTGCCCCGCCGCGGCGAGGCTGGCGGCCTCCGCGGCNGCGGCGATGGGCAGGAAGTCGTCGTTCACGGCGGGGATCTCCTGTCGGTAGCGCCGGGCGGTCACCGCGACCGGCTCGAACCCGGCGGCCTCCAGCGCCGCCGCGCCCGCCGCGGCGCCGCCGAGGGCGGGCAGCAGCTCGGTGGGCCGGTCGTCCGCCATGGCGAGCTCGACGCGGCGCTCGTGATCGCGCCGCTCGATCGCGAGCTGCGCCGCCGCGGCGAGCCGCTCGCTCTCCAGGTCCCGACGGTGCCGGATGTCGCGGACGGTCTCGCCGCGCCACAGCCGCAGGAGCAGCGGCAGCAGGGCGAGCACCGCGCAGACCAGGTCCACCGCGATCCGGAGCGCGGCGGCGGGCAGCGAGTGCGCGGTGACGCCGTTCAGCGCGACCCAGCGGGCGCCGACGCCGTCGCCGGCGCCCGCGATGGCGTCCTGCCGGGCGACGGCGACCTCGGTCCGCGCCGTCGCGACGCGGGCGTCGCGGCCGGGCGCGTCCTTCGCCCGGGACGCGGTCGCGCGGTCGAGGTCGGTCTGCGCCGCGGCCAGCCGCTCGTTCGCGGTGCCGGCCTCCGGCCCCCGGCCGGGGACGCCGGTGATCGACGTCTGCGGGCACGCGGGGCCCGGCCGGTACTCGCAGCGGGCGACGACGAGCGCCTGGTCGCGCCGCGTCGCCGCTTCCGCGACCGCGCTGTCGAGGGCGGTCCGGTCCGCACGGGCGGCGTCGAGCTCGGCCTGCGCGGCGCGCACCGCGGGCGCCGTGCCCGCGGCGCGATCGGCGTCCGCCCGGAGGCGATCCTCGATCGCGCCGCCCAGCGCGAGCATGGACACGAGTTCACCTACGACGAGCCCGACGAGCACGGCGACGGCGAACCTGCTCGGGAGGGCGGCCCGCCGCCCGGGGCCGGCGATCGCGACGCAGATCGCGCCGCCCAGGACGGCCGCGAGCAACGCGAGGACGAGCACCGTCGTCATGTCGCCTCCTTCGCCGCGATAGAACTCGGTCGGTCTTCTCTCACACGAGAATCGCAGCCCGCCGCGCCTCGCGCCCAATCGTGTGGCGGCTCTCACAGCGCGAAGTACCCATCCCGAACGGGTAGTCCTACTCATCCGCAGCGCTGGCCCGGACGGCACGCTGAGTCCATGACCACGATCACACCGGCACCCAAGCCGACCGCCGCCTTCTTCGTCCAGTCCGCGATCGCGTTCGCCGTCTCCTCGGGCAGCCTGCTCGTCGGCGCGTTCTACCTGCCCATCGACACCTGGCAGCGGGGCTTCCTGCTCGTGGGAGCCCTGTTCCTCATCACCAGCACCTTCAACCTCGCGAAGGTCGTCCGCGACCAGCAGGAGGCGAACAGCGTCCGCGTGCGCGTCGACGAGGCCCGGATCGACAAGCTCATGGCCGAGCACGACCCGCTGCGCGCCGTCTGATCCGGACATCTCTAGCTGCTCCGGACATCTCTAGCTGATCTGGACATCTCTAGACCGCATGGTCTATGTTTAGACCATGCGGTCTAGAGAGACGTTCACCTCGGAGCAGCGGCGCGCCCAGCTGGTCGACGCCGCCATCGCCGTGATCGCCGAGAACGGCTACCCCGCGGCGTCGGTCGCCAAGATCGCCGAGCACGTCGGCATCGCGAAATCCGTCGCGCTCTATCACTTCCGCACGAAGGACGAGCTCGTCGCCGCCGTCACGACAGCGGTCTTCGCCGCCGCGGCCGGGTACATCGTCCCCGCGATCGCCGCGGCGGACACGGCAGCCGACAAGCTCACCGCGTACATCCGCAGCAACACCGCCTTCCTCGCCGAGCACCGCGCGGAGACGGTCGCGCTGCGCGAGATCGCGACGTCGTACCGCTCGGCCGCGGGCCGCCGGTTCGACGAGGCCGTCACCGAGGACGTCGCCGCGAACCCTCCCCAGGGGGACCTCGCCCTTCTCGACCCCGCCGCGATCTTCACCCTGGGCGTCGCGAGCGGCGAGTTCCGGCCCGACCTCGACCCCGTCCGGGCGGGGTCGGCGCTGCGGGGCGCGCTCGACGGCGCGGCGTCCGACCTCGCGCGCCTGGGAGCTATCGGCGTCGACTACGACCCCGTCGCATACGGCGAGACGCTGGTCGAGATCTTCACCCGCGGGGTGCGCGCATGAGGACCGCGATCCTGGCCTTCGGCACCCGCGGCGACGTCGTCCCGCTCACCGGACTGGCCCGTCGCCTGCGGTCGGGCGGCCTCGACGTCGTGCTCGCCGCGCAGGAGCCCTACCGCGCCGAGGTCACCGGCGCCGGCGTCGAGTACGCGCCGCTTCCCAAGGACATTCGCGCCGAGACCCTCGCCTCCCCGGCCGCGCAGGCCCTCGTCGACGGCCGGGCGATGCGGCCGTCGAAGGAGTCCTTGGAGGAGATGCGCGAGGGCCTGCGCGGCGTCGGCCAGGCGATGGCCGCCGCGGCCGAAGGCAGCGACGTGCTGTTGCTCGAAGGCCCCGTCGGCGCGCTGCTGGGGCGGCACGTCGCGGCCGCGCTGGGCGTGCCCAGCGCCGGCGTGATGTTCCAGCCCGCCTCCCCCACCGGCGATTTCAGCCCGCCGGCGCTCGGCGTCCGCTCGTACGGGCGCCTCGGCAACCGATTCGCCTGGTGGGCGGGCGGTTTCGCCGAACGCGTCTGTGCGCCCGTGATCGCCGAGCTGCGCCGCGACCTCGGCCTGCCCGTGAAAACCACACGCGCCGAACGGGCCCGGGACTGGCCGGTGCTCCACGCGTTCAGCGAGCACGTCCTCCCGCGGCCCGCCGACTGGCCCGCGCACGTGCGCGTCACCGGCTATCTCCGCCCCGAGCCGGTGGGCGCGGTGAGCCCGGACCTGCAGGCCTTCCTCGCCGACGGTCCGCCGCCCGTCGCCGTCACGCTCGGCAGCACCGCGACGGCGCAGGGCGACACGCTGTCCCGGATCATCACCGAGGCCACCGCGGCGGCCGGACTGCGCGCCGTCGTCCAGCGCGGGTGGGCCGGCCTGGCGCCGACGGGCGACCACATCAGGGTCGTTGACGAGGTACCGCACGCGCTGCTCTTCCCCCACTGCGCGGCGGTGATCCACCACTGCGGCGCCGGCACCACGGCTGCGGCGCTGCACGCGGGCGCACCGTCGGTCCCCGTGCCCGGAATCATGGACCAGCCCTTCTGGGCCCGCCGCCTGCACCGCCTGGGCGCGGGCACCGCCCCGCTCCCCCGGCACTCGCTCACCGCCGACGGGCTGACGGAGGCGCTCCGCACCGTCGGGCAGCACCGGCCGGCGGCCGAGCGCCTGGGTGCCGTCCTCCGCGCGGAGGACGGCGCCGCCTGCGCCGCCGCCGCGATCACCGACCTGTTCCACTCGAGTTAGGACGCTCTCGTCGTCTTCGCCACGCCGGTCTCCGCGGGCTGGTTCTGCGCCATGATGGAGCCATGACCTCCACGATGCGCGCGCAGCGGTTCCACGCCGAGACGAAGACCGTCACCGTCGAGGACGTGCCGATTCCGGAACCCGGCCCCGGTGAGGTGCTGGTGAAGGTGGCGTTCTGCGGCATCTGCCACTCGGACCTCAGCCTGATCAACGGCACGTTCCCGGCGATGCTGCCGGAGGTGACGCAGGGACACGAGGCGTCGGGCACCATCGCGAAGCTCGGCCCCGGCGTCACCGGATGGGCCGAGGGCGACCGGGTGATCGTCGCCGCCGGCCGGCCGTGCACGACCTGCCCCGACTGCCGGCGCGGGAACACCGCCGACTGCACGCAGGTCGAGATCATGGCGTTCGCCTACGACGGGGCGTGGGCGGAGTACACCGTCGCCCAGGCGGCCGGGCTGACGCGCGTCCCGGACAACGTCCCCCTCGAGCAGGCGGCGATCCTCGCCGACGCGGTCTCGACCCCGTACGGCGCCGTGGTGCGGACCGGGAAGGTCGGCATCGGGGAGTCCGTCGGCGTGTGGGGCCTCGGCGGGGTCGGCACGCACGTCGTGCAGCTGGCGCGCCTCGTCGGCGCGGCGCCGATCATCGCGGTCGACATCAACCCCGCGGTGCTCGAGCGGGCGCTGGACCTCGGCGCCGACCACGCCTTCGACTCCCGCGACGAGCAGCTCGGCGCGAAGATCGCGGAGGTCACCGGCGGCCGGGGGCTCGACGTCGCCTTCGACGCCGTCGGCCTCAAGGCGACGTTCGAACAGGCGCTGAGCCACCTCACCGTCGGCGGGCGCCTGATCTCCGTCGGGATGAGCGATCAGGAACCGACCGTCGGGTCCACGACGATGCTCGGGCTGACCAAGAAGCAGGTGCTCGGCCACCTCGGGTACAAGAACATCGACATCGAGACCCTCGCGACCCTGGTCTCGCTGGGACGCCTGGACCTGTCCCGCTCGATCAGCGGCATCGTGCCGCTGGAGGACATCGCCGCCGGGATCGAGCGGCTCGAACGCCACGAGGGCAACCCGATCCGCCTGCTCGTGCAGCCCTAGAGCACCCCGGCGAGGTCTCCGCGCAGCGAGTCCAGCGCGGGCGTGGCGCGCGGCGTCATCGCGCGCCACGCATCGAGGATCCGCAGGCTCTGGTCCGCGTGGCGGACGAAGTGGTTACCGGCGAACTTCGGGAAGTCGAAGGGCGCCGTCCGGCAGAGCTGCCGCAGCACCGCACGGACCACGACCGGGGGCGGCGCGAAGGCGGGCAATCCGACGTCCGCCCGCATCGCCTCCGCCATCGCGCGACCGGGACGGCGCAGCCGACGCAGGAAAGTCGGCCAGTCGCCGCCGACGATCGCCAGCTCCGCCGCGTACGGCACCATGAGCACGCCCACGGCGGCCGCGGCCTTCGCGGGCGCCCGCCCGATGACGGTCGGATACTGCGCGGCGAGGCGCTTGGGCAGGTCCCGCGAAGACCCCTCCACCGCGACCGCGGAGAGGGCGGGGGTCAGCGGCGGCACCCAGTACTCGGCGCGGGTCTCGATTCCCCGGGAGGTCGCGAAGGACAGCAGACCCGGTGCCAGCGTGACGACATCGGCCTCTGGAAAGGTCCGCTGGGCGATCGCCGCATCGCCGATGACGGGGCTCGTGACGCCGACGACCGTCGGGCGGGCCGCGATCAGCGCGCTCACCGTGGCAGAGTCGAGCTCGCCGGGCGCGGACGTCAGGATCGCCAGGTCGACGGTGCCCGGCTCGACGTCCGCGTAGCGCACCACCGGGACGTGCAGCACGTCGCCACCGGGGCCGACGGCGGTGAGGACGGCGCCGTCCCTCCGCGAGGCGGCGCGCACGTCGGCGCCGGTGCCCGCGAGCAGCGCGCCCGCCGCCGCGGCAACCGCCCCGGCACCCTGGATCAGGACCCGCCTGCTCTCACTCATACCCCAGTCATACCCCGGCGTCGCCCCGCAGGCCGCTCGCCCGCAACACCTGCCGCTCGACTCCCGCACGCAGCGCCTCCTCGCCGCCGACGAGCCGCACCCGCTGCCGGGCGCGGGTGATGGCGGTGTACAGCAGCTCGCGGGTGAGCAGCCGGGACTCGGCGGGCGGGATCACCACGGACACGGCCTCGTACTGGCTGCCCTGGCTGCGGTGGATCGTCATGGCGTAGACGGTGCGCACCGCGACCAGCTGATTCGGGTACAGCAGCGCCACATCGGCGCCGCGCGCGAACGCCGCCCGCAGGTCCGCGGGGTCGCCGTCGTGCGCGATCACCACGCCGACGTCGCCGTTGTAGACCTTGGTGTCGTAGTCGTTGGCGGTCACGAGCAGGGGTTGGCCCGCGTACCAACCGAAGCCGCCGCGCACGCCCGCCCACTCCTCCGCGAGCTGCGCCCACCGGGTCACGCCCGACGGGCCCTCCGAGTGCGCGCACAGCACCCGGTGCAGCTGCACGCCGGTGGCCGCCTCGGCCGCGACGCCGCGCTGGGCGGCGCCGACCGTCACCGCGCTCGCCCGCTCCACATCGGCCCGCAGGCCCGCGAGGTCGTCGGAGTCGCACCACTCGATGGCACCGTCTCCGCCCGCACGCGCCAGCTCGACCACGCGGTCGGCATCGCCGCGCCGCACCGCGTCCGCGAGGTCCCCGAGCGCACCCGCGAACCGGCGCCCACGCTGCAGCCGGACGACCCCGCGGGCGGCGTCCGCCAGCTCTCCGGCCTGGAGCGGCGCCTCGTGCTCTCCCGCGCGCCCGGCCTCGTCCGCGAGCAGCGTCTCGAGCTCGGGCGACGGTGCGGTGGTCACCCCGCGCGCGACGAGGTCGCCGAGCACCGCGCCCGCGTCGACGGAGGCCAGCTGGTCGGGGTCGCCGACGAGGATCAGCCGCGCCTCGGGCCGGAGCGCCTCCAGTAGCCGGCACATGATCGTCAGCGAGACCATCGAGGTCTCGTCGACCACCACGACGTCGTAGGGCAGGTGGTTGCCGGCGTCGTGCCGGAAGCGGCTGGCGTTGCCCGGTTTGAAGCCGAGCATCCGGTGGATGGTCTGCGCGGGGATGTCCCGCGGGAGCCCGAGCGCCGCTCCCTGCGTGCGGACCTCGCCCGCCAACTGGGCCGCGGCCCGGCCGGTGGGCGCGGCCAGCCCCACGCGCAGCTCCGGACCGTGCTGGTCGAAGAGCAGGGCCAGGATCCGTGCCACGGTGTAGGTCTTGCCCGTCCCGGGTCCACCGGCGAGCACCGTCGTCTGGCCGAGGACCGAGGCCGCCGCCGCGAGCCGCTGCCGGTCCGGCCCCGGTTCGGGGAAGCGCTCGAGCAGTCCGCGACGCAGCCGCGCGGCATCGACCCCGGGCGCGGCGCCGGCGCGGGCGTCCAGGATCGCGCGGACCGTCTCCTCCTGCCGGTGGTAGCGGTCGAGGTACAGCAGTTCGTCGCCGACGAGCCGCAGCGGGCGCAGCGGGCCCGACGCGGCGCCCACCACGAGCGGGCTGCGGCGCAGACCCGCCAGCACGGCGTCGTGCTCGGGCCACGGCAGCGCGGCCACGTCGATCTCGGCCTCCCCGTCGACCGCGACGTCGCGCAACCGGGAGAGTTCGAGGCACACGGACCCGAGCCGCACGGCGCGGGTGGCGAGCGCCGTCGCGAGCAGCACGGCCTGGTCGGCCTCGCCGCCCAGCCGGCCCACCGTGGCCGCGACGTGCACATCGGCGGGACCGAGCACGCCCGCCTCGGCGAAGGTCTCGAGGAGGGTCTTCTCGGGCGTACTCATGCCGCACCTCCCGCGAGTGCCTCGGAGACCGCGACGACGAGCGCCGCGGGCGGCTGCCACTCGAAGACGCCCGCGCCGGGGGGACTCTCGGGGCCGATCATGGCGCGGACGAAGTGGTACTGCACCACGCCGAGGTGCGTCTGCGGCGCGTAGCCGGGCACGCGCCAGGACAGGAAGCGGTGCAGCGCCACGGAGTACAGCAGCGCCTGCAACACGTAGTGCGAGGAGATCATCTCCCGCGCCATCGCCGCCGCGGTGTAGTCGGCGGTCGTCAGATCGCCGCGCGCGAGCCGGTTGGTCTTGTAGTCGACCACCGTGAACCGCGGGCCGTCCGGCGTCGCGACGCGCAGCACCGAGTCGATGCTGCCGGTGAGGTACCCGCGCAGCGCGGCGCCCGGCACCTCGCGCAGCCGCTCCGCGTACGGCGCCAGCGGATCGCCCGGGGGCAGGTGCTCGTCGAGCAGGTCGGCGATCGCGCCGAGCGTCGCGGCGCGGGCGTCGTCGTTCTCCGCCAGCGGCAGTTCGAAGTCCAGCTCGGCGAGGTGGTCCCCGGGCGCGACCTCCGCGAGGGTGAGGTGCGCGAGATCCCCGGTGCCGAGCGGGGTGTGCAGCACCGCGACGAGCGCGGCCGCGACCTCGGCGGGATCGTCCGGGGTGGCCCCGTACTCGGCCGCCTCGCGGCAGCGCGCGAGGACCTCCGCCGCGAGATCGGGCGCGCCGGTGTCGACGTGCTCGAGGATCTCGTGCACGAGGGTGCCGAAGACGGCGCCGCCCGACAGCCCGTTCATCAGCGACGACGGTGCGTCGCCGGGCGCGGCCGGTGCGTCCATGGGCTCCTCGGTCGGCTCGTCGTCGGTGACGGGCTCCTCCGGCTCGCTGCCGGTGTCGGGGGCGGCGTCCGCCGGTCCGTGGGCGGCGTCGGCGACGAGCGCCGAGTAGCTGGTGCGCCGCCACGTGGGGTCGATCCGGCGGGCGGCGCGGCCGAGTTCGAGGGCCGGGTACGCGCGGTCCTCGGGGCGCCACGGAGCCGGCTTCGGCGCCGCGAGGTCGACCGCCTCGATCGAGACCGCGGCCGCGACGGGCGCGGCCCACTCCCGCAGCCTCGGCCCCACGTCGGCATCGCGCGGGATCGGCGCCTGCGCGGCGGGCACCCGGCCGCCGCCGACATCGCCGGAGAACAGCAGCCGGTGCAGCGGGGAGCTGCGGGTGGTGGTGCCCGGCGCCCACCACAGCACGAGCCGCGACTGCGCGCGGGTGGCGCCCACGTAGAACAGGCGCAGTTCCTCGCCCGCCGCCTCCTTCTGGGACACGGCGTACCGG
This sequence comes from Tsukamurella ocularis, assembly GCF_965138335.1. GTDB lineage: Bacteria > Actinomycetota > Actinomycetes > Mycobacteriales > Mycobacteriaceae > Tsukamurella > Tsukamurella ocularis_A. The sequence continues at coordinate 8,940 of NZ_CBCSDV010000034.1, forward strand.
TCGGCGTAGCCCGGCGCGTACTCGCCGCCCACGTCGATGAGGCGCTCGCCCTTCTCGTCGTGGAAGACGAAGGTCTTCTTGCCGCCGAAGGACCCGTCGTCCCAGCCGAAGGGCAGGTACACCACCGGGAACTGCAGTCCCTTGCTCGCGTGCACGGTCATGAGCTGGACCGCGGCGGTATCGGTCGCGAGCCGCCGGGCGGGGTCGGCGGTGCCGCCGAGGCCCGGGTCGGCGATGCGGTCGGCCAGCCACCGGGTGGCCGCAGCCAGGCCGAGTCCGAGGGTGACGGTCGCGTGCTGCACGAGCTCGGCGACGTGCCGCAGATCGGTGAGCACCCGCTCGCCGCCGACCCGGCCGAGCAGCCGCTCGTCGAACCGCGAGCGCGTGGCGAGCGCGTCGAACATCGCCGCGAAGCCGGAGCGGGCGAAGATCCCGGCGAGCGTGCGGAGCCGGCCGCTGATGGCGGAGACCAGCTCGTCGCCGCGTTCGTCCAGGTCGCGGGCGGTGAACTCGAAGAGTGGGGTGAGCGCCGCGAGGCGGGCGCGGTCGCTCCGGCCGGGGTTCTCCAGGGCCTGCAGCACGCGCAGCCAGTCGACCGCGGCGGCCGTCGTGAAGACGCTGGCGCCGCCCGCTGCCACGGCGGGCACGCCGTGGTCCTGCAGCAGCGACTGCAGCTCGGCCACGTGGGCGTTCTTGCGCACGAGCACCGCGACGTCGCCGGGGCGGAGCGCGCGGCTCTCGCCGGGGGCCGTCTCCAGCTGCTCGCCCGCGGTGAGCGTGCGGGTGATGTCGGCGGCGGCGTCGCGCAGCACGGCGGGGCGGACGTTCCGGACGTACGGCGTGCCGGACTGGGTCTTCGGGCCGAGGCCGTTCGATCCGAGGTGCCGCAGCCGCAGCGGCGCTCCGCCGGGGAGCCGCGACGTCGCGCGGTGCGCCTCGACGGCGCCCGCGACGATGAGCGGATCCCCCAGCGCGACATCGCCGTACAGGTACTGCAGCGCGTCGACGAGCGGCGCGTCGGAGCGGTGGTTGACGGTGAGCGCCTGATGCCGGTCCGCGGCGGTGGCGGCGCTGAGGTAGCTGTAGACCTCCGCGCCGCGGAAGGCGTAGATCGCCTGCTTCGGGTCGCCGACCAGCACGAGGGTGCTCGTGCGGTGGAACGCCGCGTGCAGGATGTCCCACTGCACGGGGTCGGTGTCCTGGAACTCGTCCACGAGGACCACGGAGTAGAGCGCCTGCAGTCGGGTGCACGCGCGGTGCCCGTGCACCCGGTCGGTGAGCGCGTCGCGCAGCAGCCCCTGCAGGTCGTCGTAGTCGCGGAGCCGACCCATCCGCTTGCGGCGGTCCACTTCGCGGCGCACGATCCGCGCGTAGTCCACACGCAGCCCCGTTTCCGAGCCCGGCTCCGCGTCGGCGGGGGTGATGTCCGCCCGCGGGTTGGCGACCACGGTGCGGGCGTAGATCAGGGCATCGGCCAGTGGGAAGGGCGCGCGCTCGCGGCCGGCGAACATGCCGAGATAGACGTCCTCGGCGACCTCCTGGACGAGGTCGTCCACGTCCTCGACGAAGGTCGCACCCGGTTCGAGATCACCCGCGAGGCCGAGCGCGTCGAGCATGCGCTGGCAGAAGCCGTGCGTGGTGGTGATGGTGGCCGCGTCGAAGTCGGAGAGCGCGGTGACCAGCCGGCGGTGCCGGGCCGCGATCTCGGCGGGCTCGCCGGTCGCGAGGTGACGGATCAGCTCGTCGGCGGATCCCGCCGCCGCGCCGGGGTCGCGCAGGGCCCGCTCGACGGACAGCAGTCGGGCCCGGGCGCGCTCGCGCAGCTCCTGCGTCGCCGCGCGGGAGAAGGTGATGAGCAGCATCTCCCCCAGCTCCGCGACGCCCTCCGCGACGTACCGCGCCAGCAGCCCGACGATCGCGTACGTCTTGCCGGTGCCGGCGCTGGCCTCCAGGACCGTGGTCGTGGGCCCCGCGGGCAGCGGGCCCGTGAGCTCGAAGGGGACGGCGCCGAGCACCGGTTCGCGTGCACTCATCAGGTGGTCTCCTCACAGGCGAGGATCGGCACCCACAACCGGGCGGCGAGGGTGCCGAACCGGCTGCGCTCGAAGGAGAAGTCCATCTCCCCCTCGTGCGGCCGGCCCTGCGCGTCGGCGAAGGCGTTCTCCCCCAGGGCGAACCGGATCGAGCGGTCGGTCGTGTCGCCGAAGGCGTCGTCGAAGGCCCGCTGCGCGGCCTCGGTCGCGGCGGCCTGATCGTCGCCGTTCTGGCGCCGCTCCGCGTACAGCGCCGACGCCTGCGGGAACAGTGGCAGCGGCTCTCGCAGGCCGCGGTCCCGCAGGTCGACGAGCGCGCGCAGCACGGCCGTGGGGTCCGGCGGCACCTGCAGCCGCGAGGTGAGCACGCCGCGGAACCGGGCCCGCCCGATCGCGACGGCGGAGACCCCGTCGTTGCCGGCGCCCGCGAGCGCCAGCAGCGCGATCCACGCGGCGATCCGGTGCTTCGGCGCCAGCCGCGAGAACGAGGCGCGGACCACCCCGCCGGGCCGGACGGCCGGCACGGAGCCGACGAGCCTGCGCCCGTCGCCGACGTCGACCGTCACGTCGACGGTCGACGCGGCGCCGGTCATCAGCGGCCCGGCGACACGGGAGAGCTCCGCGACGGTGGCGCCGATGTCGCCCAGCACGGCCGAGCCGAGCGCGAAGGGCGGGAGCGTGCCGCGGCGCACCTCGGCGGCCGCGAACTTCTCCGGCGGCACGCCGGCCAGCGCCGACGCCAGCATCCGCTCCCCGATGTCCCACTTCTGCAGGCCGTCGGGCGCGATGGTCAGCGCCTCGGCCAGTTCCTCGTCGGCGTCGGGCACGGTGAAGCCGAGGCGCTGCCGCAGGAAGGCCTTCACGGGATGCTCGCAGAACCGCACCAGCGCATCGAGGTCCACGTCCTCGACCGCGGAGGCGAGCAGCGGCGCCGCCAGGAACGGTTCGGGTGGGGCCGGCGGCGCGAGGGCCGCGACGGCGCCCGCGTAGGCCGCGGGGTCGAAGGAGAACGGCGCGTGCAGCCCGAACGCCTCGGGCTCGAAGTTGACGGGATCGAAGGGCTGCAACGGATGCCGGAACTCCAGGCCCGCGGCCGCCGGGTCGGCGAGCAGCGCCTGCGCGGCGTCCCGCAGCTCCGAGGCGGGCACCGCGGGCGGCCGGCGGGTGCCCTTGACCGGGTCGGCGCCGGTGTAGAAGACGAGCAACCGGTCGCTCGCGCTGGTCACGGCGTCGAGGAAGAGCTCGCGATCCTCGGCGCGCGGATCCCGCTCCCCGACGCAGGGGGTGCGGCCCAGCACGTCGTCGCCCGAGTAGCGGGTCGAGCGCGGGAAGACCTCGTCGTCGAGGCCCAGCAGCACGACCACGCGGTGCGGCACTGACCGCATGGGCACCAGCGTGCACACCGTCAGCTCGCCGGTGCGGAAGTTCGCGCGGGTGGGCTTGGCCGAGAGCCGCGAGCCGAGCATCGCCCGGACCTCGGCGAGGGTGAGGTCGCGGTCGGCGCCGTCGCGCAGCGCCGCGGTGAGCTCGCGCCCGGCCTGCGTGACCTGCCAGGAGTCGGCGGCGGGCACCGCACCCACCTCGCCGAGCAGCCGCTGCAGGGACTCGGCCCAGGCCCGGGCCGAGCGCCGGCCGCGGCTGTCGGCGGCCGCCCGTGCGAGTACGGCCTGGAACTCGGCGAAGCGACCCACGAGGTCTATGTCGGTGGAGTCCACGTCGTCGAGCGGCAGGCCGAGGCCGAGCCACTCCCCCGCGGATTCGTCGGCGACCACGCCCAGCACGATGCGGTCGAGGGCGGTGGCGAGGGTGTTCTGCGGGAAGCCGCCGAGGCCGTAGCGCTCGCGGCCCGCGGCGTCGAGACCCCACCGGGCGCCCGACGGCCCGGCCCACGCCCGCAACCGCTCGATCTCGGAGTCGCCGAAGCGGTATCGGCGACGCACCGGCTCGGTGGCGGCGAGGTCGAGCACCTGGGCCACGGTGGCGCGGCCGTCGGCGATCTCCAGCACGGTCACCAGGGTGTCGAGCAACGGGTTGGTGAACCGCAGCGCGCGGTCCGCGAGGCGCACCCGCAGCCGCTGCGCCGGGTGCACCTGCTCGGCGCCCGACAGCGGCTCCGGGGCCGCGGCCCCGGCGACGGCCTGCCCGAACGCGGAGCGGATCAGCGGCGCGTAGGTCTCGATGTCCGGGCAGGTGACGAGCACGTCGCGGGGCTGGAGCGTGGGATCGTCCTCGAACAGCCGCACCAGCCGCTCCCGCAGGACCTCGATCATGCGGGCCGGGCCGTGGCAGGCGTGGAACTCGACGGAGCCGTCCGGCACGTGCGCCCCGGCCAGCGGAGCGTCGTCGGCGACCGACGCCTGCAGCGCACCCAGGAGCGTCGCGGGTCGGGCCGGCGCCGGGTGGTGCAGGTCGGCGTCCGCGAGCGGCGCGACGCGCTGCTGCAGCTCGCGGGCCTCCCGGCCGAGCGAGGCGAGCAGCGGGTTCGCCGCCGGCGCGGCCGCGATCCGGGGCACCGGGGCGGGCACCGGGCCGGNCGNGGCGGCACCGTCGGACGCGGCGGTCCAGAGCGCCGGGCTGGGGTGCGGGAGCCACAGGTGCACCTCGCGCCTCGCGGCGAGCGCGGACAGCACCGCGACCTGGTCCGACGGGAGCCGGGTGGGGCCGTACACCGACAGCCGGTCGGGTAGGCCGACGAGGCCGGGCTCGGCGCGCAGCCGGACGCAGGCGCCCTCGAGGCGCTCCGCGGGGCTGGGGACGCCCGCCAGGTCACGGACGCGGCGGAACAGCTCCGCCTGCCAGCGCAGGTCCTCGGGCAGCTCGGCGCCGAGGCCGTCGGTGTCCCGGCCGGCGGCCCAGTCTGCGAGCATGCCGGGGCGGTTCGCGCCGTAGGACCGGAGCAGGCCCGCGATCAGCTCGGCGGTCGGGTACCGGCGCCGCGGCCGGTGGCCGGGCTGATCCGCCCAGCCGCCCTCCCGCACCACGCCCAGGTGCCGGGCCAGCACCGCCCCGCCGGGCTCGAAGGCCATCGCGTCGATCGCGGCGAGCACGAGCCACAGCAGGCGTTCGCCGCGCCACGGGTCGTCGTCCGGCGCGATGCCCGAGGCGGCACCTACCGCGTCGGCGACGAGTGCTGCGGGCGTGGGGAAGTCGATGTTCGCGGCGATGCCCAGCCGGGAGGCGAGGCCCTGGACGATCCACCGCTCGACCCCGCGCGCGGGGACCGCGATCAGATCGGGGACGAAGGGATCGGCGCCGGGCACCGCGAGGACCTCGGCCAGCGCGTCCAGCAGGACGTCGCCGCGTTCGGAGCGGTGCACGGTGAGCATGGGGGCAGTTCTAACACGGACCACCGACAGCTCAGACCGCCCGGGTCAGGGCCGCCGGGAGCTCGGCGAGCGAGCGAATGGTCGGCGGCTCGCCTCCGGTGCCCCGCCCGGACCGGTCGAGCCACAGGCCCCGCAGCCCCGCGTTCCGCGCGGCCGCCACGTCGTTGGCGTAGTTGTCGCCCACCGCGACGCAGGCCTCGGGCGCCGCCCCGGCGAGCTCGCAGGCGTGGAGGAAGATGCTGGGGTCCGGCTTGCCGACGCCGAGCGTGTCCGTGGTGACGACGTGCTCGAACCGGTCCGAGACGCCGAGGACCTGCAGCTTCATCCGGGTCGCGGGCGACGACGAGTTGGTGAGCAGGACGACGGTGATCCCCCACCGCTCGGCGGCCTCGACCGCCGGCATCGCGTCCGGGAAGAGGTGCTGCGCCGCGGCGAAGGCCGGGTCGAAGCCGCTGCAGAACCGGCGGTACCGCCGGGCCTCCCAGAGCAGGCCGGACCGGTCGGCCGCGACGGCGATCCGCGCCTTGCGCATCTCGTGGAAGCGCAGCTCCCCCGCCGTGTAGCGCCCGAAGACGCCCTCGGGGTCGGACAGGAACAGTTCGGCGAAGCCGTCCCGGACCGTCGTGTTCGACGTGGGCCACACTTCGAGCGCGGCCGCCCGGGCCGCCGCCCGGAGGGCCGCGTCGGTGTCGACGAGCGTGTCGTCGACGTCGAGGATCAGGCCGTCACAGGGCCGCGGACCGTCGAATCCGGCGCGCTGCCGCAACCGGGCCATGGTGTGCGCACCCCAGCCGAGGCCGCCGCGGACCGCGGCACCGACCAGATCCGTGAGCTCCACGCGCCGCCCCTCCCGTACGCCGCTACTGCTCGTACATCCGCTTGTAGGTCGCGAGGGACTCCGCGATGTCGCCCTTGAGGGCCCGCGCCACCGTCGCGCCGATGGGACCGAACAGCGGCGCGCCACCCAGATCCGCGCGCAGCGAGATCGTCGAGCCGCTCCCCTTCGGGGCGATCGTCACGGTGAGCTTGTACTTCGTGCCCGCGACGCCCTTGCCGTCGAGCACCAGCGTGTGGGGCGGGTCGTACGCGGTGATGGTCCAGTCGACCCGGTTGCGGAAGTTCTTGACCTTCACCACGCACGCGATCTTCGCGCCCTTCGCGAGCTCGGGCAGGGGGCCGCGCCAGCCGTCGTGCAGGGTCACCCACTGCGGGAGCGTTTCCAGGTCCGCCGCCTTGGCCCACGCCTCCTCCGGGGGGAGTGCCACCTCGACGGTGCTCTCGACCTTCGCCACGATCACTCCTTCACAGTGCTCCACTGAAGAACTTGATGAAGAACTTAGCGTGCGTCGCGACGGCCGCCCGCCCGAGCGTAGATTTCACGCGTGTCCGCCACCGCCGGCTCGGTCGTGCTCGCCCTGATCGCCGCGTTCCTCTTCGCGTGCGGCTCAGCCGCGCAACAGGTGGAGGCGGCGAGCGTCGACGAGGGCGGCGCGCTCATCGCCGAACTCGTCCGGCGGCCCCGGTGGTGGCTCGGCCTCCTCGGTGATCTGGGCGGCTACGCCTTTCAGGCCTGGGCCCTGGCACTCGGCCCGGTGCTCGTGGTGCAGCCCCTGATCGTGGCCGCCCTGCTGTTCGCGCTCCCGGTCTCGGCGCTGCTCAACCACACCCGGGTCACCGGGCGCGAGTGGGCCTACGCCGCGGTGCTCGCCGCCGCGTTGGCGGTCTTCCTGATCGCGGGGCGGCCGACCGACGGCGTGCCCGACGCGCCGGGCGCCACCTGGCTCCCGGCCCTCGTCGTCGTGGGGCTGGTCGCGGCGGTCGCCACCGGGATCGGCCTCGTCCGTGCGCTGCCCGGGCGGACGCGCGCCCTCTCGTTCGGCGTCGCCACGGGCGTGCTGTTCGGCGTGGCGACCGTGCTGACCAAGCCGGTCCTCACCTCGTACGAGCACGCGGACTTCCTCACCAATACGATCCGCCTGCTCACCGACTGGCGGACGGCCGTCCTCGTCCTCAGTGGGCTCGGCGCGATGTACCTCCAGCAGCGCGCGTTCCAGCCCGCGCCGATCTCCGCCTCGCTGCCCGCGATCACCCTCGCCGAGCCGGTGTGCGCGGCGGCGCTCGGCGCCGTCGTGCTGGGCGAGACCGTGACGATGACCGGCGCGCACGGTGTCGCGGTCGTGGCCTCGGCGCTCGTCGGAGGGCTCGCCGCCGCCCGCCTCGCCGCCCGCTGACGGCGTACCGTCGGTCGGTATGACGGACCTCGCGGCGCTGGCGCACGCGCCCCTCACCTACGCCGAGGTCGGCGCGACCCGCGGCACCCCGCCGGCCGACGCGCACGTCGTGCGGGCGGAGCGCGTCGTCGGGCACGGACGGGACGACTTCGCCGCCGTGCGGGCGGCGATCCTGGCCTACGGCATGCAGCGCGGCGCGGGGCTGCGCGTGCGCGCGAGCACGCCGGCCGCCGAGGTCGGCACCGTCCTCGCGCTGACGACGCCGCTGTTCGGCCCGATCCGGATCCCGTGTCGTGTCGTCTACGTCCTCGACGAGCCGGACCGCGCCGGCTTCGCCTACGGCACGCTGCCCGGACATCCGGAGAGCGGTGAGGAGCTCTTCTCCGTGGAGCTCCGCCCCGACGGTGCGGTGGTCGCCGTGGTCGCGGCGTTCTCCCGTCCGGGGCGCTGGTACAGCCGCCTGGGCGGCCCCGTCGCCCGCGCACTGCAGTGGGTGATGACGCGGCGCTACCTGGCCGCGATGGTCCGCCGGGACTAGGCGGTGATGCGGCGCCGCCGGAAGGGCACCGGATCGCCGACCATCCCGGCGAGCTGCGTGCGCAGCTCCGCGGGCAGCGGCGCCGGGCGGCCGGCACCGTCGACCACGACCATGGAGGTCTCGGCGATCGCGGCGGCGGCGCCGTCGGACCCGATCACCTCGTAGCCCAGGTCGAATCCGGAGCGACCGATCCGCGTGACGCTCAAGAGGATCCGCACCGGTTCGGGCGAGTACAGCAGCGGCGTGAGGTAGTCGATCTCCTGATGCGCGACGAACATCGTCACCCTCCTGGTGTCGCCCGGCTGCTCCAGCGTCCGCGTGATGAAGCGGATCCGCGCCTCCTCCAGCAGCCGCAGCATCGCGACGTTGTTGATGTGCTGGAGCGCGTCCATGTCGGCCCAACGCATCGGGACCGCCACCTCGTGAGTTGCCATGGGGATAGTGTCGACCATCGGAAGCCGTCCACCGTCACCGGGAGTTGCCATGCGCGCCACACGTGCCCTGACCGCCGCTCTCCTCGTGGCGAGCGTGACCGCCTGCTCGACGTCGACGTCCCCCGAGACCTCGACGTCCTCGTCCGCGGGCTCCGGCACGGTGATCGTCTACGCCGCCGCCAGCCTGCAGGCGACGTTCGAGAAGCTGGGCGGTTCGTTCTCCGCGGCCAACCCCGGCACCACGGTGAAGTTCTCCTTCGGCGGCTCCTCGGGCCTGCTCGCCCAGCTCACCCAGGGCGCCCCGGCCGACGTCTTCGCGACCGCCGACACCCCCACCATGGACAAGGCCCGGACGGCGGGCCTCGTCGCCCGGGCCGAGCCCTTCGCCACCAACGTGCTCACCATCGCCACCGCGCCCGGCAACCCGAAGCGCATCGCCGGCCTCGCCGACCTCGCGAAACCCGGCGTCTCGGTCGTGGTGTGCGCGAAGCCCGTCCCGTGCGGCGCCGCGACCGCGAAGGTCACCGAGGCCGCCGGCGTCACCCTCGCCCCGGTCAGCGAGGAGGACTCCGTCTCCAGCGTGCTCGCCAAGGTCCGGCACGGCCAGGCCGACGCGGGGCTCGTCTACCGCACGGACGTCGAGGGGGCGAAGGGCGCCGTCGCGTCCGTCGACTTCCCGCAGGCCGACGGGGCGGTCAACGTCTATCCCATCGCGCCGCTGTCCGGCGCGAAGAACGCCGAGGGAGCGCGCCGGTTCGTGGACTTCGTCCGCGGCTCCGAGGGACGGGCGGCGTTGGCGGACGCCGGATTCGGGGCACCGAACTGACGCCGCGCACCCGCTCCGCGCCGATGCCGGGATACCCCCGCTGGGTCGCCGTCCCGGCCGCCCTCGGCGCCGCCTTCGTACTGATCCCACTGGTCGCGATCGTGGCGAAGGTCGACTGGCCGCGGTTCGGCGCGCTGGTCACCTCGGAGGACTCGCGCACCGCACTGGTGCTGTCGCTCCAGACGTCGCTCGCCGCGACCGTGGTGTGCATCGTGCTCGGCGTGCCGCTCGGCGTCATCCTGGCGCGCAGCCGGTCCCGTTTCGTGGGCGTGCTGCGCCCGCTGGTGCTGCTGCCGCTGGTGCTGCCGCCGGTGGTCGGGGGCATCGCGCTGCTGTACGCCTTCGGGCGACGCGGGCTGGTGGGCCAGTACGGCGGGATCGGCGGTCACGTTGCGTTCACGACGGTGGCCGTCGTGCTCGCGCAGGCCTTCGTGGCGCTGCCCTTCCTGGTGCTGGCCGTGGAGGGCGCGCTCCGCACGCTGGGAACGGATTTCGAACACGCGGCGGCGACGCTGGGCGCGCCGCCGTCGGTCGTGCTGCGCCGCGTCACGCTCCCGCTGGTGCTGCCGTCGATCGCGTCGGGCGTGGTGCTGACCTTCGCGCGGGCGCTCGGCGAGTTCGGCGCGACACTCACCTTCGCGGGATCCCTCGCCGGAACGACGCGCACACTGCCGCTGGAGATCTACCTGCGCAACGAGACCGATCCGCAGGCGGCGGTGGCACTGTCGCTGGTGCTGCTCGCGGTGGCCGCGGTCATCGTCTCCGGGGTGTACGGGGTGCGCGCATGGCGGAGGTGACGGGCGCCCCGGCGACCGCGGGGCTCGAGGTGGACGTCACCGTCGCCGACCGCGGCGTCGACGCCGTCTTCACGGTGCCGCAGGGGCGGACCCTGGCCCTGCTCGGGCCCAACGGCACGGGCAAGTCGACGGTGGCGGCCGCCGTGGCCGGCCTGGTGCGGCCCGGCGCGGGGCGGATCGCCGTCGGGGGCCGGACGGTCTTCGACGGCACGACGTGGGTACCGGCGCACCGTCGGCGGGTGGCGTTGCTGGGCCAGACGGCGCGCCTCTTCCCGCACCTGCGGGTGCGCGCGAACGTCGCCTTCGCGCCCCGCAGCGCGGGCGCGGACCGGCGGACCGCGTCCGCCGCGGCGGACCAGTGGCTCGCCGCCGTGGGCGTCGAGCACCTCGCGGACCGTCGGCCCACGGAACTGAGCGGCGGACAGGCGCAGCGCGTCGCGCTGGCCCGCGCCCTGGCCGCGGAGCCGGAGGTGCTCCTGCTCGACGAGCCCCTCTCGGCGCTCGACGTCTCGGCGCGGGCCGAGGTGCGGGCACTGCTCCGGGCGCTCCTGCGGGACCGGACGTGCGTCGTGATCACGCACGACGCCGCCGATGTCGTGGCCCTCGCGGACGAGGCCGCGGTGCTCGAGGACGGCCGCGTGGCCGATCACCGCCCCGCGACCGAGCTGCTGCTCTCCCCCGCGACGCCCTTCGCCGCCCGGCTGGCGGGGATGAACCTGCTGCCGGACGGCGACGGGGTGTGGGTCTTCCCGCCGGACGCGCTGCGCCTCGGCGGGCCGGACGGCGACGGGATGGCCGCGACCGTGGTCGAGGTGACGGTGGCGGGCGGGCACTGCCGCGTGACCGCGACCGTCGCGGACGGGACGGCGCTGGTCGCGGAGCTGCCGGCGGACCGCTACCGGGATCTGCATCCCGGCGACGCCGTCCGGCTGCGCCCCGACCCGGCGCGGGCCCAGCGGGCGGCTACTGCTCGTCCGGCTGCGCCGGATCCTCGGTAGCCGCGGCGGGGGGCGTGCGGTCCACCCCGGCGAGCAGCAGGTAGACCTGCTTGATCGCGTCGCCGAGGATGCCGTCGACGGCGGCCGTCTGCTCAGCGGTGCCGGTGCGGGCCACGCGGCGAGTGACCTCGTGGAGTTCGCGGAGCGTCTCGCGGAGATGGCCCCGCTCGGCCGAGCCGCCGTCGAATCCGGCGAACGGATCCGGTGCGTCGGCGAGGGCGGTGGCGATGTACTCGCGGCCCGCGTCGGTGAGTGTGGCGACCTTGCGACCGTTCTCCCGCTCGATGGTGATCAGCCCCTCGTCCTCGAGCTGGCTGAGCGTGGGGTAGATGGCGCCGGGGCTGGGCTTCCAGGCCCCGGCCGTGCGCTCCTCGATCGAGGAGACGAGCTGGTAGCCGTGCATGGGCTCGGCCTCCAGCAGCTTGAGGACCGCGATACGGACGTCGCCGCGCTGGACGCCGCGCCGCCCCCGGCCCCGGTGGCCGCCGCGTCCGTGTCCGCCGGGACCCCCGGGGCCCGGGCCGCCGGGCCCGAACGGACCGGGGCCGCCCGGGCCGAAGCCGGGCCCGCCCGGGAATCCGCCCTGGCGGAACCGGCCGTCGAAGCGGCCCTCGAACCGGTCGTCGCAGGGGCCGCCGCGGCCCTGGAATCGCTGATCATCGTGAGTGTGCCTACGCATGGTGGCACTCCTTTCGGTAGGGGGCCGCATGTTTCGCGACCCGATGCGTTCACGATATATCGCGATAGATTCTTTGGCAACCCCTCTTCGCGGACGACCTCCACCGACGAAGCCCCCGCCCGGATCTCCGGACGGGGGCTTCGAGGAACGTCTGTCTGTCGGTCAGGCCTTCTCGGCCCCGACGCGCGCGAGGACGGCCTGCGCGAACTTCTCCGCGCCGCCGTCGACCCGCTCGAGATGCAGATCGGGCTGCACGACCTGGACCTCGAGGATCACGGGCTCGCCGCCCGCGGTCCGGACCACGTCGATGCGCACGTACAGCGGCGGGTTGGCCGGGTCGATCGGCTTGAGCGCGGCCTCGGCGACGGCGCGCTCGGCGTCCGTGGGCTCCGCGTCGATGAGCACCTCGGCGGGGCGCCCGTCGCCGGGCTCGGCGTTGACCTCGGCGGCGAGGTCGCGGCCGAAGGCGTGGCTGTACTCGCCGCCGATGTAGACCAGCGAGACGCCGCCGGCCTCGACCGAGTACGGGAAGACCATGACACTGCTGCCGGAGGCCTTGATCTCCTCCAGCTTGGCGCGACTCGCGTCGTCGTCGCCGGGGCCGAACCGGAAGGACTGCGCAAGGCCGCCGCTGATCGACGGGCGCACCACGTGATCGGTGCCCAGGTAGTCGTGGTCGAGCGTCGCGTCGTGCACCGTGATGAACTGGGTCGGCACGATCGGGATGCCCTCGGACTCGTAGTCGCGCAGGTACCGCTTGTCGGCGTACCAGCGGACGAGCGGCTCCGGGTTCAGGACGAGCGTCTGCGCAGCGGCGCGCCAGGCCCACCCGAGGAAGTCGTCGTAGCGCTGCGCGTAGTCCCAGGCGCCGGCGATCACGACCGCGTCGAACTGCTCCCAGTCGACGGCGGAATCGGACCACACGGCGGCCTCGGCCTCGTGACCGGCGGCGCGCAGGGCGGCGAGGATCTCCTGGCCGCGGTCGTCGGTGTCCGGCTGCGCCGCGGAGGTGGCAAGAGCGATTCGGTACGTCACGCCGGACAGTATGGCAGCCATCGGCGCGCCACCGTCGCGACACCCGCGTGAACTGCGCCGTGATCGGGCCCCGAAACGATACGCTGAGCCCTGTGAGGGGTGATTTGCACATGCACATCGAGACGGCGCGCCTGCACCTCTCCCCTGCCGCCGTCGGCGCCGGCGAGTTCGACGGCCGCTTCCACATCGTCGATCGGCACAGCCGCCGCACCCTCGGCCGGATCGCGCTGCGCGCCTCCCGGCACAGTCGCGCCCGCGGGTTGGAGTTGAGCTACGCGGTCGCGGACACGCACCGTCGACGGGGTTTCTGCGCCGAGGCCGCGCACGCCCTGGTGGGCCACGCCTTCGAGCACGGCCTCACCGGGCGCGTCTACGCCTCCACCGCGTGGTCGAACCTCGCCTCGCGGCGCGTGCTCGCGGGACTGGGCATGCAGCAGTTGGACATCGCCATGCTCGACTGGGAGTCGCTCCAGGGCGATGTGGACCTCGACGACGAGGCCGCGGCCGATCTCACGCCCTACGCACGGGTGGAGTACGAACTCCATCGTGCGGATTGGTCTGCGCGACGGGCCGCGGAACGTCCGGCGTTCCGCTCCGTTCGCCCCGCTTGACGGCGATCACCCCCGCGACGATCGCCACGGCGCCGACGATCTGCACCGGGGTGAGCGCCTCGCCCAACATCACCCAGGCCACCACGCCCGACGCGATCACCTCGGAGAAGCCGAGGAACGACGCCAGCGTGGGGCCGACCATGTTGATGGCCAGGATCCCGGCGACGTACGCCAGCCCGGTGGCGACCGCGCCGATCACGACGGCCGGCACCCACCACGGCGTGGTGCCGAGCCCGCCCAGGACGACGGGCGCGGTCGAGATGCGCACGGGGGTCAGCCCGGCGAGCGAGGTCAGGGACAGCACGACCGCACCCACGAGCAGGCCGCCCACGGCGAGCGCGAGCTGGTCCACCGCGGGCTTGCCGCCCTCGATGCTCGCGACGTCGATGTCGTCGGCGCGCGTGCCGTCCTCCGCGAGCAGGAAGTACGCGGCGAGGCCGACGAGCGAGACGAAGGCCCAGGCCAGGCCGATGGGCGTGACCACGGCACCGCCGGAGGCCGCGCCGACGACCGCGACGAGCCCCGCGACCGCCAACGCCGCACCGAGCGTGGTGCGCAGCGTCGGACGCCGCCCGAATCGCGCCCACAGGTACACGAGTACCAGCAGCGGCGCCGAGAACTCGATGAGCAGCGCGACGGTGACCGACATGTGGGCGATGGCGTTGAAGTACGCGAGCTGCACACCGATCACGGCGAGCAGGCCGTACGCCAGGACGGTGAACGGCGCGCGCCGCAGGGTGGCCAGGCGGGCGCGCCCGACGACGAGCATCGGGATCAGCGTGACGATCGCCGCGATCCAGATGCGCACCAGCACGACCCCGGCCGGGCTCCACCCGGCGGCGAGCAGCGGCTTGCCGAACGGGCCGGACATCGCGAATGCGAAGCCCGACAGTAGTGCGATTGCGATGCCCCGACCCATGCGTCACCTCCGTGTATGCGCGATTCGTAAGGAGTCAAGTGAAGTACACTGGTGACAGTAGCGGCCGCCGCCGTAAGGAGTCAAATGAAATTCGCACATGACACCGAGCCGTCCCTCGTCATGGCCGCCGACCTGGTGAACACCGGCTACGGCGACGAGGAACGCCTCGGCACCCTCGGCGCGCTCAAGGAGTACCTGCGCCGGCACGAGTTCACCGGATGGAACAGCGCGCAGGCGCGCGACGTCGGCCCGATCCACGAGCTGCGCACCGAACTGGCGCGCGTGTTCGCCGCGCGGCACCCCGACGCCGTGGCCGCGATCGTCAACGAGATGCTCGCGGCCACCCCGCAGCAGCCCCGGCTGACCCGGCACGGCAACTGGGACTGGCACCTGCACTTCACCGACGACGACGCCCCGATCCCCGTGCGCGTCCGCGTGGAGTGCGCGATGGCCCTCGTCGACCTGGTGCGCAGCGGCAACGTCGACCGGCTCAAGACCTGCGCGGCGGAGGATTGTGACCGAGTTCTCGTGGACCTGTCGAAGAACCGCTCACGGCGCTTCTGCGCCGAGGGGAACTGCGGCAATCGGACGCACGTCGCCGCCTATCGGGAGCGTCGGGCCACGAGTTCCGGCACGCGACGCGACGAGATTTGAACGGCGGACTACGGTAGGACTGCACACGCCGGGGATCCCGGCTTCGACGCGAACCAGGAGCGACGAGAGTAATGAGCGAGGCAGCGCACCGCCACAAGGTGGTCGTCATCGGATCGGGGTTCGGCGGCCTCTTCGGCACGCGCGCCCTCAAGCGCACGGACGTCGACGTGACGATGATCGCGAAGACGACCCACCACCTGTTCCAGCCGCTGCTCTACCAGGTCGCGACCGGCATCCTCTCCGAGGGCGAGATCGCCCCCGCCACCCGCATGATCCTGCGCAAGCAGCGCAACGCCGAGGTCCTGCTGGGCGAGGTCACCGATATCGACCTCGAGAACCGCACGGTCACCAGCCACCTGCTCGAGCGCGTCACCGTGACCCCGTTCGACAGCCTCATCGTCGCCGCCGGCGCCGATCAGTCGTACTTCGGCAACGACCAGTTCGCCGAGTTCGCGCCCGGCATGAAGACCATCGACGACGCCCTCGAGCTGCGCGGCCGCATCCTCGGCGCCTTCGAGCAGGCCGAGCTGTCGCACGACCACGAGGAGCGCATGCGCCTGCTCACCTTCGTGGTGATCGGCGCCGGCCCCACGGGCGTCGAGCTCGCCGGGCAGATCGCCGAGATGTCGGACAACACGCTCAAGGGCGCGTTCCGCAACATCGATCCCACCGAGGCGCGCGTGATCCTCCTGGACGCCGCCCCCGCCGTGCTCCCGCCGATGGGCGAGAAGCTGGGCACCATGGCCGCGAAGCGGCTGGAGAAGATGGGCGTCGAGATCCAGCTCAACGCGATGGTCGTCGACGTCGACGCCGACGGCCTGGTCGTCAAGGAGAAGGACGGCACCGAGCGGCGCATCGAGGCGCAATGCAAGGTGTGGTCCGCCGGCGTCGCCGCCAGCAAGCTCGGCAAGATCCTGGCCGAGCAGTCCGGCGCCGAGACCGACCGCGCCGGCCGCGTGCGGGTGCTGCCCGACCTCACCATCCCGGGCAACCCGAACGTCTTCGTCGTCGGCGACATGATGCTGGTCGACGGTGTCCCGGGCATGGCGCAGGGCGCCATCCAGGGCGCGACGTACGCGGCCAAGGCGATCAAGGCCGGCCTCGAGGGCCAGTCCCCCGCCGACCGCAAGCCCTTCTCGTACTTCGACAAGGGCTCGATGGCCACCGTGTCGCGGGCCAGCGCGGTCGCGAAGGTCGGCAAGCTGGAGTTCGGCGGCTTCCTCGCCTGGCTCGGCTGGCTCGCGCTGCACCTCTGGTACATCGTGGGCTACCAGAACCGCGTCATCACGCTGACCTCGTGGGCGATCACGTTCCTCACCAACAAGCGCGGCCAGATGACGATCACCGAGCAGCAGGTGTACGCGCGCACCGCGCTCGACGCGCTGCAGACCGGCGCGAAGCCCGCCATCCCGCCGGTGCACACCAGCTCGCCGACGAAGGCACTGCCGAAGTCCGCGCCGAAGGCGGACGTCCAGGTGGAGGCCCCGGGCGCACCGTCGACCGCGAAGGACAAGGCCGAGAAGGCCGGCTGACACCGGCTCCGTACGACGACCGAGCGCGCCACCCGACCGGGTGGCGCGCTCGTCGCGTTTCCGGGCCGCTGCGGCTAGGCCTCGATGTTCTGCAGCCGCACCTGGCCGCGCGCGACGGCCTTGCCGTCCTCCGAGTCGATCTCGACGAGCCACAGCTGCTGCCGACGCCCGCGATGGATCGGGGTCGACCGGATGGACAGCACGCCGCTCGAGAGCGCGCGCAGGAAGTCGGTGTTGTTGTTCACGCCCACGACGTGCCCCGCGCCGCCGAGCCACACCACGCCCGAGACGCTGGCGACGGACTCGACGATCGCGCAGTACACGCCGCCATGGGTGATGCCGAAGGGCTGGTGCAGCTCCGGACGCAGGGTGAGCGTCGCCTCCACGCCGTCGGCGGTGACGGCCGTGTACTTCAGGCCGAGGATCGAATCGAAACCGGCGGTGCCGCCGGCGAGGATCTGGTCGATGGCCTGCTGCTGTCCGGGTGTCGGTTGCGTCATGGAGACACCCTAGAACCGGGCGCGGACGGCCCGTCCTCCGGGCCGGAAGATCCGGGCCGGAGTCCGGGAAGACCCCGATGCGGGATCCACCGTCGTGCAGGCACTGTGGAGACATGACCGAGAACTCGCCCTTCGCCCAGAACCCCTACCAGCCCGCCCCGCAGAAGCGCTTCGCCCGCGACGTCCAGAACAACTGGATCGGCGGCGTGTGCGCCGGCATCGCACGCTACTTCGGCATCGACGCGACGCTGGTCCGCGTGCTCTTCGTGGTGTCGTGCCTGCTGCCCGGCCCGCAGTTCCTGCTGTACCTGCTACTGTGGCTCGTGATGCCCAAGGACTGATCCGCGACGCGGAGAGGAAGAAGTCGGCGGGTCCGGGGGCTCAGCCATCCCCCGGACCCGCCGTGGCACAGACCGGCGGATTACTGCAGCCCTCAGTTCGCGTCACGGTCCGATGTGGTTTCGGTGTCGCTCTCGGCGACGAGACTCACTCTAGGACAGGCTGGCCTAACTTAGCAAGCCCTCATCGGTGTGGCGTGGATTACGACAGGTCGTCGTAGCGACGCGGACCATCCCGAGTAGAATCGGAGCAATGGCGGCATTGGGAGATCTGGAACGCGCGGTCATGGACCACCTGTGGGCGTCCACTGAACCGCAGACCGTGCGACAGGTGCACGAGTCGCTCGCCGCTGACCGCGAGCTGGCGTACACGACGGTGATGACGGTGCTGCAGCGACTCGCGAAGAAGAAGCTGGTGAGCCAGATCCGCACCGACCGGGCGCACCGTTACGCCGCGAGCTTCGGCCGCGACGAGCTCGTCGCCGACCTCATGTTCGACGCGCTGGCCCAGGCCGAGAGCTCCCGCGAGGCCGCGCTGGTGCACTTCGTGGAGCGCGTGGGTGCGGACGAGGCGCAGGCCCTGCGGCGCGCGCTCGCCAAGCTCGAGGCCGGCGAAGCCGCTCGTCGCGCCGAGTCCTGATCACCCAGTAGGCTCGTCCCCATGGCGGCCTTCATCTTCGGAGCGCTGGCCCTGCTGCTCGCGGGGCCGGTGCCCCTCTGGCTCTCCCGGGCGGCCTGGCCGCTGCGCGCGCCGCGCGCCGCACTCGTGTTGTGGCAGGCGATCGCCCTGGCCGCGGTGCTCTCCGCGTTCAGCGCGGGCCTCGTGATCGCGAGTCGCCTGCTCGTTCCCGGCCCCGACGGCCGGCCCACCACCAACCCCATCGACGAGATCCGCCAACTCGGCGTCGTCCCGTGGATCGTCGCCGTCGTGGCCTTCGCGCTCACCCTGCTGGTCGGTGCCCGGCTCATCACGTCCACCGTCCGGCTCGCGGTCCGCACCCGCCGGCGCCGGGCCCGGCACCGCACCGTCGTGGACATCCTGTCGCACGCGGTCGACGGCGACCACCCCGTCTCGAGCGCCGACCTGCGCGTCCTGGGCGTCGACCAGCCCCTCGCCTACTGCCTCCCCGGGCTGCGACACCGCGTGGTGCTCAGCGTCGGCACGATCAACCAGCTCAGCCACGAGGAGCTCACCGCGGTGCTCGCGCACGAGCGGGCGCACCTGCGGTCCCGGCACGACCTGGTGCTCGAGGCCTTCACCGCCGTCCACCACGCCTTTCCGAAGTTCGTCCGCTCGTCCGCGGCCCTCGATTCGGTGAAGCTGCTCGTGGAGCTGCTCGCCGACGACGAGGCCGTGGCCGCCGCCGGCCCGGTCCCGCTCGCCAACGCCCTGGTGACCTGCGCGCAGAGCCCCGCGCCGCGCGGCGCCCTCGCGGTCGGCGCGACGGGGACCGTCGTCCGGGTGGAGCGGCTGTCGATGCCCCCGGCCAGCAACCTTTTCAGCGCGTCGGTGTACCTGCTCGCGGGGCTGATCCTGGTGGTGCCGACTGTGGCCGTGGCAGTGCCCTGGCTCACCGAGCTCTCCCGCCTGCTCCAGCACTGACGGCGCGTCGGTACGCTGGGCGCCCCAGGGGGAATCGAGGGAGGACCACCATGACCGATCCGCAGCAGCCGTACGGCCAGCAGTACGGCCAGCAGTACGACCCGTACGCCCAGCAGGGCTACCAGCAGCAGCCGTACGGTCAGCCCGGGTACGGCCAGCCGCAGCCCGCGTTCGCGTACGGCCAGCCCTTCGGCGCCGATCCGGCCGCGCCGTACGGCCGTGACCCGCAGACCGGCGAGCCCTACTCGGACAAGTCGAAGCTCGCGGCCGGCCTGCTGCAGATCTTCCTCGGCGGGTGGGGCATCGGCCGGTTCTACCTGGGCTCCACATCGATCGCGGTGACGCAACTGGTGTTGACCGTGATCGGCCTCGTCACGTCGATCATCCTCATCGGCTTCGTCATCCTGGCCGGCGTCGGCATCTGGGCGCTCATCGACGGCATCATGATCCTCACCGGCGGCGTCCGGGATCCGCAGGGCCGCCCCCTGCGCCCCTGACACGCGCCCCGGGATGGTGCCGTCGGGTAGACTGCCCACACGTGCAGTTCCTTCCTGATAGCCGCCCGCAGTACGACCTGACCTACGACGACGTCTTCCTCGTCCCGAACCGGTCGGACGTGACCTCCCGCTTCGACGTCGATCTCTCCTCCGTCGACGGGACCGGCACCACCATTCCCCTCGTCGTCGCCAACATGACGGCCGTCGCCGGCCGTCGGATGGCGGAGACGGTCGCGCGCCGAGGCGGCATCGTCGTGCTCCCCCAGGACCTGCCGCTGCAGGCCGCGGCGGACACCATCGCGTACGTCAAGAGCCGCGATCTGGTGGCCGACACCCCGGTCACGCTCGGCGCCGAGGACTCCGTGAGCGACGCCGTCGCGCTGCTCCCCAAGCGCGCCCACGGCGCCGTCGTGGTCGTCGACGCGGAGAACCGGCCGGTCGGCCTGGTCACCTCGACGGCCTGCGAGGGCGTCGACCGCTTCGCCCGCCTGCGCGACGTCATGACCACCTCGTTCGTCTGCGCCGCCGCCGGGACCGCGCCCGAGGCCGTCTTCGACATGCTGGACAAGGACCATTCCGACCTCGCGGTGCTGGTCGACGGTGACGACCGCCTGCACGGCGTCCTCACCCGGACCGCCACCGTCCGCGCGGGGATCTACACCCCCGCGGTCGACGGTGCCGGCAAGCTCCGGATCGCCGCCGCCGTCGGCATCAACGGCGACGTGGCCGCGAAGGCCCGCGCCCTCGCCGAGGCCGGTGCCGACGTGCTGGTCGTGGACACCGCGCACGGCCACCAGGCCAAGATGTTCGACGCGCTCGAGGCCGTCGCCGCGCTGGACCTGGGCCTGCCCCTGGCCGCGGGCAACGTGGTCGCCGCCGCCGGCGCCCGCGACCTGGTCAACGCCGGCGCCACCATCGTCAAGGTGGGTGTGGGCCCCGGCGCGATGTGCACCACACGCATGATGACGGGCGTCGGTCGCCCGCAGTTCAGCGCCGTGCTCGACTGCGCCGCAGCGGCCCGCGACCTCGGCGCGCACGTGTGGGCCGACGGCGGCGTGCGGCACCCGCGCGACGTCGCGCTGGCGCTCGCCGCCGGCGCCTCCAACGTCATGGTCGGCTCCTGGTTCGCCGGCACCTACGAGTCGCCGGGCGACATGAAGTACGCGACCGACGGCTCCGCCTACAAGGAGAGCTTCGGCATGGCGTCCAAGCGCGCCGTCGCGGCCCGCACCGCCGGCGAGGGCGCCTTCGACCGCGCCCGCAAGTCGCTGTTCGAGGAGGGCATCTCCAGCTCGCGGATCCGGGTCGATCCCGACGCGCCCAGCGTCGAGGACCTGCTGGACCGGATCACCTCGGGCGTCCGCAGCTCCTTCACCTACGCCGGCGCCCGCACCGTGCCGGAGTTCCACGCGAAGGCGACCGTCGGCGTGCAGAGCGCCGCCGGCTTCGCCGAGGGCCGTCCGCTCCCCGGCGGTTGGTGAGAATCTCGACGGATCGTCGGTAGGATGCAGTGCATCCACCGACGATCCCCTGGGAAGGACCATGAAGTCCCGAAGACCCGGCAAACGCCGCCGACGACTGGCACCACCGACGCCGGGACGGGTGGTGTCCGTCGATGGCTAGCGCGCTGATCACCGTCGGCGCCATCGTCGGCTTCCTCGCACTCACCCTGGGCACCGCGCTCTTCGTGGCGGCGGAGTTCTCGCTGACCGCGCTGGAGAAGTCCACTGTCGACGCGGATGTGCGCGATCGCGGTGACCGCCGCTCCAAGCAGGTGCAGAACGCGCATCGCACGCTGTCCTTCCAGCTGTCCGGCGCCCAGCTGGGCATCACGATCACCACCCTGGTCACGGGTTACCTGGCCGAGCCGGTGCTCTCGAAGTTCCTGCGCCCCGCGCTCGAATGGACCGGCATGCCGCAGGTCTGGTCGACCGCGCTCACCCTGATCCTGGCCCTGATCATCGCGACCTCGCTGTCGATGGTGCTGGGCGAGTTGGCACCGAAGAATCTCGCGATCGCCCGGCCGCTGCAGACCGCGCGGCTCACCGCGGGCGCGCAGTCGCTGTTCTCCTCGACCTTCCGATTCGCGATCTCGTTCCTCAACCGCAGCGCGAACGCGTTGGTCCGTCGCCTGGGCATCGAGCCCGCGGAGGAGCTGAGCTCGGCCCGTTCGGCGCAGGAACTCAGTGCGCTGGTGCGCAATTCGGCGGCCCACGGCGCGATCGACGAGATGACGGCCGAGCTCGTGGGCCGCAGCCTCGAATTCGGCGAGCTCACCGCCGAGGAGCTGATGACCCCGCGGCAGCGGATCCACTCGCTGGACGCCGACGACACCGTGGCCGACCTGGTGGCGCTCTCGATCGAGTCCGGGCGGTCCCGATTCCCCGTGGTCCGCGGCGACCTGGACGACACGATCGGGCTGGTGCACGTGAAGCAGGCGCTGACGGTGCCCGCGGATCGTCGCGCGACGGTGACCGTCTCGGACATCGCGACCGTGGCGCCCGTCGTCCCCGCGACGCTGGACGGCGACGCCCTCATGGAGCAACTGCGGGCCAACGGCCTGCAGATGGCCCTCGTCGTCGACGAGTACGGCGGTTCCGCCGGCATCGTCACCGTCGAGGACCTGATCGAGGAGATCGTGGGCGACGTGCGCGACGAGCACGACGCGAACGAACCCGTCGACGTGCAGCGCACGGACGACGGGTTCCTGTGCTCGGGTCTGCTCCGCATCGACGAGCTGGAGCGGGACACCGGCTACCGCGCCCCGGAGGGCGATTACGACACGATCGGCGGCCTGGTGATGTTCCTGCTCGGCCGCATCCCCGCGGTCGGCGACCGCGTCCCGCTGCCCCACCACCCGTCCGTGGACGACGACGAGGTCGAGGCCCCGCAGTGGTCCGCGCGCGTGGCCCGGATGGACGGCCGCCGCGTCGACCTCGTGGAGGTGACCCATGAGTGATCTGCTGGGCGTGGCCCTGACCGTGCTGCTGCTGGCCGCGAACGCGTTCTTCGTCGCGGCCGAGTTCGCGCTGATCGCGGCCCGCCGCGACCGGCTCGAGGCCCTCGTCGAGCAGGGCCGGTCGAGCGCGAAGGCCGTGATCAAGGCCTCGGAGAACCTCTCCCTCATGTTGGCGGGCTGCCAGCTGGGCATCACGATCTGCTCGATCCTCCTCGGTAAGGTCGGCGAGCCGGCCATCGCGCATCTCCTGGAGAAGCCGCTGTCCTGGGCGAACGTGCCCGAGGCGCTGCTGCACCCCATCTCGTTCACGGTCTCGCTGGGCCTCGTCGTGGTGCTGCACATCCTGCTCGGCGAGATGGTGCCGAAGAACATCGCGCTCGCGGGCCCCGAGGCCGCGGCGATGCTGCTGGTGCCGCCGCACGTCGCGTTCGTGCGGCTGGTGCGGCCGCTCATCGCCGTCTACAACTGGCTGGCGATGCTGGTGCTGCGCGCGGGCGGCGTCGAGCCGCGCGACGAGCTGGACAGCACCGTCTCCGCCGGCGAGCTGAGCGTGCTCATCGCCGAATCGCACGACGAGGGCCTCATCGACGCCGAGGAGCGGGTGCGCCTGACGCGGGCGCTGCAGACCTCGCGTCGCACGGTCGCCGACGTCGCGATCCCGCTCACCGAGATCCGCGGGCTGCAGGCGAAGCAGGGCGTCAACGGCGTCTGGGGGCCGACCCTGGGCGACATCGAGACCGCCGTCGCCGAGACCGGCTACTCGCGGTACCCGGTGCGCAGCAGCGCCGGCGCGTTCACCGGCTACCTGCACGTCAAGGACGTGCTGCCGGACATCATGGACACCACCGTCGGCCCCGAGTCCGTGATCGGCGCGAGCCGCGTCCGCCCGCTGCCGGTGGTCGACGGGGGCCTGTCCCTGGACCAGGCGGCCGGCGACCTGCGCCGCCTCGGCGGGCATCTCGCCGCCGTCGCCGACGATCACGGCCGGACCATCGGCATCGTGGCGCTCGAGGACGTGGTCGAGGAGTTCGTCGGCACCGTCCGCGACGGGACGCACCGGGTGTGAGCAGCACCGGCTGCGGCCCCGGGACGCTGACCGACGGGCAGTGGGAGCCGCTCGCGGCCGCCCACCGCGCCCGCCTGGAGCCGTTCGTCGCCGCGCACCGGGACCGCGCGGCGCGCGGCGAGAAGCACCCCGTGTGGGACTTCCTGTTCACCTACTACGGGCACCGCCCCGCGCACCTGCTGCGCTGGCATCCCGGCATCGGCGTGACGCTCGACGGTCCGCGGGCGGCCGGCGAATTCGGCGGCAGCCGGGGCTACGTGGTCTCCGGGACGCGCGTGACCCAGGATCCCGCCGTGCTCGACAAGCGCGCGGGGACGGCCGCGTACGTGGCCCGGCTCCTGGAGGCCACTGCCGCGCGTCGGCCGGTGTTCGGCTGCTTCGGCCTGCACGAGTGGGCGATGGTCTACCGAGAAGCCGACCAGGCGCGCCATCCCGTGCCCCTGCGCCTCGGCCCGGCGGGCACCGACGAGGTGGTCCGCGCGGGACAGCTGACGTGCACCCACTACGACGCCTACCGCTTCTTCACCCCGGACGCGGCGCCCCGCAACGCCGCCCGGCTCACCCGCGAGACCCAGGTCGACTCGGAGCAGCCCGGCTGCCTGCACGCGGGGATGGACCTCTACAAGTGGGCCTTCAAGCTGACGCCCGGCGCACCGTCGGACCTGGTGGCGGACGCCTTCGACCTGGCCCGCGACGCCCGGGAACTGGACATGCGGGCGAGCCCGTACGACCTGGCCGATCTCGGCTTCGCGCCCATCGCCATCGAGACGGCCGACGGGCGGCGCGAGTACGTGCGGAGGCAGGCCGCCCTCGCCGAGCGGGCCGCGCCGATCCGCGAGCGGCTCCTCGCTGTGGTCCGCGCCTGGCCCGGGGACCGGCCCGCCGCCGATATGCCCGGCTCCCCCGCCTAGACTTCCCTCCCAGCGACGGTCCGTGGGCGCGAGCCCGCGGCGCAAGAGGGAACCCGGTGCGAATCCGGGGCTGCCCCGCAACGGTGTGCACGCGCAGCGCGTGCCAGCCCGATACCTGCCCTCGCGACCGCCCGGAGCCGGGCGGTGCTCACCGACCCGAGGGGAGTCGCGGAGTGCGAGTGGTCTCGTCGCGCCGTGTGGCAGTGCTGTTGGCCTGCCTGCTCATCGCGCTGATCGCCGCGATGTGGCTGGGCGTGCTCATGGGCACCGTCCGCATCCCCTGGCAGGACTCGACGCACTACGTCTGGGCGTTCCTCACCGGCGGCGTCGTCGACGCCGAGCACGCCACGCACTACCGGATCGTCGCCGACTCGCGGATCCCGCGGGTGCTCAGCGCCGCCGTCGTGGGCGCCGGTCTCAGCGGTATCGGCGTCGCGGTGCAGGCGATGGTGCGCAACGCCCTCGCGGACCCGTACGTGCTCGGCATCTCCTCGGGCGCGTCCGTCGGCGCGACGACGGTGGCGCTGTTCGGGGTGCTCGGCACGCTCGGCCTGTACGCGCTGCCGACCGCCGCGTTCCTCGGCGCGCTCGGCGCGACCGCGCTGGTCTACCTCATCGCCTACCGCGGCGGCGGGCTGACGCCCCTGCGGCTCGTCCTCACCGGAACCGCTCTCGCGTACGGCTTCTCGGCGGTCACCACCGTGCTGGTCTTCCTCGCGCCGCGCGGCGACGCCGCCCGCACGGTCATGTTCTGGCTGTTCGGCAGCCTCTCCCCCTCCACCTGGCGCACCACCGCACTGCTCGCGGTCACGGTCGCGGTGGGGCTGACGACGCTGCGGTACGGCGCGCGCAAGCTCAACGCGCTGGCCCTCGGAGACGAGGTGGCGATCTCCGTCGGGCTGTCGGCCTCCGGCTACCGGTCGGCGCTGTTCGTGCTCACCGCGGCGATGACCGGGATCATCGTGTCGGTGTGCGGCGCGATCGGCTTCGTGGGCCTCGTCGTGCCGCACGTCGCCCGGCTGCTCGTGGGCGCCGACCACCGCCGGGTCCTCGTGATCGCGCCGGCGCTCGGCGCGGTCTTCCTGGTGCTCGCGGACATCGCGGCCCGCACCGTCGCGCCGCCGCAGGAGCTGCCGCTCGGCGCGATCACCGCCGCCGTGGGGGTGCCGCTGTTCATCGCGCTCATGCGCCGCAGGCCGGTGGGCAGCGCATGATGCGGGCGACAGGTGCCGACTCCTCCCACGATCTCACCGTGGGCGGTGCGTGATGCGGGTCGACTACCACGGCGTCTCGGTCGAGCTGGGCGGGCGACGCATCATCGAGAACCTCAGCCTCACGGCGGAAGCCGGCGAGTTCATCGGCGTCGTGGGCCCCAACGGCAGCGGCAAGTCGACGCTCCTGCGGTGCGTCTACCGCGTGCTCACCCCCGCCACCGGGACGGTCACCGTCGACGGGCGGGACGTCACCGCCGTGAGCCTCGCCGAGAACGCGCGACAGGTGGCGGCGGTGATGCAGCACGCGCCCTTCGACATCGGCTTCACCGCGCGCGAGATCGTCGAGACCGGCCGCCTGCCGCACCGGCGCCGGGGCGTCCCGCTCGCGGCGCACCGCCGCGCGGTCGACGGTGCGCTCACCGCCGCCGGCGCGGCGGACCTGGCCCGGCGGGACTTCGGCACGCTCTCCGGCGGCGAGGCGCAGCGGGTGCTCATCGCCCGGGCCTTCGCGCAGGAGCCGCGGGTGCTGGTGCTCGACGAGCCGACGAACCACCTCGACGTCCGGCACCAGTTCGCGGTACTCAGCGCCGCCCGTGACCTCGACGTCACCGTCATCGCGGTGCTCCATGACCTCAACCTCGCGGCCCAGTACTGCGACCGGCTGTACGTGCTGTCCCAGGGGGCGCTGGCCTGCTCCGGCAGCCCGGCGGAGATCCTCACGCCGGCCGTGCTCCGGCGCTACTTCGACATCGGGGCGCACGTCGTGCCCCACCCCCGCCTGGGGGCGCCCCAGGTGATCTTCGACGAAGGACCATGACATGAAGCGACTGCCCCTGCTGCTGCTCAGCGGCGCCCTGCTCGCCGGCTGCGGCGCGACGGTCGAGGACGCGGCGCCGTCGAGCCCGTCCGGGGCGCCGGCCACCGTCATCAACTGCGGCGCCCCGCTGACGGTGCCGCACCCGCCGACGCGGGTCGTGGTCAACGACACCGGGACCGCGGAGATCCTGTTCGCGCTGGGCCTCACCGACCGCATCGCCGGGTACACCACCTACGACGGCAAGCACGTCGACTACACCACCTCGCCGTGGAGGGCGGACTTCGACCGCGCCCCGAGCCTCGGCACGGCCTTCACCCGCGAGACCATCCAGGCGGCCCGGCCCGACTTCGTCTTCGCGGGCTGGAACTACGGCTTCAAGGAGACCACCGGCGTGACGCCGGACTGGATCCGGGAGATCGGTGCGGTGCCCTACCAGCTCACCGAGGCGTGCCGCCAACCCGGCGGCACGAAGCGGGGCGTCATGCCCCCGCTCGACGCGCTGTTCCGCGACCTCACCGACCTGGGCACCCTGTTCGGGGTGCCGGAGCGCGCGGAACGGCTCGTCGCGGAGTACCGCGCCCGCGTCGAGAAGGTGCGCGCGGGCGCACCGTCGGGAAGGAGGGCGCGGGTCTTCCTGTTCGACAGCGCCTCCCCCGATCCGTTCACGTCGGGGCGCACCGGCACGCCGCAGGCGATCATCGAGAACGCGGGCGGCGAGAACGTCTTCGCGGACCTCGACGACTCGTGGACGACGGCCTCCTGGGAGGCCGCGGCGCAGCGGGACCCGCAGGTGATCGCGATCGTCGATTACGGGGTCGGGCCCGAGAACACGCCGGCGGCGAAGCTCGCGCAGCTGCGCTCGCAACCGCTCATGGCGAACACGACCGCCGTCCGCGAGGGCAACGTCGTCGTCATCCCGTACGCGGGCTGGGTCGAGGGCCCGCGCACGCCGGGCAGCGTCGAGACGCTCGGCCTGTACCTGCGCTCGAAGGGCTTCTGACAGCAGAGAGCCGGACCTCCCCCCGAAGGTCCGGCTCTTCGTGGAACTCTGCTACGTCGCGGGCTTCTCGATCTTCACGTCCTTGCCGAAGTCGGTGAGGTTCAGCGTGATCGGCAGTTCCTTCAGCTTGACCTCCATCCGCGTGACGTTCGGCTTGGGCTGCGGGTTCGCCGAGGCGTCGAAGACGATCCACAGGGTGATGGGCAGCGTGGCGCCCGCGTTGCCGCGGGTCGCGATGTCGGTGATCTGCGGCAGCAGCGGGTCCAGCACCTGCGTGGCCACGGTGCCGGTGACCTTGACGGTCTTGAGGCCGTTGGCGGTGTCCTTGCCGTCGACCTTCGGGTTCTGCACCGAGTCGAGGATCTTCGCCAGCCCCTTCTCCATGTCGAGGATGACCGCCGGGTCGTAGACGCCCTTCTCGCCCGTCTTGCCCATCGGCTGGTACTTGGCGCCGCCGAGGTTGGCGTACATCACGCCGTCGATCACGACGAACTTCGTCTGCACGTAGTTGTCCTGGAAGCGGACGTTGGCGTCGCCCTGCGCCGCCACGCGCTTGGTGTCCTTGAACGAGATGATGTCGCCGTTCACGCTGGTGACGGGCAGGCCCTGGATGCCCTTGTCGACGGCGAGCGTCAGGTGCTCGGAGTACGTCTCCCGGGTGGCCAGCGCCGCGTCCTGCACGATCTGGACGGTCGGCAGACCGCTCGCGTCGACCGAGGGCGCGGCCGTCGGCGAGCCCGAGGCGCCACTCGCGGCGGCGGCGGTGGTGGTCGTGCTGCCGCCGTCGTCGGTCTTCTTGTCAGCACAACCGGTGAGCACCAGCGCGCCGGCGGCGAGCAGCGCAACAGCCGCCCGCGATGCCTTGAGGTTCATGGGTTCCCCCCTGGAATCTGTCCGGGCGGAACCGCCCGGGGCCGAATGAAAGGGCGGAAGTCCCGCCCTCACGATGAAGTATGCATGAATTCCGGAGCCGATCGAAGCATTCTTCTGCGTCGTTTCCGGACAAATCGGACACTGGAAGGTAGCGGCAAGCGCACCTTCAGCGATCCATTAGCGTGACCGGAGACGGTCTACACAACCGCCGAATCCGGCAGTGTTCAGGAGGAACCAGAAGTGTCGATCAATTCCACCCCGCCACCGGCGCCGGCCGAGCGCGGCGCGGCCGACCCCGGCCCCCGCGATCTCGAGCGCGGCACCGACCCGGGGCGCGGAGGCGGCGCAGGTCAGGACGGCGCTTCCGGTCCCGACGGGCGCGATCCCGGGCGCCGTCCCGCCGGCCCCCGCGGCCGCGATTTCGATACCGAGGGCGGCGATCCCGGGCCCCGCGATCTGGGTCGGGAACCCGGCCCCGGCGGCGGACCGCAGTTGTCGAACGTGTGGGTCTACAAAGGCCGCGCCTACGATCTCTCGGAATGGATCAACAAGCACCCGGGCGGGGAATTCTTCATCGGGCGGTCCAAGAATCGTGACATCACGTCGATCATCGGCTCGTATCACGCGAATCCCGAGAAGATCGAGAAGATGCTCGAACGTTTCGCGCTCGACCGGGACGCCCGCGTCGAGGACGTGCACCCGAAGAACAATGCCCCGGCCTTCCTCTTCAAGGACGGATTCGACAGCTGGCGCGATACTCCGCGCTATCGGTTCGACGATCCGAAGGATCTGCTGCACGCCGTCAAGGCGCGACTGCGCGATCCGGCGATGAAAGCCCGCGTCAAGCGCATGGACCGCTGGTTCAACATCGTCGCCGCGGCGCTGGCCGTCGCGTACGTCGTGGTCATCGCGACCCGGCTCGGCGTCCCCTCGTGGATGCCGATCTGGCTGTTCGTGCTGCTCATGGTGATCCTGCGCAGCTCGCTGGCGGGCTTCGGCCACTACGCGATCCACCGCGCGCAGAAGGGCGCGACGAAGGTGCTGGTGAACGCCTTCGACATCAACTACGTGGCCCTCTCCTTCGTCACGGCAGACGGGCACGCGCTGCTGCACCACCCGCACACGCAGAGCGAGGTGGACATCAAGAAGAACGTCTTCACCATGATGATGGACATTCCGCGCTGGTACCGGATCCCGATCCACACGCTGCACAAGTTCGGGCACACTGCGACGGGGATGACGATGCGGCTGTTCGAGATCGTCAAGCTCACCCGCCAGGTGGGCGTCGCGGACATGTACGGCTCGCTGCGCGGCGCGCTCCCGCACTTCATCGGGGCCTTCGCGATGCGCGCGCTGCTCATCGGCGAGTTCTTCCTGTTCCTCTTCCTCGGGGACGTGTGGGCGTGGGTCGCGCAGTTCGCGGCAGTGCTCTGGGTGAGCACCTTCCTGGTGGTCGCGAGCCACGACTTCGAGACCGACGTCGACGAGCTCCCCGAGGTCGAGACCGAGGACTGGGCGGTGAACCAGCTCAATCAGGCCTACGACCTGTGGATCTCGGGCAACCGGTACGTCGACTGCTTCCTCTCGGCCGGCCTGTCGAGCCACCGCGTGCACCACGTGCTGCCGTATCAGCGCAGCGGCTTCGCCAACATCGCGACCGAGGAGCTGATGGCCGAGGAGGCGGCGAAGTTCGGCGTCGAGTGGCTGCCGCGCCGCAGCTTCTTCTTCGACCGCCTGCCGGACCAGGTCCGCACCTTCCTCGGCAGCAAGGCCCGGCCCGCGCAGGAGCAGGGCCACGGCTTCTTCCGCGAGCACTTCTCGCCCGAGGCGCTCAAGACCTCGGGCTCGTACGTCGTCGCCGGTTTCACCGGCGTCGGCACGGTGTAAGGAGATCACCCATGAACGTCCAGGAACAGAGCCGGGAGCACAGCCCCGTCGTCCCCCAGCCCGCCTGGCTGGGTGCGCCGCCCGCGCCGCCCACCTCCGTCGCGGTGATCGAATCGCTGGCGACGAGCTCGCCCGCGCAGACCTACGGGCAGGCCGAATCGGCCGACCGGGTCGCCGCGCGGTTCGACGACCCGCGGCAGGCGGAGCGCATCCGCCGTGTCTACGCGAAGACCCGCGTCACCGAGCGCCACCTGGCGATCGACCCGCTGACGCCGGAGTTCGCGGAGTTCAGCACCCGCCCGGACACCGTCCGCGAGCGTATGGACCTCTTCTACGAGCACGCCGCGCCGCTGGCGATCGAGACCGCCCGCCGCGCGCTCGGCGCCGGCACCGAGCACGCGATCGATCCCGCCGACATCGGCCAGCTGGTCTTCGTGACCAGCACCGGCTTCCTCGCGCCCGGCGTCGACGTCGCGGTGATCCGCGCGCTCGGCCTCGCGCCGCAGACCAGCCGCGTGGTCATCAACTTCATGGGCTGCGCCGCCGCGATGAACGCGCTCCGCGTGTCCACCGACTACGTACGGGCCCACCCGGACCGCAAGTCGCTCATGATCTGCCTGGAGCTGAGCTCGGTGAACGCCGTCTTCTCCGGCGACCCCAACGACGTGGTGATCTCCAGCCTCTTCGCCGACGGCTGCGGCGCCGCCGTCATCGGCGCCAGCGAGGTCGGGCACCCGCTGCCGAGCGGCCGGATCGTCGTGCGCGACACCTTCACCCACCTGCTCGACGGTGCCGAGGACGGGATCGTTCTCGGGGTCAACGCGAACGGCATCACGTGCGAGCTCGCCGAGTCGCTGCCGCAGTACATCGTGAACGGCGTCGCGCCCGTGGTCGACGCGGTGCTCGACCGCAACGGCCTGGGCCGGGAGGCCATCGCGCACTGGGCCATCCACCCCGGCGGGCCGAAGATCATCGAGTCCGCCGCCGCGGCGCTCGGCCTGCCCGAGGAGGCCTCGCGCACGAGCTGGGACGTGCTCGCCGAGCACGGCAACATGCTCAGCGTCTCGCTGCTGTTCGTCCTCGAGCGCCTCCTGGCGCAGGTGTCCGACGGTGCCGGGCGCCCCGCCCCCGGGGCCGACGGGGCGGCACCGTCGACGGGCATGGCCTTCTCCTTCGCACCCGGCGTGACCGTGGAGGGCTTCCTCTTCGACGTCGTGACCGCCGGCGAATGAGCACGCCATGAAGCTCTTCAAGTTCCTGCTCTCGATCTCGCCCGCGGCGATCGCCGCGGCGGTGGTCGCGGGCCTGATCGCCGGCGGCGCGAACGCCTACCTGCTCACTCTCATCAACGGTCTGGTCGCGCCGGGCCCGATGCCGACGGTCACGGTCACGCAGTTCGTCCTGACCGCCGTCGTCGTGGTGGTGGCGGGGGTGGCCTCGCAGCTGATCCTGCTGCACCTCGCGCAGGCCGCCGTGTACCGGCTGCGGGCGCGGCTGTCGCAGCGCGTCCTGGCGGCGCCGCTCGAGCACATCGAGCGGCTCGGCGACCACCGCCTCCTCGCGACCCTCACCGAGGACGTCCGCTCCCTGTCGATGGCGGTCTCGGGCATCCCCGGGCTCTGCATCGACCTCGCGACGATCATCGGCGCGCTGACCTACCTCGCGACCGTCTCGGGCACGCTGTTCGCGGTGTCCGTGGCCGGCACGCTCATCGGCATCGCCTGCGTGGAGACGGTGCTGCGGCGGGTCCGGGAGACCTACCGCCGGGCCCGCGAGCTCGACGACGCGCTCATCGGCTCGTTCCAGGAGGTCACGCACGGGATCAAGGAGCTCAAGCTCCACCGCGCACGGCGCACCGACTTCCTGGACCGCAAGCTGCTGGGCACCGCCGAGGACCTGCGCCGCAAGCACGTCGCCGCGGGCACCCGCTTCGCCGGCGGGCAGGCGCTGGGCCAGGTGCTGCAGCTGGGCACGATGGTGCTGATCCTGTTCGTCCTCGCCCGGGCGATGGAGCTGCCGCGCGAGACGATGATCGGCTACGTGCTGGTCACGACGTTCCTGTCGATGCCGATGCAGAGCCTGATGCACCGCATCCCCGACCTCCTGCGGGGCGACGTCGCGCTCGCGAAGATCCGCGGCCTCGACCTCTCGTTGGAGACCCCGCGCGACGAGTCGGCGCTCCCCTACGAGCCCCGGCCGCTGTCGGACGGCACCGTCGAACTGCGGGGTGTCGGCTACGAGTACCTCCCCGAGCCGCCGCCCNGCGCGCACGGCNCCGGCCGGCCGCCGCGCGGGGGCCCGGGAGGCCCCGGCGGCCCCCCGCCGCAC
>NZ_CBCSDV010000035.1:0-41057 GCF_965138335.1 Tsukamurella ocularis
CCGCGCCCCCGCGGCCTCAGCCCCGCCCGCCGGTGTTGCCGGATCCGCCCGCGCAGGACCCCGCTCCGCGCCGCGGCCGGCACTCGGCGGACTGAGGCGCCCGGGCGGAGCGATCAGCTCTGGAAGTTGAGGTACGCCTTCGACGGCGTCGGGCCGCGCTGGCCCTGGTACTTCGAGCCCACCGACGAGCTGCCGTACGGGTTGTCCGCCGGGCTGGTGAGCCGGAACAGGCACAGCTGGCCGATCTTCATGCCGGGCCACAGCGTGATCGGCAGATTCGCGACGTTCGAGAGCTCCAGCGTGATGTGCCCGGAGAAGCCGGGGTCGATGAAGCCCGCGGTCGAGTGCGTCAGGAGGCCGAGGCGGCCCAGCGAGGACTTGCCCTCGAGCCGGCCGGCCAGGTCGTCGGGCAGGCTGCAGACCTCGAGCGTGGAGCCGAGCACGAACTCGCCGGGGTGCAGCACGAAGGGCTCGCCCTCCGCGGGCTCGACCAGCGACGTCAGCTCGTCCTGCCGCTGCTTGGGGTCGATGTGGGTGTAGCGGGTGTTGTTGAACACCCGGAACAGGCCGTCCAGCCGCACGTCCACACTGGACGGCTGCACCATCTGCGGATCGAACGGGTCGATTCCCAGGTGGCCGGATTCCACGTTGGCGCGGATGTCGCGATCGGAGAGCAGCACGGGTTCAGCGTAGGGCAGGCCGCGCGGGCCGCGAGCGTTGCCACGGGTAACGATCCCGGGCCGCGGACCGACCACAGAGCATGAAGCCCGCACGGATCGTGCTCCCCGCCCTCCTCGCCGTCGCCCTCTCCGCGTGCGGATCCGGGTCCGACGGTCCGCCGACCGGCACCGTTCCGCCGCCGGTCACGGCCTCCGAGACCCCCGATCCCGCGCTGGGCACGGCGTCGGACACCGTCGATCCCACCACCGCCTCCCCGCCGGCGCGGACCGTCGCCGACCCGGCCGATCAGTATCGGCCCGCCAACGGCCAGGGCGTGTACTTCTTCACGCCGACCCGCAACATCGCGTGCGGGCTCGACTCCACGACGGTCGGCTGCCAGGTCTTCAAGACCGGCGTGATCCCGCCCGGCGCCGATTGCGACCACGGGACCATGCCGCGCGACCAGCTGTCGAAGGGGTACGTCTCCCAGGCCGGCGGCGCGTTCACCCCGTCGTGCTTCAACCAGGGCCTGTTCTTCATGGTGGTCCCCGAGCAGAAGACGCTGGAGTACGGACACAGCGTGACCGCGGGCGGCATGACCTGCGCCTCCGAGGCCAAGGGCGTGACGTGCCGACGGGGCGATCGCGGCTTCTTCGTCTCGGCGCAGCGTTTCGAGCAGTGGTGACGGCCCGCAGGCACCGCCGGTGCCCGTGCTAGTGTTGCCGGTACGCGCGACGCCGTCGATGACGGGGCCGCGACTGCCGATGTAGTTCAATGGTAGAACTCCTGCTTCCCAAGCAGGTAGCGCGGGTTCGATTCCCGTCATCGGCTCCATTATCCTGAGTCGGCTCCACGCGATCAGGGCGTATCGCATCGGCGCCCCGCCGACTCGCCTGACACCCTCGAGATCATCTCGCGCCGGTCATCGCATGCGGGCGGCCCCCTACTGAACGGCAAGGTCTGGGCAAGTCGCGCTGTGTAACGTCGGCGCCATGACGGGCTTTCACCTTCGTCGCCGACCGATGATCCCGCTCGTTTCGGCCGCGGTCGCCATCGCCTGCTGCGGCGGATGCGGAAGTCCCATCGAGGGAACGCCCGTCGGCGACCCGTCGGCCACGCCCAAACTCGCCACAGGGAACTTCGCCACCACTCCGGCGGTGATCGGCGACGCGGCGACGACACCGGACGCGTGGCTGCAGGAGAGTTGGCGGATGGCGGACGGCGTCCCCACGCCGTGGTCGATCGACCCCGCCCTCACGGCGGCAGCCACCGGCTTCGTCGGCCTCGGCCTGGTCGCGCCGGTACAGCTGCAGTCCGTCGAGAACACGAAGGGAATCGCCGTCTTCAGCCTGGGCCAGATGCAGACGATGTACGGCATCCCCTTCCTCGGCGGGTTCATCACCGCGGGCGCCGACGGCACCCAGTCATCGAAGGTCTCCGTCGGCTTCCTCCATTACCCCGATGGGCCCACCGCGCGCCGCGCTGCGGATGCGCTCACCGAGAACACGCCCGTCCTGCCCGCCGGATTCGCCGCGCTCGAGGGCGTTCGATCACTCGGCGTGGACCGCGGCCCGGTGTCTCGTGTCGCTGCGGTTCTCCAAGACGGCGAGAATCTGCTTGTGGCAGCGGGATCGGCTCCAACCGTCGAGCGGGCCACCGAGCTCGCGGGGAAGGCCCTGTCGACCCAGCGCATCAAGATCCGCGACTACCGGCCCACCCAGTACTCGGGGATCCCTCCGTTGCGGGTGCCGATGGACCGCGACGGCGTCATGTCCCGCATTCTCACCGGCAC
The DNA here is from genome assembly GCF_965138335.1 of Tsukamurella ocularis. Lineage (GTDB taxonomy): Bacteria > Actinomycetota > Actinomycetes > Mycobacteriales > Mycobacteriaceae > Tsukamurella > Tsukamurella ocularis_A. The sequence continues at coordinate 2,453 of NZ_CBCSDV010000035.1, forward strand.
GGGTTCGCCGCCGGAGGCGTACAAGCAACTGGGCCTCGCCCCTAATCGGTCGCCGTTCGACGGGTACCGATCGATCTACGCCCACACCATCGCCAACGTCGCCGAACGCGATCGCCTCGACCGATTCGCGACGACGTTCGGCGTCGACCTCATCTCCGTGGCGGAGGTCCCCGCGTTCGCCGTGTTGTACCGAACCCGGGAACCCGCCGCCGCGACGCTGCTGATTCGGGATCGTATTCCGGACGGTGAGTTGACCAGCACCGTGCCGGGCCTGGCCTCCGACGCCGCCCGATGCACGGTGGAGGAGAAGACCAATCGCATGACCCGGTGCTGGGTCGCGTGGGGCCGGTACGCCGTGACCGTGGGTAGCGGCGATCCCACTCTCGCGAAGCAGGCCGCCGCAGCGCAGTACTCGATTCTCAGGGCGGCGGGCTGAGCCCTGCCCGATTCGATCGCGTCACGCTGCAGCGGGCTTCGGGATCCCGCTCCGCGCCACCTGATCGGCGTAGAACTGGGCGTTGGTCACGATGAGGAAGGGCAGGATGGCGACCTGGCCGATCACCCACCCGACGGTCGTGAGCAGCAGGCTGGTGGCGGTCTGGGACGCGAGATCGGTGCTCCGGACACCGGCGGCGAGCGAGAACGGCAGGCTCACGGCCGTCGAGACCACGCCCAGCAGCAGGTAGGTGCAGATCACCCGCCCGAGCAGGCGCCAGTACCCGCGCCGCTGCAGGGCGAACGCGCGCCACAGCGCGTCGACGGGCCGCAGCTTCTCGAGCACGAGCATCGGTCCCGCGATCACCATCGCCGGCAGCGCGGCCATCACGACCACGGCGGCGAGAGCGAACAGCACCGTCGTGATCAGACGCGCCGACTCCGGCCCCGCTCGCACCGCGAGCGCGATCGCGGTCGCCGCCGCCAGCACGACCGGGGCGAGGACGACCGCCACGTCGAGCGCACCGAGGCCCAGGGCGGCGGCGAGGCGCGGCCGGGCCTGTCGCCACGCGAAGCGGAGCGAGGTCTTCTCGCCCGCGAGGTGCCGGGCGGTGACGACGGAGCCGATCGCCGTCACGGCGATGCTGACCACCATCCAGACGATCATCACCAGGAACGTGCCGGCCGGGTACAGGCCGAGCGTCGTGGCCACCTGGAGGCTGTCCCGGTCGGCGGCGGGCATCCAGCGCGGGTTACCGATGAGCGGCAGGCGGGCGAGCACGCCGAGAGCAGCGATCGTACTGAGGAGGACGGCCGAGAGCCCCAGCGTCGGTGCGGGATTCGCGCGGATCACCGCGAGGGAGGTGCGATAGACGCCGACCAGCCCGCGCGGCCGGGCGGCGTTCAGTCCTTGTCCTCGGCCGAGTCCGGATGGTTGCGCGCGTCCATCTCCTTGGCCCGGCGCCGCTGCTCGTCGGCGCGCTCGCGGCACCGCCGGAGGAACTCGTCGTCATCGTCCGGGTACTGGGCGATGTGCCGGCCCGGGCGCTCGTACTCGGGGAAGCCCGTGGTGCGCGACGGTCCGCCGCCGCCCGCGACGGCTCCGACGGGGCGCCCGAGCAGGAACCAGATCAGCGAGCCGGCGAGCGGGATGAGGATGACGATGATCAGCCAGCCGCCCTTCGGCAGGTGGCGCACCCGGTACTCGTCCGAGACGATCACGTCGATGAGCGCGGCGACCCACAGCAGCATGACGATCGCACCGAAATACGGCATCTTGAACCCCCACCCTTAGGAAAACGGATAGCCGATGCTACCGCGGACCTCGAATCCGAATCGACCTATTGTGGCAGCGTGAGTGATCTCAGTTGGCCCGCGGCCCGTGTCCTCAGCATCGGGAAGCGCTCCGGCGCCGTCCCCGGGCACCTCGAACTGACCGATACGCACCTGCGGTTCCGGCCCTCCGGGATCGCCGCGAAGCTGGAGGGCACGCCCTTCGCGGTCCAGCTCAAGCACGTCGCGGGCGCCGGGATCATCGAGGAGACGGTCGGCCTGTTCAAGCGGACCCGGCAGCGCCTGTGCATCACCCTCGGTGACGGCTCGGAGCAGCTCTTCGACACCGGCCGGCCCGACGAGGTGGCCGAGACCGTCCGCGCCCGCCTCGGAGGCGCGGCGTGATCGGCGTGATCGGCGGAACCGGGCTGTACCGGTTCCTGCCGGGCGGGAGCGAGCAGCGCACCGTCGACACCCCGTACGGGCGGCCGAGCGCCCCGATCACCGTCGGCGAGGTCGCCGGACGCGAGGTGGCCTTCCTCCCCCGCCACGGCCGCAGCCACGAGTTCTCGCCGCACTCGGTGCCGTACCGCGCGAACCTGTGGGCCCTGCGCAGCCTCGGGGTGCGCAAGGTGCTCGCGCCGTGCGCCGTCGGGAGCCTCGACGGTGCCGCCGGGCCCGGCACCATCGCGATCCCGGAGCAGCTCGTCGACCGGACGACGGGGCGGGCGTCCACGTACTTCGACGGTGGCGGGGTGCACGTGAGCTTCGCCGACCCCTACTGCCCCGTCCTGCGGGCCGCCGCCGCACCGCACGCCGACCGGGCCGCCTCGACGATGGTCGTCATCGAGGGGCCGCGCTTCTCCACCCGCGCCGAGAGCCGCTGGTACGCGGCGCAGGGCTGGGACCTGGTGAACATGACGGGGCTGCCCGAGGCGGCCCTGGCCCGCGAGCTCAAGCTCTGCTACGCCTCGATCGCGCTGGTCACCGACCTGGACGCCGGCATCGAATCCGGCGAGGGAGTCCGCACCGAGGACGTGCTCGCCGAGTTCCGCGCGAATCTGCCCCGGCTGACCGACGTGCTCACGAAGACCATCGCCGCCACCGATCCCGCCGCGCCGTGCGACTGTGCGGCGGGCGAGCACGACCTACCTGAGGGGCTCGACCCGGTCCGGATCTGATTCCCGCAGTTCTTGCAGGTTGGGGCGATGCGCGCACGGCGTGTCGCCGCCGCAACCCGGAGAAGTCGGGCGACTCAGCCGTGCGCGAGGATCTTGGCGCGGGCCGTGGCGCGTTCGTCGGCATCGATGACGCCGCGTCGCGCGAGGTCGTCGATCTCCGCGAGCCGCTCCTCGATCGACCGCTCCGCGCCGAGTACGCGGCTCTGCAGCGCCTGCACCTGCAGGTCCGTCTCGAGGGTGAAGATGTCCTGCCCCTTCTCCTTGGCCGCGCGGTAGTTCTTGACCCCGGTCACGATGATCAGCGTCAGAATGCTCACGAAGAACACCGCGAAGATCACCATGCCCGCGATGAAGAACCCCGGGATCCCCGGCGATTCCACGGTGACCTGCGGCGTGTACGGATTCATGCGCCGACTATAGCCCGAAATGCGAAATCCGCACGATCTGATTCGATAGTGCGGATTTCGCGGGACGGCTACGCCGAGCCGAGATAGCGCTCGGTGTCGCGCTGCAGCCACTTCACGACGAGACCCACCGGGAGACCGCTGAGGCCGATCACGCGGTCGCCGCCGATCGGCTCGATCAGCAGCGTCCACGTGAACACCGAGCCGCCCTCGGGGTGCGCCTCCACGCGGTACTTCTCCGCGAGCCGCGCCAGGCCGGGGGCGGTGGCGGACTGCACGTAGAAGGCCTTCTCGCACAGCGTCTCCGACTCCTCCCAGGAGTAGAAGAGCTCGTCGGCGCTGATCCCCGGGCCGAGGTGCACCCGGCGGGTGGAGCCGGCGGCGAAGGGCCGCGGGCTGGTCCACTCGATCTTCCGGATCCCCTTGCACCAGTGCAGGGGCCGGTCCGAGGTCAGCTCGCCCCACACCCAGGAGACGGGGCGCGCCGAGCGCACCGAGAACTCGTACACGCCGGGACGCCCGGCCTGCAGTTCGGCGGGGAGGACGGGCTTGAGAGCGGGCATGTCGGGCTCCTGGCTTCTACGGGGTCAGACGGTGTGCGCGTCCGCGACGTTGAGCGCCTCGTCGATGATGGCGAGGCCCTCGCGGGCCTCCTCGGCGGAGACGTTGCACGGCGGCACCACGTGGATGCGGTTGTAGTTCGCGAAGGGCAGCATGCCGCCCTTCTTGAGCGCGGCGACGGTCTCGTTCATCGCCGGGCTACTGCCACCGTACGGGGCCAGCGGCTCGCGGGTCTCGCGGTCGCGGACCAGCTCGATCGCGAAGAAGACGCCCTCGCCGCGCACGTCGCCGACGGACGGGTGCGAGGCCTTGAAGCCCTCGAGCGTGGGCCGGATGATCTCGTCGCCGATCGCCGCGGCGTTCTCGACCATGCCCTCCTCGGCCATGGCGTTGATGGTCGCGACCGCGGAGGCGGTGGCGAGCGGGTGCCCCGAGTAGGTGAGGCCGCCCGGGTAGGGCTTGTCCGCGAAGGTCGCGGCGATCTCGGCGCCGATGGCGACGCCGCCGAGCGGCACGTAACCGCTGTTCACGCCCTTGGCGAAGGTCAGCAGGTCGGGGACGACGGGGCCCGCCGCGGTGGCGGCGTGCTCGATGGCGAACCACCGACCGGTGCGGCCGAAGCCGGCCATGACCTCGTCGGCGATCATGACGATCCCGTACTTGGTGCACAGCTCACGGACGCCGGCCAGGTAGCCGGGCGGCGGCACCATGATGCCGGGGGTGCCGGGGATCGACTCGAGGATGATCGCGGCGATGGTGCCGGGGCCCTCGAGCACGATGGTGCGCTCCAGGTGCTCGAGCGCGCGCTGGCTCTCCTCCTCCTCGGTGGTCGCATAGAAGGAGGACCGGTAGAGGAAGGGACCGTCGAAGTGGGCGACGGACTCGCCGCCGAAGTCGCTCGCGAACCGGCGGGTGTCGCCGGTGACGTTGATCGCCAGCTCGGTGCCGCCGTGGTAGCTGCGGTAGCGGCTGAGCACCTTGCGGCGGCCGGTGTGCACGCGGGCCATCCGGATGGCGTGCTCCACGGCGTCGGCGCCGCCGTTGGTGAAGAAGACCTTGTCCAGGTCGCCCGGGGTGCGCTCGGCGATGAGCCGCGCGGCCTCGCTGCGGGATTCGTTGACGTGCTGCGGCGCGATGGTGCAGATCTTCGCGGCCTGCTCCGCGATCGCGGCGACGACCTTCGGGTGCTGGTGGCCGATGTTGGTGTTGACCATCTGCGAGCTGAAGTCGAGGAGCTTGCGCCCCTCGCCGTCCCACACGTACGAGCCCTCGGAGGCGAGGATCGTCATGGGGGTGATCTGCGCCTGTGCCGACCACGAGTGGAAGACATGGGCGCGGTCGAGCTCGTAGGCGCGGGCTCCGGCGGCGATGGCGTCGTCGAGGGCCCGGCCGTCGGGCAGCGTGTTCGTCATAGCTGTTACTCCAAGAAAATGTCTGCGGCAATGCCGGCTGGCGATATCCGCGGGTATGCGCTGCTCACCTGGTCACGTCACGGTGACTGCAACGATACTCGCCGCGTTCGGCCCGATTCCGGCGGCCGACGCCCCGGCGGACCGTCGGATAGCTTGGCGGTATGACCGAGACGAGCACGGACCGACAGCCCGGCGGGCTCACGGGTTTCACCGACAACCCCGTCAACGCGGCGATGGCCCGCGTGCTCGACGACGTGCGCCGCGAGGAGCATCCGGGCGCCGTCGCCGACTACATCCCGCAGCTGGCGACGGCGGACCCGGAGGCCTTCGGGGTCGCGGCGGTGTCCGTGCGCGGGCACAGCTACGGCGCCGGGGACTACCGCACGACGTTCACCGTCCAGTCGATGAGCAAGCCCTTCGTCTACGCCCTGGCGCTGGAGGCCCTCGGCGTGGAGGCGGTGTGCGCGCGGATCGGGGTCGAGCCCAGCGGCGAGGCGTTCAACGGCATCAGTTTCGACCCGTCGGGCCGACCGGAGAACCCGCTCATCAACGCGGGGGCGATCGTCTCGACGTCCCTGATCCCCGCCGCCGACGGTGCGGAGCGGTTCGCCGCGATCCGGGACGGCCTGTCGCGCTTCGCCGGCCGCGAGCTCGAGCTGGACGAGGCCGTCTACCGCTCGGAGTCGGAGACCGGCTTCCGCAACCTCGCCCTGGCCGCGCTCGCCCGCTCGACGGACGCGCTGCGCGTGCCCATCGAGGACGCACTCGACCCGTACTTCCGGCAGTGCTCGCTGCTGGTGGACGCGCACGACGTGGCGGTGATGGGCGGCACCCTCGCGAACGGCGGGGTCAACCCCGTCACCGGCGAGCGGGTGGTGAGCGCCGCGGTCGCGCAGCACACGCTCTCGGTGATGACGGGGTGCGGCATGTACGACCGCTCGGGGGCGTGGTTGGTGTCCGTCGGGATCCCCGCGAAGTCCGGCGTCGGGGGCGGCATCGTCGCCGCCACGCCCGGCGAGTACGGGATCTGCGTCTTCAGCCCGCCGCTCGACGAGGCCGGCAACTCCAGCCGCGGCGTCGCCGTCCTGCAGCGGATGAGCGGCGAGTTCGGCCTGCACCTCCTGAACCGGTCGATGACGCCGGTGAGCGCGGTCGCCTCCGTCACGACGGACCCCACCGGTCGCGTCGTGCTGCGGCTGCGCGGCGAGGTGGACTTCGTCGCGGTGGAGGAGGTGGTGCACGAGGCGCTCCGGCTGGGGCGCGCGCAGAGCGGCAGCACGATCGTCCTCGACCTCACCGACGTCACCCGCATGTCGACGGTGGCGGCCTACCTGCTCAACCAACTCGGTTCCGACATGGGCTACGGCGTGCGCGTCGTCGTGCAGGATCCGTCGAGCCTGTGCGTCACGACGTCGGCGTGAAAGCGGCGCTCAGCGCGCGGTGACGGTGACGCGGTGCCACCCCGTGGCACCGTCGGGGGCCGGCGGCGCCTTCGCATCGGTCTGGCCCCGCCCGGCCGCATCGGTGGCACGCACCTCGAGGACGTGCTCGCCGCGCTCGAGAGGCAGGGAGACGCTCCACTGCCGCCAGGTGTCCGGGCCGACGGTCTCGGCGAGCTGCGCGGTCACCCAGTCGCCGGAGTCGGCGCGGACCTCGACGCGGCCGATGCCGGTGTGCTGCGCCCAGGCCACCCCGGCCACCGTCACCGGGCCGGCGGAGACGGAGCCGCGCGGCACGTCGATGCGCGACTGCACCTTGATCGGGCCGCGCGCCGACCAGCCCCGCGGCGTCCAGTAGCCCTCGTCGGCGGCGAAGGTGGTGACCTTGAGCGAGGTCACCCACTTGGTCGCCGAGACGTAGCCGTACAGGCCCGGGACCACGAGCCGGGCGGGGAAGCCGTGGATCACGGGGAGCGGTTCGCCGTTCATACCGATCGCGAGCAGCGACGCGCGGGCGGGATCGCGCAGCACGTCCAGCGGTGTGCCCGCGGTGAAGCCGTCGACGCTGCGCGAGAGCACCATGTCGGCGCCCGCCCGCGGTCGCGCCCGTTCCAGCAGCGCCCGGATCGGGTAGCCGAGCCACAGGGCGTTCCCGATGAGATTGCCGCCCACCTCGTTACTGACGCACGCGAGGGTGGCGTGGTGCTCCTCCAGCGGCAGCGCGAGCAGCTCCTCCCAGGTGAGGGTGAAGGGCGCATCCACCATGCCGTGCACCTGCAGGGACCAGTCCTCCGGGGCGAGCTGGGGCACCCGCAGCGCGGTGTCGATGCGGTAGAACTGCGCCGTCGGCGTGACGTAGGGCGTGAGCCGGTCGATCGCCAGGTCGGCCCCCGCCGGGATCGGCGGTGCGACGGTGCGCGGCGCCGGCAGGCGGAGCGTCTCCCGTGCGGCCTTCACCGCCGTGGATCCCGCCGAGAGCAGGCGCGCCGCCACCAGGGCCACGACGGTGCCGCCTGCGGCCGCCCCGGTGACGAGGAGGAACCCGCGCCGGTCCACACCGCCGCCGCCCTTCGCCGACTCCGACTCCGGCTCGGGTTCCGGCTCGGGGGCGAGGCGCCGGATCGCGCTGCGCAGCAACAGAACCGACACGGCGATGCCCACGACGCTCGGTACCGCCCAGAGCGCCGTCGCGTCGGGGCGCAGTACCGCGAGCACCGCTCCGATCACGCCGACGACGCCGATCAATGCCGCGCCCCACGGCGGGCGGCGCAGTTCGAGCACGCCGGCGAGCGCCGCGCCGACGGCGATCACCACCGCCATCGTGGTGAGCAGGACCGCCTTGTCGGCGGTACCGAAGGTCTCGACCGCGAAGTCCTTGAGCCACCGGGGCGCGGCGTCGATGACGGCCGCTCCGCCCGCGAACAGCGTGCTGGCGCCGGGGGCGATGATCGCCGCGACCAGCTCCGCCGCCGCCAGGCCCGCCACGCCCGCGACGACACCGGCCAGCGCCGCCGCCCATCCCGTTCGCTGTGCGGTCGGGGTCTCGGTCTCCTCGGACACGTCGGTCATGGATCCAGCGTGGCACGCGATTCCCCCGTGCGGGCCGATCGCGCGGACAGCTCACGGTTCCGTAAGAATTCGCTGCGCCGCGAACGACGAGGGCCGCCGCAGCCCTTCCGGCTGCGACGGCCCCGTCGACTCGAATGCGCGGGTCAGCCGCGCGACTCCACCACGGAGTAGGTGCCGTCGGCGTATTCGGCACGGATGAGCTTCTTGTCGAACTTGCCGACCGAGGTCTTGGGCACCTCGGCGACGAAGGCCCACCGCTCGGGGATCTGCCACTTGGGCAGCAGGTCGGTCAGGAAGGCGCGCTGCTTCTCGGCGTCCGCATCGGCGGCGTCCTTGACCACGGCGAGCACGAAGGGACGCTCGTCCCACTTCTCGTCCGGCACGGCCACGACGGCCGCCTCGGCGATGGTGGGGTTGCTCATGACCGTGTTCTCGAGCTCGACGGAGCTGATCCACTCGCCGCCGGTCTTGATCATGTCCTTGGTGCGGTCGCGGATGGTCATGAAGCCGTCCGGGCTGATCGAGGCCACGTCGCCGGTGCGGAGCCAGCCGTCGTGGAACTTGGACTCGTCGGAGACGTTGCCGTCGGGCGAGTAGTAGGCGCCCGTGATCCAGGGGCCGCGCACCTCGAGCTCGCCGGAAGCCTCTCCGTCCCAGGGCTGCTCGTTGCCCTCGTCGTCGATGAGGCGAGCCTGCACCGACGCGGGGAAGCGACCCTGCGTGACGCGATAGCCGAACTCGTCCTCGGCGGAGATGCCGAAGGGCGGGCGCGAGACCGAGCCGAGCGGGCTGGTCTCGGTCATGCCCCAGGCGTGCACGATCCGGGTGCCGAGCTTGTCGAAGGTGCGGATCATCGACGGGGGCACGGCGGCGCCGCCGACGACGACCTCGCGCAGGTGCGAGATGTCCTGCGGCTTCGCGGCGAGCTGCGCGGCGACGCCGGCCCAGATGGTGGGCACGGCGGCGGCGAAGGTGGCCTTCGTGGCGTCCAGGATCTGCAGCAGCGGCTCGGGCTGCAGGAAGCGATCGGGCATGATCAGCGTGATGCCGCCCATCATCGCGGCGTAGGGCAGGCCCCACGACATGACGTGGAACATCGGCACGATGGCGAGCACCGAATCGGCGTTGCCGAGCGCCATGCCCGAGCTCGAGTTCACCTGCATCGAGTGCAGCCAGATGCTGCGGTGGCTGTAGACGACGCCCTTGGGATCGCCCGTGGTGCCGGAGGTGTAGCACATGACGGCGGCGTCGCGCTCCGAGATCTCGGGCCACGCGAAGACGGTCGGCTCGCCGGCAATCAGCTCGTCGAAGGAGTGCACCGTGATGCCCTCGGGCGCCTCGAGCGCCTCCTTCGGGCCGTTCGCGACGATGACGTGCTGCACGCCCGGGGTCGCGGCGAGGTACTTGCCGAGCAGCGGCGCCACGGAGGCATCGACGAGGATCACCTTGTCGTCGGCCTGGTTGATGATGAACACGGCCTGCTCGGGCGAGAGGCGCAGGTTCAGGGTGTGGAGCACGGCGCCCATCGCGGGCACGGCCGCGTAGGCCACCTGGTGCTCGTTGTTGTTCCACATGAACGTCGCCACGCGCTCGCCGCGCTGCACGCCCAGCTTGGTCAGGGCGTGCGCCAGCTGCGCGGCCTTGTCGCCGACCTCGGCGAAGGAGAGATCGCGCAGGCCCTCACCGGTCCACGTGGTGATCTTGGCCTCGGGGAAGACGCGGCGGCTGTACTCGACCAGGCGGGCGATCGTCAGCTCGCCGTCCTGCATGGTGGTCGCAATCACGGTGGTGGAGACTCCTTCTCGGATGGGAAATGCAGCCGACAGTGGCTACTGGCTGGTGATCTGGTTGATCAGGCGCACAACCGACCTGGGGGCGAACTTACTCGAATTGGACAGCAGCGTGGTCAGGGTTCCGACGGAATAGTGGACCCGCGGCAGGAAGGGCACCCGGATCGAGGGATGCACCGAGTTCCACACCTGATCCGCGACCTCTTCGGGCGTGATGTTCACGCCGAGCGTCTTCGTGCTCTTGGCGTCGGTCTCCGCCAGCGCCGTCTTGGCCCACAGCGGCCAGATCGCGACGACGCGGATGCCGTGCTTCTCCCACTCCAGCTCCAGCGCCTCTGTGAAGCCGGCGACGTAGAACTTGGCGGCGCTGTAGGTGGCGATGCCGGGCTGGCCGTAGATCGCCGATGCCGAGCTGATGTTCACCAGGTGTGCGTCCTTGACGCCGGTGAGGTACGGCAGCGCGGCCTTGGCGCCGTAGGTGACGCCGAGGGCGTCGATGTCGATCTGCAGCTTGATCTGCTCGGGCGTGATCTCGTCGAGGTCGCCGCTGAACAGCACGCCCGCGTTGTTGTCGAGCACCGTCAGGGTTCCGCCGGTGTGGGTGGCGAAATCGGCGAGCGCGGCCTCCCACTGGCCGTAGTCCGTCACGTCCAGCGTGCCGGTCACGATCGCGGGATGCTCCGCCTTCAGCTCCGCCAGCGCGGCGGCGTTGACGTCGTAGACGCCCACCGTCCACCCCTCGGAGAGGAAACGCAGGGCCGTGGCCCGGCCGATGCCCGAGGCACCGCCGGAGATGAAGATCGAAGGCATGGCGTCCAACCTACCCGCTGGTCAGGCCGGGGTAAAGAGCCTACTGAACGGCACTCAATTAGCGGTGCGTACCGACCGCTCGCCCGTTTTCGCAGGTCCGACGGTGCCGGCGCGACCGGCATGAAACCATCGAGGTACCGCACGCTTCACGAGAGGAACGAATGACCTCGCTCGTCGACCACGCCAACGCCGTCATCAGCTGGCTCAGCGTCAACCTGTACAACTGGGTGCTGATCTACCTGCTGCTGGGCATCGGCGCTTACATGACGATCCGCACCCGGTTCGTCCAGGTTCGACTGCTGCCCAGAATGTTCCGCGCGCTCGGCTCGTCGCGGTCGGACGCCGAGGGCGGCATCTCCTCGTTCCAGGCCTTCTGCGTGGGGCTCGCCTCCCGCGTCGGCACCGGCAACATCGCGGGCGTGAGCGTGGCGCTCGTCCTCGGCGGACCGGGTGCGGTGTTCTGGATGTGGGTCGTCGCGCTCGTCGGCATGGCCACGGCCTTCGTGGAGGCGACGCTGGCGCAGATGTTCAAGGTGCGCAACGAGGACGGCAGCTTCCGCGGCGGTCCCGCGTACTACATCCAGCGCGGGCTCGGCTCCCGGCGCTGGGGCATGGTGTTCGCCGTCCTGCTGATCTTCGCCTTCGGATTCGCCTTCAACATGGTGCAGGCCAACACGATCGGCGGCTCGCTCGCCTCCACCTTCCACCTCGACACCGCGTGGATCGCCGTGGGGCTCATGGTGATCACCGCGCCGATCCTCTACGGCGGCGTGCGCCGCATCGCGAAGGTGGCCGAGGTCATCCTGCCCGTCATGGCGCTGATCTACGTGGGCCTCGCACTCGTCATCATCGCCCTGAACATCACCGCCTTCCCCGAGGTGATCCGGCAGATCGTCGCCGGGGCCTTCGGCCTCGACGAGGCGCTGGCCGGCACCGCCGGCGGCATCCTGGCGGCCCTGCTCAACGGCGTGAAGCGCGGCCTGTTCTCCAACGAGGCCGGCATGGGCAGCGCGCCCAACACGGCGGCGACCGCCACCGTCTCGCACCCGGCGAAGCAGGGGCTGATCCAGTCGCTCGGCGTCTTCGTCGACACCATCGTCGTGTGCACCGCGACCGCCTTCATCGTGCTGGTCTCCGGCGTCTACACGCCGGGCACGGATCCGGAGTCCGGCGGCGCCGTGCTCACGCAGGACTCCGTCGCCTCGGTGCTGGGCGGATGGACGACGGTGCCGATGGCGCTGCTGATCTTCGTGTTCGCCTACTCGTCGATCATCGGCAACTACTCCTACGCCGAGATCAACCTCAACTTCCTCGGCGTCGAGGGCCAGCGGCTGCGCATCCTGCAGACGCTCGTCCTCGCCGCGGTCGGCTTCGGCACCCTGGCCCAGCTCGAGACCGTCTGGATGCTCGCCGACGTGGCGATGGCGCTCATGGCTACCGTCAACCTGGTGGCCATCGCCCTGCTCGGCAAGTGGGCCTTCGGTGCGCTCCGGGACTACGACGCCATGACCAAGCGCGGCGCCGACGACCGGTTCGTCGGGCGCGGCAACCCGCACCTCCCCGGCGACCTGCCGGGCGACGTGTGGGACCCGATCGACGACGGGGCGCTGCGCACGCACTGACGGTGCCCCCGCACCGTCGGGGACGACGTTTCCGACGGTCCGCCGTCAGGGCGCACCGTCGACCATGCGGGCGACGACGGCGAGGAGGCCGGCCATCTGCTCGTCGGTCGCGCGGCGGCGGCCGCCGCTGAGGGCGGCGTCGTAGTAGAGGCCGTCACCGAGGAGGAGCACCGCGCGGGCGGTGGCCTCGTCGGGCACCTGCCGCTGCACCGTCGCGAGGAAGCGGTCCTGCATCGACCGGATCGCGCGCTCGGCGCGGTCGTTCGCGGCCTGGCTCAGCCGCAGCACCGCGACGATCGCGCGGTCGAGCTGCGAGTCGTCGTAGTTCGACGTGCGCACGTAGTACTCCACAGCGCCTTCGGGCGCGGCGGCCATCAGCTCGACGTCGGCGGCGACGAGCTCGTCGAGCCAGTCGCACAGCCCGTCGACCAGCGCCTTCTTCGACCCGAAGTGGTAGAGCAGCCCGCCCTTGCTGACGCCGGCCTCGGCGGCGACGGCCTCGAGCGTCGCGGCGCGTTCGCCGTGCTCGATGAGGATCTTCACGAAGGCGTCCAGCAGTTTGGCGCGGGCGGCGGGAGGGGGCGGCACACCTCGCATCGTAGGGGTGATCGCGGTCTCTCGTTTCTATACCGTCCAGCTGGTACAGTAACGATGTTCTCGACACCACGACACCCCAGGAAGTGCCGCCATGACCACCACGCTCCCCACCACGACCGCGTCGTCCGCGCGCGCCACGGTGCGCGACTGGGGTGCGCTCGCGGTGCTGATGCTCCCGGTGTTGCTGGTCTCGATCGACGGCACCGTGCTCGGCTTCGCGCTGCCCTCGATCGCCGCCACCCTCGGCCCGACGGCCGCACAGCAGCTGTGGATCATCGACGTCTACCCTCTGGTGCTCGCCGGCCTGCTGGTCTCGATGGGCAGCCTCGGCGACCGCTGGGGCCGGCGCCGCCTGCTCCTCCTGGGCGCCACCGGCTTCGCAGCGATGTCCGTGGTCGCCGCCTATGCCCCCACGGCCGCTGCGCTCATCGCCGCCCGCGCGGGTCTCGGCTTCTTCGGCGCGATGCTGATGCCGTCCACCCTGTCGTTGCTGCGCAACATCTTCACCGATCCGCAGCAGCGACGGCTCGCCATCGCGGTGTGGGCCTCGTGCTTCGCCGCGGGCGCCGCGCTCGGCCCCATCGTGGGCGGCTTCCTGCTGGAGCACTTCTGGTGGGGCTCGGTCTTCCTCATGGCCGTGCCCGTACTGATCCCGCTGCTGATCCTGGCCCCGATCTTCGTGCCCGAGTCCCGCGACCCGAAGCCGGGCCGCATCGACCCGGTGTCGATCGTGCTCTCGCTGCTCGCGCTCACCCCGATCGTGTACGCCGTGAAGACCCTCGCCAAGGGCGGCGACCTCGTGGTCGTCGCGGCGGCCCTGGCGATCGGCGTGACGGCCACCGGCCTGTTCCTGCGCCGGCAGCTGCAGCGCCCGGACCCGATGCTGGACGTGCGGCTGTTCGCGGACCGTCGCTTCTCCGGCGCGGTCGCGGTGAACCTGCTCAGCGTGTTCTCGCTGGTCGGCTTCATGTTCTTCGTCTCGCAGCACCTCCAGCTGGTGGTGGGGATGAGCCCGATGGACGCCGGCTGGGCGCTGGTCCCGGGGCTGATCACGATGATGGTCGCGGGCCTGTACGTGGTGCGGGTCGTGCGGTGGATCGCCCCGTCGACCGTGGTGGTGGGCGGCATGCTCGTCTCCGCCGCCGCGTACGCCGTGGTGATGGCCTTCGCCTCCCCCGAGTCCACGCTCGCCGTGCTCATCGCCTTCGCGATGCTCGGCGTGGGCATCGGCGCCGCCGAGACGCTCTCGAACGACCTCATCGTCTCGTCGGTGCCCGCCGAGAAGGCCGGCGCGGCCTCGGCCGTGTCGGAGACCGCCTACGAGCTGGGCTCCGTGCTCGGCACGGCCGTGCTGGGCTCGATCCTGGCCGGCGCCTACGCCGCGAAGCTCGTGCTGCCCGCGGGTCTCACCGGGGAGCAGGCCGCAGACGCGGGCGAGACGCTCGCGGGGGCGCACCACGTCGCCTCGCAGCTGCCGCCCGAGACCGCCGACGCCCTGGTCCGGGCCGCCGGTCAGGCGTTCGACGCCGGCGTCTCGGTGACCTCCGCGATCGGCGTGGTGCTCATGCTGGCCGCGGCCTGGATCGCGCACCGCACGCTGCGGGCGCCGTCCTCGTCGGAGTCCGCGACCGCCGCGCAGTAATCCCGTAGCCGCCGCGCCGCGGCGCTCGCCGCCTCCGCGTGGCCGGTGAGCGTCGCGGCCGCGCGGGCGGCGAAGGCGAGCACCTCCGGCGGTCCCGTCGTCGCGTGCCACCGCGCCGCCTGGTCGGCCAGGCCGTCGGCCGCGGCCTCCCAGCTCGCGGCGACCCGCGTCAGCTCCTCGAGATCCACCTCGTCAGCGGGCATGCGGTCCCCCTCCCGTCAGGATGGTCGCGAACGCGTCCAGCGCCCGCGAGCCCTCGTCGAAGTACCCCGAATGCGCGGCCATACCGAGGCCCGTGGGCGCCTCGGCGTCCACCTCCGTCGCTCCGAACGACGGTGCCGCCGGGTCCATTCCGAGCCCCAGCTCCACGCCGAACAGCCGGCGCAAGCCCTGTGCGGCGCCATCGGTCGCGCCAACCCGCGCGACCGGGTCGTCGGAGTCGCGGGCCACGAAGACGGGCATCCCCAGTTCCGCCGCGGCGCGGACGGGGCCGGTTCCCGGGGCGCCGAACAGCACCATCGCGTCGACAGTGCCCGCCAGGGCGCCGCCCGCACCCGCCGTGGCCGCCGTCGTGGCGCCATAGCTGTGCCCGAAGACCACGACCCGCGGATCGTCGGGCCGCATCCGAGCGAGGTCGGCGAGATCGGCCCGCAGCTCGGCGGCGCCCCGTCGGGCATGGGCGCCGGTGAGGACCTGCGCGACGGCCGTGCGGCCGGACGGCGCGTCGTACCCGATCCACGCCAGCGTCGCGGTCGCCGTCGTCGGGTCCGCGCGGCGGGCGGCGGCCTGCAGGTTTACGGCGTTGCGGGTGACCGCCCCGATCGACGCCGCCGTCGTGCCCATGCCCGGAACCACGACGCCGATGGTGCGGGCGGTGTCGAGATCGCCGATCGCCACCGCCACCGCGCCGTCGCCGCCGAAGGCGCCCGGGTCGTACTCGAACAGCTGCACCGTGGCGCCGCCGCGGCCCAGGTCGCGCAGGCGCGCGTCGATCGTCTCGAGCGTCCGCCGCCGCGGCCCGGGCGGCGCGGCGCGCAGGTCCGCGGCGAGGCGGGCGCGGTTCTCCCGGTCCCGCTGCGCGGCCGACGCGGGGCGGTCCGGCGCGCGCACCGGGGCCGACGGTGCCCTCGCCGGGACCCGCGTGCCAGCGAGCGGCACGGCGGCAGGGAGCTCGATCGCCGCCAGCCGGGCCGCGAGTTCGCCACCCCCGCTGCGGATCTCCGCCGCCGCGCGATCCAGAGCGGCGTCCAGTTCCTCTGCGGCGCGGGTCTCGAGCCCCGCCCACCGCTCGTACGCGTCCGCGGGTTCACCCCGCCACGCCGTCGCCCGCACGACCATCATGGCGTCACGCTAGGCCGCCGCACCCCCTTTGCCGGGCCGCGAACCGGGTGCGCGGGCACCGTCATCCACAGGACCGCGGTCCTCCACAGGTACGCATCATCCGCTCGCGGCGTCCGTCGCCGCTCGGCGGGCCGGCGTCCCGTGGGGGAATCGGCTCCGCGCGGGGGACGACCGACCCCACACTCGACGCCGCTCCCGCGGTGGGGGACCGAACGCCTGGCAGGGGAACCGGCTCCGCGCGGGGGACGAACCGCGCGGGAAGCCGCAGGCGCACCGGCACGCCGGCGAGCGCGGCCCCGGCCATGCGTGCCACGCATGGCCGGATCGCTCAGATACGCCTCCCACCTGCGCTGATTCAAGCCATGCGTCGCACGCATGGCTCTGCCGGGAGGACACACCGACCCCGCCGCCCTCCGCGCGCGGACGCACTAGGCTGGGCGCATGCGCATCGGTGCCCATGTCCGCAGTGACACCCACCCCGTCGAAACGGCCGAGCAGCTGGGGGTGGACGTGATCCAGATGTTCGTCTCCGACCCCCAGAGCTGGAAGAAACCGGAGCCGCACCCGCAGACGCAGGCGCTCAAGGACTCGCCGCTGGAGATCGTCGTGCACTCGGCGTACGTCATCAACGTCGCGAGCCTGAACAACCGGCTCCGGATGCCGAGCCGCAAGGCCGTCGAGCAGCAGGCCGCCGCGGCCGCCGACCTCGGCGCCTTCGGGCTGGTGGTGCACGGCGGACACCTGCGCGACGGAGAGGACTTGCAGGCGGGGATCGACAACTGGCGCAAGCTCTTCACGCGCCAGGAGGAGAAGGGCGGCTTCGGCGTACCGATCCTCATCGAGAACACCGCGGGCGGCGACGGGGCGATCGCTCGCCAGTTGGAGACCATCGACCGGCTGTGGGACGCCGTCGGCGACCAGGGCGCCGGCTTCTGCCTCGACACCTGCCACGCCTGGGCGGGCGGCGAGGAGCTGATGGGCATCGTCGAGCGGGTCCTGGCGATCACCGGCCGCATCGACCTCGTGCACCTGAACAACTCCCGCGACGAGTTCGACTCGGCGCGCGACCGGCACGCGAACCTGCAGGACGGCACCATCGACCCCGACCTGCTGGCCGACGTGGCCCGCGCGGCCGGGGCGCCGATCATCCTCGAGACCCCGTCGGACGGCCTCGCCGACGACGTGGCCTACCTCAAGGAGGCCCTGCTGTGAGCACGCCCGACACCACCCCCGACGGCATCGACCGGACCGACGAGGAGCGCGAGGAGGGCGGCATCGGCCCCCTCTCTCCCGCCGAACTCGCGCACGGGGAGAAGCAGCTGCGCGGCGCGAAGGAGTGGGACGCCCGCTACCGCGCCACCGAACTGGTGTGGGGAACGCCACCCGACCCGTGGATCGTCGAGCAGGTGACCGTGCTCCCGCCCGGCCGCGCCCTCGATGTGGGCGCCGGCGAGGGCCGGCACGCGCTGTGGCTCGCGACCCGCGCGTGGGACGTGACGGCCGTCGATTACTCGCGCGTCGGGCTCGACAAGGCGGCGACGGTGGCCGCGCGGTCGCCGCGCACCGTCCGCGCCCGGCTGCACTGGACTCCGCTCGACATCACCGTCGACGCGATCCCCGACCAGCCCTACGACCTGGCCGTCTGGGCGTACGTGCATCCCGATCCCGAGGACCGGGCCGCCGCGATCGCCAAGGTCGCGCACGCGCTGGCGCCCGGCGGGCTGCTCCTGCTGCTGGCGCACGAGAAGGCGGACTCGCACCCCGGCCTGCCCACCTTCGGGGCCGCCGAGCTGTCGGAGGCGCTGCCCGAGGACATGGTGGTGGAGCACGTGGAATGGCGCGAGAGTGATCCGTACCACGGCACGGGCACTGACCTGGCTGTTCGCGCACGTCGTCGCCGCGAGGAGGCGATCGCGCCGTAGGGGTGCTTGCACTTGTTCGCACGCGGCGAGCGCGTTATCCTATTCATATTACCGAGCGGTAACTTACCGGCAGGTAACAGTCCGACAGCCTGATCTGAGAAGGTGGAACAGCCCCATGGGCCATTACAAGAGCAACGTCCGCGACATCGAGTTCAACCTCTTCGAGGATCTCGGCGTCGGCGAGGTGCTGGCTTCCGGTGCGTACGGCGACCTCGACGAGGACACCGCCAAGGAGATGCTGCGCGAGGCGGCCCGTCAGGCCGAGGGCCCCATCGCCGAGTCCTTCGCCGAGGCCGACCGCAACCCGCCGGTCTTCAACCCGGAGACCCACGAGGTCAAGATCAACGAGGCGTTCAAGAAGTCGCAGGCCATCTTCGCCGACGGCGGCTGGGCTTACCTCGGCCTCAACGACGAGCTCGGCGGCACCGACGTGCCCCGCTCGCTGTACTGGGGCATCGGCGAGCTCTTCCTCGGCGCCAACCCGCCCGTCTTCATGTTCGCCGCGGGCCCCGGCTTCGCGCAGATCCTCTTCGACGAGGGCACCGACGAGCAGAAGAAGTGGGCGAAGATCGCCGCTGAGCGCAACTGGAACGCCACCATGGTGCTCACCGAGCCGGACGCCGGCTCGGACGTGGGCGCGGGCCGCACCAAGGCCATCAAGCAGGAGGACGGCTCCTGGCACATCGAGGGCGTGAAGCGCTTCATCACCTCCGCGGTGATGGACGGCATGTTCGAGTCCACCTTCCACCTCGTGCTGGCCCGCCCCGAGGGCGGCGCGCCCGGCACCAAGGGCCTGGGCCTGTACTTCGTGCCGAAGCACCACTTCGACGAGCAGGGCAACCTCGGCGAGGAGAACGGTGTCTACGTCACCGGCGTCGAGCACAAGATGGGCATCAAGACGTCCACCACCTGTGAGGTCACCTTCGGCGGCCACGGCAAGCCCGCCAAGGGCTGGCTCGTGGGCGAGGAGATCAAGGGCATCGCGCAGATGTTCAAGGTCATCGAGCACGCCCGCATGATGGTCGGCACCAAGGCCATCGGCACCCTCTCGACCGGCTACCTCAACGCGCTCGACTACGCCAAGCAGCGCGTCCAGGGCGCCGACCTGACCCAGATGGCCGACAAGACCGCGCCGCGCGTGACCATCACGCACCACCCGGACGTGCGCCGCTCGCTGCTCACGCAGAAGGCGTACGCCGAGGGCCTGCGCGCCGTGTACCTGTACACCGCCGCGCACCAGGACGTCCGCACCGCGACCCCCGTCTCGGGCGCCGACGAGGAGATGGCGTTCAAGGTCAACGACCTGCTGCTCCCGATCGTCAAGGGCGTCGGCTCCGAGCGCGCGTTCACGCTGCTCGGCACCGAGTCGCTGCAGACCTTCGGCGGCTCCGGCTTCCTGCAGGACTACCCGATCGAGCAGTACGTCCGCGACTCGAAGATCGACTCGCTGTACGAGGGCACCACCGCCATCCAGGCGCAGGACTTCTTCTTCCGCAAGATCCTCCGCGACCGCGGCGCCGCGCTGGGCCACGTGGCCGGGCAGATCACCGCGTTCATCGAGGCCAACGCCGGTGGCGCCTTCGCCGCCGACGTCGCGCTGCTCAAGACCGCCGCCGAGGACGTGCAGGCCATGGCCGCCACGCTCACCGGTTTCGCGCTCGCCTCGCAGCAGGAGCCCAAGGAGCTGTACAAGGTGGGCCTCGGCTCCGTGCGCTTCCTCATGGCCTTCGGCGACCTGATGATCGGCTGGCGCCTGCTGCACCAGGCCGTCATCGCCCAGGCCAAGCTCGACGGTGGCGCCGCGGGCGCCGACAAGTCCTTCTACGAGGGCAAGGTCGGCGTCGCGAAGTTCTTCGCCGCGAACGTGCTGCCGCAGCTCACCGGCACCAAGGACATCATCGCCGCGATCGACAACCAGGCGATGGAGCTCGACGAGGCCGCGTTCTGATCGTCCCCTCCTAGCCACGAGTACCCGAGGGCGCCCCGACCACCGGNNGGGGCGCCCTCGCCCGTTCCCGGGCCCGACGGTGCCTCCGACGTGCGCGCTGCGCCGTCGGGCAGCCACCGTAGGATTGCTACCGACCTGCGCCGACGACCTCCGGAGTGCCCCGCATGGATGACGACCAGCCGAACGACGTACAGCTCGCGGCGGTGAACATCGGCGTCGACGGGGAGCACGGCCCCCTGTTCCGGGGCATCGACCTGGAGTTCGGCCCCGGCCTGCACGCCGTCCAGATGCCCGCGGGGCGCGATCAGGACGCCCTGCTGCTCACCCTCGCCGGGCGGCTCAAGCCGAGCCACGGCACCGTCGACGCCCTCGGGGCGACCACGCCCGGCGCCATCCGGAAGAAGTGCGCGATCGCCGCCTTCGAGGACATCGACGACCTGGACGAGTCGGTCACCGTCGAGACCGTGCTCGCCGAGCAGCGGCGCTGGCTCGCGCCCTGGTACTCGATGGTGCCGCTGAGCGCCGGCAGCCTGGAGATGGACCAGGTGTTCGGCGACCTCGACCGGCCCGGGCCACGGACCCGCATCGTCGAGCTGAGCGACCTGCAGCTGTTCCTGCTACGGATCACGTTGGCGTTGTTGGGGAACCGGCCGATCCTCATCGTCGGCGACCTCGAACAGGTCCGCGACAACCCGGGACGCGCCGACGCCGTCCAGCGCCTCGGCGCGATCTCCGCCCGCTACACCGTGATCGTCGGGGTCACCAACCCCCTCGGCGGCACCGCCCCGCAGCACACCCTGCACGACCGCCGCGCCCTGACCCGGAAGGACTGATCTCCATGTCCGACAAGAACTCCGACGAGACGACCGCGAAGCCCGCGAAGAAGTCCTCGACGAAGGGCAGCCTCGTCCCCATCGCCGCCGGCCTCGCCTTCGGCTCCGAGATCAAGCGCTTCGGCCGCAGCCGCCTCACCCGCGCCGCCATCGTCGTGCTGATGCTGCTGCCGCTCGTCTACGGCGCGCTGTACCTGTGGGCCTTCTGGGACCCGTTCGGCAACGTCGACAAGATGCCGGTCGCGCTCGTCAACGCCGACAAGGGCACCGAGGTCAAGGGCCAGAAGATCAACGCGGGCGCCGAGGTCGAGAAGTCCCTCGCCGACGACAAGAGCCTCGACTGGAACATCGTCTCCCCCGCCGAGGCGCAGCAGGGTGTCAAGGACGGCACCTACTACTTCATGCTGGAGCTGCCGGAGAACTTCTCCGCCGCGATCGCCTCCCCCATGTCGGGTAAGCCGGAGAAGGCGCAGCTGCGGGCCGTCTACAACGACGCCAACAACTACATCAGCTCCACCATCGGCCAGACGGCGATGTCGCAGGTCCTCAATGCGGTCTCCACCCGGATCTCGGGGCAGGCCGTCAACCAGGTGCTGTCGATGATGATCACCGCCGGCTCGGGGATCGAGCAGGCCGCCGACGGGGCCGGGAAACTGCACGACGGCCTGGTGACCGCGAACGACGGTGCCGCCCAACTCGCCTCGGGACTCGGGACCGCGAAGACCGGCTCGGCGCAGCTCCGCGCCGGCTCGCAGAAGCTCTCGGACGGCATCACCCAGGCCACCGATCCCCTTCTCGCCGTGACGAAAGCACTGTCGGGGCTGGGCGGGAACACCGCGCAGATCCAGCAGAGCGCCGCGGCGCTCGCGGACGCCGCCGACAAGGCGGGCGTCTTCATCAAGACCCAGGACACCGCCCTCGCTGGCATCGACGCCGCGATCAAGCAGCTCACCGCCAGCCCCGATCCGGCGGCGCGGCAGGCCGCCGAGGGGCTGCGCGCCGTCCGGGCGCAGCTGGCGCAGGCCTCCGTGCCGGCTGCGGCGAAGAACCAGGTCGTAGCGGCTTCGTCGGCCGCCGCGACGCTCACCGAGCAGCTCCGCACGCCCGGCAGTCCGCTCCAGACCCTGCTCACCCAGGTCGGGGCGACCGGCGGCGATCTCACCGCCAAGCTCACCGAGCTGCGGTCGGGCGCACAACAGCTCGCCGCCGGTAACGCCACGCTCGACGACGGCATCACCCAGCTCTCCGACGGTGCCACCCGGCTCTCGTCCGGAACGGTGCAGCTGCGCGACGGCAGCCAGGAGCTGTCCACCAAGCTGCGCGAGGGCGCCGGCGCCGTGCCCAAGTGGTCGCAGGAACAGACCTCGCAGGTCGCGCAGACCATCGGCGGCCCCGTCCAGTTGGACGCGCAGCACGAGAACCGCGCCCCGAACTTCGGCACGGGCATGGCGCCGTTCTTCCTCACGCTGGCGCTGTTCTTCGGTGCGCTGGTGCTGTGGATGGTCTTCCGGCCCCTGCAGAACCGCGCCATCGCCGCCGAGGTCCTGGCGATCCGCGTCGTGATGGCCAGCTACCTGCCCGCCGCGGCGATCGGCCTGTTCCAGGCCGTGATCCTGTACTGCGTCGTGCGGTTCGGGCTCGGGCTCGAAGTGGCGCACCCGGTGGCGATGATCTTCTTCATGATGGGGGTGTCGCTGTCCTTCATCGCTTTCACCCAGGCCGTGAACGCCTTCGTCGGGCCCGCGGTGGGCCGCGTGCTGATCATGGCGCTGCTGATGCTGCAGTTGGTCAGTTCCGGCGGCATGTATCCGGTGGAGACCACCGCCAGACCCTTCCAGGTGCTGCACAAGTACGACCCGATGACGTACGGCGTCAACGGTCTGCGGCAGCTGATCCTGGGCGGCATCGACGAGCGGCTGTGGATCGCGATCGGGGTGCTGCTGTTCATCTGGGCCGCCTCGATCACACTGTCGTGCCTGTCCGCGAGACGGAACCGGCTGTGGAACCTCGACCGGCTCATCCCCGCGATCAAGATCTGAGTCGTCATCGATTCCGCTCCCCGCTCGGCGCACGTCCCCGCGCTCACCGGCCTACGGGCGGTGGCGGCGTTCGGGGTGTGCGTCACGCACGCGGCGTTCTGGGGCGGCGACTTCACCCCCGATGCCGTGGGCGCCGCCTATGCGCGCCTCGAGACCGCCGTGCCGGTGTTCTTCGCCCTGTCCGGGTTCCTGCTGGTGCGGCCGTGGGTGCGGGCCCGGCCCGGGGCGGGGGCGAGTGCGGGGACGGGCCCCTGGGCGGACTCGGCGGGCGCGCCAGACGTGCGGCGGTACTTCGTCGCGCGGGCCTGGCGGATCCTGCCCGCGTACTGGACGGTGGTCACCGTCGTGTACGCGATCTACGTGTGGCGGCCCGACCTCTCCGCGCACGGGCACGGCTGGATCCCGTACCTGCGGCACCTGACGTTCACCCAGATCTACGGCGTGGGCGCGGTGCACACGGGGCTGACCCAGATGTGGAGCATGTGCGTCGAGGTCGCCTTCTACCTGGCGCTGCCCCTGCTGGGCCTGTGGCTGCTGCGCGCACGCCGGGCCTGGATCGTCCCGGCGGCGATGGTCGCGGCGTCGGTGGGCTGGCTGGTGCTGGTCACCGCGACCGAGGTCTTCGGCAAGACGGCGCGGTCGTGGCCGCCCGGGTTCGCAGCCGCGTTCGCCGCGGGCATGGCGGTGGCGCTGCTCGTCGACCGCGTGCGACTGCCGCGGTGGCCCCTGCTGCTCGCGGCGGCGGTGGCCTACGGCGTGCTGCTGACGCCGCTCGCCGGGCCGATCGACCTGCGGCTACCCACGCCGGCGCAGGGCGTGACGAAGTTCCTCCTGGAGGCGCTGATCGGCGGCCTGCTCGTGGCCGCGTTCGCGACGGGGCCGTCGCGCGTGCTGGGCTCACGGCCGATGGTATGGCTCGGCACCATCAGCTACGAGTTCTTCCTGATCCACGTGATGGTCATGGAGGTCGTGGTGCTCGACCTGTTCGGGTGGTCGCTGTTCACCGGCTCCACCTGGCCGATCGCCGTGGTGACCGCCGCGATCACCGTCGTGCTGTCGTGGGCGCTGCACCGGGGCGTCGAGCGGTTCCGCGCCGCGGTGTCACGACGGCCCGCAGTCCGCGTACGCCGGGAGTGATGGGCGGGGCCGCTGTGCGGTCGTGCCGTATACGTGCCCTGCGCCGTGGGGTTGGGCGTCGGCACTGTGTTGCTTCACGAGAGCCATGCGTACCGCGCATGGCTAGCAACTTCGCAGTTCAGGGGCATTTTCTGCTGTCGTAGCCATGCGCCGCGCGCATACCCCGGTCGACTTCGACGCTGGGGGCGACCGCGCCCCACCACACGCCGCCCCACACGGTGGCCTGACGTATGCCACGCGGGGCGGATCCGAAACTCTCATCCAGCGGCCCGGCGCGACGATATATGTCGCCCCGGCCGCCAGGACGAGAAGACGTGCGCCGTCACGCCGCCTGGCGAAGCGGATCGTGCGTGTAGCCCGCCGGGCAGCAATGCCGTGGGGCGAGCGGGTCGCCGGGTCCCCGGGGGTATGCGAGAAACGCATGGCCGCGACGTCGAAAGACAGCGTCTACCTGCATATTCAGGGGTATGCGTGGCACGCATTGCTGTTCCGAACGACGATCCCCCAAGCGACCGCTTCCAGCGGGTCAGCACAGCGAGTGGGCTCAGCGGGCGGGCTCAGCGGAGGAGGGTCGCGGTCGTCGCATCGATGAGCGGGCGGCGCTGGGCGGAGGGGGCGTCCCACAGCTTGCCGGTCAGGGCCTCCAGGGCCGCGACCTTGGGATCGAGCTCGCCCAGCGCCTTCGTGCGCTCCTCGCCGGACAGCTGCGCGGCGGCGATGATGGCGTCGTCGAGTGCGAAGACGGCGTCGTCGAGGGCGGCGAGGTCGGATTCGGGGCCCTTGATCGCGGAGTCCGCGGGCGGTGGCACGGCGGGCGCGAAGGCGCCGCGGTGCACATCGGCGATGGCGTAGCGGGTGCGCTGGTGCAGCAGGGCCTCGGTGGAGGTGGCGTTCGCCCATTCGGCGGGCGCGCGACCGGGCCGTCCGGGGATGAGGTCGCCGGAGTTCGCGAAGTCCTTGATCCGCTTGTTGGAGTCGCGGAGGAACCACACGACGCCGATCAACATGAGCACTGCCACCACCGCGACCACGGCGACGACCACGATGCCGAAACTCATGCGCTCCTCCTGGAGATCCGGGTGCGGCGCTGCTCGATGATGAGGCAGCGGTCCTCGACGTAGAGCAGTCCGGCGGCCTCGGCGATCTCGCGCGCCTCCGCCGAGCGGATCCCCAGCTGCAGCCACAGCGCCGTCGCCCCGGCCGCGACGGCCTGCCGGGCGATGTCGGGGGTGAACTCCGCGGGCCGGAAGACGTCGACCAGGCCGACCTGTTCCGGCACGTCGGCCAGGGTGCGGTACACCGGCTCGCCGAGGATCTCGTCGGCATGCGGGTTGACCGGAATGATGCGCCAGCCCCGGTGCTGCATGTAGGCGGGCACGTCGTGCGCCGCTTTCGCCGGATCGACGCTGGCCCCGACCACCGTGATGGTGTCGTAGTCGCGCAGGATCCTCTCGATCAGATCGTCCGTCGCGGTCATGACACCAGCTTAGGCGGCCGGGGCCGGCTGCATCGGTCCTCGGGGCGCGAGCCCCGCGAGGATCAGCCCTCGATGATGGCGGTGATGCCCTGGCCGCCGGCGGCGCAGATCGAGATCAGCGCACGACCGCCGCCGTTCTCCTTGATCTGCTTCGCGGCCGAGGCCACGATGCGGCCGCCGGTCGCGGCGAACGGGTGGCCGGCCGCGAGCGACGAACCGTTGACGTTGAGCTTGCTGCGGTCGATCGAGCCGAGAGGCTTGTCGAGGCCGAGGCGGTCCTTGCAGTACTCGGCCGACTCCCAGGCCTGCAGCGTCGCCAGCACCACGGAGGCGAAGGCCTCGTGGATCTCGTAGAAGTCGAAGTCCTGCAGCGTGAGGCCGTTGCGCGCCAGCAGCTTCGGCACCGCGTAGGTGGGCGCCATGAGCAGGCCGTCCTTGCCGCCGACGTAGTCCACGGCCGAGTATTCGACGTCCTTGAGGTAGGCGAGCACGGGCAGGCCGCGCTCGGCCGCCCACTCGTCGGAGGACAGCAGCACCGTCGACGCGCCGTCGGTGAGCGGCGTCGAGTTTCCGGCCGTCATGGTCGCGTCGCCCAGCGAGACGCCGAAGACGGGCTTGAGCGTCGCGAGCTTCTCGACGGTGCTGCCCGGGCGCAGGTTGTCGTCGCGGGTGAGGCCGAGGTACGGCGTGATCAGGTCCTCGAAGAAGCCGCGGTCGTAGGCCGCCGCCATGTTCGTGTGGCTCAGGTAGGCCAGCTCGTCCTGCTCGGCGCGCGAGACGCCGAACTCCTTGGACGTGATGGCGGCGTGCTCGCCCATCGACATGCCGGTGCGCGGCTCGCCGTTGCGCGGGATGTCGATGCCCAGGTTGCCCGGGAGCTTGCCGACCAGCTTGAGCCGGTCGACGGTGCTCGACGCGCGGTTGAGCTCGAGCATCACCTTGCGCATGCCCTCGGAGACGCCGATCGGGGCGTCGGAGGTGGTGTCGACGCCGCCGCCGATGGCCGCCTCGTAACGGCCGAGCTGGATGCCCTGGGCCGCGGCGTTGATCGCCTGCAGGCCGGTGGCGCAGGCCTGCTGCACGTCGAACGCCGGGGTGTACGGGCTCAGCGGGCTGCCGAGCACCGACTCGCGGATCAGGTTGAAGTCGCGGCTGTGCTTGAGCACCGCACCGCCGACGACGGCGCCCAACTGCTCGCCCTGCAGGTTGAAGCGGCTCACGAGACCATTGAGCGCAGCGGTGAACATGTCCTGGTTGCTCGCCTTGGCGTAGGCGCGATCCGAGCGGGCGAACGGGATGCGGTTGCCACCGAGGATGGCGACCGGGCGGGTTTCGATGTTTGCCACGGGTTTCTCCCTGGAATCGAGGGTTGCTACTACCGAGTATTCTTACTCTGGAGTAAGTTGCTTGTCGATAGCCTATCGGAACCCCACACGGATGAGGTACCCCACATGCCTGATGCACCCAGCACGGACTTCTACGCGGCCTTCGTGAAGTCGGGCCCCGGCTCCTTCCTGGCCAGCCGGCTCGGACTGCCGCAGCCGCCGGTCCTCCGCCGCTACCAGGCCGGCAAGCCCGCGCTCGCCGGCCCCGTCCTCCTCGGCGGCAAGGGCCGCCTCGTCGAGCCCGTACGCGAGCTGCTCGCGGACTACGACCTCGTCGTCAACAACGGCGGCGCCCGCGGCGCCGAGAAGCTGGGCGGCGCGGTCTTCGACGCCACCGGTATCACCAGCATCGACGACCTCAAGGGCCTGTACGAGTTCTTCGGTCCGCAGATCCGCTCGCTGGGCAACAGCGCCCGGCTCGTGGTGCTCGGCACCACCCCGGAGCTGATCGAGGACCTCGACGAGCACATCGTGCAGCGCGCCCTGGAGGGCTTCACCCGCTCGGTGGCCAAGGAGCTCCGCGACGGCGCCACCGCCCAGCTCGTCTACGTGCACCCGGACGCCGCGACCGGCGCCTCGGGCCTGGCCTCGACGCTGCGCTTCCTCCTCTCGGGCAAGTCGGCGTACGTCGACGCGCAGGTCATCCGCATCACCGACAAGGACGCCGCCGCGCCCGCCGACTGGGACAAGCCGCTCGCCGGCAAGGTCGCGCTGGTCACCGGCGCCGCCCGCGGCATCGGCGCCACCATCGCCGAGGTCCTCTCGCGCGACGGTGCCCACGTCATCGCCGCCGACATCCCCGCCGCCGGCGAGGCCCTGTCCGAGGTCGCGAACAAGGTCGGCGGCACCGCGCTGCCGCTCGACGTGACCGCGCCCGACGCCGGCGCGAAGATCGCCGAACTGGTGAAGTCGCGCCACAGCGGCCTCGACATCGTGGTCAACAACGCCGGCATCACCCGCGACAAGCTGCTCGCCAACATGGACGAGGGCAAGTGGAACTCGGTCATGGCCGTGAACCTCAAGGCCCCGAAGCAGCTGGTCGACGACCTGCTCGCCGCCGACGCGCTCAACGAGGGCGGCGCCGTCGTCGACGTCTCGTCGATCGCCGGCATCGCGGGCAACCGCGGCCAGACCAACTACGGCGCGACCAAGGCCGGCGTCATCGGCATCGTCGACGCCTACACCCCGGTCCTGGCGAAGAAGAACATCACCATCAACGCCGTGGCGCCCGGCTTCATCGAGACCGCCATGACCGCCGCGATCCCGCTGGCCACCCGCCAGGCCGGCCGGCTCATGAACTCGCTGCAGCAGGGCGGCCAGACCGTCGACGTCGCCGAGACCATCGCCTACTTCGCCGCGCCGTCCTCGGCCGCCGTGACCGGCAACGTCGTGCGCGTCTGCGGTCAGAGCCTGCTGGGGGCCTGATCATGGCCACCAAGACCACCGTCCTGCAGGCGCCGCCGTCGAGCCTGTCGGTGCTCACGCGCGGGTTGCGCGGCATCCTGCCCGTGATCGGCAAGCAGGGGCCGCTCAAGCCGGAGACCCCGCTGCCGGACCGCACCGTCGAGCTCACCGTCGACGTGGATCCCGCGCGGGTCGGCGAGTACTGCGAGGTCGTCGGGCTGAAGAACACCGGCGAGGTACCCGTGATGTACCTCTACGTGCTCTCGTTCCCGCTGATCATGGACCTGTTCCTCGCGGACGACTTCCCCGCCGCGGCGGTGGGGTCGGTGCACGTGGAGAACACGATCACGCGGCGTCGCCGGGTGGAGCCGGGCGAGAAGCTCACGCTCCGCACCTCGGTGGGCGACCTGCGCGAGCACCGCAAGGGCATGCTGATCGACTTCACGACGGAGTTCACCGATGCGTCCGGCGCTTCGGTCGCGTCCGAGGTGTCGACGATGCTGATCCAGCAGCGGACGTCGCTGTCCGGCGAGCCCTCGGGCCCGGCGCCCAAGGAGGGCCGCCCCGGCGCCCCCGACGCGCTGCTCTCGGCCGACGGCGGGCTCATCCGCCGGTACGCCGGCGTCAGCGGTGACCGGAACCCGATCCACATGTCGCCGATCGGCGGCAAGGCGTTCGGCTTCCCGTCCTCGATCGCGCACGGCGCGTGGACGGCCGCGGCGATGCTGCGCGTCGTCGAAGGCCACATCCCCGACGCGGTGGTGCACCACGTGCGCTTCGGCAAGCCGGTGATCCTGCCGGCCCGCATCGGCCTGTACGTGACGCGCGACGAGGCCACCGGCGGCACCGAGATCGTCGCCAAGGACCTCAAGAAGGGCTACCCGCACGTGACGGCCACCGTCACGCCGCTGTAAGCCCTGCTCTCCGACGGTGCCCGCCCGGCCTCGGCCGCGGCGGGCATCGCCGTTTTCGGGGTCGGGCGCGCGGGGCGGGGCCGGAACGAGAGCAGTAGTCGTTCAGAAGAGCGATGCGTACCACGCATACCCCCGTCATCGCAGGTCAAGCATGATTTTCGACCACTCGAGCGATGCGCCGCACGCATAACTCGCCGCTCAGCGGCGAGCACCGTCCCCATCCAGGTACGCGCGCAGCGCGTCCCGCCGGGCCGCGATGCACTCGACGCATCGGCACATGCGTTCCCACTCGGCCTCGACCGCCCGCCGCGCGCCGGGAGCGAGATGCACGGCGTCCACTCCGCCCGCGTCGGACGCCGCGTCAAGGAGGTCCGCGACGAGGCGCGTGGGTATCCCCGCCGAGACGAGATCCCTTACGTCCCCGGCCCTTCCGATCAGATCGCGCGAATAGTCCCGGTAGCCGTTCGCGGCCCGATCCGGGACCAGAAGCCCGACGTCCTCGAAGTGCCGCAAGCTGCGCTCGCTGATCCCCGTGAGCGCCGCGAATTCGCCGATCCGCACCCCGATCTCCTCTCCGTCTTGACCTTGACGCTAGTGCGAATGTCCGAGGCTCACCGCATGAGAACCACGAAGATCCGAGACGTCGTCCTCGGCGACCTGAACGGCACCCCCGTCCTGCTGATCCACGGCTTCACCGTGGATCACCGACTCCTCCTCCCCCTCGACGCCGCCTTCGCCCAGTCGGGTCGCCGGTGGCGGCGGCACTACATCGACCTGCCGGGCTTCGGCGCCAGCCCCGCCGGCCCCGAGATCGACGGTGTCGACGCGCTCGCGCGGGCGGTCGAGCGCTACGTCGACGACCGGCTCGGCGACGCACCGTTCGCCGTAGTGGGCAATTCCCTGGGCGGAGCCCTCGCGCGTCACCTCGCGTGTTCGCGGCCCGACCGGATCCTCGGCCTGTGCCTTCTAGTGCCGTCCGTCGTTCCGCTTCCCGAGCGGTCTCGGCCCGCGCCGACCCGTTTCGACGTCGATGCAGAACTGCTCGCGTACCTCTCGCCCGACGACCGTGCCGCCTACGAGGACATGGCCGTGGACCTGACCGCGGAGAACTGGGAGCGCTACCGCAGTTCCGCCCTGCCCGGCATCCGCGCGCACGACCGCGTGGCGGCCGAGCGGATCTGGGCCGACTTCAGCCTGTCGGTGGAGCCGGAATCGCTGCTCGCGGCTCCGATGACAGCACCGTCGCTGCTGGTCACGGCGCGGCAGGACGCGGTGGTCGGCTACGAGGACCAGTTGCGGCTGATCGCGCACTACGCCCGGATGGCGGTGGTGATCGCCGACCGCGCCGGCCACAACGTGCACATCGACCGGCCGGAGGTGGTCCGAGCGGCGATGACCGATTGGGTCGACCGGATGATGCACGAGGAGAGGGCGCAGCCGAGGATGTGAAAGCATGGGAGCCATGCGTCTCGCGCATGACTCGAGCGCCCCGAAACGCACCTGACCTGCGGCTACAGGGGGCATGCGTCCGACGCATGGCTCGTCGGAACGGACACGCCCACCGCCTCGCCCCGCACCCGCGCGCGGGCCGGGCACCGTCGAAGGGACTACTCCGGGCGTTCGCCGCGGATGCCGCCCCAGAGGAACGAGGTCATGATCTCGACGGCGCGGTCGAGCTCGACCTTGCCGGTGGCCAGGCGGTCCGCGATCGCCTCGCCGGAGCCGACCAGGGCGACGGCGTAGAGCTCGAAGTCGGTGTCCTCCGGCGCGTACTTGGCCGCCTCGCGGAGCAGCACCGCGGTCATCTCGACCACCCGCTCGCGATTGACCTCCGTGAGCGCCGCGAAGGCGGCCTGACCGGTGGCCTCCCGGTAGATGACCCGCCACGCGTCGCGGTTCTCGTCGACGTACTTCAGGAAGCCGGCGATCACCGAGCGCAGGCGCTGGAGCGGCGGCAGCGTGGGGCTGGCGTCGAACTCGATGCTGCGCATGAACCGGCCGGCCTCGCGGGTCACGCACGCGGCGAAGAGCTCGTCCTTGGAGCCGTAGTACAGGTACAGCATCGGCTTGCTGATCTGCGCCTCGCGGGCCACCGCGTCCATCGACGTCTCGTAGAAGCCGTTGCGGGAGAACACCTTGATGGCGGCGTCCAGCATCTGCTGCTCGCGCACCGCGCGCGGCAAACGCTTCGTACCACCGGCCATCGGCGTCCTCCTTACTCTCGAGTCAGATCCTAGCCCACGAGGTTACCCGCAAGTAAGTTCCGGCGAAATCCGTTCGGTATCAGCAGCGTACGGCGTGCTTCGCGCGCGCGACCCGCAGCACCGAATCGTCGAGCTGCTTGCGCGAGAGCTTCCCGGACGTGACGGACGCCTCCACCGCGTCGATCGCCGCGCCGAGCTGGTCGGTCGAGATCCACAGCGCCACATCGGCACCCGCCTCGAGCGACTTCGCGACCGCCTGCGGCACCGTGAACCGGTCGGTGACCGCCTTCATGCCGGATAGGTCGTCGGTGAAGATCGGCCCGTCGAAGCGCGGCGCGCCGTAACCGGCGCCGGTGCGCAGCAGGCGCATCGTGGCGGGGCTCAGACTGGTCGGCAGGCCGGGCTCGGTGAGCCCCGGCACCGTCAGATGCCCGACCATCACTCCCGCATCGCCCGCCGTGACCGCCGCGCGGAACGGGAGCAGGTCCTTCTGCTTGAGCGCGCCGAGCGGCGGCACGCTGACGCCGCCGCGGTGCGAATCGCCCGACGAGCTGCCGTGGCCCGGGAAGTGCTTGTACACCGGGTAGACGCCGCCGTCGCGCAGGCCCGCCGCGAAGGCCTGCGAGTACTTCGCGACCACCGCGGGATCGTCGGAGTAGGAGCGATCGCCGATCACCGAGTCGTCGGACTGCGCGGAGACGTCGGCGTCGGGCGCGAAATCGACGGTGATGCCCATCGATTTCATCAGCTTGCCGACGCGCGCACCCTCGGCCCGCGCCTGCGCGACCGTCTTCGTGCGCGCCAGCTCGCGCGCCGAGGCGAGGTTCGCGCCGGGCACGCGGGAGACGCGGCCGCCCTCCTCGTCGACCGACACCATGGCCGGCACCTTCCCGGCCTTCGCCACGGCCTGCAGGGTGCCGCCGGAGAACACCGACGCATCGGTCCAGCTGCCGATGAACACGCCACCCACGCCCTGCCGCACCGCGCGACGGGCGTCCGCGGCGTCCGTCACCCCCACCATGAGGAGCTGTCCGACCTTCTCCCGCACCGAGAGCTTCGCGAGGAAGTCCGTGCCGCAGCCCGCCGGGCGACCCGGGCCGGAGGATGCCGCAGCGGCCGTCGTCGACGGGGCCTGCGCGGCGGCCGTCGTGGACGGCGGGGCGTCGGGGGTCGACGGGCCGCACGCCGCCACGCCGGTCGCGGCGATCATCAGGATCGTGAGGTTCCGAAACTTCTGCATCGGGGTCAGTCTGTCAGATCGCGCCGGCTATCGGACCAGCCGAAGCAGCTTCCCGGTGAGCGTGGTCGCGTACATCGCGGCGCCGTCCCACCCCGGCCCGCGGCCGAACCGCACCGACGTCACGCCGCGGTGACCGGTGCTGATCGTGCACTGCGCGCCCGTCGCCGGATCGAGCCGCACCACGGTCCCGGGCAGGTCGAGCGCGGCGTAGACGGCACCGTCGGGCCCGACGGTGAGGTCGTCGGCGAAGTGGCCCGGCCCGAAACCGGGCACCTCGTAACGGCGCGGACGCTCCGGCCGGGCGGGGTCGATGGCGTAGAGCCGGGTGGTCGCGGTGGTGGCCGTCGAGGCCCACAGGCGGCCGGAGGCACCGTCGAACCAGAGTCCGTTGACGGGCTCGCCGCGCAACGCGAAGGGCACCGGCGTGCCGCCGGGGGCGGTCGCGACGATCCCCTGCCGCGCGCCGAGGACGGTGCTGGTCACGGCGCGGCCGTCGGGCAGGAGCGCGAGGCCGTTCGGCATGGTCAGGCCCGCGGCGACGGTGCGGACGGCGCCCGACGCCGGGTCGACGACGCTCACGGTGCCGTCCGTCCTGCCGAGCAGTCCCGACGGTGCGCTGTCGGCCGTGGTGACGTGCACCGCGCCGTCGCGGACGACGATCCCACCCGGGTTCGGCAGGTCGACGACGGTGCGCAGCGCGCCGGGCGCGGTGCCGGCGAGCAGCTTCCCCCGCCCGGTGACCACGTTCTGCCGCGAGAGGTAGACGGTGCCGGCACCGTCGAAGGCGAGGTTCTCGAGCGTCCCCATGCCGGAGCGCAGGACCGTCGTGCGCCAGCCCCCGCAGGCCGGGCCCGACGGTGCCGCCCCCGCGGTCGCGGGAGTCACCGCGAGCGCGGCGAGCACGGCCGCGGCGAGGGCGACGGGACGGAACGCGGTGCGGCTTCTTCGCATGCGCGCAGTCTGGCAGCCGAGCGAAAACCAGCCCATGACCGGCCTCGCCGCGCCCGGACACGCCCGCACTTGCATCTTGCAACCCAAGGCGATCGGCGTAATCTGGAGGTATCAGACAACCGCGAAGATCGAGGTGATCCGCATGAGTGTCCCCGTCAAGGTTCTGATCGCGTACGACGGCTCCGAGTCCTCCCAGCGCGCCGTCAAGTACGCCAGCAAGGTCCTCGCGCAGGGCCGAGACGCCGAGGCGATCGTCGTCACCGCGTGGGAGTCCACGATCCATCAGGCCGCCCGACTGTCCGCCATGTCCGGGGTCGCGGGGGCCGGCGCCGCCGAGACCGCGCTCACCCGCGAGAGCGACGTGGTGCACGCCGAGGCGAAGAAGACCAACGAGCAGGGCGTCGATCTCGCGGCCGCCGCGGGCTTCACCGCGCACGGCGAACTCATCGAGGTGTCCACCACCGTGTGGACCGCGCTCATCGCGGCGTCCGACACCTTCGACGTCGACGTCATCGTCTCCGGCAGCCGCGGGATCTCCGGCATCAAGGCGCTGTGGCATTCGTCCGTTTCGGAGCATGTGTTGCGCGGCTGCAAGCGGCCGGTGATGATCGTGCCGTCGGGCTGCGCCGAGTTGGACCTGTAGACTCGCCTGCATGGACCGCACCTCGATCATCGCCAGCGCCACCGCCGCGCTCGCCGGCATCGTCGTCGCCGTGGCCCTCGCACTGGTGAGCGGCTCGGCCGTCGCGCAGACGTCGCCGTCCACCGAGGTCGGCAAGGTGAACCCCGACAAGGGCTTCCTCCAGGGCTCGTCGAACTACGGCGAGCGCGACGACTCGGGTGCCAACAAGTAGCCCGCACTTCTCCGACGAACCCCTGACCCGCCGCGCAGGCGCGTGGGCGTTCGTCGCCCTGCTCGCGCTGAGCTTCCTCAGCGCGCCCGGGAAGGTGGTCGCCGACACCAAGCTCGACCTCACGGCGAACCCCATCGGCTTCCTCGCCCGCGCGGCCAACGTCTGGTCCAGCCAGTCCCCGCTCGGCCAGGTGCAGAACCAGGCCTACGGCTACTTCTTCCCGCACGGCGCCTTCTTCGCGCTGGGCCAGTTCCTGCACGTCCCGCCGTGGATCACGCAGCGCCTGTGGTGGGCGCTGCTGCTCTTCGCGGGCTTCTGGGGGATCGTCCGGCTCGCGGAGGCGCTGCGCACCGGCTCCCGCGGCAGCCGCGTCGTCGCAGCCGTGGCGTTCGTGCTGGCGCCGCAGGTGCTCACGACGCTGGGCGCCATCAGCTCCGAGACCGCGCCGGTGATGCTCGCGCCGTGGGTGCTGCTGCCCCTGGTCCAGCTGCTGCAGGGCGCGGACGTGCCGCTGCGGAACCTGGCCGCCCGCTCGGCGGTCGCGGTCGCGCTGATGGGCGCGGTGAACGCCGTGGCCACGGGCTTCGCGTGCGCGGTCGCCGCGTTGTGGTGGCTGCTGCACGTGCGCGTCGGCGCCGGGACCCGACGGTTCTGGACCTTCAGCGCCTGGTGGGCGGTGTGCGTGGCGCTAGCGACCACGTGGTGGATCGTGCCGCTGCTCATCATGGGCCGCGTCAGCCCGCCCTTCCTCGAGTTCATCGAGTCCGCTCGCGCGACCACGCAGTGGGCGTCGGTGCCCGAGGTGCTGCGCGGCACCACGTCGTGGAGCCCGTTCATCTCCGACGAGCGCGGCGCCGGCGCGATGCTCACCACGTCGCCCGCCGCCGTCGTCGTCACCGGACTGGTCGCGTGCGCCGGGATCGCCGGGCTCACCATGCGCCGCATGCCGAAGCGCGGAGTCTGGGCGACGGTGCTGCTCGTCGGGCTGGCGGGAATCGGCGCGGGCTACGCGAGCGGGCTGGGCTCCCCGTTCGCCGAGCCGGTGCGCGTCTTCCTCGACAGCGTCGGCGCGCCGCTGCGCAACGTCTACAAGCTCGAGCCCTTCCTGCGGTTGCCGCTGGTCCTGGGCGTGGCGCACCTGCTGGCCCGGGCGCCGCTGCCCGGCACCGTCGGCCTCCCGAAGGTGCGGCGGGCCCTGGCGCACCCCGAGCACGACCGGCTCGCGGCCGGCGCGCTCGCCGTGGTCGTGGTGCTCGCGCTCGCGGGCGGCATGGCGTGGACGGGCAAGCTCGCGCCCCGCGGCCCCTACGACCGGATCCCCGACTACTGGTCGCAGGCCGCGGACTGGCTGTCCGCCCACGCCGCCGGGACCGCCCCCGGCCAGGCCCGCGCCGAGCGCGCCCTCGTCGTGCCGGGCGCGCCCTTCGGCGCGCAGCTGTGGGGCCTCACGCGCGACGAGCCGATCCAGCCCCTCGCCGAGACGCCGTGGGCCGTGCGGGACGCGATCCCGCTCAATCCGCCCGGCGCGATCCGCGCCCTCGATTCGGTGCAGCGGCTGTTCAGCGCGGGTACCCCGTCGGCGGGGCTCGCCGCGACGCTGCGCCGCCAGGGCATCTCCTACCTGGTGCTGCGGGCCGACCTCGACCCCGGCACCTCGCGCTCGGCCCGGCCCGCGCTGGCCCGCGCCGCGATCGAGGGCTCGCCCGGGATCAGCGAGGTCGCCCGCTTCGGGCCGGACGTCGCGCCGCCGACCGTCGAGAAGGTGGTCGTCGACTCGGGGCTGCGGCCGCCCCTGCCCGCCATCACGATCTACCGGGTCGACGGTGCCGCCCCCACCGGCCCGTACGTCGCCGACCTGGCCTCGATGCCCCGCGTCGCGGGCGGGCCGGAGGCGCTGCTGGGCCTGCAGGCAGACGCCGCGGCGTCGGGCCGGCGCGAGCTGGGTGCGGCGCTTCTCGCCTCGGACGCGGAGGCCGCGGGCCTGCCCGCCGGTCCGCTCACCGTCACCGACACGCCCAAGCGGCGCGAGACCGACTACGGCCGCGTCGACGACCACAGCTCCGCCATCCGCACCGTCGACGACCCCCGGCGCACCCTGAACCGCCTGCCCGACTACCCCGCGGCGGGCCTCGTCGACGGGACCTGGCAGGGCGCGACGGTCTCCGCGTCCAGTTCCGCCGCCGACGCCACGCAGCTCGGCACGGTGCTACCCGGCGCGGGCACGGCCGCCGCGGTGGACGGCGACAAGAACACCGCGTGGGTCTCGTCGGGCCTCGACCACGCGATCAACCAGTGGCTGCAGTTCACGCTGCCCGAGCCCCGCGCGGACCTGTCGGTGACGGTCACCGTCGGCCGGGCGCTGGGACCGGCGGTCACCCGGCTGCTCATCACCACGGAAGCCGGCACCGTCTACTCCGATCCCGTCACCGCGGGCACGCCGATCACCCTGGTCGCGCCGTCCGAGCCGACGCGCTGGGTGCGGATCACGGCCGCCGAGACCGCAGACCGGAGCTGGGGCAACCAGTTCGCGATCACGGAGGCGGAGCTCGCGGACACGCGGTCCGGCACGGCGATCCCGGCGCGGCACGACGTCGCGCTGCCGGCCTCCGGACAGGCGGAGCGCTGGGTCTTCGGGCAGGACACGATGGGCCGCTCGGGCTGCGTCGTGACACCCGGCGAGAACGGCGAGCCCGGGCCGGTCCAGTGCGCCGACATCGCGATCGGGCCGGAGGAGCCGGGGCCGCTGCGGCGGACCGTCGACGGGCCGGGGGCTCCCGCGGTGACGACGTCGCTGACGGTGCGCGCGCGGCCGGGGCAGGCGCTGTCCGCGCTGCTCGCCGATCCGGCTGCACCGTCGGCGTTCGCGGAGTCGGCGGTGGGCGACGGCCGGGCGAACTCCGCGGCGGCCGTCGACGGGGATCCGAACACCGTGTGGTCGGCACCCCAGTCCGTCACCCAGTCCACCTCGCCGAAGCCGGTGCTGCGGCTGCGACTGCCGTCGCCGCAGGTCGTCGGCGGTCTCACGCTGCGACTGCCGCGTGGCGAGGCGCCCGCGCGGCCCACGCGGATCGGCGTCGACCTGGGGACCGGCCGGCAGGTCCGCGAGCTGCCCCCGGGAGACACCGTCACCGTGAAGGTCGATCCGGCCGTGACGGATTCGATCTCCATCTCGCTGCTCGACTGGGACGAGCGGCTCAACATCAACGACTTCGGCTTCCCGGAGAGGATGGCACCGGGCCTGGCCGAGGTGCGGGCCGTCGGCCCCGACGGGACGCCCGTCCCCGGCTCCGATCCCGCGCCCGCGGACCGCGCGGTCGTGGTGCCGTGCGAGACCGGCCCGACGCTGCGGATCGGCGACCGGACGCTGCGCTTCCGCATCGAGGCGGGCGCGCGGGAGCTGCGTGACGGCGCGCCCGTCCGCGCGGTCGCCTGCGATCCCGCGCCGGTGCCGCTGCCGGCGGGGCGGGCGCAGGTCGTCGCGTCGCCGGGCCCCGCCTTCAGCGTCGACACGGTCACCCTGGACACCCCCGCGCCCGACGCGGCCGCGCCCCGGGACGGGAGCGTGAAGATCCAGAGCTGGACCCCGGACCGCCGGGTCGTGATGGTCAGCGACACCGACGCCGACCAGGTGCTCGTCGTCCCCGAGAGCCGCAACTCCGGATGGTCGGCGTCCGGGCCCGACGGGACGCCGCTGCGCGCGGTGACCGTCAACGGCTGGCAGCAGGGCTGGGTGGTGCCGAAGGGCACCGACGGTGCCGTGACCCTGCGGTTCGGGCTCAATGCGCCGTACCGGATCGGGTTGTTCGGCGGTCTGGCGCTGCTCGTGATCCTCGCCGCGCTGGCGCTGGTTCCGGGCTCGCGCCCGCGCGCCGACGGCGGGCCGGTCCGGGCCTGGCAGCCGGGCGTGCTCGCCGGGCTGGGCGTGGGCGCGGTGGCCTTCGTGCTGAGCGGCTGGCCGGGGCTCGCGCTGTGGGCGGCCGCCGGGCTGGCGACGTGGGTGGTCTCCGGGCTGCACGTCTCTCCGGACCGTCGGGCGGCGGTGCAGGTGATCGCCGCCTCCGGATTCGTGCTGGCCGGGATGCTGCTGCTCGCGACGGGCCCCTGGCACGCCGAGGCGGGCTACGTGGGCCACGGCCCCTGGCCGCAGGGCCTCGCCCTGGTCGGCGTGCTGCTGATGGCNTGGTCGACGGTGCCGCCCGCTCGGCTTCTGCGCCGCCGCGGC
>NZ_CBCSDV010000036.1:0-39295 GCF_965138335.1 Tsukamurella ocularis
TCGCGGCGAACGCCTTGCGCTGCTCCAGCGAGAAGCCCAGACGCGCGCTGTCGATCACGGAGCCNNAGTCGCGGGTGAGGTCGTCGAGGAGCGTGACCGCGGCGCGGGCGTACTCGCCGATCCAGCGGTCGTGGATGCGCTTGATGGGGACGGGCGCCAGCGTGAGGTGCCGCTCGCGGCCGACCTTGCGCCCGATCACCAGCTCCGCGCGTTCGAGGACGCGCAGGTGCTGCAGCACCGTGGTGCGGTCGAGG
Organism: Tsukamurella ocularis; assembly: GCF_965138335.1. Taxonomy (GTDB): domain Bacteria; phylum Actinomycetota; class Actinomycetes; order Mycobacteriales; family Mycobacteriaceae; genus Tsukamurella; species Tsukamurella ocularis_A. The sequence goes on from NZ_CBCSDV010000036.1 coordinate 255, forward strand.
TCGGGGAAGTGATCGCACAGGTCGCCGGTGGTGCGGGGCGACTCCTTGAGCACGTCGAGCATCCGCCGGCGCGTGGCGTTGGCGAGGGCCTTGAAGACGGCGTCGTCCGCATCCTCGTCGCCGGCGGGTTCGGCGGAGCCCTTGCGATCGCTCGTAGACATGTTGTAGTTTTATCACATGTCCGAACTCAACGAACTCACCTTCACCGTCTCCGGTTACGTGGCGCGCCCCACCGCACAGGTCTACGAGGCCGTCGCCGATCCGAAGCAGCTGTCCAACTACTTCACCACCGGCGGCGCCCGCGGCCGGCTGGAGCCGAACACCGAGGTCACCTGGGACTTCGCCGACTTCCCCGGCGCGTTCCCCGTGCAGGTCCTCGAGGCGGATCCGCACTCGAAGATCGTGATCCGCTGGGAGGCGGAGAACGCCGTCGCCGGCGACGGCCACACCACCACGACGTTCGAGTTCGCCCCCATCGACGACGACACCCGCACCCTGGTCACCATCACCGAGTCGGCGTGGACCGCCACCGAGGCCGGCGCGAAGGGCGCCTTCGGCAACTGCATGGGCTGGACCGGCATGCTCGCCGCGATGAAGGCCTGGGTCGAGCACGGCATCAACCTCCGCGAGGGCTTCTACACGTAGCCCACCGTCGACATCCGGCGCGCGCCCTGACAGGGTGAGTGCATGTCGGAGACCGCCGCCCTCGCTCGTCGCGCCTACGAGACCGTCGAGCCCTTCCACGTCGTCGCCTACTTCAACCCCGGCATCCGGGACGCGTGCAGCGACCTCGGGATCGACCAGCACGCGTTCTACGTCGGCGCCCGCGCCGCACCGATGGGCGAGGCGCACGCCTCGGTGGTGACGGCGGCGTTCTACAACTTCTCGCCCACCGTCATCGAGAACGGGTGGACGCAGGCGCTGCAGGCGGGGCTCGCCGAGATCGACGACCGCCGCTACGCCATGCTCGCGGAGCAGTACGGCACGATCCTCGCCGGCATCGACCCCGCCGAGATCGAGGCCCTCGCCCAGGGATTCGGCGCCGTCGTCGACGGGCTGCCGCTGGGCGGACGCGCGCTGGCGTCCGCGTGGGCCGCGTCGCCCGTCCCCGACGCGCCGGTCCTCGCGCTCTGGCGTCACGTCTCCGTCCTGCGCGAATGGCGCGGCGACAACCACCTCGCCGAGCTCATCGGGCACGGCCTCACGGGCCTCGAGGCCGGCGTCTTCCACGAGGCCGACCTCCCCGATCCGACGGTCCGCCGCCGGGTCATGGGCCGTCGGTTCTTCCGCATCACCCGCGGCTGGAGCGACGAGCAGTGGGGCGAGGCCGTCGCCCGGCTCACGGCGCGCGGCCTCGTCGAGGGCGAGCCGGAAGCGCACCGTCTGACCCCGGAGGGCATGGCCCTGTACGACGAGATCGAGGCGGGCACCGACGCCGTCAGCGGCGCGGCGTTCGCCGACGCCACGGAGGGCCTCATCGACCGGATGCGCCCGGTCAGCAAGGCCGTGATCGATGCCGGCGTGCTCCCCGGAAGCAAGAAGAAGTAGCCCCACCAGTATTCCCGGTTTCGCTGCGGGCGTACTCGCTGGGGCGGGTACGGCCGATCGGCGTAGCGTTGTCGTCGTGAGCACCGCACGCGCTGATGTACCCACCGACCTGCCCGCCGAGCTCCCGGCCACGCTCGGCGAACTCAAGGCCTCCGGCCACGTCTACCGCGGGATCAAGGACGAGCTCCGCAACAACCTGCTCGCCGCGCTGCGCGCCGACACCGATCCCTGGGACGGCATCCAGGGCTTCGACGACACCGTCATCCCGCAGCTCGAACGCGCGCTCCTCGCCGGCCACGACGTGGTCCTGCTCGGCGAGCGCGGGCAGGGCAAGACCCGCCTGATCCGCACCATCGTCGGCCTGCTCGACGAGTGGACCCCCGTGATCGACGGTGCCGAGCTCGGCGAGCATCCGTACCACCCGATCACCCCCGCCTCGATCCGCCGCGCGGCCGAGCTCGGCGACGAGCTGCCCGTCGCCTGGAGGCACCGCGACGAGCGCTACTCGGAGAAGCTGGCCACGCCGGACACCTCCGTCGGCGATCTGGTCGGCGACGTCGACCCCGTCAAGGTGGCGCAGGGGCGCAGCCTCGGCGACCCCGAGACCATCCACTTCGGCCTCATCCCGCGGGCGCACCGCGGCATCGTCGCCGTCAACGAGCTGCCCGACCTGGCCGAGCGGATCCAGGTCGCGATGCTCAACGTGATGGAGGAGCGCGACATCCAGGTGCGCGGCTACACGCTGCGCCTGCCGCTCGACGTGCTGCTGTTGGCCAGCGCGAACCCCGAGGACTACACGAACCGCGGGCGCATCATCACCCCGCTCAAGGACCGCTTCGGCGCGGAGATCCGCACGCACTACCCGCTGGACCTCGAGGACGAGGTCGCGGTCATCGAGCAGGAGGCCGACGTGGTGGCCTCCGTGCCGCAGTACCTCACCGAGGTGCTGGCCCGGTTCACCCGCGAGCTGCGCGAATCGCCCGCCGTCGACCAGCGGTCCGGCGTCTCCGCCCGGTTCGCCATCGCGGCGCAGGAGACCATCGCCGCGGCGGCCCTGCACCGCGCGGCCGTCGGCGGCGAGGAGCTGCCCGTCGCGCGCCCCGTCGACCTGATGACGGTGCCCGACGTGCTGCGCGGCAAGGTCGAGTTCGAGGCCGGCGAGGAGGGTCGTGAGATCGCGACGCTCGTGCACCTGCTGCGGCGCGCGACGGCCGAGACGATCAGCGAGTACCTGCTGGGCGTCGACCTGGGGCCGCTCGTGGAGGCCATCGAGGCCGGCGGGCCCATCGTCACCGGCGACGACGTGACCGCCGCCGAGCTGCTGGAGAACCTGCCCGAGGTGCCCGTGCTCGCCGAGGTCTACCGCCGGCTCGAGGCCGAGTCGCCGGGGGAGCGAGCCGCGGCCGCCGAGTTCGCGCTGGAGGGCCTGTACCTCGCGCGGCGGATCGGCAAGGAGTCCGACGACGAGGGCCAGACGGTCTATGGCGGATAGGTCCTCGCGCGCGGGGCGCGACCGGCACGGACGGCGCGGGCATCTGGCCCGATACCGCCGCTACACCGGCGGGCCCGATCCGCTGGCCCCGCCGACGGACCTGCGCGACGCGCTCGACGAGATCGGCCGCGACGTCATGAGCGGCGTCTCCCCGCGCCGCGCGCTGCAGGAGTACCTGCGCCGCGGCGGCGAGAACCGCCGCGGCCTCGACAAGCTCGCCGAGCTGGCGAACCGCCGGCGGCAGGAGCTGTTGCAGCGCAACAACCTCGGCAAGACCTTCGAGGACGTGCAGAAGCTGCTCGACGAGGCCGTGCTCGCGGAGCGCAAGGAGCTCGCGCGGGCGCTGGACGACGACGCGCGGTTCCAGGAGATGCGGATCTCGAACCTGCCGCCGTCGGCGGCGCAGGCCGTCCGCGAGCTGGGCGACTACGCGTGGCGCTCGCCGGAGGCGGCGCAGAAGTACGAGGAGATCCGCGACCTGCTCGGCCGCGAGCTGCTGGACCAGCAGTTCGCCGGCATCAAGCAGGCCCTCGAGGGAGCGACCGACGAGGACCGCGCGGCGATCCAGAAGATGCTCGACGACCTGAACACCCTGCTGGACAAGCACAACGCCGGCACGGCCACGCAGGACGACTTCGACGCCTTCATGGCCGAGCACGGCGACTACTTCCCGGAGAACCCGCGGAACATCGACGAGCTGATCGACGCGCTGGCCCGGCGGTCCGCGGCGGCGCAGCGGCTCTACAACAGCCTGACGCCGGAGCAGCGCGCGGAGTTGGAGGAGCTGTCGCAGGCCGCCTTCGGCTCGCCGCAGCTCTCCCAGTCGCTGAGCGATCTCACGGGCAAGCTCATGGACGCCCGGCCCGGCGAGGACTGGTACGGCAGCCAGGAGTTCGAGGGCGATTCCGGGATGGGGTTGGGGGATGCGACGCAGGCGATGCAGGACATCGCCGACCTGGAATCCCTCGCGGAGCAGCTGAGCCAGCAGCACAACGGTGCCTCGCTCGACGACATCGACCTCGATGCCCTGCAGCGCCAGCTCGGTGACGAGGCGGTCGCGGATGCGCGGACGCTCGCCGAGCTGGAGCAGGCGCTGCGGGATCAGGGGTACTTCTCCCGCGATCCCGATGGCGTGCTCCGGTTGTCGCCCAAGGCGATCCGCCAGCTGGGGCAGTCGATCCTGCGGGACGTCGCGGACCGGCTGACCTCGCGCGGCGGCGAGCGCAACACCGCCCGCGCCGGTGCGACCGGCGAGACCACCGGCGCGAGCCGGGAATGGCGGTTCGGCGACACCGAGCCCTGGGACGCCACCCACACCGTGCTCAACGGCGTCCTCCGGCAGGCGGCCTCGGGGGAGACCGGCCCGGTGACGTTGGACGCGAAGGACATCGAGGTCACCGAGACCGAGGCACGCAGCCGCGCGGCCGTCGCGCTCCTGGTGGACACCAGCTTCTCCATGGTCATGGAGGGCCGCTGGCTGCCGATGAAGCGGACGGCGCTCGCGCTGCACCAACTGATCTCGACCCGCTTCCGCGGGGACGACCTGGCGCTCATCGGCTTCGGGCGGTACGCGCGCACGCTCAGCGTCGGCGAGCTGACGGGCCTGGACGGCGTCTACGAGCAGGGCACCAACCTGCACCACGCGCTCGCGTTGGCGCAGCAGCACTTCCGGTCGCATCCGAACGCGCAGCCGGTGCTGCTCGTGGTCACCGACGGCGAGCCGACCGCCCACCTCGAGCGCAGCGGCGAGCCGTTCTTCGACTATCCGCCGCACCCGCGGACGCTGGCGATGACGGTGCGCGGCCTCGATGCCGTTGCCGCGCAGGGCGCGCAGATCACCGTGTTCCAGCTGGGCGACGATCCCGGCCTCACCCGGTTCCTCACCGCGGTGGTGCGCCGCGTGGGCGGGAGGCTCGTCTCGCCGGACCTGGACGGGCTCGGCGCCGCCGTGGTCAGCGACTACCTGGGCAACCGCAAGCGTCGCTGAGCCGGCCCGCTCACGCGAGCATGACCTCGACCCCGCCCCAGAAGGCGAAGCCCTTCACCACGATCCGCGGCCCGGAGGGATCGCCCGTCTGCGGGTTCTTGTACTCGAACGCGCCCATCACGCCCACGCCCTCGACGTGCACGTTCGCGCCGCGCGGCAGGATGATCTTCACGCCGCCCATCACGGCGTAGGCGTTCAGGGTCACGTCGCCGACGAGGAACGTCGCCTCGCGCAGGTCCAGCGAGACACCGCCCCAGAACGCGGTCGCCGTGTGCTCGGGTCCCACGGCGACCGGCCCCCGCACCTTGGTCTCCGACATCACGGCCCACTTCGTCTCGCCCATGCGCGGAACGCCGGCGGGCGCCGTCGACGGTGGGCGGTAGGCGGGGGCGGCCGTCGCCGGCAGGTTCTGTACGGCGGGCAGATCCTCCACGAGGCGGTCCAGGTCGGCGAACGTGCGCGCCGCCACGGCTTGATGGGATCGGTCCTCGTACTCGGGGAGGGTGATCTGGCCCAGGCCCAGGGCCTCGGAGAGCATCTCCACCACGCGGTTGCGGTCGTGGTCGGACGCTCTCAGGACGTCGCGGCGCATGGGTTCCAACTCGTCGGACATGCCCCCGACTCTAGGCGAATCGCCCGGCGGCCCGCTTCCGAAAAGTGGGGCGCTCCGCGGCGGGGCCGCATGTGCGCCGGGAACGCGAACGTCCCCAGGTCCGAGAACCTGGGGACGTTCGTGCTCCCGACGGGGAGCGCCGGGCCGGGCGCGCCGCGTCAGAGCAGGCGACCCACCACGGGGAGACGCTTGAGCAGCAGCGCGATGCCCGAGGGCTGGCCCTTCTTCGGGGCCGCCTTCTCCTCGGCCTTCGCGACGGTCTTCGACGGTGCCTTCGCGTCCGCCTTCGCCTTCGGGGCGGCCTTGGCGTCGGCCTTGGCGGCGGGCTTCGAGGACTTCGCATCGATCGAGGCGGGCGCCTTGCTCTTCGAGGCGGCGTCCTTCTGCGCGGCGATGGGGGTGATCTTGGCCTCCGACGCCTTCACCGGTGCCTTCTTCGCGGCGGCCGGCTTGGCAGCCGCAGGCTTGGCGGCGGCCGGCTTGGCGGCGGCGGGCTTGGCAGCCGCGGGCTTGGCGGCGGTGGCCTTCGACGCGGTGGCCTTGGCGGCGGCGGGCTTCGCGGCCGACGTGGCCTTCTTCGCAGGGGCCTTCTTCGCGGGCGCCTTCTTGGCCGGGGCGGCCTTCTTCGCGGCCGGGACGGCCTTCGTGGCGGCGGGCTTCGTGGAGGCGGCCTTCGCGGCAGGCGCGGCGGCGGGCTTCGCGTCGTCGAGGCCGAGAACGGCCCAGGCGTCCTCCCACGCGGCGACGGCGTCGGCGGTCACGGCGAGGTTGGTGTTGACGGTCAGCGACTTGCCGGGGTTCTTGCCCTCCCACGCGGCGGCGAGCTTCGCGACGTGCGCCGCGTAGTCGGCGGCCGGGGCGAGCGCGATCGGCGCACCGTCGGACAGGTCGACGAGGGCCCACGCGGTGACGGGCGCCTTGGCGACGGCCTCGCTCTTGCGGGCCTGCCACGCATCGCCGGTGGTGGCCTTGACGCGGAGCGTCTCGGTTCGGCCGTCGGTTGCGGTCACGGTGACGAGGGTGGTGCTGCCCTTCGTGGTCACCTCTGCCTTGCCCCCGCGGGCCTCGACGGCAGAGACGAACAGGTCGACGGCGCGCTGTGCGGCGGTCTGAGCCATGGGGTCTCTCCTGGGATCGGTTCGTAGCACACCGTTCAGCGCACTACTCGTGGGTTCATTAACCCACGAGTAGTTTCGCGAACCCAAGCCGAAACGGGCGTCACACGACTAATGTGACCGGGTCGTCCGTCACATCCGTCAGGTGAGAAGGACCGCGATCAACATGATCGCCGGTACCGAGAGGGCCGTTGTGATAAGTCCGGAATCCCTCGCAAGGATCACGCCTCGGTTGTAGCGCAGGCCGTAGACCAGCACGTTCTGCGCCGTCGGGAGGGCGGCGGTCACCGTCTGCGCCATCAGGGCGTGGCCCGATTGTCCGAACAGGAATCGCGCCATCGCCCAGGCCAGGACCGGCATTGCGATCATCTTGAGCGCGGTCGCCAGGGCGATGTCGCGTCGCGGCGCCTCGCCCTTCTGCAGCACCCGGACGCCGCCGAGGGACAGGCCGAAGACGATCAGCGCCATCGGCACGGAGGCGTCGCCGAGCAGCTTCACCGGACTCATCAGCCACTCCGGGGGATGCCAGCGGGTCAGCGAGATCGCGAGCCCGATCAGCGCGCCGACCACGATCGGGTTCATCAGCGGAGTGGCGACGGTGCGCCACAGCGGCTGCTGCGGTCCCGTGTGTTCGCGGGTCTCGGCGATGTCGAGCATCGTGAGCGCGATCGTCGAGAAGACGAGGATCTGGAAGAGCAGCAGCGGCGCGACGTACGACGTGTCGTGGAGCACGAAGACCGCGATCGGGATGCCCAGGTTCGACGAGTTCACGTAGCTCGAGGCGAGCGCGCCGATGGTGGCGTCGCCCATCGTCCGTCGCCAGAAGACGCGAACGACGACGTAGTACACCGCCGCGATCGCCAGCGCCGACCCCGCGCTCACCCACAGTCGCGAACTGAACAGCACCGTCACGTCCGTGGTCGCCAGGGCGTGCAGCAGGAGAGCGGGTGTGAGCAGGTAGAAGACCAGCAGCGACAGCTGCTTCTCGGGCTGCTCGCCCAGGACCTCCAGCCGGCCGAGGAGCCACCCCGCCGCGACGATGATCGCGATCACGGCGAAGCCTGCCAGCACGGAAGTCACGTGCCAGAAGGTTACGCGATCGAAGTATCTCCGCCGCCGGGCGGTGCGTGCCGCGCGATCGCGCGACTCTCGGATTCTGTCCGGATCGGACAGCGGATTCCGCCAGGCCGACGGTGCGCAGCCCGCGATGCGGCGCCGCGTGGGGGANGNCGACGCCGCGNGGGGGACGNCGCGNGANAAGCCCGCTATCGAGCGGGTGCGCTGCCGAGGCGGGTGCGCTGTCCGATCCGGACAGAATCCGAGAGTTCGCGCGTCGGTGCACACCGGTGCCCGGCCGCACCGGCGCTGGTCCGCACGATTCGGGGTTCTGCGGCGACACGTGTGCGCAGGGGCAGGTGGACCGCCGCAGAACCCCACATCGTGAGGCGCTACTTCTTCGAGGAGTAGGGGAGCAGCGCCATCTCGCGGGCGTTCTTGACCGCCAGCGCGAGCGCGCGCTGGTCCTGCGGCGAGAGCCGGGTCATCGCTCGGGAGCGCAGTTTGCCGCGGTCGTTGAGGAAAGTGCGCAGGTAGGTGACGTTCTTGTAGTCGAGTGCGCCCTCGGGCACGCGGACGAGGCCGCGCTTCGCCGCGGGGGTGCGGGCCGACTTCCGTGCGGGTCTCTGCGCCATCACCAGCTCGACTTCCGGACGCCGGGTAGCTGGCCGTCGTGCGCCATCTGCCGCACCCGCACCCGCGAGAGCCCGAATTTGCGCAGGTGCCCGCGCGGGCGGCCGTCGGCGGCGTCGCGGTTGCGGACGCGGGTGGCCGAGCCGTCGCGCGGCAGCTTCGCCAGCGCGCGCACGGCGGCCGCGCGGTCGTCCGGCGAGCTCGACGGGTGCGCGATGACCCGCTTGAGCTCGGCACGACGCTCGGCGTGCCGCGCGACCAGGGCCTTGCGCCGCTCGTTGGCGGCGATCTTCGCCTTCGTGGCCATCAGCGCTCCTCCCGGAAGTCGACGTGCTGCCGGACCACGGGGTCGTACTTGCGCAGCACCATACGGTCGGGATCGTTGCGCCGGTTCTTCCTGGTCACGTACGTGTAGCCGGTGCCGGCGGTGGACTTGAGCTTGATGATCGGTCGGATCTCGTTGCGGGCCATTTACAGCTTCTCCCCTCGGGACAGGATGTCGGCGACCACGGCGTCGATGCCGCGGCGGTCGATGGTCTTGATGCCCTTCGTGGACACCCGGAGCACGACGGTGCGGCCGAGTGAGGGCACGTAGTAGCGGCGGCGCTGGATGTTCGGGTTCCAGCGGCGGTTCGTGCGCACATGAGAGTGCGAGACCCGCTTGCCGAAGCCGGGCGCCCGGCCCGTGACCTGGCAGTGTGCGGACATGATTCCCCTTCTTGCGAATGATTGCCGATAAGGTAACGTACTAGAAATGGGAATCATTTCCAATAGAACCCCGGTCCTGCTCCTGACCGGCTTCGGCGGGCAGGAGCGCGCGCTCGAGCTGGCCGAACCCGGCACCGTCGTCGTGCACCACGATCTGTCCGGCCTCCGCGAGGGGCTGGTGGTGCGCTCGGAGGCCACCGTGCGGCCCGACGGCGTCGCGGAGGAGCGCGTCGCCCTCCTCGAGCTGGCGCACGGCTGCGTCTCCTGCACGCTGCGCGAGGACCTGCTGCCGCTGCTCCGCACGCTGCACCGCCGGGCGAGTGTCCGGCGCATCGTCGTGCGGCTGGATCCGATCCTCGAGGCCGACGCCGTGCGCCACGCCATCGAGCACGTCGTCGTGGAGATGGTCGGCGCGGTCCCCGGGCCGGCCGCGCGCGACGTGGAGGTGACCGGCACGATCGGCTTCGTCGCCGGCGCGACCTGGCTCGACGACGCCCTCGGCGAGGAGGACCTCGGCGAGCGGTTCCCGGTCCCGGACGACGACGAGCGCACCGTCGCCCAGCTGGCCGTCGGGCACGCGCAGAGCGCCGACCTGCTGGTGGTGACCGGCGACAGCCCCGATCCGGCCCGGCTGCGCGCCGTCCTCCGGCGTCTCGCGCCCGGCGCCCCGATCGCCCGCGAGCGCGCGGCCCTCGGCGACCTGCTCCCGCGCCTGGCGCCGCCGCGGCCGCCGGTCGAACCCTTCGGTCCGCTGCTCCCCGGCTGCCCGCCGCTGGACCCCGACGGCGACGTCCGCCTGATCGAGTTCAGCGCGCGCCGCCCGCTGCACCCCGGCCGCTTCCACGAGGCGATCGACGTGCTGCTCGACGGCGTCGTCCACGCGCGGGGCCGGATCTGGCTCGCCACCCGGCCCGACGAGGCCTTCTGGCTGGAGTCCGCCGGGGCGGGGCTGCGCGTCGGGGCGGCCGGGCCGTGGCTCGCCGCCGGAGGAGAGGGGCCGCCCGAGCGCTGGGCGATGGCGTCCGCGGCGTGGGACGAGGCGCACGGGGACCGTCGGACCGACCTGGTGGTGCTCGCCGCCGGGGCCGACCCGAACCGGATCGTCGAGACCCTGCGGTGGGCGGAGCTGACCCCCGCGGAACTGGCCGCCGGACCCGCGGCGTGGGCCGCGTGGCACGACCCGTTCGGCGCGATGCACGCCGACCCGTGCGAGGACCTCGCCCCGGCCCCGGGGCATGAGGACAGAGCAGATGAGGAGATGGCATGAAGCAGGGAATCCACCCCGAGTACCGCCCGGTCGCGTTCCAGGACGCGTCGACGGGGAAGGTCTTCGTCACCCGCAGCACCGCGACGTCGGCGCGCACCGTCGAGGTCGACGGGGCGACGTATCCGCTGATCGTGGTCGACGTGACCAGCGACTCGCACCCGCTGTGGACGGGCAAGCAGCGCCTCGTCGACACCGCCGGGCGCGTGCAGAAGTTCCAGGAGAAGTACGCGCGTTTTGGCGGGCGCGTGTCCAACCGGTAGACTTCAGTGCTTGTGACGTTGGAAGCCCTTCGGGCTCGCGTCGAGAGCTTTTTTCGTCAAGACCGATAGGAAGAATCATGGCTGTACCGAAGCGCCGTATGTCGCGGGCGAACACGCATGCTCGCCGCTCGCAGTGGAAGGCGAACAACCCCGAGCTGCAGGCCGTGCAGGTCGGCGGCCGCACCCACCTGGTTCCGCGTCGCCTCGTGCGCGCCGCGAAGCTGGGCCTGGTCGATCTCGACCGCCGCTAAGCTCCACTGATCTTTCCCCGAGAGCGGGTCGGCCCTGTGCCGGCCCGCTCTTGAGGTGTATCCGAAGGGGTCCTCGTGCTGCTGGCCGTGCTGAACCATGCGGGGATCGCGGTCTTCGCCGCGTCCGGTGCGCTCATCGGTGTCCGCAAGCGGCTCGACCTGTTCGGCGTGTGGACCCTCGCCGCGCTCACCGGGGTGGGCGGCGGCGTCGCGCGCGACGTGTTGTTGGGCATCCACCCGCCCGCCTCGTTCCAGGGGTGGGAGAACATCACCACCGCGTCGATCGCGGCGGCCTTCGTCTTCGTGTTCCATCCGCAGTTCGGCCGGCTGAAGAACTCGGTGCTCGTGCTCGACGCGATCGGCATGGGCGTCTTCTCCGCGACCGGCGCGCTCACGGCGCTGCACCACGACGCCTCGCCCTTCGCCGCCGCGCTGATCGGCATCACCACCGCGCTCGGCGGCGGCGTGCTGCGCGACATCCTGGTCAACGAGGTGCCGCTGCTCATCCAGGAGCGCGACCTCTACGCCATTCCCGCGCTCACCGGCGCCGGCGCGACGGTGCTCGCCGCGTCGTGGGGCGCCACGGAATCCCGTGCGCTGCTCGTCGGCGCCGTGCTGGCCTCGGGCTTCCGCCTCCTCGCGCTGTGGCAGGGCTGGCGCGTGCCCATCGCCCCGGAGGACGTGGCGGGGCGTTTCTTCAACGCCTGCAAGCGGGGCCTTCGCCGCCGCTGACGGACCTCGGGCGCCTCAGGCGACCTCGGCCGCCGCGGGCGACCTCGACTCCCAGGGCGACGCCGATCGCCTCAGGCGACGCGCCGACCGCGGGCCCGCTTCGCCTCGTACATCGCCCGGTCGGCGTCCTCGAGCAGCGACCCGAGCGCCGAGGCACCGTCGGAGATGCCCCGGGCCATGCCGACGCTCGCGCGCACCGAGGTCTCGTCGGACGGGTCGAGGATCCGGTCGCCCAGGTCGGCGGGCAGGCGGTCGGCGACCACCGCGAACTCGTCGCCGCCGAGCCGGGCGACGAGCGCGTCGGGGCCGGCCGCGGCCTGGAGGCGGCGGGCCACCCGCCGCAGCAGGTCGTCGCCCGCGGCGTGCCCGAGCGTGTCGTTGAGCTGCTTGAAGCCGTCCAGGTCGACCACCGCGACCGTCATCGCGCCGGACCAGCGCCGGCAGTCCTGGGTGAGCCCGCGGCGATTGAGGAGGCCGGTGAGTTCGTCCAGGCGCGCGAGCTGCGCGGCCGAGGCGGCGTGCAGGGCGAACTGTTTCTTGCCCGCGTACACCACCCAGCCCGTGATGAGCAGCGCGAGCACCAGCGTGGCGGCGCCCGTGATCAGCACCCCGGTGCTCACGTCGCCGCGGAGCGCGCCGCCGGTCACGGCGATCGAGAGGGCCAGCGCCATCACGACGCCCTGGACCGACATCGCGAACCGCCCGTGATAGACGCACACGTAGCTGGCGGTCGCCACGAGCCAGGCGAGCTTGAGGAAGGCGACGCCCGTCGTGGTGACCACGAACAGGCCGGTGGTGATCACGACGTCGCAGTACAGGACGTAGCCCAGCGATTCGACGTAGCTCACCGGGCGGCGCAGCAGGTAGCGCACGCCCCAGGCGAAGCCCGGCAGCGAGAGCGACAGGCACAGGAGCGGGATCGTCGACAGGCCCTCGAACGCGAGCGCGATGGCGGCCGCGGCGATGAGGGTGACGCTGCCCGCGGTCACGTAGGCGACGGGCCGGCGGAGACCGACCCGGGCGAGCAGCTCGACGTTGTCCGCGTACACCCGCGCGCCGGCAGTGAACGTTCGCTTAGTCAAGGAGTTCGTCGTGATCACGCAGCAACTGTAGCGACATCAATGGCACAGTGAGAACAGCGCACCGAACAGGGGCTCTTAAGCGATTCACACCCGACTTCGGTAAGACTGTGGACTATGCGAATTCTGGTGGTCGACGACGATCGTGCGGTGCGGGAGTCCCTGCGTCGCTCGCTGACCTTCAACGGGTACCAGGTGGATACCGCCGTCGACGGGCAGGACGCGCTCGATCACATCGCGAGCAACCGTCCGGACGCGCTGGTCCTGGACCTCAACATGCCCCGGATCGACGGTCTGGAGGTGTGTCGCCGCCTGCGCAGCGCCGGCGACGACCTGCCGATCCTCGTGCTCACCGCCCGCGACGCGGTGAGCGACCGGGTGAGCGGCCTCGACGCCGGCGCCGACGACTACCTGCCGAAGCCCTTCGCGCTGGAGGAGCTGCTGGCCCGGATGCGCGCGCTGCTGCGCCGCGCCGCGCCCGAGCCGGGCGCCGACAACGAGGTGCTCCGCTTCGAGGACCTCAGCCTCGACCCGGCCACCCGCGAGGTGCTGCGCGGCGAGCGGAACATCAGCCTCACCCGCACCGAGTTCAGCCTGCTCGAGATGCTCATGAGCAACCCGCGCCGCGTGCTCACCCGCAGCCGCATCCTCGAGGAGGTGTGGGGCTACGACTTCCCGACCTCGGGGAACGCGCTGGAGGTGTACGTCGGCTACCTGCGCCGCAAGACCGAGGCCGAGGGCGAGAGCCGACTGATCCACACCGTGCGGGGCGTCGGGTACGTCCTGCGCGAGACCCCGCCGTGATGCGATGACGGTGCCCAGGCACGCACGACCGGAGGCCAGGGACAGGCAGGTCCGGGACCGGCGCGCCGCGTCCGATCCGGGCGTGCGGCGCCCGATGCGCGATCCGAACCCGATCACCCGCAACGTCAGCTTCCGCTGGCGCGTCACGCTGCTGGCCGCCGCCGTCGTGGGCATCACGGTGGCGCTCATGGCGGCGTCGGCGTTCTTCGTGGTCAAGCGGGCCATGTACGCGGACGTCGACAACCGGCTGCACCAGCAGGTGGACTCGGTGGCGCCGGCGATGAGCTCGCCGGTCACGCAGTTCACCACCGTGATGATGATGCTGATGTTCCGGCCGGACATGTCCGTCAACCGCACGATGGTCGTCTACCCCGACGGGACGCCGTACCACTCGGGTCCGTCGGGTCAGGTCCCCATCGGGCAGCCCGAGCGCGACGTGATCTCGGGCAAGCTGGCCCAGTCGCTGCGCTCCGAGGGCGACACCCGCGTCATGGCGCGGCGCCTCGACAACGGCGTCACGATCATCGTGGCCGAGGACCTCACCCCGACGAAGAACCTGCTCAGCGAGCTGGGCACCGTGCTCATCGTGGTCGGCGCGTGCGGCATCGTGCTCGCGGCGATCGCGGGTACCGCCGTCGCGCGCGGCGGGCTCAGACCGGTGCAGCGGCTCACCGAGGCCGCGGAGCGGGTGGCCCGCACGGACGACCTGACCCCGATCCCCGTGGTCGGGCGCGACGAGCTGGCGCGCCTGACCACCAGCTTCAACACGATGTTGCGGGCGCTCGCCGATTCGCGCGATCGGCAGGCCCGCCTCGTCGCCGACGCCGGCCACGAGCTGCGGACCCCGCTCACGAGCCTGCGCACCAACGTCGAGCTGCTCGTCGCCGCGAACCAGCCGGGCGCTCCGCCGATCCCCGAGGACGACATGAAGGAGCTCTCCGACGACGTCCTCGCCCAGGTGGAGGAGCTGACCACGCTGGTCGGCGACCTCGTCGACCTCGCCCGCGAGGACGCGCCCGAGGCGGTGAACGAGGAGGTGGACCTCGAGGAGATCCTGCAGAAGGCGGTCGAGCGCGTCGAGCGCCGCCGCCCGACGGTCCGCTTCGACGTCACGAGCGCGCCCTGGTACGTCTACGGTGACAACGGCGGCCTGGGGCGCGCGGTGGTGAACATCCTGGACAACGCCGCGAAGTTCTCGCCCGACGGTTCCGTCGTGCGGGTCGATCTCGCCGAGATCGGCGTCGACCGGGCGGCGCTCAGCGTCGCCGACAGCGGGCCGGGCATCCCGGAGGAGGACCGGGAGCTGGTCTTCGAGCGCTTCTACCGCTCGATGGCGAGCCGCTCGATGCCCGGCTCGGGCCTGGGCCTGGCGATCGTCAAGCAGGTGGTGGAGCGGCACGGCGGCGCCGTCGCGGTCGGCACGGCCGACGGTGGCGGTGCGCTGGTGCGCCTCGAGATCCCCGGTAGCCCCGTGGCGGGCGGCCGGGCGCCGCAGGTGGTGCAGCGGGAACCCCGCCTCCGCCTGCTTCGAGGCAAGTGATGGCGCCTGCTTCGAGGCAAGTGATGGTGCCTGCTTCGAGGCAAGTGATGCCGCCTGCTACGAGGGAAGTGACAATCTGCTCACAGGCACTTCACAGCAGGCGTATGCAGTGTTGGCGGGGAAGAACACGAAGGAGGGGGCTCCATGACCGAGGGTCCGCAGAATCCCTATGACCAGGGACAGTACGGCCAGCAGCCGAGCCAGGCCGGCCAACAGCTGCAGCCGGGGCAGTACCGGCCCACGCAGCAGTACTCGGGCGCCTACGCGGCGCCGGGCGGACCGTCGGGCTACCCGGGGCCGGGCGGCCCGCCCGGGGTGACCACGACGCCCCCGCCGGCGCGCGGGCCGAAGACGGGCGCGCTGGTGGCGATGGGCGTGGCGATCGCGTTGATCGCGTCGCTGCTCTCGGTCACCGGGGCCTACCTGGTGTGGGGCGGGAACGATTCGTCGCCGACGACGGTGACGGTGTCCGGGGGAGACGCGCCGCCGGTGGTCAAGGGTTCGGTGCAGGAGGTGGCGCAGAGCGTGCTGCCCGCCGTGGTGTCGATCGACAACCAGGCGGGGAACTCCGAATCGTCGGGTTCGGGCGTCGTGATCAGCGCGGACGGCAAGATCGTGACGAACAATCACGTCATCGCCGGCAACGGCAAGCTGACGGTCTCCTTCTCCGATGGCAGCGTCAGCTCCGGCGCCGTGGTGGGCGCCGACCCGATCACCGACCTCGCGGTGATCCAGACGGACAAGCGCGGACTCAAGCCGCTGGCCTTCGCCGACAGCGGCAAGCTGACCGTCGGCCAGGAGGTCGTGGCCGTGGGTGCGCCGCTCGGGCTCGCCGGCACGGTGACCAGCGGCATCGTCTCCGCGCTCAATCGCCCGGTGGCGACCAGCGGTAAGGATTCCGACCAGGCGACCGTGATCAATTCGGTGCAGACCGATGCGGCCATCAACCCGGGCAACTCGGGCGGTGCGCTGGTGGACATGACGGGGCGGCTCGTGGGCATCAACTCGTCGATCGCGACGCTCGGCGGGTCGAGGCTGACCGGGCAGCAGGGCGGCAGCATCGGCCTGGGCTTCGCGATCCCCTCGAACCAGGTGCAGCGGATCAGCAAGGAGTTGATGGAGTCGGGGACCGCGACGCACGCGGCGGTGGGCGTGCAGGTGGTGCCCGGTTCGTCGGTCAGCCGGCCGGGGGCGCTGGTCGGGGAGGTGTCGCCCACCGGGGGCTTCGGTCGGGCCGGGATTCCGAAGGGCGCGCTCGTGACCAAGATCGGCGATCTGAACATCACCGACGGCTACGGATTGATCGGCGCCGTGCGTGCCTACCCGCCGGGGGCTACCGTGACCGTTACCTACCTCGATAGCCCGAGTAGTACGAGTCCGGTGACCAAGCAGGTGACGCTCGATAAGTTGGACAAGTGACTGAGGAGTCGAAGATGACCGCGGAGATGAGCCAGAGCCGAGCAGCCGATGCCGAATGGCTGGAGGATGAGGCCCTCGACGTGCCCGCTCTCGACGACACGGCCCTCGACGGGGCCGGCGTGATCGGCCGTGCCCTCGTGGTGGTCGTGGACGATCACCTGCAGCCCGGCGCCTCCCGCGCGACCGGCGCGGGGAAGTCGGTGGGCTCGCTGGTCACGGAGCTGCTCGAGGAGGCCGGTTTCGAGGTGGACGCGGTGGTCGTGGTCCCGGCCGAGGAGGTGGACGTCCGCAACGCGCTGAACACCGCGGTGATCGGCGGCGTCGACCTGGCCGTGACCATCGGCGGCGTGGGCGTGGGCGCCCGCGACGTGACGCCCGAGGCCACCGAGGACATCCTGGACAAGAAGCTGCCGGGTATCTGCGAGGCGCTGCGCTCGTCGGGCCTCGCCGCGGGCGCGACCGATGCGGGCCTCTCGCGCGGCCTCGCCGGCGTCTCCGGCAGCACCGTGGTGGTGAACCTCGCCAGCTCGCGCGCGGCGATCCGCGACGGCATGGCGACGCTCACCCCGCTCGCCACCCACGTGATCCGCCACATCGCGGGCGGCGACGACCAGGCCCGGTGATGAGCTCCGGCGAATCCCGGCCCGAGGGCACCGGGCCCCGGAAGTACTCCGCGCGCGACATCGCGCGGATCTTCGGGGATGTCCTGCCCTCCCAGACCAAGGATGATCGGCCCGACGACGCCGCACCCCGCCCGGGTGCGGCGTCGCCCGTTTCCGGGTCCGACGGTGACTCGACCGAGCGTTGGTACCGCGAGAACCGGCCGCCGCACCACGGCGGGTAGAGTCGTTGAAACTGCAAACCTGCTGGTAGTGTGACCAAGGGCACAGGGCTCCAGTGAAACGGTCAGGTTACGGCTCTGGAGTATCTGAGTGAACTCTAAGGACGAAGCCCACCCTAAGTTTCATGCTGGTAGGTGGGCATTTTCTGTGAGTGCAACCTAATAAGTGCTGGTCGACGCATGAGTGCGAGATTTGCGATCATGATGGTAAGGTTCACGAATTCATCATTTACGAAGATCGAAAGCGTTGCGCGACTCTGAAAGCTGAGGATATGCTCCGCGGGAACCGTAGGTCAGCGAAGACCTCCGGGGAACCGATAGTGATCCGGCGCTGAGACGATGCGCAGGATTCGGTCCGAGGCTGGGTGAGCCGCCGGGCCGGCGCTCCTACCGGAGCGTCACACCATGATTCCTGGTGAGGGGAACGAATGAGCAAGATGAGCAAGGTTGCAGGGCGCGTCGGCGTCGTTGCGATCGCGGTGGCCGCGGCCGCCTCGGTCGCCACTGGATCGGCGAACGCCGGCCCGCTGCCCAGTGGTCAGAAGACCGTCCCGGCCCCCGAGGGCTGGAGCGTCGTCCTGAAGTCGACGGGCAACTCGTCGGCGATCCAGCCCTCGCTGGCCACCGCGCAGTCGCGATCGACGTGGGTGACCTCCAACGGCTCGGTCGAGGTCAAGGCGCCGGCTGACGCGAAGGATATCGCTGGCAAGCTGGGTGTTGGCGTCGTCGCCGGCTGCCAGTTCCCCGGCCAGATCGGTGGCGGCGTGTCGGTCACCGGCCCCGGAGCGGGTCTGGACTCCTCCGGCCCCAGCTTCAGCCTCGGTGGCGTGGGCGCGGACATCGCGATTCCGCTGACCCCGGGCGCGACGGACAGCGTTTCCGGCTACTCCCGCAAGGATCAGCTGGGCTCGATCGACTCGATCAAGTTCAGCAAGGCCGGCACCTACAACGTCCAGATCAAGGACCACAACATCGACATCAAGTTCTGCTCGGGCTACGCGCAGGCTCGTCTGGTGACCTGGGTCGAGATCAAGGGCAGCAACCGTATCCAGGGCTTCCTGTACGGCGCGCCGTTCTCGCTGGGCTGATCCTCCGACCGACTGACTCTCTTGCCCGCCCTGCGGGGCGGCGATTCCCGAAGGAATGTCATTTCAATGAAGAACATCGCGATCCGTGGTGCCGCCGTTGCCGCCGTGGCCGGCGTGGCGCTCGGCGCTCTGTCCACCGGTGCGGCCAACGCCGACACCTTCATCCCGCTGCCGAGTGATTCGACGTCCAACAAGGTCGGCGGTGCCACCGTCACGGTCTCCATCAAGAACCAGAGTGCGAAGCTCTCGCCCGGCATGGTGTCGCTTCCGACGACGCGCAACGCGTGGGTTTCCGGCCTCGTGTCGGTGAAGATCGCGGGCGGCAAGGCCGACGGCGGATCGATCTCCGCCGGTTACGCTGTGGGCTGCCAGGTCGACGTGGGCTCGGCCGGCGTCACTGCAGGCGTCACCGGTGATTCGGGCGCCTCGGTCTCCCTGAACGGTCCGAAGATTGAGCCGAAGGTGACCGCCAAGACCGGCGCCTCGATCAAGCTGGCCGCGGGCAGCGTCGGTACGCAGATGCTGACCTACGACCGTGCCACCTGGCCGTCGGCCGGTGACGAGGTCTCCCCCGACTGGGCCGATCCGAGCACCTCGTTCAAGTTCAAGGGGTCCTCCGGATCGCTGAGCTACACCGAGCAGACCATCGGCGTCGACGGTTGCGCCGGCTACGCCCAGGCGCGCTTCTTCGCCAAGGTTAAGACCAAGGTCGGCAACACCGAGGGCCTGACGGTTCTCTGGAGCAAGCCCTTCACTCTGGGCTGATCCTCATCACACGCTAGAAGGCGGTGTCCATTCGGGCACCGCCTTCTGTGTCTCAACAGATTGGTACGAACGTACAAATCGGGCACGGCGCCGCCCGGTCGTACGCGTGAACCCCTGGCGCTGCATCCGTCCTCAAGGAAGTGACAGCATGACCACGAAGGCCACATCCCTCACCTCAGTTACCGCGATCGTCGCGGCCGCCGCCGTCGCGATCGCGCCGGTCTCCGGCGCAGTCGCCGCGACCTCCGGTCCCGCCGCCTCCCCGCAGGCCACCGTCGCGAGCGCTATCGCGACCCCCGCGGCGGTGCTCAAGAACATCGCAGCGGCTCCCGCGGCGGCCAACGCCGCCGCCGTTCCCACCGCTCTCGGCACCTTCGTCGTGGTGACGGACGAGGCCGTCCAGGGGGCCTCGGCCGCCGCGTCGACCGCGGTCGCCCAGACGGCCGCCGTCGAGCTGCCCACGGTCCCGAAGGCGGTGACCGACATCCTCAACGTCGCCGGCCTCCCGGTGCAGGCGGTCTACCGCGTCCTGCAGACCAGCCAGGGCGTCTACACCATCTGGTACAAGATGCTCACCTCGGTGCCGCAGGCGATCTTCAAGGGCGAGTTCGGATCCGTCCCGACCCTGTTCCAGAAGGCGATCTCGGACTCGCTGACCTGGATCGCCACGGGAGCCGGACCGAAGGTCCCCGAGACGCCCAAGGCCTCCTCGGCGGCATCGACGGAGACCGCCGCTGCTGCGCCGAACCCGATCACCGCCGGGCTGGACGTCCTGGGTATCCCGGTGGCGACCGCCTACGCGGGGGGCCAGGCCGCGCTGTCGATCTACAAGAGCTTCTACGGCCTGCTGACCTCGGTGCCCCAGGCGATCTTCCAGGGTAAGTTCGGCGACGCGGTGAATCTCGTCGCCGATGCGGTCACCAAGTCGGTGACCACCATCGTCGAGTTCCCGGGCGCGCAGATCAAGGCGGCCTCGGACAAGATCGACAAGCTGATCGCGTCGCTGACGCCGAGCGTGCCGGCGCCGACCGTCACGTCGTCGGATGCGGTGTCGAAGGCCTCGGTCGCGACCGCCGACGAGTCCCCGGTGACCGCCGTCGCCGACAAGACCGCCGTCGCGCAGAAGCCGGCGGCCGAGGCTGCGGAGCCGTCTGCGGTCGAGACGAGCAAGCCCGCCGCTGCCGAGACCTCGAAGCCGGTCGCCGGGCCGACGGTGACCACGCCGGCTACCGAGCCGACGGCGACCAAGCCGGCTGCGGAGCCGACGGCGACCAAGCCGGTCGAGTCGACGCCGACGGAGGCCAAGCCGGCCGTCGCGGAGTCGAAGCCCACTGTCGAGTCGACGCCCGCTGCGGAGTCGAAGCCGACGACGGACGCGAAGCCGGCTGCGGAGTCGAAGCCGACTGCCGATGCGAAGCCGGCTGCGGAGTCGAAGTCCACCAGCGATGCCGGCGCGTCGGATTCCTCGGCCTCGAAGGGGACGAGCGCGTCGGAATCGTCGGCGGGATCGACGGCCGAATAGTCGTTCCGCTTCACACCAGCGCATCGCGCGTCCCGGGCTCGCCGGGGCGCGCGATGCGCTTTTCTGCATCCTGGAGTTCGCGCGCAGGCTGAAGCGGTGCCGTGATGGCACGCCTTGCCCCGGTTGACGTGCCCTGATGCACAGCGGAGGCGCTCGCAAAGGGGAGTGCTCCTGCGCCTCTCTGTTCCCGTTCGGAACCGCCGACGGATTGCTGATGCAATTCTGAATGCCGTTACTGCGCGTATCACTCCAGAGATCAGCTCCATTTCCATTGCTACGGTAATGGGTTGCTCTATCGACTTTCCGTACTTCGTATTCGCGTCGCAATGCGCGGTGCTACTTTTCTCGCGAACAGGTAGGAATCGCCTGAGATTGAACTGAGGGGAACTAAGAAGAATGAAGCGCACCACCTCGCTGGCCGCTGCGGTGACCGCGGCCGCGATCATCGCGACCCCGGTCGGCGCGAACGCCGTTGCCGCCACCTCCGCGCCCGCGCCCGTGGTCGTTGTCGCCGACGAGCAGGCCGCGGCGTTGCCGGAACTCCCTGCGCTGGAATCGTTCGCGCCGGACCCGCTCAAGGTGCTCGCCCTGCCCTTCAGCAACTTCGAGCTGATCCGACAGTCCGCCTTCGTCTTCACGGGCTACAAGACGAATGCTGCGGGCCAGTTGGTGGACAAGAACGACAAGCCGCTCCGAGCGAAGGAGGAGGGAGAGTCGGACGCGGCCTATGCGAAGTACGTCGCGGACAATCGCGTGGCGGTCCACGTGAACATCTTCCAGGCGATCAGCGACTCGGTGAACAAAGTGGCGCTGAAGGGCGACTTCGCCACCGCCGCGGCGCAGATCCAGAACTACCTTGCTCAGCTCGCCGCGCAGGCGATCGCGCTCCCGGCCGCGCTGATCAACCTCAACGTGGGGGCCTTCTTTCCGAAGCCGACCGCCACGGCCGCGCGCGCCGCGACCTCGCCGGCCGACGCCGCGCCGTTCGCGCTGCCGAGCGTCGGAAGCCTGTTGACCGTGGCGGGGATCCCGCTGAAGAACCTCGATCAGGCGCGGCTCGCCGCCTTCGTCACCGTCGGGTACAAGACGAACGAGGCCGGCCAGTTCGTGGGCGCGGATGGAAAGCCGCTCAAGGAGGGGCAGACCAAGGAGAAGGACGGCGTCCCGCTCAGCGCGAACATCTTCCAGGCGGTCAGCGATGTCGTGAACAAGCAGGCGCTCAAGGGCGACTTCGCCGGCGCGGCGAAGGCGATCCAGGGCTACCTCACCGAGCTGGCAGGGAACGTCGTCGCGCTGCCGGGGCAGATCCTCGAATACGACCTGAAGGCGATCGGCGCCGTGGTTTCCGGCGTGCCGACCCCGACCGGTGCCGCGGCAGATCGCTCGGCGGCCGATCGCTCCGTGGCCGGGGCCGCCGTCACCGAGACCGGCGCCAAGCCCGCGAAGCCGCTCGTCAAGGCGTTCGGTGGTGCCGGGACGCCCGAGGCGGAGGCTTCGCCGCAGGCCGGCGCTCCAGCGCCGACCACATCCGGAAGCGCTGGCGCGGTGACGGGCAACGGATCGACGGGCCGCGACCTCATCGGGGCCGTGCGTGACATCTTTGATCGCCCCGACCGGGCGAAGCCCGAGGAACCGACTGCTCCGGCGACGCAGGAGCCGACCGAGCCCACGGGGAAGGGCGACCCGCAGTCGTCCGGTGACGCGGGATCGACCGGGAGCGCCGAGCCCAGCGGCGGCGCAGCGGCCGGCGACGACGAGTAGCGCCGCGACTCCGCTCGGAAGGACCGTCCGCCCCTCGGGGCGGACGGTCCTTCGCTTTGCGGCTCGAAATCCTTCGAAACCTCTCGGAAAGTGCCTATTCTGTTACAGCTTCCCGTCAGTGTTAACTCAGCGTTTCCACGGGCGTTTTGGGCGTTTTCCTGCTGATAGCTTCCCTCTCACTCGCCGGCGAAGCTCAGCGGGCGTATTGAAAGGACTGGGTACATGACCCCGAGAATCTCCCTGGCCGCGGCGGCGATCGCCACCGCAGGCGTCGTGACCGCCGGGCTCCTCGCCCCCGCCACCGCGGGGGCCGACACGGTGATTCCGCTGCGGAACGCCTCGCAGTCGGTCAAGGCGGGCTCCGGAGCGATCACCGTCAGCGTCACCGGCCAGCGTGCACGCCTGTCGCCGGGGATGGTTGCGCTGCCCACCACCCGCAACGCCTGGGTATCGGGCACCGTGACGGTCAAGGTGAGCGGTGCGGACGCCGACGGCGGCTCGATCGAGGCCGGCTATGCCGTCGGCTGTCAGGTCGATGTGGGCAGTGCGAACATCGATCTCGGAGCGGGCGCTGAGTCCGGAGCGACCTACAACGACGCCGACAACGGCACAGGTGTGAAGCCGTCCGTCAGCGGTTCGACCGGCGGGTCGATTCGGCTCGCTGCGGGCTCGATCGGCACGCAGTCGCTGACCTACGATCGTGCTACCTGGCCGAAGCCCGGCGACGAGATCGATGCAGGCCGGGCGGACCCGTCGACCAGCTTCGACTTCACCGGTTCGAGCGGCAGCTTCAGCTTCAGCGACCAGACCATCGGCGTCGACGGCTGTGGCGGATATGCCCAGGCCCGCCTGTACGTCATCGTCCGGGCCCAGGTCGGGAACTCCAAGGGACGCGTCGTGCTCTGGGGTGATCGCTTCACCCTCGGCTGACACGCGCTGGCACATTTCGGACGGACTACGGAGCCGGCCCCTCACATCGAGGGGCCGGCCTTGTTCTGCCGTCAGCCGTCATGGCGAGGGGGTGGCTGGGAACCGATCGATGGTCTGATGCGTCCAATCTATGAGGGCCTCGCTCACGGACGCGATGCGGTGATGCCGTGGCTGCGGCGTGATGAGAGGCGGGTACGTGGAGTCACCGGAGCAGCTCGAGCAAGCAGAACCGGCGAAGTCGCTGTCGATCATGGAGCGCTGTCAGGCCGTTCGGTGGGTGCTCTCGGATTCCGGCGGGATGAGCCGCATCGATCGAGGGCGCACTGCGCAGTCGCTGGTGCGTTGGGTCGTCTTCGGCGATCGATTCAGTCGGATCGTTCACAAGGAATATCTGCCGGCCCGTCTGCAACTCGAGCTCGCGCGGAGAAACCTGCGCCGGCGGGTGTGGGCTCGTCGGCTGTTCGTCCTGGCAGGACTGATCGTCCTTGTCTGGATCCTCGCCAATCCAGTCGTCGGGTTCAGTCGGAGGCACTGGCCCCACGGCACGTCCGAGGTATTGCACGGGCTCTGGACGTTGGTCACCTCGCCCGGATTCGGAGCGGTCGGCGCAGTCATCGCGGCGCTCGTCGCATTTCGAGCTGCGCTGCACAGTCAGGCCCAGTCCGCGAGCAATGACCGCTGGTGGGAGACATTCCAGTGGGTGATGGAGAACAGGGTTGAGAAGGACGATTTCGACGCACGGAGCGCCGCCGAGTGGTTCAGCTACCTCAAAGGCACCGCTTCTATCCCTGGTGAGAGCGTTATCATCAATGTACTGACTCAGGAGGCGATACGACGTGGACAGAGCGGGGTCTGACGGCCATAAACGCAAGGGCGTCCGTGCTGGAGTCAAGGGACTGCACAAACGTCTCCGAGGCGCGCCTCCGGAGGAGGGGTACGTCAAGGTGTTCTTGCCGGATGGGACAGCTGCGAACGCGCGGAGGAGCCGCGACGGCACGTTCGTCGTGGTCGAACCGGGGACGCCCGCGCCCACGAAACCGAGGGAGCGTTCCGATGCCGTGGAGAAGCCCTCGTCGCCGGATCTGACCGAATCGACCTACCGGGAGCTCATGGCGGTGCTGGCGATGGAGGACACCGGCCGGTCGCGCCGGGGCTCGCTGTAGCGGCACCGTCGGACCCGGATACGAAAGCCGGCCTCCCCGAACGGGGAGGCCGGCTTCGTGGTTCCTGGGATCAGACCTGCGGCTTCTGCGAGGGGAACTGGCCCGTGGGCGGGAGCGTGGAGACGGCGTGTGCGCCGCCCTGCGCCTGCGAGGCCTGCGACGCCAGCAGGTCGCGGATCTCGACGAGCACGTCCACCTCGTCCTCGGTGGCCGGGCCGCTGGCGCGCTTCTTCAGCGTCTCGTACGGCAGGATCAGGATGAAGTAGACGACGGCCGCCACGAGGATGAAGTTGATGCCCGCGGTGATCACGGCGCCGAAGTCCACGATGGTCTTGTCGTTGCCGTCCACGATCTGCCAGGCGAGGCCCTGCACGTCCTTGCCGCCGCCGATGGAGGCGATGAGCGGCTGCACGATGTGCTCGGTGAACGCGGTGACGATCGCGGTGAACGCGGCGCCGACGACAACGGCGACCGCGAGGTCCAGCACGTTGCCCTTGAGGAGGAAGTCCTTGAATCCCTTGAGCATGATCGAGTGTCCTTCGTGAGGTCGTAACGCCAGTGACGCGTGTTGCAATTTCGGACTTATGCTAGCCGCATGAATCGAATCCGCGCAGTGGACGCGGGCGTTTCGGCTGGTGTGATCTTGGTCGTCGGCGGCCTGGCCGCGGGGTGGTTCGGGATCGAACGCGCCGTGCCGACGCCGCAGACGCCCGTCGCCGACCACGCCTACCGCGTCGGGAACGAGTACGCCGGAGTCGATTTCCGCGCACCGGCGGGCTGGGACAAGGTGCCCTCCGGCCGAGCCGACGTGGTGCGCTTCGTCCACTCCACCGGCAGCTCGCTCTCGGTGCGCCTCACCACCGGCATGACCGACTTCGACACCGCCGCCCCGCGCCGGCTGCGCGAGTTCGAGGCCGGCGGCGTCGACGTGCGCTTCACCGGCGACCTCCGCGGCGCGCCGTTCACCGGCCGCAGCTGCACCGCGACCGGCGGCGGCCGGGCGGGGGAGTGCGCGGTCGTCGCGCGGGACGCACTGCTGGTCACGGTCCTCACGCTGCGCCCGCCCGACGGTGCCGTGCCCGACCTGGCCGCGCTCGTCCGATCGATGCGGGAGGTCTGATGCGCGAGCGGATGACCACGATCTCCTTCTGGGTGTTCGCGGCCGGCCTGGTGTGCGGCGGCTACGTGCTCGTGCGCGACATGGTGCCGCGGTTCGCCGAGTCCGGTGCCGGCATCGCGGCGGCGCTGCCGATCATCGTGCTGGCGGCCGCCGCGATCGCGGTGATCATCTGGGCCCTCGACCGGTCCCACGCCCAGGTGCGCAGCGCGTGGGCCCTCGCCTTCGCGTGGGGCGCGATCGGCGCGTGCGGGCTGTCGCTGCAGATCAACGGCTTCGCCTCCGACGCCGTGAGCGACGTCCTCGACGATCCCGGCGCCACCCACTGGGGCGCCGCCCTCGTCGGCCCGCTCAACGAGGAGACGATCAAGGGCGCCGGGGTCGCGCTGCTGCTGGTGATGTTCCGCGACCGCCTGCGCCGGCCCCTGCAGATCTTCGCCGTCGGCGCCTTCGCGGGCCTCGGCTTCCAGGTGGTCGAGAACCTCTCCTATGCGATCACCTTCGCGCTGCGGGACGCGCAGTCCGACGTCGCCGGGGCACTGACCGTGACGCTGCTGCGCGCGCTGTTCGGCTTCCAATCGCACTGGGTGTACACCGGCTTCTTCGCGCTCGGCCTCGCGCTGCTGCGCAGCCGCCCCGCGCTCGCCGCGCTGGCAGTGGCGCTGTCCTACCTCCTGCACTTCTGGTGGAACGCCCCCAGCGGCGAGAACCCGATGATCGCCTTCGCCCTGATCCTGCTCAAATGCGCCGTCACACTCACCCTCCTCGGGGGAGCGTGGTGGTGGATGCTCCTGGAGCAACGACGGTGGCTGCAGGGCGCCATCCGCACGCCCGCGGCGGCGGCGCTCGCCCCGCCCGCCGAGCTCGCGACGCTGCCCACCCGCGCGCAGCGGCGCGCCGGCGAGGAGTACCTGCGGTACTACTACGGCCCCGCCACCGCGGCGGTCGCGCGGGAACGGCAGATGTGGCTGATCCGCGAGCTGACCCACCGCGTCGGCTGAGCTCACCGGAACACCACCGACAGCGGGGAGCTGAGCGCCGCGGCGGCCACCGCGTGCGCCTCGGACTCCGACATCGCGAGCATCGCCGTGCGCGCCTGTTGCCGGGTGGCCTGCGGCGCCGCGGCCNCCGCCACCGTCGCCGAGCGGGCGAGCACCGCGGGGGAGTCGTCCTTGCGTTGCGCCACCACGTCCACTATGTCGCCGGCGCGGAGCAGGTCCATCGTGGCCGAGTCCTGCAGCGAGACGGGGACCAGTCGCGCGCCGGGACGGATGTGCCCCGCGGTGCGGTCGGTGAGAACCCTTCGGCTCGTGAGGATCTCGCCCGCGCCCACCGGGCCGGTCACCGACCGCCCGACGGCGTCGCCGGGCCCCGTCAGCGCGTCCTGCGGTGCGAGCTCCGCCGGCACCGTGCGTACCGCCAGATCGTCGCCCGCGAGCCGCCCACCCGGTCCGAGGTCGCGCGCGGCCACCAGGACCTGCGCCTGCGGCCCGTTCGGGCGGCTGGTGAGCGCCACGACCAGCGCCAGTACGGCGAGCGCCGCGGCGGCGGCCCGCCGGGCCGTCAGCGTGCGCGCCCACCCCGGCCGCAGCGCGGCCCGGATCCGTTCCGTCCCGGTCGGTTGCAAGGAGTCCATGCCAGGACGCTACGACGGCGGACCGTCGGGAAACGGGCCGCGGACGGGCGCCTGTGGATAACCCCGAACCTGTGGAGAAAGCCTGAGATCAGGCCTTCGGATCCTTGTAATAGACGATCTGGTGCGTCGTCGCCAGGAGCGTGCCGTTCCGGCCCCAGAGCTGGCCGTACTGGTCGAAGTGACCGTGGCCGAACCGGGCCGCGCGGGCCGTCGCGAGCAGGTGGGCATCGCCCTGCTGCTCGAGTTCCGCGGGGCTCGCGTGGAAGTAGGTCGTGAGCGAGATCGTGCCCGCCGGGACGTACGTGCCGCGGCGGAGGAACACGCGCGGGAAGAAGGAATCGGAGATCGACGCCAGCGCCGGGTAGTCCAGCGACCGGGCGGGCTTGTCGCGCAGCCACATGGTGGTCGTCGAGCCGTCCTGCGGGCCGTCCATCTCCAGGCTGCCCTCGACGAAGCGGGTCTCGTAGTTCTTCGCCCACTCCACGAACTCCGGCATGGACAGCTCGGCGTAGTCCTCCGGGCCCTGCACGGGCGGGAAGGCGAGCTCGGTGGCGCTCCAGGTGTCGCGGCGGGTGCCGAACACCGCGGTACCGGAGGCGACGGCACCGTCGTCCTGGTTGATGACGTACGTGAAGTGCTGGTTGGTGCGGTTGGTGCGCAGCACCGTGATCGCGACGTCGAGCGCGCCGTCCTTGATCGGGGCGGCGAAGTTGAGCGTGAGGCTCAGCGGGTGCCCCTGCGCCTCGGGGTGCGCCTGCAGCGCGGCGATCACCGTCGCGGCGGTGATCCCGCCGAACGGGCCGACCATGTTGTTGTAGGCCGGGTGCGTCTGCGCGCGGAAGCCGCCGTCGATCGGCTGGAGCGCCGTCGCCTCGTCGAAGGCGTGCGTCATGAGCCCGACGTCGTGGCCTTATCGGCCTTCGGCGCGTCCGACTTCTTCTCCGGCTTGGCCGTCGTATCGGCCTTGGAGCTGCGGGAATCGGTGCGGTAGAAGCCGCTGCCCTTGAACACGACGCCGACGGAGTTGAACAGCTTCCGCAGCGGGCCGCCGCAGTTCGGGCACACGGTCAGCGGATCGTCGGAGAAGGACTGGACGGCGTCGAAGGCCTCGCCGCACTCCTTGCACTGATACGAATAGGTAGGCACCTGCCGATTCTACCTCTCGGATTAGCACTCCTGCGATTCGAGTGCCAAGGATGTGAGCGGATACGATACCGCTATGACGGTTCCCTCACCTGCGCGGCGGATCGTGGACGCGGCACGCGAGGTGATCGCCGCGAACGGCATCCCCGGCGTCAGCATGGATCAGGTGGCCAAGCAGGCGCACGTCTCCCGCAGCACGCTGTACCGGATCTTCCCGAATCGCGACCAGCTGATCGCCCGCGTCGTGGCCATCGAGATCCGCACCCTGCGCCGCAAGCTCGATAAGACCATCGTCGGATACACGCCGCAGCAGACGCTGGTCGAGGTGTTCGTGCTGAGCATCGAGCAGGCCGAGGCGAACATGGCCGTGTCGAAGGTGCTGGCCGCCGAGCCCGAGTACTTCCTGCGCATCCCGCGCGGCGTGTGGGACCTGCTCATCCAGGGCATCGTGATCCGCCTGCGCAACTCCGGCGCCGAGCAGGACTACGCCGAACTCTGTTCCGTGGTGGACCTCATGCTGCGGATCACCGGCTCCCTGCTCTCCAACTCGCCCACCGGCCTGGACATCAGCGACACCGCCGCGCTGCGGACCTACGGCGAGAAGTACATCTCCCGCTTGCTTGTGTGAAGATCTCCGCGTGAAACTCCAGATCAGGGGATGTTCGCCCCTGAGAGGACGAATCGGGCGGCGAAGTTTCATCCACAGATGAGCGTACGAAACGTGTTCTCTCCACAGGAGGCGCTCGGACGGGCTGAGCGAGCGGTCGGCCGCGGGATGCTCGGCGCATGGACTACTCCGAACTCATCGCCGATGGCGGCGTGTTCACGCGGCGACGGGCGATCGACCTCGGCGTCGAACCGGCAGAGTTGGCTCGATGGCTGCGAGTCGGGATCGTTGAGGCACTCCGGCCCGGCTGGTACGCGGTGGCGAGCCGGGATCCCCTGGTCGCGCGGGCGGTGAAGGCGGGAGGAGTCCTGAGCTGTGTCTCCGCGTTGAGCCGATTCGACGGAGTATGGGTTCCTCCCGGCGACGGTATCCACGTCCGGCGATCCGAGCATCAACACCGGAAGCGGCGCGCCGCCGCGAAGCCGATGAAGTCCGCTATGCCCGCAGCCGCGGTGAAGAGGGCGCAGCACTCACAGCAGAAGCCGTGGGCCGACAGGACCACCAGGGTGACGCCGCGCGCAGACGGGTGTGCTGCATTCGGCTTCCTGAGCGATCCACGACGCGCGGTCGACGGCCTGCGCGAGGCGCTGGCCTGTGCCGCGCGCTGTGTCTCGGACGAGTACCTGGTGGCGATCCTGGATTCGGTACTGCATCACAAGCTCCTGGAACGCGAGGACCTGGTCGAGGTGTTCCACGGTGCGCCGCGCCGGATCACCCGACTGCTGGATGAGCTCGACGAGAACGCCGGTTCCGGGACCGAGTCGTTGGTGCGCTTTCGGCTCCGTGCGCTCGGGATGAGGGTGCGCACCCAGGTGTACTTCGATGAGGTGGGATGGGTCGACCTGGTGGTGGGCGACCGGATGATCATTGAGTGCGACAGCAAGAGCCACCACCTCGGAGCGCAGTACCAGGTGGACCGTACCCGTGACCTGGTTTCACTGACCGGGGGTCGGGTCACCGTGCGACTCTCCTACGAGAGCGTGCTGTTCGATTGGGACACGGTCGAGAAGCAGCTCCGGGTGTTGTTCCGGCGGCGGCTTCATCTGACCCGGAAGCCGGTTCAAAAATCACCGCCGACATCGGCCTGAGGGACTTGTTCGCACGCCGTTCCGAGTCAGAGACGGTGATCTTTCAACTCCACCAGTCCCGACGGCGTCAGCGCCGCATGGACGGGCACATCCGTGGGCTCCGACGGCAGGAGATCGACCAGCTCCTCGTCGTAGACCACCGCGATCAACCGCGGCCCCGGGCGCAGGGATCTGTCGTAGTAGCCGGCGCCGCGGCCCAGGCGCACGCCCTCGCGCGAGCAGCCCAGCGCGGGGAGCAGCACCGTCGACGCTCCGGCAAGAGCGTCGGCTCCGAGGCGGGGACCGACCGGCTCCAGCAGCCCGAAGGGGCCCGGCGCCAGTGCACCCGACCACGCCCAGTCCAGCGGGCCGGGCTCCGGCGGGGTCA
Source organism: Tsukamurella ocularis (assembly GCF_965138335.1). Classification (GTDB taxonomy): domain Bacteria; phylum Actinomycetota; class Actinomycetes; order Mycobacteriales; family Mycobacteriaceae; genus Tsukamurella; species Tsukamurella ocularis_A. The sequence goes on from NZ_CBCSDV010000036.1 coordinate 30,847, forward strand.
CCGGCAGCAGCACTCGCCGGTCGAGGACGAACGACGGTTCGGAGCCCACCGGTACGTACGCGGCCACCACCTCACCCAGGTCCAACGAGGCCAGAACGGAGGTCAACGCCGCCGCGGCCTCCGCCCGCGCCGCGCCCGTCATGGCGGCGCGACCCGCGCGGAACCGCGCGCGCCACCCCGCCTTGCCGTCAGCGCTCATGCAGCGAACTCCCAGCCACTCGGATCGTTACCATCACGTGACCTAGCTTAAGGTGGAGGGATGACCACAGCGCCGTCCATTCCGAAGACCGCGATCGTCCCCGCCGCAGGCCTCGGTACCCGCTTCCTCCCCGCGACGAAGACGGTGCCGAAGGAGCTGCTCCCCGTGGTCGACACCCCGGGCATCGAGTTGGTGGCGGAGGAGGCCGCGGCGGCGGGCGCGGAGCGACTGTGCATCGTCACCAGCCCCGGCAAGGACGGCGTCGTCGCCCACTTCGTCGAGGACCTCGTCCTCGAGGGCACCCTGGAGAAGCGCGGCAAGACCGCGATGCTCGACAAGGTGCGCCGCGCCCCGAACCTGATCCACGCCGAGGCCGTCATCCAGGAGAAGCCGCTGGGCCTGGGCCACGCCGTCTCGTGCGTCGAGCCGGTCCTCGACGACGACGAAGACGCGGTCAGCGTGCTGCTGCCCGACGATCTGGTGCTGCCCAACGGCGTCCTGACCACCATGGCGAAGGTCCGCGCGAAGCGGGGCGGCTCCGTGCTGTGCGCGATCGAGGTCAGCCCGGAGCAGATCAGCAGCTACGGCGCCTTCGACGTCGAGGTCGTGCCCGACGCGACCAATCCCGACGTGCTCAAGGTCAACGGCATGGTCGAGAAGCCCAAGGCCGAGGACGCCCCGTCGAACTACGCCGCGGCCGGCCGCTACCTGCTGGACCGGGCGATCTTCGACGCGCTGCGCCGCATCGACAAGGGCGCCGGCGGCGAGATCCAGCTGACCGACGCCATCGCGCTGCTCATCAGCGAGGGGCATCCCGTCCACGTCGTCGTGCACCGCGGAACCCGACACGACCTCGGAAATCCCGGGGGCTACCTCAAGGCTGCGGTTGACTTGGCGTTGGACCGCGACGACTACGGTCCCGACCTGCGTGAGTGGCTGCAGGATCGCCTGAACCGAGACTGACGCTGTAGGAGGCCGAGAGCATGCGCTCCGTGGAGGACCATCTGGCACGGGTCACGGCGGCGGCGGTGGCGCCGCGCCCGGTGCGCGTGGGGATCTCCGAGGCGCAGGGCCTCATGTGCGCGGAGGAAGTGGTCGTCGAGAACGCCCTCCCCGCGTTCGACCAGGCCGCCATCGACGGGTACGCCGTGCGCTCCGTCGACGTGGCGAGCGCCGGTGAGACCGATGAGGAGACCGGCGAGCAGATCGTCGTGAGCCTGCCGGTGGTGGGCGAGGTCCGCGCGGGCAACCGGCAGCCCATCCGGCTGCAGCCCGGGCAGGCCGTCAAGGTCGAGACCGGCGCGCCCCTGCCCACGCTCGCCGACGCCGTCCTCCCCGACAAGTGGACCGACGGTGGCCTCTCGAAAGTCCGTGTCGGACACTCGGTCCGGTCCGGGCAGTACGTCCGCCGCACCGGCGACGACGTGCAGCCGGGCGACGTGGCCGTGCGCCGCGGCACCGTCGTGGGGCCCGCGCAGGTGGGCCTGCTCGCCGCCGTCGGGCACGACAAGGTCTCCGTGCACCCGCGGCCGCGGGTCGCCGTGATCTCCGTGGGCCGCGAGCTCGTCGACATCGACCGCGACACCGGCGCCGGCCAGGTGTACGACGTGGCCTCGTACGCGCTGGCCGCCGCCGCCCGCGACTGCGGCGCCGAGGTGCACCGCGTGGGCATCGTCACCACCGACGGGGTGCGCGAGGCTGTCGAGGCGCAGTTGCAGCGCTCCGAGGTCGTGATCGTGACCTCCGCGCTCGGCGGCAGCGCGTCCGATGACATCACGGCCGCGCTCGCCGACCTCGGCGACCTCGCGGTGGAGCGCATCGCGATGCACCCCGCGTCGGTGCAGGGCTTCGGCGCCCTCGGCGACGACCAGGTGCCCACGTTCCTGCTGCCGTCGAATCCGATGAGCGCGCTCGTCGCCTTCGAGGTCATGGTGCGCCCGCTGATCCGCATCGCGCTGGGCAAGCGGCAGCCGATGCGGCGTCTGGTGACCGCGAAGAGCGCCGCCGCGCACCAGTCGCCGGCGGGACGCCGCGAGTACGTCCGCGGCCAGCTCATGCGCGACGAGGACACCGGCGAGTTCATGGTCGCGCCGATCCCCGACAACGGCTCCCACCTGCTGGTGAGCCTGGCCGAGGCGAACTGCCTCATCGTCGTGGACCCGGAGGTCACCGAGGTCCGCGCGGGCGACGACGTGATCGTCGCCTTCCTCGCGCAGCGCGGCTGACGTGATCTTCGGAGCGGACTGGCAGGTCGAACTCGGGCCCCTCACCACGGCGGCGGGCGTGGTGCGGCTGCGCCCCATCCGGGCCCGCGACGGCAAGCACTGGTCGCGGCTGCGGCTCCTCAATCGCGCGGAGCTGGAGCCCTGGGAACCGTCGGGCGAGGTGAACTGGCAGCGACGGCACGCCGCCGCGCAATGGCAGCCGCTGTGCGCGTCGCTGCGCTCGCAGGCCCGGGCCGGGACGATCGTCCCGCTCGTCATCGAGGTCGACGGTGCCTACGCCGGCCAGATCACGATCGGGAACATCACGCGCGGGCAGCTGCAGAGCGCGTGGGTCGGGTACTGGGTGGACCGGCAGGTGACCGGCCGCGGGGTGGCCACGGCGGCGGTGGCCCTCGCGGTCGATCACTGCTTCGGGCCCCTGCGCCTGCACCGCGTGGACGCGACGGTGCGCCCGGAGAACGCCGGATCGCGTGCCGTGCTCCGCAATTCGGGGTTCCGCGAGGAGGGGCTGCTGCGCCGGTACCTGCACGTCGACGGTGCCTGGCGGGACCACTTGCTCGTCGCGATCACGGCCGAGGAGGTCGCGGATTCGATGGTCGCGCGGGTGGTTCGATCGGGTCGTGCCCGGTTCTGACCGGTGTGACTGAAGTGACTGTTTGAGATTTTTGGGGTTTGACTACGGCGCGTCGGGCGCGCTGATTCGCGCAGTTGAAATAGCCTTCTAGGCGACTTACACGGATGTGATCCGTGCTCGCTGAATGCCGGAGGGAGCCGACATGATCCCGCAGACACTGCTCTGGGTGGGGCTGATCGTCGCGTGGCTGGTGGTACTGGTTCCGATGCTCGCGGCGCGGCACCCCAAGGTGAATCAGGTGTCGGACGCGACGCTGAAGACCCGCCTGTTGCACCGCGGCGGCTCTGCCGGCCGCGCCGTGCGGCGCCGCATCCGCCCGGCGGCCACCGTCACCGAGCAGCACGCCGCCGAGGGCGCGGATCTCGACGACGCCGCGCTCGAGGACGAGATCGTCGAGGACGGGCGGATCGTGCTCGGCAAGGCCGCACCCGAGGCCGACGACGACATCGCCGACGAGGACGCCGAGGCGCACGCCTACGTCGACTCCGACGTCGACGACCTGCACGGGTCCAGCCCCATGGACGGCGACACCACCCCGATCCCCACCGTCGAGCGGGCCGCGATGGCCGCGCGGAGGAAGGTGGTCGACCTCGACCACCTGGACGACGAGTCCGCCCCGATCGTGCGGCGCGTGTCCGCGCCCGCCGCCGAGCCCGCGCCCGCCGCTGAGCCCGAGCGCGAGTCCGAGCCCGTGGCCACCGTCGAGCCCGAGATCGAGGCGGAGCTCGACCTCGGGCCGGAGCTCGACCTCGAGCCGGAGGTCGACCTCGAGACGGGTGCCGACGACACCGTCGAGTACGCGGACGACGACGCCGTCGACGAGTCGGACGAGGTCCCCGCCGACGAGCAGCTCACCGAGGAGTTCGACCCCGTCGAGCGCCCCGCCGCGGAGCGCGACGAGGACGTCGACGCCGAGCCGCGCCGCCGCCGCGGTGGCTACGACCCCGAGAACGACGCCCGCATCACCGAGGCGCGCTTCCGGTTCCGTCAGCGCGTGACGCTGGTGCTGGGCGTGCTCGCCGTCGTCGCGCTCGGCGCCGGCCTGATGAACGTGCCCTTCGCCTGGTACGGCCTCGGCGCGGTGGTGCTCGCGCTCGTCGTCTACCTGGCCTACCTGCGCCGGACGGTGCGGATCGAGACCGAGATCCGGCGCCGCCGCATGGCCCGGCTGGAGCGTGCGCGGCGCGAGCGCGCCCGCGAGGCCGAGGTGCGCGACGGGGTGCCCGCGCACCTGCGTCGCGGCGGCTGCATCGTGATGGAGATCGACGACGAGGATCCGGCCTTCGATCACCTCCCGCGCTACCGCGCCGAAGAGTTCGACTTCCTCGATCGCCCCGCTGACGTGCGGGAACCGTACGAGCGCAAGGTCGGTTAACAGTTTGGCCGCGGGGCTTGCTAAGGTATTCGAGTTCCGCAAGGGGCTATAGCGCAGTTGGTAGCGCGCCTCGTTCGCATCGAGGAGGTCAGGGGTTCGATTCCCCTTAGCTCCACAGAGGAAACCGCAGATCGGGCGGGGTTCTGAGAAATCAGAACCCCGCCCGAACTCGTTTCCGGGGCCGGTTCCGGGCACTTAGGGTGGAGGGGCCGTCGAACCGCCAGGAGGCTCACCGTGTTCACCAAGAAGGGCGACGCCGCCGTGCTCGCGAAGCTCCGCGCCATGCCCGCGCCGTACGCCGAGCCCGAGGCGCGCATCGCGGCGCTGGTCGCCAAGGCCGTCGCCTGACCCGGCCGGGACCGTGACCCCGCTCGAACAGCTGCTCCGCTGGGAGGACTCCGGCGGCACCTGGACGGTGCTGAACCGCTCGGACCGGCGCGCCGTCGTCGCGCTGCTACGCTGCGACGGCGGCGAGATCGTCGACCGCCTCGAATCCGACGACGCCGCTCTGCTGGCCTACATCGCCGACGCGGACTGATCACGCCGCGACGATGCTCCGCTTCGCCAGCCCCATCCAGAACCCGTCGATCGGCTCCGCAGGTGCGGCCTCGGGATCCGTCGCCGCCCCGAGCGTGACGAACAGCGGCGCGAAGTGCTCGATCCGCGGGTGCGCGTAGGGCATCCCCGGCGCCTCCTCGCGGAACCGCATGAGCCCGTCCACATCCCCCGCGGCGAATCGCTCGTGCGCCCAGGCGTCGAACTCGCTCGACCAGCCGGGCGCCGCGGCGTCGGGCCGGGAATCGGTGAGGAAGGGCAGGCCGTGGGTGGTGAACCCCGAGCCGATGATCAGCACGCCCTCGTCGCGCAGTTCCGCGAGCCGCCGGCCCAGGCCGAACAGCGCCTCGGGCTCCAGCGTGGGCATCGAGACCTGCAGCGTGGGGATGTCGGCGTCCGGGTACATCACGGTGAGCGGTACGTACGCCCCGTGATCCAGCCGGCGCTCCGAGTCCCGGTGCACGGGCTGATCGTCGGGCGCCATCGCCGCGATCCGGTCGGCCAGCGCGGGCGCGCCGGGGGAGGGGTAGACGGTGCGGTAGTACCGCTCGGGGAAGCCGCCGAAGTCGTACGTGAGCGGCACCCGGGAATCGGTGGCGCCCACGGTGAGCGGCGCGGCCTCCCAGTGCGCGGAGACGACGAGGATCTGCTCGGGCCGCGGCAGGTCCGCGGCGAGCCGGCGCAGCTGCGCGACCCAGCGCTCGTCGTCGACGAGCGGCGGTGCGCCGTGGCTGAGGAACAGCGCGGGCATGGTGGTCATGGGGTGCCTCCTGGGGCCGAAGCGTGTGCCGTCCGCTGCGTGGTGGTCATCGCCGTCTCGACGGCCGCGGCCAGCCGCAGGACGGCGTCGGCGACGTCGGCCCCGGCGGGCGTGAGCCGGTACTCGGTGTGCGGGGGATTCGTGCCGGCGGAGTAGCGGCTGACCAGCCCGTCGTCGACGAGCGACCGCAGCGTCTGCGTGAGCATGCGGTCGCTGATGCCCTCGACCTGGCGGCGGATCTCGCCGAACCGCTGCGGCTCTGTGCGCAGGCGTCCCAGGACGAGCGCACCCCACCGCCCTGTGACGTGCGCGAACACGTCGCGAGAGGGGCATTCCTTCGCGAAGACGTCGAAATCAGCCATGTCGGAAAACCTTACACGTACGGAAGTATTGCGCTTACGATTTGCATGTGCTTCTATGGTAGCGCAAGCTTGAAGCTTCAACAATAGAATGGAGTGGTCACATGGCCGCACAGTTCGAGCGGGGCCAAGGCCTCGCCTCCACGATCGCCCGGGTGATCCTCGGTGTCATCTTCTTCGCGCACGGCTGGCAGAAGTTCGTCACCAACGGCATCGACAACGTCGCCGCGGGCTTCGAGAAGATGGACGTGCCGTTCCCGACGCTGTCCGCGTGGTTCGCCGGCCTCGTCGAGCTCGTCGGCGGCGCCGCGCTCGTCATCGGCCTCGCCGTGCCGCTCGTCGCGGTGCTCGGCATCATCGACATGCTCGGCGCGATCATCTTCGTCCACTGGGACAACGGCTTCTTCGCGACGGGCGGCGGCTACGAGCTCCCCCTCGCGCTGATCGCCGGCCTGATCGCGGTGGGCATCGCCTCGCACGGGCCCCTCGCCGCCGATACGCATCTGCTCCGGCGCCGTTCGAAGGGGGTGTCCCAGTGAGGATCACCGTCTTCGGAGCCTCCGGCTACTCGGGCGGCCACATCGCCACCGAGGCCCTCAACCGCGGTATCGAGGTCGTCGGTGTCGCCCGTGACGTCGCGAAGGTCCCGGCCGGCGCCACCGCCGAGGCCGGCGATGTGACCGACGCCGCCTTCGTCGCCCGCGCCGTCGAGGGCGCCGCCGTCATCGTCTCCGCCCTGCCGACCGCGGCACCGTCGGGCGAGGGCGCCGATCTGCCCACCGCCCTGGAGGCCCTGGTCGCCGCGGCCCGCGCCACCGGCGCCCGCCTCGGCGTGGTCGGCGGCGCCGGCAGCCTGCTGGTCGCCGAGGGCGGCCCCAAGCTGGTGGACACCCCGTCGTTCCCCGAGGCCGTCAAGCCGATCGCGCAGGAGCACGACCGCGCGCTCGACTACCTGCGCACGCTCGACGACGTGGACTGGTTCTACCTGAGCCCGGCCGCGAGCTACGGCTCCTTCAACCCCGGCGAGAAGCGCGGCACCTTCCGCACGAGCGGCGACGTGCTGCTCACCGACGCCGACGGGAACTCGGAGATCTCCGGCGCCGACTACGCGACGGCCTTCGTCGACGAGATCCTCACCCCCGCCCATGAGCGGCAGCGGTTCTCCGTCGCGTACTGATCGGACACGGCCCGCGCCGCGCCGTCGTATCCTCGGCTGCAGGAAGCAACTGCAGGGGGTGTGATGGCGCGGCGCGAACCCGTCTATCGGGTGGTCCTGATGCTCGCGAAGAGCATCGTGGGCGCCCAGGGGCTGCGGGTGGATTACCGCGGCCTGGAGAACATTCCGGCCACCGGCGGCGTGCTCGTGGCGGTCAACCACACGTCCTACGTCGACTTCCTGGAGGCCGGCCTCACCGTCAAGCGGACCGGCCGCTGGCCGCGCTACATGGTCAAGGCCGAGCTCCGCAAGGTGAAGATCATGGCCTTCATCATCAAGCACTGCGGCGCCATCGGCGTGGACCGCGAGCACGGGGCCGAGAGCTATCACGAGGCCGTCGCCGCGCTCGAGGCCGGCGAGGTCGTGCTGATGTACCCCGAGGCCACCATCAGTCGCAGCTTCGAGCTCAAGGAGTTCAAGTCCGGCGCGGCCCGCATGGCCATCGAGGCCGACGTGCCGATCGTCCCCGTCATCGTGTGGGGCACCCAGCGCATCTGGTCCAAGGGCACGCAGCGCCGTATCGGCCGACACCGCTTCCCCGTCGTCGTGGAGGTCGGCCGACCCCTGCGGCCCGACGGTGCCGACCCCGCCGCCCTGACCGCCCGGCTGCGCGCCGCGATGGGGGAGGCGCTGGAGCGCGCGCAGGACGGATTCCCGGCTCCCGCGGGGGAGGACTGGGTTCCGGCCCGGCTCGGCGGCGGAGCCCCGCCGCCCGACGAGGCGCTGCGGCTCGAGCAGGAGGAGTTCGCGCTCCGGAAGGCCAAGCGGGAGGCGAAGCGTCAGACCAACGGTGGTTGAGCATCCGGCTATGGTGCGGGTCACCCGCTGTTGGTAGGTTTGCCGGGATCGTTTTCTGAGCGAGGAGGAGGAGACCATGACGCAGCCGCCGAACTTCCCTGGGGACAACCAGGGCGGCTACCCGCAGAACCCGCAGGATCCGCAGCAGGGCGGGTACCAGCAGGGGGGATACCCGCAGCAGCCCCCGCAGCAGCCGGGATACGGGCAGGGCGGTTTCCCGCCTCCGCCCGCCGGCGGTTTCCCGCCGCCGCAGGACCCCTACGGCCAGGGCGGCCAGGGCTTCCCGCCGCCCCAGGATCCGTACGGCCAGGGCGGCCAGGGCTTCCCG
>NZ_CBCSDV010000037.1:0-31532 GCF_965138335.1 Tsukamurella ocularis
TCGGGGTCCGGGGCGGGGGCGGGATCGGGGAGGTCGTCGAGGCCCGCCGCGGGCAGGAACATCGCGAAGACGGTCGGCTTGCGGCTCTGCAGCTGCAGGCGGCCGCCGTCGGCCTCGACGAAGGCGCGGGCCAGCGCCAGGCCCACGCCCGTGCCGTCGCCGACGGAGTAGCCGCGCCGGAAGATGCGCTGCGCGTCGGCGTCGGAGATCCGCGCCCCCTCGTCCGCCACGGTGACCAACACCGTGTGCGCGCCGACGGAGCCGAGGGTCACCGTCACCGCGCCGCTGCCGTGCACCAGCGCGTTGTCCACGAGCACCGCCGCGGCCTCCCGTACGCGCGTGGCGGTGGCGCGCGCGTGCAGCGGCGGACCGTCGGGCGGCCGGACCGTGAGGCGGCGCCCGGCCCGCGCGAACGACGGGGCGAGATCGTCGAGCAGGGGAGTGAGCTCGGCCCGCAGGTCGACGGTGCCCTGCGCGGACCGTTCGGCGCGGGACATGCGCACCATGTCGCCGACCGAGGAGGTCAGGCGGTCGACCTGGTCGAGGGCGGCCCGCGCCTCGGAGACCACCTCGGGATCGGGATGCAGGGTCAGCTCGTCGAGGCGGATGTGGATCGCGGTGAGGCGGCTGCGCAGCTGGTGCGAGACGTCGCCGACGATCTGTCGCTCGCGCTGCAGCCGGTCGGCGATCTCCACCGTCGCGGTGTCGAGCACGTCCAGCACGCGGTCGAGTTCCTCGATCCCGTGCCGGTGCGGATCCGGGCGGAAGTCGCCGTTCGCGAGGCGCTGCGCGCGGCCGGCGACCTCCTGCACGGGGTCGGCGACGCGGCTCGCGGTGACCGCCGCGACCACGACGCCCGCGGTCAGCGACAACACCATGACGATCAGCTCGATGCTGAGCGCGCGGAACTGGTCGTCGCGCACTCCGGCGTAGTCCTGCTCGATCCGCAGCATTCCCGCATCGCCCAGCGAGGTGCCCTCCACCATCGCGTGCTCGAGCGGGCCCCGTCCGACGGCGAGCTCGCGCGATGCGCCGGTGCGGTCGGTGTACGTGAGGACCAGGCGGCCGTCGGAGGGGGTCAGGAGGCGGAGGGCCTCGACCGGCGGCTCGTCGGTGACGCCCGTGCGCTGTTCCTGGAGCAGGATCGCGGAGGAGGCGCGTTGCAGCCGGTGCTGCAGGTCGGTGCGGGCCGTGTCGTCGAGCCAGCGCCACGTGTAGAACATGAGCGGCAGGCCCAGGAACAGGCCCGTGACGGCGACCACCGCGATGGTCGAGCGGAGGATCCGGTACCGCACGCCCGGGAGGCTCAGCGGTCGGCGGAGGCGCCGCGCGTCTCGTCGTCCGGGATCGACTCCTGATCCGGGGCGTCGCGCATGTCCTCGGGGAACGCCCAGCGGCGCAGGGCCCAGAAGCGGAAGGCCATCTGCAGCAGGTTGCCCACGATGTAGTTGAGCACGAAGTCGACGATGATCAGCGTGGTCTTCGAATCGACGTTGCGCAGGTCGAAGAAGTTGTTCGCGATGAAGATCGGCGCGGCCATGATGAGCACGCCGATGCCCGAGATCGCGAAGAAGAGCAGCGCCTCGTGGTGCTTCTCGCGTCCGCCGCGGTGCTTGAAGCTCCACTCGCTGTTGAGGATGTACGAGAGGATCACGGCGCAGACGCCGGAGAAGACCTTCGCGACGGTCGGCTTGTCGTCGAGGACGGTCAGCACGAGGCCGTAGAAGATGGCGAGGTCGAAGACCGCCGTCGTGCTGCCCACGATGGCGAACTTGATCAGCTCGTGGTGCTGCATGACGAGTCCGCGGAGCGGTGCCGGGGTGCGATCCAGAATCGCCTCGATGAATGCCACGTGCGCCACTCTAACGGAACCGTGAATAGTACCGCGGAGAGTGTGACGCGCTCGGTACCGGGGCCGTGCGGTGTGCCGGGCGCCCCCGCACTGTCGTGGACCTGCGATTATGGAGCGGTGAGTGAAGTACAACCGCGCCGTTCGCGGCCCGTCGTGGCGATGGTCGGCGGAGGTCAGCTGGCCCGCATGACCCATCAGGCCGCGATCGCGCTGGGGCAGTCGCTCCGCGTCCTGGCCGCCGCACCCGACGAGCCCGCACCCCAGGTGTGCGCCGACGTGGTGCTCGGCGATCACGACCGGATCGAGGACCTGCGCCGCGTCGCGACCGGGGCGCACGCGCTGACCTTCGACCACGAGGGCGTACCCACCGAACACCTGCTGCAGCTGCAGGCCGAGGGCGTCACGGTGAACCCGCCGCCGCAGGCCCTGCTGTACGCGCAGGACAAGCTGGCGATGCGGCACCGGCTGGCCGAGCTCGGCGCGCCCGTGCCGGGCTTCGCGGAGATCACCGCCGCCGCCGACGTCGAGGCCTTCTGGGCGCGGTTCGACGGTGCCGTCGTGCTCAAGGCCGTGCGGGGCGGCTACGACGGCCGCGGCGTGTGGCTGCCGGACACGCTGGCCGAGGCGGTGGCAGTGGCCGACGAGCAGCTCGCCGCCGGGGTGCAGCTGCTCGCCGAGCAGCGGGTGGAGCTGGCGCGGGAGCTGTCGGCGATGGTCGCGCGCTCGCCCTTCGGGCAGGGCGCCACCTGGCCCGTCGTGGAGACGGTGCAGCGGAACGGGCAGTGCGCCGTGGTGCTCGCGCCCGCGCCGAACCTCTCCGACGAGGAGGCCTCCTTCGCCGAGTCGCTCGCGCTGCGGCTCGCGAACGAGCTGGGCGTCGTCGGCGTGATGGCCGTCGAGCTGTTCCAGACCCCGTCGGGCGAGATGCTGGTCAACGAGCTCGCGATGCGCCCCCACAACTCCGGCCACTGGTCGATGAACGGCTGCGTGACCAGCCAGTTCGAGCAGCACGTGCGAGCGGTGCTCGACTACCCCCTCGGCGACACCGCCGCGACCGCGCCGCTCACCGTCATGGCGAACGTGCTGGGCGCACCGTCGGAGCCCGAGATGGGCGTCGACGAGCGGCTGCACCACCTCATGGCCCGGATGCCCGAGGCGCACGTGCACATGTACGGCAAGGAGGGGCGGCCCGACCGCAAGGTGGGGCACGTGAACCTGGTCGGCGCACCGGGCGGCGACCGGAACGATCCCGACTACGTGGCGGAGCTGCGGGAGCGGGCGGAACGCGCGGCGCACTGGATGGCGACCGCGGAGTGGACCGATGGATGGAGCGAGCATGGCTGAGTCTTCCGGCCCCCGGGTGGGCCTGATCATGGGCAGCGACTCGGACTGGCCGACGATGGAGGCCGCCGCCGAGGCGCTCGCCGAGTTCGGGATCCGGTTCGAGGTGGGCGTGGTCTCCGCGCACCGCACCCCGCAGCGGATGCTCGACTACGCCAAGGGCGCCGCGGATCGGGGCGTCGAGGTGATCATCGCGGGCGCCGGCGGCGCCGCGCACCTGCCGGGCATGGTCGCCTCCGCGACCCCGCTGCCGGTGATCGGCGTGCCGGTGCCGCTCAAGCACCTCGACGGCATGGACTCGCTGCTCTCGATCGTGCAGATGCCCGCCGGGATCCCCGTGGCGACGGTGTCCGTGGGCGGCGCCCGCAACGCCGGACTCCTGGCCGTGCGGATCCTCGGCGCCGCCGATCCGGCGCTGCGCTCCCGCATGGCCGCGTTCCAGGCGGACCTGGAGAAGATGGTGCTGGCCAAGGACGAGGCGCTGCGGCGCAAGTTGCTGGAGGGCTGATCGGCGACCGCCCGTGCGGTGGTCGGTGGGCGATCGCGGGGCACGATGCGCGGGTACTTCGCTTGAGCGCGTCCATTCACGTTCTGAATAACCACTGGTAGGCGAGTTGAACCTGCTGCCGAGCAGGTGCTCTTCAGTTTCCGTACGGCTCGCGGTGTCCGCCATGGTCCGGTCCGCTCGTGCTCCCGCCGTTGCAGCCCGGTGCCGGGGCGCGTCGCCTAACCTGAACCGCATGGGCGGACAGGTGCGGGTGCACAACTTCGCGATCTCGCTGGACGGTTTCGGGACGGGCGCTGACCAATCGGTGGACGCGCCCTTCGGTCACGCCGGTGGGTCGCTGATGTCGTGGTTCTTCGGGACCCGACGGGGTGCCGCGATCCACGGGCTGACCAGCGCGGCCCGCGGCGTCGACGACGCCTTCGCCGAGGCCTGGGACGAGGGCATCGGCGTCGAGATCATGGGGCGCGGCAAGTTCGCNCCCACGCCCGAGGTGCTCGCGGACGAGTCCTGGCGCGGCTGGTGGGGCGAGCAGACGCCGTTCACCACGCCGATCGTCGTGCTCACCAGCACACCGCGGCCCGTGTTCACCACGGGCGACGGGGTGGAGTTCCGGTTCCTCGACGCCTCGCCCGCCGAGGCTGTCGCCGCCGCCCGGGAGATCGCGGGCGAGCAGGACATCCGGATCGGCGGCGGCGTGGCGACGGTCCGCGAGTTCCTCGCCGCCGACCTCGTCGATCACCTGCACCTCGTCGAGGTGCCGATCGTGCTCGGTCGCGGCGAGCGGCTGTGGGACGGGCTCGAGGGCGTGCAGGAGCGGTTCTCGATCGAATCGACGGTGAGCCCCGCCGCGGGCGTGGTGCACCGCGTCTTCACCCGCCTGCCGCGCTGAGTGTCGCGCGGCCGGGGCGGAGCGCGGACTCCGATGCGGGTCGCCTCGTCGTGGTCGGGCGGCGGCGCGCGCCGACGACCCCGGGGCACTCCCGCGGGTGTTCCTTCCTCGTCATCGGGTTGCAACCCGATGACGGGAGAGAAACTCCCGCGGGAACGCATCGAAAGGCGGCGCGCGGTGCATCGCCGCGCAGGCAGCCGGGCACGTGGCTACTCACGGGTCAGTAGCACTCGATGCAGACGAAGTCCCAGGACGCCGTCTGGGCTAACACTGTTAAGTCGGGGGAGGCGGCGGCGAGCGTGGCGCGGGCTCGGCGGAGGTGCACGTTGTTCCCGGGGACAACGGCACCGTCGAATACTGGTTACGTGCGACTAACTGACCTTCGAACCGGCATGGATACAATCAGCGCGGACCACACACGTAGACGCTGATGGAGGCCTCATGGCTGGCAACCCCGACTTCGACCTGTTCCAGCTCCCCGAGGAGCACGAGGAACTGCGCGCCGCCATCCGGGCGCTCGCGGAGCGCGACATCGCGCCGCACGCCAAGGACGTCGACGAGAAGGAGCGGTTCCCGCAGGAGGCGCTCGACGCGCTGGTCGCCAGCGGGTTCAACGCCATCCACGTGCCCGAGGAGTACGAGGGCCAGGGCGCCGACTCCGTCGCCACCTGCATCGTCATCGAGGAGGTGGCCCGCGTCTGCGGCAGCTCCTCGCTGATCCCCGCCGTGAACAAGCTCGGCACCATGGGCCTGATCCTCAACGGCTCCGAGGAGCTCAAGCAGCACGTGCTGCCGTCGCTCGCCAGCGGCGAGGCCATGGCCTCCTACGCCCTCTCGGAGCGCGAGGCCGGCTCCGACGCCGCGTCGATGCGCACCCGCGCCCGCAAGGACGGCGACGACTGGGTCCTCAACGGCTCCAAGTGCTGGATCACCAACGGCGGCAAGTCCACCTGGTACACCGTCATGGCCGTCACCGACCCGGAGAAGGGCGCCAACGGCATCAGCTCCTTCATCGTGCACAAGGACGACCCCGGCTTCTCGGTCACCGGTTACGAGCACAAGCTGGGCATCAAGGGCAGCCCCACCGCCGAGCTGGCCTTCGAGGAGTGCCGCATCCCCGCGATGCGCATGATCGGCGCCGAGGGCACCGGCTTCAAGACCGCGCTGCAGACCCTCGACCACACCCGCCCGACCATCGGTGCGCAGGCCGTGGGCATCGCGCAGGGCGCGCTCGACGTGGCGATCGAGTACATCAAGGACCGCAAGCAGTTCGGCAAGTCCATCTCCGAGTTCCAGGGCGTGCAGTTCATGGTCGCCGACATGGCGATGCGCCTCGAGGCCGCCCGCCTCATGGTGTACACCGCCGCCGCCCGCGCCGAGCGCGGCGAGAAGAACCTCGGCTTCATCAGCTCCGCGTCGAAGTGCTTCGCCTCCGACGTCGCGATGGACGTCACCACGGACGCGGTGCAGCTCCTGGGCGGCGCCGGCTACACCCGTGACTTCCCGGTCGAGCGCATGATGCGCGACGCCAAGATCACTCAGATCTACGAGGGCACCAACCAGGTGCAGCGCCTCGTCATGTCGCGCCAGCTGCTTCGCTGAGCCGCCCGCCGGGCTGATACCGGCCCGCCCACGGTTCGATAACGATCCGCCCCTCCCGACCTATCCGCACATAGCCTGGACCGGACGAGAGGGGCGGACGTGTCGGTGAGGACGATCCATCGATCGGTATCGGGGGCGACGGTGCTCGTCCTGGGGGCGATGCTGGCCGCGTGCGACGGCTCCGGGCCGGTCACGGCCCCGTCGGGCATCGGACGCCCGTCGGTGACGACGGTGACCGGCGCGGCACCGTCGAGCACGGGGACGGCCACGAGCGCACCCCGGAGCGCGCCGGCCACGACGAGCGCCTCCGTCGCCCCGGGCGCGACGATGCTGAAGGACCTGCGCACGGGCGCCAGCGACGGCGCCGATCGCGTGGTGCTGGAGTTCACCGGAGCGGTGCCGCCCTACCGCGTCACCCGCGACGCCGGGCCCGTCCTCGACTGCGGCTCGGGCGCGGTGCTCGGCGGGCCGGGGGAGTACCTCGTGGTGCGCGTCGAGCCGGTGGCGATCTTCGACGACGCCGGGAAGTCGGCGTACACCGGCGAGCGCGGCGTCGCGGGCCCGGGGCGGGCGGTCTCCCGCGCTATCATCACCTGCTCCTTCGAGGGGCAGCTGCAGGTGGCGCTCAAGCTCACCGGCAACGCGCAGCGCTACGCGGACTCCACGCTGACCGGGCCCGGGCGCATCGTCGTGGACGTGCAGCAGTAGCGGTCAGGCGACGCGGGCGGTGGCCTTCTCGGTGACGAACTTGTCCGTGAGCGTGTCGGCGTCGGGATGCGAGACGTGGATCACGGAGGCCGGCGCCGCGAGGGGCGCGAGCAGGCCGTCGTACAGGTCGTCGACGGTGCGCCACTCCCGGGTGGAGAGCACCCGGTCGCCCGCGGCGTAGCCGGCGGACGCCGCGAGGGCCGTCGCGCGGGCCAGCACGATCTCGGCCGGGTCACCGGCGAGCACCGGGACGTCCGCACCCGCGCCGCCCGGGGTGAAGGCGTCGGGGTGCACCCGCACCTCGGTGGTGTAGTCGTCGATGCCCGGCGGCAGGTCCGGCACGGCCAGCCCGAAGGCGTCGAGGCCGACCGCGAGGATCTCGTCGCCCTCCGCCTCGTCGATCCGGTCGGGCGCGGCGAAGGTCACGTCCCCGGACTCGCCGAACCGGACGTCGCACCCGGCCCACCAGGCGCCGAACAGGATTCCCGCGGTCTGCCAGTGCGCCGGCAGCAGCACCCCGACCGGGTCGCCCGGGCCGAGGCCGTACTGGTCGCGCAGCAGGTTCCCGCACTTCGCGGCCCAGTTGCCGAGCGTGATCGCCGAGAGACCCATGCGCGCGCCGGCGGCGTCGTCGTACCAGGTGAACCGCGGAGCGGCCCCGTCGGCCTGGACGATCGGCACGAGCAGGCGATCGGTCACCGTCAGTCCACGCACGGGACACTCCCGTCCTGCTGGGCGGTGAAGCCCGGGCGGTTGAGCAGCGAGCTGATGCGCGCCGCCTCGCTGGGGTCGAGCGCCTCGGTCATGCCCGGCGGGATCGACGTGGTCGTGGTCGCGGCATCGGAGTCCGAGCCGGAGTCGCTCGACGAGCCCGGGCCGCTGTAACCGTCCTGGATCAGCACCTTGACGTGCCCGGACTGCACCGCGCCGCTGGCCACCACGGGCAGGCCGCCGAGCAGCGCGGCCACGGCCTTGGCGCCCTGGTCGTTCGCCGAGCTCGCCAGCACCGCGCTCGTGGAACTGGCGGAGGACTCGCTGGACGAGGCGTTGCCCGTGGAACCCTGCGCGAAGCCCTTGCCGCCGAGGAAGGTGGAGACGGTGCTCGCGAGGCCCGACGTGGTACCCGCGTTCACGACGTCCACCGTGTAGGACGCGCGGTTCACCGACGGCACGGCCGGGGCCGACGAGCTGGTCTTCGTGGCCTTCGACGTCACCTCGGGCTTCTCGCCGAGCAGGCCCGCGACGTACGCCTGCACCTGCTTGGGGTCGACGACCACGACGGACTGCTGGCCGTCGTCGCTCCAGCCGTCGTCGCGGACCACGGGCACCGTGGAGAACTGCACCTTGCCCGCGGAGAGGTTCGCGAGCTCCTTCGCGAAGCCCATCACGTCCCACTCCTGGTCGAGCGTCACCGAGGACGACATCGCGCTCTGCAGCTCGCTGAGCTTGCTCGGGCTGGTGAGGGTGCCGGTGGAGAGGATCTTGCTGGCCAGCGACGCCATGAAGACCTGTTGGCGGGTCACGCGGTCCAGGTCGCCGCGGGGCAGGCCGTGCCGCTGGCGCACGAAGCTCAGGGCCTGCGGGCCCTTGATCGTCTGCTTGCCGGCCTTGAACCGGGCGCCCGAGTAGGAGTCGTTGACGGGCTTCTTCAGGCACACGTCCACGCCGCCGACGGCGTTGGTCAGGCGGGAGAAGCCGTAGAGGCCGATCTCCGCGTACCGGTCGACCGAGACGCCGGTCAGATTCGCGACGGTCTCGATGAGCGCCTTGCGGCCCTCCTCGTTGCCCTTCTGCACCGCCGTCTTCTCGTCGTCGCCCTTCGCCATCGCCTGGTCGCGGGTCACGTTCGCCGCGCCGGCGAAGGCGGAGTTGATCTTGCCCTTGCCCTGGTCGGGGATCGCGACGTAGGCGTCGCGGGGGATCGAGATCGCGGTGGCCGATCTCCCGTCGTTCGGGATGCGGATGAGGATGATGGTGTCGGTGTTGAGGGTGCCGTCGTCGACGCCCGCGTTGAGTCGCGCCAGCTCCTGCTTGGTCAGCGGGTTGCCCTTGGCGTCGGTGCGCGAGTCGGTGCCGACCAGCAGGATGTCGGTCGCGCCGTCGGGCTTGGCCGCGATGCTGGGGCCGCGCACGATGTCGCCGGCGAAGTTGGACCACCAGAACCAGGCGACGCCGGTCACCACCAGCACGATGGCGGTGATCAGCGCGATGAGGGCCTTGCCGCTGCGCTGCAGCCGCTCGCGGGTGTCGGCGGGGAGGTCCCCGGCGCGGGGGACGGGCCGGGCCCGCAGGCTCGGCGCACCGTCGCCCTGGTTCTCGGCGCGCACGCTCCGGCGTCGCGCCCGGACGCGCGTCTCCTCGGCCTCCGTGGCGGAGCGCTCGGCCGCTGCGCGGTCGGCTGCTGCGCGCTTGGCGTCGGCACCCCGGGAATGGCGTGCGCCGCGTCGGCTGGGGCTGTCGGACACCCACCACTCCTCAACGTCGGGAAAGCGGGCCGGCTGCTTCGGCCCGCATGGTCACATCTCCATAACGGTACCGACTCGACATGTGAACACTCCGCAGACGCGGCCGTCACGTACCGTTCGCGGTGTGGAACTGGTGATCACCGGCGCGTCCGGACAACTGGGATCGGCGCTGGTCGCGGCCGCCGCTTCGCGCGGAATCGCGACCCGCGCGCTGGGGCGCGCACAGCTCGATGTGACTTCGCCACAGTCCGTCGCCGGGCTCGCGATGGGGCCGTCGACGGTGCTCGTCAACTGCGCGGCGCACACCGCCGTCGACGCCGCCGAGGCCGAGCCGGAGGCCGCCGCGGCCCTCAACGCCGACGCTCCCGGCCTGCTCGCCGAGCGCTGCGCCGCCACCGGCGCGCGGCTCGTGCACGTCTCGACCGACTACGTCTTCGGCCCCGCCCCGGTGCCGCCGCGGCCCTGGGAACCGGGCGACCCGACGGGGCCCACGAGCGTCTACGGGCGCACCAAGCTGTCGGGTGAGGCGGCCGCCCGCGCGGCCGACCCGCGGACCGTCGTGGTGCGGACGGCCTGGGTGTACACGGGGCGCACCGCCGGCCCGGACGGTGCGGCCGCCTGGGCGCGGGACTTCGTCGGGACCATGGGGCGGCTCGCCGACGACGGCGTCGATCCGAAGGTCGTCGACGATCAGACCGGCTCGCCCACCTACGCCCCCGACCTGGCCGCGGGCCTGCTCGACCTCGCCCTGCTCCTCGGCGCGGAGCCGGAGCGGCCCGGCGCGGTGCTGCACGCCGCGGGCGGAGGTGCGGCCACCTGGTTCGACGTGGCCCGCGGCGTCTTCGAACGGGCCGGGGCCGATCCCCGGCGCGTGGCGCCGTGCACCACCGCCGACTTCCCGCGGCCCGCGCCGCGCCCCGCGTACTCGGTGCTCTCGTCCGCCGCCTGGGCCGCGTGGGGGCTGGCGCCGCTGCCGGACTGGCGCGACGCGCTGGACCGGGCGCTGGGGCGGGCGGNGGCACCGTCGNACCCGNCCGACCGGTAACCTGGCCGCGTGCCCGGAACCGACACCCCGACCCCCGCGATCGCCGTGGTCACCGTCACCTACTCGCCGGGCGAACACCTCGAGAACTTCCTGACCAGCATCGACGGCGCGTTCTCGGGCCCCGCGCCGCGGGTGCTGATGGCCGATAACGGCTCGGTCGACGGTTCCCCGGAGGCCGCCGACGCGGCACACCCGGAGGCCGAGCTGCTGCGCACCGGCGCGAACCTCGGCTACGGCG
The DNA here is from genome assembly GCF_965138335.1 of Tsukamurella ocularis. GTDB lineage: Bacteria > Actinomycetota > Actinomycetes > Mycobacteriales > Mycobacteriaceae > Tsukamurella > Tsukamurella ocularis_A. The sequence continues at coordinate 10,649 of NZ_CBCSDV010000037.1, forward strand.
GCGCGATCAACTACGCCGTGGCGCGCCTGCGCGCCGATGACGAGCGCGGCGGACCGTCGTTCCCCGACTTCCTCCTCATCAGCAACCCCGATGTGGTCTTCGGCCCGGGCGCGATCGACGCGCTCGTCGAGGCGGCCGCGCGGCACCCGCGCGCCGGATCCCTCGGCCCGCTGATCCGCGACCCGGACGGCACCGTCTACCCCTCGGCGCGGAACCTGCCCAGCATGCGGCTCGGGATCGGGCACGCGCTGCTCGGCACCGTCTGGAAGGCGAACCCGTGGACGCGGGCCTACCAGCAGTCGCAGGCCGAGGTCGCCGAGCGTGCGGCGGGCTGGCTCTCGGGCTCGTGCCTGCTGGTGCGGCCCGAGGCCTTCGCGGAGATCGGCGGTTTCGACGACCGCTACTTCATGTACATGGAGGACGTGGACTTCGGCGACCGGCTCGCCCGCGCCGGCTGGAGCAACGTCTACGTCCCGACGGCGGAGATCGTGCACGCCAAGGGGCACGCGGCCGGAAAGGTGCCGGAGCTCATGCTCCCCGCGCACCACGAGTCCGCGTACCGGTTCTTCGCCGACCGGCACCCCGGTCCGGCGGCCGCGCCCCTGCGCGCGGCGATGAAGGTGGGGCTGGCCGCGCGCTCGCGGGTCAGTGTTCTCGCGGCGACGCGGAGACGAAAAGGGGAATGATGACCTCGGTGGATCAGGACGCCGGTGTGGACCTCAGCGATGTGGAGGCCGTGATCCTGGTGGGCGGCAAGGGCACTCGCCTGCGCCCGCTCACCCTGTCGGCGCCCAAGCCGATGCTGCCCACGGCGGGCAAGCCCTTCCTCACCCACCTGCTCTCGCGCATCCGCGACGCCGGCATCCGCCGCGTGGTGCTGGGCACCTCGTTCAAGGCGGAGGTCTTCGAGGAGTACTTCGGCGACGGCTCCGAGCTGGGGCTCGAGCTCTCGTACGTGGTGGAGACGGAGCCGCTGGGCACCGGCGGCGGCATCCGCAACGTGCTGTCGGCGTTGCGCGCCGAGACCGTGCTGGTGTTCAACGGTGACGTGCTCGGCGGCTCGGACATCCGCGCCGTCGTGAACACGCACCGCGAGAAGGACGCCGACGTCACGATGCACCTCGTGCGCGTGCCCGACCCCCGCGCCTTCGGCTGCGTGCCGACCGACGCCACCGGCCGGGTCACCGCGTTCCTCGAGAAGACGCAGGATCCGCCGACCGACCAGATCAACGCCGGCTGCTACGTCTTCAAGCGCTCGGTGATCGAGGAGATCCCCGCGGGCCGGCCGGTATCGGTCGAGCGCGAGGTCTTCCCGGCCCTCCTCAACGGCGGCAGCCGCCTCTACGGCCACGTCGACTACGGCTACTGGCGCGACATGGGTACCCCGGAGGACTTCGTCGCCGGCAGCTCGGACCTGGTGCGCGGGATCGCCCCGTCGGCGGCCCTCGACGGAGGGCGCGGCGAGTGCCTCATCCACCCCGGCGCCTCCGTGGCGCCCGGCGCGCTGGTGATCGGCGGGTCCGTCGTGGGGCGCGGCGCGGAGATCGGCGCGGGCGCCCGGCTCGACGGCGCCGTCGTCTTCGACGGGGTGCGGATCGAGGCCGGCGCGATCGTCGAGCGGTCGATCATCGGCTTCGGCGCGCACATCGGGCCGCGGGCCCGCATCCGCGAGGCCGTCATCGGCGACGGTGCCTCCGTGGGCGCCCGGTGCGAGCTGCTGCACGGCGCGCGCGTCTGGCCCGGCGTGGAGCTGCCCGACGGCGGCGTGCGGTTCTCGACGGACGTATAGGGGCGCGCGGTGGCTGACTTCCTGCGGTACGTGGCGATCGGGGACTCGTTCACCGAGGGCGTCGGCGATCCGGACCCGACGGGGACGCACGAGTACCGGGGCTGGTCCGACCGGGTGGCGGAGGTCCTGGCCGCTCGCTCTCCGGATTTCGGGTACGCGAACCTGGCGATCCGCGGCAAGAAGATGGACCAGATCGTCGCCGAGCAGCTGGATCCGTGCCTGGAACTGGCCCCGGATCTCGTGACCGTGTACGCCGGGGCGAACGACCTGATCCGGCCGTCCGTGGACGTCGACGCGGTGGTCTCCGCCTACGACGCGCTGCTCGCGCGGCTCGCGGCGTCCGGCGCGACGGTGGTGGTGTGGACCGCGGCGGACACCCACGGCAGCGGCATCTTCGGTGCGCTCCGCGGCCGGTTCGCCATCTACAACGAGCTGGTCCGCGAGATCGCGGCCGACCGCGGGCTGCTGCTGCTCGACTACTGGCGGATGAAGGAGTACCGGGACCTGCGGATGTGGGAGTTCGACCGGATCCACATGTCGCAGCCCGGGCACCTGCGGATGGCGATCGAGGTGCTGGATCTGCTCGGTGTGCCGCACGCGCTGTCGGTGCCGGATCTCGGTCCGGCGCCGGTGATCTCGGCGGCCGAGGACCGCGAGATCAAGCGGAAGTGGCGGCGGGAGTTCGCCTACCCGTGGATCTCCCGTCGCGTGCGCGGCATCTCCACGGGCGACGGCCTGCCGCCGAAGTACCCGACGCTGTTGCGGCCCGTCGGGGCGGACTCGCAGGTGTAGCGCACACCGAACCGGGGGGATCGGTCGTGGTGCTGTGAAATCGTGACCACCCGTGACAGCACGGACGCGGAGACGCGGGTCGGGAGAACCTTCACAGCGGTTTCGGCGCGCGAATCGCAGGTCGGAGTCACCGAAACCGCGGTGAATCGCGACGGCCGGGTTGGCGACCACGCGTCGTCCGTCGTGTCACGGGTGGTCACGATCTCCTCGCGCGTGAACGACATCGACGGCGACCGGCGACCCCGGATCTGGAGCGCGGCGCACCGTCGGACCGGGGGAACGGAACGGGCCTACTGCTCCGGGGGGACGAAGGCCTTCGCGGCGGCGACGAGGCCGCCGCCGAGCGGGAGGATCACGGGGAGCAGGTTCTCGTCCGCCGCGATGATGCGGGTGGCCTCGCGGGCGGCGAAGGCCTCGTCGTCGTACGCCTCCGGATCGGGGATGCGGTAGCCCGCGTCGCCCAGGTTCACTACCACGACCCCGCCGGGGCGGAGCAGGCGCACCGCGTCGATGACGTAGCGCGGGTGGTCGACGGGCTCGCCGTCGATGAAGATGAGGTCGTACGCCGCGTCGGCGAGCCGGGGGAGCACGTCGAGCGCGTGGCCGTTGATGAGGCGGGTGCGGTTCGCGGCGACGCCGGCCTGCTGGAAACCGATCTTCGCGGCGGCCTGGAACTCCTGCTCCGAGTCGATCGTCGTGAGCACCGAATCGGGGCGCATGCCCGAGAGCAGCCACAGCCCGCTGATCCCGGCGCCCGTCCCGACCTCCACCACGGACTTCGCGCCGCCCGCCGCGGCGAACACGGACAGCAGCGCTCCCACCGACGGGGAGACGGCGTCGACGCCCAGGTCGGCGGCCCGCTCGCGGGCGGAGGACATCGCCTCGTCCTCGACGATGGCGTTCTCGGCGTACGTGACGAGGGCGGATGCGGCGGATTCAGACACGCCGCAATGGTAGCCCGTCGCCTTCCGGCAACCCCGCCGTGACGCAATAGTTAGCAAAGGCGATGCATGCACAGGCAACACTCAGGGAGGAATCAGCGCTCCCACACCGCGGCAGGGAAAGGTATCGGACAGTGAAGAACGCCCGCCGTGGAATTGCCGATCGTGGGAACAAAACGGTCGCCCCGGGAGTTCTGGACGAGTAAGAGCGCCCCGCCGCCCGGCGGAGGCACGAGGAGGAGCGCATGGCCCTGGCCCGCAAGGCCGGACCCCGGCAGGAGTCGCAGCCCCAGGCTGCGTACGCGACGTTCGACGACGAGCGCGCTGCCGAACCCGCGGGTACCGCCGCATTCGATGCGTCGGGCGACCGTGCTGACATGCCCACCTGGGACGAGCTCGTCCGCGAGCACGCCGACCGCGTGTACCGCCTCGCCTACCGGCTCTCGGGCAACGCGCAGGACGCCGAGGACCTCACGCAGGAGACCTTCATCCGCGTCTTCCGCAGCCTGCAGAGCTACGAGCCCGGCACCTTCGAGGGCTGGCTGCACCGCATCACCACGAACCTGTTCCTCGACATGGTCCGCCGCCGGAACCGGATCCGCATGGAGGCGCTGCCGGAGGACTACGAACGCGTACCGTCGTCCGACCCGGACCCCGGCCAGATCTACGCGGACGCCAACCTCGGCCCGCAGCTGCAGAACGCGCTCGACGCGCTGGCGCCGGAGTTCCGCGCCGCCGTCGTCCTCGCCGACATCGAGGGCCTCAGCTACGAGGAGGTCGCGGCCACGCTGGGCGTGAAGCTCGGCACGGTCCGCTCGCGCATCCACCGCGGCCGCAAGTCCATCCGCGAGGCCCTGGCCAATCAGGGGCTGACCAGCAGCGCCGCGCTCGCCTACTGAGCGCGGGCGCCGGCACCGTCGGGAACTCCCGAGCGACTCCGGTCGTTGAACCCGGAAGTGCAGGTACTGTGGCGGTAGAACCGCGGTACGCCCGAACGGACCGAGCAGGAGAGGGGAGCGGCGTGGAGCACCTCAGTGGCAGTTTCAAGCGCGCCTTCTCGCGTCGCCCGGGCGAGTTCTCGTCCACCGAGCACCTCGCGTACGAGGCCGTCGTCGCGTTCGTCGACGGCGAGCTGCGGATGAACGCGCACCTGCGCGCCGGCACCCACATCGCCCAGTGCGCCATGTGCGCGGCCGAGGTCGACGCGCAGCGCCAGGTCCGCACCGCGCTGCGCGAGTCCGGCGAGATCACCGTGCCGCACCACCTGCTGGGGCAGCTCTCCCAGATCCCCACCGAGTGCCACAGCGGCAGGCCGCCGTTCGACGGTTTCCCGACCTTCTCACCCGAGTCCTCGCGACGCGACGAGCGCGACAAGCGCGGCCGGCGGCGGAACGCTCGGTAGATTCGAATCCGTGACCTCCGATCCCGACGTCCGGCATCCCCGCCTGGAGCCCCGCCCCACGTACCGTCCCTCGGTGTCCGAGGGCGAGCAGGTCGTCTTCGGCAGGCCGGACGGGGTCGACGGTGCCTTCGCGCCCGAGTCCGTCCGGAGCGCCACCGGCCGCGGGCCGCAGCCCCGGGCCGCCGCGCCCGACCCCGTGCTCACCGAGGCCTTCTCCCGCCCGCCCGGCGCCACCGACGCACTGCAGCGCGATCCGTACGCCGGCCCGCTCGTGCCCGAGCCGGAACCCGAGCCCGAGGACCCGTGGCGCGACACCGACTCGCTCGCCGGCCTCGGTGAGCCCGGCGTCCCGGCGCTGCCGCGGGCGGTTCCGCAGCCCGATCCCGAGCAGCTCGGCGTCCGCGACGTCCTGTTCGGGCGCCGCGTCTCCATGCGCGCGCTCGCGATCCTCGGCGTGCTGGCGCTGATCATCGGCCTGCTCGGCGGCGCGATCGGCCGGATCACCGGCACCACGATCGAGAAGCTCACCGACTCGCGCGTCACGCTGCCCGCAGCGGAGGGCAAGCCCGCGGAGGCGGGCGCCGTGGCGTCCATGGTCGGCAAGGTCGGGGCGAGCGTCGTCACCATCGAAGTGCGCACCAAGACCTCCGGCGAGACCGGCTCCGGCTCCGTCATCGACGCCGAGCGCGGCTACATCATGACCAACAATCACGTCGTCGAGACCGCGTCCAACAACAAGGACGCCAAGATCGAGGTCGTCTTCTTCAACGGCACCCGTACCCCGGCGCAGCTCGTCGGAACGGATCCGTACACCGACGTGGCCGTCGTCAAGGTCTCCGTCGACGGGCTGCAGCAGATCGCCCGCGGCGACTCCGGCGAGCTGGTCGCCGGGCAGCAGGTCGTGGCCATCGGCTCCCCGCTCGGCCTGCGGCGCACCGTCACCTCCGGCGTGGTGTCCGCGACGCACCGTCCGGTCCAGGGCCCCGCGAACGGACCGAACCCGCCCGCGACCTTCGACTCGGTGCAGACCGACGCCGCCATCAACCCCGGCAACTCCGGCGGTCCGCTGCTGGACCTGCAGGGACGGCAGATCGGGATCAACACGCTCGGGCTCTCGCCCGGCGGCGGTGGGTCGATCGGCTTGAACTTCGCCATCGCCTCCAACGTCGCCTGGCCGATCGCCGAGTCGATCATCCGCGGCCAGAAGGTGGTCCACGCGGACCTCGGCATCAACGGTCGCGAGGTGAGCAACGAGGCCGCGTCGGGCGTGCGCGTCGAGAACGTGAAGAAGGGCGGCGCCGCCGAGAAGGCCGGGATCCGCGAGGGCGATGTCATCACCAGGGTCGGCGACACGGAGGTCGCGGAGGCGGCCGACGTCATCGTCGCCATCCGCGCCGCCGGCGTGGGCAAGGAGACGACGGTGACCGTCGCGCGCGACGGTCGGCAGGTGCCGATCACGGTGACCCCCGAGCCGCTGAGCTGAGCCGCTGAGCTGAGCCGCTGAGCCGGACCACTGAGCTGAGCCGCCGGGCGTGCCGCCGCGGCGTGCGCCCGGTGCTGAGCTTCCCGTAGCATGGCGGGGTGTTCTCGAATCTCGGCATGGGGGAGATCCTCATGCTGGTCGTCGTGGGTCTGGTGATCCTGGGGCCGGAGCGGCTCCCGGGCGCGGTCAACTGGTTCTTCACGTCGCTACGGCAGGTGCGCGACTACGCCACCGGCGCGACCCAGCAGCTCAAGGACGAGATGGGCGGCGACTTCGACGCGATCCGCGAGCCCCTGCAGCAGATCCAGAACCTGCGCGGCATGACGCCGACGGCCATCGTCACCAAGCACCTCCTCAACGGCGACGACAGCGTGATCCGCGAGATGTCCGACCAGGTGCGCTCCACAGCTGATGCGCTGAACCTGCGCAAGGCGGTCGACGCGGCGGCGCCCGTCGCCCCTGTCGCCTCGCTGGAGAAGCCGGCCCCCGTCGCCTCGTTGGAGAAGGTCGCGCCCGAGATCCCGGCCGGGCCGATGCCCACGATGCCGCGGATGCACAAGCCGCTGGCCCCCGAGGAGCGCCCACCCTTCGACGTCGACGCGACGTAACGCGCGCGGTCGCGACGCCCGCTCGAGCCGCTCGCGCAGGGCGGCAACGGATACGGGACGCCCATACAGATAGTGGATAACCGCAGGTGAACCGGATCCAAGTCGGGCTTCACCTGCGGTTATTCAGAATGTGTACGGCTCGCCGTGCGAGCGGCGTCCCCCTCGCTAGAGGTGGCGGGTGGTGTCGATACCCAGCGACATGCCGGCCAGGCCGCGCTTGCGGACGGCGAGCTTGTCGGCGATGGCGCGCAGGGCCGAGCCGGTGGGGGAATCGGGCGCGGAGAGCACCACCGGGGTCCCCGAATCGCCGGCCTCGCGCAGCTGCGGGTCCAGCGGGATCTGGCCGAGCAGGGGCACATCGGCGCCCACGGCGCGGGTCAGGCGTGCGGCCACCTGCTCGCCGCCGCCGGACCCGAAGACGTCGAGAACCGTACCGTCGGGCAGCGTCAGCCCGGACATGTTCTCGATGACGCCGGCCACGCGCTGGCGGGTCTGCAGCGCGATGGCGCCGGCCCGCTCGGCGACCTCGGCGGCCGCGGTCTGCGGGGTCGTGACCACCAGGATCTCGGCACCGGGGATGAGCTGCGCGATGGAGATCGCGACGTCGCCCGTACCCGGCGGCAGGTCGAGGAGCAGCACGTCGAGATCGCCCCAGAAGACATCGGCGAGGAACTGCTGCAGCGCGCGGTGCAGCATCGGGCCGCGCCACACGACGGGGGTGTTGCCGGTGGTGAACATGGCCACCGAGATCACCTTCACGCCGTGCGCCTGCGGCGGCATGATCATCGAGTCGACCTGCGTGGGCCGCGCGTCGGTGCCCATCATCCGCGGTACGGAGTGGCCGTAGATGTCGGCGTCGAGCACACCGACGGACAGGCCACGGGCCGCGAGCGACGCGGCGAGGTTCACCGTCACGGAGCTCTTGCCCACGCCGCCCTTGCCCGACGCGACCGCGTACACGCGGGTCAGCGAGCCCGGCTGGGCGAACGGGATGACGGGCTCGGCCTTGTCTCCGCGCACGGTCTTGCGCAGCTCGGCGCGCTGCTCGTCGTTCATTACGTCCAGCTCGACGCGCACCGCGCCGGTGCCGGGCACGTCGGCGACGGCCGCCTGCACGCTGTCGACGATCCGCGTGCGCATGGGACAGGCGGAGGTGGTCAGGTACACCTCGACGTCGACCGACGAGTCGGCCTGCACCGCCACCGACTTCACCATCCCCAGATCGGTGATCGGCTTGCCGATCTCGGGGTCGTTCACGGTGGCCAGGGCCGACCGGATCTGCTCTTCCGTAACCGCACTCATAACGCCCACCATCGTATCCGCAGGCCCGGGCGCGAGAAATCCGCCTTACCGCGGGGGACGGGGCACCGTCGGGGACGAGGAGGGAACGGGCCTGCTCGACGGTGCCGGGCGCACCGAGGACGGCGCGGGACGGACCGCGGGCGGAGGAACCGGACGGGTGGTCGACGGTCCGCTGGACGGGATCCCGAGCGCGCCGCCCGGGCCGGGCACGCCCGCGGGAGCGGGGCCGGGCGGAAGCGGGCGCGACGGGCCCGACGGTGCGGCGGGCGTGCTCGGCGCGCTCGGCGGCGGCGTCGAGCAGTCGGTCACGGTGGTGGGCAGCGGCTTGCCGTCGGGACCACGCGCCGCGCTCGACGGCGCGGCCGGACCCGGCGGCTTTCCGGACGGCTTCGCCGAGGTCGTCGCGATGCCCGGCTTCGCCGACGGCCCGGCCGGGGAGGAGACGGCCGCGGACGGGACAGCCGAGGGCTTCCCGGGGCCGGACGGTGCCGCCGGGCCCGAGGGCCCGGCCGGGCGGGACGGCGCACCGTCGNGCACGCCGCAGCCCACGACGACCACCTGCCCGGGCGGCAGGGGCTTGGGCAGCTGCGTGGGCGGCGCGACGGGCGCGGTCATGTCGGGGATGCCGCCGACGGGGATGGCCCGGTCGCGGTAGGCCTTCGACCAGGCCACGACGTTGTCGACGTAGGAGTTCGACTGGTTGTAGGCGAAGACCGCCACGCGCTGGGCGGCCTCGGCCTGCAGCCCGGAGGCGCTCGAACACAGGTAGCGGGCGGCGCCGTACGCGGCGTCGCGGACGTTGTTGACGTCGGCGTTCCCGTCGCCGGAGTTGTCACCGCCGAACAGCGACCACGTGGTGGTGAGGAACTGCATCGGGCCGAGGGCGCGGGCGAAGCCGTCGCCGTCGCGGATCACGGCGTTGCCGGCGAGCGAGCCGTCGAGGACGGGGCCCTGGATCGGGGTGAGCGTGTTGCCCGCGGCGTCGACGTTGCCGCCGTCGGCGTGCCCCGATTCGATCCGGCCGATCGCCGCGACGAGGTTCCATTCGATCCCGCAGCCCGGCGCTTCGAGCGCCATCCGGTCGGCGGCGCCGCGATAGGCGGCGTACGCGGCGCCGGGGATGCCGAGCGGCCCGGGGGCGACCTTCACGGCTTCGGGGCGCGGTGGGATCGGCACGNGCCGCGCCGCGGGCGCGGCCGGGGCGTCGGCGGGTGCCGGCGGGCGCAGGTCGGCGAGGCCGATCGCGGCCTGGGCGACCAGCTCGGGCCCGGGGGAGCGGTGCGCTGCGGGGGCCGCGGGCAGGGCGGTATCGGCGCCCGCGACGCCGAGCAGCAGCGCCGCGGCGCCGGCGGCGGCGGTGGCCCCGAGGATCCGCACTGTCGTCCCTCCCGGTTACTGACGAGTCAGTTTCGTGGCGCACGTTACTGCGCCACAGCAGCGTTGCGGGTGGGACTTCAGTGAAAATCAAAGATGTCATTCAGGTTCGGGACGATCGCGATCGGGCTCCCGATGTCGCGTGCTGGGGCGCTACGGGTGCTGCCGCGCACGTCCGCGGCCGCAGAACGCGACATCGTGAGGCGCCGGGTCAGGGCAGCGCGGCGATCGCGTCGACCAGCTGCTCCGGGGCGTCGTCCACGCCGTGCACCCGCCACGGCGACACCCAGCCCGCCGCTGCCAGGCCGGTGTAGACCGCGCCGGTGCGGGCCTGGAGGTCGCAGTCGCGCTCGTAGGCGTCGCGTTCGCGGGCGGCGTCGCTCGCCTCGCGGGACCGGGCGCGCTCGGCGGCGACGGTCACCGGCACGTCGAGGTACACCTGCAGGTCGGGCACCGGCAGCCCGAACCGGCTGAACTCGAGGTCGCGCACCCATCCCGCCACGGCACCGTCGGCGTCCTCGCCCAGGCGGGCGGCGCTGTAGGCGGCGGAGGAGGCGGCGTACCGGTCCAGCAGCACCACGTCGTGCGCGGCGAGTGCGGCGCGGATGTCGGGCGCCGCCGCCTGCCGGTCGAAGGCGAACAGCAGGCCCATCCCGTAGACCGACTCGGCGACGTCGCCGTTGCCGCCGCGCAGCGCCTCGGCGGCGAGGTCCGCGAACTGCGTGCCGTAGCGGGGGAAGGCGAGCGCGGTCACCGTCCGGCCCGACGCCTCCAGCCCCGCCGTGACGGCGCGGGTGAGCGTGTTCTTGCCGGCCCCGTCGAGGCCCTCGATCGCGACGAGTCGTCCCATGGGGAGGATCGTAAGGTGTCGTACGAGCAGGAACGCCGACGGCAGTGACAATATGGACAACATGAAACCCCGGATCCTGGTGATCGACGACGATCCCGCCCTGGCGGAGATGCTCACCATCGTCCTGCGCAACGAGGGCTTCGACTCGACGGTGGTCGGCGACGGCACGCAGGCGCTGAGCGCGGCCCGTGAGTTCCGCCCCGACCTGGTGCTGCTCGACCTCATGCTCCCCGGCATGAACGGCATCGACGTGTGCCGCGTGCTGCGCGCCGATTCGTCGGTGCCGATCGTGATGCTGACGGCGAAGGCGGACACGGTGGACGTGGTGTTGGGCCTGGAGTCCGGCGCCGACGACTACGTGATCAAGCCCTTCAAGCCGAAGGAGCTCGTCGCGCGCGTGCGGGCGCGCCTGCGCCGCACCGACGAGGAGCCGAGCGAGCTGCTGTCGATCGGCAACGTCATCATCGACGTCCCGGCGCACAAGGTGACCCGCGACGGGGAGGTCGTCTCGCTCACGCCCACCGAGTTCGACCTGCTGGTGACGATGGCCCGCAAGCCGCGGCAGGTGTTCACCCGCGACGTGCTGCTCGAGCAGGTGTGGGGCTACCGGCACCCGGCGGACACGCGCCTGGTGAACGTCCACATCCAGCGCCTGCGCGCGAAGATCGAGAAGGATCCGGAGAACCCGGAGATCGTCCTCACCCTGCGCGGCGTCGGGTACAAGGCGGGTCCGGCGTGACGGGACCGTACGGATCGTGATCGAGCGGGCCGGGGCGGCCCGGCTGGCGGACTGGGTGCGGGAGGCGGTGCACGCGGTCCGGTCGGACCCCGCGGTCGTGCTGCGCGACGGTGCCCGGTACGCGGGCATGGGCCTGTCCTACGCGGGCCGCGTGTGGCGCCGCTCGCTGCAGCTGCGCGTGGTCACCCAGACCCTGGTGCTCAGCCTCACGGTGCTGCTCCTGCTCGGCTTCGTGCTCACCTCGCAGATCGCGAACCAGCTGATCGACGCGAAGCTGACCGCGGGCAAGGAGGAGACGGCCCGGGTCAAGCAGAACGTGGAGATCGCCCTCGCGCGCAGCGAGCCGCGCACCGAGGGCGTGGAGTCGGTACTGCGCAGGGTGCGGTCGAGCCTGGTCAGCCAGGGCCTCGACGTGGGCCCGACGGCGGCCCGCTCGGGCAACTACGACCCGGTGCTGATCGTGCCCCACGGCTCGGGCCGTCCGCCCACCGTGTTGGGCAGCGAGAGCGAGGTGCCGCAGACGCTGCAGACCTTCGTGCGGAGCGGACAGACCGCGTTCCAGCACGCGACGGTCACCGACAGCACCGGCCGCTACGGCAAGGTGCTGGTGATCGGGACGCCCGTGCAGTCGACGATCGCCGGCCTGGAGCTCTACCTGGTGTTCCCGCTCACCCAGGAGGAGAACACCCTCAGCCTCATGCAGGGCACGCTGTACACCGGCGGCGCCGTGCTGCTCATCCTCCTGGCCGCCGTGAGCCTGCTCGTCGCGCGCCAGGTCGTGCTGCCCGTGCGGTCGGCGGCGCGGATCGCGGTGCGCTTCGCGGAGGGCCGGCTCAAGGAGCGCATGCCCGTGCGCGGCGAGGACGACATCGCCCGCCTGGCCATGAGCTTCAACGACATGGCCGAGTCGCTCTCCAAACAGATCGGGCAGCTCGAGGAGTTCGGCAACCTCCAGCGGCAGTTCACCTCCGACGTCTCGCACGAGTTGCGCACGCCGCTCACCACGGTGCGGATGGCGGCCGACATGATCGCGGACTCCGCCGACGAGCTGGACCCCGGCCTGCGCCGCACCACGGAGCTGATGCAGAAGGAGCTCGACCGCTTCGAGACCCTGCTCGCCGAGCTGCTCGAGATCTCGCGGCACGACGCCGGCGTCGCCGAGCTGCACGCCGAGCAGATCGACATCGAGGTGCCGATCGCCTCCGCGATGGCCACCGTCCGGCACCTCGCGGAGCAGTCCGAGACCGAGCTCATCCTGGACATGCCCGACGACCCCGTGATCGTCGAGGCCGACACCCGGCGGGTCGAGCGGGTGCTGCGCAACCTGCTCGCCAACGCCATCGACCACAGCGAGGGCAAGCCCGTGATCCTCACCATGCGCGCCGACGACGAGGCCGTGGCGATCACCGTCCGCGACTACGGCGTGGGTCTGCGACCCGGCGAGGAGAAGCTGGTCTTCAACCGGTTCTGGCGGTCCGACCCCTCCCGGGTGCGGCGCTCCGGCGGCACCGGGCTCGGCCTGGCGATCAGCATCGAGGACGCGCGTCTGCACAGCGGCCGGCTCGAGGCCTGGGGCGAGCCCGGCAGCGGCTCCTGCTTCCGGCTCACGCTGCCCCGCGTGCGCGGGGGCAGGGTCACCGTCAGCCCCCTGCCGCTGAAGTCGATGACCCGGCGTGGCACGGACGGGGGGTCCGACGGTGCGTAGCCTCCGAACCCCGGCCGTGCGGGGCATGGCGATCCTCCTCGCGGCGCTGCTCGTGCTCAGCGGCTGCGCCAACATTCCCGAGTCCACGAGCCCGCGCGTCATCGGCGACCTGGGCGGCGAGACCGCGGCGCCCGACCGGGGCCTGGGGCCGCGCCGGGACGTGCAGCCCGAGCTCATCGTCCGCGACTTCCTCAAGGCGAACGCGGTGGCCGACGGCAACTACGCCGCCTCCCGCAAGTTCCTCACGCCCAACGCGAACTGGCAGGTGCCGCAGCAGTCCGTCGTGGTCAAGGACATCGACGTCCTGCCCACCGAGCGCACCGCGAACTTCATGAAGGCGACGATCCGCGCGCAGGCCACGGGCTATCTCGGCGCCGACGGCACGTTCGAGCCGGCGTCGCAGTCGATCACGCAGAACGTCCAGCTCGTCCAGGTCGACGGGCAGTGGCGCGTGCAGGGGCTCAGCTCCGTCGGTGAGACCCCGATGCTGGTCATCGACACCGAGCAGTTCAGCCTCGTCTACCGCCGGTACCTGCTGTACTTCCCGGACCCGACGGGACGCACCCTGGTGCCGGACGCGCGGTGGCTGGCGGGGCCCCGTTCCAAGCTCGCCTCCGACCTCCTGCTCCTGCTGGTCCGCGGTCCGCGCGCGACCCTCAAGGACGCCGTCTTCAATCCCTTCGGCGCCAACGCCGGCGTTCGCGGCGCCGTCACGGACGCCGAGGGCACGCAGCGCGATCCGGGGGTCGGTTTCGCGGGCGTGCGCGTGGACCTCACGGGCCTGCCCCGGGTCGAGCCGGACGTGGCGCGGCTGGTCGCCGGGCAGATCGTCTGGAGCCTCGCGGGCGCCGACGTGCAGGGCCCGTACGTCATCACCGTCGACGGCTCGCCGCTCGACGACAAGCACCAGAAGGGCTGGAACCCCAACGACGTCGCGTCGATCAGCCCGAACGCCTCCTCGGACCTCGCGGTGGGCCTCCACGGCGTGCTCGACGGCAGGTTCGTCAAGATCGCCGGCGGGCAGATCACCGGCGTCGCCGGGCCCCTCGGGTCGTCGACGTCGATCCGCTCCGTCGGGCTGTCGAGCTCGGGGCGGCAGGTGGCGGCGGTCCTCGACGCCGGTGGCCGCGGCGGCCCCGGGACGGCGCTCGCGCTCGCCCCGTACGGCGGGGTCCCCACGCAGGTGCTCACGGCGGGGACGATGACCCGGCCCTCGTGGACGCCCGACGACGCCGGGGTCTGGACCGTGCTCGACGGGACGCGCGTGGTCCGGGTCCGGCAGGACCAGACCACGGGTGAGGTGTCGACCGCCGACGTCGATGCGAGCGAGGTGGCGGCCGTCGCGCCGGGCCCCATCACCGACCTGCGCCTCTCGCGCGACGGGGTGCGGGCCGCGCTCGTCGTGGGCGGGACCGTGCTGGTCGGCGTCGTGCAGGCGGCGCCGAACGGGCAGACCAAGCTCGCTCACCTCACGTCCGTGGTCACCGACCGCGAGCCGGCCGCCTCGTCGGTCGACTGGCAGACCGGCGACACGATCTTCATCGGCCGCAACACCTCCGACTCCCCGGTGCTGTCCGTGCGCTACGACTTCGGCGAGATCGCCACGCTCCCGAGCCGCAACCTCTCGCCGCCCGTCTACAACGTCGCGGTGTCGATGACCTCGGTCTACGCCACGGACTCGTCGGGGGTGTGGGAGATCGGCATCGGTGCGCCGAGCAGCGATGAGCAATACTGGAGCCAGGTGGATCGCCTGGCGGGGGGCCGGGCGAACCCGGTGCTGCCCGGCTAGATCCCGGTGCGCCCGGGGACGAGCGCACCGGGAGCGGGGGAGCCGTGCGTGTCGTGCGGAGCGTCGTCCGCGGGGTGGCCGGCGGAGTCGACGATCTCATCGAGCTGGCCGTGCCCCGTACCTGCGGCGGCTGCGGCTTCCCGCGGGTGCGCTGGTGCGCGCGCTGCGAGGCCGCCCTGCACGACGTTCCGGCACTGATCCGCGCCACCGTCGATCCGGGCGTGCCCGTCTGGACGCTGGGGAGGTACGACGGCGCGCGGCGTCGCGCCGTCCTGCAGCTCAAGGAGCGCGGCCGCGGCGATCTCGCCGTCCCGCTGGGCCGGGCCCTGGCGCACGCGGTGCTGCGGCTGCGCGCCTGGGGCGAGGTCGACGGTCCGCTGATCCTCGTGCCGGCGCCCACCACCGCGTGGGCCGCCCGCCGCCGGGGCGGCGACGTGGTGACCGCGGTGTGCCGCGCCGCCGCCCGCACCGCGGAGCCGGTGTGCGCGGTGACCGTCGCGCCGGTGCTGCGGTCCGTGGGCGCCGCCGAGTCCGTGGGGCTGAGCGCGTCGGCCCGGGCCGCGAACGCGCGGGGCACCGTCCGCGTCCGGGAACTGCCGCCCGCGGGCACCGTCGTGCTGGTCGACGACGTGGTGACCACCGGGGCCACCCTGGCCGAGTCCGTCGCCGCCCTGGCCCGACGGGGCGTGACCGTGGCCGCCGCGCTCACGCTGGCCGCGGCGTGACACGTCGGTGAACTCACGGTGGCCAAATCCTGGCGGGATCCGAGAACCGGGGCTATCTTCGGGGGTACCTTTCCCGGTTCGAGAAAGAGGAGGTGATGGCACACCTTCCCTGGCGGCGGGCAGTCCGCCCGCCGTTCGAATCTGAGCCTGCTCCCACGCGCGTCTGACCGACGTGACGGATTGGTGATCCGCACGAGCGCACAGGATCCGGGCCTGCATGAAAGGTTCCACATGACCCTTCTGTCCCCGCGCGACACGAATCGCGCCCACGCGACCCCCAACGTCGAGGTCGACCCCTTCCGCGAACCCAGCCACGTGACTGACGAGCGCGACAAGGACTACCTCACTCCCAACGCCCCCGTGGCCATCGACGGCCGCAACGTGGAGGTGCCCGAGCACTTCCGCGTCTACCTGGGAGACAAGCTGGCGCGGCTCGAGAAGTTCCGCTCCACCATCACCCTGTTCGAGGTCAGCCTCTTCCACGAACCCAACCCGCGGCAGGCCAAGCAGTGCCAGCGCCTGGAGCTCACGGTCCGCGGCAAGGGCGGCGTCGCCCGTGCCGAGGCGGCGGCGGAGAACTTCTACGCGGCCTTCGAGACCGCCCTCTCCCGCCTGCAGAGCCGTCTGCGCAAGGCCTCGGACCGGAAGAAGGTGCACTACGGCAACCGCACCCCGGTCTCCGTGGCGGAGGCGACGGCACCGTCGGCCCTGCCCGACGCACCGGCCGCGGCGGAGGCGGACGACGACCCGTACGCCGCGCTCGTCGAGGACCACCTGCCCGGCCAGATCGTCCGTATCAAGGACCATCCGGGCACGCCGATGACGGTCGACGACGCCCTGTCGCAGATGGAACTGGTCGGCCACGACTTCTTCCTCTTCTTCGACAAGGAGGCCGAGAAGCCGTCCGTGGTCTACCGACGGAAGGCTTTCGACTACGGCCTCCTCCGCCTGACCTGACGTTTCGCCTACCATGGATCCCGGCCGCCGCACAGGCGGCCGGGATTCTTAGCTGTATTCACGGGATTGAGGTTGCTCAGTGGTTCTCTCCAAGGTGCTGCGGTTCGGCGAAGGCCGGATGGTCAAGCGGCTCGACGGCCTGGCCTCCTACGTGGAGAGCCTGAACGACGAGTACGAGGCGCTCTCGGACGAGAAGCTGCAGGCCAAGACCGAGATCTTCAAGAAGCGCCTGGAGAAGGGCGAGTCCCTCGACGAGATCCTCCCGGAGGCCTTCGCCACCGCCCGCGAGGCCGCGTGGCGCGTGCTGGGGCAGAAGCCGTACCACGTGCAGATCATGGGCGCCGGCGCCCTGCACCAGGGCGACATCGCCGAGATGAAGACCGGTGAGGGCAAGACCCTGACCTCGGTCATGGCCGCCTACGCGAACGCGCTCACCGGCAAGGGCGTGCACCTGGTCACCACCAACGACTACCTCGCCAAGCGCGACGCGGACTGGATGGGCCGCGTGCACCGCTTCCTCGGGCTCGAGGTGGACTGCATCCTCGCCGGTCAGGACCCGGACCGCCGCCGGCAGGCCTACAGCGCCGACATCACCTACGGCACCAACAACGAGTTCGGCTTCGACTACCTGCGCGACAACATGGCGCACAGCGAAGAGGAGCTGGTGCAGCGCGGCCACAACTACGCCATCGTCGACGAGGTGGACTCGATCCTCATCGACGAGGCCCGGACGCCGCTCATCATCTCCGGCCCCGCCGACGCCTCGTCGAAGTGGTACACGGAGTTCGCGCGCATCGTCCCGCTGATGGAGAAGGACGTCCACTACGAGGTGGACATCCGGAAGAAGACCATCGGCGTCAACGAGGCCGGCGTCGAGCTGGTCGAGGACCAGCTGGGCATCGAGAACCTGTACGACGCGCAGAACTCGCTGCTGGTCAGCTACCTGAACAACGCGATCAAGGCCAAGGAGCTCTACGAGCGCGACAAGGACTACATCGTCCGCTCGGGCGAGGTCCTCATCGTCGACGAGTTCACCGGCCGCGTGCTCGCGGGCCGCCGCTTCAACGAGGGCATGCACCAGGCCCTGGAGGCGAAGGAGAACGTCGAGATCCAGGCCGAGAACCAGACCCTCGCGACGATCACGCTGCAGAACTACTTCCGCCTCTACGACAAGCTCTCGGGCATGACCGGTACCGCCGAGACCGAGGCCGCCGAGCTGCACCAGATCTACAAGCTGGGCGTCATCCCGATCCCGACGAACAAGCCGATGATCCGCAAGGACCAGACGGACCTCATCTACAAGACGGAGGAGGCGAAGTTCGCCGCCATCGTCGAGGACATCGCGGAGCGGCACGAGGCCGGCCAGCCCGTCCTCATCGGCACCACCTCGGTCGAGCGGTCCGAGTACCTCTCCCGCCAGCTCGAGCGCAAGAAGATCCCGCACACCGTGCTCAACGCCAAGTTCCACGAGCAGGAGGCGGCGATCATCGCCAAGGCGGGCACGCCCGGCGCCGTCACCGTCGCCACCAACATGGCCGGCCGCGGTACCGACGTCGTGCTGGGCGGCAACCCCGACATCCTCGCCGACCTCGCGCTGCGCGAGCGCGGCCTCGACCCCGTGACCACGCCCGAGGAGTACGAGGCGGCCTGGGACGAGACGATCGAGCAGGTCAAGAAGGAGTCGAAGGCCGCGGGCGACGACGTGCGCGACGCCGGCGGCCTCTACGTGCTCGGCACCGAGCGGCACGAGTCGCGGCGCATCGACAACCAGCTCCGCGGCCGCTCCGGCCGCCAGGGCGATCCCGGCGAGTCCCGGTTCTACCTCTCGCTGGGCGACGAGTTGATGCGGCGCTTCAACGGCGCGCAGATCGAGGCGTGGATGAACCGCGTCAACCTGCCCGACGACGTGCCGATCGACAACAAGTTCGTCTCCCGCGCCATCCGCAGCGCGCAGACCCAGGTCGAGCAGCAGAACTTCGAGATCCGCAAGAACGTCCTCAAGTACGACGATGTGCAGAACGAGCAGCGCAAGGTCATCTACGACGAGCGCCGCAAGATCCTCCGCGGCGAGGACCTCTTCGACCAGGTCAACCACATGACCGACGACGTCGTCACGGCGTACGTCGGGGCGGCCACGGCCACGGGCTACGTGGAGGACTGGGACCTCGAGGAGCTGTGGACCGCACTGAAGACGCTGTACCCGATCGAGCTGGACTGGAGGCAGGTCGTCGGCGAGGACGAGAACGGCGACCGGGACGAGATCACGAGCGGCGAGCTCAAGGACATCCTGCTCAAGGACATCCATGCGGCGTACGACCGGCACCAGGAGGGCATCGAGAAGGCCGCCGGCGAGGGCACCATGCGCCAGGTCGAGCGGTCCGTGCTGCTCTCGGTGCTGGACCAGAAGTGGCGCGAGCACCTCTACGAGATGGACTACCTCAAGGAGGGCATCGGCCTGCGGCAGATCGCCCAGCGCGATCCCGTGGTCGAGTACCAGCGCGAGGGCTACGACATGTTCAACGGCATGCTCGAGGGCCTCAAGGAGGAATCGGTCTCCACGCTGTTCAAGGTCCAGGTGCAGGAGCCCGAGGAGGGCGCCGCGACCGCCGACGGTGCCGCCGCGCCCGCAGCACAGGTGAGCAGCCCCGTCGCCGAGCCGGATCCGGAGAAGATCACCCTCTCCGGCCCGTCGGAGCAGGGCGACCTCACCGAGATCGCGCAGAACGCCGACGAGCCGCAGGGTTCCCGGTCGGAGCGCCGCGCCGCCAAGCGTGAGGCCGACAAGGCGGCGCAGAAGGCCGCCACCGCGCGCGGCAAGCACCGCCGGTAACCGGGCGCCGGGCGGCGTCCGGCGGGCCCTACGCGGGGTCCGCCGGCGTCGCCGTCGGCCCGGGTCGCACCGCGAGCGCCCGGCCGGCGCTGAGGGTCGCCGCCACCACCGCAACGGCCGCGATCACGGCGCGGATCCAGGTCGCGGTCGCCGTCGAGAAGTCCGTGGTCGACGCCGCGGCGACGCCGGCCGCTGTGGCCGCCGCTGCGCCGAGGGGGAGCGCCCACGCCAGGGTGCGCACCGTCGGGCGGATGCGCGCATCGCCCCGCGCCCGGAGCGCTCCGGCCACCGCCGCCAGGGCGGCGGAGTACGCGAGCAGGCCACCCGCCGCGTAGATCGCGAGCACCACCGAGGTCGACGGTGCCAACGCCGACCCCGCGAACGAGATGCCGACGAAGGCGAGGACCGGCGACAGCCCGACGGCGGCGCCCAGCACTCCGGCGATCACGACGGTCCCGATGCGGTCGCCCTCCCTGCCCCGCGGACGGACGCCCACGGCCCACAGCACGAGGCCGGTCACGGCGCCCACGATGGCACCGACGGCACCGGTCGGGCGATAGCCGCTCGGCTCGAGCGACGAGTCGGCGCCCAGGTACGTGCCGTCCTCGATCGACCACGTCCCGCCCGAGGCCGTCGCGCCCAGGAGCGCCACGGCCGCGCAGCGGAGCGCGAACCAGAACGCCTGTCGCATCGCCGGCATACGGCTACTTGCCGCCCTTCTTCGCGTACTCCGGCACGCGGTCCTGGCCGGTGCGCTCGCCGATGACGTCCATCAGCCGGTCGGTGGCGCGGCGGATCGACTCCTGGTCGTCGAGGCTCGCATCGCTCAGGTCCAGCGGCGGCAGCACGTCGACCGTGACCCGGCTCTTCCAGAAGTTCTTCCGCGTGCGGTTGTCGGTGTGGCCCAGTGCGATCGGGACGAGCGGCGTGCCCGTGGCGAGCGCGACGCGCACGGCGCCGGTCTTGCCCTTGTACAGCCGGCCGTCGGGGGAGCGGGTGCCCTCGGGGTGGATGCCCCAGGCGCCGCCCTCCTCCACGATCTTCGTGGCCGCCTCCAGTGCCGGAGCCGAGACGGATCCCCCGCGCCGGTCCACCGGTATCTGTCCCATCCCGGAGAAGAAGATCTTCTTGAACCGGCCCTTGAGCCCGGGCTCGGTGAAGTAGTCCGCCTTCGCGAGGAAGCTGACGGGGCGGCGCGCGCTCTGCACCACGTAGAACGAGTCGGAGATCGCGAGGTGGTTCGCGGCGAGGATCACCGGGCCGCTGCGCGGAATGTTCTCCAGCCCGGTGTATTCGGGGCGGCCCCACGCCCACAGGGCGGGGCCGATGAGGAGGTGGCGCGCCACCCGGTAACGGAACGCGGCACGCAGCGAACTCAGCGACATGACCCTTGTGTACCGCCCCGCGGGGCCGTGCGCCCCCGATTCGCGCAAACACCGGCGTAACCCGCGTCACGCGGCCGTCGTGAACGCAACCCACCGCCACCGTCCGGCCGCGGCCTCGACCCGGCCCGCCGCGGCGAGCACGCGTTCGCCGCGGGTGTAGGTCAGGAAGATCTCGGCCCCCAGGTCGGGGCCGCGGGGGCGGCGCGGCCGCGG
>NZ_CBCSDV010000037.1:31537-37167 GCF_965138335.1 Tsukamurella ocularis
GGGCCGGCAGCGGTGGTGCCGCCCGCTCGGCCCGCACGGGCGACAGCGGCCGCGCGGATGGTTCGGCGTCCGGCGCGCGCAGCACGACGAAGCTCGGTACCGGTGTGTCCGGCGCGCGGGTCCGTGCCCCGTCGGCCGCGAGAATGATCGCCCCCATACTGATTAGACGCATCAGGAAGCCGTTCGGATCCCGTGTACTCGGACGGGCCCGGCGCCGCGGATCCCGTATGCTGGCGCCGAAGATCGGTCCCCGGGGGAGGTGCAGGTGAAGGGCAGGCTCGGCCAGTCCGACGCGGAGTTCTACGCGTTGGAGAATTCCACCACTCCCACCCACGTCGGGTCGCTCGTCATCCTCGGTCGGCCCGAGGAGGGCCTGGAGTACGAGCGTCTGCTCGACACCATCGAGGAGCGCCTCGCCGAGGTTCCCCGGTACCGGCAGAAGGTGCGCACGGTGCCGTTGGGCATCGCCCGCCCGGTGTGGATCGAGGACCGCGATTTCGACATCACGTACCACGTGCGGGTCTCCGCGCTGCCGCAGCCGGGCAGTGACGATCAGCTGCACGACCTGGTGGCGCGGCTGAACTCCCGGCCGCTGGACCGCGAGCGACCGCTGTGGGAGGTGTACCTCATCGAGGGCCTCGCCGACGACCGACTGGCGGTGTTCTCCAAGACCCACCTGGCGCTGGTCGACGGCCGCGCGAACGTCGATCTGATGCAGTTGCTGCTCACGGATTCCCCGCGCACGCCGGAGCCGCCCGAGGACCTGTGGATGGGGCAGCACGAGCCCAGCGACGGCGAGCTGGTGATGGGCGCCGTCATCGACATGCTGTCGCGCCCCAAGCGCACCGCCGCGATGATCCAGGGCGTCGTCGGCGAGGTCGCCGAGTCGATCACCGGCCTGCAGGAGGACGCCGCCAACGTGATCGAGCGCGCCTCCAGCCTGGTGCGGGCCCGCACCGCCGTGACCCCCGTGCGCTCGCTCAACGTCCCCATCTCGCGGAGCCGCCGGTTCGCCGTGGCGCGGATGGATCTCGACGAGTTCCGTCGGCTGCGGGCGGCGTACGGCTGCACGGTGAACGACCTGCTGCTGTCGGTGATCGCGGGCGGCCTGCGCACGTGGCTGATCTCGCGCGGCGAACCGATCAGTGCTGGCACCGAGGTGCGGGTGCTCGAGCCGATCGCCGTCGACGACGTGGGCCTCGGCGTGGGCGAACAGGTACGCGCGTACATCGTTCCGCTCCCCGTCGCCGAGAGCAACGCGGTGGTGCGGATGCGCCAGATCGCGCACGGCGCCGCCGCACAGGTGGACCGGAACCGGCAGGTCGCGGCGCGCGCGCTGGCCGCGAGCGGCGGCTTCACGCCGCCCACGCTGCACGCGCTGGGTGCCCGCACCGCGATGAGCGTGTCGCCGCGCTCCTTCAACACCCTGGTGACGAACGCGCCGGGCCCGCAGGCGCCGGTGTACCTGGCGGGCATCGAGGTGCAGCAGGTCTACCCGGTGCCGCCGCTCATCGCGAATCAGGTCGTCTCCATCGGCATCACCTCGTACAACGGCACGGTGTACATCGGCCTCAACGCCGACCGCGACGGCATGTGGGACGTGATCTCGATGACGGAGTTCCTGTACGAGGCGCTGGACGAGATCGCCGCGTCCGCGAAGGGGGAGTAGATGATCCGCGTGTACGTGCCGAGCACCCTCGCCGGGCTGCAGGTCCTGCAGCGTGACGGCGAGCTGTTCCCGTTGGGCGGCACCGTCTTCGGGGTGACCCCCGCGCTGCGCGAGGCGTACACCTCGGGTGATGACGAGGAACTCGCGGAGGCCGCCATGCGGCACGCCGCGCGCGCCTCGCTGCGCCTGCTAGCCGTCGACGAGCCGGACCCGGCCGACGGCGCCGAGGGCGACGGCGCCGGGGCCGAGGGCGACGGTGCCGCGCCGGATCCCGTGCGGCGCGTGGTGATCACGGTCGACGTGCCCGCCGCCACGGAGCGCCCGGACCTCGACGACGCCGTGCTCAAGGTGACCGAGCCGATCCGGCTGAAGAACGTGCTCGCCGTGCACGTCGACGTCTCCGAGGCCGAGGAGGCGGTGACCCGCGCCGCGCAGGTGGTCGACGCCGCTGACCTCGGCGATGAGGACGCCGAGCTCGCCGTCGGCGATGCGGAGGACCACGATCTGGCCTGGTACGCCACCCAGGAACTGCCGTTCCTCCTCGAACTCCTCTAGCCCGGACGTGACGAGTAACGAGGCGGGGTGACGACCGTGGCCGCTCCGCTGCGTCGAGTTCGTTTCACCCGGTAGCCGACGCCGCGATCGGATCGACACGCCGGCGCTGTGCGCGGGGGCCGGGGTGCCGTTCTTCCTGCGCGTCGAGATCGATGGGGCGTACGTCGCTGTCGAGCTCCTTGAGCTGGTCGACGGTGCGTACGTCTCGCGGCAGCGCGCCGTGAGTGGGCAGGACTTCCGCACGGACGTGCCGTTCCCGATGTGTTTCGACCCGCTGGACCTGCTCGAGCCGGGGATGGCCCCGCGCTGATCGTCGGGGTTACGGTGGGAGCATGAGCGCGCGCGGTGCCCGGTTCGCGGCGGCCCTCCTCGTGGGGGCCAGCGTCGTGGTGTCCGCGCCCGCGGCGTCGGCGGCCCCGGTGCCGCTGGCCGGCACGCAGTGGAGGTTCGAATCGAGCGGCGTCGCACGCACGGCACCCGTGAAGTACACCGGGTCGCCCGCGCACTTCAGCATCGATGGCAAGCGCGGCGGCGGCAACGACGGCTGCAACGTCTTCGGCATGAACGCCGAGGTCAAGGGTGACCGCGCGACCTTCCGCGGCCTCGTCTCCACCCTGCGGATGTGCTACGTCCCCGGTGCGGGCGAGCAGTTCCGCAAGGCCTTCGACGGCGCGCGCACCGTCCGGATCACGGGCGACCGGCTCACGATCTCCGACGGTCCGCGGGGCTACTGGAACTTCGTCGCGAACGGCCCCGCGAGGAAGTAGCCGTGCTGCACCCTCGTGGGACAACCTCACAGAAATTGTCCCAACAGGTTACGGCACCGTAGGCTCACCCCCATGAGCAACTCTTTCCGCGCCTTCCGTGATTGGCTCGAGGCCCCGGCCAAGAACGTCTCCGCAGAGCATCCCCGCACCAACCTGGTGCGCGGCGCGGTCGCGCGGCTCACCACGCCGCTGCTGCCGGACGATTACCTGCACCTGATCAACCCGCTGTGGTCGGCGCGGGAGCTGCGCGGCAAGATCGTCAAGGTGCAGCAGGAGACCGACGAGTCGGTCACGCTCACCATCGAGACCGGCTGGGGCTTCAACACCAAGTACGAGGCCGGGCAGTACGTGGGCATCGGCGTGCTCGTCGGCGGCAAGTGGACGTGGCGCTCCTACTCGCTCACCTCCGTGCCGGACATGGGGCACGGCCGCGCGCCGCGCGAGGTGTCGATCACCGTCAAGGCGATGAACGAGGGCTTCCTCTCGAACCATCTCGTCACGGGCGTGCAGGAGGGCACCATCGTGCGCCTGCAGGCACCGTCGGGCGACTTCACCCTCCCGAACCCCCTGCCGCCCAAGGTCCTGTTCCTCACCGCGGGCAGCGGCATCACGCCCGTCATGGCCATGCTGCGCACGCTGGAGCGGCGCGGCATCCCCGCCTCCACCGACATCGTGGCCGTGCACTCCGCGCCGAACGCCGATTCCGCGCTGTTCCGCGACGAGCTCGAGGCCCTCGACGCGAACCACGACAACGTGACCGTGCAGTTGCGCTACACCCGCGACGCGGGACGCCTGACGCCGGCCAACCTCGGCGAGGCCGTGCCCGACTGGCAGGAACGGCAGACCTGGATCTGCGGCCCGGGCGTATTCCTCAACGATATGGAGAAGGCCTGGAAGGACCGCGGGATCGAGTCGCGCCTGCACCAGGAGCGGTTCACCGTCGAGCGCGCCGACGTCTCCGCGTCCGGCGGCGACGTCACCTTCCTCAAGGCCGGCAAGACCACCGCGGTCGACGGTGCCACCACCCTCCTCGAGGCGGGCGAGGCCGCCGGCGTGCAGATGCCCTTCGGCTGCCGCATGGGCATCTGCCAGACGTGCGTCGTGCAGCTCGCCGACGGCCAGGTCCGCGACCTGCGCAGCGGCGACCTCCACACCGAGGGCGAGCGCATCCAGACCTGCATCTCCGTCGCGGTCGGCGACTGCACCCTGGACGTCTAGTCCGGGGCCCTGCGACCAGCGGCGTTCCGCCCCTTCGGGCGTCTCCGATTGACACCTACGCGGCCGTAACTTACGGTTGCGTAGGTTAGAACGGACACCACCGGAGGGCAGCCCCGCATGGCGATCACCGACATCCCCGAGTACGCGCACCTCACCGAGGCCGACGTCGAGACGCTCGGCGCAGAGCTGGACGCGATCCGGCGTGACATCGAGGCGGTCCGCGGCGAGTCCGACGCGCAGTATCTGCAGCGCACCATCGCCGCGCAGCGCGGGCTCGAGGCGGCCGGCCGGCTGATGCTGCTCGGCGCGCACAAGCGCGGATTCTGGTGGGGCTCGGCGGCCACGCTGGGGCTGGCGAAGATCATCGAGAACATGGAGCTCGGGCACAACATCATGCACGGGCAGTGGGATTGGATGAATGATCCCGAGGTGCACTCGACCACGTGGGAGTGGGACAACGCCGGCACGTCGCGCCTGTGGAAGCACACCCACAACTACGTGCACCACAAGTACACCAACGTCCTCGACATGGACGACGACGTGGGCTACAAGACCCTCCGCGTGACCCGCGACCAGCCGTGGACGCCGTTCAACTCCGGCAACCTGGTCTACAACACGATCCTCATGCTGCTCTTCGAGTACGGCGTGGCGATCCAGCACCTCGAGCTCGGCCGCGCGGCCACCAAGTGGAAGAAGTCGTGGTTCGACCGCGAGGGCTTCAAGGCCGACGCCGCGGACGTGGGCCACAAGATCGGCCGCCAGGTGCTCAAGGACTACGTCGCCGCGCCGCTGGTCGGCGTGCCCTTCGGCGGCAAGCGCGGTTGGCGCAAGGCGCTCACCGCGACCATCACCGCCAACGTGATCCGCAACGTGTGGACCAACGCGGTCATCTTCTGCGGTCACTTCCCCGACGGTGCCGAGAAGTTCACGAAGCAGGACGTCGACAACGAGACCCAGGCCGAGTGGTACCTGCGGCAGATGCTCGGCAGCGCCAACCTCTCCGGCGGCCCCGTCATCGACTTCCTCTCCGGCAACCTGAGCTATCAGATCGAGCACCACCTGTTCCCCGACCTGCCGTCGAACCGCCTCGCCGAGATCGGCGTCCGCGTGCGCGCGCTGTGCGAGAAATACGACCTGCCGTACACGATCGGCCCGCTGCACGTGCAGTACTACAAGTCCTGGCGGACCATCGCCAAGCTGTCGCTGCCCGACAAGTACCTCCGCGACACCGCCGACGACGCCCCCGAGACCGCCTCCGAGGCGATGTTCGCGGGCACCGAGTTCGCCGAGCCGCGCATCGACGAGCGCACCGGCCGCCGGTTCGGCCTCAAGGCCGCCCGTGCCGCGGTCCACGCCCGACGGGGCCGTCGCCGCCCCTGATCNNGNCGTGTCGATGCCCGACGGTGCGCCACGCACCGTCG
>NZ_CBCSDV010000038.1:0-31120 GCF_965138335.1 Tsukamurella ocularis
GTGGGGAAGTCCGAGACGCGGGGGACGCTGCGCGGCGGGGCGTAGAAGGCCACGCCCACGACCCGTTCGGTGCCGTCGTTCGCGTGGTCGATCGCAACCTGCCCGCAGGAGCCCCACTCCAGCATGAGCATCGACAGCCACGCCTCTTTGTCGAACTCCGTGTCGGTCAGCGACTCACCGTCGGGCGCGACCTCCCAGTAGACGCAGCGGCGGATGTGCCGCGGGAGGTCGTCGAAGCCACCCAGGGTGAGCGGGACGATCGTCAGGGCCATGTCCGGTCACTTCTCGGCGAGCAGGGCCACGATGCGCTCGAGGTCGTCGACGGAGCCGACCTCCACGACGATCTTGCCCTTCCGCTTGCCCATCGAGACGGTGACCTTCGTGTCGAGGCGATCGGCGATCCGGTCGGCCACCTCACGCAGGCCGGGATCCGCGGGCTGCCGGCGCGGGGGCGCCGCGGGCACGACGGTGCCGTCGCCACGGTTCGCGAGGGTGACGGCCTCCTCGGTGGCGCGCACCGACAGCCCCTCCGCGACGATCCGGGCCGCCAGCGCGTCCTGCGCCTCGACGCCGGCCTCCAGCGCCAGGAGCGCGCGAGCGTGGCCGGCGGAGAGCACGCCGGCGGCGACGCGGCGCTGCACGGCCACCGGGAGCCGCAGCAGGCGGATCGTGTTGGTGACGACCGGCCGTGAGCGCCCGAGGCGGGCGGCGAGCTCGTCGTGGGTGACGCCGAACTCCTCGAGCAGCTGCGCATAGGCCGCCGCCTCCTCGAGCGGGTTGAGCTGCACGCGGTGGATGTTCTCCAGGAGCGCGTCGCGGAGCATGTCCCCGTCGGCGGTCTCGCGCACGATCGCGGGGATGGCGGTGAGGCCGGCCTCCTGGCTCGCGCGCCAGCGGCGCTCGCCCATAACGAGCTGATACCGCACCTCGCCCTTCGGCTGGGGGAGCGGGCGCACGACGATCGGCTGCATGAGACCGAATTCGCGGATCGAGTGGACGAGCTCGGCGAGCCCCTCCTCGTCGAAGACGGTCCGCGGCTGCTGCGGGTTCGGCTGAATCGCGGCCGGGGTGATCTCCCGGTACACGGCCCCGGACTCCGCGAGGTCCGACGGTGCCGCCTCCTCCGTGCCGACCTTCGACGGTGCCCGCCGCGCGGGCTTGTCGACCGGCCCCTCGCCCGGCGGCCGGGCCGGGCTGCTGGGACGCGCGCCGATGATGACGTCGGCGGCGTCGCTGCCGAGCCGCGGGCCCTCGTCGGGTCCGGTGGGGATGAGTGCGGCGAGCCCGCGGCCGAGGCCGCCCTTCTTCTGCCCGGCCATGACTACACCGCCTGCCCGGCGCCGCGGAAGGCGAGCTCGCGGCCCGCGTCGAGATAGCTCATCGCTCCGCGCGAGCCCGGGTCATAATCGAGGACCGTCGTGCCGTAGCCGGGTGCCTCCGAGACCTTGACGCTGCGCGGGATCGTCGCGCCGAGCACGCGGTCGCCGAAGTGGTTGCGCACCTCCGCCGCCACCTGGTCCGCGAGCTTGGTCCGCGCGTCGTACATCGTGAGGAGCACGGTGGAGACGTGGAGGTCCTTGTTGAGGTGCGACTGCACGAGCTCGATGTTGCGGAGCAGCTGCCCCACGCCCTCGAGCGCGTAGTACTCGCACTGGATGGGGATGAGGACTTCCTTGGCGGCGACGAGCGCATTGACCGTGAGCAGGCCCAGCGACGGCGGGCAGTCGATGAAGATGTAATCGATGTCCTCCGCGGCGGCGCTGCCGAGCGCGTTCTTGAGACGCGTCTCGCGGGCCACCATGCTGACGAGCTCGATCTCGGCGCCGGCGAGGTCGATCGTCGCCGGCACGCAGTAGAGGTTGGGCGAGTGGGGGCTCTGCGCCATCGCCTCCTCCAGCGTCGTCTCCCCGAGGAGGAGCTCGTAGGTCGACGGGACGCCCGAGCGGTGATCGACCCCCAGCGCCGTGCTGGCGTTGCCCTGGGGATCGAGATCGACGACGAGTACCCGGAGCCCCTGCAGCGCGAGCGCGGCCGCGAGGTTCACAGCGGTGGTGGTCTTGCCGACACCGCCCTTCTGATTGGCGATCGTCAGGACGCGGCGCTCCAGAGGCTTGGGCAGAGTGCCCGCCGCTCCGGGGGTCAGGACCTGGCTGGCGCGGCGGGCGGCCGCCGCGATGGGGGTGTCGTCTTCAGTGGTTCCACGTGAAACGTCGAAGCCGGATTCGTGATCAGTCACGCGCTCTCCTCAGCTGTTGCCCCCATCCTAGTTTCTCCCTCGGGGTGCGTCAGCCCGGCCTCCACGACGCGCGCGGATCCGCGCGCCGCTTCGTCGACGCGCGCCGGTTTCCCGTGAAACATCGGGGCTCCTCCGTGACCGCTCCTCCGTTGACGATGCCCTCGGCCGCCTCCCGGACAGAATCCCGAGCCGACGGCCCGGGCCCGATACTCGGTCCGCCGTCGCGTGCGTCGGGGTCCGACGGACCGGTACGTGCGATCGCGTGACGGTGGTGGCGCTGTCCCAGTGGCCCGATCACGTGGCGGTGGTGGCCCTTCGCGGTGACGCGATCACGTCGCGGTGGTGACGCTTCACGGTGGCGCGAAGAGACGCCGGTCCCCGTCGCGCGCGGCGCGCCACCGCGATGTGTTCGGCGGGTCGCGGCCACTGTTCCCTCCGCGCCTGAGTTCGTCGCTGTCCGAGTTCGTCCCCACCTGGTTTCGCCGGGGCTCGGGTTCGTCGCTGCGCGGTTCGTCCGCGCCCGGTTTCGCCGGGGCTCGGGTTCGTCGCTGCGCGGTTCGTCCGCGCCCGGTTTCGCCGGTGCTCGGGTTCGTCCGTGCGCGGTTCGTCCGCGCCCGGTTTCATCCGTGCTCGGTTCGTCGGTGCGCGGGTTCGTCATCGCCGGCATTCATCGCTGCCTCGGTTCATCGGCGCCGTGTGCCTCCCCGCCTTGCTTCCCCGGCGTGTTTCTCCCCGGCGCAATCGTCCGGGCCGCCCCTCGGGTGCGCGCGATGCGCCACTGCAGCGCGGCGGCGGCTGGACGTCGTGCACGGCGGCGGCGCCGTCCTCGTCTCTCGGGTCCGCACCTCCCGGCCGCTGGGTCCGACTCGCGTCGGCCGTCCCCCAGTCTGTGTGGCGACGCCTTCCTCGGGGGGAGGGGCGCCGAGGGCTCGCCGCGGTCCATGCCCGGCCACAACGCCACACGGCCGCGCCCGCCCCGCCGTATCGACCATCGCGGCACGGCGACCGCATCGCAGCCCGCGCGAACGCCGCGCGTGCCGTCCGGTGTTCCACGTGAAACAGCTCGCGCGGACCGGTGCCGGCCGATCACGCGGCGCAGCGCGGACTCCTCCTCGTGCGACAGCGCACGGACACCGATGCGGCTCCCGCCGCACACCGGCACGCGACCACGCGCGCCGCCACCGTGCCCCACACCGGCGCACCGGACGCGGACGCCCCTCACTCGTGATCGCCACGGCCGCCCGGGACGGGCCGTGCACCGACGCGGCGTACATGGCAGAGGCGATGCTTGTCATCCGATCGCGGACCCACTTCTGGCGTGTTGCGCCGGCGCCGCATCGCGCGTCGACGCGGTGCGGTCCTCCCGCCCGCCGCACGGGCGAGTCACGCGACCTACCCCGTGTCCACCCACGGAGGATCGCGCTCTGCGTTCCGCGGCGAACACGGCCATCGCACCCGTCGTCTTCGTGTCGCCCGCCCGTCCCGCGCGTCCGGCGAGGTTCCACGTGAAACGGCGCGACGTCGCTCGGACGCCCGACCCGTTCTCTCCGAACGATGCGGGGGAGTGGGCGTGCCCGGTCTCGCTCGCCGCCGACCCCGGACGGTCGCGTCACTGTTTCACGGGAAACGTCGCGCATCGAGACGTGCCCCGGCTCCTCGACGAGCCGCCGCTCGCTGGCTCCACCGTCGGATCGACTCCGCGCCACCCACGGATCGACACGTCCGGCGCGTGACCTGAGCACCGCTGTGGACGCTGCCGCACGACTGCCCCCGGATGCCCAGGGAGCATGTGCACCTCTGCGACAGGACGGGGCGGCCCACCGCGAACCGCGTCCGCGCGACGCCATCCGTCCGCCCGCGGGCCGCGCGATCGCAGCGATCGGAACGCCGCACCCGAGGGTCAGTGGCATCGCGGCCAGGCACCCCGGCGACGGCGGCCACGGCTGCCATCCTCCGCCCGCGTACGACATCGCCGTCCGTCCGGGAGGACTGCGGGCGCGCTCCTCGACGCGAGCCCGCCAGCGCGCGGTGCACCGTGGCCCGCTGTCTCCACCGCTCCGCGCAGAGCTCGCCACACCCCAGCCCAACCACGGACCGCGGCCTGCCGGCGTCGTTCGATGGCCGGCGGATCTCCGGCGAGGCGCAGCCCGCACAGCACGGCGGGACGTTGGACCCCTCCTACCGACAGCGCAGCCACGCCGCGAACAGTCGTCGCCGGGACCGATGCCGGACCGCACGAGCGGGTTCTCCCGACCAGCGGCTGGCGCCCGCTCGCGCGTCCGTCGGAACTTCACGCTCATCGACTCGCGCCAGGGTTCGCGGGCTCGCCGCGGCGGCGAACGACGCCGTCTGGAACCTTCACGCCGCGCCCCTCTCCTCGGCGCGATGAGGGCGAGCAGACACCGCACCCGGGTCGGGTCCGTGACGCGTCGACCCGCCCACGCGGATCGCTGCGAAGCTCGACCCGTCGGGGGAACGATGCGCGTGTCGACGCCGGGCGTCACGGGCTCACCGAGCGATGCCCAGCGCGCGCCGACCGCAAGGGCGATCGGTGGGCCACCCGACTCGGTCGACAGTCCGATCCACGTCGCGTGGCAGCGACCGCCTCGCTCACCGTCCTCCGGCGGCGGGCTGGTGGCGGCCGCCAGGCGTCACCTCGCCCTGCCGCACGGGCAGTCGCCGCTCCAGCGGATCGAGGGCGGTGGAAGCGAGGGGCGCGCACAGCGCGCCGACGCCGGCAGCGGGTCGCCGCGGTGCCCATCCACACGCTCGGCGGGGGAGGAGGGGGGCGCGTCCGTCGACGAATTTCTCTGACGGACGTACCAATCAGGCGGTTGCCGGGACGTTCACGAGCCCCGTAGATCCAACCATGTGTCACGTGTCGAAACGGCCCGCGGGTATTCGGGTGCGCCAAAACGGCGACCCAAATGTCCGTTTTTGGCCTAGCGCCGGGCCTTCGATCGCTTCTTCTTCACGGGCGCCCGGCGAACCGCGCGCACCACCGTCGTCGCGGGATCGACGATGCCGACGCCACACAGAACGACCTCGGGGTCGCGCAGACCGGCCTTGGTGAGGATCGCGCCGTGCTCCTCGATCTCCTCGGCGGCGCGCGAGCCCTTCAGTGCGAGCAGCCGGCCGCCGTCACGGAGCAGGGGAGCGGACCACGGCGCCAGCTTCGGGAAGCCGGAGACCGCGCGCGAGGTCACGGCGTCGGCCCCGCCGACCTCGTCCACCACGGAGCGCTCCTCGGCACGGCCACGGACCACCCGCACGTTGGGCAGGCGGGGCCCACAGAACTCCTCGAGGAAGACGGCGCGTCGCAACAACGGCTCCACGAGGATCACCTCGACGTCCGGCCGCGCGATCGCGACGGGTACGCCGGGGAGGCCGGCACCGCTACCGATGTCGACGAGCGTCTCGCCCGCCTCGAGGAGCTCACCGAGGACGGCGCAGTTCAGCACATGGCGTTCCCAGAGCCGCGGGACCTCCCGCGGTCCGATCAGCCCACGGACCACGCCGTCGGTCGCCAACACCCGGGCGTACTCCTCAGCCAGCCCGAGTCGGTCGCCGAAGACCTCCCGCGCGATCGGGGGAGTGGGGGGCAGCGCGTCCGCAGCCGCCTCGCCGTCGGCGGGGTTCTCCGCCACCTCGTCGCGCCGTTCCACGTGAAACCTCTCCTGTCACACTCATGCTCATCACTCGCGGGCGGGTCCCCACCCGGAAACGACGATGGGCCCCAGGCGCACGGCCCGGGACCCATCGTTCACCTTCGTCCAGTCTAGGCGTTGGGAAGCACCACGACGCGACGGTTCGGCTCCGCGCCCTCGCTCTCGGAACGCACACCATCGACCTTGGCCACGGCGTCGTGCACGATCTTGCGCTCGAACGGCGTCATCGGCTTGAGCGACTCCTTCTCGCCGGACTCCGCGACGCGCTGCGCGATCTCGGCGCCGAGAGCGGACAGGCGAGTGCGCCGGCTCGCGCGCCAGCCGGCCACGTCGAGCATCAGGCGACTGCGGTCGCCGGTGGACTGCTGCACCGCGAGTCGCGTCAGCTCCTGCAGCGCGTCCAGGACCTCTCCGCGCGGGCCGACCAGCTTGGCCAGGTCCTCGCCGCCGTCGATCGCGACAATGGCGCGACCACCCTCGACGTCGAGGTCGATGTCGCCGTCGAAATCGAGGATGTCGAGCAGCTGCTCGAGGTAGTCGGCGGCGATCTCGCCCTCCTCGACCAGCTCGTCGTCCTCGTCCGCGGGACTCTCGGCCGGGGCCTCGGCCGGAGCCTCGGTCACGGTCTGCTCCTCCTCGACGGTCACGTCGTCAGGCATGGGTACTCCTTGGGAATTCGATCATCAGGGGTTCGTGGGCGTCGCGCTCAGCGCTTGCGCTTCTTGTTCCGGTTGCGCTGCTGCTGATTGCGCTGCTGCTGCCGGGCGTTCGCGGACGGGTGCTGGGGCTTCGGCTTGGCGCCGGGGGTGGGCTTCGACGGTGCCGCCTCCGCCTCGGCGGCCGCGCCGTCGGCATCGTCGGCCACCGTCTCCGCGGCCTTCGTCAGGGACGTCGCCGCGCCGCCCTTCTTGGGCTTCACACCGGGCTTCGGGGCGTTCTCGGCGCGCTTCTCCTGCGCTATCCGCTTCTTCTCCTCGTCCTCCTTGTCGAGGCGGCCGAAGACGATGTGCTGCTGGAAGTACGTCCAGATGTTCTGCGTGACCCAGTAGATCAGGATGGCGACGGGCAGGAAGATGCCGCCCACGAGCACGCCGAGCGGGAAGACCCACAGCATGAGGCGGTTCATGATCGCCGTCTGCGGGTTGTCCAGGGAGGCGACGGGCTGGCGGGCGATCGAGGCGCGCGAGTTGAAGTGGGTGGCGAGCGCCGCCACGATCATCAGCGGCACCGAGAGGGCGATGATCCAGGAGCGCTGGAAGTCGGGCTCGATGAAAGCGTTGTCCGGTCCCACCGGCATGAACGCCTGGAACTGCGCGACGGGCTCCTGGATGTACGAGGAGAGCGGGACGCCGAAGAGGCGGGCGTTGAGGAAGCTCTCCACGTCGGTCGCGGAGAAGAAGTAGTTCGGCGTGTGCCGGGTCGCGTACGCGGACATGTCGGGCGAGCCGAACATCTGCGTGGTGCCGCCGGCCATCCGGTTGAACGAACGGAGCACGTGGAACAGGCCGATGAACACCGGCACCTGCAGCAGCGCGGGGAGGCAACCGAGGAGCGGGTTGAAGCCGTGCTCCTTCTGCAGCTTCTGCATCTCCAGGGCCAGCTTCTGCCGGTCCTTGCCGTACTTCTTCCGCAGGGCCTGCATCTGCGGCTGAAACTCCTGCATCTGCCTGGTCGTCTTGATCTGCCGGACGAAGGGCTTGTACAGGATGGCGCGCAGAGTGAGCACCAGGAAGATCACGGAGAGGGCCCACGTGATCCCGCTGTCGGCACCCAGGCCGGGCACGAAGGAGAAGACCTTGTGCCAGACCCACATGATGCCCGACACCGGGTAGTACACGTAGTCCAAGGACATCGGATTGAAACTTGACACGGGGCGGTGCTCCTTGCCGATCTATTTCGAACAGGTTCGCGGGCGCGGACATTCGCGCATCTGGGGGTGGAAGCCGGTGGCGGCTGGGGCTATTCGGGGACGGGGTCCCAACCGCCGCGGTGCCACGGTCCGCACTTGAGCAGACGAATGGTACTGAGGTACACACCCTTGACCGCTCCGTGCGCCGAAAGCGCCTCCACCGCATACTCGCTGCAGGTGGGCGTGAACCGGCAGGTCGGTGGCCGCATGGGGGAGATCCACGTCCGGTACACCTGCACCAGAGAGATCAATGCCCGCCGGGGCGCCGCCCGCAGCGCGCTCCCTGCGCTCGTCCGCTCCGCCCCGGTCACAGTGCGCCCAGTTTCGTCAGACCCGAACGCAGTTGCGCCGCCAACTCGTTGGCGTCGTCGTCCACCGCGCCGCGCAGTGCGCGGACCACCACGAGAGCGCCGTCGTCCAATTCGCCCGCCACCGATGCCACGGCGGCGCGCAACCGCCGTGCGACCGCGTGCCGAATCACCGCGTTGCCCACGGCTTTCGACACCACCAGGCCGATACGGGGCGCCGGCGTCACCGGGTCGCCCACGGACACGACGAGGCCCGGTCCCCCCTCGAGAGCGGGGACCGGGCTCGTGTTCGTCGATGTCGCCACGTGCACCACGATGGATCGGCGGCCCACACGTCTGCCGCCTTTGACCGCCGCGGCGAAGTCGCGCGACGAGCTCATGCGGTAGCGGGCGGGTAACACGTCAGTGGTCTGCCTTCTCCATCACCTGTGCAGCAGCGCCACCGCGACCGGACGGACCGGCACACGGTGGCGCTGTGCACGAGGGAAAATCAGGCCGTCAGCTTCGCGCGACCCTTGGTCCGACGCGAGGAGACGATGGCGCGCCCGGCACGGGTGCGCATACGGAGACGGAAGCCGTGCACCCGCGCGCGGCGACGGTTGTTCGGCTGGAACGTCCGCTTGCCCTTGGCCACGGTGACACTCCTTGTTCAGTGGACGGCGCTCGTGCGTCGTCTCGATGGATGGAAACTTCTCGGCGGCACATGAAGCTCGACTTGAGGTCGAACCAACCCGACGAATCGGTGTGCGCACAGACCGGTCAAGACTACTTATCCCCACTGACAAGGTCAAACCGACGCCCCCGGGGCAGCGTGACGATCATCACAATCACCGGTCGGCGACACGCCGATGGTCGCCGACATCCCACGACATCCTGCGGGAATGTGCGTTGTGTTGAGGACCGCGCTCCACTCTGTTAACTTTGCCGAATGCGATTGCTGAGCACGGCCGCGGCGCCCCGTGGACCCCGAGCACGGCAGCTTCGGACCGACCGGTTCCGGGCGTGTAGCGGGCTCGGTGCTGCACCGTAATCCGGTGCCACCGGAGCGCTGACCCCGCAGTCCTGCGACCACGTCATTCCCAGCCGAAGACACCGGCTGACAACACCTGTATTCCGAGTCCTCCACACCTGTGGATGAACCTGTGGAGTACAGTTCGTTCGCAGGTCGTGTGGGGTGCGATCATGCACAGCTCGCCGTTGACGTGTGAACGAGTACGCCGGTCGGAAGCCGGAGACCGAAGGCTTTCAAACCCGGTGTGGAGGACCTGATGACCGTTGATCCGCTGATCGAGACGTGGACCGCCGTGGTCGACGAGCTCTGCGGAGACAACACCGATCGCACCCTCACGAAGCAGGAGAAGGCCTGGCTCAAGCTGGTCCAGCCGCTCACGCTGACCGAGGGCTTCGCGCTCGTGGCCGTGCCCTCCCAACTCATGAAGGACGCGATCGAGCGCAGCCTTCGCGAGCCGCTCGTGGCGGCGCTCACCACACGCCTGGGGCAGGACGTGGAGCTCGGCGTGCGCATCTCGCCCGACGCCACACCGCCGGCCGCACCCGCCGCCCCCGTCGGCGCCACGCCGACCGAGGGCCCCTCGGGCCCCAGCACGGCGGATCTGACGGTCCCCGTGAGCGAGATCGCGGCCGGCATGCCCGGAGCACCGTCGCCGTCGGTCCAGCTGCCCCCGCCGATGACCGGCCCGGCCGCCAACGGCACCGCGATGACCGGCTCGTCGGGCTCGAGCCTGAATCAGAAGTACACCTTCGAGACCTTCGTCATCGGCGCCTCGAACCGGTTCGCGCACGCCGCGGCCTTCGCGGTCGCAGAGGCGCCGGCCCGCGCCTACAACCCGCTCTTCATCTGGGGCGAATCCGGGCTCGGCAAGACCCACCTGCTGCACGCC
This sequence comes from Tsukamurella ocularis, assembly GCF_965138335.1. GTDB lineage: Bacteria > Actinomycetota > Actinomycetes > Mycobacteriales > Mycobacteriaceae > Tsukamurella > Tsukamurella ocularis_A. The sequence goes on from NZ_CBCSDV010000038.1 coordinate 10,023, forward strand.
GCGGGCCACTACGCCCGCCGGCTGTTCCCCGGGATGCGCGTGAAGTACGTGTCCACGGAGGAGTTCACCAACGATTTCATCAACTCGCTCAAGGACGACCGCCAGGTCCAGTTCAAGCAGCGCTATCGCGACGTGGACATCCTGCTGGTGGACGACATCCAGTTCCTCGAGGGGAAGCTGGGCATCCAGGAGGAGTTCTTCCATACGTTCAACACGCTGCACAACGCGAACAAGCAGATCGTGGTCTCCTCCGACCGGCCGCCGAAACAGCTGGCGACGCTGGAGGATCGGCTGCGCACGCGGTTCGAGTGGGGCCTGATCACCGACGTGCAGCCGCCCGAGTTGGAGATCCGCATGGCGATCCTGCTCAAGAAGGCGCAGATGGAGCGCATCCATGTGCCGCCGGACGTGCTGGAGCTCATCGCGACCCGCATCGACCGCAACATCCGCGAGCTGGAGGGCGCGCTCATCCGGGTGACGGCCTTCGCCTCGCTCACCCAGACCGACGTGACCTACGAGCTCGCCGAGATGGTGCTACGCGACCTGGTGCCGGACACCACGACCATCGAGATCTCCTCCAGCACCATCCTTTCGGTGGTGGCGGAGTACTTCGAGATCTCGGTCGCCGATCTCAAGGGCACCGAGCGGGCACGGGCGGTGACGCACGCGCGGCAGATCGCCATGTACCTGTGCCGCGAGCTCACGGAGCTCTCGCTGCCGAAGATCGGGCAGATCTTCGACCGCGACCACACGACGGTCATGTACGCCGAGCGGAAGATCCGCAAGGAGATGCCCGAACGGCGCCGGGTCTACGACCAGGTGCAGGAGCTCACGACGCGCGTCAAGCGCCGTAGCCAGTAGCCGCCCGCCCGGCACCCACCGCGGCGGCCGTCAGCGGCCGGCCGAGCAGATGAGCGGCCCGCCGCCGCCCTCGGTGCTGCTCTCCTCGGAGACGACCTTCCCGTTGCGCGTGATCGAGCAACTCACGTCGCCCGTGAAACCGAGCACCGTCACGGTGACCATGAACGAGTCCGAGGTGAACTCCTTGGACCACGGAAGCGATTGCGAACCGAAGAGATTCGTGTCGGGCACGCCCACCGTCACCAGCTGCGCGGAGCCGCTGCCGCTGACCTCCACGCGCCATTGACGGGCGTCCGGGCCCGTGCTCGAGCCCCCGCCGAAGATGGGCGGGATCGAGATGCCCGACGGGACGCCGCTCGGCAGCGTGATGCCACCCGGCCTCGAGCTCGTCGTGGTCGTCGTCGGGGGAGCGGTCGTGGTGGTCTGCGAGGAGGCCGTGTTCTCCGGGGAGCCGCTCGTCGCCACGAGTGCGACGATCACCGCGAGCACGAGAGCGAAGACCACCGCGGCCGCGGCGATCCACAGCAGCTTCCGGTTGCCGCCGGAACCGCCCCCGTCGCCGCCGGAACCGCCCCCGTCGCCGCCGGAACCGCCGCCCGGGCCGCCGGGGCCCGGGGGAGGACCCTGCGGCGGCTGAGCGCCGTACTGGTCGCTGTAGGCGCCCGGCGCGTACCCGAGCTGATAGCCGCCGTCGTACGCCTGCGTGGGCGGGTCGTAGGGACCGGGTCCGACGGGGCCCACGGGGCCCGCGGGCGGCCCGTCCACGGGCGCCGGCGGCACCTGCGCGGCGTCCGGATCGCCCGGACGCTCGTATTCACGCGTCGGTTTCGGCACATTCGGCGTGCCGGGGCCGACGGGGTAGTTCTGTCCGCCCGGATGCTCTCCCGGGCGCTGCGGATCCGGATATCCCATGGTCACACCGTACGCGCCGCGCGTCAGCGAGCGAACTGTGAGTTACTCACCAGTACTGCACACAGCCTGTGGATAAAACCTCGAAATCCCAGGAGTGACCTGGGGAGAGTTCATCCACAGGTTTCCACAGGCGGTGTTCATCACCAATCACATCGATGTAGTTCCACAATCCCTGCGGCGCGTCGTCAACACCCCGACACGCGACCCGCGCTGCATCGACGACGAGTTTCCACATCCTCCACAGGCCTTATGACGATGACATATTTCTTCACTGATTACTTCTTCTGAAAAGAGGCGACGTGAAGGTCCGGCGCGCTCCGCGCCCCCGGACCGGTAGTTCCATCCGGCGTGCACCGGATCGGCTCCGCTCCTATAGCATCGAAGACCTCACGGTCGTGCCCGCCACGCCGTACCCGAACGACCCCCACCGAAAGGCCCCGTCGGCATGAAGTTTCGCGTCCCGCACGAGGAGTTCGCCGAATCCGTCGCGTGGGTGGCGCGCAGCCTGCCGTCCCGCCCTCCGGTGCCGGTTCTCGGCGGCGTCCTGCTCACCGCGGGTGATGACGGGCTGACCGTCTCGGGATTCGACTACGAGGTCTCCGCTCGGGTGCGTGTCGGCGCGGAGGTGGCCGACGAGGGCCAGGCGCTGGTCTCCGGTCGCCTGCTCGCGGACATCACGAAGGCCCTGCCGAACAAGCCGGTCGACGTGCAGCTCGACACCACCCGCGTCGCGATCACCTGCGGCAGCGCGAAGTTCTCGCTGCCCACCATGCCGGTCGAGGACTACCCGCAGCTGCCCGAGCTGCCGCAGCAGACGGGCGCCATCGAGCGCGGGACGTTCGCCGAGGCCATCGCGCAGGTCGCGATCGCCGCGGGCAAGGACGACACGCTGCCGATGCTGACCGGCATCCGCGTGGAGATCGAGGGCGAGCGCGTCGTCCTCGCGGCCACGGACCGGTTCCGGCTCGCGGTTCGCGAGTTCGACTGGCAGCCCGCGTCCGGTGACGTCAAGGCCGCCGTCCTGGTGCCGGCGAAGACCCTGTCCGAGGCGGCGAAGACCTTCGCCGTCGATCCCGAGGTCGGCATCGCGCTGGGCGCGGGCTCCGCCGTCGGGGCCGACGGCCTGCTCGGTGTGGTCGGCGCGGACCGTCGGACCACCACCCGCCTGCTCGACGCCGACTTCCCGAAGTTCCGGCAGCTGCTGCCGGCCGCCCACACCGCCATCGCCACCATGGAGATCGCGCCGCTGCTCGAGGCCATCAAGCGCGTGGCCCTCGTCGCCGATCGCGGCGCGCAGGTCCGGATGGAGTTCTCCGACGGATCGTTGCGGCTCTCGGCGGGCGGCGACGACGCCGGCAAGGCCGAGGAGGAGTTGCCCGCCAACTTCCAGGGCGAGGCACTGACCATCGCGTTCAACCCGGGCTACCTGCTGGACGGCCTCGCGGCCATCCACACCGAGTCGGTGACCTTCGGGTTCACCACGCCGAGTCGGCCTGCGGTCCTTCGACCGGCGGTGGAGAATGGCTACGAGCCGGACGACTCGGGAGCGTTCCCCGCGCCGCAGAGCCCGTACACGTATCTGCTGATGCCGGTGCGCCTGCCCGGCTGATCGAACCGTCGTCTCCGCACGGAAGGGTGCCGCGAACATGCAGTTGGGTCTGATCGGTCTGGGCAAGATGGGCGCGAACATGCGCCAGCGGATCCGCAACGCCGGCCACGAGGTGATCGGATACGATCCGCGCCCCGAGGTCACCGATGTGCCGTCGCTGGAGGCGCTCGCCCAGTCGCTGACCGCGCCCCGCACGGTGTGGGTGATGGTGCCGGCCGGGGACATCACCCGCGAGACGGTGCGCAAGCTCGCCGAGATCCTCGAGCCCGGCGATCTCGTCATCGACGGCGGCAACTCGCGCTACACGGACGATCAGGTCAACGCGGAACTGTTGTCCACCAAGGAGATCGGCTACCTCGACTGCGGCGTCTCCGGTGGCGTCTGGGGCCTGGAGAACGGCTACGGCCTCATGGTCGGCGGATCGAACGCCGACGTCGAGCGGGCGATGCCGATCTTCGACGCCCTGCGCCCCGAGGGCGTGCGCGAGGACGGCTTCGCGCACAGCGGACCCGTCGGCGCCGGCCACTACGCCAAGATGATCCACAACGGCATCGAGTACGGCCTCATGCAGGCCTACGGCGAGGGCTACGACCTCCTCGAGGCGGAGCCGCTCATCGAGAACGTCGCCGGCACCCTGCGGGCCTGGAGCAAGGGCACCGTCGTGCGGTCCTGGCTGCTCGACCTGCTGGTGAAGGCGCTCGAGGAGGACCCGGGCCTGCAGGAGATCACCGGCTACACCGAGGATTCGGGTGAGGGCCGGTGGACCGTCGAGGAGGCGATCCGCCACTCGGTGCCCGCACCGGTGATCGCCGCGGCGCTGTTCGCGCGATTCCAGTCGCGGCAGGACGATTCGGACACCATGAAGGCGGTCTCCGCGCTGCGCAACCAATTCGGCGGCCACGCCGTGCGACGCGCGGATTAGCGGGGCCGACCGCTCCTTTGTACGTTCGCCGGCTCACCCTGCACGACTTCCGGTCCTGGGACGACGTCACCGTCGACCTGGAACCGGGCGTCAGCGTCTTCGTGGGCCGCAACGGCTTCGGGAAGACCAACCTCGTCGAGGCCCTGAACTACCTCGCGACCCTGGGCTCGCACCGGGTGGCCACGGACCAGCCGCTCATCCGCGTCGGCGCGGAGAGCGCGTCCGTCGCGGCGACCGTGCACAACGCGGGCCGCGAGCTGACGGCGGAGATCGACATCGTCGCCGGCCGGGCCAACAAGGCGCGGATCAACACCGCGCCCTGTCGCCGGCCGCGCGAACTGCTCGGCATCCTCCAATCGGTGCTGTTCGCGCCCGAGGACCTGGCTCTGGTCCGCGGTGAGCCGGGCGGCCGCCGCCGCTTCCTCGACGATCTGGCGATCCTCCGCACACCCCGCATCGCCGCCGAGAAGGCCGATTACGAGCGGGTGCTCAAGCAGCGCACCGCCCTGCTCAAGACCGCGTACGCTGCGGCGCGCCGGGGCGGACCCGACGCCGACTCCATGCTCGCGACCCTGGACGTGTGGGACGAGCAGCTCGCTCGGTTCGGCGCGGAGGTGCTCGCGGCCCGGCTCGAGGTGGTCTCCTCCCTCGCGCCGCACCTCACGGTGGCCTACGCCGCACTCGCGCCGCACTCGCGCGCCGCCACGGTCGAGTACACGAGCGCCCTCTTCGAGGGTTTCGACGGTGACCCCGCCGCCGCCTCGGTCGCCGAGCTGGAGCAGCTGATGCGGAGCGGCCTGGCCGCCGCCCGTCAGCGGGAGATCGACCGGGGCGTGTGCCTCGTGGGCCCGCACCGGGACGACCTCGATCTGCGGCTCGGGAACGAGCCGGCCAAGGGCTTCGCCTCGCACGGCGAGTCCTGGTCGTACGCACTGGCGCTGCGGCTGGCCTCGCTCGAGCTCCTGCGCGCTGGGGGCTCCGAGCCGGTGCTGCTGCTCGACGATGTGTTCGCCGAGCTCGACGCCAAGCGCCGGACCGCGCTGGCCGAAGTGGCGGCGGGCACCGAGCAGGTGATCGTCACCGCCGCGGTGCCGGAGGACCTGCCGCCCGCGCTGCGGGCGGCCACGTTCGCCGTCACCGTCGAGGGCCCGGCCGACGCGCGCGTCTCCCGCCTGGCCGAAACGGATTCCGGCCGTCCGGGGCCGTCTCCTGCGGTGTAGGTCACTGCCGCGTACAGTTCCACTGTTCGTCCCCAAATGGGAATGATTATTGATAACGGCGTGTCAGTGGCATCGCCGGAAAGGGTGAGCGATGCGCATTGCGATCGCATGCATGGGATCGCGCGGCGATATCAGCCCGCTCCTGGCGGTGGCCCGGATCTTCGCCGACCGCGGAGACACGGTGAAGATCGGCTGCACGATCGAGTCGCAGGAGTACGTCCGTTCCTACGGGTTCGAACCGCACGTGCTCACGACGCTCAACCTCAAGGAGTTCCTGCAATCGCCGCAGGGGCAGCAGAAGTTCTTCGGTGCCAGCACCACGACGCAGCTGCGGGAGCTGGGCAAACTGGCAGATTCGCACGGCGAGGAGTTCGACGGCCTGTTCGCCGCGTTCTGCCGGGACGTCGACTGCGTCATCAGCACCCGGATCCTCGAGGAGCAGACCGCGGTGATCACGCACCGCGAGGGCACGCCGCTGGTGATGCTCGAGTACTTCCCCGGCGACGTGCACAGCACCGTGCCCAACCCGCTGCTCGAGCCGCGCCTGCAGGACGTCACGGCGCGAATCCCGTTCCTGGTGCCCGTGACCTACCAGCTCTTCAACATCGGTTGGGCGCTGAGCATCTTCACCAAGACGGTGGCGCTGGCCCGGAGCGTCGGCTACCCGCGCCGCTTCCTGAACCCGCGATCGGTGCTCGACGGGCGGGACGTCCTGCGGGTCGAGGCCTTCGGCCGGGCACTGGTGCCGCCGCGTTCGCGCAGCGACACGCGGCATCCGCGCATCGGCTTCATCCGGATCGACACCCGCCCCGCGGAGCGTGCCGAGCGCGATGCGCGCGTCGACGCGTGGCTGTCGCAGGACGAGCGACCCGTGGTCTACGTCGGCTTCGGCAGCATGCCGGTCGTGGACTTCGACACCGTCGTCGACGGCCTGGCCGCGATCCTGGCGCGCGACGGGATCCGCGTGCTCGCGGTGCCCGGTTGGTCCCCCAGCGCGCGCGAGGACATCGACGAGACGCCGGACCTGCTGGTGGTCCCCGACGTCGACCATGACGGCGTCTTCCCCCGCTGCGCCGCGCTGGTGTACCACGGCGGCGCCGGCACGACGGCGATCGCGGCCGCGTCGGGCCGCCCGTCGCTGGTGTGCAGTCAGGCGTTCGATCAGCACTTCTGGGGCCGGCGGATCGAGGCGGCCGGGGCCGGCACCGTCCTGCCGCGCCGCCGGATGACCGCGCAGAGCATCGCGGACGGGGTGCTCGCGCTGATCCGGGATCAGCGGATCGTCGACGGTGCGCGCGCGACCGGCGCCGCCGCCGCCGCGGATCTGGGCGGACGCGAGGAGTTCGTGGCCGCGTTCGACGCCTTCCTCGCCGAGGTCGACGGTGCCCGCGCCGCGGCTGCCGGCCACTGACATGACCTCTTCCGCGCGTCCGGCGTCCGACTCGACCCGATGGATCTCGCTCGGCACCCTGTGCATCGCCGTCCTGATGACCGGCATGGACAACAGCATCGTCACCATCGCCCTCCCCACACTCAGTGAGGAGTTCGGCGGCGGGATGAGCGCGCTGCAGTGGATCGTGGACTCGTACACGCTGGTCTTCGCGGGGCTCCTGCTCGCGACCGGCTACCTCGGTGATCGCCTCGGCCGACGCAGGGTGCTGATCGCCGGGTTGCTGTGCTTCGTCGCGATCTCGGTGCTGGCCACGCGGTCGACGTCGCTGGCGCAGCTGATCACCGCGCGCGCCGCTCTCGGCGCCGCCGCGGCGCTGATCTTCCCCGCGACGCTCGCGATCATCTCGAACCTGTTCCCGGAGAAGGAGGAACGGACCAAGGCCATCGCCGTGTGGTCGGCCGCCGCCGGCGCCTCGATCGCGATCGGGCCCGTGGTGGGAGGCTACCTGGTGGAGCACTTCGCGTGGTCGTCGGTGTTCTGGATCAACGTGCCCATCTCGATCATTGCGATCATCGGCTGCCTCGCGCTGGTCCCCGAATCCTTCGGCGCGGAGCGCCCCTCCTTCGACGTCGTCGGTGTGCTGCTGTCGATCTCGGGGATCACCCTGCTCGTGTGGGGGCTGATCGAGGCCCCGAACTTCGGCTGGGGCAGCCCGCTGATCGTGGGCTCGCTGATCGGTGCGACGGTGCTGCTGGTGGCGTTCATCGGGTACGAACGGCGGCACCACAACCCGGTGCTCGACGTCACCCTGTTCCGGTCCCGGGGCTTCGCGATGGGCTCCTTCGCCATCTGTGCGGGCTTCTTCTGCCTGCTCGGCTTCGTGTTCATCACGATCATGTACTTCCAGGCGGTGCTCGGCTACGGGCCGCTCGAGACCGCGGTGCGGGTGATCCCGTTCGCGCTGGCGGCCGTGGCGGTGACGCCGCTGGCGGCGCTGGCGAACACCGAGCGGCGGATGCGGCTGACCATCGCGCTCGGCCTCGCCATCATGGCGGCCGGTTTCGTCCTCACCTCCCGGCTCACCGAATCCGCGGACTACCTCACCGACATCCTGCCCGCGATGTCGGTGATCGCCGTCGGCCTGGGTCTGCTGCAGGGTCCCGCCACGACCTCGGTGATGACCTCGGTCCCCTCCGAGGAGGCGGGCGCCGGTTCCGCGGTGAACGACACCACCCGCGAGGTGGGCGGCGCCCTGGGCGTCGCGATCCTCGGCTCGGTGGTGGCGCACCTGTACTCGGCCAAGGTCGCCGAGGACGTCGCGCGGCTGCCCCTGGATCCGGGTATCCGAGCCGAGGCGGAGTCCTCGGTGATCGGTGGTATCCGGGCCGTCGGCGCGGCCCCGCTGGAGCTGCAGGCCGCGGTCGGGCACTCGGTGCAGCAGAGCTTCGTCGCGGCGATGCAGTCGGCGAACCTCGTGGCCGCCGGGGTCGGCGTGGTCGCCTGCATCCTGGTCGCGGTGTTCCTGCGCACCCGGCCGCCGGCGCGGCACCGTCCTACGGAGGCGGGCGAGCGGGTGAGCGTGCGGGACATCCTGATCCGGGAGTCCGAGGCGGTGACCGAGCCGATCAGGCTCCAGCCCGGACGGTGAGCGCCGAGGTCAGCGTTCCATCTCCAGCAGCCGAGGGATCTCGAAGACTCCCTCGAGGACGTGATCGTGATCCTCGGCCGACAGCGTGGCGCGGGCGGCCTTGCCGGTGAGCACGCCGCACGCGACCGCCCCCGCGTTGCGGCCCGCGCGCACGTCGACCACGGTGTCGCCGGCGACGAGGACCTCGCGGACGTCCGCGACACCAGTGGCCTCCATGGCGCGGAAGATCATGTAGGGGAAGGGCCGCCCGGCGCCGACGTCGGAGGTGGTGATCACCGCGTCCACGGTGGTGCCGGGGCCGGCGCCGATGGTCCAGCCGAGCGAGGAGAGCAGGGGATACGCCACCTCGTCGTCGAACCCGGTGGTGAGCGCGACCTTCACGCCGTGGGCGCGCAGGGTCTTCAGTGCTTCCTCGACGCCCTCGATCGCGACGGGCGGATGGGCGGCGTACTGCTCCTCGAGGAGCGCGCGGAAGCGTCGGAAACCGTCCGCGACCAGCTCGTCCGTGGGTGTGACCCCACCGAGCTCGAGCAGGTTGGTGATGGCCTGCACCTTGTCGGTGCCCATCCAGGTCTGGAGGTCCTTCGGGGCGACGGTGGCGCCGGCCTCCTCGACCGCGGTCTTGAGGGCGTCGTAGACGGTTCCTCCGTCGTCGATGGTGGTTCCGGCCATGTCGAGTGCGACGAGCGAGATCATTCTTTCGGTTCCCTCCGGGGATCGGTGGCTCTACGGGATAAAGTTGACTATATAAGTGGGAACCAAGCTCCGCAGGCAATGCGATATTCGAGGCGATACGCCGGAGTTTTGCAGGACAACTAGTATTGACAAGTGATGTGACCTGGCTCATAGTCAGTTCCCATGTCGAACCTCAGCGCAGAACACAGCCGCCAGCACATCGTCGTCGTCGGAGCCGGGATCGTCGGCCTGGGTCACGCCTATCACGCACATCGTCGTGGGCACCGGGTCACGGTGATCGACCACGCGGACGGGGTGATCGGCTCCTCGGTGCAGAACTTCGGGCACGCTTGCATCACCGCGCAGTCCGGGCAGGCGCTCGACTACGCCAAGGAGGGCCGCCGGCACTGGCTGGACCTCATCGACGAGGCCGGCTTCTGGGGTCGGGCGAGCGGCACCACCATGGTCGCCCGTGCCGACGACGAGCTGGCCGTCATGGCGGAGTTCGCGGCCTCCCGCCCACAGGGTGAAGTCGCGCTGCTCGGTCGCGAGGAGGTCCTGCGGCGGATCCCCGTCGACGGTGCCGGCGTCCGTGGCGGGCTCCTTCTCCCGAACGACCTGCAGGTGGACCCGCGGGCGGCGGCACCGGCGATCGCGCAGTACCTTCACAGTCGAGGCGTCGAATTCCGATGGCGCACAGCGGCACACAGCTTCGATCCGGGCGTCGTGCACACCAGTCGCGGACCGCTGCGCGCGGACGAGGTGTTCGTGGCCGTGAACTACGACATCGATCGGCTCTTCCCCGAGCTCGCGGAGAGGGGCGGCCTGCTGCGCTGCCGGCTTCATATGATGAAGGCGGTACTGCCCCTGCGTTTCACGCTGCCCACGCCCCTGTTCACGGGATGGTCGCTGCTGCGCTACTCGGGTTTCGAGGGCATGCCGTCCGTGGGAGCGGTCGCCGAACGGCTGCGCGCGGAGTCGCCCGCCGGCATCGCGGTGGACCTGCACCAGATGTACACGCCCCAGCCCGACGGCTCGATCCTCCTCGGCGACACCCACTACCGGGAGATCGGCGCTCCGCCGTTCCAGTCCGAGGAGGGCTTCGAGATCCTCCTCGACGCCACCCGCGAGCTCTTCGGCGTCGCGCGCATCGACGTCCAGGAGCGCTGGCAGGGCGTCTACAGCTCCGCGCCGGGCTCGGAGTTCCTGTTCGCCGAGCCGGTCGACGGGGTGCACGTCGCCACCGTGACCACGGGCATCGGCATGACGACCGGTCTGGGCCTGGCGGAGGAGCGCGTCGCCCGCGTCCTCGGCCCCGTTCCGGTCGCCCCCGCAACCTCACTGGCCCGCTAGGGCCCCGTCACCACCTAAGGACCGACATGATCGAACTCGAGACCACCACGGCGCGGACGAAGAACGCACGGTACGAGCGCTGGAGGTTCCAGATCTTCGGCGTCACGTGGCTGGCCTACGCCGGGTTCTACTTCACGCGGCAGGCCTTCTCCGTCGCGAAACTGGGGATCCTCGAGGACCCGGTCCTCAGCGACACCCTCACCAAGAGCGTGCTGGGCAGTCTGGATGCGGTCTACCTCGCGGCGTACGCCGTCGGCCAGTTCGTCTGGGGCGCCATGTCGGACAGGTTCGGGCCGCGGAGGGTGGTGCTGGGCGGTCTACTGATGTCGGCGATCGCCACCGTGTTCATCGGTCTCCTGCCGGCGCTGATCTTCCTCGTGCCGCTCATGATCGTCCAGGGCCTGTCGCAGTCGACCGGGTGGTCCGGACTGCTCAAGAACATGGCGCAGTTCTTCTCCATCGGCGAACGCGGCCGGATCTTCGGGCTGTGGAGCACCAATTACGCGTTCGGCGGTCTCGTCGCGGCCCCGTTCCTGGGCTGGGTGGCCTACGACCTGTTCGGCAGCTGGCGGGTGGCGTTCTTCACCGGCGCGGTCGTCGTGGGCGGCGTCGCGGTGCTGTTCTTCCTCCTGCAGCGCAACACTCCGGAGGACGTCGGCCTGCCGCCCATCGAGGTGTACCACTCGGCCGAGGTCGCGGAGCTCATCGACGAGGACGCCGTCGTCGAGGCGGAGGAGGCGGCGGAGGAGCCGCGCCCGTCCTTCGGTGAGACGGTGCGCTTCGTGGTGGGCAACAAGATGGTTCTGATCCTGGGGTCGTGCTACTTCCTGCTCAAGCCGGCGCGCTACGCGATCCTGCTGTGGGGCCCCGTGATCGTCTCCGAACGGCTGCACGACGCATCGGCCTTCACCGCTATCACTGTTCCGGTCGCGTTCGGCGTCGCCGGGGTGATCGCCCCGATCCTCATCGGTCAGGTCTCCGACCGGGTGTTCCACGCCCGCCGGGTTCCCGCCTGCGTCATCAGCCTCGGAGTGCTCGTCGTGGCGTTGGCGTCCTTCGCCCCGCTCACGGCGACGGGCAACCTGTGGATCATGACCGCGATCCTCGCGGTGATCGGCTTGTCCATCTACGGTGCCGACGCGATGATCTCCTGCGTCGCTGCCGTCGACTTCGGCACCAGCAAGCATGCGGGCACCGTGACCGGTGCGATCAACGGCTGCGGATCGATCGGTGCGATCCTGGGTGGACTGCTGCCCGGCCTGCTCTCCGCCGGAATGCTGTTCACGGGCTTCTCCGTCGCCGCGGCCATCGCGATGCTGCTCCTGATCCCCATGTGGGGCCGGATGCCGTCGGCCGACTAACGGCGGGTGCTGTTGACGATGCTGAACGTCACGCGATCGGGACGGTAGCGATCGTCGGCGAACTCGAACGGCCGGCCCTCCTCATTGGTGGACACCCGGCGCTCCCGCAGCAGGGCGGCGCCGGGCTCCACCGCGAGGTGCTCGGCGTCGGTGGCGTCGGCGTTCAGCGCGTCGAGCTGGTGGCGCAGCGATTCGAAGACGACGCCCTGCGCGGTGAGATGTTCGGTGAGCGAACCGGAATCGGTGTCGAAATCGAGGAGCAGCCGACCAACATCGAGCACGAAGGTGCTGCGCTCGAGCATGGCCGGTGCATCGTCGAGCATCCGGAGCCGCAGGATGAAGACGACGAAGTCCTCGGTCGTGAGGCCGAGCGTCTCGGCCTCCGCGACGGTCGCGCGACGGCGGCTGATCTCCAGGGTGCGGCTCGACGGTGCCTGTCCGCCCAGTTGGGCCCACTGCGAGAACGGCGTGAAGACGTCCAGAGTCTGGCTGGGCGCATCGCTCGTGACCACGGCGGGCCGCCCCCGCGTGATGTGGATCAGGCCCTCGCGGTTGAGCGTCGAGAGCGCCTGTCGCACGGGGCCCCTGGAGACTCCGAACTTCTCGCACAGGGCGGCTTCCGAGGGCAGGGAGTCCCCGATCCGGTACCGGTGTCCCAGGATGTCGTCGCGCAGGGCCGCGGCGACCACCGTGTACATCGGCTCCACCTGTGTGCCCCTCCCACCGAACGAACGTTCCGGGGCGATTCTATCGGGCTTTCGACCCGGCTCCCGTCCTGCGCAGCAGGAGGATTCCCGCGAGGCCGCACACCCACGCGACGAGGTAGCCCGCAGCGAGCGACAGCGGGATCACGGGCTGCCCGTACTCCTGCAGCACGAGCGGCGCGACTACGGGGAACGCGGAGGCGCCGAGGGCGATCCATCCCCGCCGCCGTGCCGTGGGCGCGTTCCGGCGGACCAGTCGCACTGAACCCCACCAACAGAGGAGACCGAGCAGACCGACGATGTACAGGTAGCCGTACAGCGGGCCGGGCTCGCCGTACTTCCCGACGGGATCGTACAAGGCGTGCAGGTGTCGCTCGAGCCCGCCGAGCGTGAGCTGGTCGGCGAGCGCGTAGCCGAGTCCGGCCGCGGTGGCGAGGGCGCCCAGTCCGTACGCGAGGAGAGTGCCGCGCGTGCCGGTCGGCGGTGCCGTCGTAGGTCGGGTGATGGTCCGTGCTGTCATGGCGCCTCCCTTTGGTACGTGGTGTACCAACTTGGTACACCACGTACCATAGGCGCATGAACGGGACTTTGAAACCCCGAGTACCAAAATCGGGGACGTCCGCGAGACGACCCCGTCTGGCGCTCGAGGAGACGCGGCGCCGGGTCCTGGACTGCGCCGTGGACCGCGTGTTCGCCGAGCGCGGCGGGACCGGCCTCGAGCACGTGCGGCTCGAGGACGCCGTGCGGGCTGCGGACGTCTCCCGGACCGCGGCGTATCGGTGCTGGCCGCAGCGGGAGGACTTCCTCGCCGATGTCCTCTCGGCCCTTGCCGAGCAGGCGCTGCCCATCGCGTCGACCCGGAGTGCCCGGGCCACCGGGGTGGTTCGCGCGGCTGTCGGCGACGACCCGGCGACCGTTCGGACGGTCGAGGGGCGTCGCGCCGCGTTGCTCCGTGCGGTGAGCGCATCGGCCGACGACGACCTCCTCGCGGACCGGGAGGAGGACCGACGCTGGCGGTTGTACCTGACGCTCGCGATGGCCGTGCCCTCGCTGGCGGACGGTCCCCCTCGCGACCGCGTGGTGGCCGCCGTCAACCGTGCGGAACAGACGGTCCGAACCCGGCTCGCGGCGAACTACCGACGGCTCTTCGAGTTGTTCGGGTTCACGAGCACCCTCGGTTACGAGGAGCTCGCCGAGATCGGCCTCGCGCTGATGCGCGGCTACGTCGTCGGCGGGCACGCGGGGGCGGACGCGGGCCGGCCCGGCCCGGCGTACTCGCTCCTCGCCGCAGGGGCCGCGGCACCGTCGGACACGGGGGAGTGGGACGAGGCCCGCGGCCGGCGCCTGCTGGACGAGCTCGCGGCACCGGACGTCTTCGGGGCGGGGACGCCCGCCGTCACCGGAGAACATGTCGGTGGTGGCGAGTAGCCTCGACGCCGACGATGTCGGGTGCGAGGAGGCGTGATGACCGGGCCGAAGGACGACGGGCCGCTGCACGGTTCCGACATCGCGCGGCGCGCGCTCGAGGAGGCCCGCGCGGCGGCCAAGGCGGCCGGGAAGTCCGTCGGCCAGGGCCGGTCCGAGCCCATGACCGGCGGCGTGCGCCGGCTGCGCCGCGGCTCGAAGCGGTGGAGCGGACCCTCGCCGGACAACCGCGACCCCCAGGCCTTCGGATCGCTCATCGGCGGTATCGCGAAGGCCCGCGGCTGGGACCAGAAGGTCAACGAGGGCACGGTCCTCGGCTGTTGGGAGTCCGTCGTGGGCGCCGACGTGGCCGCGCACGCGCGTGCCGTGAGCCTGCGGGAGAAGGTCCTCCACGTCAGCGCCGAGTCCACGGCCTGGGCCACCCAGCTGCGGCTCATGCAGTCCCAGCTGCTGGCGAAGATCAACGCGGCCGTCGGCCAGGGCGTGGTCACCTCGCTGCACATCACCGGGCCCAGCGCGCCCAGCTGGCGCAAGGGTCCGCTGCACGTGCCGGGCCGGGGCCCGCGCGACACCTACGGCTAGGCCGGCCCGTCCGGCAGGAAGTCCGCGAGGTCGATGCCGCGCTCATCGGCCAGGGCCTGTAGTTTCGCGGCGTCGTCGACCTGGATGCACACGCAGGCGTGCGGGCCGTCGTCGTCGCTGCGCACGACGTAGTACGCGCTGCTGTCGGTGAGCGGCGCGCCCTCGGCGTCGCGGAACAGCCAGCGGACGTGGAGCAGCGTGATCGCGCCGGTGAGGGGCGTGCTGCCCAGGAGCTCGTGCCCGACCGAGGAGAGCCCCAGGGCGCGGTACAGCGGGTAGGACTGCTCGAGGCCGCGGGCCATCGACGCGCGATCGTCGAGTACCCCGGAGAACCGGTCGTCGACGATCATCCCGGGCTCGGCCCACAGGCCGGCGGCGGCCTCCGCGTCGAATCGCGCGAGCGTCTGCGCGTACCGGGTGAGGTAGTCGTCGATCTCGGCGTGATCCATGCCTCCGACTCTACGATCGATTGCCGGTTCATGCCCCAGCGTCGCCGTGTGCGCGTCGGATCGCATTTCGGACTGAGCGGACCGAAACGAGGTTGATCGCGTCTGCGACGCGATGAGGGCGTGGCAAACGCATTCATCGTCGTGAAGAGGAGTAGACTAGAAGGGCAAGAGCGCCTCGTCTCCGCGGGGTGCTGTCCGATCGCCATCGCGGCGGCTGCGGCCCGTGGAAGTTCACGGCGGTTCGCCCGGTGGTTTCGACGAAGGAGCGCCAACACATCGTGGCGGCTGACAACAACGCGGACAAGCCCAAGGGCTCGTACGGCGCGGATTCCATCAAGCAACTCGAGGGCCTGGAGGCGGTGCGTAAGCGCCCCGGCATGTACATCGGTAGCACCGGTCCTCGCGGCCTGCACCACATGATCCAGGAGGTCGTCGACAACTCCGTCGATGAGGCGATGGCGGGGTACGCGACGCGGGTCGACGTCCGCCTCTTGGCGGACGGCGGCGTCGAGGTGATCGACGACGGCCGCGGCATCCCCGTCGCGATGCACGCCAAGGGCATGCCGACCGTGCAGCTTGTGCTCACCTCGCTGCACGCGGGCGGCAAGTTCGACTCCGACTCGTACGCCGTCTCCGGCGGCCTGCACGGCGTGGGCGTCTCCGTGGTCAACGCGCTCTCGAGCCGGGTCGAGGTCGAGATCGACGTCGACGGCTTCCACTGGCAGAACAACTTCCACTGGGACGACAAGCAGAAGACGGCAGTGGCCGAGGACCTGATCAAGGGCGAGCCCACCACGCGGACCGGTACGACGGTACGCTTCTGGGCCGACCCGAAGGTCTTCACCGAGACCACGCACTACGACTTCGAGACGGTCTCGCGCCGCCTGCAGGAGATGGCCTTCCTCAACAAGGGCCTCACGATCACCCTCACCGACGAGCGCCCCGCCGTCGTCGAGGTGCCGGACGAGGACATCACGGAGGCGGCCCCGTCGGCGCACGAGGACGACGTGGCCGCGGCGCTGGCCGAGGTGGCGCCGAAGAAGCGCGAGCGGATCTTCCACTACCCGGACGGCCTCGTCGACTACGTCAAGCACATCAACGCGCGGACGTCGAAGACGCCGATCCACGGCTCGATCATCTCCTTCGAGGGCAAGGAGAAGGGCCACGAGGTGGAGATCGCGATGCAGTGGAACTCCGGCTACTCGGAGTCCGTGCACACGTTCGCCAACACCATCAACACCCATGAGGGCGGCACCCACGAGGAGGGCTTCCGCACCGCGCTGACCTCGATCGTCAAGGCCTACGCCAAGGACAAGAAGCTGGTCAAGGAGAAGGACGGCGAGCTCACGGGCGACGACATCCGCGAGGGCCTGGCGGCCGTCATCTCCGTCAAGGTCGCCGAGCCGCAGTTCGAGGGCCAGACCAAGACCAAGCTCGGCAACACCGAGGTCCGCGGGTTCGTCCAGAAGGTCTGCCGCGAGCAGCTGCAGTTCTGGTTCGACTCCAACCCGGCTGACGCCAAGACCATCGTGCAGAAGGCCTCGGCCTCCGCGCAGGCCCGCCTGGCCGCCCGCAAGGCGCGGGAGCTGGTGCGCCGCAAGAGCGCCACCGATATCGGCGGCCTGCCCGGCAAGCTCGCGGACTGCCGCAGCAACGACCCCGACAAGTGCGAGGTCTACATCGTGGAGGGCGACTCCGCCGGCGGCTCCGCGAAGAGCGGCCGCGACTCGATGTACCAGGCGATCCTGCCCATCCGCGGCAAGATCATCAACGTCGAGAAGGCCCGGATCGACAAGGTGCTCAAGAACACCGAGGTCCAGTCGATCATCACGGCCTTCGGCACCGGCATCCACGACGAGTTCGACATCGCCAAACTGCGCTACAAGAAGATCGTGCTCATGGCCGACGCCGACGTCGACGGCCAGCACATCTCGACCCTGCTGCTGACCCTGCTGTTCCGCTTCATGCGGCCGCTCGTCGAGCACGGCCACGTCTACCTCGCGCAGCCGCCGCTCTACAAGCTCAAGTGGCAGAAGGGCGCCGACCCGGAGTTCGCCTACAGCGACAACGAGCGCGACGTGCTGCTGGCCCACGGCCTGCAGAACGGCAAGAAGATCAACAAGGACGACGGCATCCAGCGCTACAAGGGCCTCGGCGAGATGAACGCCAAGGAGCTGTGGGAGACCACGATGGACCCGACGGTCCGCGTGCTCAAGCAGGTCACGCTGGACGATGCCGCCGCCGCCGACGAGCTGTTCTCGATCCTCATGGGCGAGGACGTGGTGGCCCGCCGCTCGTTCATCGCGCGCAACGCCAAGGACGTGCGGTTCCTCGACGTGTGACCGCCGGCGCGCCCTGATCCGGGCGCGCCGCGCACCGTCGAACCGATGAACTCGAAGGACTCGAAATGACTGACACCACTCCGCCCGCCGAGACCGGCGGTCACGACCGGATCGAACCGGTCGACATCCAGCAGGAGATGCAGCGCAGCTACATCGACTACGCCATGAGCGTGATCGTGGGCCGCGCCCTTCCCGAGGTGCGCGACGGCATGAAGCCCGTGCAGCGGCGCATCCTGTACGCCTCCTACGACGCCGGCTACCGGCCCGACCGCAGTTACGTGAAGTCGGCCAAGCCCGTCGCCGAGACCATGGGTAACTACCACCCCCACGGCGACAGCGCGATCTACGACGCCCTCGTGCGCCTCGCGCAGCCCTGGTCGCTGCGTTACCCGCTGATCGACGGGCAGGGCAACTTCGGCTCGCCGGGTAACGACCCCGCGGCCGCGATGCGCTACACGGAGGCCCGCCTCACGCCGCTCGCGATGGAGATGCTGCGCGACATCGACGAGGAGACCGTCGATTTCTCGCCGAACTACGACGGCAAGACGCAGGAGCCGACGGTGCTGCCCGCGCGCGTGCCGAACCTGCTGATGAACGGCTCCGGCGGCATCGCCGTCGGCATGGCGACCAACATTCCGCCGCACAACCTGCGCGAGCTCGCCGACGCGATCTTCTGGTGCCTGGACAACTTCGACGCCGACTCCGAGGCGACGCTCGAGGCGTGCATGGAGCGGATCAAGGGACCGGACTTCCCGACCTACGGCCTCATCGTCGGCGGCCAGGGCATCAAGGACGCCTACTCCACGGGCCGCGGCTCGATCCGCATGCGCGGCGTGGTCTCCGTGGAGGAGGACTCCAAGGGCGCAACGGAACTCGTCATCACCGAGCTGCCCTACCAGGTGAACCCCGACAACCTCGTGCTGTCGATCGCCGAGCAGGTGCGCGACGGCAAGATCGCCGGTATCAGCAAGATCGAGGACCAGTCCAGCGATCGTGTGGGCATGCGGATCGTGGTGCGGCTCAAGCGCGACGCGGTCGCCAAGGTGGTGCTGAACAACCTCTACAAGCACAGCCAGCTGCAGACCAGCTTCGGTGCGAACATGCTGTCCATCGTCGACGGGGTGCCGCGCACCCTGCGCCTGGACCAGATGATCCGCTACTACGTGACGCACCAGTTGGACGTCATCGTGCGGCGCACCCGGTTCCGGCTGCGCAAGGCGGAGGAGCGGGCCCACATCCTGCGCGGTCTGGTCAAGGCCCTCGACGCCCTGGACGAGGTCATCGCCCTCATCCGGCGGTCGGAGACCACCGAGATCGCCCGCGCCGGCCTGATCGAGCTCCTCGACGTGGACGAGTTGCAGGCCAACGCGATCCTCGACATGCAGCTGCGCCGCCTCGCGGCCCTCGAGCGGCAGAAGATCATCGACCAGTTGGCCGAGATCGAGCTCGAGATCGCCGATCTCAAGGACATCCTCGATCGACCGGAGCGCCAGCGCGCCATCGTCCGCGACGAGCTCGCCGAGATCGTCGAGAAGTTCGGCGACGACCGCCGCACCAAGATCATCGCGGCCGACGGCGACGTGACCGACGAGGACCTCATCGCGCGCGAGGACGTGGTGGTCACCATCACGGAGACGGGCTACGCCAAGCGCACCAAGACGGACCTGTACCGCAGCCAGAAGCGCGGCGGGAAGGGCGTCAAGGGCGCGGATCTCAAGCAGGACGACATCGTGGCGCACTTCTTCGTGTGCTCCACCCATGACTGGATCCTGTTCTTCACCACGAAGGGCCGCGTGTACCGGGCGAAGGCGTACGAGCTGCCCGAGCAGAGCCGGACCGCCCGGGGCCAGCACGTGGCGAACCTGCTGGCCTTCCAGCCGGAGGAGCGGATCGCCCAGGTCATCCAGATCAAGGCCTACGACGACGCGCCCTATCTGATCCTCGCCACCAAGAACGGCCTGGTGAAGAAGTCCAAGCTCGAGGACTTCGATTCCAACCGCAGCGGCGGCATCGTCGCCATCAACCTGCGCGACGAGGACGAGCTGGTGGGGGCCGTGCTGGCCTCGGAGTCGGAGGATCTGCTCCTGGTCAGCAAGAAGGCGCAGTCGATCCGGTTCAAGGCGACCGACGAGGTGCTGCGCCCCATGGGTCGCGCAACCTCCGGTGTGCAGGGCATGCGGTTCAACGAGGACGATCAGCTGTTGGCGCTCAACGTGGTCCACGACGACACGTACCTGCTCGTCGCGACCTCGGGCGGATACGCCAAGCGGACCGCGATCGCTGACTACACTCCTCAGGGGCGTGGCGGCAAGGGCGTGTTGACCATCCAGTTCGACCCGAAGCGCGGCGAGCTGGTGGGCGCACTCATCGTCGACGACGAGACCGAGCTCTACGCCATCACGTCGGGCGGCGGTGTGATCCGCACCGCGGCGCGGCAGGTCCGCAAGGCGGGCCGCCAGACCAAGGGCGTCCGGCTGATGAACCTGGCCGAAGGCACTAGTCTTTTGGCCATCGCCCGCAACGCCGACGAGAGCGACGAACCCGAGCAGGCGGACGGCGAGGCATAGGCCGCCGCGAAGCACGAAGGAGCGCATGTGACTACCCCTGGAACCGGATCCGGCCAGCCGCCGGAGTCCGGACCGGACGCGGGCCGGCAGCCCGTCCGGATCCCGCGACGCGACACCGATGTCGGCCGCGTGATCGATGCGCCCACCGAGGGCGTCGAGCGCGACGAGCTGCCGAAGAACCTGCCGGACCTGGACAAGATCCATCAGGTCGCTCCGGCCGCGGCGCCGACGGTGCCGGTCCCGGCCCAGCCGGCCGCCGACGCGGCCGCGCCTGCGGCGGAAGCGGCGGATCCCGCCGCCCCGGCGGGGGAGGCGGCATCGTCGAACCTGCACACCGTGGGCGGCGCGCCCGCCCGGGCGGCCGGCGTGAAGACGCAGGCCGCCAGCGGACCGGTGCGGGCGGGCATGCAGTTGCGCAGCATCGATCCGTGGACCACGTTCAAGCTCACCGGCGTGGTCTCGGTGGTGCTGTTCTTCGTGTGGATGATCGCGGTCGGCGTGCTCTACATCGTGCTCAGCGGCATGGGCGTGTGGAGCAAGATCAACGACAGCTTCCAGACGCTCACCAACGAGCAGGCCGGCGTGAGCCTCCTGACCGCGGGCAACGTCTTCACCTACGCGGGCCTCGCCGGGCTCGCGAACGTGATCCTGCTGACCGCGCTCGCCACCGTGGGCGCGTTCATCTACAACCTCTGCGCCGACCTCGTGGGCGGCATCGAGGTGACCCTCTCCGATAGGGATTGACCAGCAGTTTTGTAGAACTCGGGGTGCGCTGGTAATGTTCCACCTCGGTTCACGGGCCTATAGCTCAGGCGGTTAGAGCGCTTCGCTGATAACGAAGAGGTCGGAGGTTCAAGTCCTCCTAGGCCCACCACACCCCCACCCGGGGCCTTAGCTCAGTTGGTAGAGCGCCGCCTTTGCAAGGCGGATGTCAGGAGTTCGGACCTTATCTCCAGCTGACAGGCTTGGTAAGGGGTTGACCAGCAGGGATGCTGTGGTGGACATGTCCGTCACGAGGTCGTAGTTTGGCGGTGGGACGGTGCCCAGCAGCGGGTGCACAACCACACACGGGGGC
>NZ_CBCSDV010000039.1:0-30994 GCF_965138335.1 Tsukamurella ocularis
CCGCGCAGCCGGCCCCCGTCCCGCCGCAGCGCCCCACGGGCGACGTCGCGCCCCACCTGCGCGCGATGGCCGGCAACACGGGCCTCTACCAGGTGGCGAAGATGCCGTCGCGGCCCGTGGGCGCCGGACAGATGACCATCGGCCGTACGCCCGACAACGACATCGCGATCGGCGACATGCTGGTCTCGCGGCGCCACGCCCGCCTGCTCACCGGGCCGCAGGGCCTCGTCATCGAGGACCTGGGCTCGGCGAACGGCACCCAGGTCAACGGCCGACGGATCGCCGGGCCCACTGCGCTGCGCGACGGCGACCTGGTCACCGTCGGCAACTCCGACCTCATCGTCGACCAGGGGCGGCTCGAGCGACCGAAGGCCCAGGAGTTCGCGGGCGCGGGCCTCGCGGTGCAGGGGATCACCCTCACCGTCGACGGCAACAAGACGCTGCTGCACGGCGTGGACTTCCGCGCCGCCCCGGGCACGTTGACGGCAGTGATCGGCCCCTCGGGCGCCGGCAAGTCGACGGTGTCGCGGGTGGTCTCCGGCGCGGTCACCCCGACGGCCGGCCGGGTCGAGTTCGAGGGCCGCGACGTGCACCGCGACTTCGACGCGCTCCGCTCCCGCATCGGCATGGTGCCGCAGGACGACGTGCTGCACCGCCAGCTCACCCTGCAGCAGGCGCTCCGGTTCGCCGCCGAGCTGCGCCTGCCCCCCGACATGTCGAAGGCCGATCGCGACCAGGTGATCGACGGCGTGCTGGCCGAGCTGCAGCTCACTGAGCACAAGCAGACCCGCGTCGACAAGCTCTCCGGCGGACAGCGCAAGCGCGCGTCGGTCGCGATGGAGCTGCTCACCGGCCCGTCGCTGCTCATCCTCGACGAGCCCACGTCGGGCCTGGATCCGGCGCTGGACCGCCAGGTCATGCAGACGCTGCGCCGGCTGGCCGACGCGGGGCGCGTCGTCATCGTCGTGACCCACTCCCTGACGCACATCGACATGTGCGACCAGGTGCTGCTGCTCGCGCCCGGCGGCAAGACCGCGTACTGCGGCTCGCCGAAGGGCGTCCAGGCAGCGATGGGCACCAGCGACTGGGCGGAGATCTTCGACTTCGCCGCCAAGCAGCCCGACGTGGCCTGGCAGCGGTACCGCGCCGCGCACCCCGCGCCGCCGCCGCCCGCACCCACCGGGGCGCCGCCGGCACCGACGAAGGCGCCCAAGACCTCGGTGCGCAAGCAGCTCTCGGTCATCGCACGGCGCCAGGTCCGGCTGATCCTCGCCGACCGCGCCTACCTGGTCTTCCTCCTG
This sequence comes from Tsukamurella ocularis, assembly GCF_965138335.1. Taxonomy (GTDB): domain Bacteria; phylum Actinomycetota; class Actinomycetes; order Mycobacteriales; family Mycobacteriaceae; genus Tsukamurella; species Tsukamurella ocularis_A. The sequence continues at coordinate 1,302 of NZ_CBCSDV010000039.1, forward strand.
CTGCTGCCGCTCGTGCTCGGCGGGATCACGTTGCTCGTGCCCGCGGACGACGGCCTCGCCTCGCCGTACTCGCTCCCGGACGGCTACAGCGGCGCGAAGATGATCCTCGTCCTGCTGGTCGTCGGCGCCTGCTTCATGGGCGCGGCCCTGCCCTCGCGCGACCTGGTCGGCGAGCGCGCGATCTATCAGCGCGAACGCGCCGTCGGACTCGGGCCGGGCGCGTATCTGTCTGCGAAGACGGTGGTCTACTTCGTCGCGGCCACCATCCAGGCGGTCATGATGATGGCGATCGTGATCCTCGGTGTGAAGCAGTCGACGGCGCAGGGTTCGGTGCTGGCCAGCGCGCCCGTCGAGCTGGTCATCGACATCGCGATCCTCGCGTGCGTGTCCACGCTGGTGGGCCTGCTGATCTCCGCGCTGGCCAAGTCCAGCGAGCAGGTGATGCCCATGCTCGTGGTGGTCGTCATGGTGCAGCTGGTGATGAGCGGCGGCCTGTTCACGCTGCACGATCGCGTGGGCCTGGAGCAGATCTCGTGGCTGTTCCCGTCGCGCTGGGGGTTCGCGTCGAGCGCGTCCACCGTCGAACTGCAGAAGCAGATCGACGCGGTGTCCGGGCGGCCGACCATGCAGGCGATCGATCCCCTCTGGGACTCGACGCCCACGCAGTGGGGCATCGCGATCGGCGTGCTCGCCCTGATGGCGGTCGTGCTGTGGGCCGCGACCCGCTGGCGGATCGCGCGCCGGTCGGCCTGACGGGCGGATGGCGGTCGCCTCCGCCGGGAGCGGGGCGAGCGGGCCGGATCACCCCCGATAGGCTGGGCGGTATGCAGCGCATCATCGGGACCGAGGTGGAATACGGGATCTCCGCGCCGAAGGATCCCACCGCCAATCCGATCCTCACCTCCACCCAGGCCGTGCTCGCGTACGCGGCCGCCGCGGCCGTGCCGCGCGCCAAGCGCACCCGTTGGGACTACGACCTGGAGTCGCCGCTGCGCGACGCCCGCGGCTTCGACCTCGGGCGGGGCGGCCCGGCGCCGATCATCGACGCGGACGAGATCGGCGCGGCGAACATGATCCTGACCAACGGCGCGCGGCTCTACGTGGACCACGCGCACCCGGAGTACTCCGCGCCCGAGGTCACCGACCCGCTCGACGCGGTCATCTGGGACAAGGCGGGGGAGCGGGTCATGGACGCCGCCGCCCGCTACGCGTCGACGGTGCCCGGGGCCCCGACCCTGCAGCTGTACAAGAACAACATCGACGGCAAGGGCGCCTCCTACGGCACGCACGAGAACTACCTGTGCCGCCGCGAGACCCCGTTCGCGGCGATCGTCACCGGCCTGACGCCCTTCTTCGCGACCCGGCAGGTGTTCACCGGCAGCGGCCGCGTCGGCATCGGCGCCAACGGCGACGAGCCGGGCTTCCAGCTCTCGCAGCGCGCCGACTACATCGAGGTCGAGGTGGGACTCGAGACCACCCTCAAGCGCGGCATCATCAACACCCGCGACGAGCCGCACGCCGACCCGGACAAGTACCGCCGGCTGCACGTGATCATCGGCGACGCCAACCTCGCGGAGACCTCCACCTACCTCAAGGTGGGCACGTCGGCGCTGGTGCTGGACCTGATCGAGGCGGGCGTCGACCTGTCCGACCTGCAGCTGGCGGCGCCGGTGACCGCGGTGCACCAGGTCTCGCGCGACCTGTCGCTCACCGCGCCGCTCGAGCTCGCCGACGGCCGGACGATGACCGCGCTCGAGATCCAGCGCGAGTACGCGGACCGCGTGGGCCGGTACCTCGACGGCTCGGACGACGCCCGCGCGCTGGACGTGCACGCGACATGGATCCGGGTGCTCGACACCCTCGCCGACGATCCGCTGCGGCTCGCGGACGAGCTCGACTGGCCGGCGAAGCTGCGCCTGCTCGAGGGCATCCGGCAGCGCGAGGGCCTCGGCTGGGCGGCGTCGAAGCTGCAGCTCGTGGACCTGCAGTACTCCGACGTGCGGCTCGACAAGGGCCTGTACAACCGGCTCGTCGCGCGCGGCTCGATGAAGCGCCTGGTGACCGAGCAGCAGGTGATGGACGCGGTCAGCACCCCGCCGGAGTCGACCCGCGCCTACTTCCGCGGCGAGTGCATGCGCCGCTTCGGCACCGACATCGCCGCCGCCAGCTGGGATTCGGTGATCTTCGACGTCGGCGCCGAGTCGCTGGTGCGGATCCCCACGCTCGAGCCGCTGCGGGGCACCAAGGAGCACGTCGGCGCGCTGCTCGACGAGGCGTCCTCCGCGCGCGAGCTCGTCGATTCTCTGCGAGGCTAAAGCCATGGACATCGGTCGCGAGGTGGGGAAGCTCTACGCGAAGGCCTTCCCCGAGGTGCTCAAGGCGCACGGCGAGCTGTACGTGCGCTCGGGCGGGCGGATCGGCCACAAGCTGCTCTTCGGCGTGCCCAGCCTCATCGTGCGCACCGTCGGGGCGAAGTCGGGCGAGCCCCGCACCACCGTGCTCACCTACGTGCGCGACGGCGACGACTACGTCGTGGTCGCGTCGAAGGGCGGCGCTCCGCGCAACCCGGCGTGGTACCACAACATGGTCGCGGCCGGCACCGTCGACGTGCAGGTCGGCACCGACCGGTTCCCGGCCACCGTCGAGGCGCTGAAGCCCGGCGACGCCGACTACCAGCGGCTCTGGGATCTCGCCGATGCCAACAACGGCGGTCGCTACGCCGCGTACCAGCGCACGACCTCACGCCCGATCCCGGTGGTCCGCCTCCGCCCCGCCTGATCGCCCGGCCTGACCGCCCCGCCTGATCGCTTCGTCCGATCTCCGCGGGTCGGGCTCGCGCGGGTGTTTCTCGCTCATCAGCGGGTTGCAACCCGGGTTTCGGTGCACAACCCCCGCGGGAGCGCGGCGGACCGTCGGGTTACATGCCGATGGCGAGGTTCCGCGCGTAACCGACGCGGTGGAACGCGTCCTGCACGGCGGCGAACGAGTACACCGGCACGCTGGTGGTGAACGAGCGTCCCTCCGGCCCGAACGCCGTGACCTGCACGAACCCCTGCGTCGTGGTCTCCTTCACGAGCAGGAAGAACAGCGAGAAGAAGCACATGACCGGGATGCCGAGGATGGCGACGGCGATCGCCCAGCCGGGAATCGCGGAGGTCGTGACGCTGTGATCGGTGACCGTCCACTGCGAGCCCCGCACCGGGAAGCTGCCCACGGGAGTGATGATCTCGGTGCGGGTGCAATGGATGTCGCCGATGCTCACGAGCACCGGATCGGGGAGGCCGGGCGGCGTGTACGGATCCACGGGGGCAGTCTAGGCCGGTAGTGTTGGCACATCGGGTCGTGCGGCCCGGATTTCGGTCGCTAAGGAGGCAGCGAGATGGCGCAGGAGCAGGTCAAGCGTGGCGGCGGCGGAGACGATGAGGATGCTGCGGGCGGCCCGTCGGGCGCCGGCCAGGAGCGCATCGAGAAGCTGACCGACGAGACGGACGATCTGCTCGACGAGATCGACGACGTGCTCGAGGAGAACGCCGAGGACTTCGTGCGCGCCTACGTGCAGAAGGGCGGCCAGTGACGCCGCTGCACGGCGGATCGTCGTTCGTCGAGCACCTCGCCGCCGTGGCGCCGGAGGCGCTGCCCGGGCGGGGCTCCGGGATCGACGGTGCGCCGGAGGTCCCGCACGGCACCACGATCGTCGCCGTGGCCTTCGAGGGCGGCGTGCTGCTCGCCGGCGACCGCCGGGCCACCATGGGCAACCTCATCGCGCAGCGCGACATCGTCAAGACCTTCGTCACCGACGAGTCGACCGCGGTCGGCATCGCCGGGACCGCGGGGATCGCGAAGCAGATCGTGAAGCTGTTCACGGTGGAGCTGGAGCACTACGAGAAGATCGAGGGCATGCCGCTCACCTTCGACGGCAAGGCGAACCGCCTGGCCGGCATGGTGCGCAGCAACTTCGGGGCGGCGCTGCAGGGCCTCGCCGCCGTGCCCCTGCTCGTGGGCTTCGATAAGGCGGAGGCCCGTGGCCGGATCGTCTCCTACGACGTCACCGGCGACTGGCACGACGAGGTGGGCTACCACTCGATCGGCTCGGGCTCGGCCTGGGCCAAATCGTCGATCAAGAAGCGATTCCGCCCCGGCCTCGACGCCGACGGTGCGCTCGACGTGGCCGCGGAGGCCCTGTTCGACGCCGCCGACGACGACACCGCCACAGGCGGCCCGGACGTGCTCCGCAAGCTCTACCCGACGGCGATCGTCATCACCGCCGACGGTGCCGTCGAGGTCGCGGAAGCGGACGTCGCCGCCGCCACGGACCGCGTGATCGCGGCGAGAGGAGGCGAAGCGTGACGTTCCCGTACTACGCCTCCGCCGAGCAGATCATGCGCGATCGCTCGGAGCTGGCTCGCAAGGGCATCGGCCGGGGCCGGAGCGTCGTCGTGCTCAAGTACGCCGACGGGGTGGTCTTCGTGGCCGACAACCCGAGCTCGCTGAACAAGATCAGCGAGATCTACGACCGGATCGGCTTCGCCGCCGTCGGCAAGTACAACGAGTTCGAGTCGCTGCGCCGCGCGGGTATCCAGTTCGCCGACACCCGCGGCTACCAGTACTCGCGCCGCGACGTGACGGCGTGGTCGCTGACCAACGCGTACGCCTCCACGCTGGGCACCGTCTTCACCGAGCAGGCCAAGCCCTACGAGGTGGAGCTGTGCGTCGCGGAGGTCGGCATGCCCGGCGCCACCGCGTCGCGGCTCTATCGCGTGGGCTACGACGGCTCCGTCGGCGACGAGAAGCAGTTCGTGGTGATGGGCGGGCAGACCGAATCGATCACGCCCGTGCTCACGGAGGGCTACGCGGACGGACTGGATCTGGCGGGCGCCGTGGCGCTCGCGGTGAAGGCGCTGGGCGCTCCGGCACCGTCGAACGGCTCGTCGTCGGCGACGGGGGAGGCGAAGACCTTCGAGGCGGGCGAGCTCGAGGTCGCGATCCTGGACCACACCCGGCCGCGCCGTGCCTTCCAGCGGCTGTCGGACGAGCGGGTCGCGCAGCTGCTGGGCTGAGGTCCCGTCGCAGCACCGTTCCGGGGTAGCGCTGGCACCACCCCGGAATCGGGCCTCCGCGCCCGTGACCGCGGACCGTCGATCCGGTGTGCTGGAGGCATGAACGACACCTCCGTGCACCGGCGCGGCATCGCCTGGTTCCTCGCGCTCACCTTCCTGCCGTCGTGGGGCCTGTGGCTCGCCGCGTACGCCCTGGGACATCCGCTCGACGATCCGGGGATCCAGCTCCTCACCGCGGCGTTCCTCCCGGCGCTCGCGGCCCTCGTCGTGCGGATGTGGATCACCCGGCAGGGGCTGGCGGGCGCGGGACTGCGGCCGCAGCTGCGCGCGCAGTGGCGGTGGTACCTCGCCGCCCTGGCGATCCCCCTCGTCCTGCTGGTGATCGCGCTGCCGCTGGGCTTCGCGTCCGGCGTGATGACGATGCCCGTGGACGGGATCATCGCCCATCTCCAGGCCGTCGCCTTCGGCCCGCTGATCATGGTGGTGCTGGCGCCGGTGTTCTTCGGCGAGGAGTTCGGCTGGACCGCCTACCTGCGCGGCGCCGTCGCCGAGCTGCCGGCGCTGCGCGGGCGGCCCACGGCGGCGTCCGCCGTGACGGGGGCGGTCTGGGGCGCGTGGCACTGGCCGCTGGCCTCCGTGGGGTACTTCAGCTTCCAGCCTCCGCTGCACGACGTGCTGCTGCTCATCCCGCTGTGGATCGTGATGTCGATGCTGCTCGAGATCGTCTGGAGCACACTGTGGTACGGCTCGGGCAGCATCTGGCCGACGTCGATCGCGCACGCGGGGTTCAACCTGGTCTTCTCCGCGACGATGGGGGAGTTCCTACCGCCCGAGGCCATCATCGCCGCCTTCATCGTGCCCAGCGTCGCGCTCGTCCCGCTCGCGGTGGTGGCGTACCGCGTCGATCACCGGCGCCGCACCCGGGCGCACGCCGGCGGCGGCGCGCTGCCCGATGCCGTGGCGCTCAGCTGATCACGTCGACCACCACCTCGCCGTCGGCCCGGTCGTCGGTCATCCGCCACACCCGCTCGGCCAGGTCGTCCGGTTGCAGCGTGATCGCGGTCAGGTCCTGCTCGGGCGCGCCGGCCCGCGTCGCGGCGGCGATGTCGCCACCGTCGATCATCCCGCCGACGGTGAGCGTTCCCGCGTAGACGCCCTCCGGCCGCAGCGCCGCATGCAGGTTGAGCGCGTAGGCGCGGTACGCGGCGGCGACGAGCGCGAGAGCGCCGACGTCCGGCATCGGAACCACAGCACTGAGGCCGCCGACGAAGACGAGCGCGCCGGTCCGCGCGCGCAGTTCGGGCAGGACGGCCCGGGCGAACTCGACCGCGCGCGTCACCGTCGCGAGCGCCGCGCCGGCGTCGTCGGGCTCGAGCTCGGTGATCGGTCCCATCGCGACCGGCGCGGCGGCGCCGTAGTAGGCGACGTCGATGCGCCCGAAGCTCTCGCGGACGCGCGCCACCGCGTCCGCGACCGCACCGGGCGCGGAGACATCGACGGGGAAGGCCGCGGCCTCGACGCCGAGGCTCCGGAGCTCGTCGAGGTACCCGGGATGACGGTCCGCGGACCGGGATGCGAGCGCGATCCGGTAGCCGCGCCTGCCGAAGGCGCGGGCGACGGACATGCCGAGGCCGGGCCCGGCACCGACGACGAGCAGGACGGGATGCGCTTTACTTGAGGTCATACTCAACTTCGTACCAGAAGTTGAGGTGGTCCTCAATATCGCTATGCTCGGGGCATGTCACCCCGCGCGGACGCGGTCCGCAACCGGCAGAAGCTGCTCGACGCCGCGATGCGGCTGTTCGCCGAGGAGGGCATCGACGTGCCCCTCGACCGGATCGCCAAGGCGGCCGGAGTCAGCATCGGGACGCTCTACAACAACTTCCCGGACCGCGGGGCTCTGCTCGACGAGCTGCTGCCCGAACGGCTCGCGGAGCTCGAACGACTCGCGGCGGTGAGTGCCGCCGAGCCCGATCCGTGGACCGGTTTCGCGGGCTTCGTCGAGGCGATGTTCGCGGGCCAGGCGGGCGACCGCGCCGCGAACGAGGCGATGTCGCGCGGCCCGCTCGGCGACGTGGACCTGATGGCCGAATGCGGTCGCTCCGGCAGCGCCGTCCGGTCCGTCCTCGACCGGGCGCACGCGGCCGGCGCGGTCCGAGCGGACTTCGCGTACGACGACCTCGCGGCCCTCATGGTGGCCGTCGCCGCGGTCATCCACGCGAGCCCCGGGGACGACCGCCGCTGGCGCCGGCACCTGCATTTCCACCTCGACGGCATCCGGGCGCGACGGGGCTCCGACGCCTGAGCCCGACCGCGGGGTATGTTCGTGACGTGCAGCGCCGAATCATGGGAATCGAGACCGAGTTCGGTGTCACGTGTACTTTTCACGGGCACCGTCGACTGAGCCCGGACGAGATCGCCCGGTACCTGTTCCGGCGCGTGGTCTCCTGGGGCCGCAGCTCGAACGTCTTCCTGCAGAACGGCTCGCGCCTGTACCTCGACGTGGGCAGCCACCCCGAGTACGCGACGGCGGAGTGCGATTCGGTGCTCCAGCTGGTCACGCACGACAAGGCGGGCGAGCGCGTCCTCGAGGACCTGCTCCTCGACGCCGAGCAGCGGCTGCAGGACGAGGGCATCGGCGGCGACATCTACCTGTTCAAGAACAACACCGATTCGGCGGGCAACTCCTACGGCTGCCACGAGAACTACCTCGTGGGCCGCGTCGGCGAGTTCTCCCGCATCGCGGACGTGCTGCTGCCCTTCCTGGTGACCCGGCAGCTGATCTGCGGCGCCGGCAAGGTGCTGCTCACGCCGAAGAACGCCACCTACTGCCTGAGCCAGCGCGCCGAGCACATCTGGGAGGGCGTCTCCAGCGCCACCACCCGCAGCCGGCCCATCATCAACACCCGCGACGAGCCGCACGCCGACGCCGAGAAGTACCGGCGCCTGCACGTGATCGTGGGCGATTCGAACATGTCCGAGACCACCACCATGCTCAAGGTGGGCACCGCCCACCTGGTGCTCGAGATGATCGAGGCGGGCGTCCAGTTCCGCGACTTCTCGCTGGACAACCCGATCCGCGCCATCCGCGAGGTCAGCCACGACACCACCGGCCGCCACGAGGTCCGCCTGGCCGGCGGCCGGCAGGCCGGCGCCCTCGACATCCAGCGCGAGTACTACGCCAAGGCCGTCGACTACCTCGCCACCCGCGAGCCCGACGAGCAGCTGAGCAGGGTCGTCGACCTGTGGGGCCGCACCCTCGACGCCGTCGAATCGCAGGACTTCTCCGGCATCGACACCGAGATCGACTGGGTGATCAAGCGCAAGCTCTTCCAGCGCTACCTGGACAAGTACTCGATGGAGCTGTCGGATCCGAAGATCGCGCAGCTCGACCTCGCCTATCACGACATCAAGCGCGGCCGCGGCGTCTTCGACGTGCTGCAGCGCCGCGGGATGGCCGCGCGGGTCACCACCGACGAGGCCGTCGACGCCGCCGTGAAGAACCCGCCGGAGACCACCCGCGCGAAGCTCCGCGGCGACTTCATCACCGCCGCGCAGGCGGCGGGCCGCGACTTCACCGTCGACTGGGTGCACCTCAAGCTCAACGACCAGGCGCAGCGCACCGTGCTGTGCAAGGATCCGTTCCGCAACGTCGACGAACGGGTCGAGCGGCTGATCGCGTCGATGTGAGACGAGCGCCCGCATAGAACGTAAGATCGACACGTGGCAACTTCCCGGATCGAGCGTCTCACCAACCTGGTGATATGCCTGCTGTACACGCAACGCCCGCTCGACCGGGACTACATCCGGAAGAACGTCTTCGGGTACGACCCGGAGTCCGACGACGAGGCCTTCGAGCGCATGTTCGAGCGCGACAAGGCCGACCTGCGCGAACTCGGCGTCCCCATCGAGGTGGCGCCGGTGTCCCGGATCAACTCCGCCGTCGGCTACCGCATCGCGCTCGACGAGTACGCCCTCGGTGACATCGATCTCGATCCCGAGGAGGCCACCGCGGTGGCCGTCGCGTCGGCGCTGTGGCAGTCGCCCGAGCTCTCCGCCGCGGCCCAGTCCGCGGTGCAGAAGCTGCGCGCGGGCGGCATGGACGTCGACGGCCCCGGTGCGGGCGTGACCCCGGGCATCGCCCCCGACCGCGGGGCCGAGGGGGCGCTGCTCGCCATGCTCGAGGGCGTGGACCGGCGCCGCCAGGTCACCTTCGAGCACCGCGCGAACCCGGCGCAGCCCTACGTCGACCGCACGCTGCATCCGTGGGGCGTGGTCACCTTCCGCGGCAGCGCGTACGCCGTCGGGCACGACGTCGCGCGCGACGCGGTGCGCACCTTCAAGCTCAGCCGCGTCCGCGGCGGCGCGGTCACCACCAGCCCCGCCACCGTCCGGCCGCCGGAGGGTTTCGACCTGCACGCGCACGTCGTGGCCACGGTCGCCGAGCGCGACCCGGTCGGCACCGCCCGGCTCTGGGTCGCGCAGGGCAAGGGCGACGGCCTGCGACGGCTCGCCTCGGCGCAGGCCGACGGTGACTTCCGCGGCCGGCCCGGCACGGAACTGACGGTGGAGATGCGATCGGTGGACGCCGTGGCGCGCGAGGTCAGCGGCCTCGGGCCGGACGCGGTGGTCCTCGAGCCGCAGCAGTTGCGCGACGCCGTCGTCGAGCGACTCACGGCACTGGCGGGGGAGCGATGAGCGCACAGTCCAAGCAGCCGAGCCGGCAGATGCAGCGCCTCGCGCGCTGGCTCAACGTGATCCCGTACTTCCGCACGCACCCGGACGCCGATCTCGAGCGGGCCGCGGCCGACCTCGGCGTGACCGTCGCGCAGCTGCGCAAGGACATCACGGGCCTGACCATGTGCGGGCTGCCGGGCATGTTCCCGGGCGATCTCATCGAGATCGACTACGACGAGGACGGCGTCGACATCGAGTTCAGCGCCAAGCTGGACCGCCCGCTCAAGCTGACCGGCCCCGAGGCGGCGTCGCTGCTCCTCGCGCTGCGGGCCCTGGCCGATTCGCCCGGCGTCGCGGACCCGGCGGCCGTGCTGCGCGCCATCGCCAAACTGGAGGCCGCCGTCGCGGGCGCGGGCCGCGACACCGTCGCCTCCATCGACGGCGCGCAGGACACCGGCCCCGTGGCCGCGATCGCGGGCATCGTCCGCGGCGCCCTGCGCGACGGCCGCGCCCTGCACCTGCGCTACTACTCCGCCACCCGGGACGCCGCCACCGAGCGCGACGTGGACCCCATCGCCCTCGACACCTTCGCCGGCCACAGCTACCTGCAGGCCTGGTGCCGCGCCAGCGAGGGCCTGCGCATGTTCCGGCTCGACCGGATCGACGAGGCCGTCGTCCTCGACGAGCCCGCGGCGGTCCCGCAGCACGTCGAACCCGCGTCCGGCCTGTTCGACGGTGCCGCCGCCGACGAGCTGACCGTCGCGACCCTCGAGGTGGGACCGGGTGCGGCCTGGGCGCTGGAGTACCACCCGTTCACGGTGCTGTCCGACGAGCCGGGGCGACCGGTCACCGCGACGATGCAGTACGCGACCGAGGCGTGGATGGTGCGGTTCGTGCTCAGCTTCGGCGGCGAGCTGACGGTCCGCGGCCCGCAGTCGCTGGCCGACGCCGTGGCCGAGCGTGCGGCCGCCGGACTCGCCAACTATTCATGAAGTGGACATGTGCGCCGGGCCGTCGGCGTGCGCTCGGAGTGGACGCGGTCCGGTAGTCTCGGTAGAGATATTCGCGAAGTGAGTGAGGCATCATCATGGGCTGGCATACCCCGACGTTCTGGATCATCGCCGCGGTGGTCCTGCTGATCCTGTTCGGCGGCAAGAAGCTGCCCGACGCGGCGCGCGGGCTGGGTCGCTCCATGCGCATCTTCAAGAGCGAGATGGACGAGATGAAGACCGAGGGCGAGAAGAAGCCCGCGACCGACCAGCCGCAGGCGCAGGTCACCGAGCAGCCGATCGACGTCCAGACGGTGCAGCCGTCCGAGGCCGATCACAAGTCGGCGTAGTCGCCGCCTGTCCTTTTGAAGATCCCGTTCGATCCGCGTCGTCGTCGTGCCGTCGTCAATCCCGACGGCACGATGTCGATCGTGGAGCACCTGTACGAGCTCCGCACTCGGCTCCTGTGGTCGCTGCTCGCGATCGTCCTGACGTCCGTCGTGGGCTTCTGGTGGTACAGCCACGGTCCGTTCGGTCTGCCTTCGACCGGTCATCTGCTGACCGGGCCGTATTGCGATCTTCCCGCGACCTCGCGCGCCTCGATCACCCGCGACGGTGAGTGCCGGCTGCTCGCGACCGGCGTCTTCGACCAGTTCAACCTGCGGCTGAAGGTCGCGGTCGCCACCGGCGTGCTGCTGGCGTGCCCCGTGTGGCTGTACCAGATCTGGGCGTTCATCGTGCCCGCCCTGCACCGCAACGAGAAGCGGTACACCGCCGCCTTCGTCGCGCTGGGTGGCTCGCTCTTCGTGAGCGGCGCGGTGCTCGGCTACCTCATGATCACGAGCGCCTTCAACTTCTTCCTCTCCGTGGGCAACGAGACCCAGGTGACGGCGTTGCAAGGGCCGGACTACTTCAGCTTCGTGCTGAACGTCATGGCGATCTTCGGCATCAGCTTCGAGCTGCCGCTGTTCATCATCGCGCTCAACCTCGTCGGCGTCCTCAAGTACACCAAGCTCAAGCAGTGGCGCCGGGGCCTGCTGCTCTCGATGTTCGTCTTCGCGGCCTTCCTGACGCCGACGGGCGACCCGTTCACGATGCTGACCCTGGGAGCGGCCCTGGCTGTGCTCCTCGAGCTCTCGATCCAGTTCGCGCGATGGAACGACGCGCGCAAGCGCCGCAAGAACGGCGACGACGCCTGGGAGGGCGACCTCGACGACGAGACCGCGTCGCCGGCACCGTCGGCCCCGCAGCCGATCGGCGCGTCCACGGGCCCGTCGGGCAGCGCACTCGCCGCCCCCGCCCCGGTGGGGGAGCCCGCGAAGGTGACGCGCACGTCGATCCCGCGTTCGGGGTTCGATGACGTCCTCTGAGTTCGACGACTTCACCGCGGCCCTCGACTTCACCCTCGACCCGTTCCAGATCCAGGGCTGCCGCGCGCTCGAACAGGGACGCGGCGTTCTGGTCTGCGCCCCGACCGGCGCCGGGAAGACCGTCGTCGGTGAGTTCGCCGTGCACCTGGCGCTCGCGGGCGGCACCAAGTGCTTCTACACCACGCCGATCAAGGCGCTCTCGAATCAGAAGCACGCCGAGCTGACGGCCCGCTACGGCGCGCACAACGTCGGCCTGCTGACCGGCGACACCGCGATCAACTCCTCCGCACCCGTGGTCGTGATGACCACCGAGGTGCTGCGGAACATGCTGTACGCGAACTCGACCACCCTCGACGGCCTGAGCCACGTGGTGATGGACGAGGTGCACTACCTCGCGGACCGGTTCCGCGGCGCGGTGTGGGAGGAGGTGATCCTGCACCTCCCGCAGGACGTGCGGCTCGTCAGCCTGTCGGCGACGGTCTCCAACGCCGAGGAGTTCGGCGCGTGGATCACCGAGGTCCGCGGCCGCACCGAGGTGATCGTCGACGAGCACCGGCCGGTCCCGCTGTGGCAGCACATGCTCGTGGGGCGCAGGCTCTTCGACCTCTTCGACACCGCGGCGCTGCGCACCGGGCAGGAATCCGGGCAGAAGAACCTCGTCCTCGACGCCGAGCTGGTGCGCTACGTCAAACAGCGCGAGGCGCTCGACCGCAGCTTCGAGCCCGGGATCAACAGCCGCACCGGGCGCCGCACCGGCGGGCGGGGGCGCCCGCAGGCGACGCGCCGCCCGATCCCGCGGCCCGACGTCATCGCGCTGCTCGACGCCGAGGGCCTGCTGCCGGCGATCACCTTCGTCTTCTCCCGGTCCGGCTGCGAGCAGGCGCTCACCCAGTGCCTGCGGTCACCCGTGGTGCTCACGGATCAGGCGCAGGCCGAGGAGATCGGCCGGATCGTCGACAAGCACGTCGCCGAGTTCGCGCCCGCCGACCTCGACCTGCTCGGGTACGAGGAATGGCGCGCGGCCCTGCTCCGCGGCTTCGCCGCGCACCACGCCGGGATGCTGCCCGCGTTCCGGCACGCGGTCGAGGAGCTCTTCGTCAAGGGCCTGGTGCGGGCCGTCTTCGCCACCGAGACCCTCGCGCTCGGCATCAACATGCCCGCGCGCACCGTCGTGCTGGAGCGCCTCGTCAAGTACAACGGCGAATCGCACGTCGAACTGACGCCGGGCGAGTACACGCAGCTCACCGGCCGGGCGGGCCGCCGCGGCATCGATATCGAGGGCCACGCCGTCGTGCTCTGGCAGACCGGCGTACGCCCGCAGGAGGTGGCCGGCCTCGCCGGGGCGCGCACCTTCCCGCTGATCAGCTCGTTCTCACCCGGCTACAACATGTCGATCAACCTGCTCGACCGCCTGGGGCGCGACGGCGCCGAGCGCCTGCTCGAAGCCAGCTTCGCGCAGTTCCAGGCCGACCGATCCGTCGTCGGGCTCGCCAAGCGCGTCGAGCGGGGCGAGAAGGAACTGGCGACGCTCGGCGCCCGGATCACGGAGGCCGCGGGCGGCGCCGACTACCTCGAGTACGTGCGGCTCCGCGAGGCCGTCCGCGCCCGGGAGCGGTCGCTGCGCCGCGAGCACCTCGCGGATCGGCGGGACGGTGCCGCCACCGCGTTGGCCGAGCTCCGCCGCGGTGACGTCATCGCCGTGACGGGCGGCCGCCGCCGGGGCCTCGCCCTGGTCGTCGAGCCTTCGGGCGACCGCCGGGACCCCAAGCCGGTCGTGGTCACCGAGAGCAGCTGGTCGGGCCGGGTCGGCGCCGCCGACTTCGTGGGCGACATCGCGGTGCTCGGCACGCTCCGGGTGCCCAAGAACGCCGACTACCGCTCCGGCCGCGGCAAGCGCGACCTCGCGTCCACGCTGCGCAACAGCGCCATCTCCGCGCCGCGGCAGCAGGCCAAGGCGCAGCGCCCCGCCGCCTCCGACACCCAGCTCGCGGACCTGCGCGCCCGGATGCGGGCGCACCCCGCGCACACCGGGCAGCGCGCCCCCGAGCTCGACCGGCTCGCCGAGCGCTACTCCCGTCTCGAGCGCGAGGTCACCGCGTCGGCCACGACGGTCCGCGCCACCACGTCGTCGCTGGCCGTCACCTTCGAACGGATCGTCGCGCTGCTCGGCGACCGCGGGTACATCGAGACCGTCGACGGCGAATCCGAACTCACCGAGGCCGGGCACCGCCTCGCGCGGGTCTACAGCGAATCCGACCTGCTCGTGTGCGAGTGCATCGAGGACGGCGTCTTCGACGGACTCGACCCCGCCGGCCTCGCGGCGGTCGTCAGCGCCCTGGTCTTCGAATCCCGCGGAGAACGCGGGGGCATGCTCCTGACCGGCGAGAAGGTCCCCGGCGCCGTGCGCTCGGCCCTGCGCGACATCGCCGATCGCTGGACCGACATCGTCGCCGCCGAGGCCGCACACCGCCTGGAGCCGAGCCGCGAGCCGGACATCGGCTTCGTCGCCCCGATGCACCAGTGGGCCGCGGGCGGGACCCTCGCCGCGGTGCTGCTCGCGGCGGGCGAGCGCGGCCGTCCGCTGCCGGCGGGCGACTTCGTGCGCTGGTGCCGGCAGGTGATCGACCTGCTCGATCAGATCAAGCAGACCTCGTTCGACACCCGCCCCGGCCTCGCGACCGTCGCCACCGCGGCGATCGCGGCGGTGCGGCGCGGCGTCGTCGCGGAATCGGGTTGATGATCGGGTATCTTGACCGAAGAGGCGTACGTCGCGGGCCGTCGGCCGGCGACAGGGGAGGAGTGGACAGATGAGCAACCCGCAGGATCCGAACCAGTGGGCGCAGCAGGGCTGGCAGCAGCCGGGCCAGCAGCCGCCGCAGGATCAGACCCAGATCTCGCCGCAGTACGGCCAGCAGGGATTCGGTGCGCCGACGGGTGATCAGACCCAGATCTCGCCGCAGTACCAGGGCCAGTGGGGCCAGCAGCCCCAGGGGCCGCAGCCGCAGGGCCAGCAGTACGGCGGCTACCAGCAGCCGCAATTCGGGCAGGACCAGTTCGGTCAGCAGCCCGGCCAGCCGGGCCAGCCGGCGCAGTTCGCCGGCCAGCAGTTCGGTCAGCAGTTCGGCCAGCCCCAGCTCGGCGGGCCCAAGAAGTCGAAGACGGGTCTCATCGTGGGCATCGCCGCCGCCGCGATCATCGCGATCGTGGCGATCGTCGTGCTGGTGGGCTGGCTGACCGGCGCCTTCTTCGGCAAGAAGTTCGACAACGCCAAGGTCAACGAGGGCGTCACGAAGGTCCTCACCGACAGCTACAACGAGACCGACACCAAGGACGTCGACTGCAAGACCGACGGCGTCAAGGTCAAGACCGGCGAGACCTTCACCTGCAGCGCGACCATCGGCGGCAAGGAGAAGACGGTCCAGGTCAAGGTGCTCGACGACAACGGCAAGTACCAGGTGGGCGCGCCCTCCTGATCCCGGCGGCCCGCGGGTGTCCCCGCGGGCCGATCCGTCAGCCCGCGAGGGCGGCGAGCAGGCGCTCCACCTGCGCTCCGATCCGCAGTTCCTGAGCCAGTTCGGCCAGGCGCTGCGGATCGCGTGCTTCCCGGGGCAGTGCGTCCGAGCCCGAGAGCGCGACGTCCGCGTCGCGCTGCACCCAGACCACGTCCCAGGCGGCGTCCAGGTAGTCGGCCGACGCGGCGATCGACGCGGCGGCCCGCGCGGGCAGGGGCGACGGGGTCCGCGCCGCGGCGTCGCGGATCGCCGCGAGGGAGCCGTGTTCCAGGAGCAGCTTGGAGGCCGTCTTCTCGCCGATGCCGGGCACGCCGGGCAGCCCGTCGGACGGGTCGCCGCGGAGCAGCGCGAGCTCCGCGTAGGCCTCCCCGGCCCGGTCCTGGGGCAGGCCGTACTTCTCGGCCACCTCGGCCGGTCCGAACATCTCCGCCTTGGCGATGCCGCGGCCGATGTACAGGCAGCGCACGCCGGGCGCGGTGTCGTCGGCCACCTGCAGCAGGTCGCGGTCGCCCGAGACCACGATGACCGGGTCGACCCGCTCGCGCGCGGCCAGGGTGCCGAGCACGTCGTCCGCCTCCAGCCCGACGGCGCCGCCCGTCGCGATCCCCACGGCCTCGAGCACCTCGAGGATCATGTCGACCTGCGGGGAGAGCGTGTCCGGGACCTCCTCCGCGCTGCCGTCGCCGTCCTCGGCGACGCGGTGGGTCTTGTAGGTGGGCAGCAGCTCCACCCGGAAGGCGGGGCGCCAGTCCAGGTCGAGGCACGCCACCAGCCGCCCCGGGCGGTGCGTCGTGATCAGCTGCGAGGTCATGTCGAGGAAGCCGCGCAGCGCGTTGACGGAGCGGCCGTCGGCCGCCTTCACCTTGTCGGGGATCGCGTAGTAGGCCCGGAACCAGAGCCCGGCCGAGTCGAGCAGCATCAGTGGGCGCGCGTCGTTCGTCACGAGAATCATCGTGTCACAATCGGATCATGAGTAACCCCCAGTCCTTTCCCGCCTCGGTGTACGCGAACCGGCTCTCCCGGGCGCAGCAGCTCGCGACCACGGCGGGGACCCCGCTCGTCATCACCCCGGGCCCGGATCTCGCGTACCTCACCGGCATCGTCAGCGAGTCCTTCGAGCGGCTGACGGCGCTGGTCGTCACCGAGACGGGGTTCGCCCTGGTGGTCCCGCGACTCGAGCTCGCGATCCTCAAGGACTCCGCGGTCCCCGGCCTGGGCGACGCGGGCGTGGAACTCGCGGTGCGCGACTGGGTGGACGGTGACGACGCGTACGCGCTCGTCCTCGACGTCCTGGCCGGGGCGTCGACGGTGGCCGTCGCCGACGCCGTGCCCGCGCTGCACCTGGTGCCGTTGCTGGACCGGGGCCTGAGCGTGCGGCTGGCGACGGGCGTCCTGCGCCGGCTGCGGATGATCAAGGACGCGGCCGAGCTCGACGAGCTGCGGGCCGCGGGCGCCGCGATCGACCGCGTGCACGCCCGCGTGGGCGACTTCCTCAGGGTCGGGCGCACGGAGCGGGAGGTCGCCGACGACATCGCCGCCGCCATCGTCGAGGAGGGCCACACCGAGGCCGCGTTCATCATCGTCGGCTCAGGCCCGCACGGCGCCGACCCGCACCACGAGGTCTCGGACCGCGTGATCGAGGCGGGCGACGTGGTGGTCGTCGACATCGGCGGCCCGCTCGCCTCGGGCTACAACTCGGACTGCACCCGCACCTACGCGATGGGCGAGCCGTCGGCGGAGATCCTGGAGCAGTACGCGCTGCTCGAGCGGGCGCAGCGCGCCTCGGTCGACGCGGTGCGCCCGGGCGCGAGCGCCGAGGCGATCGACGCCGCGGGCCGCGACCTGCTCGCCGGCGCCGGACTCGGGGAGTTCTTCCTGCACCGGACCGGCCACGGCATCGGGCTGTCGGTGCACGAGGAGCCGTACATCGTTGCGGGCAATGATATTCCGGTCGAAACGGGCATGGCCTTCTCGATCGAGCCGGGAATCTACTTCACTGGCCGATGGGGAGCGCGGATCGAGGATATCGTCATCGTCACCGAGGACGGCTGCGAGCCCGTGAACACCAGGCCCCACAGCTTGACGATCCTCTAGGAGCTACTCACCGGAGGCATCATGACGCACGGCGGCGGCACTACGGCCGAGGGTCCCTCGATCTTCGAGGAGGGCGACGGCAACAGCAGCCGCGTCGTCCAGATCGCGATCGTCGCCGCGATGGGCGGTCTCCTCTTCGGCTACGACAGCGCCGTCATCAACGGCGCCACCAAGGCGATCGAGGGCCGCTTCGGCATCCACGGGTACGCGCTCGGCTTCGCCGTCGCGTCCGCGCTGCTCGGTGCCGCCGCGGGCGCGATGACCGCGGGGCGGATCGCCGATCGGATCGGCCGCCTGCGGGTCATGCAGATCGCCGCCGTGCTGTTCCTCGTCAGCGCCCTGGGCTGCGCGTTCGCGACCGAGACCTGGGAGCTGATCGTCTTCCGTGTGGTCGGCGGCGTCGGCGTCGGCGTGGCATCGGTGATCGCGCCGGCCTACATAGCGGAGGTCTCGCCGGCGCGGATCCGCGGCCGGCTCGGGTCGTTGCAGCAGATGGCGATCGTGCTCGGCATCTTCCTCTCGCTGCTGGTCGACTGGTTGCTGGCCTCGCTCGCGGGCGGCGCGTCGAACGAGCTCTGGCTGGGCATGGAGGCCTGGCGGTGGATGTTCCTCGTGATGGCGATCCCCGCCATCGTCTACGGCGTGGCCTCGACGATGATCCCCGAATCGCCGCGCTACCTGGTGTCCCGGCATCGCATCCCGGAGGCCCGCAAGGTGCTCACCATGCTTCTCGGTGAGAAGAACATGGACATCACCGTCACGCGGATCGAGCAGAGCCTCGCGGGCGAGGAGAAGCACTCCTGGCGCGACCTGGTCAAGCCGGGCGGCGGCATCTACCCGATCGTGTGGGTGGGCCTGCTGCTGTCGATCTTCCAGCAGGCCGTCGGCATCAACGTCATCTTCTACTACTCGAACATGCTCTGGCAGGCCGTCGGCTTCGAGGAGTCGCAGTCGAACCTGATCAGCGTCTTCACGTCGATCGTCAACGTCGTCGTGACCATTGTCGCGATCATGCTGGTCGACCGGATCGGGCGTCGCCCGCTGTTGCTCATCGGCTCGATCGGCATGACGGTCTCGCTCGCCACGATGGCGATCTGCTTCAGCACCGCCGAGATCGTCGACGGCAAGCCGAGCCTGACGGGCGCGGTGGGCGTGCTCGCGCTGGTGGCCGCGAACCTGTTCGTCATCTTCTTCGGGGTCAGCTGGGGCCCCGTCGTGTGGGTCCTGCTGGGCGAGATGTTCCCGAACCGCATCCGCGGTGCCGCGCTCTCGCTCGCCGCCGCCGCGCAGTGGGCGGCGAACTGGGCCATCACCGTCACCTTCCCCAAGATGGAGGGCAACCTCACCCTGGCCTACGGCCTGTACGCGACCTTCGCCCTGCTCTCGCTCGTCTTCGTCTACCGATTCGTGCCGGAGACCAAGGGCAAGACCCTGGAGGACATGGACGGGAACCTCCCCGCCCGCTAGCCGCGGGCGGGAGCGACTAGGCGCGCAGGGTGCTCGATCCCAGCACCCTGGTCACGTCGATCTCGATCACCACGCGCTTAGGGTTCTCCCGCGGCGGCTTGTAGCGCACCGCGTAGCGGGTTTCCGCGTCGCGCACCGAGGCCTCGTCCGTCAGGACCCGCGCCGGGCCCTCCAGGGTGAGCCAGCGCGCACCGTCGACCTGCGTGAGCGCTGCGTATCCGCGGCGCCCGGCGTTGCGCGCCTTCTGGCTGTCGCCGGAGGTGATGACGCGGGCGAGGCCCGTCGCGGGGTCGTAGGTGAAGGCGATCGCGACGGTGTGCGGCGTTCCGTCGGATCGCACGGTGCTCAGCGTCGCGAGGTGACGGTCGGTCACGAAAGCGAGGGCGTCGGGATTGAGGACGGGGCGGTCGTCGTTGGGCACACCGTCACGGTAGCGGGGCGGCGCGCGTCTAGTCTGGTCCGGTGACTGCGGACAGGATTCCCGACGGTGCGGTGCTCCTCCTGGGCGGCCGGAGCGAGGTCGGCCTGGAGGTGGCGCGGCGGATCGCGCCGGGCCGCGACGTGATCCTCGCCGCGCGCCGCTCCGAGCACCTCGACGAGCAGATCGCCGCGCTCCGCGAGGTGGGCGCCACCGGCGTCTTCCCGGTCGAGTTCGACGCGGACCGCACGGAACTGCACACCGCCTTCCTCGACGAGGTCGCCGACCGGTTCGGCCGGATCGGCGTCGCGGTCGTGGCGTTCGGCATCCTCGGCGATCAGGCCCGGGCGGAGGCGGATCCCGCGCACGCCGTGCAGATCGCGCAGACCGACTACGTGGCGCAGGTGTCCATCCTGCTCGGGCTCGCGAACCTGATGCGCGTTCAGGACCCGCGCGCCGCCGGCAAGGGCGCGATCATCGCCTTCTCCTCGGTCGCCGGGGTGCGGGTGCGCAAGGCGAACTACGTGTACGGCAGCACCAAGGCCGGCCTCGACGGTTTCGTCCAGGGGTTCACGGACTCCCTGCACGGCAGCGGGATCCAGGTGCTGCTCGCCCGGCCCGGCTTCATCGTCGGCGCGATGACGCGCGAGCTCATGGCGTCCGGGGTGCGGCCCGCGCCCTTCAGTCGCACCGCCCCGCAGGTCGCGGAGGCGACGGTGCACGCGCTGCGGCGCGGTCACCGGGTCGTGTGGATCCCGCCGGTGCTCCGGCCGCTGTACGCCGCACTCCGGTTCGTCCCGCAGGCGGTGTGGCGCCGGATGCCCCGATGACGGTGACGGTGGTCGGCATCGGCGCCGACGGCTGGCCGGGCCTCACCGACGGGGCGCGCCGCTCCCTCCTGGACGCGACCGTGATCCACGGCGCGCCCCGGCAACTGGACTACCTCCCGAAGGGACTCGGCGACGAGGTCGCCCGCGCCTGGCCCTCGCCCCTGCTGCCCGCGATCGACGAGCTGGCCGACGGAGCACACGTGCTGGCCAGTGGGGACCCGATGTTCTACGGCATCGGCGCGACGATCGCGCGGCGACGGCCCGACCTCGACCTGCGGGTGATCCCGCACCTGTCGTCGTTCGCGCTGGCCTGCGCCCGGCTGCGCTGGCCGGCCGAGGAGGTCACGGTGGTCTCCGCGGTGGCCCGCGACCCGGCGCCGGTCGTGCAGGCGCTCCGTGCGGGCCGACGGACGATCGTGCTCAGCGAGTCCGGCTCCACCCCCGCGCAGCTGGCCGATCTGCTGGGCGGCGCGGGCCTGGCCGCGACCATCACCGTGCTGGAGCAGCTGGGCGGCCCCCGCGAGAAGGTCCGCTCGTTCCGGCGGAACCTGCGCATCGACGACCTGAACGTGGTCGCGCTCGATCCGGCGGAGCCCTCGGGGGAGTTCGTCTTCGAGCACGACGGCCAGATCACCAAGGCCGACGTCCGGGCCATGACCGTGGCCGCGCTGCGGCCGACGCCGGGCTGGATCTGGGACTTCGGCGCGGGATCCGGTTCGGTCGGCATCACCTGGGCCCTGCAGGGCGGCGGCTCCGTCGTGGCCGTGGAACGGCGCGCCGACCGGGCTGAGCGGGCGGCGCGCAACGCCGCCCGGGCCGGGGTGTCCCTGGAGGTGGTCGTCGGCGACACCGCCGACCTCACCGCCGACCTGCCCGTGCCCGACGCGATCTTCATCGGCGGCGGCCTCACCGAGACCCTGGCGGCGGCCTGCGTCGGCGTGCTGCCGGTGGGCGGTCGACTGGTGGCGAACACCGTCACCGTCGAGGGACAGACCCTGGTCGCGGCCCTGCGGGCCCGGTACGGCGGCGAGCTCCGCAGCTGCACCATCGCGGACCTGGCGCCGCTGGGCGCCGGAACCGCGTGGCAGCCGCGACGGCCCATCGTGCAGTGGATGTTCGTGAAAGGTGCGGCGTGACCGTCTACTTCATCGGCGCCGGCCCCGGCGCCCCCGACCTGCTGACGCTGCGCGGTGCGGAGCTCCTGGCCCGGTGCCCGGTGTGCCTGTACGCGGGATCGCTGGTGCCGCAGCAGATGCTGGACCGGTGCCCGCCGGACGCGCGGCTCGTGGACACCGCCCGGATGCCGTTGCCGGACATCGTCGACGAGCTGGTCTCTGCGCACGCCGCGGGGCTCGACGTGGCGCGCCTGCACTCGGGAGACATGTCCCTGTACTCGGCGTTCACGGAACAGGCCCGGCGGCTCGACGCCGCCGGCGTGCCGTACGAGATCGTCCCCGGCGTCCCCGCCTTCGCGGCCGCCTCGGCCGCGCTCGGCCGGGAGCTGACGGTGCCGGGCGTGGGCCAATCGCTGCTCATCACCCGCGTCTCCACCCTGTCGACGGACATGCCCGCCGGGGAGGACCTCGCTTCGCTGGCGCGCACCGGGGTGACGCTCGCGCTGCACCTCGCCGCACACCGCGCGCAGGCGCTCACGGACGACCTGCTGCCGCACTACGGCGCGGACTGTCCGGTCGCGGTCGTGGCGTTCGCGAGCCGCGATGACGAACAGGTCGTGCGCTGCCGGCTCGCCGACCTGCCGGTCCGGTTGGCGGCGGCGGGGATCACGCGGACGGCGGTGATCTTCGTCGGGAGGGTGCTCGACGGCGAGGCCGTCGAGGAGAGCTACCTGTACTCGGCGCGGCGGCTGCGTCCTCCGGGGGCGAGCCACTGATGCGCCGCGTACTGGTCCTCGGCGGGACCGCGGAGGCCCGGGAGCTGGCGCGACTGCTGCACGAGGACCCGCGGTTCGCGGTGCTCAGCTCGCTCGCCGGCCGCGTGGCGGATCCCCGCCTGCCGGTGGGCGAGACGCGGATCGGCGGCTTCGGCGGACCGTCGGGGCTGGCCGGATTCCTGGCCGACGACGGGGTCGACGCGGTCGTGGACGCCACCCACCCCTTCGCGGCCACGATCTCCCGCAACGCCGCGCTCGCGGCGGACGCCGCGGGGGTGCCGCTGCTCGCGCTGGTCCGCCCGGAGTGGTCGCCCGTGGTGGGCGATCACTGGACCCGCGTCCCGACGGTGCCGGCCGCCGCGGCCCTGCTCGCCGGTCGATCCGGGGGGCGGGCGATGCTCACCACCGGCCGGCAGGACGCGCACGAGTTCGCCGGGCTCGACGACTGGTGGTTCCTGATCCGGGTGGTCGACGCACCGTCGGGCCCGCTGCCAGCCCGGCACGAGCTGCTCCGCGACCGCGGTCCGTACACGGTCGACTCCGAGCGGGCCCTGCTGCGCGAGAACGACGTCGACATCCTGGTGACCAAGAACAGCGGCGGCGACCTGGTGTCCGCCAAGCTCGCCGCGGCGCGGGAACTCGGCATCGAAGTGGTGATGGTCGATCGCCCGGCGCGCCCGGAGGGGGTGCCCGCGGTGGCGACCGCGGCAGCGGCGTACGCCGAGCTCGTCGCGGGCGGCTGACCCAGCCTGATCCACAACCGGAGCTTGTGGATCCGCTCGGTTTTCGAGCGGCGGCGTCGGGGTCGCGCCCCTACGATGGCCTGTGTGGGGCTGCAAGCCCACGGACGCTACGACGAGGAGACGCGCATGACGACCATCGACATCCCCAGCCCGGTTGCGGAGTTCATCGATTCCGTGAACGCCGGTGACGAGACCGCCTTCCTCGACGCCTTCACCGCGGACGGCTTCATCGACGACTGGGGCCGCGTCTTCGCCGACCGCGCCGCGATGCAGGGCTGGAGCGCGAAGGAGTTCATCGGCGCCAAGGGCGTGCTGACGCCGGAGAAGGTCACCGTCGACGGCGATACCGTGACGGTCGTGGGCGATTGGCGCAGCACCCATGCCAACGGCCTCAGCGAGTTCACCTTCGCCGTCGCGGGGGATCGCCTGAAGTCCATGACGATCCGCGAGGGCTGACCACCGTGCGGACGATCATCATCGTCACCCTCGGGATCGTGCTGGCGCTGATCTTCCTCGCCGTCGGGCGGAAGGTCGGGTCGGTCGGCCCGCAGCGGGCGGCGCTCGCCTTCGTCGTGCTCTGGACGCTGGCGATGATCGGCAACCTCGCCGTGGGCGTCTCGCACGGCTACACCGTCGCCGAGGAGTTCCCGATCCTCCTCGTCAACGTCCTGCCGGGCGCCGTCGTGGCCCTGCTGGGCGCGCGCCTGCTCACGCGGGCATGATCGAGGCATGACAGCTGCTGTTCTCGCCCTGCACTGGCAGGTGAACGTGATCGAGCCGGAGGGATTCTTCGGCCCGATGCTGGCCGCGCCGGTCGCCGAGTCCGGTGTCGTGGATCGGGCCGCGGCCTTCCACGACGCGGCGATCGCGGCGGGCGTGCCGGTGATCTTCACGAGGTTCACCGTGCCCGAGGGCGAGGGTGACCTGGTGCGGAACACCGCGTTCATGCAGGCGGTCGGCGACGCGCAGGAGGCCTTCCGGCCGGACGCCGACGGCGCGCGGATCATCGCCGTCATGGCCGATCAGCCCACCGCGGTCTACGACAACCAGCGCCTGTCCGGTCTCGCCGGGCCCGCCACGGAGTGGCTGGCGGAGCACGGCATCGACACGCTCTACCTGACCGGCGTCGCGACCAACCTCACCGTCGAGCAGACCGCGCGTCACGCCACCGACCTCGGATTGATCGTCCACGTCGTCGAGGACTGCGTCGCGGCGGCCGATCCCGCGGTGCACGCCGCATCGATGGCGAACCTGGACCTGGCGACCGCCGGGCGCGTCACAGCGGAAGAGGCGGCGACGCAGTTCTCCACGTAGCGCGCTCAGAACGGTGGCGGCTCGTCGTCGGGGTGCGGACGTCCCGGCGGTCGGGGATGGGGCGCCACGTCGGGGAACCGCGTGGGCGGCTCTGTGTTTCGGCGCGATTCGTTCCGGCGCGATTCGTCGCGGCGGGTGTGCGTGAACGCGAGGATCGCGATCTCGAGGCTGCGCTCGAACTCGGATTGCGGCGTGTCCGCCTCGTGGGGTTCGAGGTCGTTCAGGAGGGCGATGCTCGCCGCCCGAGCGTCAGCACGGCGGGCGTGTTCGCGCTCGAGGCGGGTGGGGCCGTTGCGGTACTGCACCTTCGGGGTCCTGGATGGTGGTGTGGTCCAGTCGATCCGGCGGAGGTCGGGGAACAGGCCGAGGACAGTGCCTGCGGGGTCGACGATCAGCAACCGACCGGTAGGACTGGTCCAGAGGATGCGACCGTCGGGCAGGCGCGCATCGATCCACCCGCCCGCGGTCTTCAAGCGGTGGTGGGCTTTGCACAGAGGCTGCAGGTTGTCGGCGGTGGTGGGCCCGCCTGCGGCGGGGTCGTGGTGGTCGTACTCGGTGGAGTGGTCGATCTCGCATCGCGCGGCGGGTCGGGTGCACATCGGGAACACGCACCGCGGGTAGAGCAGGGTCAGATAGCGGGCGAGGTCAGCGGTGAGCCGGTACCCGGACGAACCGTGCGCCGTGACCAACGGCGGCGCAGGCTCGGGCGCGTCGGGTGCGGGTGTGGGTTCGGGGTGCGGTTCGACTGGTGCGGGCTCCGACTCAGCTGCGGCGGGCTCGGACTCATCGGTCGCAGGCGCAGGCGCGTCGGGTGCAGGAGTGGCCTCGGGCTCGGGTTCAGCGGTTTCCGTGATGCGCTCACCGAATTCGCGGATGACGGCATCGTCGCGGGCGGCGAGGTCACGGGCGTGCCCGCGGTGACCGGGCCGTGGCCGACGAGGTAGCCGGCGTCGTCGCTGCGCCCGGCGAGGGTGGTCTCGTTGATCACGACGTGGATGAGGGTGCGGTAGCGGATGATCGCCCCGTCGACCGATCCGTCATCGGGGCGGCGTTCCTCGCGGTAGGGGCATCCGGGCTGATCGCACTTGCAGCCGAGGGTGATCGATCCGCGAACGCGAGCAGTCAGTCCATCGGCGCGTTTCTGCGCGATGGTCCGCGGGTCGTGATCGCACACGGTCTCGATGATCTCCTCGACCCTGGCGTCGATCTCCAGTACGTCCTCTGCGGGCAGTAGCGCGTAGGCAGCGGCCATACCGTCGTCCTCCGCCCGGAACACCACGGTGCGGTCCTCCCGCGCCCGCTTGCGGCGCTTCTCCGCAGCATGCGGGTCGATGGCTTCCACGATCCTGTCCGCCGCCTCCCGCACCGCCGGGATCGCCAGCAGTTCGAGCGGGTCACGGCGCAGTCGTTCCGCGATCAGTTCGTCGAAGCGGCGAGCCTGCTCGCCGGTGAGGACTCGACTCCACCGCAACGCCTCCTGCCCGGCGCGCACCGAGATGCAATTCTCCCCGACGAGCGTGAACACCCGGGGGAGTCGTTCGATGAATCCGACGGCTTCCGTCAGGGCGCGGTCGGCGGCATCGGGCCCGAGGCGGAGTCTGGTGGAGACCTGGGCGTTCAGAGCGATCTCCCGCAACCGCAGGTCCTTCCTGCGGGCCAGGAGTTCCCTGTCAGTGACATCGGCAGCGGGCAGTCCCAGGTACTCGGCCTCCGCGTCGGCGTAGACGGTGCGGTACAAGCTGTAGAGAGTGGTGATGGTGCGGCAGAACGCGAGGTTCTCGCGCCGTCCTTGTTCGAACAACACGTCCGCTGTTCGCTCCTGAAAGCCTGCGGCGTCGGCGAGTTCCGGAGGCAGCAGATACCCCGGTAGTTCGCGCAGTCCGCTCGGGAGGTCCATGACTCCATAATACGCTCATGCGTTCGACATCGCTATGACTATCCGAATAGCGTTCATCGGGTCGCGCCGCGGACACCACGAGGAGGGAGGCACCGCCGGATCAGCGCAGCTTGGCGCCGTATGCGTGGGTGACCTGCAGCACCAGTAGCACCCGACGGTCGGCGACCATCACCTCGCGGTACTCGCGCCAGTCGGGGTGTTCGCCCGCGCCGCTGCGGTAGTACTCGACGAGGGCGTCCACCTCGGGGCCGTCGGGATCCGTCGACGGGCCGATGAGCGTGGCCGTCCCCTCCGCGGTGGCCCAGGTGTAGCCGTCGGCGCTGGTGAACTCGATCGCGGCGCGCGGATCGCGCCGCAGGTTGGCCTCCTTCGCCCGGCCCGCGGTCATGGAGACCAGGATCCGGTCGGCGTCCGCGGCGTACACCGTCGTAACGGGCGAGAGCTGCGGCATGCCACTGGCCCGGAGCGTCGCGAGGACGCCGATGCGGCTGGAGGCGATCAGGCTGCGGGGGTCGAACTCGGTCGATGCCATGGTCGGTCCAACACGTGGCCGGCCCCGCCTGTTCCGCGCGCAGTGCGCGTCAGGAACCTTCGCAGATCCGGATCTCCCGGACGGCGCCGTCACCGAGGGCGGCGAGCGCCTCCTGGTAGGCGGGGGAGTCGTGCGCGGCGACGGCCTGCTCGAGGCTGTCGAACTCGATCACGGTGGTGCGCTCGATCTTCCCCGCCTCGTAGGCGACGGCGGCCTGGCCGCGGACGATGAACCGCCCGCCGGCGTTCGTGATCGCCGGACCGCCGATCCGGGCGTACTCGGCCATCTTCTCGGGGTCCTTGATCTCCTGGTAGAACGCGATCCAGTACGCCTTCGCCATGTCCTTCTCCTTCTCTCAGTACTTACGGGGAGTGTGCACGATGCGGCCGCCGGACCGTTCGGTCACCTCGGTGCGCGAGGAGCCGATGATGAGCAGGCACCGCATGTCGACCTGCTCCGGGTCGAACGCGCCGAGAGTCGTCACCGTCAGGGACTCCTCGGGGGAGCCGACGGCGCGCCCGACGATGACGACGGTCTCGGGGGCGCGCACCTCGAGCAGCACCTCGCGCATCCGGACGAGCTGCTCTCGGCGCGTCCTCGACGCCGGGTTGTACACGGCCAGCGCGAGGTCGGCTGCGGCGACGGCGCGCAGCCGCTCCTCGATGACCTCCCACGGCTTGAGGTAGTCGGAGAGCGAGAGCACCGCGTAGTCGTGGCCGAGGGGCGCACCGACCCGGCTGGCGACGGCGTTCGCGGCCGTCATGCCGGGCAGCACGCGGACGCGGACGGCGTGGAACGACGGATCGGCGGCGACCTCCGCGACGGCGGAGGCCATCGCGAAGACGCCGGGGTCACCGGAGCTGACCACCGCGACGCGGGCGCCGCCGGCCGCGAGTTCCAGTGCATGGCGGGCCCGTTCGGCCTCCACCCGATTGTCGGAGGCGTGCACTCGCTGCCCCGGGCGGGGCCGCACGCGGTCGGTGTAGGTCTGATAGCCGACGATGTCGGTGGCCTCGGAGAGCTCGTGCCGCACCTCCGGCGTGGTCCACGCCTCGTCGCCGGGGCCGAGCCCGACCACGACGACCTCGCCGCGCTCGCCCGACGGTGGCGTGGGCGCGTTGATCCGGCCGGGCACGAGCACCGTCGCGAAGTACGGGACGTCCTCGGCGCTGACGTCGTCCACCGCGAGCACGCGCTCGTCCGCGCGGCTGGCGCGCTCGACGTACCAGGCCGCGCCGTCGCGGTCCGCCTCCCGCAACGCGCCGCGCACGGTCGGGAAGGTCCTGCCCAGCTTCATGATCGCGGCGGCGTCGGTGTCGGCGAGCCGGCGCCGCAGCTCGTCCGCGGGGAGCGTGCCGGGCAGCACGGTGAGCACCTCGTCGGCCTCGACGAGCGGGACGCCGGTGGCGGCGGCCGCGGCGCTCACGGAGGTGACACCGGGGACCACGACGCACTCGAAGCGGTCGCGCAGCCGCTTGTGCATGTGCATGTACGAGCTGTAGAACATCGGATCGCCCTCGGCGAGCAGGGCGACGTTCCGCCCGGCCGCCAGGTGCTCGGCGAGCTCCTCGGCGGCGCCGGCGTAGAAGTCCTCGAGCGCGCCGCGGTAGCCGCCGGGGTGGTCGGTGGTCTCGGTGGTCACCGGGTACATGAGCCGGATCTCGGTCTGGTCGGCGCGCAGGTACGGCGCCGCACAGGCGCGGGCGTTCGAACGGCCGTGCCGCGCACTGTGATAGGCCACGACGTCGGCTTCCCCGATGAGCCGCGCCGCCTTGACGGTGACCAGCTCCGGATCGCCCGGCCCCACGCCCACGCCGTACAGGATCCCCGTCACAGCTCCTCCTCCCGCGCCAGCGCGTTGAGCGCCGCCGCCGTGATCGCGCTGCCGCCGCGGCGGCCCAGCACGGTGATGAACTCGACGCCCAGGCCGCCCGCCTCGGCGACCAGTGCGTCCTTCGATTCGGCGGCGCCGATGAACCCCACCGGAATCCCCACGACCACCGCGGGCTTCGGCGCGCCCGCGGCGAGCAGATCGAGCAGGTGGAACAGAGCGGTCGGCGCGTTGCCGATCGCGACGACGGCGCCGTCGAGGCGCTCGCCCCACAGCTGCAGGGCCGCGGCGCTGCGCGTCGTCCCGAGCTCGGCGGCCAGCGCCGGGACCCGCGGGTCGCGCAGCAGGCAGAGCACCTCGTTGTCGGCGGGGAGGCGCGTCCGGGTCACGCCGTGCGCCACCATGTTCGCGTCGGTGAGGATCGGCGCGCCCGCCCGCAGGGCCGTGCGCCCGGCGGCGACGGCGCCCGACGAGATGCGGATGTCGTGATCGAGGTCCGTCTGGCCCGCGGCGTGGATCATGCGGACGGCCACCGTCTCCGCGTCCGCGGCGACAGCGCTGAGATCGGCCTCGGCGCGGATCGTGGCGAACGATCGCCGGTAGATCTCGGCGCCGTCGGTGAGGTAGTGGTGCACCCGGGAAGTCTATTCGCCGGGCTCGTCGGTCACGACCACCCGTCGGTGTTCGCCGGGCGGTGCGCCGCAGCCGCGCTCGCAGGCGACCACGTGCACGCGCTCCCCGTCGTCGAGTCCGCCGTCGATCCCGTCGGCCAACTCGGCGGCGCGGCCGAGCGAATCCCCCTGGGCGCGAGCACACCCGTGGTCGCCCACGCAGGCGCTGACCCGCAGCAGCGGCGAGTTCGCGTCGAAGATCAGGCCCAACGGGGCGAACACCCGCACCACGGTCTCGGCCACGCCCTCGTCGAGCCCGTGCAGGTGCAGCGTGCGCCACGGGGTGACGGTGATGGGGTGGTCCGCGGCCGCGACGAACTGCGCGGTGCGCGGGTCGAGCCGGCCGAGCGGGACGCCCATGCCGAGCGTCACCGTGCCGTCCGGGCGGTCGAACCAGCCG
>NZ_CBCSDV010000040.1:0-30596 GCF_965138335.1 Tsukamurella ocularis
GCGTGATGCCGGCGGCCCCTCTCGGGACGTGCGTGATGCGGTGGGCTCAGTAGCCCTTGGCCGCGGCCTGCTGCAGCATGGCGAGCACGGCGGGATCGACCTGCTGGCCGCCGCTCTGGGCCTGCGAGATGACCTGGTTGATGTACGCCGAGTTGACCGACTTGCCGGCCTGCGCGACGGGCTTCGCAGCGGGCTTGGCGACCGGCTTCGCGGCGGGCTTCGCGGCCGGCTTGGCCACCGGCTTGGCGACGGGCTTCGCGGCCGGCTTGGCAGCGGGCTTGCTGACAGGCTTGGTGACCGGCTTCGTGGCGCCGGTGTCCGTCGGGGAGACGGTGCGCGGGGTCGCCGAGCCGAGGCCCGTGCCGCAGGAGGGCCATGCGCCCTTGCCCTGGCCGGCGAGGACCTTCTCGGCGATCGCGATCTGCTGCGCGCGGCTGGCCTGGTTGGCGGTGGGGGCGTACTGCGTGCCGCCGTACGAGGCCCAGGTGGACGGGCTGAACTGCAGGCCGCCGTGGTAGCCGTTGCCGGTGTTGATGGCCCAGTTGCCGCCGGACTCGCACGCGGCGACCTGGTCCCACTGGGAATCGGGGGCGGCGTTCGCGGCGGGGGCGGCGAGCGCGAGACCCGCGCCACCGAGCATCGCGCCCGCGGCGGCGACCTTCGCGGCGCTCAGGCTGGTGGTGGACTGCTTGCGGTGACGACCGGTCATCGTGTGAAGTCTTTCCTCTCTACGCGCGTGCGAAGTTAGCTGTCGGGTTCGAGCGAGAGGCTGCTCGGCCGGTTGCCCGGCTTGACCCCTAGGGCGTGTGCCCTGCGGCCTCGCGGCCGCGGATGGTTCCTCCGCCTTCGTCCAGGTGTAGATCTTTGGTGCACTTCCCGGATCGAACACTGGACGAAGCTCTGCGCTGCGAACGATCGGGTGGCTGCTGCTGCGGCCCTCAGCGACGGTAACAGACCCCGCCCCGTGGCCCAACCGTTACCGGACCGTGATTTTGCGATCTGTGATTGATGTCACTCTGCGGGCGGGGGTGGGTCAGCCGCCCGCGAAGGGCGGCAGGACGTCGAGCATCGACCCCGTCGCGGGCGCCTCGACGTCGCGCACCGCCACCTCGTCGAGCAGGAAGCTGCAGCGCGTGAGTACGCGGCCCAGGTCCGGGTGGCGCGCGGCGAGGAGGCGGGCGACCTCCGCGACCGTGGCGCCGTCGGGTACGGGCACCGTCTCCTCCGCGATGCCGGCCGCGGCGCGCGCGGCGGCGAAGTACCGGATCAGCACTCCGTCAGCCCCCGATCGCGCTCATGGGGCGCGCCGGCTGCAGGAAGGAGGGGTCGTCGATGCCGTGGCCGGCCTGCTTGCCGAGCATCGCGGCGAGCCACGCGTCGGCGATCTCCGTGTCCGTCGCGCCGCCGCGCAGCAGCGGCTTGAGGTCGGTCTCGTCGGCCGCGAACAGGCACGTGCGGATCTGGCCGTCGGCCGTGAGACGGACGCGGTCGCAGTCGCCGCAGAAGGGCCGCGTGACCGAGGCGATGACGCCGACCGTCGCCGGGCCACCGTCGACCAGGAAGCGCTCGGCGGGCGCGCTGCCGCGCGGCTCCCCGTCGGGCGTGAGGGTGAACTCGCGGCGAAGCTCGGCCAGGATGTGCTCGGCCGTGATCATGGTGTTCCGGTCCCACGTGTGGTCGGCGTCGAGCGGCATGTGCTCGATGATCCGCAGCTCGTACCCCGCGTCGAGGCACAGCCGCAGCAGGGGGCGCGCGTCGTCGAGCCGCCCGGGGCCGAGGACGGCGTTGACCTTCACCGGGGTGAGGCCGGCGTCGGCGGCGGCGCGCAGGCCGGCCAGGGCGTCGTCGAGGCGGTCGCGACGGGTGACCTTGGCGTACTCCTCGCGGTCGACGGTGTCGAGCGAGACGTTCACCCGGTCCAGGCCCGCGCCCGCGAGCTTGGCGGCGTGCCGGGCGAGCGACAGCCCGTTGGTGGTCAGCGAGATCTCGGGCCGCGGTTCCAGTGCCGCGGCGTGCGCGACGATCCGGTCGAGGTCCGCGCGCAGCAGCGGCTCGCCGCCCGTGAATCGGATCTCCGTGATTCCGAGGTCGCGGACGCCGATGGTGATGAGCCGGTCGATCTCCGGCCCCGTCAGCACGTGCTCGTTGGCCAGCCACGGCAGGCCCTCGGCGGGCATGCAGTAGGTGCACCGCAGGTTGCACCGGTCCGTGAGGGAGACCCGCAGGTCGCGTGCGACGCGCCCGTAGCGGTCGACCAGCGGCCTCATGGCCGCGGCTCGCCGTCTCCGGTCCGCCCGCCGAGGATCACGGCGATCACACCCAGGAGGAAGCCGACGGGCGTGAGCGGCGTCAGCGCGTACACCCAGGTGGGTGCGGTGGTGCCGCCCGCGAGGAGCGGCGTGAGGAACAGGGCGGCGATCGCGATCAGCCCGATCGCGAAGAGTGCGATCGAGACGGAGACGGCGCCGGAAACGAACTTGCCCATGCCTCTAGACTAGTCCCAGTGCGTCTCGCCGATCGCGGGGCGCGTTTTGTTGTTCTTAGTGCAGAGCGGGTGACGAGCAGTGCCTACCGGCAAGGTCAAGTGGTACGACGCGGACAAGGGCTTCGGCTTCCTCTCCCAGGAGGGCGGGGAGGACGTCTACGTCCGGTCGTCGGCGCTGCCCGACGGCACCGACGGGCTCAAGCAGGGCCAGCGGGTCGAGTTCAGCATGGCCGCGGGACGTCGCGGCCCGCAGGCGCTGACGGTGACCGTGCTCGAGCCGGTGCCGTCGGTCTCCCGGGGTGCGGGAGCGCAGCGCGGCCGCCGGCCGGCCGCGGACCGTCGGCCCGCCGAGGATCTGAACGTACTGATCGAGGACATGATCCAGCTGCTCGACGTGGGCGTGCAGCCCGAGCTGCGCAAGGGGCGCTACCCCGACCGCAAGGCCTCCGAGCAGATCGCCAAGGTGCTCCGCGAGATCGCCCGCGAGCTGGACGCGTAGCGCGTCCGTCCTCCCTCGGTCAGCGCTCGCGCGCGACCAGCAGGGGGAGGAAGCAGTCGTCGACGATCTCGGCGATGTCCTCGGCCGGCACCGGGCGCAGGGTCATCGCCATCTGATGGCGCACCAGATCGGCGGGTAGTCGCACGATCCGGTCGGTGACCCGTGCCGGGTCGATCTCGCCGCGCTCGACGGCCCGGGCGACGGCCTCGTGCATCGACCCCGCCCGGGGCCCGACCAGGAGCTCCCGCAGGTCCGCGGGGGAGTCGCCGGATTCGGCGAAGAACTCGCCCAGCCGCGTCTGCAGCAGGATCATCAGCTCGACGCGGTTCTTCGACATGGCCGTGAGCAGCGCGATCGCGTCGCCGCGCAGCGAACCGGTCGCGGGCTGTTCCGCCACCGGCGTCCCGCCCCGGTGCGCGAGCGCGGCCCGGAGCAGTTCGACCCGACCGGGCCAGCGGCGGTACAGCACGGACCGCGACGTCCCGGCGCGAGCGGCCACCGCCTCCAGGGTGAAGTCGCCGTAGCCCCCGTCGGCGAGTTGGTCCCACGCCGCCTCCAGGATCGCCTCCTCGAGCGCCGCGCCGCGTCGGCGGGTGCGCGGTGCGGGCAAATTTGAGTCCACTTGCGTATCTTATCAACATGCCGCACATTAGATGCATGACTGTATCTAATGTGCGGGGGCGGGCACGACCGATGCGCGCGCTCATCGCGACCCTCGTCCTCGGCGCGTTCGCCCCGATCCTGGACACGACGATGCTGACCATCGCGGTGCACACGCTGGTCGTCGACCTGCACACCGATGTCGCGAGCATCCAGTGGGTGAGCACGGCGTACCTGCTCGCGCTCGTCGTCACGATCCCGCTGTGCGGCTGGCTCGACGCGCGTCTCGGCGGTCGGCGGCTGTGGCTGGCGGCGCTCGTCGTCTTCGCGGCCGGCTCCGCGCTGTGCGCGCTCAGCTGGAGCCCGATGAGCCTCATCGTCTTCCGCACCGTGCAGGGCGCCGCGGCCGGCGTGCTGATGACGAACATGCAGACCATCGCGGTGCGTGCGGCCGGGGCGGGCTCGGTGGCGCGGGTGACCGCGGCCTTGGGCGTGCCCATCGCGCTCGGGCCCCTGATCGGCCCCGTCCTGGGCGGCGCCCTCCTGCATTGGGCGGACTGGCGGTGGATGTTCGCGATCAACGTCCCGCTGTGCGCGCTCGCGGTCGTGGCGGCGCTCCGGGTCCTGCCGGACGACGCGCCGGTGC
The DNA here is from genome assembly GCF_965138335.1 of Tsukamurella ocularis. GTDB lineage: Bacteria > Actinomycetota > Actinomycetes > Mycobacteriales > Mycobacteriaceae > Tsukamurella > Tsukamurella ocularis_A. Next base: position 4,231 of record NZ_CBCSDV010000040.1, read on the forward strand.
GGGGCGACGCGGTGCCCCCGCTGGACCGCACCGGCCTGGCGCTGCTGGCGCCCGGGATCGTCCTCACCTTCTACGGGCTCGCGGAGCTGGCCGGGGGCGGCACGTCGGGCGTCCTGCTGCTGGTCGTGGCCGGGGCGGTGTTGATCGCGGCGTTCGGGGTGCATGCGCTGCGGGTCGGCGACCGCGCCCTCGTCCGCGTGCGACTGCTGCGCGTGCCGACCGTCGCCGCGGCGACGTCGGCGGGACTCGTCGTGGGTGGCGCGCTCATGGGGACGATGTTCCTGTTGCCGCTGTACTGGCAGACGGTCCGCGGCGACGGGGCGCTCACGACGGCACTGCTCCTGATGCCCCAGGCGGTGGGGGCGCTCGCGCCGCGGTTCTTCGTCGGCGGCCTGGTGGACCGGTTCGGTCCGCGTCCGGTGGCCGTCTCGGCGCTCGCTCTGATGGCGGTCGCGACGGTGCCGTTCGCCTTCGTCACGGCCGCGACGAATCCGGTCGTCCTCGCGCTCGTGCTGTTCGTGCGCGGGCTGGGCCTCGGCGCGGTGCTCGTTCCGATCCTGTCGTCGGCGTACACCGGGCTCTCGCGCGACCAGTTCCCGCACGCCTCGATGTTCACCCGGGGCGCGCAGCAGCTCGGCGGCGCGATCGGCGTCGCCGCGGTGGCCGTCGTCCTGCAGGCGGGACTCGCCCACAGCTCCGCCGAGTCCGCGTTGCACCCCGCGTTCTGGGTGATGGCGGCGGTCACCGCCCTCGGCGTCGTCCCCGCGCTCCGCCTACCGGGGCGGGCGGACCGGACCGGGTGAAGCTCAGTACTCGCCGCCGGTCACGGCTTCTGGACCAGCGCGTAGTCCTTGGCGACGCTTTCGGCGAGGGTATCGATACCCCATACCGCCTGCGACGGGATGTCGCCGGATGCGTCCAACACGTCCGACGGCACCGAGATCTCGACCGCGGTGACCAGCACGTCGTCCGTCGACTTCAGGACCAGGGTCGCCCCGGCGGGTTCGGTGTGGGTGACGTGGTCGAGCCACGCCGTGCGGGTGCGGGTGTCGAGGCGCTGCACGGTGAGGAACCACGGGCGCGACGTGATGTAGTCGGGCAAGGAGATGACGATCGCCTGGCCCGGCTCGACGCTCAGCCGAGCGGGCTTCCGGGGCTGGTCGCACTCCTGCGCGCGCACGTTGGTGCAGAAGTTGTTGGGCGCGACGTTCAGCATCGTCTTCCCGACGGTGGCCTGCAGCGTCGGCCGGGGCTCGGGCTCGTCCCGCTTGTCGAGCCCGGCGACGACGGTGAAGGCGAACAGCACCGCCGCCGCGATCGCGAACACCGCTCCGGCGAGGAGCAGCTTCGGGCTGGGCTTGATCATCGGAGGACCCCGTTCATCATGAGTGCGCGTTCATCGTGGGTGGGACGTGTTCCGGGCGCTTGCCGCCGAAGTTGGGGACCAGCGAGCCGCCGCGGTAGGTCAGCACCGTCTGCACCGTGCCGACGACCATGATCGCGGCGACGGTCGCGAAGCCGATCCACAGCGTGGGCGGCAGCAGCACGCCGAGCGCGGCGCCGCCGACCCAGCCGAGCTGCAGCGCGGTCTCGGACCGGCCGAACGCGGAGGCCCGGGACTCGTCGGGCAGGTCGTCCTGAATGGACGCGTCGAGGGAGACCTTGCCGAGCGCCGACACCCCGGACGCGACGAAGGTCACGGCCGCGATCACCACGAGATTGCCGAAGACCGCCGCGACGNTCGCGCCGACGGTGGCCGCGATCGTCGCCTGCACGACGATCCGCGCGGGCCGCGGCAACTGCAGCCGGGCGCCGATGCCGTTGCCGATGAAGTTGCCGATGCCGGCGGCGGCGCCGACCGCGCCGATCATCAACAGTGACTCGGTGGCGGAGCCGCCCGCCGCCTGCTGGGCCTTGCTGTAGAAGGCGATGTACAGGGTCAGGAAGCCCGTCAGCACGCGGATGGTGGTGTTGCCCCACAGCCCGGTGACCACGCTCCGGCCGAGCGGCGCTCGCAGGTTCTTGAACGCCGCACCGAAGCCCGCCCGCTCTCCGGAATCCGACACCGATGCGGCGTACTCCGCGTTGCGGGCCATCGCGCCCGTGTACGACAGGGTGGTGGGCACCTCGCCCGCCGTGCTCTCGACCCGCTTCGGGATGCGCAGGCACGCCACGGCCCCGAGCACCGCGAAGACCATGAGCGCGTACATCCCGCCGGGGATGTGCAGCATCCGGCTGAGCCCGAACTCGGCCCCAGTGGCGATCGCGCCGCCCACGCCCGAGCCCACGACCAGGCCGAACAGGGTGAGCCGCGAGTTCACCCGGGCCAGGTCGATCGACGGTGGCAGCACCCGCGGCACCACCGCGGATTTGAGCACCGAGAAGGATTTACTCATCACCATCATCGCGAGCGCGCACGGATAGAGCACCCAGGGATCGAAGTTGACGGTGTTGTTGATCGAGTCGTACGAGCAGTTCGTGATGAGCAGCACCGCCAGCGCCACGCGGATCCCGAAGGACGCCGCCAGCGCCACCCGCCGCCCGTGCTGGATGCGGTCCAGCAGCGGCCCCATGAACGGCGCGATGATCGCGAAGGGCGCGATGTTCACCAGCAGGTACAGCGCGACCTTCGACTTCGACTCGGCCTGCGCCGCCGCGAAGAACAGGGTGTTCGCCAGCGCCACCATCATCGCGGCGTCGACGGCGTTGTTGAGGATCACCGGGTAGGTGAGCGCGGTCAGGCCGGACTTGTCGGCACCGTCGGCCCTGGTGGCCTGATGCCACTTCGCGATCCCCGCCTCGGTGATCTCTCGGCTGCGCATGGCCGCCACCCGGGTGACGGTGATCTTGCGCGGCATCCGCCGATGCTCCTCCTCGGCGGTGCGGCGGTCGGCGGCGGTGGGCGTGTCCTCGAGCGGTGGCAGGTGGTGGTTCGACGTGTACTGCGGGCGCGCTGCGCCGCGCTCGGTCGCCTGATCGCGGGAGTCGTGCTGCCCCGCGTTCGACGGTGCCCCGTGCCGCACGGACTGCCCGCTGTGGGCACGCGGCGTCGGCCCCGGACGGCGCCGGGGCTCGTCGGGGGGATACTGCTGTTGCCCCGGATGACCGCTCACACCGACCATTGTTCCGCATCCGCGACGATGCCGTCTTCGGGGGCGTGTGCCGCCCGCCTGCACCTGCGCGGCCGCCATCCGGCACAATCGGACGGGTGAGTTCCGCATTGCAGTCAGGTGCCGCGGTCGACCTCGCGCGCGCCGTACTGGAGGCCGACGAGGGCGCCCGGGTGGGCGCGCACGTCGCCACGGTGGTCGAGGACGAGTTCGCGGCGGCCCATTACTTCGAGGCCGACCTGCCCGCGTACCGCGGCTGGCAGTGGTGCGCCGTGATCGCCGCCACGCCCGGCGGCGAGCTCACGGTGTCCGAGACCGCGCTGCTGCCCGGCCCCGGTTCGCTCACCGCGCCCGAGTGGGTGCCGTGGGAGGAGCGCATCCGCGCCGGCGACCTGGCCCCCGGTGACGTGCTGCCGCCCCGCGAGAACGACGCCCGCATCGAGCCCGGCCACACCCTCTCGGGCGACCCGGCGGTCGACGACGTGGCCGGGGAGATCGGCCTCAACCTCGAGCGCGTGATGTCGCGGTTCGGCCGGATCGACGCCGCCGAGCGCTGGCTGGCCGGCGACTTCGGTCCCGAGTCCGAGATGGCCCGCTCCACCCGCTACCACTGCGGCGACTGCGCCTTCTTCCTCCCGCTGGCCGGCGCCCTGGGCGCGGCCTTCGGCGCCTGCGGCAACGAGTACTCGGCCGACGGCCACGTCGTGCACGCGCACTACGGCTGCGGCGCCCACTCCTCGGTGACGGCACCGTCGGGCCAGGGGAGCCCCGCGTACGAGCCCTACGACGACGGCGCCGTCGAGAAGGTCCCCGCCGAGCAGGCCTGACATGGCCGCCGATCCGTTCGGTACGGCCGCGCTGCGGCGCGCGACCCTCGCCGCGTGGCGCGATTCGCCCACCCGCGCCGCGGAGGACCTCGCCGCCGAGCGGGACCTCGTCACCGTCGGCTACCGCGACCGGGTCACGGTCGAGCTGGCGCAGAACGCCGCCGACGCCGCCTCCGCGGCGGGGATCCCCGGCGAGCTGGCCGTCTGGGCCGAGGCCGACGGCGTGCACGTGGCCAACACGGGCGCGTCCCTGTCGCAGGCGGGGGTCGAATCCCTCGCGGCGCTGCGCGTCTCGCCCAAGTCCGACGGGGCCGCGGTCGGCTCGGTCGGCCGGTTCGGGGTCGGCTTCGCCGCCGTCCTGACGGTGACCGACCATGTCGAGATCCGCTCGGCCGACGGCGGTATCGCCTTCTCCGCGGCGCGCTCCCGCGCCGACGCCGGGCTGGACGAGGTCGCGGCGATGCGGCTGCCCTACCCGGTGGCGACGCCGCCGCGGGCGGGCTTCGCGACGGAGGTGGTGCTGATCGGCGCCGATCCCGCGCTGGTCGCCGAGTTCGCCGCGCAGGCGCAGGACCTGCTGCTCGACCTGCCGGCGCTGGCGGCGATCACGGTCGCGGAGGAGCGCTGCGCGGCGCCCGATCTCGTGACCGGGCACGGCCCGCACGCGCGCTGGGTGATCGGCGCGGACGCGCGGTTCCTGCACGCGCCCACCCGCACCGACGAACCGCTGACCCTGCCGGTGCGGGTCATCGCCGACCTCCCGACCACGCCCGACCGTCGCCGCCTGCATCCCGACGCCGACGTCGCGCTCGCCGCCCGCGGCTACGCCGCCTTCGTCGCCGCGCAGCCCGACCCCCTGCCGCTGCTGCCGCCGCGCCGCCCGCCGGCGGGCCCCGTCGACGCCCTGCTGCGCGAGGCCGTCGAGGACGAGCTGCGCGGGCACGCCTGGGTCCCGGGGCCCGACGGTACGCGGCTGCGCCCGGACCGCGCCGCGGTGCTGCCGGGGCTCACCGTTGAGCTGAACGACCTACTGTGCGAAGCGCTTCCGCTCGTGCCGCCCGCGTACTCCTCGGTGCCGGACGCGGCGCGCCTGGTCGCGCTCGGCGCCCGCGAGCTGACCGCGGCGGACCTCGCGGACGCCGTGCCCCGCGATCGGGATCCGGCCTGGTACGGCGAGCTGTACGCCGCGCTCGACGCCGCACGGCTCCCGGCCGACGACCTGGGTGCGCTGCCGGTGCCCCTCGCCGACGGGCGCGTGGTGACCGGTGCGCGCGGCGCGGCCCTGGTCGCGGGCGATGCCGAGGCGCTGGCGCTGGTCACGTGGGCGCGCATCGTGCACCCCGCGGCGGCGCACCCCCTGCTGGAGCGCGCGGGCGCCCGCACGCTGGGCGCCGCCGACCTGCTCGGCGATCCCGCGCTGCGCGAGGAGGTGGGCCGCATCGACTGGGAGGCCGGCGCCGGCGACGAGGACGTCGAGCTCACCGAGGCCGTGCTGGGCCTGCTCGACGAGGGCGGCACCGTCGGGCCCACGTGGCTCGGCGCGCTTCCCGTCCCGGCCGACGACGGTGCGCTGTACCCCGCGGACGAGCTCCTGGCCGCGGCCGCGCCGCTGCGCGCGGTGCTCGGGGAGGACCACCCGTACGGCACCGTCGACCCGGACTTCGAGGCGCGGCACCCCGCCGAGGCACTGCGCGCGATCGGCGTGGGCTGGTCCTTCGGCGTGCTCCGCGAGCCGCTGCCGACCGGGCCCGACGCGACGTTGGACGGCGCCGAGGAGTGGTGGGCGCAGTTGCCGGCCGAGCCCGACGAGCTGGTCGCGGTCCGCGACCTGGACCTCGTGGAGCACTGGGAGCCCGCGTACGAGCTGCTCGCGGACCTGCCCGGCGTGCTGGACGATCCGGACGGCTACACCGCCTGGTGGCTGCACACCCGCACCGACCTGGGGCGGCTGCGGGCGCCGGACGACGAGACCTTCGCCGGCCTGCTCGACCCGTGCACGCACCCGGCCGCGCCGCGGCTGCGGGCCGCGCTGCTGCACGCCGTGCGCACGGCCGCCGACGCGCAGGTGCTGGCCGACGCCCTCGCCGACCCCGCCCGGACGCCCGCGCCCGCGGTGGTGATCGCGGCGCACCGGGCGATCGCGGGGCACCGGCTGCCCGATCTGCCCGCGCGGGTGCGGGACATCGACGGGGAGGTGCTCGACGCGGACGACGCCGCGGTCCTCGATGTGCCGCACGCCCGGTTCACGGCGTCCGGCCTGGTGTTCGGCGGGCTGGACGTCGCGGCGGCGCTCGCCGACACGCTGGACCTGCCGCTCGCGGGCGCCGAGACCGTCGCGATCCCCGCCGGCGGCGAACGCTTCGCGCGCGGCGCGCACCCCGGCGTCACCCTCGCCCAGGCCCTCGGCGAGCTGCCCGACGCCGTCGAGGTGCACGTCCACGACGACCTCGTCGTGACGGTCGCCGGGGGCGAGCGCCGCGTCCCGTACGTGGTCGTCGACGGCGTCCTGCACGTACAGTCGAGCCGGTGGTGACCGACGGCGACGCATGGCCCAACCCCGTCGATCAGGGTGCGCTCGATTGGATGCTCTCGATCCGTGGTGACGCGCTGACCGTGGCGATGCGCGTGATCACGACGGTGGGCAACACCGCGTCGATGTGGGCCATCGGCATCGCCGGGTTCCTCTACCTGCTGCTGCGCCGGCAGCAGCGGGAGTGGGCGCTGTACTGCGGCCTGACCCAGCTGTTCGGGCTCGGGGCGATGGTCGTCCTCAAGAGCCTCTTCGGGCGCGAGCGGCCGCCGATCCCGCCGCGGCTCGTGGTGATCTCCTCCGAGAGTTTCCCGTCCGGCCACGCGCTGAACTCGATGGTGGTGCTCGGGACGTTCGCCGTGACCGCCTACGCGCTGACGGGGCGCCGGTGGCCCCTCGCGGCCGCGCTGGCCGGCTCGATCGCGATCGGCCTGAGCCGGGTGTACCTGGCGGCGCACTGGCTGCTCGACGTGCTGGCGGGATGGGCGATCGGGGCGCTCGTGGTCGCGGCCGGACTGCTGGTGCTGCGGCTCACACGAGGCCGCGCTGTGCTCCCCGATCGCCGCGCAGGGCCGCCCGCCGCTGCAGGGTGAGGACCGTCGCGCCGAAGGCCCCGACGCCGACCCCGCAGGCGCACACGATCCACGCGGCGCCGAAGGTCTCGCGCGCGAGCAGGGTGATGACGAGGGCCACCGCGAACGCCACGGTCCCGGCGATCACGACGGGGCGGGGCTCCGTCGCGGCGCGGGGGAGTTCGGGCGCCGCGACGGCGTTTCCCGGCTCGTTCCCTTGAAGGTTCATCGTTACTCCCGGGGTTCATGCGCGCAATTGCACTTGCCAGATGTACTCTAACGCCGTGACTGACAATGACGATCGGCTGGCGGGAGATCTTGCCCTCGCCACCGTGCGGTTCGCCCGCCACCTCCGCGGCCGGCGTCGCGATTCGCTCGTCTCCCTGACGCAGCTCTCCGCGCTCAACGCGCTCGCGAACGACGGGCCCCTCACCCCGGGGCAGCTCGCGGCGCGCGAACGCGTTCAGCCGCCGTCGATGACCCGGGTCATCGCCTCCCTCGCCGACCTGGGGCTGGTCCGCCGCGCGCCGCACCCCACCGACGGCCGCCAGGTGATCGTCAGCCTGTCCGACGAGGGCGAGCAGATCATCACGGGCGAGGCCGCGGCCCGCGAGGCGTGGCTGCGGGGCAAGCTCGACGAGCTCTCGCCGGAGCAGCGTGCGACCCTCGGCGACGCCGTGGGAATTCTCAATGGCCTCATCGCCGCGGAAGAGAAGTAAACGGAATATCTCCGCATTTTTCGATCATTAATCGAACGGCCCTATCGGTGTGATTTCCGATAGGGCCGTTCCTTATCCGGTTTTGAATCACGGGTCACCGTTCTTTCAGAACGTCGTCCCGAGTTCCGGCTGCCGCTCCGTGCGGAATACGGACAGTGCGCCCGCGTCGCCCCGGATCCGGCCGGCCCGCGCCATCGTCCCCGGCGCCACCGCGCCGAGGTACAGCCCGGCGAGCGTCGGCCCGGTCAGCTCGACCGACGGTGCCTCGTCCGTCGCCCGGCAGCGCGCGACGCCGCCGGTGACGGTGAGCCGGTACGCGGCGCCGTCGACGCCGAGGACGAGATCGCCGTCGGTCTCGTAGGTGCGGGCCTCGAGCGCCGCGGGCACGTCGAGGAAGGCCAGCCACAGGCGATCCTTGCGGCCGGTGACGGCGACCGATCGCGGGTCGACGAGCATCTCCCGCAGCGGATGGTCCGCCGGTAGGTCGACAGTCACCTCGTCGAACGTGTCCAGGCCGAGGACCGTCTGCCACAGGTCGGCGGCGGCCTCGGCGGTGAGGGTCTTCACGTCGTCGAGCTGGGCCCGGTCCTTCTCGTCCACCCGGTACGTGACGTAGCCGTCGGGGTGCAGCAGGTAGCGGCGGGCCGTGCCGCCCCAGCGCGCCCACTCGGGATCGGCGTGGAAGAGCTCCCAGAACTGTTCCGCCGACGCGGATCCCGGTGTCGCGGCGTGCCATCGGCGGTAGAGGTCCTCGACGGCGTCGCGCGCGGCCGCCGGCGCGGTGATGCGGGTGCGCAGCGGGCCGGGGATCGGATCGCGCAGCCGCGCGGTGCGGCGGGCGACGGTGACCTCGTCGATCTGGGTCGCGACGCCGTAGCCGAAGCGCTCGTAGATGGTGCCCTCGCTCGCGGTGAGGACCGCGACGGCGTTGCCGGCGGCCCGGTAGCGGGAGTGCAACTCGTCCAGCATCTTCCGCAGCACGCCGAGGCGGCGGTGGCTGGGCGCGACCGACACCCAGGTGACGCCGGGCGCGTCGAGCTGCGCGCCGCCCGGCACCGTCAGGGTCAGGGCGAACGAGCCCGCCACGCCGACGAGCGCGCCGTCGGTGGTGTCGCGCGCCACGACGAACCGATCCAGGTCCAGGGTGCGCCGGATGAGCGGTGCGGCTTCGGCTTCGAAGGGGGAGCCGAAGGCGTGCACGTCCTGTGCGTACATCTCGGGCCAGTCGGCTTCGGTGGCGGTACGGATCTCGATCACGTAGTTCGATATTAGGCTGATGGGGTGCCGGCGCAACCGATTTATCCGATTCACGACGCGGATGACCCGCGGCTCAGCGACTTCCGCAACCTGTCCGCCGCGGACAAGCGACCCGACCTCGCGCGCGGCGTCGTGCTCGCCGAAGGCGTGCCGGTGGTGGAGCGGATGCTGGCGTCGCGCTTCGTGCCGCACGCGATCATGGGCGTCGAGTCGAAACTGGCGCGGCTGGAGGGCGTGGCGCCCGACGTGCCGCGGTACCTCGTGACGGCGGACCTCATGGCGCGAGTGGTGGGCTTCCACCTCAATCGCGGGGTGCTCGCCGCCGCCCGCCGGCCCGCGCCGTTGGAGGCGGGCGCGGTGCTCGACGACGCCCGGACCGTCGTCGTGCTCGAGGGCGTCAACGACCACGAGAACCTGGGCTCGATCTTCCGCAACGCCGCGGGCCTGAGCGCCGACGCCGTGCTCTTCGGCCCGCGCTGCTCCGATCCGCTGTACCGGCGCGCCGTCCGGGTGTCCATGGGGCACGTGCTGCTCGTGCCCTTCGCCCACCTGCCCGCGTCCGGCTGGCCGGCGTCGGGCCTGGGCGTGCTGGCGGAGAGCGGTTTCCGGACGGTGGCGCTGACCCCGTCGGGGGAGCGGACGGTCGCGGAGGCCGTGGACGGCGCGCCGGAGCGGGTGGCGTACCTCGTCGGCGCCGAGGGGCCGGGGCTCACGCCCGAGACGATCGCGGCGGCCGACGTGCGTGCGCGGATACCCATGTCGCGCGGCACGGATTCGCTCAACGTCGCCACGGCCGCGGCGCTGGCCCTGTACGAGCGCGCCCGCACGTGAGCGGCCCCCGGTACACGCCCTGGATCACCGGCACCGCGGTCGCGGTGGTGGTGGCGCTGCTCGGGGGCGGCGTGCTCTCCGGTCTGTTCGTGGCGGTGATGGCCGTGGGCCGCTGGCTGGGCCTGTTCCTGCTCGCGCTCGGCACGGCGGGCGCGGTGCCGGTGCTGACCGCGTACCGTCTGCGCCCCGTGGCCCGGTGGTTCTGCGCGGGCTTCGCCGGGGCGATCGTGATCGCGTGGCTCGCCGCCGTCGCGGCGCTGTCGAGCGGGCTCGTCTGAAAGCTCGTCCGATCGCTCGTCCGAAACCTGGGCGAAAAACTTAGGACTACTATCGGACGGGTGCCCAGCGTCTTCGTTTCCCTGCGAACGAGGAACTACCGGCTCTGGGCCGGCGGCCAGTCGGTGAGCCTGGTGGGCACGTGGATGCAGCGCGTCGCCGAGGACTGGTTGGTGCTCGACCTCGCGCACGGCCGCGGCTGGGTGCTCGGCGTGGTGATGGCGCTGCAGTTCGGGCCGACCCTGTTCCTCTCCGCCTGGGCGGGCCTGCTCGCCGACCGGTACGACAAGCGCCGCGTGCTCATGTTCACGCAGACCGGGGCGGCGGCGTGCGCCGCGGTGCTGGCGGCGCTGACGCTCACCGGGGTGGTCGCGCTGTGGCACGTCTTCGTGCTCGCGTTCGTCTTCGGCTGCGTGACGGCGATCGCCGGTCCCTTCCGGCAGGCGTTCACGATCGAGATGGTGGGGCCGGAGCTGCTGCCGAACGCGATCGGCCTGAACTCCATGGTGTTCAACGCCGCCCGGATCGTGGGCCCCGCGATCGCCGGCCTGCTCATCGCGGGCGTGGGCACCGGGTGGGTGTTCGCGGTGAACGCGGTGTTCACCGGCGCCATCGTCGCGGCCCTGCTGGCGATGAGGGTCGGGGAGTTGTTCCCATCGCCGCCGGTGGAGCGGGCGCGCGGGCAGTTGCGGGCCGGCTTCGCGTACGTGCGGCGGCGGCGGGAGCTGACGCTGGTGATGATCGCGGTCTTCTTCGTCTCCACCTTCGGCATCAACTTCCCCCTGGCGCTGTCGCTACTGGCGCGCCAGGGCTTCGGGCTGGGCGCCGACGCCTACGGCCTGCTCTCGACGGTGCTCGCCGTCGGCACGCTGACCGGGGCGCTGCTCGCCGCCCGCCGCACCGGGATGGCGTCGCTGCGGACCTGCCTCGTGGGCGGCTGCGCCTTCGGCGTGGCATCGGTGCTGGCGGGGCTGGCGCCGTGGTTCGCTCTCGTGGCGGTGCTGCTGACGGTGGTCGGGCTGCTGCAGATGGCGTTCACCACCTCGGCGATGAGCATCATGCAACTGTCCGTGGATCCCGAGTACCGCGGCCGCGTGATGGGCATCTACATGCTCGCCTTCCTCGGCGGTACGCCCCTGGGCGCGCCGCTCCTCGGCGCGATCGCCGACGTGACGACCCCCGCCGCGCCGCTGCTCGTGGGCGGCGTGATCTCTGCCGTCACCTGCGGTCTCTGCGGCCTGTACGCGCTCCGACGGTCCGCCGCCGCGGAGGCGTTGCGGGAGGACGGCGCGCGGGGTGCGCCGGCGGGTGCTGCGGAGGGCGGTGGCGCGGCGGGCGCGGACGCTGCCGCGCGCGGGGAGTAGTAGTCGCGCGGAACGGCTATGCGGCGGGGGAGCGATCAGAAACCGAAGAAGCTGCGCACCTTGCCGCGGTCCTCGTAGCCGGGGTCCTGCTGCTCGACCGGGGGCTGCGGCGCACCGTCGGCCTGGCCCTGGCCCTGGACCTGCTGCTGGAGCGAGGCGGGCACGAAGTCGATGACCTGGATGCGTGCCGGGTCGAGGTCCGTCGGCGCGAGTGGGTGCGTGTAGCGGAAGCCGAGGATCTCGCGGTTCGCCTGCTCCGCGAACTCCATCGGGTGGAAGGGCAGGGCCCGCGGGTCGGGGACGACGCCCTCGGCGTAGGTGAGCGGGTGCTCCCCGGCCCAGAACGGCCCCTCGAAGATCTCGGGCAGGCCCTCGTCCTCGAGGATGTCGACGGGGTGCGCCGAGAACGACCGCTTCGGCGCGCCGTCGGTGCGCAGTGCGAACCCGCCGACGGCCCGCTCCGGGGCCGCGATCAGCAGGAAGGCGCGGTGCGCGGGCACCAGGTTCCACCATGATGCGTCGAGGTCGCCCGGCCGGTCCACGCGCAGGCCGGCGTGGGTCACCACGGTCAGCCCGCCCCACGCGGCCACGTAGACGTGCCCGGGTAGCGGATCGGCGGCGCGGGCCAGGGATTCGGGGCGGCCCACGACGGGCTCCCCGAGCACCTGCTCGGCGATCGCGCGCGATGCGGCCTCGTCGGGCCTGCCCACGATGGCCAGGATGCCCTTCGGCTCCGCGACGTCGATGAACCAGAGCGTCGCAGCTGTAGCGCCCACGACCTACCCGTTCTTCCCGCCGCGGACGCCCAGGAGCACGTCCTCCCAGGACGGCATCTCCGGATGGCGACGGCCGTGCTGGCCGGCCGCCGCCGCAGCGGCAGGGGCCTGGGCGGGACGACGCTCGGAGCGGTCCTCGACGGTGCCCTCCACGACGGGGCCCGGCGCGACGGGCCCCGGGACCGCGCGTAGCGGCTCGTCGGCCGACCGGTCGATGCTCCGCAGGCCCTGGCGCGCGTCGGGATCGAGCAGCCCGCGGGCCGTCTCGTCGACGGGGCTGGCGGTGCCCCCGTGCGCGCCCGGCGCGTACTTGAAATGCGCCTGGTTGCGCGACTTGCCGACGCTCCAGCTGATCGCGACCACCCACCGGTTGTCGGCGCCCTTGAACGCGTCCCACTCCGTGGTGTCGGCGTGGCCGCGCTCGGCCAGCGCGGACCGGATCACCTCGGCGAGGGTGGCGTGCATCGGACCGTCGCCGCGCACGGGATGCGCGAGCTGCGCCATCTCCGCCGCGCGGGAACGCTCCAGCAGCACCGGTCCCGCGAAACGCTTGATCCGGTGGTTCGGGGCACCCGTGAACTCCGCGATCTCCTCGATCGTCGCGCCCGCGCGGATGCGGGCCTGGATCTCCCGCGGCGACAGGTCGGCGCCCAACTCGAGCTCCGTCTGTGTGCCGCTTCCGAGTTCACCGCTCACGGCTGCCTTCAAGGTGTCGTCGATCGGCAGGCGGAAACGTCCCGCGGGGCCCTCGCAGACCACCGACGTCCCGTCGTCGTCCAGTCCCACAACCCGCAGCTCCTGCATGGTGCAAGGGTAGTTGTTCGATTCGCTACGCGTCGGCCGACACGCGCTCGACCACGAAATCGATGCACTTGGTCAAAGCGGTGACGTCCTCGGGATCGATCGCCGGGAACATGCCGATGCGGAGCTGGTTGCGGCCCAGCTTGCGGTACGGCTCGGTGTCGACGATGCCGTTCGCGCGCAGCGTCGTGGCCACGGCGGCGGCGTCGATCTTCTCGTCGAAGTCGATGGTGCCGACGACCTGGCTGCGCAGGGCCGGATCGGTGACGAAGGGCGTCGCGAACTCGCTCGCCTCGGCCCACTGGTAGAGCCGGTCGCTCGAATCCTTGGTGCGGCCCACGGCCCAGTCGAGGCCGCCGTTGCCGTTCAGCCACTCGATCTGGTTCGCGAAGAGCAGCAGCGTCGCCAGCGCGGGGGTGTTGTACGTCTGGTTCTTGCTCGAGTTGTCCACCGCGATGGGCAGCGACAGGAACTCGGGGGTGTAGCGGCCCGAGGCCTTGATCTCCTCGACGCGCGCCAGGGCGGCGGGGCTCATCAGCGCGACCCACAGGCCACCGTCGGCGGCGAAGCACTTCTGCGGCGCGAAGTAGTAGACGTCGGTGTCGGCGACGTTCACCGGGAGGCCGCCGGCGCCCGACGTGGCGTCGATCGCGATGAGCGCGTTCTCGCTGCCCGCGAGGCGGCTGACCGGCACCGCGACACCCGTCGAGGTCTCGTTGTGCGCCCAGCCGATGAGGTCGGCGGAACCGTCCGCGACCAGCTCGGGCGCCGAGCCCGGATCGCTCGAGACGACGACCGGGTCGCCGATGAACGGGTTGCCCTTGGCGACCGAGGCGAACTTGTTGCTGAACTCGCCGTAGGTGAAGTGCTGGCTGCGCTCGCGGATGAGGCCGAACGCGGCGGCGTCCCAGAAGGCGGTGGTGCCGCCGTTGCCGAGCACGACCTCGTAGCCCTCGGGCAGGGAGAAGAGATCCTTCAGGCCCTCGCGCACGCGGCCCACGACGTTCTTCACGGGAGCCTGGCGGTGGCTGGTGCCGAACACCGAGGCGCCGGTATCGACGAGCGACTGCAGCTGCTCGGGGCGGACCTTGGACGGGCCGCAGCCGAAGCGGCCGTCGACGGGCTTGAGCGCGGCGGGAATCTCGATCGTCATGCCCTAAATCCTAATGGTGTCCCACCCGGGCACGTCCTCCGGCTGCCGCGGGCCGTGGCCGGTGTACTGGGCGGACGGGCGGATCAGCTTGTTCGCGCGCTTCTGCTCGAGGACGTGCGCGCACCAGCCGGCGGTCCGTGCGCAGGTGAACATGGCCGGCATCATTCGCGGCGGCACGCCCGCGTAGTCGAGGATCACGGCCGCCCAGAACTCGACGTTCGTCGAGATCGCCCGGTCGGGCCGGCGCTCGGCGAAGAGGGCGTTCGCCTCCCGCTCCAGGGCGGCCGCGGCCTCGTACCGCGGCGCGTGCAGGTCGCGGGCGACCGAGCGCAGGACGTCGGCGCGCGGGTCCTCGGCGCGGTAGATGCGGTGGCCGAAGCCCATGATCCGCTCGCCCCGGTCGAGCCGCGCGGTCACCACGCCGCGGGGGTCGTCGGTGCGGACCACCTCGTCGAGCATGGGCAGCACGCGCGACGGTGCCCCGCCGTGCAGCGGTCCCGACAGCGCGCCGACCGCACCCGAGAGCGCCGTCGAGACGTCGGCCCCCGTCGACGCGATGACCCGCGCCGTGAGTGTGGACGTGTTGAGGCCGTGCTCGGCTGCCGCCACCCAGTAGGCGTCGATGGCGCGCACATGGTCGGGGTCGGGCTCGCCGTGCCAGCGGGTCATGAACCGGTGCGTGATGGTGGGGGACTGGTCGATGATCCGCTGCGGCACCGCCGGGCGCTCCAGGCCGCGGGCCGACTGCGCCACGAAGCTCAGCGTCGTCACCGAGGCGCGCGCCAGGTTCTCGCGGGCCGTGGCGTCGTCGATGTCGAGCAGCGGCTCGAAGCCCCACAGCGGCCCCAACATCGCGAGGCCCGCCTGCGCGTCCACGCGCACGTCGCCGCTGTGGATGGGCAGCGGGAAGGGCTCCGCCGCGGGCAGCGGGTTGCCGAACTCCCCGTCCACCAGCAGGCCCCACACCTGGCCGTACGTGACCCGATCGCGCACGAGGTCGGCCACGTCGACGCCCCGGTACCGCAGCACCCCGCCCTGCTTGTCCGGCTCCGCGATCTCGGTGGAGAACGCGACGACGCCTTCGAGCCCGCCCGGAATCTCAGTCATGGTGCGTAAGCCTAGTGAGTAGTCTCGGCTCCGTGGACCTGACGGCGATGCGCGAGAAGTACGACGGCGACTCCTTCGACCTGCAGCCCGAGGACCTGGCGTCCGGCTGGGTGCCGCTGTGGCAGTCCTGGTTCGACGAGGCGGTCGCCGCGGGGGCGCCCGAACCGAACGCGATGGTGCTCGCCACCGTCGACGAGACCGGGCTCCCCGCCACCCGCACCGTGCTGTGCAAGGGCCTCGACGAGCGGGGCGTGGTCTTCTACACCAACTACGGCTCCGACAAGGCCCGCGCCGTGGAGGCGAATCCGACTGCCGCCGTGACCTTCCCGTGGATCGCGATCCACCGCCAAGTGCACGTGCGCGGCTCCGTGACCAAGGTGCTCCCGGCGGAGACCGCCGCGTACTGGGCCGAGCGACCCCGGGGCTCGCAGCTGGGGGCGTGGGCGTCGGACCAGTCCCGGCCGGTCGCCTCCCGCGCCGCGATGGCGGAGCGGTTCGCCGAGGTCGAGGCCCGGTTCGAGGGCGTCGATGTGCCCGTGCCGCCCGAGTGGGGCGGCTACCGCATCGCGCCGCAGGTCGTCGAGTTCTGGCAGGGCCGGGAGAACCGGGTGCACAACCGCGTGCGGCTCGTCGCGCCGGACTACACGCCGGTGCGCCTGCAGCCCTAGACCGCGCGGTGGGTGATCCCGCCGGCCACGAGCGTGAGGTCGACGGGCATGGTGCGCAGGCGTTCCGGCGTCGGGTCGGCGCCGAGGGCCACGAGGTCGGCGGGCGCGCCGACCGCGATCCGGCTGCGCGCCGAGAGCCGCAACGCGGTGTCCGCGTCGATCGCCTCCCACGGCTGCCACGGAGCGTCGCCGTCGCGGCTGCGGGTGACGGCGGCGGAGATCGCGAACCACGGGTCGAGCGGTGTGACCGGCGCGTCCGAGCCGAGCACCACGTCGACGCCCGCGGCCACGAGCGAGCCGACGCGGAAGGCGTCCCCGGCACGGTCGCCCCAGAACCGGGCGACGAGGCCGCGGTCGTCGAGCATGTGCTCCGGCTGGATCGAGGCGCCGATGCCGAGCGCCGCCATCCGCTGGAGATCGGCCTCGGTGAGCAACTGCGCGTGCTCGATGCGGCCGCGGACCCCGGCCTCGGCGAACGCGTCCAGCGCCAGGGTGTTGGCGGCGTCGCCGATGGCATGGACGGCCGGGGTCAGGCCCAGCGCGGCGCTGCGGCGCAACAGCTCGACGAGGCGCTCGGGCGGCACCTCGAGCACGCCGCGGCCCGTCGTGCCCGGGTACGGCGCGTGGCAGTACGCGGTACGGGTGCCGAGCGAGCCGTCGGTGATGACCTTGAGCGGCCCCACCCGGGCGAGCCCGTTGATCGGGGCGCCGGTGCCGGCGCCGCGGGCCTCGGCGGCGTCGAGGTGCTGCGGGTAGACGCCCGCGTCGATCCGGACCGGCGGGGCGGGCCGTCGCTCCCAGGCGCCCACGGCATCGTCGAAGTCGAGGTCGACGAGGCCGACGACGCCCCGTCGGCCCAGGCCGGCGAGGGCTTCGAGCACCCAGGCGTCGGCGCGGTCCGCCACCAGCGACTCGACCCGGGTGGCCGCGGCGAAGCTCGCCGCCTCGCGCAGCATCCCGGTCTCGTCGAGGTCGATGCCCAGGAGCCGGCCGAGCGCGGCGTTCGACCAGGAGCTGTGCAGGTCGGACGAGACGACCATGACGGGCACGTCCGGCGCGGCCTCGTCGAGCAGCAGGCGCGACGGTGCGCCGCCCCACAGCCCGTCGCGCATGCCGGCGGCGACGACCGGCAGGCCCGGCTCCGCGTCGGGCAGCGCGGCGCGGACCCGGGCGGCGACCTCCTCCGGTCCCGTCGCGGACCGCACGTCGATCCGGCGCGTCGAGACGGCCCACGTGCGCACGTGCACGTGCTCGTCCCACAGGCCCGGGATCAGGCGGCGCCCGTCGAGGTCGAGCACGTCGCCCGCGGGGCGGGTGGTGCCGGCGGGGGAGAGCGCGGCGATCCGGCCCCCGGCGACGTCGACGTCCACCAGGGCGTCACCGTCGATGCGCGCGCGGGCCAGCCTCATCACCGGCGCCACGGTAGCGGGTCCGTCGATGCGCGGGGGATCGTGAGGAAGTCGTAGGATCTTTCGAGTGCCGAGACTCCTGGCCGATACACGGCCGTTGCAGAACCCCGACTACCGGCGACTGTGGTGGACCGGGATCGTCACCGTCATCGGTGCGCAGCTCACCGCGGTCGCCGTCCCTGCGCAGATCTACGCGATCACCGGATCCTCGGCGTACGTCGGCCTGACCGGTGTGTTCGGCCTGGTCCCGCTGGTGATCTTCGGCCTGTGGGGCGGCGCCATCGCCGATGCGCTGGACCGCCGGCTGGTGATCATCGGCACCACCCTCGGCCTGGCGGGCACCGCCCTGATGCTCGCGCTGCTGCCGGACAACGTCTGGCTGATCCTGGGTGCCTTCGCCCTGCAGCAGGCCTTCTTCGGCGTCAACCAGCCGACCCGCTCCGCGATCTACGCGCGGCTCGTGCCGCCCGAGCAGCTGCCGGCGGCGAATTCGCTCAACATGACCGTGATGCAGTTCGGCGCGATCGCCGGCCCGATGCTGGGCGCGCCGCTCATCCCGATCATCGGCGTGCACTGGCTGTACGCGCTCGACGCCGCGTCGCTCATGCTCACCCTGTGGGCGGTGTGGAAGCTGCCGTCGATCAAGGCGGAGGACAAGGGGCAGTCGCTGGGCCTGCGCTCCGTGATCGACGGGTTCCGGTACCTCGCAGGCCACAAGGTGCTGCTCATGAGCTTCGTCGTGGACATCATCGCGATGGTCTTCGGCATGCCGCGCGCGCTGTTCCCGCAGATCGCGCACGAGAACTTCGGGGATCCGATCGAGGGCGGCTGGGTGTTCGGCGCCCTGTTCGCGGCGATGTCGGTGGGCGCGGTGCTCGGCGGCGTGCTGTCGGGCTGGACGTCGCGCGTCGCCCGGCAGGGCCTGGCCGTGATCGTGATGATCGTGCTGTGGGGCCTGGCGATCGGCGGTTTCGGCGTCGCCGCGCAGTTCGGCTGGCTGTGGGCGGCGCTGGTGCTGCTCGCGCTGGGCGGCGCAGCCGACATGTTCTCCGCGGCCTTCCGCACGACGATGCTGCAGGAGGCCGCGACCGACGACGTCCGCGGGCGGCTGCAGGGCGTCTTCACCGTGGTCGTCGCGGGCGGGCCGCGCATCGGCGACGCGCTGCACGGCGCGGCCGCCGCCTCCGCGGGCGCGGCGATGGCCGCGGCCGGCGGCGGCGTGCTCGTCATCGTGTTCACCGTGCTCGCGGCGTTCGCCGTCCCCGCCTTCGTGCGCTACCGCGTCACCCGCTGACGGCTACACCGGGAACGCGACGCCGGTGAGCTCCTCCGACACCGCCCACAGGCGGCGCTGCAGGTCCAGGTCGTACGACTGCTCGCTGGACGCCACGACCCTGGGGGCACCGCGGCGCTCGCCGAGGCCGTCGGGCCCGTAGTACTGGCCGCCGAGGGCGCCCGGGTCGGTCGCGGCGCGCAGCTGGGGGAGGGCGCCGTGCTGCGCGTCGTGCGAGAACAGGGGCGCCACGGCCTGCGCCTTCTGCAGCACGGCCGGCAGGTTGCGGACGAGCTCGGTATCGGCGATGCCGGGGTGCGCGGCGACCGCGACGGTGCCGTTCGCGCCCGACGCCCGCGCGGCGAGGCGGCGCTGCAGCTCGTAGTGGAAGAGCAGGTTCGCCAGCTTCGACTGCCCGTAGGCGGCGACCCGGTCATAGGAGCGCTCCCACTGCAGGTCGTCGAAGTGGATGCTCGCGCGGATGCGGTGCGCGATGCTCGCGACGGTCACCACGCGCGAGCCCGGCACGTCCAGCAGCAGGTCGAGCACCTGCGCGGTCCACGCGAAGTGGCCGAGGTGGTTGGTGCCGAACTGCAGCTCGAAGCCGTCGGCGGTGGTCTGCTTCGGCGGGTACATGACGCCGGCGTTGTTGATCAGCAGGTCCACACGCGGGGTGGACTCGCGCAGCTCCGCGGCCGCCTCGCGCACCGCGGCGAGCGACCCGAGGTCGAGGCGCTGGACGCGCACCGTCGCGCCCGGGGCGACGGCGGCGATGCGCCGGGCCGCCTCGGCGCCCTTGTCGGTGTTGCGCACCGCGAGCACGACCTCGGCGCCCTTCTGGGCGAGCACGCGCGCGGTCTCGAAGCCGAGTCCGGTGTTCGCGCCGGTGACGACGGCTACCCGTCCGGCCTGGGTGGGGACGTCGTTCTCGGTCCAGCTCATGGCTACTCCTCGATGGTTCGACGACGGTTAAGAGACCGCCGGTCTGTTCAATGTCTCCACCGTAAGAGACCGTTGGTCTGTTGTCAATAGACCAACGGTCTGTAAAATCGGCCCGTGGGATTCCAACGGGCGCGCAGTGCGGAACAGCGGCAGCAGCGGCGCGAGGCGATCATGGCCGCGGCGGCGGGCATGCTCGGCGAGATGCCGGTCGCGTCCCTCACGCTGAGCGAACTCAGCCGCCGCGTGGGCCTCGCCAAGTCGAACGTGTTGCGCTACTTCGAGTCCCGGGAAGAGGTGCTGCTCGAGGTGCTCATCCGCTCGGCCGCCGCCTGCATCGTCGAGCTCGACGAGGCGTGGCAGTCGGAGGTGCGCGACGACGCGCCGCTCCCCGAGCGGATCGAGGCCTTCGCCGCCGTCTACGCCCGCGTCGCGGCCGCGCACCCCGACCTGCTCGACCTCGTCTCCGCGCAGGCCTCGGTGCTCGAACGCAACGTCTCCACCGAGGCGATCGTGCGGTTCAAGCGCGCCGCCCTCGCCGGGCTCGACACCCTCGCCGGCGTGCTCACCCGGGCGCTCCCCGAGCTCGGCGACGACGCGGCCGCGGTGGGCTCGCTGATGCTCACCCTCTCCGGTGCGCTCTACGCGCAGGCCGAGCAGTCGCGGCTGTGCGAATCGGCCTACCGCGTGGACCCCTCCCTGGCCGTGTTCCGCGTGGAGCTCGTGCCCGCGCTGCAGTCCGCCGTCGCGACCGTGATCGCGGGGACGCTCGCGCGCTGACGCCGTGCCCCGACGTTGCGGAGGGTTGCATCGGACGGCGGTCGGGCGGAGGGCGCTCGCGGCGCCGCGCCCGCCCGTACTATTGCGCCCATGTCGGTGCAGCCCGGATTCACCATCGCCGCCGGCGGCTACGTCGCGGAGATCGCGCGAACCGGTGCGGGCCTGCGCGGCCTCCGCCGCGCGGGGGTCCCCCTCACCGAGGAGTGGCCGCTCGGCGAGAAGCCGCCGTTGTCCGCCGGACTCGTGCTCGCGCCGTGGCCCGGCCGGACCGAGGACGGCCTCTACAGCTGGGACGGCGAGGTGTACCGGCTCGCGGTCACCAGCGAGGTGACCGGCACCGCCGACCACGGCCTCGTGCGCCGGGCCGACTGGGACGACGTGGAGATCGCCGCCGACGCCGTGACCCTGGTGCACGACGTCGGGCGCCACCCGGGCTGGCCGTTCGACCTGCACCTGCGGATCCGGTACTCCGTGGCGGAGACGGGTCTGACCTGCGCTTTCGAGGCCCGCAACGACGGCGACGCCGACCTGCCGCTCGCCGTCGGCTTCCACAGCTACCTCCGCGTCGGGGACGACCCCGTCGACGCCTGCACCCTCGAGCTCGGCGCCGGGCGGTGGCAGCCCCTCGACGGGCGCCTCCTGCCGGACGGTCCGCCGCGCACCGTCGACGGGACGGAGTACGACTACCGAGCCCCGCGCGCCCTCGACGGTGTGCAGATCGACACCCCCTTCACCGACGTGGCCCGGACCACCGTGCTGCGCGGCCCGTCGGGGGAGGCGGAACTGTGGACGGCGCCGTCGCTGCCGTGGGCCCAGGTGTTCATCGCCGACCCGGTCAACGGCAAGGGATACCCCGGCCGCGGACGGGCGCTGGCGGTGGAGCCGATGTCCGCCCCGGGCAACGCCCTCCACACGGGAACCGACGTGATCCGGCTGGCTCCGGGGGCCCGGTGGGGCACCGAATGGGGCATCCGGTGAAGGCCCGATTTTCCCGGGGAACCGCGATACCGCTAGGTTCTAGCCAGGTAGCTTTTATCCGCCGACCACAGCGAGGGGATACGAACATTGTCCACCGATGACAACACCGCGAACGCTACGGTCGCCTATCCCGGCGGCCAGATCGAGCTGCCGATCGTCAAGGCGACCGAGGGTGCAGACGGCATCGCGCTCGGTAAGTTCCTCGCGCAGTCCGGCTACAGCACGTTCGACAACGGCTTCGTCAACACCGCCTCGTGCAAGTCCGCGATCACCTACATCGACGGCGGCCAGGGCATCCTGCGCTACCGCGGTTACCCGATCGAGCAGCTCGCCGAGAAGTCGACGTTCATCGAGGTCAGCTACCTGCTGATCCACGGTGAGCTGCCGACCCCGGAGCAGCTGGCGGAGTTCACCGCGAAGATCCAGCGGCACACCCTGCTGCACGAGGACCTCAAGCTGTTCTTCAACGGCTTCCCCCGCAACGCGCACCCGATGCCGGTGGTCTCCTCGGCGGTCAACGCGCTCTCGGCGTACTACCCGGATTCGCTGGACCACAACGACCCGGCGCAGGTCGAGCTCTCGACCATCCGCCTGCTCGCCAAGTTCCCGACGATCTGTGCGTACGCCTACAAGAAGTCGGTGGGCCAGCCCTTCCTCTACCCGGACAACTCGCTCAGCCTGGTGGAGAACTTCCTGCGCATGACCTTCGGTTTCCCGGCCGAGCCCTACGAGGTGGACCCGGAGATCGTCAAGGCCCTCGACATGCTGCTCATCCTGCACGCCGACCACGAGCAGAACTGCTCCACGTCGACCGTGCGCCTGGTGGGCTCGTCGAACGCGAACCTGTTCACGTCGATCTCGGGCGGCATCAACGCCCTGTGGGGCCCGCTGCACGGCGGCGCCAACCAGGCCGTCCTCGAGATGCTCGACGACATCAAGGCCTCCGGTGGCGACACCTCCGCCTTCATGAACAAGGTCAAGAACAAGGAAGACGGCGTGAAGCTCATGGGCTTCGGGCACCGCGTCTACAAGAACTACGACCCGCGTGCGGCGATCGTGAAGCAGACCGCGGACCGCATCTTCGAGCTGCTCGGCGTGTCCGACGAGCTGCTCGACATCGCCAAGGGCCTGGAGGACGTCGCGCTGCACGACGACTACTTCATCGAGCGCAAGCTCTACCCGAACGTGGACTTCTACACCGGCCTGATCTACCGCGCGATGGGCTTCCCGACGCGCATGTTCACGGTGCTGTTCGCGCTCGGCCGGCTGCCCGGCTGGATCGCCCACTGGCGCGAGATGCACGAGGACCCGACCACCAAGATCGGCCGTCCACAGCAGATCTACACGGGCTCGACCGCCCGTGACTACCCCGGCGCGTAGATGCCGCCCATCCGGCGCGACAATCTGCACCGCCTGATCAAAGGAGTCTCTATGACCAAGCCCGAGATCGAGTTCATCGAGGGCCCCGCGCCCACCGAGCTCGTCATCAAGGACATCGTGGTGGGCGACGGTGCCGAGGCCCAGCCCGGCAGCGTCGTGGACGTGCACTACCTGGGCGTCGAGTTCGAGAGCGGCGAGGAGTTCGACTCCTCGTGGAGCCGCGGCGAGTCCATCAACTTCCCGCTGCGCAGCCTCATCGCCGGCTGGCAGGAGGGCATCCCGGGCATGAAGGTCGGCGGCCGTCGCCAGCTGATCTGCCCGCCCGCCCTGGCCTACGGCCCCGCCGGCGGCGGCCACCGCCTGTCGGGCAAGACGCTCGTGTTCGTGATCGATCTGCTCGGCGTCAAGTAGCAGTCGCGCACTCAGGGCCCCGTACCGTCGTTCGACGGTGCGGGGCCCTTGCGTTTCTCAGGCCTCGGGCGGGCCCGCGGTCCACGGGTCGACGAGGCGCAGGCCGAGGCCGTCGAAGTCCAGGGTGTTGCGAGTGGCCAGGCCGGCCCCCGTCTGCCGGGCGATCGCCGCGATCATCGCGTCCTCGATGGTGATCGGGCGGCCTGCAGTCCGACGATCGGCGAGAACCGATGTGTACCACGGGGCGCTGTCGGTATCGAACGGCAAGCACTCGAAGTCGGCGAAGGCGGTCGTCGCCAACGCGAGCATTCGCTCGGCTCGACGGCCACGGGGGAGGAGCGCGATTCCGACGAGGACCTCGGCTTTCGTGACGGCGGTGATCTTCGGCTGCTCGGCGAGGCCACGGACCCATCGGAGAACGGTACGGTCGGCCGCATCACCCCGCATGAGTTCCGAGACGACGTTCGTGTCGAGGATGATCACAGTTCGTCGAATGTTGTGAAGGGGTGAGCCTCTCGCGGCGGGATGTCCAGCTCGATTCCACCGAACTCGTTGCCCAGCTCGATGATCGCCTCCGCCCAGCTCAGATCGACCTCGCCGGGCTCGACCAGGGACTCCTCCAGGATCATGCGCGCCTCCGCCTCCATCGACCTGCCGTTCTCCGCGGCGCGGACCCGGAGCCGGTCCCGGACCCGGTCGGGGAGGTTGCGGATCGTCAGCGTCGCCATGACAGCAATGCCAGCGATGCTGTCACTGCCGTCGGTCTCGAATCGGTCCCGATCCCGTCCCGGCGATGGCGCGCGGGCGCCGGGCCGATAAGAATGGGTGGATATCGCCGCGACTCGCGCCGGCGAGCGGGGTCGGAGGACAGATGAACAGGGTCAAAGCCGGATCTGCGGCGGTCGCGGTGCTCTCGGTGGCGGGGCTGCTCGCGGGGTGCGGCAAGGATTCGTCGAACGACGACTCGCCGGTGGCCTTCAGCCCCGTCACGGGCGACCAGTACACGTCGAACCCCGGAGCCTTCCAGACGGACGGAGTGGTGGTCCCGCCCAAGGACGTCGTCATGGTCGGCGACCCGATCCCCGCGCAGGCCGCGGTGAACGCGGGGCTGCCGCAGGGAACGATCACCTCCACCAGCAACAACACCACCGTCTACTACCCGCCGGCACCCCCGGTGCCGGGGCTCGTGGTGGCGCCGCAGCCCGCCCCGCCCGCGCCGCTGTCGCGGCCCGTGAACACCCGCCCGTGGCAGTACACGCAGCCCCAGATCGACGCCTACCGGGCCATCTGCGAGACCGGCCGCTGGGGCTCGTGGATCGCCGGGGTCGAGGCGCAGACGCAGACCTGCTGGACCCTGTACGGACGCCAGCTGGGCGTCCGGCCGTGGACTCCGGACCAGCCGCGACCGTGGCTCCGCCCGGGGTACCCCCGGCCGTGGTTCGACCCCGGTTTCCGCGCGGACGTGCCCGTGATCTGGGTGTACCCGCGCCACTGGACGCGGCCGCGGCCGCAGCCGATCATCTCGGTCTCCATCACGATCAACCTCTTCAACAACCCGTACCGCCGGGTGCCGCCGCGCTTCACCGACCCGTACTACCCGGTGTGGGCCGTGACGCCCGGCCGCGTCGTCGACGTGCGCGATCAGGGCCGCATCCTCGCGCCGGTGTACACCGTGACCTCGACCACCACGACCACGACGACGACCACCGTGACCGCCCCCGTCGCGCCCGGCGTCGTGCTCGCGCCGC
This sequence comes from Tsukamurella ocularis, assembly GCF_965138335.1. Classification (GTDB taxonomy): domain Bacteria; phylum Actinomycetota; class Actinomycetes; order Mycobacteriales; family Mycobacteriaceae; genus Tsukamurella; species Tsukamurella ocularis_A. The sequence continues at coordinate 29,140 of NZ_CBCSDV010000040.1, forward strand.
TGCCGACCTCGGCGAAGGTGACGCCCGTCGTCGCGCTGCCCGGCCAGGCCGTGCCCGGCAACGTCAACACCGACCCGGCGGTGACGGTGCCCGTCGCCGCCGCGCTGCAGGGCGCCACCGTCCAGGCCGGCAGTCCCTCCGCCGTCCAGGAGGCGATCGGCACCAGCGTCTCCGTGGCCGTCGCGACCCCGACCAGCGCGGCGGCGACGTCGGCCGCGCGCACCGCCGGCGCGACCGAGACCACCTCGGGCGGGACGACTCCCGCCGGGGCCGGCACGACGCAGGGCGGCACGCCGACCCGCCCGACAGGGACGTCGCCCGCCGCCCCGACCGGAACGTCCGGCGCCTCACCCGCGCCCGGCACGTCGCCGCAGACGGTGCCGCCGACCGCCTCGCCGACCACGGTGCCGCCGACCGTCGCGCCGCCCACGGTCGCGCCCACCACGGTCGCGCCCACCGTAGCGCCGACGACNNNGCGCCGCCGGTGATCACGCAGGCCCCGACGACGCAGGCGCCGGTCATCACCCCGCCGCGGATCACCACCACCGTCGCGCCGGTGCCGACCACGACCGTCGCGCCGAAGCCGGTGGCGCCGAAGCCCGTCGCCCCGAAGCCGGTGGCGCCGGAGCCGACGGTCGCGAAGCCGGTCCCGACCACCACGACGGTCGCCCCGGCGAACTGACGCGGCGCGCTACCGCCCGGCGGCCAGCCGGGCGAGCGCGACGGTGGCCTGCCGCAGCTCGCCGGGCGCGCTGAGCGGCGCGAGGTAGCCGACCCGGGTCACGGCCCAGCCGCGCGGGGTGTCCACGCGCAGGTCCAGGCCGTACCGGTCGGCGCGCTCGCAGCGCGCCGCCGTGGCGTCGGGGTAGCCGCCGAGGGCCCGCGCCATGTCGAGCAGCGCCTGCGCGTGGTCGTCGTTGAGGTGGCGCACCGCGCCCGCGGCGTGCGGCGTCACCGGATCCGGCTCCGCGGCCGCGTAATCCGCGCGCGACGCCGAGTCCATGCGCCCGTAGCCGCCCACCCAGCGCACCCGCTCGACGTCGAGCAGCCACACGGTGAAGTCGCTGTAGTCGATGTAGTACTGCGCGGCGGGCACGGCCGCGAGATGGGCCTCCCGGGCGGCGGCGAGCTCCGCACCGTCGGGCCGGCGGACGGTGCCCGCCAGGGTGATCCGCGCGTTCGCGAGGGGATCCGACGGTGCGTCGGGCGCCACGATCGAGACGCTCGCGCGGGGATCGCGCGCCAGGTTCCGCCCGTGCTCGGCCATGTGCGAGACGCACAGCACGGGGTCGCCGCCGAGCAGCCCGTACGTGACGAGTGAGGCCCAGGGGCCGCCGCCGGCGGAGAGGCTGCCGAGGGTGGCAGTGTTGGTCGCCGCCGCCACCGTCCGCGCCTCCTCGGCGGCGGAGGGGCGCCGCGGCTCGGCGACGTCGGTCAGGGGCGGGGCGATGGTGGGG
>NZ_CBCSDV010000041.1:0-30449 GCF_965138335.1 Tsukamurella ocularis
GTCCCCCACNGACNCNGCTTCTCCTCATGGGGGACCGACCGTCCCCCACGCGGCGTCGACGTCCCCCACCGGACGCCGCTTCTCCTCATGGGGGACCGACCGTCCCCCACGCCCCGTCGACGTCCCCCGCGCGACGACCGGTGCGGCGGCCGGTGCAGTGCCACCGATCCGCGCGCCGATCCGGGGCATGCGCCGCGCGCATGGCCTGGATCGCGAAAACCGTCGTTGACCTGCGACGACATGGGGTATGCGCAGCACGCATAGCTCCCGCGCCGAACTACCCCACCGGCGCGACGGGCTCGGGCTCCGCGGCCGGCGGCTCAGGCCGCGCCGGCGCTGCGGCCGGGACCGGGGCGGCGGACCGTCGGGCCTCGCGACGGGCCAGCCACTGGCGGGCGGGCTCCTCGACCCAGGCGTAGCTCAGCGCCGCCACGGCCACGGAGAAGACCAGCGTCAGCGCGGTGACCTTCCCGAACGCGCCGTGGAAGGGCACGATCGCGAACAGCGGGAAGATCGCGGTGAGCACTACGAGGTGCCAGATGAAGATCCCGTACGACCAGCGCCCCAGCGCCAGCATGGGCCCCGACCCCAGCCAGCGCGCGGACGCGGAGGCGGGCGCGAGCACCAGCGGCGCCAAGAGGAGGAAGCCCAGCACCCCGCCGAGGCCCATGCGCACGGCGAACTGCCAGGACTCGGGGCTGTCGAGGGTCACGGGGCCGCCCAGCGGTGTGCAGATCACCGCGAAGACCACCAGCGCCGCGGGCCAGCACACCCGCCGCTGCGCGAGCCGGCGTACCGCACCGAATCGGGCGACGGGGGCGCTCACGATCTCGGCGAGGACGATGCCCGCGACGAACCACGGCACGTACGAGGGCAGCCAGTTGTGGTGGTTCACGCCGGGCGGAAGCGGGAGCGCCGCGCCGACCCACGCCCAGCTCAGCGACACCGCCGCCGCGGCGAGCAGCACCGGCACCCGCCACCGCGCGGCCGCACCGCGCAGCCGCACCAGCGCCAGGGCGGCGAGCGGCAGCAGGAGGTAGAACAGCATCTCCACCGAGAGCGACCACATCTGGGTGAGGCCGTCGGTGAGGGAGTAGGGAACGAACACCTGGGTCAGCGAGAGGTTCGCGAGCCAGGTGGAGCCCGACGGGGCCGTCGACCGCGGCAGCAGCGCCAGCGCGACCACGGCGACCACGACGTACGCCGGCATGATCCGCACGACCCGCGACCGGTAGTACCGCCCCGTCGACGGGCCGTCCGACGAGGTCCAGGCCGCGCGGGCGTGCGCGCGCCACAGCAGGAAGCCGGAGAGCCCGAAGAACAGCGCGACCGCCATGTCGAAGCGGCCCCAGACCCGGCCCGCCACCGAATACCCCACCTGACCGGTCTGGAAGGCCGTGTGGGTGAGCATCACGGCGATCGCGGCGCAGGCGCGCATACCCTCGAGTGCGGGCACGAATCCGGCCGCACCCGCGGGCTTTGCAGATGCGAATTCGCTGGTCCCGACTGTGCTCATCGTCCACCGAATCTACCCGCGAATCCGCCGCCGCCCGCGCGCGTGGCCCGTGCCACCCCGGCACCACCTGTAGGCTCGGGTACTTGTAAGGGAGCGCGACCGCGTGCCCCGACGGCGTGTGCGAACCACGTACGCGCCCCACAGAGATGTGAGGAGACACTTCGATGGCGGTAGGCCGTAGCCGGCTGGCGCGCGTTATCGGTCCGATCCTGATCTTCTTGGGCGCGCTGCTGATCACGGCCGCGATCGCCGGACCGGCGTACGTCGCGGGCAAGCTGACGACGATCCCGTTGGACATCGACACCACGACGGTGGCGAAGTCCGAGAAGGTCGCGGATTCCCAGGCGGACGCGGAGTTCCCCGCAAAGTCGCTGGACATGTGCTCGATCGACAAGGCGAAGGCCGTGGTCAACGACGTGTCGGTGACCACGCAGACCCGCACGCTGGTGACCACCCCGTCGGACAAGTCGACGATGACGGTGCAGTCCGGCAGCTCGATGGTCGTCCCGTCGATCAAGACCAAGGGCGAGCCCCGGCACCCGGAGCTCACCGGCGCCGTGCAGGACAAGCGCCCCTGCGACGACGGCCTGGTGCAGGCGTGGCTCGACCGCGTCTCCCTGGACCGCGAGACGGGCAAGCCGACCGGCAAGACCTCGGAGGCCACGTACCAGCCCGGCGAGAGCACCCCGGCCGTGAAGATCGCCGACCGCAAGGGCCTGCAGTACCGCTTCCCCGCCGGCACCACGGAGGACGGGAAGTACGAGTTCTTCGACCTGATCACCCGCAGCAACGTGGGCCTGAAGTTCGTCGAGGAGAAGGAGGTCAGCGGCACCAAGACGCTGCACTTCCAGGGCCAGCAGAACTGGGTGGACCTCTCGACCATCCGCGACGGCAACGACCCGACGCTGGGCACCGTGCTCACCATGCCGGCGAGCTGGTGGGGCATCGGCGGCGTCGACCCCAAGGACGACATCACGCTGAACCGCTGGGCGAAGACCGACGTGGACCTCTGGGTCGACCCGACCTCGGGCGTCATCGTCGACCAGTCGCTGCATTACACGCAGCAGTTCCGCCTGCCGGGCCAGGTCGCGCCGAACACGCCCAAGCAGGTCCGCGACTTCAAGCTCGACGTCTTCGACGCCAAGCAGCGCTGGGTCGATGCGACGGTCCGCTCGCAGGCGGAGGTCGCGAAGTCGGCGCAGAACAAGATCGCGATCGCCAAGTACGTGGCGCCCGTCGCGGGCGGCGTCCTCGGCCTGATCGCGCTGGGCCTCGGCGTCTTCGCGCTGTTCCTGGGCCGCAACCCCGCCACCGCGGGCGGGCCGGGTACGAGCGGCCGCGGTCGCGGCGCCGCCGGCTCCGACGATGCGGCGCCCACGGCCCCGCTCGACGACGAGCCGATCACCACGCCCGACGCGGGCGGCGACCCGGCGACGGAGGCGTTCAGCGCTCAGCCGCGGCCGGACGAGTCGCGGACCGAGGCGATCGACTTCCGCAAGCGCGACGAGCGCTGACGGTCACGACCGCACCGATCACCATCACCGCCGCGAGCGCGCACAGCGCCGCGGCGGTGATCATTTCGGCGGGGGTGTGCGGCCAGGTCAGCAGGACGGCCGACTCGACCGCGAGCACCACCCACGCGTAACCGGCCATGCGGGTGCGCTCGATCGCGATCGCGTACAGCAGCAGCCCCTGCAGCAGCGCGATGAGCGCGCCCTGCGCGGCGAACAGCCACAGCAGCCCCTGGACGGGCCGGTACTCCTCGCCCGCGAGCAGCGTGGCGAGGGGCGCGCAGACCGCCGCCCCGGCCACGCACGCCAGCCCGAGCCCGGTCAGCAGCCCGACGACGGTGCGCAGCGCGCCGCGGGCCCGCTCGGGCGTGGCGAGCTGCGGGTAGAACACGACGCCGACGGCCTGGGGCAGCCAGAACGCGACCTTGGCGGCCACCGCGCCGAGCGCGTAGGTGCCGCCGGCGGCGGCGCCGAGCACGGGCCGCGCGAGCAGCAGGTCGAGCGACGCGAACACCGCGAGCACCAGCTGCACCGAGCTGGCGCCCAGGACGGCGCGCACCCCGGCCACCGCGTCGAGGTGCGGCGCACCGTCGGCCGCGGGCGGCGAGCCGGCGAGCACCCGGCCGAGCGCGGCCGCCACGAGGGCGCCCACCGTCGTGCCGAGCAGCGCGGGGCCCGGCCCCACGAGGAGCCCCGGGATGCTGAAGGCCAGCTTGCCCAGGCCGGCGACGGCCAGCAGCGCGGCGAGCCGGCCGAACCGTCGCTCCCCCTGCAGCAGGCCCTGCTCGACGGCGAGCAGCACCAGCGCGGGCGCGGCGGCGAGCGCCGCGGCGGCCGTGATCGCGCGGGTGTGCAGGCCCGCGGCGGCGAGCGGCACCGCGATCGCGGCGAGCAGCGTCGCGCCCAGGGCGATCAGGCGGCCGAGCCGGCGCATCTGCGCCGCACCCGCCCCGCGCACGACCTGCCGCGCGACCACCGTCTGCAGCGCCAGCGCCGGCACCGCGAGCACGAGCACGAGCTGCAGGAGCGCGGCGAACTCGCCGTAGCCGGACGGACCGAGCCACCGGCTCGCGGGCAGGTGCACGAGGTACGAGCAGAGGTTGGCCAGCATGCTGCCGACCGTCACCCACGCCAAACCGCTCACGCGCACATTGTGTCAGTAGGCTCGGGGTGATGAGATCGCGTGACCTGGCCCTCGCCGCCTGGTCCGCCGTGCTCGCCGCCCTGATCCTGGGCCCGCTGGCCGTCGGCGGCCGGTACCTGCTGCTCCGTGACGCCGTCTCGACGCCCCACTCGTACCTCACCGACACGGCGCTCGGCCTCGGCGACAACGCCGCCCGCGCCACGCCGCAGGACTGGCTCCTGGCCGTCGGTTCGCAGGTGGTCGACGGCGGCCTCCTGGTGACGGCGCTGCTGTTCGTCGCGCTGGTGGCGGCGGGGTGGGGCTTCGGGCGCTGCGCGCTGGCGCTCCTCGCCGCCGTGGGCCGCGACGCCGGGCTCGCGGCGGGCCTCGCCGCGGCGACGGTGGGCCTGTGGAATCCGTTCGTCGCCGAGCGGCTGCTGCAGGGGCACTGGAGCCTGCTGGCCGGCTACGCCGCGATCGGCTGGGCGGTGGTCGTCGGCCTCCGCATGCAGGGCCGGGCGCAGCTCGGCGGCTTCGCGGCGTGCCTGGCCGCGGGCGGCCTCACGCCGACGGGCGCCGTCCTCGCGCTGGTCGCGGGCCTGGTCGCGGCGCCTCGGCGGTGGGCGTGGCAGCTCGTGCTGTTCGTGGGCGCGGCCGCGCCGTGGCTGTACCCGTCGTTGGTGTCGGGCAGCGGAGTGCGCGCCGACCCGGCGAGCGTCGCCGTCTTCGCCGCCCGCGCCGAGCCGGGGCTCGGCACGCTGGGCTCGCTGCTGGGGCTCGGGGGGATCTGGAACCGGCAGGCCGTGCCCGACGGTGCGCCGTGGCTCTGGACCGCGCTGGCCCTCGCGCTGCTGGTCGGCGGGCTGCTCGTGCTCCGCGCGCGGCTGCTCTCCCCGCCCCTGGGCCGGTTCGCGCTGCTCGCGCTATGCGCCGTGGTGCTGCCCGCGCTGGCGGCGACGGGCCCGGGGACGGCACTGCTCGAGGCTGTGGTGCAGGCGGTCCCCGGCAGCGGCCTGCTGCGCGACGGGCAGAAGTGGGTGGCACTGGCCGTGCCGCTGTACGCGGCGTGCGCCGCGGCGGTGGTGGCCGCGGTGCCGGCCGCCGCGCGGGCCGCGGATGGGGTCGTCGCGGTGGCGGTGCCTATCGCGGTGCTGCCGGGCCTCGCGTGGGGCGTGGGCGGCGCGCTCGCGCCGGTGACCTATCCGGCGGCGTGGCGCACCGTCGCCGAGGCGGTGCCCGCGGACCGCGGATCGGTCGCGGTGCTGCCGCCGGGCATGTTCCGGACGTACCCGTACGGGCCCGACGCGCCGGTCCTCGACCCGGCGCCGCGGATGCTGCGCGCGCCCGTCCTGCAGACGGGTGAACTCCGGGTCGGCGGGCGCTCGGTCGACCGCGTGCCGGGCGCCGCGTCCGACGCGGAGGCCGCGCTCGCCGACGGCGGCGACGACCTGGCCGGCCGGTTGGCGGCGCTGGGCGTCGGCTGGGTGCTCGTGGAGGCCGTGTCCGTCGACGGCGCGACCGTCTTCCCGACGGTGCCGTTGCCCGGGCTCGCGCTCGCCGTCGATACCCCTGAGCTGCGGCTCTACCGGGTGCCCGGCGAGATCGCAACTGTCTCCGCCTCGGCCGCGGAGCGGGGCGGGGCGTGGGCCGCACACCTGCTGTGGGCCGCGCTGCTGCTGGGCGGCGCGGTCGTGGTCGCGCCGCGCCGCGGGCGCGGGTCCGCGAGGGCCGACGGTGCCGCCGCCTCCGCCCCGTCGACCTAGGCCTCTTCCCGTACGGCGTGCAGGAAATATTCCGTTCATTTGCACTACGAACAGACGATGAACCTGCATTGCGCCGGGTCTTAATTAGCGTGGCACATGATGCGGCATGCACGACAAAATGTGAACCCCTAAGAATTGTCGGGTTTCTCACTGTTCGCGCATCTTTTGCTGCGCTACGTATTTCGCCATCATGTTCTTCATGATCTCGGGTTTCTCAGAGCAGTGGCAGTGCCCGGCGGGAGAGTGGACCGTCTGGGCCCCCGACGCGACCACCAAGGAGGCGATGCGCACCGCCCCTGACCTGGATGTCTGCACGTCCTACGTGCAGGCCGACCACCTGCGCAGCGGCATCGACGGCGAGGCCTGCACCCGCCGGCTCGTTTTCACCACATTCACGATCCACGATGTTTTCGATCGAACAATCGTCGAATCGGTCTTCACCGACTTCGTGCGCGCGCACGGTGTTTTCCACACCGCTTTCCCGGTATCGGCGGACCCGGATCCGCGCGGCCGCACCCTTTCTCCGGAGCAGATCGATCTCGCGATCGAGGCCACCTCGGAAATGCATCCCGGCGCCACCGTCAAGGACCACCTCATGGCGAACGTGCCCGAACTGCACGACTGGGCGGCGTTCGCCTTCGCCGTGACCGGCGTCGAGAACGCGCGCCCCGGGTCCGCGGAGCCGCACTTCCAGGTGGTGGTCTGCTCCGACCACCTGTACACCGACGGGGTCTCGCAGGCCGTGAGCTTCTTCGAGCTCGTCTCGCGGTACACCGCGGCGCGCAGCGGCGTCGAGTACACGCCGGTGCCCGTCCGCCCGCACCGCGAGTTCACCCGCGAGCAGCGCACGCTGGCCGCCACGCTCACGCCCACCCACCCGGACGTGGTGCAGTGGCGAGAGACGCTGCGCCGATCGGGCGGCATGCCGCGGTTCCCGCTGCCGCTCGGCCTGGCCGACGGCGAGGCCGCCCCGGGCCGCATCGCCGTGCACGCCTCGTTCATCGACGCCGGCCGCACCGCGCGGTTCGGCGCCGCGGCGAAGCGGGCCGGCGCGAACATGAACAGCGCGCTCCTCGCGGTGCTGGGGCAGGTGCACCACAATCTCACCGGCGACGAGCTGTTCACCATGCTCATCCCCCGCGCCGATCGGTCCGCGACCGGCGACGCGATGGCGGTCGGCTGGTACGTGACCCTGGTGCCCGTGCAGTTCTCGGCGTCCGGCACGTTCGACGAGGTCGCGCGGAACGCGCACGAGGCGGTCGCGACGGCGAAGCAGCTCGACCGCACCCCCGTGTTCCCGGTGATCGACCTGCTGGCCGACGATCCGGAGTTCCCCGTGGAGCACGGCTTCACCGCGCCGATGCTCTCCTACATCGACGTCACGCGGGTGCCGGGCGCGGAACTGGCCCGGCGGCACGACTTCTCGGTGTTCGCGAACGCCACGCCCTCGCGCGAGGTGTTCACCTGGATCAACCGGGACGAGTCGGGCCTCGACTTCAACGCGATGCACCCGGACACCACGCAGGCCGGCCGTTCGGTGGACACCGTGTTCCGACTGCTCCGCGACCGCATCGTCGAGGTCGCCGACCACTCCCCCGCCCTCATCTCGGTCTAGCGGCCCCGAGGATGCGCGCCTCGGGGCGCAGGTCCCCCGGGTACCCGCCCACCCGGGCGACGAGCTCGGCCTGCATCTCCGCGCGCGTCCCATCCCGCCGCCGCACCGTGTGCGGCGGCGCGACCCCGAAGGTGATGGACGGGACCGCCGGGTCGAGCACCACCGCCGTGACGACGAGTTCGGCACGGACGGCAGGGCTCTCGATGTCCGACGGTGCCGCGCCCGCGGGGATCGACACCAGCGTGGGCGCATCCATGCCGGCCGGTTGCAGCCCCTTCGGGTAGCCGAGGACGCGCTCGGCGTCGGACACCGTCCAGCCGACGAGCTCTTCCGTGCGGACGGCGCCGCTGCCGGATCGCTTGCGGCGCCAGGGAATCATCGCCGCGGCGACCACGACGAGGACCGCGGAGCCGATGATCCGCAGCCGGTCGCCGGTGCCGATCGCGAAGGCCAGCGCGAGGACGACCAGTGCGCTCGCACCGACGAGAACGCAGGTGCGCTGCTTCAGGGACGACGTGAGCTCCACGAGCCAGTACAACGCCGCGGCGAGCCCGATCGCGACCACCGTCTTATCGCCCCTGTTCGCCGCGGTCGCGGCGTTGAGCAGGAAGAGGCCGGACACGAGGACCATGGCCGAGTTCACCTTCGGCCCGATCGCCACTCTGATCATGTCGAGATGTTACATCTCGAATTCGCAGGGCGGAGCACGGCGCCGCCGGGCCGCTCGGGCCGGATATCGGCGGGGAATCCGCCGACGCGGGCGTGCAGCTCCGCCTGGAGGGCGCCCCGCGCGCGGCGGTCGAGCGCGGGCGCGTGGGCCGCCGGCGCGACGCCGAAGGCGATCCACGGTCCGGCCGGATCGACGGCGACGGACGTGACCACGAGCCGGGCGCGACGGTCGGCACCGTCGGGCAGCGGGCCGAAGGGCACGGCGACGAGGACCGGCGCGCCGAGACCGCCGGGCCCGGGGTCGCGGGGGCTGCCGAGCAACCGCTCCGCCTGCGGCACGGTGCGGCCGACGAGCTCCTCGGTGCGGATCCGGCCGCCGGAGCCCTCGCGCAGCGCGAGCGGGACGAGCGCGCCGAGCACGATCGTCGCCACGAGTCCGAAGACGCCCCAGAAGGCGTCGCCGGCGGCGACGGCGAACTCCACGGACAACGCCGCGCACGTGCAGGCCGCGATGTGCACGACGAGCTGCATCAGCAGCGAGCCCGCGGTCGTGACCAGGCCTGCGAGGAGGATCGCCGCGACCAGCGCCGCGGTGCCCCACCGCCGGTCCACCAGCGCCGCGAGGAGCGCGGTGCCGAAGACCAGCAGGTAGGCGATCCACCACCTGCTCGCCCGCGGCCCCATCTGCACCCTGGTCATGCAAGGAACATACAACCCGGGTTCTGATTCGGATGGGGGATCAGTGACCCCGGCGGATCCACTCCTCCAGGTGCGGGGACTCGGCGCCCAGCGTGGTGCCGTCGCCGTGGCCGGTGTGCACCGTCGTCTCGGGCGGCAGCGCGAACAGGCGGTCGCGGATGGACTCGATGATCACCGAGAAGTCGCTGTAGGAGCGACCGGTGGCGCCGGGCCCGCCGGCGAACAGGGTGTCGCCGCTGAACAGTCGCCCCGCCTCCGGCAGGTACAGGCACACCGAACCCGGCGAGTGGCCGGGCGCGTGGATCACACGGATCTCGGTGCCCCCGACGGCGATCCGGCTGTCGTCCGCCAGATCCTCGTGTTCCACGCCCGGGTGCGTCATGTCCCACAGCACATCGTCACCCGGGTGCAGCAGGATCGGCGCGTCGAGCCGTTCGGAGAGCTCCGGCGCCACGGTCACGTGATCGTCGTGCCCATGGGTGCAGGCGATTCCGCGTACGGTCCGCCCGCCGACCGCCGCGACGATCGGATCGGCGGAATGCGCCGCGTCGATGACCACGACCTCGCTGTCATCGCCGACCAGCCAGACGTTGTTGTCCACGTCCCAGGTGCCGCCGTCGAGGCTGAACGTGCCCGACGTGACGACGCGTTCCACGCGCAGCGTCACAGGACCACCACCGAGCGCAGCACCTCGCCGCGGTGCATCGTCTCGAAGGCCTGCTCCACCTCGTCGAGGCCGATCCGCTCGGTGACGAACTTCTCCAGCGGCAGGCGGCCCTGCCGGTACAGGTCGACGAGCTGCGGGAAGTCCCGCTCGGGCAGGCAGTCGCCGTACCACGACGACTTGAGAGCCCCACCGCGCGAGAAGAAGTCGATGAGCGGCATGTCGAGGGTCAGGTCCGGGGTGGGCACGCCCACCAGCACGACGGTGCCGGCCAGGTCGCGGGCGTAGAAGGCCTGCTTCCACGTCTCGGGGCGGCCGACGGCGTCGATCACCACGTCCGCACCGAACCCGTCGGTGAGCTCCTGGATCGCCTCCACCGCATCGGTTTCCGCGGCGTTGACGGTGTGCGTGGCGCCCAGCTCGCGGGCCCACTCCAGCTTCTTCGGATCCCGGTCGACGGCGATGATGGTGCGCGCACCCACGAGGCGCGCGCCCGCGATGGCCGCGTCACCCACACCGCCGCAACCGATCACGGCCACGGTGTCGCCGCGGGCGACGCCGCCGGTGTTCACGGCCGCGCCCAGCCCGGCCATCACGCCGCAGCCGAGGAGGCCCACCACGGCGGGGTCGGCCTCGGGATCGACCTTGGTGCACTGGCCCTGGTGGACGAGCGTCTTCTCCGCGAAGGCGCCGATGCCGAGGGCGGGCGAGAGCTCGGTGCCGTCCTCGAGGGTCATCTTCTGCGTGGCGTTGAAGGTGTCGAAGCAGTACTGCGGCTTGCCGCGCTTGCAGGCGCGGCACTGCCCGCACACGGCGCGCCAGTTGAGCACCACGAAGTCGCCGGGCGCCACGTGATCGACTCCCTCGCCGACGGTTTCGACGACGCCCGCGGCCTCGTGGCCCAGCAGGAAGGGGAACTCGTCGTTGATGCCGCCCTCCCGGTAGTGCAGGTCGGTGTGGCAGACGCCGCACGCCTGCACCGCGACCACCACCTCACCGGGACCGGGATCGGGGATCACGATCGGGACCACTTCGACGGGCTCGCCCTTCACGCGGGCGACGATTCCTCTGACGATCTGCGACATCAGTGCACCTTATCCATCCAGTCCGCGGGCACACGCCCCTCGGGGCCCGGCACGGCCTGCTCGACCGGGCGATGCTGTGGGTCCGCGAGCCGCGGACCGTCGTAGTAGTCCTCGGAGACGTAGTCCCAGAACCAGGTCTCGCCGGGCTCATAGCTCTGCACGATCGGGTGGCCGCTCTCGCGGGCGTGGGCGCTCGCGTGCTGCGACGGCGAGGAGTCGCAGCAGCCGACGTGGCCGCACTTCGCGCAGCGGCGCAGGTGGACCCACCAACCGCCGGTGGCGTCGCAGTCCACGCAGCCGGGGCCGCTGGGCGGCACGGCGGCGTCGATCGGGTCGGTCGGTTCGCTCATGGGTGCACTCCTTCTCCCGGTTCGCCGGGATCGTCGATCGCGGCCTCGCGCTGCGGCCCGGCGATGGGCAGTTCCACGGTGAACACGGTGTTCCCCGGCTCGGACCGCACCGCCAGGTCGCCCTGGTGCTTGTTGACCACGATGCGCCACGAGATGTCCAGTCCCAGACCGGTTCCCTCGCCGACGCCCTTGGTGGTGAAGAAGGGCTCGAAGATGCGGGGCAGCACGTCGGCGGGGATGCCGGAGCCCGTATCGGCCACCTCGACGACGACCGAGTCCTCCTTGCGGTGCGCGCGCAGCGTCAGGGTGCCGTGGCCGTCCATCGCCTGCACGGCGTTGTCGATGAGGTTGGTCCACACCTGATTCAGCTCCGCGCCGTACCCCTGGATGTCGGGCAGGTCCGGGTCGTAGTCGCGGACCACGGTGACGCCGCCGTCGCCGATCTTGCGGCTGAGCATGACGACGGTGCTGTCGAGCAGCTCGCGCACGTCGAGCACCTGGAAGGGCGCGCGGTCCATCTGCGAGTACTGCTTGGCCGCCTGCACCAGGGTGGAGATCCGGTTGGTGGAGTCCGTGATCTCGCCCATGAGCTGCTCGGTCTCCACGGTGTAGTACAGCCAGCGCAGCGCGCCGGAGAGCACCGGCCCGTCGTCCAGCGAGCCCGCGACGCGGTCGAGGAAGTCGGTCTGCAGGCCGGCGGCCACGAACACCGGAGCCAGTACGTGGCCGTCGGCGATGTCGTGATCGTCGAGCCAGTCCATGATCTCGTCCTCGCGGTCGGAGGCCTCGAGCGGACCGAGGTCGGGGGCGTCGGCCACCGCCTCGACAGCCTCCTCCTGGAACTTCACGAGGTCCACGAGGCGGGTGCGGTCGAGCTTGCCGCTGGCGATACCGGCCAGCTTGTGCCGCATGCCGCCGACGCGGGTGCGCAGCTCGGTGGCCGCCCGGGTGGCGGCGCCCGCGGGGTTGTTGAGCTCGTGCGTCAGGCCGGCGGAGAGCGAGCCCAGCGCCAGCAGCCGCTCGCGCTGCTCGACCATCTGCCGGGTGCGCTGCCCGCCGTAGAAGACGCCCTCCAGCAGGTGCACCGCCATCGGGAACCACTCGTGCATCGCCTCGTTGAAGTCCTCGGCGGGCAGCATGAAGAACTGCGCCTCGGTCACCGCGCGCATCGACGAGTTGTACTGCTTCTGCGCCGGGCCGCCCTTGCCGAGGAAGGCCGACCACGCGCCGGAGTAGGCGCCGCGCTGATCGGAGCGCGTGGTCTCGACCTCCACGTCGCCCACCCTCTGCGACAGCGCGATCGTCCCCCGCAGCAGCACGTACAGCCACTGCGCCGGGTCGCCGGTGGCGTAGACGGGGCCGGCCGGGAAGGTCTCCACGTGGCCCCGCCGGCACAGCCACTCCAGTTGCTCGTCGCTGAGCTTCTCGAACAGGAACAGCGTGCGCAGTTCGTCGACGAAGCACGGGTCATGAGTGCTCACGAGTCGACTCCTTCCAGATAGCGGTGCACGAACATCACGGCCATCGCGCCCTCGCCCACCGCGGAGGCGACGCGCTTCGCCGAATCGGACCGCACGTCGCCGGCCACGAAGATGCCGGGAACGCTCGACTCCAGGTGGAACGGCGGCCGGTCCAGCTCCCATCCGCGCGGGGCGGCACCGTCGGGCGTGAGGTCCGGTCCGGTCACCAGGAAGCCCCGCCCGTCCCGCTCGACGACCCCGTCGAGCCAGTCCGTGCGCGGCTCGGCGCCGATGAAGACGAACAGGAAGTCCGCCGGCACCTGCTCCGTCTCGCCCGACACGGTGTCGCGCAGGGTGAGCTGCGTGAGGTGATCGTCGCCGTGCGCCTCGACCACCTGGGTGTGCGGCCGCACGTGCACGTTCTCGATCTGGTTCAGCTGTTGGATGAGGTAGTACGACATCGACGCCTCGAGCGAGTCGCCGCGCACCAGCAGGGTCACCGAGCGGGCGCCCTTCGAGAGGTACGCCGCCGCCTGGCCGGCCGAGTTCGCCCCGCCCACGATGTACACGTCCTGCCCGGCGCACGCGGGCGCCTCGGTCATCGCCGAGCCGTAGAAGATGCCGGCGCCGGTGAGCCGGTCCATCCCGGGCGCGTCCAGCCGCCGGTAGGCGACGCCCGTCGCGAGGATCACGGTGTGCGCGCCCACGACGGTGCCGTCGGAGAACCGCACGCGGCGCCCGGCGCCGGTCACCTCGAGGGCGACGACGTCGGCCGCGGTGATCATCTCGGCGCCGAACTTGGTGGCCTGCCGGCGCGCCCGGTCGGTCAGCTGATTGCCGGAGACGCCGTCGGGGAAGCCCAGGTAGTTCTCGATGCGCGAGCTCTGCCCCGCCTGCCCGCCGGTGGCGGACCGCTCGACGAGCACCGTCCGCAGCCCCTCGGAGGCGCCGTAGACGGCGGCGCCGAGGCCGGCCGGGCCCGCGCCCACCACGACCAGGTCGTAGAACTCCTCCGACGGGGTGGTGTTCAGTCCGACGTGCGCCGCGAGTTCGCTGTCCGACGGTGCGCACAGCGCGGTCCCGTCGGGCCCCGCGACGAGCGGCAGTTGCTGCCCGTCGCTGCCCGCGGCGGCGAGGAGCCGCTGCCCCTCCGGCGATTCGGCGGTGTACCACCGGTACGAGATCTGGTTGCGGGCCAGGAACTCCCGCACCTCCGACGACCGGGCCGACCAGCGGTGCCCGACGACCTTCGTCTCCGGCACGGGCCGGTGATCGCTGCACAGCCACGCCTCCAGCTGCGCGTCCATGACGGGGTAGAGCTTCTCCTCCGGCGGGTCCCAGGGCTTGAGCAGGTAGTGGTCGAGGTCGACCACGTTGATCGCCTCGATCGCGGCGCCCGTGTCCGCGTACGCGGTGAGGAGCAGCCGGCGGGCGCCGGGGTAGACGTCCATCGCGGCCTCGAGGAACTCCAGGCCCGTCATCTGCGGCATGCGGTAGTCGGCGAGGAGCGCGGCCACGAGATCGCCGCGGAGCTTGAGCTCCTTGAGCGCCTCGAGGGCCTGTTCCCCGCTCTCCGCCCGCACGATCCGGTACTCGTCGCCGTACTTGCGCCGCAGGTCGCGGGCCACCGCGCGGGACACGCTCGGATCGTCGTCGACGGTCAGGATCGCGGGGCGCCGCTTCTCGGATTCAGCCACCGTGTCAGATTACGGCGACCGCGGCCTCCGCGTCGGCGAGTGCAGCTGTGAGCGAACGCATCGGGTCCGGTCCGTAGGAGACGCGCTGGATCGTGCCGGCCGGAGTGCCGCCGATCGACCAGCGGGTGACCCAGCGGTCGTGCAGGCCCTCCGGTTGCGCGATGCGGACCTCCCGGTCGCCGATGACGGTGCGCACCGTCNTCGCCGCGATCGGCGCAGCGATCTCGCCCTTGTGCCGCCGCCGGTCGAGGAGGTTGAGGACGAGCAGCAGGATCATCGCCGCGAAGAGCACCACGACCGCCGCGATGCGCCAGGGCGCCCAGCCGCGGTAGTCCATCCACATGAGCGCTATCGCCGGGATCAGCAGCACGAAACCGCCGAGCAGATACCGGGCGTCGCCGGCACTCGTCTCCGGCTCGAGCCCGACGGCGAGCCGCCACACCTGCCCCGCCGTCACACCGAGGACCATGCTCGCGGCGAACATCAGGCCGTACGCGACGCGCTGGCCCGGCGGTCCGTCGATCGGCCAATCGAGGAGCATGAACGCCGCGAACAGCACGAGCCACAGCAGCAGGAGCACGCCGGCGTAGGCCTTGAGCACCGCGACCGGAACGGTCCGGATCCCGACGTCAGACCGTTTCGACATCGCGCCTCCCCCGCGCCCGCCGCAACGCGTAGACGCCGACGCCGATCTCCACGACGCCGAAGACCGCCATCGCCGCACCGAGGATCGTCCGGAACTCCGGCCACGTCGACCAGTCACGGACCAGCGCCGACGCCAGCACGACCGCGCCGAGGCCGATGAAGAACCACGCCATGCGAGGACTCACCTCGCGCTGCTGCATCATCGCTTCAGATTAACGGATACCGGTCGATCGGCTGTGCCCCGCGCAGGCATCACGGCGGCGCGGCCGGAGCTTCGGTGCGTGTCGGCGACGACACGCCGACGGACCACCGCAGCTTCCCACCGAAGATCACGCCGGGCGCCGCTGCTGACGGGCTCGGCCGATCGCCCCGCCCTCCCGGCCGGGTATGCGCGCGACGCATGGCTCGATCCGGGAAAACCGCCCTGACTTGCGCAGATCCATGCCATGCATGGCACGCATGGCTTCCGTGCAGAGCATGTGCCCCGTTCGGCCGCGATGTCCCGGCTCAGACCAACCCGCCGACGCGCTCCCCGGCGACGGACGCGGCCAGCACGCGGGAGACGCCGTCGGCGGTGGCGGGCCAGGAGAACTCCCCCGCCCGCTCCTGCGCCTTGGCGCCGAGCTCCTCCCGCAGCAGCGGGTCGCTGAGCAGCGTGTAGACCGCTTCGGTGAGGCCGGCGAGGTCGCGGACCAGCAGGCCGGTGGCACCGTCGACCACGGAATCGGTGAGCCCGCGCGAGCTGACGTACCCCACGGTCGGCACCCCGTGCTGCGCCGCCTCGATCACCGTGATGCCCCAGCCCTCCTTGCGCGACGGCATGACGTGCACCCACGCGCGGGAGAGCAGGCGGTGCTTGCGCTGCTCGGTGACGTGGCCGTGGAAGGTCACCCGGTCGAGCACACCGAGCTTCGCGGCGTGGGCGTAGAGCTCCTCGTCCCACCAGCCGCTGCCGATGACGTCGAGGTGCAGGTCGGGGACGCGGCGGCCGAGGCGGGCGAGCACGTCGAGGGCGTCCTCGATCTGCTTGTGCGGCACCAGCCGCGAGAGCACGACGATGCGCGGCGACGCCGACCGCACGTCGGTGACGCCGGGTGCCACCGCGTCGATCCCGTTGCGCACCACGGCCACCCGCTCGGGGCCGACGCCGAGCAGCGCCAGCTCCTCCGCGGAGGGCAGCGAGACGGTGAGGTACTGGGACCGGCGGTGCAGCCACGGCGAGAGCCGCGATTCGATGAACCAGCCGATCCGCGCCACGAGCCGGCCCGCGACGGGCCACTGCTCGCGGTGGCAGTGGTGTACGAGAACCGTCACGGGCACGCCCGCGACGAGCCGCGCGAAGAAGGGGATGCCGTTCTGCGTGTCGATCACCGCGTCGGGGCGGATGCCGCGCAACGGGCCGCGACCGAACCGCGCGAGCAGGATCGCCAGCAGGGCCATCGGGTACACGGTGAACCGCCCGCCGCCGCGGGAGATGCGCACGCCGCGCACGGTCTCGGACCGCGCGGCGCCGGGGTACATCGCGGTCCGCAGCACGACCCGCACGCCGCGGGCGGCCAGCTCCTGCCCGACGCGCTCGAGGTACAGCTCGCTGCCGCCACCCTGCGGGTGGCGGGTGTCACGCCAACACAACAGGAGGACTTCACGCACGGTCCCTAGGGTACCGTCCGGTGGCGTGTACCCCGCCACCTGGAGCTCTGCCACCTGCAAGAAGGCGACGAAACGCCTCCGCCGGCGCGCGACATTGCGCCGGTCGGTGGGGCTGCTGTCCGACTTCCGGTACGAGCAGTCCGAGCCCGCCCGGTTCTACGGGGCGCTCGCGCGCGACACCGTCGAGCTGACCGGCGACCTGTTCGGGGACCTCGACGGCGCCCTCGTCCTCGACGTGGGCGGCGGGCCCGGGTACTTCGAGGACGCGTTCGCCGAGCACGGCGCCGTCTACGTCCCCGTCGAGCCCGACGCCTCCGAGGCGCACGCCGCCGGCATCACGTCGTCGCGAGGCCTGCGGGGATCGGGCCTCGCGCTGCCCATCGCCGACGGTGCCGTGGACGTCTGCCTCTCGTCCAACGTCGCCGAGCATGTGCGCGACTGGCGGACCATGGGCGAGGAGATGCTGCGCGTCACCCGCCCGGGCGGCATGGTGATCCTGAGCTACACGCTCTGGTACGGCCCGTTCGGCGGGCACGAGATGGGCCTGACGCACTACCTCGGCGGCGAGCGCGCCGCCCGGATGTACACACGCCGGCACGGGCATCCGCCGAAGAACCTGTACGGAACGTCGCTGTTCAAGGTGGGTGCCGCGGACGGATTGGGCTGGGCGGCCACCGTCGCGGACGGGGAACTGGTCGCGGCGTTCCCGCGCTACCACCCGTCGTGGGCGTGGTGGCTGGTCCGCGTGCCCGGCCTACGGGAGTTGCTCGTCTCGAACCTGGTCCTGGTCTTCCGCAAGCGCTGACCGGCCCGCGGACGTCTCCGGCCCCCGCCGCGGAGCGACGGCCGGAGACGGTGGTGCAGCGGGTCAGGCGGCGTCGGCCTCCGAGCCGGCGTCGTCGGCGGGCGCGTCGTCGGCGGGCGCCGCGTCATCGGCAGCAGCCTCCGCATCGGCGGCGGGCGTCTCGGCGGGAGCCTCCGCATCGGCGGCGGGCGTCTCGGCGGGAGCCTCCGCGTCGGCGGCGGGCTTCTCCTCGACGGTGGCCTCGTCGGCGGCGGGCTGCTGCTCGACCGTGGTCTCACCCGCCGGTTGGTCGGCGTCCTTCGCGGCTTCGGGGGCCGCCCCATCGGTGCCCTTCGCGTTATCCGCGACCTTGTCGACCGGCGCGGCGTGGCGGCCGTAGGTGTCGGGGTCGATCTTCTTCCCGGCTTCCTCGGCCTCGTCCGTGGCGGTGGTGGGCGCGGCACCGTCGGCCTCACCCGTGCCCCCTGCAGGGCTCGCGAGCAGGGACGCGGCCTGGGGCTTCGCGTCGCCGGCGTCGGCGTTCAGAGCCTTCGCGGCCACGTCGAGCGACTTCGCGGCATCGGTGCCGGCCAGCCCGGAGAGGCTCTTCGTCACCTCGCCGAACAGGTTCGTCAGGCCGCCGCCCCCGATGACGGAGGTCGCCAGGGAGACGGGCAGCGCGATGACCGTCGAGATCAGTGAGAACACCGGCTGCAGCAGGCTCAGGCCGAAGTTCACGGCGGGCACCACCACCGCGTTCGCGACGAACGAGATCGGGCCGGCGATGACCGGGCCGACCAGCGGGATGTTCGCGATGAGGTTCGGGACGAGCTGCGCGCCGCCCGAGACCACGCCGCCGACGACGCCGGTCAGCAGGTCGGGGAGCTTCGCGATGCCCTCCGGGGTGCCGAGGCTCGCGACCACCAGCGAGACGACGCGGCCGATGAGCTTGCCGTCCATGATGGCGAGCAGCTTGTCGTCGGGCAGCCCGCCGACGATGGCCTTGAGCTTCTCGGAATCGATCGACCCGACCAGCTGGATCAGCTTCTCGGTGGGCAGGCCCGCGACGATGGGGCCGAGCTTCTCGACCGGGATGCCGTTCACCAGCTCGGTGAGGGTCTTGTCGTCGAGGCCCGAGACCACGGTGATGAGCTTCTCGACGGGGATCTGCTTGACCAGCTCGGTGAGCTTGTCGGCCGGGAGCCCGGCGACCACGGGCCCGAGCTTCTCCACCGGGATCTTCCCGACGAGGTCGCCGAGCTTCTGCTCGTCGAAGGTCGAGACGACCTCGGCGAGCTTGTCGGTGGGGATGTACCCGACCAGGGCGGCCAGCTTGTCGGCGGGCAGCGCGGCGACCGCCGGGCCGATCTTCGCGGGATCGACGGTGCCGATCACCTCGGTGAGCTTGTCCTGCGGGATGCTGCCGACGAGCTGCGCGATGGTCGACGCCGGCAGGGCCGCGACGACGGCGCCGAGCACGTCCACCGGGATCGCGCCGACCAGGCCGCCGAGCTTGTCGGAGGGCAGGCTGCCGACGACCGGGCCGAGGACCTCGGTGGGGATGCTGCCGACGAGGTCCTTGAGCTTGTCCTGCGGCAGGCCGGCGACGATGGTGGCGAGGCGCTGCGTGTCCAGCGCGCCCACGATCTTGCCGAGCTGAGCGTCGTCGAGGCTCTTCACGACCTCGATGAGCTTCGCCTCGGGGATGGCCTTGACCACGGCGTTGAGCTTGTCCTGCGAGAGGCCCGCGACGATCGTGTTGAGCTTGTCCTGCGGCAGGCCGTTGACGATGGCGGTCAGCTTCGACTCGTCGAGAGCGTTCATGATCGCGACGACCTTCTCGGGCGGCATCGCCTCGAGGATCTTGGCGGTCTTGTCGGCCGGGATCCGCTCCATGATCGCGGCCACCTTGGCCGGCGGCACCTGCGCGAGGACGCGCGCGAGCTTGTCCGGATTCGCGCTCGACAGCTCGGAGACCAGGAGGGAGTCCGGCATCAGGTCGATCAGTCCGACGGTCGCGACGTCCACGCGCAGCGGGGCCGCCGCGGCCGGCACGGCGAGTACCTGCGCGGGCGACGGCAGCTGGAAGCTCGACGCGGGCATCGCGGTGAGGGTCAGCGAGCCGGCGAGGACGGTGGCCGCCATCGCCTGGGTGATCACCCCCGTCCGGCTCCAGCTGAACGTGGCGCCTCCGCGGGGGGCGGAATTCGTGGGCAGGGTGGCAGCGCGCATGGGTCTCTCCTGGGTCTTCACGTGACGATCAGCGCGCCCTGCGGATGGCGGCGATCGGATGATTGAGCGTGTGTCCAATCACAGAAGGGGGTGTGAGTGCGCTCGATCACCGCGAAGATTAATCACAGGATTCACTACCAGGCAGTAGCAAATCCGTTTCGAAATGCAACCGTTACCATTTTGTTATCTTCCGCGCATCTGTCACAAACTCGCAGGTCACACAGGATTATAGGAGTTGCGCGTCAGTCCCGATTTTGCATTTTCACAGAGCGTTGTTCGTCGACGGCGCGCCGAACCTCCCCGCAGATACCCCGCGATCCGCGAAGTTAATGAACCGTTCCATACCTGTGAGTTGCGAAGCTCGGGCGAGGGTCATGAAGGCCAGTCATCCGATGACTCGGTGCAGTTTGTCCGGATTGCGCACTACGTAGACCGCGGTCACCCGGGTGCCGACGACCTCGACGCACAGCACCAGGTCGACGGCACCGTCGAACGAGACGACCATCGCCGGCATGCCGTTGAACACCCCGAAGCGCAGCCCCATCTCGCCGAGATCCGCGGACTTGCGGAGGGTCCCGATCATCATCCGTGCCACCCGGTCGGGGCCGAGGACCGGCCGTCGCGCCGCCGACTTCACGCCGCCGCCGTCTCCGACGTACACCACGTCGGGCGCCAGCAGGTCCAGCAGCGACTGGACGTCGCCGCTCGCCGTCGCCGCGATGAAGCGTTCGGCGACGCCCTGCGCCACCGCCGGGTCCACCACCTCGCGCGGCCGCCGGGCCCGCACGTGCCCGCGGGCGCGGTGCGCGGTCTGGCGCACCGTCGCCTCGCTCTTGCCGACGGCCGCGGCGATCTCGGGGTACCCGAAGTCGAAGACCTCGCGCAGCACGAAGACCGCGCGCTCCGTGGGCGTGAGCGACTCCAGGACCAGCAGCATCGCGGTGGTCACGGCCTCGCCCGTGAGCACGTGCTCGGCCGGCGTATCGCCCGACGCCGCCTCCAGCGGCTCCGGTAGCCACGGCCCGACGTACTCCTCGCGCCGCCGCGACGCCGCTCGCAGCGCGTTGAGCGCCTGCCGGGTCACGATCCGCGCCAGGTACGCCCGCGGATGTTCGACGGTGCCGAGATCCACGTCGCGCCACCGCAGGTAGCTGTCCTGAAGGACGTCCTCCGCGTCCGCGACGCTCCCCAGGATCTCGTAGGCCACGGAGAACAGCAGCGGGCGATGCTCGGCGAAGAGCCCTTCGGCGCTCATCGCGGCGCCGGCAGCCAGGCGTAGCGCGCGGTCCTGGCGGCACCCTTGGCCATCCGGCAGATCTGCTCCTTGACCAGCGCCGCCGCGCGTCCGCCGAACTGGATCCGGGTGGGGGTGTCGTCGCGTCGCGCCGCCTGGATCACGGCGCTCCGCCGGCCGATCGACACGTTCTGTCCGGTGTAGCCCATCGAGTACGCCCGCATCGGCTCGCCCGCCAGCTCGCGCGCCAGGTTGTCCGCCCCGTGCGCGCCCTGCGGCAACGCGGTCTGGCAGCTCAGCCGCGCGCCGGGGACGGCCGCGCCGTCACCGACCGCGAGGATCCGCGGGTCGGAGACGCTCCGCAGGAACCCGTCGACGACCACCCGGCCGGCGTCGTCGACAGCGAGGCCGCTGCGCGCCGCCAGGTCGCTGACCTGCGTCGCGATGGCCCACAGCACCAGATCCGCGCCGTCGGCGCCGACGAACGTCCCGCGCTCCACGGCGACGCCGAGCCGGTCGAGCTCGCGCCGCACCCGCGCCCTCGCTCCCGGCCCGAGCGACGCCCCGACCTCGCCCTCGCTGAGCAGACGCACGCGCAGGCCCGGGCGGGATTCGGCGACCTCGGCCGCGGTCTCGATGCCGGTCAGGCCCCCGCCCACGACGATGACCGCGGCGCCGTCGGGCAGGGCGGCGAGCGCCTCGCGCGCCCCCTGCGCCGCCTCGAGCGAGCCGACCGCGAAGGCGCCCGCCGGCGCCGTCGGCGCGCCGCCCGCCGCGTAGATCGCGCGGTCGAACGGCAGGGAGGTGCCGTCGGCGAGCAGCAACGTGCCGTCGCCGATCTTGTCCACGGACCCCACGATCAGCCGGATCCGCGGGTCCAGCATCTCGGTGAGCGGGGTGACGGCGGAGCCGCTGCCCGCGATGTGCTCGTGCAGCCGGACCCGCTCGACGAACCCGGGCCGCGGGTTGACGACGGTGACCTCCGCGCCCGACTTCTTCACCAGCCGATTCGCGGCGATGGTGCCCGCGTAGCCCGCTCCGATCACGACGACCTTCATGATTGTCTCCTCTGCGATTCGAGTCTTCCGCACAGGGGACACCGGCCGCGCGCGATCTGTGACACGCAGGGACTCAGCCCTCCGCAATGGCGGCGAGCGGGGGCGTGCGGGCGGCGCGGATCGCGGGGAGGATCGCCGCACCCACGCCGACGAACGCGGAGGCCACCAGCATGACGATCACCGTCGACCACGGCACCACCACGGAGCCGAGGCCCTCGTCGCGGAGCGCGTGCACGAGCGAGACCCCCAGCAGCACCCCGAGCACGAGGCCGAGGGCCGCGCCGAAGACCGCGATGAGCATCGACTCGAGGTAGATCGAGCGGCGCACCTGCGAGCGGATGAGACCGATCGCGCGGAGCATGCCGATCTCGCGGCGCCGCTCCACCACCGACAGTGCGAGGGTGTTGACGATGCCGAGGATCGCGATGACCACCGCGAGGCCGAGCAGCCCGTAGAGCACGCCCATCAGCGCGGTGATCGCCTGCCCCGCTTGATCCTTGAGGTCGTCCTGGTCGTCGACGTTGACCACGAGCAGCGGCTTCACCGCCTCCCGCAGCCGCTCCTTGAGGTCGCTCACCGACGTGCCGTCGGCGGCGTCGACGAACACCGACTGCGGTGCGACGAGCGGCGCGGTGGATCCGCTCGCCGGCGGATACAGGGTGTTCATGTCGGCGGCGGTCACGACGATCCCCGAGAGCGAACCGCCGGTGGCGGAGTAGATCCCGGTCACGGTGAGCTTCGCGGTGGTGGCGCCGACGGCGGACACGGCCTCGACCGTCGAGCCCACGTCCCAGCCGCGATCCCGCGCGGTCCGGTCGTCCACGAGCAGCCCGCCCTGCTTCAGCGTCAGCTCGCCCGCCGTCCGGGTGAGGTTGAACGCGGTGGTGATGTCGCCGTCGACACCGAGGGCGCTGCGCCGATCGCCGCCGATCCGGACCGGCACGCCGTAGAGGATGGTCTTCGCGCCGACGCCGGGAACGCCCTCGATGGCGGTGAGCGCGGCCGGCGGCATGCCGAGCGACGGGGCCTGCAGCATGAGGTCGGAGCGGATGCCCTGATCGACCTGCGCGTCGATCGACTTCTGCATCGACGCGCCGAGAGTGCCGATGACCCCGACCAGCGCCACGCCGATCACCAGCGCGAAGGCGGTGGCGGTGGTGCGCTGCGGATTGCGCATCACGTTGGTGCGGCCCAGCCGGCCCGCGGGGCCGAAGGGCGCGGCGATGACCTTGCCGATGCCGCCGAGCAACGGCGCCACCAGCGCGGGGCCGCCGATCACGATCGCCAGGATCAGCCCGAAGCCGGCGACACCGACCTCGATGGCGGCGGTGGAGCCGACCTCGGTGGTCGCCACGAACAGCAGCGCCAGCGAGCACAGCAGCAGCGCCGCGCCGACCGCGCCACGCACGAGCAGCGACTGCGCCGAGCCGCCGTCCTGCGCGCGCATGGCGGCGACGGGCGGCACCCGCGAGGCCCGCACCGCGGGGATCAGCGCGGAGATCACCGTGACGACGGTGCCGACCACCATCACCGTGATCACCACGGACGGGCTCACGGCGAGGCCGCCGTCGGGGAATCCGGCCCCCGCCGCGGTCACGCCGGCGCGCAGCAGCACCGCGAGGCCGATGCCGACGGCGAGGCCCAGCGCGCTGCCGACCACGCCCACGACGAGCGCCTCCAGCACCACCGAGTTGCGCACCTGCTCGCGGCCGGCGCCGATGGCGCGGAGCAGCGCGAGCTCGGAGAGGCGCTGCGCGACGAGCATCGAGAAGGTGTTGTAGATGATGAAGACACCCACCAGGAGGCCGATGAGGCCGAACGCGACGAGGAAGTAGTTGAGGAAGCTCAGGCCCTGGTTGATCGTGTCCTCGAACTCCTGCCGCACCTCCGCACCGGTCTGCACGTTCAGGTCGGGCAGGCGCTCGGCGAGGGTGTCGCGCAGCTGCTCGGGCGAGGTGCCCGGCGCGGCGCCGACCTCGATGTACGGGGCGGTCGCACCGTCGCCGAAGAGCTTGCGCGCCTCGTCCTTCGCGAACAGGGCACCCAGGTAGCCGCCGGAGTCGGTGGAGATCGTGTACAGCCCGACGATCGTCACGTCGATCGGGCCGGGCGAGTGCGGCGCGACGATGGTGGTCCGCGCTCCCACGGGCAGCTTCAGCCGTTCGGAGGCGGATTCGTTGAGCACCATCTCGTTCGGCGCCGACGGCGCCCTCCCGGAGGTGATCTGCAGGCCGTCGGGATCGAGGTTCTCGCCGGGCGGCAAGTAGGCGCCGCCCACCTGGGGTGCGCCGGTGGGCGAGACGACGTCGCCGTTCCCGTCGCGCAGGGCGATGGTGCCGGTGATCGCGGGGACCACGACCCGCACGCCCGGCACCGTCTTCACCTGGTCCACGACGGACAGCGGCACACCGGGCCCGGCCGGGCCGAATCCGCCCTGCCCCTGGGCGTTCTCGGGTGAGATCCGCGCGTCGACGCCGACGGCGATCCTGTCGGAGATCCCGTCGAACGCCTTCGACAGCGTGCCGGTGAAGACCATCGAGCCGGCGATGAACGACGTACCGAGCAGCACGGAGAGCACCGTCAGGACGAGGCGCCCCTTGTGCGCCAGGAGGTTCCGCAGCGCCACCCGGCGCATCGGGTTCGCCATCAGCGGGCGACGAGCTCGTCGAGGTGGATCATCTTCTCCAGCACCCGCTCCGCGGTGGGGCTGCGCATCTCGTCCACGATGCGGCCGTCGGCGAGGAAGACCACGCGGTCGGCGTAGGAGGCGGCGCGCGGATCGTGCGTCACGATGACGACGGTCTGCCGGAAGTCGTCGACCGCGGCGCGCAGGATGGACAGCACCTCGGCGCCGGACCGTGAGTCCAGGTTGCCGGTGGGCTCGTCGCCGAAGATGATCTCGGGCCGCCCGACGAGGGCGCGCGCGCAGGCGACGCGCTGCTGCTGGCCGCCCGAGAGCTCGGTGGGCCGGTGGTCCAGCCGGTCCCGCAGGCCCAGCCGGTCGATCACCGCGTCCAGCCACTGCTGATCGGGCTTGCGCCCCGCGATGTCCAGCGGCAGCGTGATGTTCTCGATGGCCGTGAGCGTGGGCACCAGGTTGAAGCTCTGGAAGACGAAGCCGATCCGGTCGCGGCGCAGCTGCGTGATCTGCTTGTCGTTCAGCGAGGTCAGCTCCGTGCCGCCCACCTGCACCGAGCCGCCCGATGCCGCGTCGAGCCCGGCGAGGCAGTGCATGAGCGTGGACTTGCCCGAGCCCGAGGGGCCCATGATGGCGGTGAACTCCCCCGCCCGGAAGTCGACGGTCACGCCCGCGAGCGCGTGCACGGCGCTCTCGCCCTCGCCGTAGACCTTGGTGACGCCGACGGCCCGCGCGGCCACCGTCTCGGGCGTGGGCTGCGTCGCGGGCGCGAACGGAGTCTGTGACATGTCACCGAGAATGCCAGAAAACCTAGCGCAGAGGGATCGGGAGCCGCTGGCGCAGTTCCGCGGCCGTTACGCCGAAGGTCTCCAGGACGCGCACCCCGTCGTCCTCGACGACGAAGACCCCGAGATCCGAGTACACCCTGCTGACGCACCGCCGGCCCGTCAGCGGGTAGGTGCAGCGGTCGACCAGCTTCGGCTCCCCGGCCTTGGTGAACAAGGTCATCATCACGTACACGTCCTTGGCGCCGATCGCGAGATCCATCGCGCCGCCGACCGCGGGGATGTCGCCCGCCGCCCCGGTCGTCCAGTTCGCGAGATCCCCGTTGGCCGCCACCTGGTACGCGCCGAGGACGCAGACGTCGAGATGACCGCCCCGCATCATGGCGAAGGAGTCGGCGTGGTGGAAGTAGGACGCGCCGGGCAGCTCGGTGACCGGCACCTTGCCCGCGTTGGTGAGATCCGCGTCGACCTGCGCCGCCGTCGCCCGCGGCCCCATGCCGAGCATGCCGTTCTCGGTGTGCAGTACGACGCCCCGCTCCGCCGGCAGGTGGTCCGCGATCCCGGTGGGCCGTCCGATCCCGAGGTTCACGAACGCCCCCGACGGAATGTCGCGCGCGATGACGGCGGCGAGCTCGTCCATGGACAAGGGGTGATCGACCGACATCAGCGAGCTCCTTCGACGGTGTAGGTACGGGTCGCGACCGCCACCACGCGGTCGACGTAGATGCAGGGCGTGACGACCGACTCGGGGTCCAGGGCGCCCACGGGGACGACCTCGCCCACCTGGACGATCGTCGTGCCCGCGGCCGTCGCCATCACGGGCCCGAAGTTGCGGGCGGTCTTGCGGTAGACCAGATTGCCCAGCCCGTCCGCGCGGTGGGCGGACACCAGCGCGTAGTCCCCG
Organism: Tsukamurella ocularis; assembly: GCF_965138335.1. Lineage (GTDB taxonomy): Bacteria > Actinomycetota > Actinomycetes > Mycobacteriales > Mycobacteriaceae > Tsukamurella > Tsukamurella ocularis_A. The sequence goes on from NZ_CBCSDV010000041.1 coordinate 26,083, forward strand.
CGGATCGGATACTCCAGGACGTACTCCCGGCCGTCGATCGTCCTCGTCTCGCGCCCCTCCGCGAGGATCGTGCCCACCCCCGTGGGGCAGAAGAAGGCACCGATCCCGGCACCCGCGGCGCGCATCCGCTCGGCGAGGTTGCCCTGGGGCACCACCTCCAGTTCGACCCTCCCCGCGCGGTAGAGCTCGTCGAAGACGTACGAGTCGCTCTGGCGCGGGAACGAGCACACCACCTTGCGCACGCGGCCGGCGGCGAGCAGGGCGGCGAGCCCGACGTCGCCGTTGCCGGCGTTGTTGGACACGATCGTCAGGTCGCGGGCGCCCTGTCGGACCAGCGCATCGATCAGGTCGAACGGCATCCCCGCGAGGCCGAAGCCGCCGACCAGGACGGTCGAGCCGTCCTCGATCCCGGCGACCGCCTCGTCCGCGGTCTCGAGGACCCGGGCGGCGCTCACGCGCCCGGCACCGTCGCGGCGGACGCACCGGGCGCGAGCACCACGTCGAACCGGACCCGCGACCACGGCCCGTCGATCTCCCGGCCGTCCGGCGTCGGCGTCCCCGAGGGCTGCTCGACGAAGTCCTTGACCAAGGACTCCTTGACCCCGAAGACGCTGTCCTTGTCGAGCAGTTCGTCGCCGCGGACGAAGATGTGCGTGACGAGCCGCCGGTGGCCGTCGGCGGTCACCATGAAGTGGAGGTGAGCGGCGCGATAGGGCGAACGTCCTACCGCCTCCAGCATCTTCCCGACGGGGCCGTCGTCCGGGATCGGATAGGGCGTGGGCGTGATCCCCCAGAAGCGGTAGCCGCCGTCGGCGTCGGTGAACAGGTGCGCGCGGGCGGCGACCCTGCCGTCATCGTGCTGCACGTCGTACTGCCCCTCGTCGTCGGCCTCCCAGACGTCGATCCGAGCGCCCGGGATCGGCGAACCGCCGGCGTCCGTCACGGTGCCCTCGACCCAGCAGGGCTCGCCCACCGCGCCGAACGCCATGTCCCCGCCGAGCTCGATGCGGGGCGCCCCCGCGACGAAGAACGGGCCGAAGACCGTCGCCTCGGTGGCCTCCCCGTAGACCTGGTTGTTGATCGCGATGGTCTGCATCGAGGCGCCGAGCGTGTCCGACAGGAGCACGAACTCCTGTCTGGTGTCGTCGGTGATGCGGCCCGCGGCGGTGAGGAAGTCGATCGCGGCGGCCCATTCCTCCTCGGTCACCCGCACGTCCCGGAGGAACGCGTGCAGGTGCTCCACGAGCGAGACCATGACCTGCTTCAGGCGCGGATCGGGGCACCCGTCGAAGGAGCGGACGACACGCTGCACGACGTCGTCCTCCGCCCGCCGTTGCTGATCCGAGATCGGTTGCGTCTCACTGTTCATCGGTCGTTCCTCTCCAAGCATCGCCGAGGAGGGCCGCGAGGCCCTCCGGGGTCACGGGGGTGGGGTTGTTCGCCGGGATCGCCGCCAGGATCGGCGGTACCGCCGCCTCGATGCCGGATTCGGGCATGCCGTAGTCCCGCAGCGCCCGTGGGGCGTCGACGGACCGGCGCAGCGCCGCCAGCCCCGCGGTCGCGGTGGCGCTCCCGAGCGCCCGCGCGATCCGCCGCTCGGCCTCCGGCGCGTTCGGCGCGTTGAACGCCAGCACGTGCGGGAGGACCACCGCGTGGGTCTGCGCGTGGGGAAGGTCGTACAGACCGCCCAGCACGTGGCAGATCTTGTGGTGCATCCCCGACCCCGCGGAGGCGAACGCGGTCGCGGAAAGATATGCGCCGTAGAGGGTCTCCTCCACGGGGTCGGGGTGCTCCGCGGCCGGGTCGGTCGCGGCACCGGCCTCGCCGACCAGGCCGAGCAGGCCCGCCCGGAGTGCGCGGATCGCCTCCTCCGCCAGGGCGCGGTCGATCGGGTCCGCGCGCGGACCCCACATCGCGTCCACGCAGTGCGCGAGGGCGTTCAACCCGCTGGAGACGGACAGCTCCCGCGGCAGCGAGCTCAGCAGGGCCGCGTCGTACACCACGGACGCCGGCAGCACCCGGGGGTCCGAGCCCGTCGTCTTGACCCCGTCGGTGGTCAGGCCCCAGACGTCCGTCGCCTCGCTGCCCGCGTACGTGGTCGGTACGGCGACGATCGGGAGCCCGGTGGTCAGTGCGACCGCCTTCGCCAACCCGGTCGTCGAGCCGCCTCCGACGCTGACGAGCACGTCGACGCGCGCCGCGGCCGCGGCGGTGCGCGCACGCTCGGCGACGTCGACGGGGACGTGCATCACCACCTCCTCATGGCGCAGCGCCACAGGGATGTCCGCCGCGATGCGGTCGACCTGCGCCGCGTCGCGGGCGGAGGCGATGAGCATGGCCCGAGTACCGCCGAGGGCCGACACCTCGGCGGCGACCGCCGCGGGCGCGTCGCCCGCCCCGAAGACGACGCGCTGCGGCAGCGTCCGATGTGTGAACCTCATCGTCCCAGAACCTCTTTCACTGCATCGTCGAGCGCGGCGGTGGGATCCCCGGGGAGCGACATCGCCCGCCAGGCGACGTGCTTGTCAGGGCGCACCAGCACCGCCCCGGACTCGTCGACCTCCCGCAGCTTGGCCCAGTCGTAGTACAGGTCGGTGACGTCGCGGCCGGGACCGATCACCACCGCTTCCAGCGGTAGCCCGTACCGGTCCGCGACGCGCGCGGCCGCCTCCGCCCACGCGCCCCCGGCCACCCCGGTGATCAGGGTCCATCGGGTGTACGGGGCGAGATCCATCATGGCCATCCGTGTCCGGTTGTCCCCGACCCACGCGTGCGGCAGGTGCGCGCCCGGCGAGGTGCACGAGACGTGGTACAGATCGGCGTCCTCGCGGCCGGGCACCGGAACCGGAGCGGTGCCGTCGGAGACGACCGCGCACGACCGGTAGAACTGGCCGAGTTCCACACCGTGCGCGTTGAACTCGTAGTTCTTGGTGTTCATGGCGTCCACCAGCGCGGCGCGCTTCGCCGCCCCGGCGGGGGTGTCCGCCTTGCGCTCGGCGATCGCCGCCGCCATCTCCTCCCCCTCGAGCCCGACTACGCCCAGGGCGCTGAAGAGGTCGGCGAACTCGCGGGCGGAGCGGTTGGCGCGCTTCACGATCCGCTCGGCCACCGGCGCCCGCTCGGCGGTGTAGGAGTCGAGCAGCGACGGCGCCGCCTGCCCGCGGAGCACCGCCGCGAGCTTCCACGCCAGGTTGTACGAATCCTGGATCGACGTGTTGGAACCGAGCCCGTTCGACGGCGGGTGACGGTGGATCGCGTCGCCGGCGCAGAAGACGCGCCCGCTCTGCAGGTTCGTCGCGTACATCTCGTTGACGCCCCACAGGCTGTAGCCCGTGATCTCCGGCTCCAGGTCCGGCACACCGAGCAGGTCCCGGATGACGCGCGTGGCCATCTCGTCGTCGAGTTCGGGCGGCGGGCCGGCGATGTCGTAGCCCCAGACGATGAGCCACTCGTCCCACGGCCGCACCATCCGCACCAGTCCGGTACCGATGCCGCCGACGTTCGACCCGGGTCGGATCACCCAGTAGAGGACGCTCGGGCGGTGGTCGACCAGTGCTGAGATGTCGGCCTTGAAGGTGATGTTCATCGACCCGGCGATGTCCATCGCGCCCTCGTAGGGCAGGCCGATGTCGGCGGCCACGCGGGAGCGGGCACCGTCGGCCCCGATCAGGTACCGGGAGCGGATCGTGTACTCGTATCCGGTCAGGCGATCGCGCACGGACGTCGTGACCCCGTCGGCGTCCTGCGTGTGACCGAGGTACTCGGTGGAGAAGCGGGTCTGGGTGCCGCGCTCCGTGGCGTTGCGGACGAGGATGGGTTCCAGGTAGGTCTGTGGGATGTCGACGGTCAGACAGGGCGACGCGAGGCGGTAGTCGGCCTCGCGGTCGGGCCGCGTTCCCCACGTGCGGATGCGGCCGATCTCCTCGCCCGCGATGGAGGTGCAGAAGACGGTGTCGCCGATCAGGTCGTGCTCGGTGGCCTCCGCGAGCACCTGCTCCTCGATCCCCATGTCGCGGAAGGCCTCCATCGACCGCTGATTCGTGATGTGTGCGCGCGGCGTGTTCGCGGTCCATCGGTACTTGGTGATGAGGGTGTTGGACACGCCCAGCTCGGACAGGAACAGGGCCGCGGACGAGCCCGCGGGACCCGAGCCGACGATGAGGACGTCGGTCTCGACGACCCCGTCCTCCGGGAGGCGCGTCGCCGCGATGCCGTCGTCGAAAGCTGGCATGATCAGCCCTTTCTGCTGGAGTGAGACCAGTGTGGGGACGCACCCCGCAACGGATCCAGGAAGTCCGCCGGGGATGGCGGAAATGAGGAACAACCACGGCGCAGTGACCTGTGTCACTATGTGCGGGTGCCCGTCC
>NZ_CBCSDV010000042.1:0-28386 GCF_965138335.1 Tsukamurella ocularis
ATCGTCGGGCGGTCCTCGCGGGCGGGCGTCGTGGAACAGCCGGCGAGGGCGACGGCGGCGGCGACCGTCAGTGCCGCGAGCCGAAGGGCGCCGGGAGCGGAGCGAGCGGGCCGGGTCGAGGGCGCGAATGTGCGGGTCATGATCCCTCGAAACTACCGCCCCGGGCCCGCCCCGGCTCCGGCCGGTAGCCTGCCCGGGTGGACATGACGTGGTTGCAGGCGATCGTGCTCGGCGTGGTGCAGGGGTTGACGGAGTTCCTTCCCGTCTCGTCCTCGGGACACCTACGGATCGTCTCGGAGCTCTGGTTCGGCGACGACGCAGGTGCCTCCTTCACGGCGGTCACGCAGCTGGGGACCGAACTGGCGGTGCTGATCTTCTTCGCGCGGGACATCTACCGCATCGTCATCGCGTGGTTCCGCGGCCTGTTCGACCAGGCCGAGCGGGGTGTGGACTACCGCATCGGCTGGTACGTGATCATCGGCACGATCCCGATCGGCGTGCTGGGGTACCTGTTCAAGGACGAGATCCGCACCGCGGCCCGCAACCTCTACCTGGTGGCGACGATGCTCATCGTCTTCTCGATCGTCATCTTCGCCGCGGAGTACGTGAGCTCGAAGGTGTACGCGAACCGGCAGCGGCCGCTGGAGCAGGTCACCGCCCGGGACGGCATCCTCATGGGCCTCGCCCAGTGCCTCGCCCTGATCCCCGGCGTCTCGCGGTCCGGGGCCACGTCGAGCGCGGGCCTGTTCCTCGGCCTCACGCGCGAGGCGGCGGTGCGCCTGTCGTTCCTGCTGGCGATCCCCGCGGTCACCGCATCGGGCCTGTTCAGCCTGCCGGACGCCTTCAAGCCCGCGGGGGAGGGCCTCCACGCCTCGGGGCCGCAGCTGCTGGTCGCGACGGTGATCGCCTTCGTCGTGGGCTACGCGGCGATCGCCTGGCTGCTCAACTTCGTGGCGAAGCACTCGCTGAACTGGTTCGTCGGCTACCGCATCGCGGTCGGCTTCCTGGTGCTCGGTCTGCTGTGGGGCGGGGTCATCAGCGCGACCTGAGCGCCGACCGGGCCGCCCCGATGAGCGGGTCCGCCGCCGCGCCCCGCCGGTACGCGAGGGCGGTGTGGCGCACCACGTCGAGCGGGGTGAGCAGCACGTCCTCGGGCACGTCGACGGCGGCGAGGTCGGGGATCACGGCCACGCCCTGCCCTGCTTCGACCAGCGCGAGGACGGCGGTGAAGTCGTCGGTGCGGTGCCGCACGCGCGGGGTGAAGCCCGCGTTCTCGCAGGTCCGCACGGTGGCGTCGTCGCAGAGCGTGCCGACGGTGCCGGAGATCCAGCGCTCCTCGGCGCACTCGTCCAGCGACCGGGGCCGGTCCGTGCGGGTCGCGAGGTGCACCGCCTCGTCGAACAGCGGCTCGGTGTCGAGCGCGGGCTCGTCGCGGGCGGGGAGGCAGTCGTAGCGCTGGATCAGCGCCACGTCGAGCCGCCGCGAGCGCAGTTCCTCGGGCGCGGTCGCGGGGTCGATCTCGGTGACGCGCACGTGCAGGAGCGGGTGGTCGCGCGAGAGACGCAGCAGCGCCGGGGTCACGACGGTGCGCATCGCGGAGCTGAACGCGCCGATCCGCAGCTCGCCGGTCACGTCGGTGCCGAGGGCGTCGAGCTCCGCGCGGGCGCGTTCCAGCCGTTCGAGCACCGCGTCGGCGTGGCCGACGAGGATCCGGCCGGCTTCGGTGAGCCGGACGCTGCGGCCGGTGCGTTCGAGGAGCGGGCGTCCGGCCTCCTTCTCCAGCGTCGCGAGCTGCTGCGAGACGGCCGACGGCGTGTAGTCGAGCGCCTGCGCGACGGCGGCGATCGTGCCGCGCAGTGAGAGTTCCCGGAGGAGGCGCAGACGATGCACATCGAGCATCAGTTCAGCTTACGCTCGACATTGCGATTTCGCGCTGGACCTTCTGCTCGGCGTGCGCGAATCTGAGACCATGCAGCTCACTGGCCTCCACGTCCCCCTCGTCACCCCCTTCGCCGCCGACGGCACCGTCGATCTCGCGGCGCTCGAGCGCCTCGCCCACGACACCCTGGCCGACGGTGCCGACGGCCTCGTCGCGCTCGGCACCACGGGCGAACCCGCGACCCTCACGCCCGCCGAGCGAGCCGCGGTGGTCGACCGCATCGGCGGCGTCTGCGCCGAGCGTCGCGCCGTTTTCACGGTGGGCGTGGGCGGCAACGCGACCGAGGACACCGCCACGGCCCTCCGCCGGATCGACCCGCGGGCCGATGTGGCGCTGGTCGTGGTCCCGTACTACACCCGGCCCTCCGAGGCGGGCGTCGTCGAGCACTACCGCCGGGCGGCGGCCGCGAGCCCGGTGCCGCTGATCGTCTACGACATCCCGCAGCGCACCGCCCGCACGCTGTCGCTCGAGACGCTCCTCGCGCTCGCCGCGATCGACGGGGTGGGTGGATTCAAGCACGCCGCGGGCGCGGTGACGGAGACGACGGTGCGGCTGCTCGCCGCGATCAACACGGCGACGCCGGGCGCCGTCTCGGTGCTGGCGGGCGACGATCCGTTCGTCGGCGCGCTGCTCGCGCTCGGCGGGCACGGCGCGATCTCCGCCAGCGCGAACGTCGCGGCGGGGGAGTTCGCGGCGCTCGTCGCGGCGTGGCGCGAGCACCGGCTGGAGGAGGCCCGCGTGATCGGGGGCGCCCTCGCAGCCCTCGCCGCGGCGCTGTTCACCGAGCCCAACCCGACGGTGATCAAGGGCGTCCTCGCCGCGCAGGGGCGCATCGCCACGCCCAACGTGCGCCTCCCGCTCCTTCCGGCGTCCGACGGTGCCGTCGCCGCCGCCGTGGACCTGGTGCGGGTCGCCGCGGCGGCCTGATCGCCCGCCGAAGCCCGTCAGCGCGTCGCCGACCGCCCGTCGCCGCACTTCTCCGTGTCCCGCTCGGACGTCAGCGTCACGGCGTCGGCGCGGCTGCGCCCGAGGTTCCAGTCGAGCCAGGACGCGTCGGCGGCGGACCGCGGCCGGACGGCGCACTGCGCCAGGTCGGGCGGCAGCTGGGCGATCGCGGGCCGCGCGTCGGGGCCGAGGGTGGCGAGGTAGTCGACGTCGATCTTGCCGGACTCCCGGAACCGCTCGACGTTGTGCTCGGCGACCCACGCCTCCGGGTTCATCACCCCGAGCCCGAACAGGACGAGCGCCGCCGAGCACAGCGCGGCCCGGGGCAACTGCGCGACGGCGCGCAGCGCGACCGCGACGGCCGTGAGGACGAGCAGGAGTCCCATCCAGAGCTCGAACGCGTCGACCACGAGCCGGAGCACCGTGAAGCCGTAGGCCTGCTGGTAGACGTGCATCCGGTACAGGGCCGAGGCGACCACGACGAGCGCCAGGGCGCACAGTGTCCCGAGCGCCGCGGACAGCGCGAGGCGATCCGAACGGCTCTCCCGCGGGGCGGCCCACCACGTCAGGCCCACGACGACGAGAGCGAGCAGCGTCGCCACGGTGAGCTGGCCGAAGCCCTTGTGCACCGATTCGGCGTAGGTGACGCCGGCGGTCCGCTGCACGTAGTCGTGACCGGCCCACAGCGTGGTCGCCTGCGCTGCCACGAAACCGGCGAACATCGCGATCACCACGCTCAGCGGCGCGAGCCACTCGAACCGCTTGAGCGCGCGGCGGTCGGCGAAGAGCGCGGTTCCGGCGACGCGGCCGGGCGGGTTGATCGCGGTGTACCCGATACCCACCGCGAGGACGCCCACGAACACCGCGAGCGCCGCGCGCCCGAAGAGCTCGTCGCCGTCGAGCCGGGGGAGCAGCGCCTGCACCCAGGATCCGAACACCGCGTCGCCCGTGGCGAACAGCGCCCCGAAGACGACCAGGGCGGCGACGCAGAGCGCCACCGTGCGCAGCACCGGCCAGCCGATCGGCAGCCGGCGGACGGTGCCCACGGTCCGGCGCGCCCAGGGCGCGGCCCGGATCAACGACAGCGGCCACAGCGCGGCACTGACGGCGATGTCGCGCACCGTTCGTGCCCCCGAGAGCGCGGAGAAGACCAGGGGGACGAGTGCGATCACCACCAGCGTCGCGAGCCAGCCCGCGGCCCGCAGCACGAGCAGGGACGCCAGGCCGGCGGCGATCGCGGCCACCACCCAGGTGAACGGCGAGCGCCGGTTCTTCGCGACCGCGACGGGCGCGAGCAGCAGGGCCGCGGCCACGATGACGCCCGCGACGGACGTGACGCCGTGATCGGGGAGCAGCACCGCCGCGAGCACGCCCACGACGCTCGCGCCCGCCAGCAGGGCGGGCCGCGCGGGCACGTCGCGATCGGGCCAGAACGCGCCGAAGAGGACGTCGGTGCCCGGTACGGGGGGGCAGCGGCGGGCCGTACACGCGGGGCGGCTCGCCCGGGCGCGGCGGCGGGATCGGGGCCTGCACCGGCGGGTCGACGGGATTCCGCGCCGGCGACCAGGTGTCCGATCGCCCGTACGGCGGTGGGGGAAGTGTCATCGCTCCTCCTTCGACGATGCGCACCCCGGGACCCATCCACAACGGTGCGCCAACACTTGCAAATAGTGTACGTGCGCGACGCGCATAGACTCGGGGCATGACCGTGATCCTGCTGCGCCACGGCCGCTCGACCGCGAACACCTCCGGGGTGCTCGCGGGCCGGGCCAAGGGCGTCGCGCTCGACGACGCCGGCCGCGCCCAGGCCGCCGATCTCGTCGGCCGCCTCGCCGACGTCGAACTGGTGGCCGCCGTCCGTTCCCCGCTGCTGCGCTGCGAGCAGACCCTCGCGCCGCTCGCCGCCGCGCACAGCATCAGCCCCGAGGTCGACGACAGGCTCGTGGAGGTCGACTACGGCGCGTGGACGGGCCGCGCGATCAAGGATCTGCTGCAGGAGCCGCTGTGGAAGGTCGTGCAGCAGCAGCCCTCGGCGGCCGTCTTCCCGGACGGGGAGGGGCTCGCCGACGTCCAGGCCCGCGCCGTCGCGGCGGTCCGCGAGGCCGACCGCCGGTTCACCGAGGAGCACGGTCCGGGCGCGGTGTGGGTGGCGTGCAGCCACGGCGACGTCATCAAGGCGGTCGTCGCCGACGCGCTCGGCACGCACCTCGACCAGTTCCAGCGGCTGTTCGTGGCGCCGGCGTCGGTCTCGGTCGTGACCTACGGCCCGGCGCGCCCGCTCGTGCAGTGCGTCAACTCGTCCGGTAGCGTCACGCTGCCCAAACGTCCAGCCAAGGAGGCCACGGTGGGAGGCGAGGCATGAGCCGCTCCGTCCATGTTTTCCGCACCCCCGACAGGTTCGTCGTGGGCACCGTCGGGCAACCCGGCGATCGTGCCTTCTACCTGCAGGCGGTGCACGAATCCCGCGTCGTCTCCGTGCTCCTGGAGAAGCAGCAGGTCGAGGTGCTCGCCGAGCGGATCGCCGCCCTGCTCGACGAGGTGGCCCGCCGCTTCGGCACCGCGATGCCCGGAGCCGACACGCCGGTCACCGACCTGCAGCCGCTCGTGATGCCGGTCGACGCGGAGTTCCGCGTCGGCACCATGGGCCTGGGCTGGGACTCCGAGGAGAAGGCGGTGGTCATCGAGTTGCTCGCCATCACCGAGCAGGAACTCGACGAGTCCGTGGTGCTGGCCGACGACGCCGAGGAGGGGCCCGACGCGGTCCGCGTCTTCCTCAGTCCCATCGCGGCCCGCGAGTTCGCGAACCGCTCGGAGAAGGTCCTCGGCGCCGGCCGCCCGGCCTGCCCGCTGTGCGGCCAGCCGCTCGACGCCGACGGGCACATGTGCGTGCGCCTCAACGGCTATCGGCGCGGCGCCGCCTTCGGCTCCGAGGACGAGTAGGTGGATCTCACGGTGGACCTCGAGAGCGCCGACCTGACCATCCTCGGCCGGATCACCAGCGCCTCCAACGCCACCCTGCTCTGCGACCTCGGCGAGACGGGGGAGCGGGCCGTCTACAAACCGATCCGCGGCGAAGTCCCGCTGTGGGACTTCCCCGACGGGACGCTCGCGGGCCGCGAGGTCGCGTCGTACCGTGTGTCCGAGGCACTCGGTTGGGGCCTCATCCCCGAGACGGTGCTCCGCGACGGTCCGCTGGGGCCCGGGATGGTGCAGCGCTGGGTCGACGAGCCGGACGAGAGCCCCGAACTGGTCGACCTGTTCCCGCTCGACGGTGTGCCCGAGGGCTACCTGAAGGTCTTCACCGGCTACGTGGAGGACGACGACGCGCCGGACGGCATCGCGGAGGTCGCGCTCGCGCACGCCGACGACCCGCGGCTGCGCCGGATGGCGGTGCTCGACGTGCTCATCAACAACGCCGACCGCAAGGGCGGGCACATCCTCACCGGCCCGGACGGTCGCGTCCAGGGCGTGGATCACGGCATCTGCCTGCACAGCGCGCCGAAGCTCCGCACGGTCCTCTGGGGCTGGGCGGGACGCCCTGTCGCCGACGAGGTGCTCGCCGACATCGAGGCCCTCCGCGCGGCGCCGCCGGACCTCACGGGCCTCATCACCGAGGAGGAGCAGGAGGCGCTCGTCACCCGCGCCGCGATCCTCCTGGAGCTCGGCGCGATGCCGCTGCCGACTCCGAGCCGACCGATCCCCTGGCCTCCGTTCTGACCGGTCAGCCGCGACGGGGGAGCCACCGTCGCCGACGGTGCGCCGCCTCCGCGTGTCCGGCGTGCGCGTCACGCTTGTGCCGGCACACCGCTCCGGCGGCCGCGACCTCGTCCCGGTCGAAGCCCTCCGGCACGGGACCGTCGGCGACGAGCGCCCGCACCAGCGCCTCCTGTCGCTCCCGCAGGCTCATGTCCATACCTTCCGTGCGTGCTCGGTGATCGGCGCGCAGAGGGCGGCCGCGGCGATCGCGTCGAGCTCGTCGAACAGCTCCGCCGCCGGCGGGTAGCGCCCGTCCCGTTCCAGCATGAACGGCACGTCCGCGCGTTCCCGCAGGGCCGTGACCAGTTCCAGCACGCCGGCGTTCACCGGGTCGGTGTGCGTGTCGTGGTAGCGGCCGCCGCCCTCGGAGCCGCCGGCCACGTGGCTGTAGGCGATCCGGTCGACGGGCAGCCGCGCCAACTCGTCGTGCGGGTCGCGGCCCCGGTTGCGCGCGTTCGCGTAGACGTTCGCGACGTCCAGCACGAGCAGGGCCCCGGTGCGCTCCAGCAGCTCGGCGAGGAACTCCGCCTCGGTGAACTCCTCCTCGGGCCAGCGCAGGAACGCCGCGATGTTCTCCACCGCGAGCGGCACCGCCAGCGCGTCCTGCATCCGGGTGATGTTGCGGACCAGCACGTCGAGGGCCTCCCGGGTGCGGGGCACGGGAAGCAGGTGCCCGGCCTCGATGCCGCCCGCGCGGACGAAGGCGATGTGCTCGCTGACCAGGGGCGCGCCGAAGGCCTCGGCGCACGCCGCCAGTCGGTGCACCCGTTCCGGCTCGAGGTCGTCGGCCCCGCCCAGCGAGAGTGCGACCCCGTGCGGCACCAGGGGTACGCCGTTCTCCCGGAGCGCGAGCACCAGCGGGTCGGGCGTCGCGCGACCCCGCCGGATCGGCACCGATTCGGCGATCACCTCGCAGAATCCCGGCCGCAGGTCGGCGATGACGCCCGCGATCTCGCGCCGCCAGCCCAGGCCGAGCGGGCCGAGGGCGGGGACGGTGCGGGTCACGGTGCTCATCCTCCGCACCCGCCGCAGCCACCACAACCTCCGCACCCGCCGCAGCCGCCGCCCCCGTCGCCGCCGCAGGACGCGCCACCGCACGAACCGCCACCGTCGCCCGAGGCCTCGGCGCTGCCCGCCAGTTCGACGTTGCCCGCGAAGGTCTCGTCGAGCTGCCACAGGGCCGCCGTGCCGAACACCGCCACCGAGAGCCCGACCGCCGCGGCGCCGTAGGTCGCCCAGGCGGGCGTGCGGGAGGGTGCCAGGTACTCGAGCCGGTCCCTCTCCGCCCGCAGCAGCCGGGCGCCGGCGCGGGTGCCCCGGTCGACCGACCACAGGGGCGGTGCGACGGCGATCGCGGTGATCAGCGCCGGCACCAGGACGCCGGGGACCAGCGGCAGCGGGTCCCGACCGAACCCCACCAGGAGCACGAACGCCGTGATCGCTCCGGTGATCGCGGCCGCGGTCACCGGAGCCGCACCCAGGCACATCCGCCTGCGATCCGTCTCGGAGCGCAAGTAGCCCCTGGCCGCCACGCGGTCCTCGACGGCGTCGAGTTCGTCCGACAGTGCCACCGTGACCTCGTTGACCGTGTACGACGAGAGGCCGTCGCAGTACGCGTGGACGGCGCGGAGGAAGGGGTCCGTATCGGGCGGTAGTGGGGCCCCGGTCAGCTGCCGCACGGAGCTCACGTGCCCTGCCGCCCGCAGCTGAGCGAGGGCGACCACGACGGGGGCCTGGCGGCTCCGCAGGCAGGCCAGCTCGATGGGCGTCAGCGCCGGGTCGGCGACGGCGCGCCGCCGGGGCGCCGCCGCGACCCGCCAGACCAGGGCGAACGCGATGCCGCCGAGGAGCAGGTACAGGAACCACCGGGTTTGGGCCGGAAGGAGGATTGCGAGGACTGTGTCGAGTGTGGAGCGGGACATGACGTTCACCTCCTGGTGACGGGTCGACTTCGATCCCGGCGCCCTCGCTGTTGAAGGCCCGGTGGGGTGTGTCGATGCAGGTGCCGGATGGCTGCGGCGTCTCTCAGCCGCCGCAGCCCCCGCCGCCGCAGCCGCCGCCTCCGCCGCACGACGAACCGCCGGAAGAGCCGCCGCTGCAGGAGGATCCGCCGCAGGCGAAGCCGCTACCGCAGGAGGCGCCCGAACCATCGGTTCCGGTGCCGCCCGCGACGGCCATCGCCGCGGCGTACCGCGGGTCGATCTGCCACAGCGCGGCGGTGCCGAACAGGGCCACGGAGAGTCCGACCGCGCTCGCGCCGTAGGTGGCGAACGCGGGCCGTAGGGACGGCTTGAGGTACCTCGCCCGCGACCGCTCACCGGCGAGGAGCCTCGATCCGGCGCGCGTGGTCCGCGGGACGGAGAGCAGGGGCGGGAGGACGAACACCGCCGTGAACATCGACGGGGCGAGGAACCCGGGGAGCACCACGTCGACGGGAGCGCCGCGCAGGAGCAGCAGCGGCGTGCACACGATCCCCGCCACCGTGACGCCCAGCAACGGGACCGCGCCGCACCGGCTCCGCCAGCGTTCCGCGCCGGTGCGCAGGTAGCCGCGCCGCGCGAGTCCGTCCTCCAGCTCCCGCAGGGCTCCCAGCTGGTCGTGCAGCAGCAGGTTCACGGAGAACTGCGAGCCGTCGAGCCGGTGCAACAACCGTCGGGTGAAGGCGTCCGCGGCGGGTGGCAGGGGACGCGCGGGATCGGTGCGACCGTCCGCGCCGAGGTGCCCACCCGCCCTGAGCAGGCCCATCGTCGCAACGAGCGGGGCCTGCCACGACCGCAGGCAGGCGATCTCGGCAACGGTGAGCGGCGGGTGCTCGACCGTCGGCCGCCGCACGGCGGTCAGGAAACGCCAGGACAGAGCGAATGCGACCGCGCCGAGCAGGCAGTACAGGAACCACCGGGACTCGGTGGGGAACAGGTTGTCGAGTGCGATCTCGAATTCATTGCGGGACATGACATTCACCTCCTGGTGCGGGTCGATCGTCAACGTTGGGTAAAGCATGGCGGCAGATCGGAGTACCCGCTAGTAACTCGGGGCAAGAGTTTCCTGAGAGTTCTTGCGGCACAGCATCGTCGCCGCTCGAGAGGGGTTTCGTGGCCGCGCGTACCGGTGCCGGCGTGCGGTGTGGACCCGCCGATCACGGCGCGCACGGCGGTCGACGGCCCGAAATCCACGATCGGATACGTGCGCATAGGGTGGGGGTATGCGTTCCTGGCCGACCCCCACCGTTCCCACCGTGCCCGGACCGTCGGTCCCGCTGCGCCTCTACGACACCTCCGACGCTGCGGTGCGCCCCGTCAATCCCGGCCCGGTGGCGGGCATGTACGTCTGCGGCATCACGCCCTACGACGCGACGCACCTCGGCCACGCCGCCACCTACCTCGCCTTCGACCTGGTCAACCGGGTGCTGCGGGACAACGGTCACGACGTCCACTACGTGCAGAACGTGACCGACGTCGACGATCCGCTGTTCGAGCGGGCCGAGCGCGACGGCATCGACTGGCGTGACCTGGGCGCCCGCGAGACCGACCTGTTCCGCGAGGACATGGAGGCCCTGCGGGTCATCCCGCCCCGCGACTACATCGGCGCCGTCGAGTCCGTCGACGAGGTGGTCGACTACGTCGGCAAGCTCCTGGACAACGGCTCGGCGTACGTCGTCGACGACGCCGAGTACCCCGACGTCTACTACCGCTCCGACGCCACCGAGCAGTTCGGCTACGAATCGGGCTACGACCGGGCGACCATGGAGAAGTTCTTCGCGGAGCGCGGCGGCGACCCCGATCGCCCCGGCAAGCGCGACAGCATCGACCCGATCCTGTGGCGCGCCGAGCGGTCCGGCGAACCGTCGTGGCCCTCGCCGCAGGGGCCGGGCCGCCCCGGCTGGCACATCGAGTGCGCCGCGATCGCCGCGAACCGCCTGGGCGCGACCTTCGACATCCAGGGCGGCGGTAGCGACCTCATCTTCCCGCACCACGAGTACTCGGCGGCGCACGTCGAGGCGGCGACCGGCGAGCGGCGCTTCGCCCGGCACTACGTGCACGCGGCGATGATCGGCCTGGACGGCGAGAAGATGTCGAAGAGCCGCGGCAACCTCGTCTTCGTCTCGAAGCTGCGCCGCTCCGGCGTCGATCCCGCCGCCATCCGCCTGGGCCTGTTCGAGGGCCACTACCGGCAGGACCGGCCGTGGTCCGACGAGGTGCTGCAGCGCGCACTGGCGCGACTCGACCTGTGGCGCCGCGCTTTCCGGGCGTCGTCGGGGCCCGACGGGGCCGAGCTCATCGACCGCGTCCGTCGGTACCTGGCGGACGACCTGGACACACCGCACGCGCTCAGCGCGATCGACGCCTGGGCCGAGAAGGCCATCACCCACGGTGGCCCCGACGCGGGCGCACCGGCCGCCGTGGCGATCGCCGTCGACGCGCTGCTCGGCGTACCTGCCACGGCCTGACAGCGCGACACGATATATTGCGCCTGTGAGGACCGTCAGCGAGCTGGCCCCGGATCTGACCGAGGGCGTGTGGACCGTTCAGACCCGCACGTCCACGTACGTGGTCGATCTGGGGGAGATGACCCTGATGCGCGCCCCCGGCATCGGCGGCGATTCCGAGGACGAACAGTGGAGCATCAGCTCGCTGCGCCGTGACTCGGAGGACATCCCGCTGCTCGGCATCAAGAGCTGCCGGGTGGGGGAGTCCGCCCAGTTCTGGGTCCGCGCCGCCGACGATCCCGATGTGCGCACGTGGCGGATCACCACGCCGGTCGTCTCGATCGAGCGGATCGGTTAGCGCCGCCCCGAGCCCTTACGGGCCCGTTCCGGGACCCCGCCGCCGCAGGTACTTCTCGAACTCCTCCGCGATCGCGTCGGCGTCGATGTGCTGTTCGACGTCCTGCGTCTCCGCGTCGCCGCGCTCCTCGAGCCCCCGCACGTAATCGGCGACGTCCTCGTCGTCCTCGGTCATCTCCGTCACCGACGCCTCCCAGGCCTCGGCGCGCGCCGGCAGGTCGCCCAGCGGCACCGCGAGATCGAGGGCCTGCTCGACGCGCTGCAGCAGCGCGGCGGTGGCCTTCGGGTTCGGGGGCTGGGAGACGTAATGCGGCACCGCCGCCCAGAACGAGACGGCGGGGACCCCCGCGCGCACGCAGGCGTCCTGCAGGACGCCCGTGATCCCGGTGGGGCCCTCGTACCGGTTCTGCTCGAGGCCGAAGCGTTTCGCGGACTCCGCGTCGTACCCCGCGCCGGTCACCGGCACGGGCCGGGTGTGCGGCGTGTCCGCGAGCAGCGAGCCCAGGATCACGACGCTGTCGATGTGCAGCTCCGTGAAGATCGTCAGCAGCTGGTCGCAGAAGGCCCGCCAGCGGAAGTTCGGCTCGGTGCCGCGGAGCAGCACCACGTCGCGGTCGGCCTTGGGCGGCCGGCACACGGAGAGGGTGGTCGACGGCCACTCGACCGCCCGGGTCACCCCGTCGACCTGCTTGATGATGGGCCGGTTGACCTGGAAGTCGTAGAAGTCGTCGGAATCGACCTCGGTGATGAGCTGCGCGTCCCAGGTCAGTTCGAGGTGCTCGACGGCGCCCGACGCGGCATCGCCCGCATCGTTCCAGCCCTCGAACGCCGCGATGAGGACCGGGCGGTCGAGCTCGGGGAAGGACGTCACTTCGATCAGAGTACGCGCCGGTCGTGAAGATTCGATTTGCCCGCACCCACTACCCTGGGACTATGACCCGTACGCATCAGCAGCCGCTGCAGTCGAGTTTCCTGGAGGCGGCCTCGCGCCGTGTACTCATAGGCGACGGTGCGATGGGCACGATGTTGCAGGCAGCGGACCTGACCCTGGACGATTTCCTGGGCCTGGAGGGCTGCAACGAGATCCTCAACGACACCCGTCCGGACGTGCTGGAGGGGATCCACCGCGCCTACTTCGCCGCGGGCGCGGACGCCGTGGAGACCAACACGTTCGGCTGCAACCTGTCGAACCTCGGCGATTACGACATCGCCGATCGGATCCGCGAGCTGTCCGAGAAGGGCACCGCGATCGCCCGGCGGGTGGCCGACGAGTTCGCCGCGGACGGCACGCCCCGCTTCGTCCTGGCCTCCATGGGCCCCGGCACCAAGCTGCCGACGCTGGGCCACACGTCGTTCGCGGTGATCCGCGACGCCTACGCCGAGGCCGCGCGCGGCATGATCGACGGTGGCGCGGACGCCTTCCTCATCGAGACCTGCCAGGACATCCTGCAGTCGAAGGCCGCCGTCCTGGGCTGCCAGGTGGCGATGGCGGAGCTGGAGAAGCGGATCCCGATCATCGTGCACGTCACGGTCGAGACCACCGGCACCATGCTGCTCGGCTCGGAGATCGGCGCGGCGCTCACGGCGCTGGAGCCGCTGGGCATCGACATGATCGGCCTGAACTGCGCCACCGGCCCGGCGGAGATGAGCGAGCACCTGCGCCACCTGTCCCGGCACTCGACCATCCCCGTGTCGGTGATGCCGAACGCGGGCCTGCCCGTCCTGGGCAAGAACGGCGCGGAGTACCCGCTCACCCCGGAGGAGCTGGCGGAGGCACTGTCCGGCTTCGTCGGCGAGTTCGGCCTGAGCTTCGTCGGCGGCTGCTGCGGCACCACCCCCGAGCACATCCGGCAGGTCGCCGAGGCGGTCCGGACGGTCGACAAGGCGCAGCGCGTCCCGGAGACCGAGAGCTCGGTCAGCTCGCTGTACACCTCGGTGCCGTTCGCGCAGGACTCGTCGATCCTGATGATCGCCGAGCGCACGAACTCGAACGGCTCCAAGGCCTTCCGCGACGCGATGCTCGCCGGCGACCACGACAAGTGCGTCGACATCGCCAAGGATCAGGTGCGCGACGGCGCGCACATGCTCGACCTGAACGTCGACTACGTGGGCCGCGACGGCGCCGCGGACATGGCGGCGCTGGCGTCCCGGTTCGCCACCGCGTCCACGCTGCCGGTCATGATCGACTCCACCGAGCCCGCGGTCATCCAGGCCGGCCTGGAGCACCTCGGCGGGCGCTGCGCGGTGAACTCGGTGAACTACGAGGACGGCGACGGCCCGGAGTCGCGGTTCACCAAGATCATGGAGCAGGTCGTCGCGCACGGCGCCGCGGTCGTGGCACTGACCATCGACGAGGAGGGCCAGGCCCGCACCGCCGAGTGGAAGGTGCGGATCGCCGAGCGGCTCATCGCCGACCTCACCGAGAACTGGGGCCTGAGCCTCGACGACGTCATCATCGACCCGCTGGTGTTCCCGATCTCCACCGGCCAGGAGGAGGTCCGGCGCGACGCGCTGGAGACCATCGAGGCCGTGCGGATCCTGCACGCGAAGTACCCGGACCTCCACTTCACCGTCGGCCTGTCGAACGTGAGCTTCGGCCTCAACCCGGCCGCCCGACAGGTGCTCAACTCGGTGTTCCTCCACGAGCTGACCGAGGCGGGCCTCGACTCGGCGATCCTGCACGCCTCGAAGATCCTGCCGATGAGCAGGATCGAGGACGTCCAGCGCGAGACCGCGCTCGACCTGGTCTACGACCGCCGCGGCCTCGACGGCCTGCAGTCGCAGGGGGACCCGGACTACAACCCGCTGTCGAAGCTCATGGAACTGTTCGAGGGCGTCTCCGCCGCCGGCGCCCGCGAGTCCCGCGCGCAGGAGCTCGCGAAGCTGCCGCTGTTCGAGCGGCTCGAGCGGCGCATCGTCGACGGCGAGCGGGAGGGCCTGGACGCCGACCTGGACGCTGCGCTGCAGGAGAAGCCGGCGCTGGCGATCATCAACGAGACGCTGCTCTCGGGCATGAAGACGGTCGGCGAGCTGTTCGGCTCCGGCCAGATGCAGCTGCCCTTCGTGCTGCAGTCCGCCGAGGTGATGAAGGCCGCCGTCGCGTACCTCGAGCCGCACATGGAGAAGTCCGACGACGATGCCGGCAAGGGCCGGATCGTGCTCGCCACCGTCAAGGGCGACGTGCACGACATCGGCAAGAACCTGGTCGACATCATTCTCTCCAACAACGGCTACGAAGTGGTCAACATCGGCATCAAGCAGCCGATCGCCGCCATCGTCGAGGCCGCGGAGGACAAGCACGCCGACGTGATCGGCATGTCCGGGCTGCTGGTGAAGTCCACCGTGGTGATGAAGGAGAACCTCGAGGAGCTCAACACCCGCGGCCTGGGGGAGAAGTACCCGGTGCTGCTGGGCGGCGCGGCCCTGACCCGCGCCTACGTCGAGAACGACCTCGCCGAGGTCTACGCGGGCGAGGTCAGTTACGCGCGCGACGCCTTCGAGGGCCTGCGCCTCATGGACGACATCATGGCGCTCAAGCGCGGCGAGGGGCCCGACCCCGACAGCCCGGAGGCCCTCGCGGCCGCGGAGAAGGCCCGCGAGCGCAAGGAGCGGCACGCCCGCAGCCGCCGCATCGCCGAGAAGCGCAAGGCCGAGGCCGCGCCGGTCGTGGTGCCGGACCGTTCCGACGTCGCGCTGGACTTCGAGGTCGCCACCCCGCCGTTCTGGGGCACCCGCGTGGTCAAGGGCATCGCGATCAGCGAGTACGCCTCCCTGCTCGACGAGCGCGCGCTGTTCTTCGGCCAGTGGGGCCTGCGCGGCGCTCGTAAGGGCGAGGGACCGTCGTACGAGGAGCTGGTGGAGACCGAGGGCCGGCCCCGGCTGCGGTACTGGCTCGACAAGCTCAAGGCGGAGCAGATCCTCGACCACGCCGCCGTGGTCTACGGCTACTTCCCGGCGGTGAGCCACGGCAACGTGATCGACGTGCTGGAGTCGCCGGAACCCGATGCGCCCGTGCGGTACTCGTTCGAGTTCCCGCGCCAGCAGCGCGGCCGGTTCCTGGCGATCTCGGACTTCATCCGCGACCGCGAGACGGCCAAGGCGCGCGGCGAGGTCGACGTGCTGCCGTTCCAGCTGGTCACGATGGGGCAGCCGATCGCCGACGCGGCGAACGAACTGTTCGCCGCGAACAGCTACCGCGACTACCTGGAGCTGCACGGCATCGGCGTGCAGCTCACGGAGGCGCTCGCGGAGCGCTGGCATCAGCGCGTGCGGCAGGAGCTGATCCTGCCCGGCGGCCGCAAGGTCGCGGACACGGATCCCACGGCGGTCACCGACTTCTTCGACCTCAAGTACCTCGGCGCGCGCTACAGCTTCGGCTACGGCGCCTGCCCGGACCTCGAGGACCGCGCGAAGATGGTCGACCTGCTGCAGCCGGAGCGGATCGGCGTGGAGCTGTCGGAGGAGCTGCAGCTGCACCCCGAGCAGTCCACCGACGCCTTCGTGCTCACCCACCCCGAGGCGAAGTACTTCAACACCTAGGCCGCCCCGGATGGACGACTATCGCCTGCACCTGCAGGCCGGCGAGCCCGGCGAGGAGGGCGCCTGGTTCTGGCGTCTCGACGACGCCGCCGGCCTGCAGATCGCGGCGTCCTGGGCCGCGTCGCTGGCGGACGCTCTCGACGCCGTGAAGCAGGTGACCGCCGACCTCGGGCTCGACGACGCCTGAACTCGCTCGACGGCTGCCAGCGGATCGGGTGCGTCGGCCCGGATCACCACGACGTCGGGCCGGCGTACTGTCGGGGGCGTCCGACCGTTCCTACAGCTTCGTGATCCGGCTGGTGGGTACCTGCAGCTCCGGGGTGGCCTGCAGGTACTTCTCCAGCGCGTCGAGGTCGATGCCGCCGACGGTGAGGTCGGTCGACTGGGCGAAGACGCTGAAGCCGTCGCCGCCCGCCGCGAGGAAGTTGTTCGTGGTCACGCGGTACTTCGCGACGGGATTGAGCGGCTGGTCGCCGATCTTGACGCTCTCGCGCACCACCTTCCGGTTCGGCGCGCCGTTCGGGTCGTAGCTGTAGCCGATGCCCGACGGTGCCAGGATCGTGGTCTTGGCGGGGTTCTGCCACTGCTGCTCGAGCAGGTCGATGATCTGCTGGCCGGTGAGGGAGACGGTGACGACCTGGTTGCCGAAGGGCTGCACGGTGTACGCGGCGCCGTAGGTGACGTCGCCGCCCTTGAGGTCGGCGCGGACGCCGCCCGGGTTCATGAGCGCGATCTGGCCGGCGGCCTCGTTCGGCGGCCGGGTGGTGAAGAGCATGCCGTCGGCGATGACGTCGCCGAGCGGGGAGTCGCCACCGGGGAAGGCCTCGCGCTTGAGGTCGGTCGGGATCTTCCCGATCACCCGGTCGGCGCGCGGCTTCGCCTCCTTCTCGTAGAACTCGACGAGCCGCTGCGTCGCGGCGTCGGCGGGCAGGTCGCGGCTCACCACGCGGTTCACCGCCGTGGCCTTGGCCGCAGGGCCGCTGAAGTCGAGCGTGATGTCGGTGATGAGGCGGCCGTAGGACGCGGCCTGCGTGACGGTGCGCCCGCCGATACTGCAGTTGTAGGCCTGATGCGAGTGCGCCGTGACCAGGGAGGTCACCGCGGGGTCGATCCGCTTGGCCAGCTCGGGCACCGGGGCGGACACGTCCTGGCAGGCGTTCGGGTCCTGCTCGCCGGAGCCCTTCTGCGCGCCGCCGTCGTGCAGGGTCGCGACGATGGCCTGCGCGCCCGCGGCCTTGATCTCGGGGACGTACTTGTTGATGGCGTCGGCCTCGTCGCCGAAGGTGTAGCCGCGCACGCCCTCCGGGGCGACGATGGTCGCGGTCTCCGGCGTGACGGTGCCGATGACGGCGATCTTCTTCCCGCCGGCCTCGAACATCTTCCACGGCACGGTGCCGGGCGGCAGCTGCCCCTGTTCGTTGGTCACGTTCGCGGCGAGGTACTGGTACGCGGCACCGGTGAAGGGCTCGCCCGGCTCGCAGCCCTGCGGCGCGCACCCGCCCTTCTGCAGCCGTTCCAGTTCGATGGTGCCGTGGTCGAACTCGTGGTTGCCCACCGAGCTGGCCTGCAGGCCCACGGAATTGAGGAACTTGACCGTCGGCTCGTCACGGAACAGTGCGGAGACCAGCGGGCTGGCGCTCACCAGGTCGCCCGCCGCGACGGTGAGGTTGTTCGGGTACTGCTTCTTCAGGCGTTGCAGAGCCGTCGCGAAGTACGCGGCGCCGCCCGCCTCCTTGCCGCCGATCTTCCCCGTCGACCCCGTGGGCGGCTGCAGGTTGCCGTGGAAGTCGTTGAACGCCAGCAGGTGCACCTGGTCCGGATTCGCGGCGGGCAGGTCCTCGAACCCGGGCACGGTGAAGCTCGCCTTCGCCGTCGACGATCCGGCGGCGGACGACGACGGCGCCGCGTCGTTCCCGGAGGCGCCGCAGCCCGCGAGGAGCGCGGCGGTCGCGGTGAGGGCCAAGGCGGCGAGCAGTGTCCGATTACGCATGGACCCATTCCACCATCGTCAGTGGTCGGTGTCATTGATTCGATGAGAAGAGCTAGTGAACGCTAAAAGCGCAGTCCAGAGCATTCTGAGCACTCAATGCACCCTACGGGGACGGAACAGAGTATATATCGGCGTTCGCACCACCTTCGGAACCTGTTCCGACGAACACCTTCCTCCCATTCGGGGAGAAGATTACGTTGGGCGATTCCTCAAAGTCGTAGATCGTAGGAAACGAGGAACTTGAGGTGTGCGCACCATCGCTGAGGTTCAAGAAATCCATGGACGACCTATTCTTTGACACGAGGGCTACCAAGTTCCTTGCTTCCGAGATGTCGAAATCGTCATAATTCGCCGCGGCGGACTGGTAGTCAATTCTCCTGCTGGAAACGTTCCATGATACGAATCGCGCATTCGAAGCGGTCTTCTTATCGGGACGCACTAGTGCGAAAAGATGGGCTCCATCTGAACTTAGCAAGAATTTTGAAACCAGCCCACCCAGTGATAATTGCTTCGAGACACCTGTGTCCAAACTACCTTCGGCAACGAACGGGACCGCATCGTCTGTTCTCGCAAAATACGATCGGGTGTTACTATTGGTAACCATCTGCTCGACTGATGCACCAAGAACCGGTAGCGACCACGGTTCGAGCATAGCTCTTCGGTTGACATCATACCTAAGTATGGCTGAATCGTATCGACCGATGTAGGCTATGCCGCCGTCAGCGCTAATCGCCAACAGGTGGTGAGATGCGTTACCTCCGCCGCGGAATTCGTAGAGATATTCCTCTGTGCCGACAGCTGTATTCATTAGGCGGAGCGATACGTTACAAATTCGCATGGTAGTGCGCCCGCTTGCTGACGAAGCGATCGACGGTGTCGGCCCCTTCTCGCAACCGGCCATCGATGCGACGTCAACCGCGCCTCCTGTTTCGGTGTCGATCGCCCGCTTGGAGCCATTCAGATAGTAGACCAACGACTTGCCGCCAGTATCAATTCGAACAGGAGTCGCAAGATAAGATCCCAAAGCCGTCGCTTGCGGCATTTCTGTTCGAGTCCATGGTCTCCATACAAGTAGCGCTGCTCCCATGGCGACAATGAGCGTCAAGGCTAGGAAAGCGTTCCTAACGCGACCGTTTCGAACTTTTCGCCCGGGAGGCGTGATGACCCCACTGTCAACGCCTTGTTTTATTGTGGGCGCGCTGAGTTTCGGCATCACGGGTGAAGGTCGATGAATGGTCGTCGCGTCTTGCCGAGGCAACGTTTTCGGGAGGTTGTCTGGCATAGGGTTGGCGGCGATAGCTGAGGCGAGTGCAGTGACGAATTCCGCACATGAGCCATAGCGGCTTTGAGGCGATTTTGCGAGCGCCTGTGCGAACACCGAGTCGGCCGCCCTAGGGATGTCACGTCGACGAGAAGAAATATCTGGCACTGGTGAGTTAATGTGGTCGTACATCAATGCCGGTGCTCCAACGGAAGTAAACGGGCCAGAACCGGTGAGTAAGGCGTACGCGGTGGCGGCAAGGCTGTACTGGTCGGCTGCGCCGGTGATGTTGGTAGAATCAGATATTGCCTCTGGGCTTATGAACGACATCGTTCCTACGGTTAGGCCCGTCGATGTCAGATTCGTAGATTCCCCAACAGCTTTGGCGATTCCGAAGTCGGCGAGTTTGACCTGATCCACCTCGCCTTCGTGGAAGGTCACCAAGATGTTCGCAGGCTTCACATCGCGATGAGTGATCGACCTACGCTGATAGGCGTAGTCCAAGGCCGCGGCCGCGCCAGAGAGTACGGGGAGTGCCACCTCGAACGCAATAGGGCCCTGATCGCGGATGAGGGCGGCTGCGTCGACGCCATCGACGTACTCCATCGTCAGCCAGAGGCGCCCATCGTCCGACTCCCCTCGATTGTGCAGGGTGACGATGTTCGGGTGACTCAACCCTGCCAACAGGTCGGCTTCGCGGGTGAATCGTGCTCGGAATTCCTTGTCCCGGCATATGACACCTTCGAGCAGCTTTAGCGCCTCTTGTCGCGGTAGTGTCGGGTGCTGG
Source organism: Tsukamurella ocularis (assembly GCF_965138335.1). Taxonomy (GTDB): domain Bacteria; phylum Actinomycetota; class Actinomycetes; order Mycobacteriales; family Mycobacteriaceae; genus Tsukamurella; species Tsukamurella ocularis_A. Next base: position 20,001 of record NZ_CBCSDV010000042.1, read on the forward strand.
ACTAGGTAGACCGTGCCCATGCCGCCCGATCCCAGTTCGCGTACGATGCGATATCCGCCGATGTCCGGCGTTTCCCCCTGCTCCACGCTCGAATGATAGCTCCGTGCCCCGACGGCACTGTTGAATAGCGCTCCGCTTAGCCTGGACGTCATGCATCTGCCCGCCGCGGTCCTGTTCGACATGGACGGCACCCTCCTCGACTCCGAGAAGCTCTGGGACATCGCCGTCGCCGAGTTCACCCGCGACCTCGGCATGGAGATCACCCCGGAGGCACGCGAATCCACGCTGGGTAACGCCACCGCCGACGCGCTGCGCAAGCTCTTCGACTTCGCGCAGGTCCCGGAGGCGGACCGCGACTACGCCGGCGCGGAGCGCTGGGTCTCGAACCGGGTCGTCGAGTTGTTCGACGGCGGCATCCCGTGGCAGCCCGGCGCCCGCGAGACGCTGGAGATGTTGGCCGCGGCCGACGTCCCGCTGGTCCTGGTCACCAACACGATCCGCGAGGTCACCGAGCACGCCCTCGGCACGCTCGGCCGGGACCGGTTCGTCGCCACCGTCTGCGGCGACGAGGTGCCCAGCCCCAAGCCCGCTCCGGACCCGTACCTGCGCGGTGCCGACCTCGCGGGCTTCCCCGCGGCGGACTGCGTCGCGGTGGAGGACTCGCCGACGGGCTCGCGATCCGCCCTCGCGGCGGGCTGCACCGTCCTCACGGTCGGCCCCGAGCCGGTGCTCGACGGTGCCCGCCACCTCGGCACGCTGTCCGGGGCCGCGCTCGTGGACTTCGCGCCGCTCAGCCGACGCTGAACGAGGCGTCGCCGGCCCGGCACGTGGCCGGGCCCCGCTCGGCCGCGCCGCACCGCCAGCCGCCCGTCTCGAGGGTGACCGCCTGACCGCCGGCGTGTGCCGCGGCGGCGGTGTAGGCGCGCGCCGCGCGGAGCACCCGGACGCAGTTCGCGGACCCGCCGCGGATCACCACGGGCGCCTCGTTCTGCGCGGTGTCGACCGAACCGCAGACCGTGCCCGGGCCGGCGAGCTCGACGGCTTCGGTCGGCGTGGCCGACGCCGGTGTGGACGTGCCCGCGACTGCGGAGAAGTTCACCTCGCTCGTCGCCGGATCGTCGTTCGCCGCCGCGCATCCCGCGATGGGGAGCAGGAGCAGCGCGCACATCGCTGACCAACGTCGGTTCATTTGCTGGAAACTAGCGGCGACCGCGCCGTCCCGCTCGCTCAGACGCCCCGAAGGTGTTGGGCATCACGGTCATCGCTCCCAGGTGGGCGACGCCACGCCCCGGTGGTCCGGCGGTGTCGAGCGGCTACTTCTCGGCACCGTCGATCGCGGCGCTGGCCATGACGGCCATCCGCACCCGCTCGGTGTCCGCGGGCGTCCAGCCCGCGGGCGGGAGGACGGCGGCGAAGGCGTCGACCACGGCGGTGCCGTAGTTGTGGCCGTGCCCGTCCGGCACCCCGGCGGCGTTGGCGAGATCGGCGGAGACCTGCCAGAACGTGACGAACGGGTACCAGGCCATCGCCGGGCTGCGGTCGCGTCCCGGCGGCTCGCGGAGCCAGTCCGGCTGGCGCAGCATGAGCTCGGGCGACCACCACACCACCGGATCCGACGGGTGCTGGACGTAGACGATGTGCGGCGCCAGCCACTCGGCCCCGCCGCTGCCGCCCTCGCCGGTCAGCGGGCGCTGCCCGTCGGTGAACCGGACGATCAGCCCGTCCGTGTAGGTGGGCAGCACCTCGGGCGTGCCCAGGTCGCGCCGGTCGGTGATCGCGGAGTGGATCGGGTTGGCCCGCGGCGGCCCGAGCCAGACGACACCGTCGACCTTGTCGCGGATGTCGGGCAGCCCGGCGAACGCGCCCTCGCCGGCGCGGGTGCCGAGGCTCTCGCCCATCACGAGCACCTTCGGGCGCGCTGCGGCGGGCCGCGCGCGGACGTCGGCCACGACCGCGTCGATGAGCCGCTTCCCGGAGGCGAGGGAGGCCTCGCCGTCGGTGACGAAGGAGATCCAGCTGGGCAGGTACGAGTACTGCATCGCGACGAGGGCGACGTCGCCGTCGTACATCAGCTCGACGGCGCGGGCGGCGGTCGGGTTCACCCAGCCGGATCCGGTGGTCGGCACGACCACCACGTGCCCCCGGTCGAGCGCGCCGGTGCGGGCCAGCTCGCGGTGCAGGAGCGCGATCCGGTCCTCGGGCGTGTCGGCGTTCTCCAGCCCCACGTAGACGCGCACCGGCTCGGTCACGGGGCGGGGGGTGAACCGCGCGATCTCGGCGGCGCGCAACCCACCGGAGACGAACTTGCGCCCCTCGTTGCCGAGTCCGGACCACGGCGCGGCGGAGCCCTCCGACCCCGACCTCCAGCTCTCGGCCGGCTGCGGGAAATCGGGCGACTCCTGGTCGTTGGTCGACGAGGCGAGGGCGTTCGCGGTGGCGGTGAAGGCGCGGAAGCCCACGTCGTTGACCATGAAGACCACCAGGATCACCACCAGGCCGAAGCCCAGCACCTTGGCCGCGGGCTGCGGCACCCGCAGGTACTTGTTGGCGCGCCGCGCCAGGAACAGCCCCAGATCGCGGAGCACACGGAACGAGGAGATGAGCGCGGCCGCGACGAGGAAGGCGACCACCGGGGTGAGCACATACCAGAGGTCCGATCCCGGCGGCATGCCCATGAGCGCGCGGACGTCGTCCTGCCAGCGTTTGGCGGCGATCATCATCCCCAGGCCGCCCAGGAGCACGCCGAGCACGATCAGCGCGCGCCAGACGGGCACGAACCGGGCGCGCCGCGGGTCGTCGCGGATGGGGTGCGCGCGCACCAGCAGGTCGACGACGACCCACTTGAGGAAGACGCCGATCGCGTAGCCGATCACCGCGTTGATCCCCGAGACGATGCCCTGGAAGAACCACGACCGGGGGAGCAGCGAGACCGTGAGGCTGCTCATCAGGAACAGGCCGCCCACGAAGAGTCCCGCGAAGTCCAGGTGCAGCAGGCTCCACGCCCACGCCCATGCCGGATGCCGGGCCGCGAAGTCCTCGTAGTTCTCCCGCAGGAAGCGGTCGGGGTCCCGCGCGGCGCGCACCACCCGCAGCCGCGCCCGGATCAGTGCGCGGGCGTACCGGTACTGCGTTGCGCCCTTCGCCGGTGGGGTGCCGGGCCCGTCCGTATCCGGGGCCGACGGTGCTGTCGCCTCGGTCGCACTGCCCTCCACACGGACCACTCTAGTTCGCGTGGGACAATGACCTTCGTGAAGACCATGGAGACGCTGTTCGCGGAGTTGGCCACCAAGGCCGAGGAGCGGCCCGCCGGGAGCGGGACCGTCGAGGCGCTGGACCGCGGTATCCATTTCCTGGGCAAGAAGGTGCTCGAGGAGGCGGGCGAGGTGTGGATCGCCGCCGAGCATCAGAGCGACGAGGACCTCGCCGAGGAGGCCTCGCAGCTGCTGTACTGGCTGCAGGTGCTGCTGGTCAAGCGCGGCCTGACGCTCGACGACGTCTACTCCTACCTGTAGCCCGACCTCTCTTTCCCGAAGGATCTGACAGACACATGTTGCGGGTCGCTGTACCGAACAAGGGCGCGCTCTCCGAGGCCGCCGCCGCCATCCTCAGCGAGGCGGGCTACCGCCGCCGCTCCGACGCGAAGGACCTCACGGTCCTCGACAACGCCAACGAGGTGGAGTTCTTCTTCCTCCGCCCCAAGGACATCGCCCTCTACGTCGGCTCGGGCGAGCTCGACATGGGCATCACCGGCCGCGACCTCGCGCTGGACTCCGGTGCCGAGTTCACCGAGCGCCTCGCGCTGGGCTTCGGCCGCTCCACCTTCCGCTACGCCGGCCCGGCGGGGCAGGAGTGGAGCGTCGCCGATCTGAGCGGCAAGCGGGTCGCCACGTCGTACCCGAACCTGGTGCGCCGCGACCTCGCCGCGCGGGGCCTCGATGCCGAGGTCATCCGCCTCGACGGCGCCGTCGAGATCTCGATCCAGCTGGGCGTGGCCGATCTCATCGCCGACGTCGTCGAGTCGGGCCGCTCGCTGCGGCAGAACAACCTGGTGGCCTTCGGCGACTCGCTCTGCGACTCGGAGGGCGTGCTCATCGAGCGCGTCGGCCTCGAATCGGACCGCGCCCGCGACCAGCTGACGGCGCGCCTCAAGGGCGTCGTCTTCGGCCGGCAGTACGTGATGCTCGACTACGACTGCCCGCGCACCCTGCTCGACGGCGCCATCGCCGTGACGCCGGGACTGGAGTCGCCGACGGTCGCGCCGATGGCCGACGAGAAGTGGGTCGCGGTGCGCGCCATGGTGCTCCGCAAGGAGGCCAACACCGTGATGGACGACCTCGCCGAGCTCGGCGCGAAGGCGATCCTCATGACGGACATCCGCAGCTGCCGCTTCTGACACCGGCCGCCGCGCCGCGTCGCCGGCCTCAGCGCGCGGCGATGAGGAGCGTCTGCGCGCCGACGGCGAACGCCCCGGCACCGTCGTAGAGGCGCGAGACCGTGGTGCCGATGCCCTCGCCCCCGACGAGCTGATCGCCCACCAGGCCGATCCAGCCGTCCACGGGCTCCGGCGACCGGTGGAAGTGCACCGTCATGTCCATGTTCATCCAGGTCACGTCGGCGGGGTCGAGGTACGCGGAGATGCCGTTCGCGGCGTCGACCACGGAAAAGACCTGCACCAGCGGCGACGGCGCCTCGCCCGCGACGAGCGGCATCCTGGCCCGGATCCAGCACTGCTTGATGCCGTCGGGCCCGTCGGGACCGTCGACGAACTTCCAGTCGCACGCCGCGAGGAAGCCCTGGTCCTGGAGGTGCTCGAAGAAGCCCGGCATGACGCCCTGCTCCGGGCCCGCCGGCGGGAGCACGGGGGAGAGGTCGCGGGCGATCGCGGCGGTGTCGGACGTGGCGAGCGCCCACGCCTGCGCCCGCGCGACGGTGCGGTACTGCCCGGCACCGTCGACGCAGTCCAACTCCGCGGCGAGGAGCGAGATCGTGCGGCCGGGCCGGGCGACCCACGCCCGCACCCGGGTGCGGGTGATCGGGACGACGCCGAGGATGTCGATGGTCACGCGCGAGATGCGAGCCTGTTCACCGACCAGCTTCTCCATGGCGCGCACCATGATCGCCGCGGGCGGCGCCCCGTGCTGCATGGTGTCGGCCCAGACGCTCGCGGTCGACGGGGTGGGGTCGAAGACCTCGTACTCGACCCCGTCGGCGTCGAGGGTCCCGGCGGGGTGGAAGAACGCGTCATCAGCCATGTACCAGTCCTACCGATAGGTCGGATTCGCCCCGCGAGCGGGGTGGCTGGGAAGATGTTCCACCATGGCGAACAGTGGGCCCTTCGTGGTGGGCGACCGAGTGCAGCTGACGGACGCGAAGGGCCGGAAGTTCACCGTCCATCTGGAGGCGGGCAAGGAGTTCCACACCCACAAGGGCGGCATCCGGCACGACGAGCTCATCGGCGCCCCCGAGGGCAGCGTGGTCAAGGCCGTCAACGGCACCCCGTACCTCGCGCTGCGCCCGCTGCTCACCGACTACGTGCTGTCGATGCCGCGCGGCGCGCAGGTGATCTATCCCAAGGACGCCGCGCAGATCGTGGCCGAGGGCGACATCTTCCCCGGCGCGCGGGTGCTGGAGGCCGGCGCCGGCTCGGGCGCGCTGACCTGCTCGCTGCTGCGTGCCGTCGGCCCCGAGGGCTCCGTGACCTCCTGGGAGGTCCGTGAGGACCACGCCGAGTACGCGGCGAAGAACGTCGAGGAGTTCTTCGGCGGCCGCCCCGACAACTGGCACCTGCAGCTCGGCGACCTCGCCGAGTACGACGGCCCGCAGGTCGACCGCGTGGTGCTGGACATGCTGGCGCCGTGGGACGTGCTGGACGCGGTCGGCAGGGCGCTGGTCCCCGGCGGCGTGCTCACGGTCTACGTCGCCACCACCACGCAGCTGTCGAAGGTGGTCGAGGCGATCCGCGAGCAGGCGATGTGGACCGAGCCGCGGTCGTGGGAGGCGCTCGTGCGCGAGTGGCACGTCGTCGGCCTCGCGGTGCGCCCGTCGCACCGGATGCAGGGCCATACCGCGTTCCTCATCACCTGTCGGCGACTGGCCGACGGCACGGTCGCGCCACGTCCGCAGCGGCGGTCCAACAAGGGGTAGCGTGAGAAGTCCCCACGGAAAGGGAGTTCACTCGTGACGGAACCGGATCCGACCCGTCCCTCGGCCGCGCCGGAGGACTCGTCCGCCCCGCAGGCCACGTCCGCGGCCGTGCTGCGCGAGCGCGTGGACGCGCTCACCACCCGCAACGCGAAGCTGCTCGAGACGCTGCGCGACGCGCGCAACCAGCTGCTCACGCTCCGCGAGGAGGTCGAGCGGCTGGGCCAGCCGCCGTCGGGGTACGGCGTCCTCCTGGGCACCTTCGAGGACGACACCGTGGACGTGTTCACCTCCGGGCGCAAGATGCGGCTGACCTGCTCCCCGAACCTGGACGTCGCGACCTTCCGCACGGGCCAGACGGTGCGCCTCAACGAGGCGCTGACCGTGGTCGAGGCCACGGAGTACGAGACCGTGGGCGAGATCTCCACCCTGCGCGAGATCCTCGACGGCGGTGCGCGCGCCCTGGTCGTCGGCCACGCCGACGAGGAGCGCGTGGTGCGGCTCGCCGCGCCGCTGGCCCTGCAGGCCTCCGACGACCCGGGTCTCGACGAGTTCGGGCTGCCGCAGCGCAAGCTGCGCATCGGCGACTCGCTGCTGGTCGACACCAAGGCCGGCTACGCCTTCGAGCGCATCCCCAAGGCCGAGGTCGAGGACCTGGTGCTGGAGGAGGTGCCGGACGTCGACTACTCCGACATCGGCGGCCTGGGCCGGCAGATCGAGCTCATCCGCGACGCCGTCGAGCTGCCCTTCCTGCACAAGGACCTGTTCAAGGACTACTCGCTGCGCCCGCCCAAGGGGGTGCTGCTGTACGGCCCGCCCGGCAACGGCAAGACGCTCATCGCGAAGGCAGTGGCGAACTCGCTCGCGAAGAAGATCGCGGAGGTCCGCGGCGACGACTCGCGCGAGGTCAAGTCCTACTTCCTCAACATCAAGGGCCCCGAGCTGCTCAACAAGTTCGTCGGCGAGACCGAGCGGCACATCCGCCTGATCTTCCAGCGGGCCCGCGAGAAGGCCTCCGAGGGCACGCCCGTCATCGTCTTCTTCGACGAGATGGACTCGATCTTCCGCACCCGCGGTTCCGGCGTCAGCTCGGACGTGGAGACCACCGTCGTGCCGCAGCTGCTGTCGGAGATCGACGGCGTCGAGGGCCTGGAGAACGTCATCGTGATCGGCGCGTCGAACCGCGAGGACATGATCGACCCCGCGATCCTGCGCCCCGGCCGGCTCGACGTGAAGATCAAGATCGAGCGGCCCGACGCCGAGGGTGCGATCGACATCTTCTCCAAGTACCTGACCCCGGCGCTGCCGATCCACGAGGAGGATCTCGCCGAGTTCGGCGGCGACCGCGAGGCCTGCGTGAAGGCGATGATCGAGCGGGTCGTCGAGCGGATGTACGCGGAGACCGACGACAACCGGTTCCTGGAGGTGACCTACGCCAACGGCGACAAGGAGGTCATGTACTTCAAGGACTTCAACTCGGGCGCGATGATCCAGAACGTCGTGGACCGGGCGAAGAAGCACGCCATCAAGGGGTTCCTCGAGACCGGGCAGCCCGGCCTGCGGATCACGCACCTGCTGGAGTCCATCGTCGACGAGTTCGCCGAGAACGAGGACCTGCCCAACACCACGAACCCGGACGACTGGGCGCGGATCTCGGGCAAGAAGGGCGAGCGCATCGTCTACATCCGGACGCTGGTGACGGGCAAGAACTCGAGCGCCTCCCGCGCGATCGACACGGAGAACAACACCGGGCAGTACCTGTAGGGGCCGTGAGCCCCTGCCGCGCGCGCACAACAAGCGCGGCATAAGCCCAGGGCAAGCGGCGTCTGAATACAATGCTCCGTGATGAGTACGGATACCGCGGTTCTCACCGTCACTGTGGACGGGCAGACGCTGACCTTCGCCCCGGGTAAGACGGTGACCTTCGGGCGCACGCTCGAATCGGACGTGACGATCAACCACCCGCTGGTCTCGCGGACGCACGCCGTGGCGTCCGCGGGGCCGACGGGGTGGATCCTCACGGACCGCAGCACCAACGGCGTCTTCGTGGGCGGCGTCCGCCGGCCGACGATCGCCCTCAACGGCACGCAACAGCTGATGTTCGGCGACCCGCGGACCGGCGCGCCGGTCACGTTCTCGGCGGCCGCCCGCTCGAACACCCCGCCCCCGCCGCCGGCGCGCACCCCGCCGCCCGCGGCGGCGCAGCAGCCGGTCCAGCAGCTCCCGGCCGCGCGCCGCGCCCCGT
>NZ_CBCSDV010000043.1:0-28290 GCF_965138335.1 Tsukamurella ocularis
GGCTGAGGCTCCCGCCGGCCCGGCGGGAGCCTCAGCCTGAGCTGCCCCGGCGGTCGGTGCCTCGGCGGCCGGTGCCGCCGCGGGCTTGGGCGCGCCGGGCTTCTTNGNNNCACCGGGGCGCTTGCCGCCGCCGGCGAGGCCGAGCCCCACCGTGGGCTTCGCGTCCTTCTTCTCCGCCGGAGCGGCGGGGGTCGCGGCCGCGGGGGCAGCGGCCGGAGCCGCAGCCGGAGCCTCGGCGGGCGCCTCCGCGAGCGCGGTGGCACCGTCGGACACCTTGCGGTTCGGGTTGCCGACGACGATGCCCTCGGGGAGGCCGCGCCGGACGGACTCGAGGAGCATCTGCGCGACGTCGACGACCTCGGGCGCGGCGGCTTCGTCGTCGGCGGTCTGCGCGGTGACGCCGTCGGAGAGCATCACGCGGCAGAACGGGCAGCCGGTGGCGATCTTCTTGGGCGTGGCCTCGGGCGTCGACGAGAGGGTGTTCAGGGCCTCGTCGACGCGATCGATGTTGATCCGCTTGCCGAGCTGCTCCTCCATCCACATGCGCGCGCCACCGGCGCCACAGCACATGGACCTCTCGAGGTGCCGCGGCATCTCCTTGAGCGTGGCGCCCGAGGCGCCGATCAGCTCACGCGGGGCCTCGTAGACCTGGTTGTGCCGGCCGAGGTAGCAGGGGTCGTGGTAGGTCACGTCCTCGCTCGGCGGCGCGACGGGCACGAGGCGCTTCTCGCGGACCAGCTTGTTGAGCAGCTGCGTGTGGTGGACGACCTCGTAGTCGCCGCCGACCTGCGGGTACTCGTTGCCGAGCGCGTTGAAGCAGTGGGCGCAGGTCACGACGATCTTGCGCTGCTTGGCGGGAAGGCCGTCGAAGACCTCGTCGAGCTGCTCGATGTTCTGCTGCGCGAGCATCTGGAACAGGAACTCGTTGCCCGCGCGGCGCGCGGAGTCGCCGGTACAGGTCTCGCCCTGGCCCAGGACTAGGAAGTTCACGGCGGCCACGTCGAGCAGCTCGGCGACGGCCTTCGTGGTCTTCTTGGCCCGGTCCTCGAAGGCGCCGGCGCAGCCGACCCAGAAGAGGTACTCGAAGCCGTCGAACGACTCGACGTCCTGGCCGTAGACCGGGATGTCGATGTTCATCTCGTCGATCCAGGCGGTGCGCTGGCTGGGGCTCTGGCCCCAGGGGTTGCCCTTGTTCTCGAGGTTCTTGAACAGGCCGGCCAGCTCGTGCGGGAACTCCGACTCGATGAGCACCTGGTAGCGGCGCATGTCGACGATGTGGTCGACGTGCTCGATGTCGACGGGGCACTGCTCGACGCACGCACCACAGGTGGTGCAGGACCAGAGGACCTCGGGGTCGATGACGCCGCCCAGGGCGCCGTCCTCGCCGGCGGGCCCGACGAGCGCGCGCTCGGCCTCGGCGCGGGCGTCGGCGGGGATCTTCTCCAGCTTCGCCTCGTCGGGGTTGCCCTCGGCGTCGACCAGGCCGGTCTGCTCGCCCGACGGGTCCGTGCGGCCGCCGGCCAGCAGGTACGGGGCCTTGGCGTAGCCGTGGTCGCGCAGGCCCATGATCAGCAGCTTCGGGCTCAGCGGCTTGCCGGTGTTCCAGGCGGGGCACTGGCTCTGGCAACGACCGCACTCGGTGCAGGTGGTGAAGTCCAGCCAGCCCTTCCAGGAGAAGTCCTCGATCTTGCCGGCGCCGAGGTTGTCGACGTCGGGATCGGTGTTCTCCATGGTGAGGACCTTGCCGTTGGAGACCATCGGCTTGGCCGCGCCCAGCGCGCGCCGGCTGCCCAGCTCGCGCTTGAAGTAGATGTTGAAGAAGGCCGAGAAGCGGTGCCACGCGACGCCCCAGGTGAGGTTGCTGCCCACCAGGATGAGGAACATGACGCCCGACATCAGCTTGATGAAGGCGAAGATCGTGACCATCGTCGGGCTCGCGGGGAGCAGCTCGGCGACGTGGCGGGTGAAGAAGTCGGTGACGGGGCTGGACTCGCCGGTCATGGCGATCTTGCCGGCCTTCACCATGATCATGCCGAGGCCCTCGAACAGGACGATGGCCTCGATCGTGTACGCGGGCAGGAACTTGCTGCCGGAGAAGCGCGAGAACAGCGCCGGGTTGCGCGGGTGCTTGACCTGGCGGACCACGATGAGCACGAGGATGCCGAGGAAGGTCGCGATGCCGAGCAGCTCGTCGAGCAGGTGGTAGAACGGCCAGGAGCCGATGACCGGCCAGTGGAACGACGGGTCGAAGCTCTGCGGCAGCGCCTCGAACCAGAGGATCATGCCGGCGAGGAAGCCGACCATGACGAACCAGTGGGCGATGCCCACGGTGCGGTTCTTGATCATCTTGGTGTGGGCGAGGAACTCGACCACGACCTCCGCCGCGCGGCGGATGAAGGGGAGCCAGCGCTCCTTGGCGGACTGTCCCTGGGCGATGATCCGCACCATGCGGAACGCGCCGCGGAAGAAGATCGCCCACGCGACGACGAACGCGACTGCGCCGATCGTGCCGAGGGCGATGTTCAGCGGGGTGATGTCGGACTCGGCGGCGGCCAAATACGTCTGGTCCACGTCGTGCACCTTTCTGCCTCGCGGGCTGGGCTCAACGGCTGATGTTACTCGTCGGTAATATCAGCGCGAAACCACTGCGTCTGGCCTAACGGTAGATCGCGGACCTGCAGGCCTTCGCGCGAAGGTTCACCTAACTACCTGCTCAGTACGATGTGCTGATGAGTTCCGTCGTCCCAGCGCACACGCGGCCCGCCTCACGCCTGCGCTCCGTCGTGACGGGCGTCACCGGCCTCGGACCCCTCTATTCGCCCGAGACGGCGCCGCCCGCACCCGTCGCGATCGCCTTCGGGGCATCCGTGCGCGGCGGCCGGCCGGGTTCCTTCGTCGAGGGCCGCCTCGAGGCGTCGCTGCAGCTCTACTGGCTGGGGAAGGTCGAGAAGATCCTGGTCTCGGGGAACGCCGAGGGGCTCTCGGGCGACGAGATCGCCGTGATGACGGGGTGGCTGCGCGAGCGCGGCGTACCGGACTCCGCGCTGCTGACCGACGGTGCGGGGCTCGACACCTACCTCGCGTGCCTCCGGGCGCGCGACGAGTTCGGGGTGGGGCGCGCCCTGCTGGTCTCCCAGGGCTTCCATGCCCGACGGGCCGCCGCCCTCGCCCGGCACCTCGGCCTCGACGCCGACGCCGTCCGCGCCGAGTGCGGCTGCACTCGTCGCGCGTGGGTCCGCAACCTCGCCCGCGAGTACTTCCTGTCGCGCCCGAAGGCCGCCCTCGACATCGCCCGCGGCCGCTGACGACGTCGCATTCAGCGTCGGCTCGAAGCCGGATTCGGGGTCGAGTGCCCGGAGACCGCGAGATCGTCGGGTATCAGCCCCGGGTGTCGATCCACTCCACGTAGGCGCTGCCGGCGACGGGCTCGTCGCGAAAGGTGCCGATGTACGTGTACGCGCCGACGTACCCGCGCCCGTGGCCGTACCGGAGCGGGCTGTCGACGGAACCGTCGATCGTGAGTACCGCGCCGTCGCCGTCGCGCACCGTCCACCGCAGCAACACGGGCACCGTCATCGCGCGGCCCCGGTCGTCGACGAGCTCGCGCGACTCGAGCACCTCCATGCGCACGTCCTCGTAGACCTCAGCCGGCTCGCCGAGTCGCCGCACGTGCGCGAGGCGGCAGGCCGTGCGTCCGCGCGCGCGGACGTCGGTGAGCAGGATCTGCGTCGTCGGGTCGATGTCGATGATCTGGTAGGTGAAGAAGTCGATCGGCAGCTTGAGCGGGTCGGGCACCGGCCGGCGCGTGAGCGCCTGGTGGCTGCGGATGCGCGCGTACTCGAAGGTCCCGAGGCCCTCGACGTGATCGCCGTCGACGGTGCCGGTGTACGGCGCGGTCAGGCTCAGGTGGTCGTAGACGGGCGTCTTCACGAAGAACGAGACCTGGTCGGTCACCTCGAGTTCGAGGTCGACGGCGAAGCCCGGGTAACGCCCGCGCACGGCCACCCGGGGGAGGTCGACGTCGATCGCCAGTTCCTCGCCCCAGCGCAGCGCGGAACCGTCGGCGGCGAAGGAGCATTCGGTCGAGGCGTCGTAGGCGCGATAGAAGTGCTGGTCGGCGTACGCGGTGGACGAGAGCACCGTCGTGGTGTTGCGGGCGTCGGCCGCGGCGAGATGGTCCTGGTCGAAGAGCTCCGCGCCCGAGGCGCCGATGAGCGTCATCGTGTTCACGTACCGGTAGGGCTCGGGCAGGTCGGGGACGAAGACGCCGAAGTGCGTTGTGGCCCAGACCTTCGAATCGACGTGCGGCCGCAGGATGTCCGGCTGGTCGAAGGGGCGACGGGACGCCGCGATCCTGCTGTCGAGCAGGGGGAGCGCCGTGTCGACCACGGCGCGGGACAGGAGAGTGGAAACGATGCGGCTCATGACATCTCCGTTTCGGGTGCGGCCGGCGGCGCCGGGTACGAGAAGGCGGCGAGGATGCGGCCGGAGGTGGCGGACAGCTCCGGTGCGGACAGCTCGGGGTTGAGGCGCCACCAGTGCATCGACGCCGAGACCATGGACTCCCAGATCAGCACGGCGGCCGCGCTGTCGCGCGGGTCGGCCAGCCCGGCGGCGCGGAGCACGTCGGCGACAGTGCGCGCGGACTGCTCCCGCAGCCGATGCCGTTGTGCCCGTGCCGCATCGCGGCCGGCGCCGGCGGGCAGGGTGCGGTCGTACAGCAGCGCCCAGTAGCCCGTCCGGCCGTCCAGGGCGGCGAACAGTGAGGTGAGGACGGCGTTCGCGGAGCGACTGAACAGCGAGCCTTCGGCGGGCGCGGAAGCGGGCGCGTCGACGGCTGCGGCGACCGCGTCGAAGACGATCGGCCCCGCCTTCTCGACGCAGGCGATGTACAACTTCTCCTTGGAGCAGAAGTACGCCAGGACCAGGGCTTTCGACACCCCGGCGCGGGCCGCGATCGACGTCAGCTGCGCTCCTGCGTAACCCGCTGCGCCGAACTCGTCGGCCGCGGCCTCGAGGATGGCGGCGGCGCGCACCGCGCGCGGTACGCCGCGGGTCCCGGAGCGCCGGGACGCGATCGATGCGGTCACCCGGCCTCCCGTCGCCGTGGTCGTCGGCCGGACCGGTACCGGCCGGATATGACTCGAGGGTCACATTAGGTCGCGGTGGCTCCGCGGTCAACGCACGGCTCCCGGGTTGCAAGGCTAACAGTGTTCGCCTACCGTACGGCTAACAATGTTAGCTTCAGGAGGTAGCGATGAAGTGGATCCTGTCGATCGCCGCGGTGATCGTGCTCGTGGTGGGACTGGCCGCGGTGCTGTACCGCGAGCGGGCGGTCGAGAGGTCGATCGAGATACCCGCCTCGCCCGCCGAGGTGTGGCGCGTCCTCGTCGATGTCGATGCGTACCCGCAGTGGAATCCGTTCGTGATCCGCGCGGCGGCCCCCGACGGCCTGGAGGTCGGGCGCGATCTCGACGTGCGGATCAGCGACCGCGGCTCCGAGACCGGTTTCCGACCCGAACTCCTGGCGGTCGAGCCCGAGCGCGAGATGCGGTGGGTGGGGCGAGTACTGGTTCCCGGGCTGCTCGACGGCGAACACTCCTTCCGGCTCGAGGCCACCGCCGGCGGGACGCGGTTCACGCAGGGGGAGCGGTTCCGCGGTGTCCTCGTGCCGCTCGTGGGCTCGGCGATCGACGTCGGCGACGGTTTCGAGGCCATGAACGTCGCGCTCCGCGATCGGGTGCTCGCTACGATCGCCCGGTGATCCCGGACGAGCTGGCACCCCTGCGCACGGCGTCGCCGCGTGCGCGCCAGATCGTGGAGACCGCCCGCACGCTGTTGGAACGCGAGGGCTGGGAGCGGGTGACGATGCGCGACCTCGCCGACGAGGTCGGCATCCGCGCTCCGTCGCTGTACAAGCACTTCGCGAACAAGGACGCCGTGAAGGCCGCGCTCGTCGGGGTGGCGCTCGCCGAGTCGGGCGCGGCGCTGCGGCCCGTCACGGGCGTGGCGGCGCTGCTGCGGGACTACCGGGCGATCGCGCGGGCCCACCCGAACCTGTATCGGCTCGCCACCGTCGGGCCGCTGGATCGGGACGCGCTGCCGGCCGGTCTCGAGGAGTGGTCGGGGGCGCCGTTCTTCGACGTCACCGGGGATGAGCATGCGGCGCAGGCGCTGTGGGCGGCGGCGCACGGCATGGCGATCCTCGAGATCGACGGCCGATTCCCGCAGGGTGAGCTGGACCCGACGTGGGGGGAACTCGCACGTCGGTTCGCGTCACAGGCGGCTCCCAGCGCGCGCCGCCCGCCGGGCTCGGAAACTCGCGTGACACGGCGCGTAGGGTGGGATGCATGAACCGAGGAGGAGTGTCCGGCGCCCTGCGCCACGGCAGATGAACCCGCTCCGCAGCCGATCCACCGGACCGGCTGCGCAGTCCTGCCTACACACTCCTTCCCGACCCCGGGCGTGCCCGGGGCGGCAACAGAACGGTTCACTCATGGATCCCGTATCCCAGCAGCAGATCATCGACGCCTTCCGCGGCGCCACCAAGAGCGAGGTCAAGCGGGTCACGTTCCCCGCGGACTTCGGCGACACCGACTTCGACCGGCTCGAGTTCCTCGGGTGGCGCGACCGGAAGATCCCGCGCCGTGCCTACGTCAGTGTCCCCACTGCCGACGGGCTCGTCACCATCCTGCTGACCCAGGCCGAGGCCAAGCCCAAGGCGAAGGCCATGTGCACCTGGTGCCGCGACGTCAACATCTCCAGCCAGGCGGTGTTGTACACGGTCCGCCGCGGCGGCTCCGCCGGCCGCAAGGGCGACACCATCGGCGTGCTCGTGTGTGAGGACTTCAGCTGCGCGGCCAACGCGCGCAAGCTGCCGCCCGCCTTCCACAAGGGCACCGACACCGAACAGATCCGCGAGCAGAACCTCGCCGATCTGCGCCGCCGCGTGAACGGCTTCGTCGCCGAGGTGCTCAGCACGGAGGACTGACTGTGGGCTACCGGTACAGCGGCTTGCCGTAGTTCGGGTTGTTCCCCGTGGGGATCTCGATGTTGATCGGCCGGAACTCGCCGAGGTACAGCAGCTCCAGCGTGTTGGCGAGTTGATCGAACTGGCGGTAGATCTCCGGCGGCATGGCGGTCTGCGTGAGGACGCCCTCGCGGATCGCCACGTACGTCGGCCAGCCGGCTTCGAGGAGTCCCTGCAGCAGCGGCTGGCGGGGCAGCTGCATCCAGTCGGTCAGCTTGTCGCCCAACGAGTACCGGGTGAAGGCCTCGAGGGAGGGGCGGGAGAGGATCGTGCCGTCGACGGACCTGCCCAGGTCCATCAGCATGCTCGCGATCTTCACCCCCTCGGGCGTCGGGCCCATGATCGAGTCGAGGTCCACCTGCGCCTGCTTCTCGGCCTGGTCCCAGCTCGACGGGATGTACGCGTCGTCGATGCCCAGCATGTGGCCGTTCACCTGCCAGGAGTGCAGGAGCCCGTCGGTCTCGTCCTGCGGCAGGTGGACGCCCCAGTTGCGCATGATCCGCATGCCCATGGTCGCCAGGCTGTGCCAGGTGACCATCATGTCGGCCTGCGAGATGGGTTGGGGTTGCTTGTTCACCTTGCGCCAGTGCGGGGACTGCGGCAGCAGGTGTCGCACGGCGCTGTGCGTGAGCCGCACCTTGACGGCGGTCGTCGCGGCGCGCCCGCTGGGGCCGTAGGCGCCGACGGCGATCTGGTCGTAGACCAGCCGATAGGTCTTGGCGATGCGATCCTTCATGTCCGCGCCGCCGGCCGACCAGTACACCGCCTGCGACTCGCGGGGGATCACCGACATCATTACGCCGCCCGAGAAGCCGATGATGACCGAGAGGTACAGGCTGCGGGTGGTGTAGAACTTGTCGGCGCCCTTGAGGAGCCGACGGTCCAGCCAGTCGGGGAGCCGGCGGGCCTCCTCGATGAAGTCCCGCACGTCCGACGGCATCCCCGCGGGAACGGGCTGATCGTTCGTCTGCCAGTCGGCCAGCGCGCGGTTGACCTTCGCCGCATCGCCCCGCTCGAGCACGGACTTCATCAGCCGATCGCACTCGGTGTCCCAGGTCCGCTGCGGGTCGGGCGTGCCGTCGGCGCGGACGCCCGGCGCCGCCGAGACGAGGCCCGTGCCCAGCGTGCCGCCCAGCGCCGCGACACCGGCCACGGCCGCCCCCGCGCCCGCGACGCGCAGCGCCTCTCGGCGGCTGATTCCGTCGTATTCCACGATCCCGCTCCCTCTCGCCTGTGATCTCGGCGAAGAGTAGCGAGTGAACTGTTGCTATTGCAACATGAAGCTGTCAGCCCTTGGCCTGGGGCAGTTTCGCCCCCTTGGGCACCACGCGCCCGGCCGACGGTGGCGGCACCATCGGGCCCACGTCGCCGTCGGGTGCGGTGTCGAGGTCGAGCATCACGGGGGCGTGATCCGACGGTCCCTTGCCCTTGCGGGCCTGCCGGTCGATCCAGGCCGCCGCGGTGCGCTCGGCGACCTCGCCGCTGGCCAGGATGAGGTCGATGCGCATGCCCAGGTTCTTGTTGAACATCCCGGCGCGGTAGTCCCAGTACGAGAACACCTGCTCGTCCGGCCAGTGCTCGCGCACCACGTCGCGCAGGCCGAGGGCCTCGAGTGCGACGATCGCTGCGCGCTCGGGCGGGGTGACGTGGGTGTGGCCGGCGAAGGCCGCGGGGTCGAAGACGTCCGCGTCGGTGGGTGCGATGTTCATGTCGCCGCAGACCAGCTGGGGAACCGTGTCGGCCTTCACCTGCGCCGCGAGCGCGGCGAGCCACTCGAGCTTGTAGGCGTAGTGGTCGGAGTCGATCTCCCGGCCGTTCGGGGTGTACAGCGAGTGCACGCGGATCCCGTTGCAGACGCCCGAGATCGCGCGGCCCTCGACGATCCCGTCGAACGCGGGCGCCCCGGGGATGCCGACCACCACGTCGTCCAGGCCGACCTTGGACAGCAGCGCCGAGCCGTTCCACTGCGGCTGCCCGGCGGTGGCGAACGCGTAGCCGCGCTCCTCCAGGTCGGGCCCGATCAGGGTGGCGAAGGCGTCGTCGGTCAGCTTGAGTTCCTGCAGGCAGACGACGTCCGGCCGGCGCGAGTCGAGCCATTCGAGCAGGCGCCCGTGCCGCTGTTTGACCGAGTTCACATTCCAGGTGGCGACGCGCATGCACCCACCGTATCGGGGTGCCCTGACAGCTCCGGACGGGCGGTCGGGACACTGGAGGCATGGATCCGAGTGAGCGGTACAGCCGCGCCGCCGTCGCGGCCTCCGCGGTGGTGATCCGCGACTACTCCACGTCGTTCTCGCTGGCCGCCAGGCTGATGCCGCGGCGCGTCCGCGGCCACATCACGTCGATCTACGGGCTGGTCCGGGTTGCGGACGAGGTCGTCGACGGTGCCTGCACCACCGACCCGCGCGCCCACCTGGACGCGCTGGAGCAGGCCGTCGAGCGGGCGATCGACGAGGGCTTCAGCGCGAACCTCGTGGTGCACGCCTTCGCCCACACTGCCCGCGAGACAGGCTTCGGCGCCGAGCTGACCAGGCCCTTCTTCGCGTCGATGCGCGCGGATCTCGCTCCCGCCCCGCACACGGAGGAGTCGCTCGCCGAGTACATCCACGGCTCGGCAGAGGTCGTCGGGCTCATGTGCCTGCGCGCCTACCTGGCGGGCGCGGCACCGTCGGACTACGACCGGCTCGCGCCCGACGCCCTGCGCCTCGGCGCCGCCTTCCAGAAGGTCAACTTCCTCCGCGACCTCACCGACGACGAGCTGCGCCTCGGCCGTGCTTACCTGCCCGAGCTCACGCAGCGCGCCTACGACGAGGCCCTCGACGACGCCGCCGCCGACCTCGCCGCCGGGCGGGCCGGCATCGCGCGGCTCCCGGCGGACGTGCAGCGCGGGGTCCGCACCGCCGCCGACCTCTACGGCGAACTCCTGCGCCGCCTCCGCGCCGCCGGGCTCGACGGTGCGCGGTCCGGCCGCGTGCGCGTCCCCGCGGCACGCAAGGCCGCGGTTCTCGCCCGATCGCTGGCGTCCTCGCGCTGACCATGTAGTCGTGCGGGGGAGCCATGCGTCCTGCGCATACCTGAATAATCGCCGGTCAGACAGTTGTTGGACGGTCGGGGCTATGCCCTCCGCGCATAGCCTCGCGTGTCGGCGTATTGCCGCGGGCGTTCCGTACTGCTATACCTAGATACAAATTCGATCTAGGTAGGAGTCGAGATGGAAGCGAAGAGCTTCGCCGAGCGCGACAAGCAGTGGGGCGCCCACTACCTCCTGGTGCTCGCCGGGCAGGACGGGATCAACCGCGAGATCCTCGTGCGCCGCCAGAACGAACTCGTCGATTCCGTAGCGGCCGCGGGTGTGCCCGCGGCGGAGCTGTTCGGCGACCCCGGTGCCCTCGCCCGCGCCGACGCTGCAGAACTCGGATCGGCGGATGTGGCCGCCGCAGCAGCGGAGAGTTTCGGCATGCACGACATCCTCACGGTTGCGGGATGGCTTCTGCTTCTCCAGGGCCTCATCGCCGGCATCGTCGTACTCGTCGGCGGCGACGGTCCCGTTGATGTCACGGTCGGGCCGGTGATCCTGTTCGCGGCGATCGCCACGACGATGCTCGGAGGTCTCGTGGCGGTGGGTGAGTTCAGCGCCGGTCGCGTGCGACGCGCCGCGATCGTGGCCGTAGCGACGGTCGTTGCGCTCGCCGGAGGGGTGGTTCTGGCGGGGTGGGCCGGCGACTGGACGGTCCTGATTGCGGACGCCCCGATATGGGGAATCGCCCTGGCCTGCCTGCTGCCGGGTGTGCTCGTGATCGGTGCCAGCCGCTTCGTTCCCGAGCGCCAACCGCACATCGGCTGGACCGACGAGGAGTGGTTCGCTCAGCTTCGGGACGGGCTCCTGGCCATGGGCGTCTCCGGCGAAACGGCGCGCGAGCACGAGCGCGCGCTCCGTGCGGGCGTGACTGCTACGGCGGTCGATGATTACGGGCAACCGGGCGCCATGGCGAGACGCCTAGCGGCCGACGATCCCGCGGCGCCCCGCCGACGCTGGCGGCTGAAGGTCGCGGTGACAGCAGTGTTCGTTGTGGGGATCGCGCTCGGAGCCGCCGCCTCGCTCGTAGACGAAGGTCTGTCGTGGGGTTCGGTGTCGTTCCTGGTTGTTTTCGTCCTGCTGGCGCCGGCCGCGGTGCGGGTATGGCGTTCCGGGCCGGCGGAGGAACGGTGAGTACCGCGGCATGGCAGCGGGCGACGTTGCCGCTCTTGATCCTCGGCGTGCTGGAGTCGGCGCCGCGACACGGGTACGGCGTCTCGGCAGCGCTGGTCGAGGTGGGGCTGCAGCCGATCAAGGGCGCGCAGCTCTACCCCGCGCTGGTGAAGTTGGAGAACGACGGCTGCATCACTGCGGAGTGGGAGCAGAGCGAATCCGGCCCAGCCCGCAAGGTCTACGAGCTCACTGACGCCGGCCGCACAGAGTTGGCGCGCCTCCGCGAGGAGTGGCGCGCGTTCACCGCGGCGGCCGCCGCGCTCGGGGCTGCACCCGCACGCTGAGTCATCGCAGTCCGGCTTCCCGCTGACGTTTCCGCTTCTTCATACCGTTGCAACGGTATGAAGAAGCGGAAAGGGCTAAGGACCGCGGTCCGGCTCGGCGCAGTTGACACACGTCGTGCGGCGCGCCCTGCATCGGGGGGAGGGGAGAGGGTATGCGCGGGACGCATCGCCTGCGCCGGCGAACATGTCTCTGAACTGCGAAAACGGAGGGTATGCGCCAGGCGCATACCCTCCGTGAACGACTACCACCCCGCGTGGGGGCGCCGATGGTCTATTCCGACGCGGCCCGCGGCAGCGCGGCCACCGGGTTCCGCCGCAGGAACGCGGTGATCAGCGCGGCGAACTCGCGCGTGCACTCGAGCTGCGGCATGTGGCCCACGCCCGGCAGAAGGTGCGTCTCCGCGTGCGGGATCAGCTTCCGCGCGTTCTCCAGATGGGACGGCGGCAGCACCTTGTCGCGCGAACCCCACAGCACCATGGTGGGCCGCGGCGTCGCCGCGATGGTCCGGTGCAGCTCGTCGCGCCACTCCTGGCGCACGCCGCCCAGCACGGAGCCCAGGAGGTCGGCCGTCTTCCACGCGGTGAGGCCGGCGTCCGTCTCGCGGGCGATGGCCATCGCGTGGTCGATCCGGGCGCGGGTGGCGTAGGACTTGTCGGCGAAGATCAGCCGCTCCTGGATGATCGCGCCCGGTCGGCTCGGCGTGGTCGCGATGAGCTTGCCCAGCACGGGAACCCCGAGCAGGCGCAGTAGCGGCGTGACCTGCTTGCCGAAGCCGGCCGGATCCACGAGCGTCATCGACGCGACCAGTTCGGGGTGCCGGGCGAGCAGCGTCATGGTGACCGCGCCGCCCAGCGAGTTGCCCGCGACGTGCACGGGGCCCGCGACGTCGAGCGCGGCCAGGGTCTCCGCCACCCCGTCGGCGAGCGCGACGAGGCCGGCACCGTCGGGATGGGGCGCCGACCAGCCGTACCCCGCCAGGTCCGGTGCGATGAGCCGGTACTCGCCGGCGAGTGCCTCGAAGGTCGGGTCCCAGTCCTCCAGGCTGCGCGTGATGCCGTGCAGCAGAAGGAGAGTGGGGAGCGAGGCGTCGCCGGAATCGCGCACCCGCACCCAGCGGCCGCGCACGGGGATGCTGCGGATCACCGGTTCGCCTCGACCCACTCGAAGGTGGCGTCGGCCAGCGGGCCGGGGTTCTGCGCCACCACCCAGTGTCCGCCGGGCACCGAGACGTGCCGCGACTTCGGCGATTTCTCGAGGCCTGCCAGCTGCAGCGGCGGCGTCACGAACAGGTCGCCCTCGGGGGTGATCACCTGCACGGGCACCGACGTAGTGGCGTCCGCCGGCTTGAGGAACGGCGCGGGCATGTTGGCGCGGTACAGGTTCAGGCCGTTGGTGAAGTCGCGGTCGCTGCGCGTGTAGCCCTCGGCCACCTTGCCGCCCGTGCCGCGCTTCTCCAGCGTCTCGATCAGCTTCTGGCCCCACCCGCGCTTGTACAGCGAATCCGCCAGTCCCGGAACGAGGAAGAACGGGATGTAGGTGGAACCCGCGGCCTGGCGCAGCCGCGCCGGCAGGTCCTTCGCGCTGCGGACGCCCTGCAGGTACTCGCCGGCGTGGTTCAGGTTCGGCCCGGACACCGAGGTGTACGAGGCGGTCTTGTCCGCCACCGCGGGGTCGACGACAGCGTGCCAGCCCTGGATCGAGCCCCAGTCGTGGCCGATGAGGTGCACCTTCGCGCGGTCGCCGCTGACCTCGCGCACCGCGTCGATGACCCGCGAGATGTCGGAGATGAGGCGGTCGAACCGGTACCCGGCCTTGCCTGCGGGCGCTTCCGAATCGCCCGCGCCGCGCACGTCGAAGGTGTAAACGTTCGCGCGACCGTCGAGGGCCGCGGCCACGCCGTCCCACACGTGGTGGTTGTCGGGGTAGCCGTGGATCGCGAGCACGGTCGGGCGTGCCGCGTCGTGGTTGCCGTAGCGGAAGGCCGCCAGGGTGAGGCCGTCGGACGTGGTCACGTCGAACCGGTGCTGCTCAGTCATGCTGTACGCCTTACAGATCGATGGTCAGGTGATCGCCGGCCGCGCGCGAGACGCAGGTCAGCATCTGGCCCTGCTCCCGCTCGAAGGGCGTCAGGGTCTTGTCCCGGTGGTCGACGGTGCCCTCGGTCACCGTCATCCGGCAGGTGCCGCAGAATCCCTGCTTGCACGAGTACGGGGCGTCCGGCTTGACCTTGAGGATCGCGGCCAGCAGCGTCTCGTCGGCGGCCACGTCCAGGGTCTGTCCGGACTCGGCCAGGGTGGCGGTGAAGGGCTTGCCGTCGACCACCGGCGGCGCGGAGAAGCGCTCGTAGTGCAGCTCGACGTCGGTGCGGCCGATCAGGCCCACGCGCAGCGATTCGAGCATAGGGATGGGGCCGCAGGCGTACAGCGCCGTGGGGCCGGGGGTGTCGCCGATGAGCACGTCGGCGGTGGGGATGCCGTGCTCGTCGTCGGTGCGGACCTCCACCTTGTCGCCGAAGCGTGCCACCTCGGCGATGAACGGGATGGTGTCGGTGGAGCGGCCGGTGTAGAGCATCGACCAGCTCAGGCCCAGGCGCTCGGCGGCGATCATCATCGGCAGGATCGGCGTGATGCCGATGCCTCCGGCGACGAAGCGCAGGTGCTCGGCGGAGGAGCCGTGGCCCGGCACCGCCATGGGCATGCCGTTGCGGGGTCCCTTGACCGTCACCGTCGCCCCGACGTGCAGGGTCTCGTGCACCTCGACGGAACCGCCTCCGCCGCCGGGGATCCGGCGCACGGCGATGCGGTAGGTGTCGGAGTCCGCGGGATCGCCGCACAGCGAGTACTCGCGCATGCGACCCGAGGGCAGCAGCAGGTCGAGGTGCGCGCCGGGGGTCCAGCGGGGGAGGGGGCTGTCGTCGGCCGAGACGAAGGTGAGCGCGACGACGTCCTTGTCGTGCGCGACGATCTCGCGCGAGACCACCCGCAGTTCGCGGCTGGTGCTGGGCTCGGCCAGGTTCCGCGGCTTCATCAAGTGCGCGAACGCGGGGATGGTCACGCCGAAGAAGGCGTTGGCGAAGCGCAACAGCGGATCCCGCTTCCACCGGCCGTACAGGTGCGGGGGGATCTCGGTGACGGGCTCGCCCCAGGGCCGGAAGACCGACGGTGCCTTGCGCTCGCCCGTCATCCGTTCGCCGCCCGGGCGGCCGGCGACTTCGCGAGGTACGCGACGGCCTGCGCGGTGGACCCGATGGAGGCGGGGTCGAAGCTGGGCTTGAAGTAGATGAGCGTGAACTTCACGACGTCGCGGAGCTTCGGCAGGATGTTCTTGTGTGAGCCCTTGAGGTACTCCCACCACAGCCGCGGGTAGGAGTAGCTGAAGTTGGGATCCTTGCGGAGCATGTAACCCGACGTGCGGTGCAGCGCGAGGATGAGGAAGACGATGCCCACGATCATCGCGCGGCAGCGGTGGAAGTAGCTCGGGTCGAAGTAGTTCGCCACGTCGTGCGCGACGGACCGGTGCTCGACCTCCTCGGCGCCGTGCCAGCGACAGATGTCGGCCATCGTCGGGTCCACGTCGAAGTCGTCCCAGGCGTTGTTGAGCGCGAAGACGCCGAGGATCGCGGTGTAATGCTCGACCGCCGCGATGAGCCAGAGGCGCTGCACCATGTCGTTGTACTGCGCGCGATCGGAGTGGTAGGTCCGCGGCGCGAGGATCTTGCGGAAGATGTACTCGAACTGCCGGGCCACGGGGGCGGTGTCGATGCCGCAGCGCTGCAGGTACTCGGAGAGCGCCCGGTCGTGCGATTCGGCGTGCATGGCCTCCTGGCCGATGAAGCCGCGCATGGTCCGGGCGAGGTTCTCGTCCTTCACGAAGGGCAGCGCCTCGGTGTAGACCTCGCAGAACCAGCGTTCGCCCTCGGGGAGCACGGAGTGCAGGATGCTGCTGATGATGTCGCTGGCCACGGGCTCACCGGGGATCCACTCCAGCGGCACGTTCTCCCAGTCGAACTCCACGTTCCGGGCGTGGATCTCGACCTCCGCGGGCTCGTGCTGCTGAGCCGATGTGCGCGAACTCATCGTCCGACTCCTTCCACGTGGGTGTCTTGACATTCAACACCCTGATGTCCAGTGAGCGCTACCGGCAGTGAGAGCACTCGGCACGGAACCTATCACTTTCGGGTGGGCGGGCCGAACCTCTTGCGGGCCGGATGTGACGGCCGTAACCTACAACCTGATGGTTGTAGATGAACTGGCACCGGACGAGGCGGACCGCCTCTTCCACGCCCTCGCGGATCGCACCCGGCGCGACATCGTCGTCCGGGTGATCGAGCGGGAGTGCTCCGTCTCGGAGCTCGCCCGCGGCTACGAGATGAGCTTCGCGGCGGTGCAGAAGCACGTCGCCGTGCTGGCGAAGGCGGGCCTGGTCGTCAAGACCCGACGGGGCCGGGAGGCCCTGGTCGGCCCGGACGTCGAGACCATCGCGCGCGGCGCTCGCCTGCTGCGCGGTTACGAGGACCTGTGGCGGGGAAGAGTGGCGCGCATGGACGCGCTGCTGGACCCCCCGACCGACTGAGGAGTTCCGCTATGCCCGTGCTCACCACCGGCGCCGATCGCGAGGCGCTCACCTTCACCCTCGAGGCCGAGTTCGCCGCCTCCCCGGACCGCGTCTGGCAGCTGTGGGAGGACCCGCGGCTGCTCGAGAAGTGGTGGGGCCCGCCCGGATGGCCCGCCACCTTCGTCCGTCACGAGCTGCGTCCCGGCGGCGAGTCCCGCTACTACATGACCGGCCCGGACGGCACCAGGGCCGGCGGCTGGTTCGCGACGGTGTCCACCGACGCACCGTCGACCTTCACCTTCCGCGACGGCTTCGCGGGCGAGGACGGCGAGCCCGTCGACCCGGAGGACCACTCCGTCACCACCGTCGTCATCACGCCCGACGGCGACGTGACCCACATGACCCTCACCGCCACCCACCGATCGCTCGAGCAGCTCGAGCAGGTCCTCGAGATGGGCATGGAGGAGGGCATGACCCAGGCGATGAACCAGATCGACGCCCTGCTCTGACGCCTGCGCCGGATGGTGTTCGCTCAGCGGGCGCCGTCCGGCACGGAGCGGCCCCGGTCGGTGCCCCGGAGCCGAGCGCATGTGCTCCCCTGAATTTCGGTTGGTGACCGATGCGCTGTACCGCAGAATGACGGGGTGTATCTGACCGTCTCCACCACGCACGTACCGGCCACCGATCTGGGCTTCCTCCTGCACAAGCACCCCGACCGGGTGCAGGAGTTCGCCCAGCCCTTCGGCACGGCCACCGTGTTCTACCCGGAGGCGACCGAGACCCGCTGCACCGCGGCGCTCCTGCTGGAAGTGGATCCGATCGCGCTCGCGCGCCGCCGCCGGTCCAGCCCCGACTTCGCGCTCGCGCAGTACGTCAACGACCGTCCTTACGCGGCCACGTCGCTGCTCGCGGTGGCGCTCGCGGACGTCTTCCGCAGCGCGCGGGGCGGCCGCGGCGGCAGCCGTCAGGACGTCGCCGACCGCGCGATCCCGCTCGAGATCGAGATCCCGGTGCTGCCGTGCCGCGGCGGCCCGGACGTGGCCGCGCGGCTCTTCGGCCCGCTCGGCTGGACCGTCGAGGCGGAGAGCGTCCCGCTCGATGCGGAGATCACCGAGTGGGGCGACTCGCGGTACCTCCGGCTCCGCCTCACCGGCGACGTGCGGCTCGCCGACGCCCTCAACCACCTCTACGTCCTGCTTCCCGTACTCGACGAGTCGAAGCACTACTGGCAGGGGCTCGACGAGGTGGACAAGCTCCTGCGCTCGGGCGCCGGCTGGCTCGAGACCCACCCCGACCGGGAGCTCATCACCCGCCGCTACCTCGGCCGCGGGCCGGGCCTCGCGGCGCAGGCCCTCGAGCGCCTCGCGGAGGTCGAGGGCCTCCCGTCCGAGGCGCAGGACGACGGTGCCGCCACCGACGAGCCGGCGAAGCCGCTCAACGCGCTACGGCACGACGCCGTGCACGCGGAGATCGTCGCGAGCGGCGCGAGCTCGGTGATCGACCTCGGCTGCGGCCCGGGACAGTTCCTGGGCCGCCTGCTCGCCACCCGGGGGATCGACCGCGTCGCGGGATGCGACGCCTCGGTGCGATCCCTGCAGCGCGCGGCGCAGCGCCTGCACCTCGACGACATGACCGAGCGGCAGCGGCGGCGGATCGAGCTGTTCCAGGCCGCCCTCACCTACGAGGACGACCGGCTCGCCGGCTTCGACGCGGCGGTGCTCATGGAGGTGATCGAGCACGTGGACCCGTCGCGGCTCGGTGCCCTGGAGCACGTCGTCTTCGGGGCCGCGCGGCCCGGCACCGTCGTGGTCACGACCCCGAACTGCGAGTACAACGCGCTCTACCCCGACCTCGCCGGGATGCGGCACGACGACCACCGATTCGAGTGGGACCGTGCGCAGTTCGCCGCGTGGGCCGCCGGGGTCGCGGACCGGTACGGCTACACCGTCCGGCACGAGGGCATCGGCGACGCCGATCCCGAGCGCGGAACCCCCACCCAGATGGCCGTTCTCACCCGGAAGGAGTCCGCCCGATGAACACCGACACCGTCGTCACCGTCCCGATGCGCGGCCTGATCCTGCTGGCCGGCGCCTCGGGCAGCGGCAAGTCGACGTTCGCGCGCACGCACTTCCGGCCCACCGAGGTGGTCTCCAGCGACGTCTGCCGCGGCCTCGTCGCCGACGACGAGAACGATCAGGCCGCGACGTCCGACGCCTTCGACCTGCTGCACCACCTGGTGGGTATCCGGCTGCGCCGCGGCCTGCTCACGGTCGTCGACGCGACCAACGTGCAGCGCGCCTCCCGGGCCTCGCTCGTGGCGCTCGCCCGCGCGCACGACGTCCTCGTCGACGTCATCGTCTTCGATCTTCCCGACGAGATCGCCATTGAGCGGAACCGGCAGCGCACCGACCGTACCTTCGGCCCGCAGGTGATCACCCGCCAGGCGCGGGAGCTGCGCAGGTACCTCAAGGGGATCAAGAAGGAGGGCTTCCGTCGCGTCCACGTGCTCCGCGACACCGCGCAGGTCGACGGTGCCTCCCTCGTGCGCGAGCGGCCGTGGAACGACCGGACGGAGCTCACCGGGCCGTTCGATCTGATCGGCGATGTGCACGGCTGCGCGGCCGAGCTGCGCGCGCTCCTCACCGATCTCGGCTGGCGCGTGCGCGCCGACGGCGCCGACCACCCGGAGGGGCGGACCGCCGTCTTCGTCGGCGATCTGGTGGACCGCGGGCCGGACACGCCGGGCGTGCTGCGCCTCGTCATGGGGATGGTGGCCGCGGGTGATGCGCTGTGCGTCAGCGGGAACCACGAGAACAAGCTGGTGCGCGCCCTCAAGGGCGGAGCGGTCACCGTCGCGCACGGGTTGCAGGAGTCGTTGGATCAGCTGGCCGCCGAGCCGGAGGAGTTCCGGGGCGCCGCACTGACGTTCATGGACGGACTGCTCAGCCACTACGTCCTCGACGGCGGGCGACTCGTCGTCGCCCACGCGGGACTCAAGGAGGAGTACCACGGGCGGGCATCGCGCCGGGTACGGGCGTTCGCGCTCTACGGCGACACCACCGGCGAGACCGACGAGGTCGGGCTGCCGGTGCGCTACCCGTGGGCGCGGGACTACCGCGGTCGCGCGGCCGTCGTGTACGGCCACACGCCGGTCGCCGAGCCGCAGTGGGTCAACAACACGCTGTGCATCGACACCGGTGCGGTGTTCGGCGGCGCGCTGACCGCGCTGCGGTACCCGGAGCGCGAGATCGTCTCCGTGCCCGCACAGTCGCAGTGGTACGCGCCGGCCCGGCCGGCGGTGGCGGCACCGTCGGACGACCGGGCCGACTCCGTGCTGCGGTACGACGACGTGGCCGGCACCCGCTGGCTGTCGACCCGCACGGCGGGCCGCGTGAAGGTCGAGGGCGAGAACGCGGCCGCGGCGCTCGAGGTGATGAGTCGGTTCGCCGTGGACCCGCGGTGGCTGGTGTACCTGCCGCCCACCATGTCACCGGCGTCGGTGGCGCGGGAGGACGGTTTCCTCGAGTACCCGGAGCGGGCGTTCGAGGACTTCGCGGGCTGGGGCGTGGAGCGGGTGATCTGCGAGGAGAAGCACATGGGTTCGCGGGCCGTCGCGGTGCTCGCGCGCGATTCCGTTGCGGCGGCACGGCGATTCGGCATCGCCGACGGGAGCACAGGCGCGGTGTACACGCGCACCGGCCGGGCGTTCTTCGGCGACGTCGAGCCGCTGGTGGACCGCCTCCGGCGGGCCGTGGCCCCGCTGTTCGACCGGTTGGAGACCGACTGGCTCGCGCTGGACTGCGAGCTGCTGCCCTGGTCCGCGAAGGCCGGCGAGCTGATCCGGTCGCAGTACGCGTCCGTGGGCGCGGCGGCACGCGAGGCCTTCCCGGCCGCGCTCGCGGGGCTCGACGCCGCCGCGGCCCGCGGCCTCGAGGTGGCGGACCTCCGGGAGCGAACGGCCCGACGCGCGGTGAACGCGAACGCCTTCCGCGATGCCTACGCGCGGTACTACCGGCCGACGGACGGGCTCGACGGGGTGACCGTCGCGCCCTTCCAGGTGCTGGCGGCGGAGGGGCGAGTGCTCGCCGAGGAGTCGCACGAGTGGCACCTGGCGGTGCTCGGCGAGCTCACCGACCCGTTCCTGACGCCGACGCGGCACCGCATCGTCGACCTGGCCTCGGCGGCGGACCGGGCGGCGGCGGCGCGGTGGTGGACCGAGCTCACGGACGCCGGCGGCGAGGGCATGGTGGTCAAGCCGCTGGGCGCCGGGAGCGGACCGGGCGGGTCCGGTGGCGCCGGCCGGAAGGTGCAGCCGGGCCTCAAGGTCCGCGGACGCGAGTACCTGCGCATCATCTACGGCCCGGACTACCTCGACTCGCTCGACGTGCTGCGCGACCGGAACCTCGGCCGCAAGCGGAAGATGGCGCTCGCGGAGCACGCTCTTGGCCGGGATGCGCTGGCGGCGTTCGTCGCGGGCGAGCCGCTGTGGCGGGTGCACCAGTCGGTGTTCGCGGTGCTCGCCTCGGAGTCGGAGCCGGTGGACCCGCGCCTGTAGGCGTGCCGGCCCCGTCGCCGCGGCGGGGCCGGTAAACCGCTTGACCCGATGCGCAGGACGCGGGATAAGCTGCCGCTCATGATCTCTTGACGCGTGTCGGCGCGCTGTGCGGCGCCGACGGATGCCTCCCATCCGTACCTCCCGTGTCAGGAGTCTCTTCCTTGCGTACCTCTACGCCCGTCACCACCCCCGTCTCCGCTGATCGGTGGGCCGCGCTGGGCGCGCTCGCCCTCGGCTACGTCATGATCCTGGTCGACGCGACGGCGCTGTCCGTCGTCACCGTCCGTCTCATGGAGGGGCTGCACACCGACGTTCGGTCGGTGCTGTGGGTCTCGTCCGCGTACCTCCTCGCCTTCGCCGTCCCGATGCTGCTGTGCGGCCGCCTCGGCGACCGCTTCGGGCACCGCCGGATGTACCTGCTCGGCCTCGCCGTCTTCGTGCTCGCCTCCCTGGCCTGCGGTCTCGCGCCGACTCTCGGCGTGTTGGTGGCACTGCGCGTCGTCCAGGGGTTCGGCGCTGCGCTCATGACGCCGCAGGTCATGGCGATCATCACTCTCGTCTTCCCGATGGAGACCCGCGGCGCCGCCCTCGGCGTGTGGGGCGCGATCACCGGCATCGCGACGCTCGCCGGCCCGCTCCTCGGCGGCGTGCTCACCGAGTTCGCGAGCTGGCGGTGGGTGTTCTGGCTCAACGTCCCCGTCGGCCTCGCCGGCATCGTGATGACTCTGCGCTACGTGCCCCGATCGGTCACGACGTCGCGCCGCCTCGACCTGCCAGGATCGGTGCTGTCGGCGGCTGCGGTCCTCGGGCTGATCCTGGGCTTGCAGGAGTCGGGGCGGCCAGGCGCGGCGCCGTGGCTCGCGCTGGCGGCGGGAGGAACGGGCACCGTCGTCTTCCTGGTGTGGCAGCGTCGGCGCGGCGACGGCGCACTGGTGCCGCTGCGGCTCTTCCGCATCCGCAGCTTCGCCGCGTCGTCGGGCGTCAACCTGCTCGCGGGCGCATGGGTCACCGCTTATGTCTTCCCGGCGACGCTGTACGCGCAGGCCCGGCACGGCGTCTCCCCGGGCGGCGCCGCGCTGCTGCTGGCGCCGACGGCCCTCGTGTCCGCTCTGCTCGCGCCGCGAGTCGGACGTTCGCTGCGCAGGCGCGACCCGCGCGGCGTGCTGTCGACGGGGCTCGCCGTCTGCGGCCTCGGACTCGGGCTGTTCGTCGTGGTCGTGACCGCGGAGATGCCGCCCGGGTGGCTGGTCCTGCCGGCCTCCGTGGTCGGCGTGGGCAGCGCGATGATGTGGGGCCCGCTGTCCTTGCTCGCCACGTCCGAGCTGCCGCGCGACCTGGTCGGAGCCGGCGCGGGGGCCTTCAACACGGCGCGGCAGCTGGGCTCGGCGTTCGGTGCGGCCGCGGTCGCTGCGGTGCTCGCGCACGGCGCGCTGTCCGGGGCCCTGGCGCTCGCGGCGGGCATCTGCCTGGCCGCCCTGGCCGCCGCGGCGGCGCTGCGCTCGTGAAACCGGCCGAATTCTTCGTCACGAAGCCGAATCGCCCCTCGTGATCGAGGATTCGGCCGGTTTCACGAGGAACCGAGCGCCTGCGCCGCCAGCCGGCCCGAGATCAGCGCGGGCGGGACGCCGACGCCGGGGTGTGTCATGGATCCCGCGAGCACCGCGTTCGCGAGGCCGGGGACCCGCTGCGGGCGGCGCAGCGGCCCGGTCTGGCTGAGGGTGTGTGCCGCGGCGAACGGGGTGCCGGCGGACATGCCCTGCCGGGCCCAGTCGGCGGGGGTGTCCACGCGCAGGACCTCCCCGGCGTCGATGCCGCGATACCCGCGGCCGGCCAGGGTGCGCAGCGCGTCGCGCACGTAGTCGGGGCCGATCGAGTCCCAGTCCAGCGGTGCTGATTCCAGGTTGGGGCACGGTGCGAGCACGCTGACCGGGCCGGGCTCGCCCGTCGTGATCGACGGGCGGGTGATGAGGAACGACGGGTCGCTCATGAGCCGCCCGCGGCCCCGCGTCGCGGTGATCTCCGCGAAGGTCTGCTCCCACGCCGCGCCGAAGTCCAGCGTGTGGTGCGCCTGCGTGGGCCAGTGGTCCTGCAGGTCGGGGTCCACGTCGAGGTGGGCCACCACCGCGGACGGCGACAGCCGCACACGCCGCGGCGCCCGCCCGCCGAGCGGCGCGATGAGCCGGTCGGTGATGGGGGCGTCGGCGGTGAGCACCACCCCGTCGAAGGCGAGCTGGCGCACGCGCGCCGACGTCCGGGCGCGCAGACCCGTGACGCGGCCCCGCCGGCCGTCGAGGCCGAGCACCTCGTGGTCGAGCAGAAGCGTGCCGCCGGCCCGCTCGACCTGCCGCGCCATGACCTCCGCGACCCGGCCCATGCCCGCCCGGGGGTACCAGACACCCAGGCCGACGTCCATGTGCGAGATCACGGCGTACACCGCGCGCGCCGCCGACGGCGCGACTCCGGCGTAGAGCGCCTGGAAGGTGAGCATGCGGCGGGCGCGCGGGTCGGCGACGCGGCGGTCCACCTGGTGCTGCATCGACCGCAAGGCGCCGAGCCGCACGAGCCGGCCCAGCGCGGCGAGGTCGCGCGGGTTCGCGTACGAGCTCCACGCGGCGTCGCCGCCGATGAACCGCTCGTAGGCGGCGTCGAACACGGCCTCCTGCCAGCGCATGTGCTCGTCCACCGCGAGGTCGTCGGGGACGTGCAGCACGCCGGCCGGGTGACCCCCGAGGGCCGGGAACCGACCCGCGTACGCGGGCGCGACCGGCAGCAGGTCCAGTTCGTCCTCGGCGGCGAGCCGGCCGAGGCCGCCCGCGGCCAGGGCGTCGAAGACCAGCTCCGGCATGGTCAGCACGCTCGCGCCCGGATCGACGAGGTGCCCTCCCAGCGAGATCGTCCCCGCGCGCCCGCCGACCTGCGGCGACTTCTCCACGACGGTGACTCGATGGCCCGCCCCGAGCAGGTGCAGCGCCGCCGACAGCCCGGACAGACCCGCCCCGATGATTCCGATGTGCACGGGACGAGTCTAGGAACTCCGTAGAACAACATATTGCAATGTATGCATATGTCGCATACGCTCAGGCCATGAGCGCAGAACACGACCACGAG
The DNA here is from genome assembly GCF_965138335.1 of Tsukamurella ocularis. Taxonomy (GTDB): domain Bacteria; phylum Actinomycetota; class Actinomycetes; order Mycobacteriales; family Mycobacteriaceae; genus Tsukamurella; species Tsukamurella ocularis_A. The sequence continues at coordinate 23,782 of NZ_CBCSDV010000043.1, forward strand.
TCCGGCCACTCGGCGCGGTGGGAGATCGGCTTCGCCATCGCCTCGGGCGTCACCTACACCGCGGGCATGATCGCCGAGTACGCCGCGGGGCTGCCCGACGTCGGCACCGCCTTCTTCCTCGCCACGTACTTCTTCGGCGGCTTCTTCACCATCCGCTCGGCCATCAGGTCCACGCTGAACGGGAAGTTCGAGGTCGACTTCCTCATGCTGGTCGCCGCGATCGGCGCCGCCTCGATCGGGCGGTTCGCCGAGGGCGCGGTGCTGCTGTTCCTGTTCAGCCTCGGCCACGCGCTGGAGGAGTTCGCGCTGGCCCGCGCGTCCAAGTCGATCGAGGCGCTCGCCGGCCTCGCGCCCCGCACCGCGCTGGTGCACGTCGGCGGACCGTCGACCACGGCGGGCGAGTTCGTCGACCGGCAGGTGGAGGACGTCGCCGTCGGCGACCTCGTGCTGATCCGTCCCAATGCGCGCGTCAGCTCCGACGGGGTGGTGGTCGACGGGCGCTCGGCGATCGACCAGAGCGCCGTCACCGGCGAGTCGATGCCGGTGGAGAAGGAGCCCCTCGACCCCTCCCGCACCGGCCGCGTCGCCGACGAGAACAAGGTCTTCGCGGGCACGGTCAACGGTTCCGGCGCGCTGGTCGTGCAGGTCACCGCGCTGGCGAAGGACTCCACGCTGAGCAAGGTCGTCGAGCTCGTCGCGTCCACCGACCAGGCCAAGTCGCCCACGCAGCGCTTCCTCGACAGGTTCCAGCGCATCTACGTACCCGCCGTGATCGCCTTCGTCATCGGCGTCTTCCTGGTCGGCTTCCTCGCTCTCGGCAACACGTTCGACGACGCCTTCTACCTCGCGATGGCCGTGCTCGTCGCCGCGAGCCCCTGCGCGCTCGCGCTCGCCACCCCGTCGGCCGTGCTGGCGGGCGTCGCGCGCGCCGCCCGCGCCGGCGTGCTGGTCAAGGGCGGCGCGCCGCTCGAGACGCTCGGCCGCGTCACGTCGATCGCCTTCGACAAGACCGGCACCCTGACCTGGGGCGAGCCGCGGGTCACCGACACCGTCGCGGCGCCCGGTGTCGAGCTCGACGAGCTGCTCGCGACCACGCTCGCCGTCGAGAAGCTCTCCGACCACCCCCTCGCCGCCGCGGTCGCCGAGGCCGTCGCGGCCCGCACCTCGACGGTGCTCACCGCCTCCGACCTGCAGTCCGTCACCGGCCGCGGCGTCCGCGCCCTCGTCGAGGGTGAGAGTGTCGAGATCGGCAACGAGCGCCTCTTCACCGACGCCGGCATCGCGCTCGACGGGGCCGTCGCCGCCGACGTCGAGCGGCTGCAGGCCGCGGGCCGCACGCTCATGATCGTGCGCCGCGGCGGCCGCTTCCTCGGCGTGATCGGCGTCATGGACACGCCCCGTCGGGAGGCCGGGCAGGTGCTCGACCGGCTCCGCGAGTCCGGCATGACCGACATCGTGATGATCTCCGGCGACCACCAGCAGGTGGCGGAGGCCGTGGGCCGCGAGGTCGGCGTCGACCGGGCCCTCGGCGGGCTGCTCCCGGAGGACAAGGTGACGCAGGTGCGCGGCCTCTCCGGCGCGGGGCCGGATGCCCGACGGTGCGCCATGGTCGGCGACGGCGTCAACGACGCGCCCGCGATGGCGCAGGCCGACGTCGGGATCGCCATGGGCGCCGCCGGTTCCGCCGTCGCGCTGGAGACCGCGGACGTCGCGCTGATGAGCGACGACCTGGGCCGCCTGCCGTTCGCGGTGCGGCTGAGCCGGCGGACCAGCCGCATCATCCGGCAGAACCTCATCGCCGCGCTGGGCATCGTGGTCTTCCTGGTGATCGTCACGTTCCTCGGCATGCCGATGGGGCCGGTGGTCTTCATCCACGAGGGCTCGACGCTCATCGTCGTGGCCAACGCGCTGCGCCTGCTCCGCTTCGAGGTGGGGAGGGAGCACGACGGGGTGGAGCATGAGGTGCGCCCGGAGCGGGAGCCCGCGGCAGCGTGATCGGGGAGGCGCAGGGGAGCACGAGGCGCGCCCCGAGCGGGAGCCCGTCGCGGCCTGAAATCCGCTGACGGCGAACGCCGATGCCCGGCCGGAACAACCCGGCCGGGCATCGGCGTTGAGCGGAGAAGACTGAACTTGGAGGCCCCATGTCTGAGCAGATCTCACTGCCCGTTCTCTTCGTCCCCGACCTCGTCGTACTCCCCGGCATGGTCGTGCCGATCACCCTCGACGACGCCGCGCAGGCCGCGGTCGACGCCGGCCGCAGCAGCGAGCGCGGCAAGCTCCTCATCGCCCCGCGACTGGACGACCGGTACCCGACGCACGGCGTCGTCGCCTCGATCGTGCAGGTCGGCCGCGTGCCCGGCCAGTCCGAGTACGTCGCCGTGCTGCGCGGCGAGCAGCGCGCCCACATCGGTTCCGGCACCACCGGGCCGGGTGCGGCGCTGTGGGTCGAGGTCGACCTCGTCGACGAGACCGCGGTCACCGAGCGCACCCGCGAGCTGGCCGCCGAGTACAAGAAGGTCGTGCTCGCGATGCTGCAGCGCCGCGAGGCCTGGCAGGTGATCGACGCCGTCAACCGGCTCACCGACCCCGCCGCGCTGGCGGATACGTCGGGCTACTCGTCGTGGCTGACGAACGAGCAGAAGCGCGAGCTGTTGGAGACCGGCGACGTCGACGCGCGCCTGCAGCGCCTCATCGACTGGACCGGCGAGCACCTCGCCGAGACCGAGGTGAGCGACAAGATCGCTTCCGACGTCCGCGACGGGATGGAGAAGCAGCAGAAGGAGTTCCTGCTCCGGCAGCAGCTCAACGCCATCCGCAAGGAGCTCGGGGAGGACGAGCCCGACGGTGCCGACGACTACCGGTCCCGCGTGGAGGCCGCCGACCTGCCGGAGAAGGTCCGCGAGGCGGCGCTGCGCGAGGTGGGCAAGCTCGAGCGCGGCACCGACCAGAGCCCCGAGGCGGGCTGGATCCGCACCTGGCTCGACACCGTCCTGGACCTGCCGTGGAACGTCACCACCGAGGACTCCGACGACCTGGCCGGCGCGCGGGCGATCCTCGACGCCGACCACCACGGCCTCGACGACGTGAAGGACCGCATCGTCGAGTACCTGGCCGTGCGGTCGCGCCGGTCGCAGCGCGGCATGTCGCTGGTCGGCGGCCGCGGGTCGGGCGCCGTCATGGTGCTCGCCGGCCCGCCCGGCGTGGGCAAGACCTCGCTGGGCGAGTCCGTCGCCCGCGCGCTGGGCCGCAAGTTCGTGCGCGTGGCGCTCGGCGGCGTGCGCGACGAGGCGGAGATCCGCGGGCACCGTCGGACCTACGTCGGCGCGCTGCCCGGCCGGATCGTGCGCGCGATCGGCGAGGCGGGCTCGATGAACCCGGTGGTGCTGCTCGACGAGATCGACAAGGTGGGCTCCGACTACCGCGGCGATCCCGCGGCGGCGCTGCTCGAGGTGCTCGATCCCGCGCAGAACCACACCTTCCGCGATCACTACCTGGACCTCGACCTGGACCTGTCCGATGTGGTCTTCCTCGCGACGGCCAATGTGGTGGAGAACATCCCGTCGGCGCTGCTCGACCGGATGGAGCTGGTCACCCTCGACGGCTACACCGAGGACGACAAGGTCGCGATCGCCCGGGACTACCTGGTGCCGCGGCAGCGGGAGCGGGCGGCGCTGACGGCCGACGAGGTGACCGTGACCGACGAGGCGCTGCGCGAGATCGCCGCGAACTACACCCGCGAGCCGGGCGTGCGGCAGTTCGAGCGGCTGCTCGCCAAGGCGCTGCGCAAGGTCGCGGTGGAGCAGTCCTCCACGGACGCGGGGCGCACCGTCGTCGATGTCGGGGACCTGCAGGGTTACCTGGGCCGGCCCCGGTTCACCCCGGAGACGGCCGAGCGGACCGAGGTGCCGGGCGTGGCGACAGGCCTGGCCGTGACCGGCATGGGCGGCGACGTCCTGTTCATCGAGGCGCTGCACACGCCCGGCGAATCCGGCCCGGAACTGAAGCTGACGGGCCAGCTCGGCGACGTGATGAAGGAGTCGGCGCAGATCGCCCTGTCGTACGTGCAGGCGCACGCCGCGGACTTCGGCATCGACCCGGCCGCGCTGAACGGCACGGTGCACATCCACTTCCCGGCCGGCGCCGTCCCCAAGGACGGGCCGTCGGCGGGCGTCACGATGGTCACCGCGCTGGTGTCGATGCTGACGGGGCGGCGCGTGCGCAGCGACGTCGGCATGACCGGCGAGGTCACGCTCAACGGTCGGGTACTGCCCATCGGCGGCGTCAAGCAGAAGCTGCTGGCCGCGCAGCGCAACGGGCTGGCCACGGTGTTCGTGCCGCAGCGCAACGAGCCCGACCTGGACGACGTCCCGGCGGAGGTGCTCGACGCGCTCGAGGTGAAGCCGATGGTCGACGTGGCGGAGATCGTCGCGCAGGCCCTGGAGCCGGTGTCGGAGGGCGCGCAGGTCGCCGCCTAGCGGGTTCGACGGTGCGGGCGGGTCGCTTCGGCGG
>NZ_CBCSDV010000044.1:26-25903 GCF_965138335.1 Tsukamurella ocularis
GCNGGTGCCGAGGGTGCGGGGGTGCTCGCGGCCGCGGGGCCGGGCTTCTTCGCCGGCGCGGGGCCGGGCTTCGCGGCGTCGGACTTGGATCCGTACGACTCGCGCAGGCGTCGCGCGACGGGGGCTTCCACCGTCGACGACGCGGACTTCACGAACTCGCCCTGCTCACTGAGCCGTGCGAGAACTTCCTTGCTGGTGACACCGAGCTCTTTTGCCAACTCGTGCACGCGGGCCTTGCCTGCCACTCTTCTCCTCAAATGTGAGGTCGAGGGCATCACTGGTCCCGCCGACCTCGGTTAGTTACTCCGATTGCCGTTCATCGCTGGTGCTTCACGGTGTGCTCATGTCTTCAGCTCGATTCCTTCACTTCCGAGTAGGTCGGCCTTGGGAAAGACCTACCGTCTTCAGACCGCTCATCATCATAGCGCGTCCTGGCAAGTCGATTGCGCCAGGGAGTCGTCCAGCGGACCCGATACGCGGAGCGCACGACGGAACGCGTTCCTCTTTCGGGCCGCCTCCCGGCACGACGGGGAGTCGTGCAGCCACGCACCCCGCCCCGGCAGGCGGCGCCGCCCGTCCACCACGACGGTCCGCGCACCGTCGACCGGCGCGGACGCGACCACCCGGATCAACTCGCCCGCGGACGCCCGGCGCCGGCACCCGATGCAGGTCCGGACCGGCCCCTGCACGTCGCCGTCCACGCGGGGTTCGGTCTCGGAGCCGGGGGTCCCGCCCGGCCCGCTACTCACCTCGCGGCTCGCCCTCCGCGTCGGAGCGGATGTCGATCCGCCAGCCGGTGAGCCGGGCGGCGAGGCGGGCGTTCTGCCCCTCCTTGCCGATCGCGAGCGAGAGCTTGAAGTCGGGGACCACCACCCGGGCGGCCTTCTCCTTGGGGTCGACGATGGTGACCGACACCACCGACGACGGCGACAGGGCATTGCCGACGAAGACCGCGGGATCGTCGTCGTAGGAGATGATGTCGATCTTCTCGCCCTCGAGGTCGCTCATCACGTTCCGCACGCGCTGCCCCATCGGGCCGATGCACGCGCCCTTGGCGTTGAGGCCCGCGACGGAGGTGCGCACCGCGATCTTCGATCGGTGGCCGGCCTCGCGCGCCACCGAGGTGATCTCGACGCTGCCGTCGGCGATCTCGGGCACCTCAAGCGCGAAGAGCTTCTTCACCAGGTTCGGGTGGGTGCGCGAGAGGGTGATCTGCGTGCCGCGCTGGCCGCGGCTCACGCCGACGACGTAGAACTTCATCCGGTCGCCGTGCTCGTAGCTCTCCCCCGGCACCTGCTCGGCGGGCGGCAGCAGGCCCTCGTGGCCCTCGCGCTCCCCGCCGATGCGGACCACCACGAAGCCACGGGCCGCCGCGCGGGCGTCGGCCTGGACCACGCCCGAGACGACCTCGCCCTCGTAGACCGCGAACTCGCCGAAGGTGCGGTCGTTCTCCGCGTCGCGCAGGCGCTGGGTGATGAGCTGCCGGGCCGAATCCGCCGCGATGCGGCCGAAGCCCTCAGGAGTGTCGTCCCACTCGGTGATGATGTTGCCGTCGGCGTCGAGTTCCTGCGCGAGCACCTTCACCTCGCCGGTGCGACGGTTGACGTCGATCCGCGCGTGCGGCTCGTGGCCGTCCGTGTGCTTGTACGCGGTGAGGAGTGCCACCTGGATCGCCTCGATGACGGTGTCGACGGAGATGTCCTTCTCCGCCTCGATCGCCCGCAGCGTCGCCATGTCGATGTTCATCTAGTCCTCGTTCCTCTGCGCCGCACCGGCGTCCTCGCCCGTCAGGTCCTCCGGTTCGGCACCCGACTCCACGCGCCCGGGCGTGATGCCCGAGAGCTCCATCTCCTTGGGGTTCGGCCTGCGGAACTCGACCCGGACGGCGGCCGCGGCCACCTCCGCGAGGTCGAGGTCGCGGGTCGTCGGGGCGGCCCCCTTCGCCCCGGGCAGCACGACGGTGACCGTGGCCCCGCCGCCCTTCCCGTCTTCCGTGAGCGGCCCGATCCGGGCCAGCAGGTTCGTCCCGTCCGTCAGCTCGATCGCCGCCTGGCGGCCGCGGGCGCGGCGCCAGTGGCGGGGCTCGGTGAGCGGTCGCTCCGCGCCGGGCGTGGTCACCTCGAGGGTGAACGCCTGGCCGCCGAAGACCTCGTCGGCGTCGTCGACCGCGGCGGACAGGGTCCGCGCGACCTCCGCCAGCTCGTCGAGGGTGGGGCCCGCGTCACTGTCCACGACGACCGCGATGGAGGACTTGGGACCCGCGTTGTTGATCTTCACCTGCTCCAGATCGAGCCCGGCCGCGTCCAGGTGGGGCGCGATCACGGCCTTCACCGCCGTTTCGTCGTAAGCCATACGCGCCTCCCTGTGAAATTGTCACCGGACGTGCCCGGTGTCGAACGCTGCGGCCAGTGTACCCGGGCGCCTCGCTAGACTCGCCCCGTGATCGCCCCATCCCCGCGCCGCGGCGACGACGCGCCGCCGCGTCCCGGCATCGACCGCCGCACCGCCCTGACATCCGTCCTCCTCGCGGGAGGCGCTCTCGCCGGCGGGGCCGCGCTGGCCGGGTGCACCACCCCCGAGGACCGTGCCGACGACCCGCAGGCGGTGCGGCTGCAGGCGGCCGCCGCTGCAGCCCAGGCCGATGCGGACGCCGCCCGCGGCCTGGCCGTGCTCGACGGGGCCTCCGGCCCGCAGCTGCGACTGATCGCCGATCAGCGCGGCCAGCACGCCGCGGCGCTGTCCGACGAGCTCTCCCGGTACGTCGAGCGCCCGACCTCCGTCACCGCGGCACCGTCGTCGACGCCGGCCGCGCCGTCGCCGCTGAACCGGCAGTCGCTGCATGCGCAGCTCACCCGCTCGGCGAAGGACGCCGGCGACGCCGCGGTCGCCGCCTCCGGCTACCAGGCCGCGCTCCTCGGCTCCGTCGCCGCCGCGACCCGCGTGCACGCCGAGGTGGTGCTCGCATGACCCCCGCGCAGGACGCCGTCGCCGCGGCGGTCACGTCCGAGCACGCCGCGGTCTACCTGTACGGCCTCGTCGAGGCGTACGCCGCGCCCACCCGCAAGACCGAGATCGCGACCTACGCGGCGGAACACCGCTCGCAGCGCGACGCCCTCGCCCGGGTGCTCAGCGCCGCCGGCGCACAGGTCCCGGTCGCAGCGCCCGCGTACACGCCGCCCGAGCCCGTCACCGATCCCGTCAGTGCCGCGAAGGTGGCGGCGGCGGTGGAGGACGACGCGGCTGCGGCGCACCGCAACCTGCTCTCCCACGCCGACGGCGACGGGCTCCGGCACCTCGGCGTCACCGGGCTCGGCGGCGCGGCGGTCCGCGGCGCCCGCTGGCGCGCCGCCCTCGGGGTCTCCCCCGTGACCACGCCCTTCCCCGGTATCCGCACCTGACGTTCCCTTTGCGCACCTTTACACTCGGGGGATGACGTCCAGTGATCCGCAGCAGCCCGGCGACGGGACCTACGACCCGACGGTGATCCGCCCCGCGGAGCCGGCGCCGCCCGCGCCCGACCTGACGAAGCGCGACGGTGACCAGGCCCCGACCGGGCAGGACGTGGGCGGCGATCCCGACGCCGCGACCACCGTGCACCAGACCGCGCAGCCCAACCCCTACGCCACCCCCTCGGCCTACACCCCGCCGGCGGACCCGTACGCGGCGCCCGCCGATCCGTATGCGGCGCAGCAGAACCCGTACGGCGCCCCCGCGGATCCGTACGCCGCGCAGAACCCGTACGGCGCGCCGCCCCAGTACCCGGGCCAGCAGCAGTACCCCGGCCAGCCGCAGTATCCGGGCCAGCAGGGCTTCGCCGGCCAGCCGGGGTACCCGGCCTACCCCGGCGGGCCGGGCTACCCCGGATACCCGGGGCAGGGTCCGAAGCCCGGCACCAACGGCCTCGCGATCGCCTCGCTGGTCTGCGGAATCCTGGCCATCCCGCTGGCGTGCCTGATCGGCCTGTTCAGCATCCCGCTGCCCATCGCCGCGATCATCACGGGCGTGATGGGGATGAAGCAGACCAAGCAGACCGGCCAGCAGGGCTACGGCATGGCGCTCGCCGGAACGATCCTGGGCGGCGTCGTGCTGGTGCTCGTCGTCGTCCTCGTGATCATCGGCATCGGGGTGCTCGCGTCCGGCGGCTTCGACACCGATTCGGTGCTCACGCTTCTCGGCTGAGCGCAGAACCCACGAGGGGCCCGCACCAATCCGGTGCGGGCCCCTCGTGTGTCCGGACTACCGTGCGGCGGCGACGATCTCCGCGGCGGCGTCGGCGACGGGGATCTCGCGGGAATCGCCGGTGAGGCGGTCCCGGAGCTCGACGACACCGTCGGCCCAGCCCCGGCCGACCACGACGACGGTCGGGACGCCGACCAGCTCGGAGTCCTTGAACTTGATGCCGGGCGAGGCCTTGCGGTCGTCGAGCAGCACCTGCAGGCCGGCCGCGTCCAGCTCGGCGGCCAGCGACTCGGCACCGGTCCAGGCGCCCTCATCCTTGTTCGCGATGACCACGTGCACGTCGAACGGGGCGATGCCCTTCGGCCAGCGCAGGCCCTTGTCGTCGTGCTGCTGCTCGGCGATGACGGCGACGAGGCGCGAGACGCCGACGCCGTAGGAGCCCTGCGTCAGGCGCACGGGCTTGCCGTTCTCGCCGAGCACGTCGATCTCGAAGGCGTCCGTGTACTTGCGGCCCAGCTGGAAGATGTGGCCGATCTCGATGCCGCGCGCGGACTGCAGCACGCCCTTGCCGTCGGGCGAAGCGTCTCCGTCGCGGACCTCGGCGGCCTCGATGGTGCCGTCGGGGGTGAAGTCACGCCCCGCCGTCAGGTTCACCACGTGCCGCCCCGGCGCGTCCGCGCCGGTGATCCAGGCGGTGCCGTCGACGACGCGCGGATCGACGAGGTACCGGACGTCGTTCGCCTGCAGGGCCTTCGGGCCGATGTAGCCCTTCACCAGGAACGGGTACTTCGCGAAGTCCTCGACCTCGAGGAGCGCGACCTCGGTCGGCTCCAGGGACGCCTCGAGCCGCTTGAAGTCCACCTCGCGGTCGCCGGGCACGCCGACGCCGAGGAGCTCCCAGTCGCCGCCCGGGGCGCGGGTCTTGACCATGACGTTCTTGAGGGTGTCGCCCGCGGTCACCTCGCGGCCGAGGACGGAGGCACCGTCGGCGCCCTCGTTGGCCCAGGCGACGAGCGTGTCGATCGTGGGCGCGTCGGGGGTGTCGTACACCTGCGCGGCGGGCAGCCCGTCGAGCGGGATCGCCGGCGGCGCGGGCGTGACCACGGCCTCGACGTTGGCGGCGTAGTCCGACTCGGTCGAGTGCACGTAGGTGTCCTCGCCGACGGGGCTCACCGCGAGGAACTCCTCGGAGGCGCTGCCGCCCATGGCCCCGGACGTCGCGGAGACGATGACGTGCTCGACGTCCAGGCGCGCGAAGATCCGCTGGTAGGCGGCGCGGTGCTTCGCGTACGCCTCGGACAGGCCCTCGTCGGAGGTGTCGAAGCTGTAGCTGTCCTTCATGACGAACTCGCGGCCGCGGAGGATGCCCGCGCGGGGCCGCTCCTCGTCGCGGTACTTCGTCTGGATCTGGTACAGGATGACCGGCAGGTCCTTGTACGAGTTGTACTCGCCCTTCACGGTGAGGGCGAAGATCTCCTCGTGGGTGGGGCCGAGCATCATGTCGGCGCCCTTGCGGTCCTTGAGACGGAACAGGCTGTCGCCGTACTCGGTCCACCGGTTGGTGGTCTCGTAGGGCTCGCGCGGCAGCAGGGCCGGCAGCAGGATCTCCTGGCCGCCGATCGCGTTCATCTCCTCGCGGACGACCTGCTCGACGTTGCGCAGCACCCGCAGGCCCAGCGGCAGCCAGGAGTAGACGCCGGGCGCGATGCGCCGCACGTAGCCGGCGCGGACGAGCAGCTTGTGGCTGGGGACCTCCGCGTCCGCGGGGTCGTCGCGGAGCGTGCGCAGGAACAGCTGGGAGAATCGGGTGATCACGACGCCACAGCTTAGTGTGTCCGGTGTGCTGATCCTGCTTCCCCCGTCCGAAACCAAGGCCGGTGGCGGGAAGGGCGCGCCGCTGGACCCGGCGGCGCTGACCTTCCCGTCGCTCACCCCGACCCGCGAACGCCTCCTCGACACGCTCATCGCCGTCTCCCAGGACGGCGGTGCCGCCCGCGCCGCGCTGGGATTGTCGGAGGGGCAGACGGACGAGCTGGAGCGGAACCGCGCGCTGCGCACCGCCCCCACCCGGCCCGCGATCGAGCAGTACACGGGCGTCCTCTACGACGCCCTCGACGTCCGCGGGCTGACGAGGGCGCAGCGCGCGAAGGCCGACGCGCGGCTGGCCGTGGGCTCGGCGCTGTTCGGCGCGGTGGGCGCGGTCGACCCGATTCCGGCGTATCGGCTCTCCTCGGGGTCGAAGCTGCCCGGCCTGCGCACGCTGGCCGCGGAGTGGAAGCCGGCGCTGGCCGACGCTCTCGCCGGGGCCGACCGCGGCCTCGTCGTGGACCTGCGGTCGGGCGGCTACGCGGCCCTGGGCCGGGTGCCCGGCGCGGTGACGGCCACCGTCGTGACCGAGAAGCCCGACGGCTCGCGCGCCGTGGTCTCGCACTTCAACAAGCACCACAAGGGCCTGCTGGCCCGGGCGCTGGTCGTCACCCGCGCCGAGCCCGGTGACGCGAAGGCCGTGGTGAAGGTGGCGGAGAAGGCCGGACTGCGCGCGGAGCTCTCGTCGCCCACCGAGGTGACGATCGTCACCGCGGGATGACGCGGACCGGTCCGCGCCCGACCCGGGCTTAGTCCTCGTCGAGGCGGTGCCGGCGGGCGCGGCTCACGCGCTCGGCCTGCGGGGACGCCTCGGGGTGGTGCATCGCGTCGGGCTCGGGCAACGAGTGCCGGCCGCCGGTCGACGGGGCCCCCTGCTGCGGGGCCTGCTGCTGTGGGGGCGCGGCGGNCGGACGNTGGATCGGGGCGCTCGGNCGCTGNACGGGCCCGCTCGGACGCGGCGCCGGCCGGCCGGGCCGCGGCATCGCGCCGCTGGGACGTTGCGTCGGCCGGCTCGGGCCGGCCTGCTGGCCCGGCTCGCCCTGCTGGCCCGGCCCGGCCTGCGGGGCCGGACCGCTGGGCTGCCCCGGCCGTCCGGGGCGCTGGACGGGGCCGCCGGGGCGCGGCAGCTGCCCGCTCGGCCGCTGCATCGGTGCGCTCGGCCGCGGCACCTGGCCGCTCGGACGCTGGATCGGGGCGCTCGGGCGCTGTTGCGCCTGCGGGGGTGCCGCGGGAGGCCGGTACTGCGGGTCGGCCGCCGGACGGGGAGGTTGCGGGGCCTGCGGCGGGCGCGGCAAGTCGGTGCTCTCCCGCTGGATCGGGCCCGACGGGCGTGCGACACCGGCCAGCCCCTCACCGGGCTGCCCCGCGCGCGGCAGCGGGTCGCTCGGGTGCGAGTACGCCTGCTGCGGCTGCGGCGCCTGCGGCGGCTGCGTGGCCGGCCGGTGCTGCACCGGCTGCTGGGGCTGCGGCGCCTGCGGCCGCTTGATGGCGCGGAACCGATCGGTGAAGTACACGGGCTCCGGGTCGCCCGGCTGCTCGTTGTAGGCGCGGTCGAAGTCGCTGCGGCGGACAGCCGGGAAGGATCCGGAGGTGACGTCGCCCTCGAGCGGCTCCCAGTCGTCGTCGACGTCGTCGTCGTGGTCGAGCGCCTGCGCCGGGAACGAGGTCGACGGGATCGCACCGCCCGACTTGCTCGACTCCTGCGCCGCCTGCCCCTCGGCGACCTCCTCCGGGGTGAAGCGCATGAAGGGGACGACCACGAGGCCCGCGATGATCAGGATGATCGCGCAGGCGATGAAGGCGAGGCCGTAGCCCGAGGCGAGGGCCTTGAGTTCGTCGCCCCGCAGCAGCGGGTCGGAGCTGAGCTCGCCGTTCGTCGGGCCCCCGTCGGCCATGATGCGGGAGGTCACCGCGACCTGGACGGTGGCGAGGCCGATGATGCCGCCGAGGTTCTGGCAGACCTCGACGAGGGCCGACATCGGCCCGATCTCCGTGGGGCGGACGCCGGCGAGGGCGCACAGCGGCAGGGGGATGATCGCGAACCCCACCCCGATGCCGATCAGGAAGACGGGCAGCGCGATGTACGGGAAGTACGTGACCTGCGACGGGTCCTTGGTCATCAGGTAGGGCACGTACAGGCACGGCAGGAAGACGATGACACCGCCGAGCAGCACCAGCCACCGAGCCTGGTACTTGAGCACCAGCTTGGAGGCGACCAGCGTCGAGATGCCCATGCCGACCGCGAAGGGCACCAGCGCCAGGCCCGACTGCAGCGGGGTGTAACCGAGGACCTGCTGGAAGGTCAGCGCGACGTAGAAGCCGAGCGTCGGGATCAGCGCGCCGCACACCAGGATGGCCAGCATGGCCGCCACGCGGTTGCGGTTGCGGAACAGCGAGAAGGGCAGGATCGGGTTCTTCGCGGTGCGCTCCACCCAGAGGAAGGCGACGAGGCAGACCGCACTGATCGCGGCCGCGGCGTACACGCTCGGATCCTGCCAGTGGGTCTCCGGCCCGGCGGTGAGTGCGTAGACGCCCGTCACGCAGCCCGCGACCGCGAGCACCGCGCCCTTCACGTCGAGGGCGTGCCGGCGCTCGGACATCGATTCCTCGAGCGCGAACCAACCGCCGATCACGCACGCGACGCCGACCGGGACGTTGATCCAGAACACGAGCCGCCAGTCCCAGGTGGCGAGGAGGCCACCCGCGATCAGGCCCGCCACGGAGCCGAGGCCGCCCATCGCCGCGAAGATCGCGAAGGCCTGGTTGCGCGCCTTGCCCGGCGCGAACGTGGTGGCGATGAGCGCCAGCGCCGTGGGGCAGGCGATCGCGGCGAAGAAGCCCTGGCCCGCGCGGGCGGCCAGCAACCAGACCTCGTCGGTCGCGAAGCCGGTGAGCAGCGAGGCGAACGTGAACCCCGCGACGCCGAGCATGAACATCTTCTTGCGGCCGAAGGTGTCACCGAGGCGACCGCCCAGGAGCATGAACCCGCCGAAGGTGACTGCGTACGCCCCGAAGACCCACACCTTCGCGGCGTCCGAGAGGTGCATGGCCTCCTGGATCCGCGGCATCGCGACGAAGACGACCGTGCCGTCGAGGACGGCGAGGAACATCATCCCGGAGAGGACGACGATGGCGATGCCGAGTGCGCTGCCCTTGACGCGATAGCTCTGCGCCTGGGCCCCCGGGGCCATCGTTGAGGTCATGAAGACCGAGGCTACCGGCTCAGAGAAGGCGCGAAGAAATCGCTCGTGCTGGTTTCCCGGTCGGGGCGCGCGACGCGCACCCCCTGTCCGTGCACTCAGCAAGCATTGTGCAGTGGCGTTTCCGCAGACCACGGTCGGTGCCGCCCGGTCCGACCGGGCGGAGCCGCCCGGATGGTCACAATTCGGGCGACACGCCGGGCTCGGCGCCCGTCAGTCCTCCAGACGGTGGCGGCGCGCGCGACTCACCCGATCCGCCTGCGGGGTCGGCGCCGGATGGTGCATGCCGTCGGACTCCGGCGCGGCGTGCCGGCCGGTGCGCGGTGCGGGCGCCCCCTGGTAGGCGGGCTCCCCGCGGTCCGCGGCACCGCTCGGCGGATCGGCCCGGTACTGCTGCGGTGCCGGACGCGGCGGACGGTAGTCGGGGACGGACGCCCGCGGCGCGGGCGGCACGGGCGGGCGCGGCAGGTCGACGCTCTCGCGCTGGATCGGGCCCGACGGGCGGGCGATGCCGGCGAGGCCCTCTCCCGGGCGGGCGGAGGGCCGCGGCAGCGGATCACTGGGGTGCGAGTACGCCTGCTGCGGGACCGTCGGTGCCGGGCGGGTCAGCGGGTCGCTCGGCTGCGAATAGGCCTGCTGCGGCGCCGTCGGCTGCGGGCGCTGCTGCGGGCGCGCGACGGGGACCTGCTGCGTCGGCGGCTGCGGAGCGGGCGCGGGCCGCGGCGCGGCGGCGTTCGGCGGCGGCCCCGGCCGGATCCCCAGGTCGGTGAGCGGCGAGGCCGTCGTCTCGACCTCGGCGCGCTTGATGGCGCGGAACCGGTCGGTGAAGTACACCGGCTCGGGATCGCCGGGCTGTTCGTTGTAGGCGCGGTCGAAGTCCTCGCGGCGGATCGCGGCGAAGGAGCCCGAGGTGACGTCGCCCTCGAGGGGCTCCCAGTCGTCGTCGACGGCGTCGTCGTCGTCCTCGAAGGCCTGCGCCGGGAACGAGGTGGACGGGATCGCACCGCCGGACTCGCTGGACTCCTTGGCGGCCTGCCCCTCGGCGATCTCCTCCGGGGTGAACCGCATGAAGGGCACGACGACGAGTCCGGCGAGGATGAGGATCGCGGCGCAGGCGATGAAGGCGAGGCCGTAGCCCGAGGCGAGCGCGTGGATCTGGTCGCCCGTGAGGTTGCCGTGGCGCAGATGCCCCGTGGTCGGGCCGCCCTCGGCCATGATCCGCGAGGTCACCACGACCTGCACGGACGCGAGGCCGATGATGCCGCCCAGGTTCTGTGCGACCTCGATGAGCGCGGTCAGCGGCCCGATCTCCGACGGACGCACGCCGGCCACGGCGCCGAGCGGCAGCGGCACGACGGCCATGCCCACGCCGATGCCGATGAGGAACACGGGGATCGCGATCTGCGGGAAGTAGTCGATGGTCGCCGGCGCCTTGCTCATCAGCGTGGGGACGTAGACGCAGGGCAGGAAGACGATGGCGCCGCCGACGGCGACCAGCCAGCGGGCCTGGAAGCGGCGCACGAGCGTCGCGCTGATCGCGACGGAGATGCCGAAGCCGACGGCGAAGGGCAGCAGCGCGAGCCCGGACTGGAAGGGCGTGTAGCCGAGGACCAGCTGGAACGTGAGCGCGACGTAGAAGCCGAGTGTGGGGATCAGCGCGCCGCAGACGAGGATCGCGAGCATGGCCGCGACGCGGTTGCGGTTGTTGAACAGCGAGAAGGGCAGGATCGGGTTCTTGGCGGTCCGCTCGACCCACAGGAACAGCGCCAGGCAGATCGCGCTGACCACGGCCGCGACGTAGACCGAGGTGCTCTGCCAGTGCGCCTCGGGGCCCGCGGTGAGGGCGTAGACCCCGGTGACGCAGCCCGCGACGGCCAGGGCGGCGCCCTTGACGTCGAGGGCGTGCCGGCGCTCCGCCACGGCCTCGTCGAGGGTGAACCAGCCGCCGATCGCGCAGGCGATGCCCACGGGCACGTTGATCCAGAAGATGAGGCGCCAGTCGATGGTGGCGAGGAGGCCGCCGGCCACGAGGCCGGCGATGGAGCCGAGTCCGGCCATCGCCCCGAAGACGGCGAAGGCCTGGTTGCGGGCCTTGCCCGGCGCGAAGGTGGTGGCGATCAGGGCCAGCGCAGTGGGGCCCGCGATCGCGGCGAAGAAGCCCTGGCCGACGCGCGCGGCGAGCAGCCAGGCCTCGTTGGTCGCGAACCCCGCCAGCGCGGAGGCGACCGTGAAGCCGATCACGCCGAGCAGGAACATCTTCTTCCGGCCGAAGGTGTCGCCGAGTCTGCCGCCGAGCAGCAGGAAGCCGCCGAAGGTGAGCGCGTACGCGCCGAAGACCCAGACCTTGGTCGCGTCGGAGAGCCCCAGGGCGTCCTGGATCTCCGGCATGGCCACGAAGACGACGGTGCCGTCGAGCACCGAGAGGAAGATCATCCCGCACAGCACGAGGATCGGGATGCCGACGGCGCTGCCCTTGACGCGGTAGGTCTGCGCCGGGCTGGAGGGCGCCATCGTTGAGGTCATGATGCCCGAGGCTACCGACTACCCCGCCGGATCCGGAAGTCGAGAACGGTAACAATTGTGACGAGAGTTACTGAAGTGACGGTTTCGGCGTCGGGCGAAAACCCCGGAATCGGGCGATTCGCGCAGCGCAGGGCCCCGATCCCCCGATCACCCGGCGGTCGTCGGCACGGGGGCGTCACATTTCGCCGACACGCACGAAACCCGCACCCCGGGTGCGGGTCAGCCGCCCAGGGCCGCCGTGAATCCGGCCGTCGCGCCCACGACGAGCACGGCCGGGGGCACGACCTCCGCGGCGGCCGCGTCCGCCGCGATCGTCGCGAGCGTGCCGCGGACGGTGCGCTGCCCGCCCGTCGTCGCGTTCTCGACCACCGCCGCGGGGGTCGCCGCGGGCCGGCCGCCGGCGATCAGCGCCTCGGCGATGGCGGCGAGCCGCTCCACCGCCATGAGCACCACGACGGTGCCCCGCAGCCGGCCGAGCGCGTCCCAGTCGACGAGGCTGTCGGGGTGGCCCGGTGCGACGTGCCCGGAGACGACGACGAACTCGTGCGTGACGCCGCGGTGGGTGACCGGGATGCCCGCGGCCGACGGCGCCGCGATCGAGCTGGTGATGCCCGGGACCACCGTCACCGGGATGCCCTCGGCGGCGAGCGCCTCGAGCTCCTCGAAACCGCGGCCGAAGACGTACGGGTCGCCGCCCTTGAGGCGCACGACGAACTTGCCCTCCCGCGCACGGTCGATCAGCACCTGGTTGATGGCCTGTTGGGCCATGGCGCGGCCGTAGGGCACCTTCGCGGCGTCGATGACCTCGACGTGCGGCGCGAGCTCGGCGAGCAGCCGGGGCGGAGCCAGACGATCGGCGACGACCACGTCGGCCAACCCCAGCAGAGCCCGGCCGCGCACGGTGATGAGGTCGGGATCCCCCGGTCCCCCGCCGACGAGGGCGACGCCCTCCGGCTTGTGCGTGGGGCGCGCGGCCTCGTCGCCGGTCAGGACGGCGCGCAGGCTGTCGCGGACGGCCGCGGACCGTCGGTGGTCCCCGGAGGCCAGGACGCCCACCTGGAGCCCGTCGGTGGCGACGGTGGCGGGGGTGACGGCCGTGCCCTCGCGGGCGAGATCGGCGCGGACGCAGAACGTGCGCTGCACCTCGGCCTCGGCGACGACGGCGGCGTTGACCGCCGGGTCGTCGGTCGCGGCGAGGACGTACCAGGCCCCGAGTAGATCGCCGGAGGCGTATTCGCGGCGGTGCCACACGATGCCCGGCGTCGCCTCGACTGCGGGAGTCGCCTCCGGCGCGATGACGTGGACGTCCGCACCGGCGGCGAGCAGGACCGGGAGCCGCCGCTGGACGACGGTCCCGCCCCCCACGACGACGACACGGCGCCCACGCAGATCCAGACCGACGAGGTAGGGATCATGCGGGGCGCCGTGGCTGTTCATTCCGCTCAGCTTAGTGAGCGACCTCCGTCACTACGCGCGCGGCTCGGCGTGCTTGGTGGCGGTGTGCACGATGTCGTAGTACACGGCCTTGTTGGAGGCCTCGGGGTACACGCGGTACGTGAACTCCTTCTCGGTGAGGGTCACGATCTCGACGGTGCGCTTGTACTGCACGCTGCCGTCGGCGTTCTTGGCGACGATGGTGCGGGTCTTGCCGTCGGCCGAGACGGTCCAGTCGCCCTTGCCCTTGGCGGTGTCGTCCAGGTTGTACAGGGTGAAGGTGCCGTCCTTCTTGAAGTAGGCCCAGCCGACGTAGTTCTTCACGTTCTTGTCGGTCAGCGCGACCTTGGCGCCCTTCGCGTCCTTGGCGGCGGTGGTCTCCCACGCCGTCGAGGCGAGGACCGCGCTGGGCGTGCCGGCCTTGACGGGGGTGGGCTTCGAGGCCGAGGGCTTGGCCGAGGCGCTCGTGGAGGGCTTCGCGGACGGCTTGGCCGAGGCGCTGGGCTTGGCCGACGAGGAGGAGGGCGAGCCGGGTGCGGCGTAGGAACCGGCGGCGCAGGCGGAGGTGGCGACCACGGCGGCGGCGGCGAAGGTGACGGAGACGAGCTTGATCGACTTGTGCATGTGGCTTTTGTACAGCAAGCTCTCAGCCCGCGCGAGGCCCGTGCTCAGGGTGAGACGAATTCCTCACGCGACCGCTCTGACCAGCCGTTCCGCCACCTCGGGGTATCCGGCAGGATGCACGTGCAGATACGAGGAGTGCACTGTGGGCGAAACGAACCCGTCGGTCACGGGCCGGCCCTCCGCGTCGCGCCAGCCCCACGCCGCGGCGGGCCCCGGCGCGAGCGCCGTGCGGTGGAACTCGTGCCCCGTCACGCGCTCGCCGGGCTCGAACAGCGGGCTCGGGCCGAGGGCGACGGCGTCCCGGTATCCCAGGGTCAGGCGCGAGGTGAAGGTCGCGGCGCCGGGCACGATCCCGCACATGGGCACGCCGTCGAGCGAGTCCGCCAGGTAGAGCTGCCCCGCGCACTCGGCGTGCACCGCACCGCCGGCGTCGACCAGGGCCCGCAGCTGCGCGCGCAGCGCCGCGTTGGCCGAGAGCTTCTCCGCGTACACCTCGGGGAAGCCGCCGGGCAGGACGACCGCCGCGGCGTCCCCCGGCAGCTCGTCGGTGAGCGGATCGAAGCGGCGCACCCGCGCGCCCGCGGCGCGCAGCAGTTCCTCGTGCTCGGCGTAGCCGAAGCTGAACGCCGGTCCGCCGGCCAGGGCGACGACCGGATCGCCCGCGCGCTCCACCTCGTCCGACGGCGCCCACACGAGGCCGTCGGCGACGGGTCGCGCCAGCGCGCGGATCCGGTCGACGTCGACGTGCCGCTCCACCAGTTCCGTCATCGCCTCGACCGCGGCGACCGCGTCCGCACCGCGTTCGGCGGCGGGGATGAGGCCGAGGTGCCGCGCCGGCACCTCCAGCGCGGCGGCGCCGGGGACCGCCCCGACGGCCTCGAGACCCGCGTGCGCGCACGCGTCGCGCAGCACCCGCTCGTGCCGCGGGCTGGAGACGCGGTTGAGGATGACGCCGGCGATGGCGACGCCCGGCCGGTAGGTGGCGAAGCCCGCGAGCAGCGCGGCGAGGGACTGCGAGTGCCCGCGCACGTCGACGACGAGGACGACCGGCGCGCCGAGCAGCTGCGCGACATCGGCGGTGGAGCCGATGCCCTCGGTCGCCGCGCCGCCGGGCCCGTCGACGATGCGTCCGTCGAACAGGCCCATGACGCCCTCGACGACGGCGATGTCCGCGTCCCGCGCCCCGTGCCGGTAGAGGGGCCCGATGCGGTGCTCGCCGCAGAGCACGGCGTCGAGGTTGCGACCCGACCGGCCCGTGGCCAGCGCGTGGTAGCCGGGGTCGATGTAGTCGGGCCCCACCTTGAACGGCGCGACGGCGCCGGTCCGCGCCAGTGCGCCCATGAGCCCGGTCGCGATGGTGGTCTTCCCGCTGCCCGACGACGGCGCGGCGACGACGACCGCGGGAGTCACCACTCGACGCCCGGCTTCCGCGACCCCTGCGTCTCCCGGGACCGGGTGTGGGTGCGGTCCCTCACCACTCGATCCCCCTCTGGCCCTTCCTTCCAGCGTCCATCGGATGCTTGACCTTGGTCATCTCGGTGACCAGGTCGGCGGCGTCCATGAGCGCCTGCGGGGCGTCGCGCCCGGTGATGATCACGTGCTGGTTCCCGGGGCGGTTCGCCAGGGTCTCCACCACCTCGTCGACGTCGATCCAGCCCCACTTGAGCGGGTACGTGAACTCGTCGAGCACGTAGAAGCGGTGCTGCTCCACGCTGAGCCGCCGTGCGATCTCGCGCCAACCGTCGCGGGCGGCCTCCGCGTGGTCCTGCTCCGCGTCGTCGCTGCGGCGCAGCCACGACCAGCCCTGCCCCATCTTGTGCCACTCCACGGGGCCGCCGGCGCCGGTGCGCTCGTGCAGCTCGTTCAGGGCGAGCATGGTCTGCTCCTCGCCGACCTTCCACTTCGCGCTCTTGACGAATTGGAAGACGCCGATGTCGAAGCCCTGGTTCCACGCGCGCATGGCCATCCCGAACGCGGCCGTCGACTTCCCCTTGCCCGGCCCGGTGTGCACGGCGAGCACCGGCTGGTTGCGGCGCTGCCGGGTGGTCAGGCCGTCCTGCGGGACCGATTCGACCTTGCCCTGCGGCATGACATCACTCCTTCGGGGTCGGGGCGCTACGAAACGTCGATCCAGCGAGTCGCGGCGACGACTACCGTCGCGCACCCACCAGGATTCGACTTTCGGAACATACGTCAGGCGACGCGGGCCAGATCCTGCGGGCTCAGGCCGCCCAGCGGGATCATCGGCGCGCCGAGCGCGGCCGCGACCCTCGCCGCCAGCCCGAGTCGCACCATCGAGGTCTCGCAGTCCACGACCACCGTCGCGCGGCCGTCGGCGTGCAGCCCCGCCGCGGCGGCGAGGGCGCGCGACAACGGGTCGCGGCCCGAGGTCGCGCGGCCGTCGGTGAGCAGCACGACCAGCGGGCGCCGGGCGTCCGGGCGCAGATCCTCCCGTCGTAGCAGCTTCCGCGCCTCGATCAGGCCCTCTGCCAGCGGTGTCCGGCCGCCGGTCCGGGCCCGAGCGAGCCGCGCGACGGCCACGTCGACGGACCGGGTGGGCGGCACGAGGAGCGTCGCCTCGGCGCCGCGGAAGCCGATCACCGCCACCTTGTCGCGCCGCTGGTAGGCGTCGCGCAGCAGCGACACCGCCGCCTCGCCGACCAGCGCGATGCGCTCCCGCGCGGCCATCGAGCCGGACAGGTCCACGATGAAGACGACGAGATTGCCCTCGGTGGCCTCGCGGATCGGCGACCGCAGGTCCGAGGGCGCCAGGTGCAGCGGGCCGTCGACCCGGCCACGTGCGGACTGCGCGGGGGCCGCGGCGCGGAGCGTGGCGGCGAGGTGCAGGCCGGCGCCCGTACCGGCGGGCGCCGCACGCACCACGCTGCCCCGGTCGGAGCGGGATCTGGAGCGGCGGCCCGCCGCTCCCCCGGTACCCGTGCCGGGCACGGTCAGCCTACTGACGGCGCGGTGCCGCGCGGTCGGCAGCGGGGCGCCCTGCGGCTGCGGATCAGGGGCCGCGGAATCGTCCTGCGTCGGTGGCGGATCCGCCTGCTGCCCGCCGTCGGGTCCACCGCCGTCCGGGCCCCGGTCGTCCGGACCCCCGTCGGGGCCGTCCGGACCGTCGTCGTCGGGATCCGGGTCGGGATCCTCGCGGGCGTCGTCGAGGGCGCGGTCGAGCTCGGCGTCGTCGAGGCCGGGCTCATCGAACGGGTCGCGGCGCTTGCGGTGCGGCAGCGCGAGGGCCGCCGCGACGCGGACGTCGTCCTCGGTGACCTCGGCGGCCCCGCGCCACGCGGCGTGGGCACGGGCGGCGCGGGCGATCACGAGGTCGGCGCGCATGCCGTCGACGTCGAAGGCGGCGCACACCGCGGCGATGCGACGCAGTTCGGCGTCGGGCAGCGCGACGCCGGGCAGCCGGTCGCGGGCGTCGGCGATCCGGCGCGCCTGTTCGGCGTCCGCGGCCGCGTACTCGGCGGCGAAGCCGGCGGGGTCGGCCTCGAAGGCGAGGCGGCGGCGCATCACCTCGACGCGGGCGTCCACGTCCCGGCTCGCGCGCACGTCGACGGCGAGGCCGAAGCGGTCCAGTAGCTGCGGCCGCAGCTCCCCCTCCTCGGGGTTCATGGTGCCCACCAGGACGAACCGCGCCGGGTACGAGCGCGAGACGGCATCGCGCTCGACGGTGACCCGCCCCATCGCGGCGGCGTCGAGCAGCACGTCCACGAGGTGGTCGGAGAGCAGGTTCACCTCGTCGACGTAGAGGATGCCGCCGTCGGCGTCGGCGAGCAGGCCGGGCGTGAAGTCGACGCGGCCCTCGCCGAGAGCGCGGTGCAGGTCCAGGGAGCCGACGACGCGGTCCTCGGTGGCGCCGATGGGCAGCTCGACGAGGCGGGCGGGCGCACCGTCGTCGGGCCGCGACGGCAGCAGCGGGGCCAGCGCGCGGGCCGCGGTGGATTTCGCGGTGCCCTTCTCGCCGCGCACCAGCACGCCGCCGACGGCGGGCGCGATGGCGCAGAGCGTCAGCGCGAGCCGCAACTCGTCGTGGCCGACGACGGCGCTGAACGGGAAGCGGTCAGACACCGGCGGGCCTCCTCATGGGGACGTGCGGTATGCCGTCCTCGATGAATTCGTCGCCCTCACGGGCGAATCCGTACTTGGCATACATGCGCTCGAGGTGCGACTGGGCCTCGAGCAGGCACGCCCGGCCGCCGAGTTCGGCGAGCGCCGCGGCCATCAGTTCACCGATCAGCCCGCGCCCGCGGTACGACGGTGCCGCGCACACCCGGCCGATCGCGGCCAGGCCGGGGCCCTCGTCGGTGACGCGCACGGTCGCGATCGCGGCACCGGAGCCGCCGGGGGCCGCGTCGTCGGACAGCCAGAGATGGACCGTCGACGGATCGAGGTCGCGCCCGTCGACATCGAGCCACGGGCTCTGCTGCTCGGCGATGAAGACCTCCGCGCGCAGCTTCAGCAGCGCGTAGAGGGTCCTCGCGTCGAGTTCGTCACCGGTGGCGCGGCGCACGGCGCTACGCCTGCGCGTCGGCCCCGACGCCCGGGGACAGCTGCAGCGTGCGGTTGGTCCAGTCCCAGACCTGACCGAACAGCTGCTTGTTGTCGTTGAGGGTGGTGCCGTAGGACGGGATCATCTCCTGCAGCAACGGCTTCCACGCCTGCATGTGCTTGGGGAAGCACTTGCCGAGCACGTCGAGCATGGCGGGCACGGCCGTGGAGGCGCCGGGCGAGGCGCCGAGCAGACCGGCGATCGACTCGTCGTTCGCGGCGATGACCGCCGTGCCGAACTCGAGGTTGCCGCCGCCGGGGCCCTTGCGGATCACCTGGACGCGCTGGCCGGCCGTGATGAGCTCCCAGTCACCGCCGGTGGCGCGGGGCACGAACTCGGACAGCGTCTTCACGCGGTCGGCCGGCGACTGCATGAGCTCACCGACGAGGTACTTGGTCAGGCCCATCTCCTTGAGGCCGACGGCCATCATCGGGAACAGGTTGTTCGGCTTCACCGACAGCGGCAGGTCGGTGTACTGGCCGGCCTTGAGGAACTTCGGCGAGAAACCGGCGTACGGACCGAACAGCAGGCCCTTGTTGCCCTCGATGACGCGGGTGTCGAGGTGCGGCACCGACATCGGCGGGGCGCCCACCGCCGCCTTGCCGTAGACCTTCGCGGCGTGGTGGTCGATGAGCTCGGGATTGGTGCAGCGGAAGAACTGGCCCGAGACGGGGAAGCCGCCGAAGCCCTTGGCCTCCTTGATGCCCGACTTCTGCAGCAGCGGCAGCGCGCCGCCGCCGGCGCCGACGAAGACGAAGCGCGCGTCCACGTGGGTGACCTCGTGGGTGCGGAGGTTGCGGACGGTGAGGCGCCAGCCGTCCTTGGTGCGCTTGAGATTGGTGACCTTGGTGCCGAAGTGGACGGCGCCGCCCTTGCCGACGAAGTTGATGAGCTTCTTGGTCAGCGAGCCGAAGTCGACATCGGTGCCGCCCTCGTACCAGTTGACGGCGACGGGGTCGCCGAAGTTGCGGCCCGCGGCCATGATCGGCAGGCGCTCCGAGAAGGTGGCCGGGTCGGTGAAGAACTCCATGCCCTCGAACAGCGTCTGGCCGGACAGCGCGTCGTAGCGCTTGCGCAGGTACTCGACGTTGTCGGCGCCGTGCACGAAGCTGGCGTGCGGAATGGGGTTGATGAAGTCGGAGGGCTCGTCCAGCACGCCGGCATCCACGGCGTACGCCCAGAACTGGCGCGAGACCTGGAACTGCTCGTTGATCGTGATGGCCTTGGCGATGTCGACGGACCCGTCGGCGGCCTGCGGGGTGTAGTTCAGCTCGCACAGCGCCGAGTGGCCGGTGCCCGCGTTGTTCCACGGATCGGAGGACTCCGCGGCCGCGGCGTCGAGGGACTCGAAGACGTTGATCGACCAGCTGGGCTCCAGCTTGCGGAGCAGGGTGCCGAGCGTGGCGCTCATGATTCCCGCGCCGACGAGCGCGACGTCCGTGCTGATCACGTTACGGGCCATCTGGTAGTTCACTCCTCGACGTGGGGCGGGGCCACGCATCGGCCCCCTTCTGGGCCAGAACCTTACTCCGGGGCCCTCCGGTGGCGCGCAGCACACCGTGCAGTACCACCGGACCGCACGACCGGACGGCCCGCCGTCATTACAGTGAACCCGTGGCGATCACTGAGCTGACCTACTCCCCCGACGTCCTGGGCGACGACTTCGTCGCGCACACCTTCGAGCTGGGCCCCGACCCGGACGGCGAACCGGGCGGCGACGTCGTGGCGACGCTCGTCAAGCACGTGGCCGGCCCGCCGGACCCCCATCACGCGGTCCTGTGGGTGCACGGCTTCTCGGACTACTTCTTCCAGACCGAGGTCGCGGAGTTCTTCGCGGACCGCGGTTACGCCTTCTACGCCCTGGACCTGCGCAAGTGCGGGCGCTCGCTGCGGGAGGGCCAGTCGGCGCACTACGCGACGGACTTCACGGTCTACGACGCGGAGCTGGACCTCGCGGTCGCGGCGATCGAGCAGGAGCACCCCGGCCTCGGCGTCGTGGTCGCGGCGCACTCGACCGGCGGCCTCATCACGCCGCTGTGGCTCGACCGCCGCCGCCGGGCGGGCCGCACCGCCCCGATCGCCGGCCTGGTGCTCGACAGCCCGTGGTTCGACCTGCAGGGGTCCGCGGTGTTGCGCGAGGTAGCCACGCCCGTCGTCAAGCTCATCGGCAAGGCCGTGGGCACGCGCATCGTCCCGGTCGAGGCGGTCGGCGTGTACGGCCAGACCATCCACGCCGACGAGCACGGCGAGTTCGAGTTCGACGTGCGGATCAAGCCGATCGAGGGCTTCCCCGTGCGCTTCGGCTGGCTGCGCGCCGTGCGCGTCGCGCACAGCCTGCTGCACCGCGGCCTCGACGTGGGGGTCCCGTCGCTCGTGCTGCGCTCGACGAAGAGCTTCGCCCCGAAGGAGTGGAGCGAGGAGGCCGGCCGCGCCGACGTCGTCCTCGACACCCGCCAGATCGCGAAGTGGTCCGGCGCCCTCGGCGGCCGGCTCACGGTGATCCCCGTCGAGAACGCCAAGCACGACGTCTTCCTCTCCGAGAAGGACGCCCGCGAGACCGCGTACGCCGAGCTGGGCGCGTGGCTGGCCCGCGAGATCGAGGTCTGACATGGCAGAGCACGTCTTCGACGTCGTCATCATCGGGTCCGGGGCGGGCAACACCATCCCCGATCACCGCTTCGACGACCGCACCGTCGCGATCATCGACAAGGGGCAGTTCGACGGGGCCTTCGGCGGCACCTGCCTCAACGTCGGCTGCATTCCGACCAAGATGTTCGTCTACCCCGCCGACGTCGCCGACGAGGCCCGCGAGGGCGGCGTCCTCGGCGTGGACGCGGAGGTCACCGGCACCCGGTGGGCCGACATCCGCGACCGCGTCTTCGGCCGGATCGACCGGTACTCCGCCGGCGGCCTGCGGTACCGGGTGGAGAAGTGCCCCAACGTCACCGTCTTCCAACAGGAGGCGTGGTTCCTACCCTCGTCCGGCGACGGCCTGCACCGCCTCGAGCTGGCCGACGGCACCGTCGTCTCCGGGCGCGACGTGGTGATCTCGGCCGGCTCCCGCCCGGTGATCCCGCCGGTGTTCACCGCCGACGGCGCGGCGCCGTTCCACACCAACGACACGATCATGCGGCTCGACGCCCTCCCGGGCCGCGTGATCGTCGTGGGCGGCGGCTACATCGCGGCCGAGTTCGCGCACGTCTTCGCGGGTCTCGGCGCCGAGGTGACCGTCGTGGCGCGGGGCCCGCGGTTGCTGCGCTCGCAGGACCAGACCATCTCCGAAGCCTTCACCGAGGCCGTCTCCCAGCGGTGGGACGTGCGGCTGGGCACCGAGGTCACGGCGACGCGGACCGTCGGCGACGGCCTCGAGGTGGACCTCACCGACGGCACGACGGTGGCCGGCGACGTGCTGCTCGTCGCCACCGGTCGCACCCCGAACGGCGACACGCTGGCCCTCTCGGCCATCGGCATCGAACTCGACGGTGCCGGCCGCGTCCCCGTCGACGAGCATCAGCGCACGCCCGTGCGCGGCGTGTGGGCGCTCGGCGACGTGAGTACCCGGTTCCCGCTGCGGCACGTGGCGAACCACGAGGCGCGCGTGGTGGCGGCGAACCTGCTCTCGGGCTGGGACTCCCCCGCCGCCACCGCCGATCACCGGTTCGTGCCGGGCGCCGTCTTCTCGCGCCCGCAGGTGGCGTCGGTGGGGCTCACGGAGGCCGAGGCCCGCTCGCACGGCATCGATGTGGCCGTCGCCGAACAGCGCTACGCCGACATCGCCTACGGCTGGGCGATGGCCGACGCCGAGGGCGTCTGCAAGCTGATCGCGGACCGCTCGACCGGGCTGCTGGTGGGCGCGCACATCGTCGGGCACCAGGCGTCGGCGCTGATCCAGTCGGCGATCACCGCGATGTCCTTCTCCATCCCCGCGCAGGAGTTCGCGCGCGGGCAGTACTGGATCCACCCGGCGCTGCCGGAGCTGGTCGAGAACGCGCTGCTGGGGCTCGCGAAGGACGCGTGATCGTGAGGGCCACGCCGGGTACAGTCACATGCATGATTCAGCATGTTTCTCTCGTCCCCGGCTGCTCCAACCCGAACTGCACGTGCGAGAACTGCTCGTGCGGCGACAGCTGCACCTGCGGCAGCGGCACGTAGGACGCTCCGCTCCGGAACGGGCCGCGCGGATGCGCGGTCAGTTCCGGAGTGTCCGCAGCGCGATCTCCGAGGCCAGGGCCGCGGGCGCGCGCAGCGGGAGCCAGTGGTCACCGTCCGGCACCTCACTGAGCCGGTAGTCGGCCCGGAGGTAGTGCGCGGTGCCCTTGGCCTGCGCCGCGCCGGCGATGGCGTCGCGATTGCCCCAGACCAGGGTCGTGGGCACCTCGATCACCGGGCAGTCCAGCCCCTCACCGCCCGGCGCGAGGTTGGCCCGGTACCAGTTCAGGGCTCCCGTCAGCGTCGCCTCGTCCGCGAGGGCCTCGATGCCGCCGCCCGGTGCGGTGGCGAGCAGAGTGCGGGCGTCGTTGGCGAGCAGCGCCTTCTCCGCCGCGCCGGACTGCAGGAACAACTCCAGGTAGCGCGAGCGCTGCCGCTGGTCCTGATCGTTCGCCATCGCGTCGCCGAACGCCGACGGGTGGCCGAAGGACACCGCGGTCAGGCTCATGGCGCGCAGCGGGTAGGCGGCGGCGAAGTGCCACGCCACCGTCGCGCCGAGGCCGTGACCGACGACGTGCGCGTAGGGCACCTCGAGCGCGTCGAGGATGCGCGCCGCGTCCTCGGCGAGGTGCTTCATCGTGTACTGGTCGGCACCCTTCGGTCGGGCGCCGGCACTGTATCCGCGCTGACGGGGCGCGATGGTGCGCAGTCCCGCCTCGTGGAGTCGTTCCCGGACCTGGTCGAAACACTCCTCGGTCTGCGGGAATCCGTGCAGCAGCAGCACGGGCACGCCGTGCTCGGACCCCCCGACCGACACGTCGAAGGTCCACGAGCCCGCGGGCACCTGCACCGTGTCAGCTGAATCGATCGGCATGGTGGTCAACGGTAGTCACTCATGATCCGGATGGTCGGCAGGATCGCCGAAAACGCAGCGGGTGAATGCAAAGGACGCAGGATCGCATCGATGTCGCAGTGCTCCTCGATCGCATCGGCGATCGCGTCGAGCTGCGCGCGGCGCGCCCCGTCGTAGTCGACCGCGGGCCCGAGCTCCCGGTCCGGGAAGGTGCGGGTGAGGTACGCGCGACGGAAGGCGTCGGACCCGAACAGGCCGTGCCAATGGGTACCGAGAACGTGGTCGCGCAGCGCACCCTCCAGCCCGTCGGGGCCGTGCAGGGCAGGACTTTCCGTGGTCCGGACGACGGTGCCGTGATGGATCTCATAGCCGGTCGCCGCGACGCCGAGCCCGGTCCCCGCGACGTTCCGGACGCACTTGGCGCGAGCGAACTCGACGTCGAGATCGAGGACGCCGAGACCGTCGACGCGCGTGCCGGGCGCCGCCTCGATCCCGGCCGGGTCGGCGACGCTGCGGCCGAGCATCTGGTAGCCCCCGCAGATCCCGACGACGGGGCCGCCGGCCGCGGCGCGGCGGACGAGGGCGTCGGCGAGGCCGCGCTCGCGGAGCCAGGCGAGGTCGCCGACGGTGCTCTTGCTGCCGGGCAGCACCACGAGGTCGGCGTCGGCGACGTCGGCGGGCCGGGTCGTCCAGCGGACCGTCAGGCCGGGCTCGCACGCGAGGGCCTCGACGTCGGTGGTGTTGGAGACGCGCGGCAGCGCGATCGCGGCGACGCGGATCGCGCCCGGCCGCGCCGAGCCCCGGCCGACGAGGTCGGTCCCGAGCGCGGCGAGCGAGTCCTCGGCGTCGAGCCAGAGGTCGGTGAGGTACGGGAGCACGCCGAGGGTGGGCCGGCCGGTGAGGTCCGCGAGCTGGTCGAGACCCGGCTCGAGGATCGTCCGGTCACCGCGGAAGCGGTTGACGAGGAAGCCGTACACCAGACGCTGATCCTCGGGCGGCATCACGGCGACGGTCCCGGCGAGGTGCGCGAGCACTCCCCCGCGGTCGATGTCGCCGACGATCAGCGTCGGCAGGTCCGCGGCCCGCGCGAGCCCCATGTTGGCGATGTCGGTGGCGCGCAGATTGATCTCGGCGGGGCTGCCGGCGCCCTCGCAGAGCACCACGTCGAACTCGTCGCGCAGGCCCTGCAGCGTCGTGGTGACCTCGTCGAGCAGCCACTGCCGGCGGGTGACGTAGTCGCGGGCGCCCACGTCGCCGACGGGCCGCCCGTGAAGTACGAGCTGGGAGCGGCGGTCGCTGCCGGGCTTGAGCAGGACGGGGTTGAACCTGGTGGACGGCGCCAGCCCGCACGCGAGCGCCTGGGTGGCCTGGGCGCGTCCGATCTCCCCGCTCGTACCGTCGGCCTCGACGGTGGCGACGGAGTTGTTGGACATGTTCTGCGCCTTGAACGGCGCGACGCGCACGCCCCGTCGGGCCAGGAGACGGCACAGTCCGGCCGTGACCGTGGACTTCCCGGCGTCCGAGGTCGCGCCGGCGAGGAGGAGAGCGCCGCGCACTATTCGGCGGGGGCGCTCGGCGTGCTCGGCAGGGTGAGGATCTCGGCACCGTCGTCGGTGACGACGAGGGTGTGCTCGAACTGCGCCGTCCACTTCTTGTCGGTGGTGGCGACGGTCCAGCCGTCGGGCCAGATCTCGTAGTCGAGGCCGCCGAGGTTGACCATGGGCTCGATGGTGAAGACCATGCCCGTCTCGAGCACGGTCTCGACGTTGGGCTCGTCGTAGTGCAGCACGACGAGGCCGTTGTGGAAGGTCTCGCCGATGCCGTGGCCGGTGAAGTCGCGGACCACCGTGTAGCCGAAGCGGTTCGCGTAGGACTCGATGACCCTACCGACGACGTTGAGCTCGCGACCGGGCTTGACGGCCTTGATGGCGCGCTCGGTGGCGGTGCGGGTGCGCTCGACGAGGAGGCGGTGCTCCTCGGAGACGTCGCCGGCGAGGAAGGTCGCGTTCGTGTCGCCGTGCACCCCGTCGATGTAGGCGGTCACGTCGATGTTGACGATGTCGCCGTCCTCGATCACCGTCGAGTCCGGGATGCCGTGGCAGATCACCTCGTTGAGGCTCGTGCAGCAGCTCTTGGGGAAACAGCGGTAGCCCAGCGTCGACGGGTAGGCGCCGTGGTCGAGCATGTACTCGTGCGCCACCCGGTCGAGGTGGTCGGTGGTGACGCCGGGCGCCACCNCGGCGCCCGCGGCCTGCAGTGCATCGGCGGCGATCCGCGAGGCCACGCGCATCTTCTCGATGGTCTCGGGCGTCTGCACCCACGGCTCGTTCCCCTCGTTCGCCGACGGCTTGTCGACGTACTCGGGTCGCACGATCTTCGCCGGGACGGCCAGACGGGGCGAGACGGTGCCGGGAACGAGTGCAGCGCGGGTCATCCGTTCAGCGTNNCGGGCGCCCGACGGNGCGCCGGCNCGGTCGGGCGCGGGCGC
>NZ_CBCSDV010000045.1:0-24176 GCF_965138335.1 Tsukamurella ocularis
ATCGCCATGTCCCCCACCCCGCGGTCCTGCCCCCACGTGACGCCGGTCGTCGAGCGGGGGAGCGAACGTCCCCCACGCGGCGCCGAATCCCCCACCCGGCGCCGGCCATCGCCGGATTCGGCACCGCCATCGACCCAGCGGCCAGGCTGCGCAACTGGTCCAGGACGTTCACCGCGCCGCCACCCGGT
Organism: Tsukamurella ocularis; assembly: GCF_965138335.1. Classification (GTDB taxonomy): domain Bacteria; phylum Actinomycetota; class Actinomycetes; order Mycobacteriales; family Mycobacteriaceae; genus Tsukamurella; species Tsukamurella ocularis_A. The sequence continues at coordinate 189 of NZ_CBCSDV010000045.1, forward strand.
CATCATCTACTTCGGCTAACTTCTGATCATGCGCACCGCAACCCGCCTCGCGGGATCGGTCGTCGTGGCGCTCGGCGTCACCGTCGCGACCGTCTCCCCCGCCTCCGCCGCCCTGCCCACCTGCGCGTTGTCGTCCCTGCCCGCGCAGGCCACCGACACCGCGAACCTCATCCACCAGGGCGGGCCGTTCCCGTACCCCAAGAACGACGGGGTGGTCTTCCAGAACCGCGAGGGCATCCTCCCGGCGAAGGCGTCCGGCTACTACCACGAGTACACCGTGATCACGCCCGGCTCGTCGACCCGCGGCGCGCGCCGCATCGTCACCGGCGGCACGCCCCTGACCTCCCCGCCCGACTGGTACTACACGGGCGACCACTACGCCTCGTTCTGCATCGTGACGGGAGCCTGAGACGTGAAGACCTACACCGTGGACGGGCGTCGGGTGACCGGCGCGGCCGACTTCTACACCGAGCTCGGCCGGGCCGTGAACGGCCCCGACGGCTACTTCGGCAGCAACCTCGACGCACTCGTCGACTGCCTGCGCGGCGGCTTCGGCACCCCCGAGGACGAGCCCTTCGGCTTCCGCCTCACCCACGCCGACGACGTCCGCGCCGCCCTCGGCGCGAAGCTCTACGCCGAGGTGCTGGACGTGTTCGCCACGTCGGGCGTCCCCCTCACGGCCGAGCCCAGCACCGGACGGACCGGGCGCACAAGCTGATCCGCCGAACCGCCGAGCGAGCGGCGCCGGTGCGCGACGATCATGGGATGACCACTCCCCAGACGCGCAGCGAGCACGACCTGCTCGGCGACATCGACGTCCCCGCCGACGCCTATTACGGCGCCCACACCGCCCGGGCGCTCCTGAACTTCCCCATCACCGGGGTGCCCATCGCGATCCACACCCATCTCGTGCACGCGCTGGCCGCGGTGAAACAGGCGGCGGCGTCGGCCAACCGGCAGCTGGGTCTGCTCGACGAGGAGCGGTCCGCCGCGATCGTCGCGGCGTGCGAGCGGATCCGCGGCGGCGGGCTGCACGAGTGGTTCGTGGTCGACACCATCGCGGGCGGTGCGGGGACGTCGACGAACATGAACGCGAACGAGGTGATCGCCAACGCGGCCCTCGAGCACCTCGGCCGCCCCAAGGGCGATTACGCCGCGCTGCACCCGCTCGACCACGTGAACCTGGGCCAGAGCACGAACGACGTCTACCCCACCGCGATCAAGATCGCACTCATCACCCAGCTCGCCGAGCTGGCGGAGGCGCTCTCGGAGCTGCGCGGCACGTTCGCCGCGAAGTCCGAGGAGTTCGCGGGCATCCTCAAGATGGGCCGCACCCAGCTGCAGGACGCCGTCCCGATGACGCTGGGTCAGGAGTTCGGCGCCTTCGCCACGACGCTCGGCGAGGACATCGTGCGGCTGCAGGAGGCGACGCGCCTGCTGCACGAGCTGAACATCGGCGGCACCGCGATCGGCACCGCCCTCAACGCCCACCCGGGCTACCGCCGCCAGGTCATCGAGCAGCTGCGCGAGGTCACGGGCATCCACGAGCTGGTCGGCGCCACCGACCTCATCGAGGCCACGGCCGACGTCGGCGTCTTCGTCCAGCTCTCCGGCGTGCTCAAGCGGATCGCCGTGAAGCTGTCGAAGACCTGCAACGACCTGCGGCTGTTGTCGTCGGGGCCGCGCGCCGGGTTGGCCGAGATCCACCTGCCCGCGGTCCAGGCGGGATCCTCGATCATGCCGGGCAAGGTCAACCCCGTGATCCCCGAGGTGGTGAACCAGATCGCCTACGAGGTGATCGGCCACGACGTCACCATCACCATGGCCGCCGAGGGCGGGCAGTTGCAGCTCAACGCCTTCGAGCCGATCATCGCCCGCTCGCTGGTCGAGTCGATCACCCACCTCACGCGGGGCGCCCGCGTGCTCGGCGAGCGCTGCGTCTCCGGGATCACCGCGAACCGGGATCGCCTCGAGCAGATGGTCGCCGAGTCCATCGGCGTCGTCACCGCGCTGAGCCCGACCATCGGCTACGCCGCGGCGACCTCCGTCGCCGCGGAGGCGCTGGAGTCCGGGCGCGGGGTCGTCGAGATCGTCCGCGAGCGCGCCCTGCTCGACGAGGCGACCCTCGCCTCGCTGCTCAGCCCCGAGTACCTCACCGGGCACCCGCCGCACGCCCTCACGCCCGATCCCGACGAGGCGTAGGACAGGACCTAGTCCAGCCCGTTCTCCAGGGCGTAGCGGGCCAGTTCCACCCGGTTGCCGAGCTGGAGCTTGCGCAGCGTGGCCTGCACGTGATTCTCGACCGTGCGGTGGCTCAGGTGCAGGCGGGTGGCGATCTGCTTGGCGGACAGGCCCTTCGCCACCAGCCGCAGCACCTCGGTCTCCCGGGCGGTGAGCCCGGGACCGGCGGGCTCGGGCGCCGACGCCATGCGCCGGAACTCGCCCAGCACCAGCCCGGCGAGGCCGGGGGTGAACACCGGCTGCCCGGCGGCGGTGGCGTGCACGGCCGCGACCAGTTCCTCCGCGGAGGCGCTCTTGACCAGGTAGCCGCAGGCGCCGGCCTTGACGGCCTCCACCACGTCGTCGCGCTCGTCGGAGGCGGAGAGGATCAGCACCTGCGCCGTCGGCGCGGCCTCGAGCACGAGCGCCGTGCCGGCGGCGCCGTTCCCGTCGGGCAGCGACATGTCCATGAGGACCACGGTGGGCTGCACGGCTTTCGCGATCCGGCCCGCGGCGGCCACCGAATCGGCGGTCCCGGCGATGGCGAAGCCGCGCGCCTCGAGGTCGCGGGCCACGGCCTCGCGCCACATCGGGTGGTCGTCCACCACCAGGACGGCGATGCCGGCCGGGTCTACGTTCGCGGTATCCACAGTTCCCATTCCACCCCTTCTCCCACGTCCGTGGTCAGGTCGGCGCGGCCGCCGAGCGCGCGCATCCGCCCGACGATCGACTCCGACACCCCCAGTCTGCCCTCCGCCCGCGCGGCCTCGAGGCGCCCCGGCGCGATTCCCGCACCGTCGTCGCGCACGGTGACCAGCACCGCGTCGCCGACGTCCTCGAGCAGCAGGTACGAGCGCGCCCCCGGTCCGGCGTGCCGCGCGGTGTTGTCGAGGGCGTTCCGCACGGCCGCGGCCACCTCGGCCGCCGGGCCCGCGGGCAGCGGCACGGCTCCGCCGGGTTCGGCGAGCGTCACCGTCGCGGAGGCGAGGGGCCGCAGCAGGTCCCGCAGGTCGACGGTGCCCTCCCCCTCCGCCCCGGCGGGCGCGGGGGCACCGGACGGCGTCTCCGCGATCAGCTGCCGCAGCGCCCGCTCCTGCTGCGCCGCGAGCTCCCCCAGCGCGCTCAGCTCCGTCCCCGGCCCGCCGAGCGCGGCGCACCGTCGGGCGAGGAAGGCCAGCGCCTGCAGCACCCCGTCGTGCACCTCCCGGGCGAGCCGCTCCCGGGCCCGGGCCTCGGCGGCGACGCGCTCGGCCTCGCGGAGCTGCTCCTGCGAGCGGATCGCGACCCGCGCCGCGACGCCGAGGCCGAGGCCGACGGCCATGAAGACGGGGTAGTTGGCGTCGCGGACGATGGTCTCGGGGAAGGTGCCGCGGTAGATCGCGTTCACCGCGGCGATCGCGATGCCGCCGATCACCCCGGCCACGGGGCCGCCGAGGATCGCGGCCGAGACCACCGGGTTGGTGAGCCACAGAGTGGTGGGCAGGGCCTGGTTGTTCGCGGTGAACTCGGGCGAAGCCACCCAGATCGTGCCCAGCGCCAGCACGGCGGCCGCCACGAACTCGCCGGCGACGAACCACCGGTTGCGACCGAACCCGCGCGCGTAGCCGATCCCGGCGATCAGGCTGACGGCGACGACGGCGCCGATCATCACCCAGCTCCAGCCGATCCGCTGGTACCGGTCGGCCTCGTCGATCTGCCGACCGACCGCGTACACGACCGACAGCGCGCGGAACCACTGGGCGCCGCGCCACAACGGCGCGCGGGGATCGCCGTCGGAGCTGCGGACGTCCGCTTCGTCGCCGACGGGTTCGACGCGCCGCAGCCGCGATGCGAGGCCTTGCATGTGCCCACGTTAACCGCTGAGTAGGCTGGCGCCGATGCAGGCAGACGACGACGCGCCCGCCCCCGGCGCCGAGCCCTCCGGCGGCCCGCCGCCCGAGGACACGCCCCCGAAGGACCCCGCCGTGACCCGGCGGCGGCTGAGGTGGGTCCGGCGCGCGCTGCTGCTGATCGTCGCGATCGTGCTCGGCGTCGAGGTGTACCTGTTCGGGCCGACGGTCTCGAAAGCCGTCCGCGAGCTGGAACACATCCGCTGGGAATGGGTACTGGCCTGCGTGATCGCGGTCTTCTTCTCGATGGACTCGTTCGCCCAGGTGACCCGCGTCCTGCTCCGGTCCGCGGGGGTCAAGGTCACGCAGCGGCAGGCGCTGGGCCTGCAGCTCGCCTCGAACTCCGTCTCGCAGACGATGCCCGGCGGCCAGGTGCTGGCCCCGACCCTCGTCTACCGCCGCACCCGCACGTGGGGCGCCTCGCGGGTGGTCGCGGCCTGGCAGATCGTGATGAGCGGCCTGCTCATGTCGGCCGGCCTGGCCGTGCTCGGCGTCGCGGGCGCCCTGCTCGCCGGTGCGAAGACCAGCCCGTACTCGGTGCTGTTCTCGGTGGGCATGCTCGTCGTCTTCATCGTGCTCGTGCAGTACGTGGCCTCGCACCCCGACGGCCTCTACGTGGTGGGCGCGCGCCTGATCCGCTGGATCAACGAGCTGCGCAACAAGCCCGAGGACACCGGCCTGGCCCGGCTGCGCGAGGTGATCGAGCAGCTCCAGTCGGTGAAGATGAGCCGCCGCTACGGCGCGGAGGCCTTCGGCTGGTCGCTGTTCAACTGGATCGCCGACGTGGCCTGCCTCGCGTTCGCCTGTTACGCGGTCGGCGAGGCCCCCGGGCTGGCCGCCCTCGCCGGTGCCTACGCGGCGTCCAAGGTGGTCAACACCATCAGCCCGATCCCCGGCGGCGTCGGGCTGGTCGAGGGCGCCCTGGTCCCGGCGCTCGTGCTGGCGGGGATGCCGCTGAGCCAGGCCTTCACGGCGACGATCCTGTACCGCCTGATCAGCTACGTTCTCGTGGTCGTCGTCGGCTGGGTCGTCTTCTTCGTCTCGTACCGCAGCACCATGGACATCGACCCCGACGCCCCGGACAAGAACGGCGAGAAGCCGTCCGAGCAGGCGGCCCGGGCGGAGGCCGCAGCAGCCGGGCCCGACACCGATCCGCCCGGGCCGGCCGACCCGCCCGACACCGACCCGCCCGAACCCGCTGATCCGCCCGGACCGTCGGACGAGGGCGGACCGTCGACCGGCACCGACCAGCGGATTTAGCGCGCCCCAACCGGCGCTCAAGGGCCGGCGGGCATCGTCGTTCCTGTGAGCGAGAGACCCGCAACGCTCACGGCGCCCCGGAGTGGAGGGGGGCGAGGGGGTCAGGCCCGGTCGGGGCCGCGGTTGGGAGGACCGCGCCCCGGCCGCGTGCCGTCACAGCCCGCCATCGGATTCCCGGCGGGAGCGACGGATCAATTACCGTTGCCGTATGCGCATCCCGGTCATCGCCGCCCTCGACGTGGTCTTCGTCCTGCTGTTCGTGGTGATCGGCCGGTTCAACCACGACGAGGCCTTCTCGCCGTCCGGCTTCGCCGAGACCGCCTGGCCGTTCCTGCTCGCGCTGGCCGTGGGCTGGGCGTTCACCTACGTGCTGGCGGCGCTGCGCGGCCACGAGCCCGGCCGCGCCGCCACCTTCGCCCCGGGGCGCGTGTTCCCCGCCGGCGTCATCATCTGGGTCTCGACGGTGGCCTTCGGCATGACGGCCCGGGGGCTGCTCACCTCGAAGGGCGTCGAGCCCAGCTTCGTGATCGTCGCCACCATCGCGCTGGGCCTGTTCCTGCTGGGCTGGCGCGCCGTCGCGCGGGTCGTCCTGTCCCGGCGGGCGAGCACACCGGCGAAGGTCTGACCTACTTCAGGTACGCGCTCGCGACCTGCAGCGATCCGGCGCCGGAGCGCTCACCCGTGACCATGATCGCGAACGCCTGGTCGCCGCGGTAGCCGATGAACCAGCCCGGCCCCTCCGGGCCGTTGGTGCCCACGAGCCCCTTCGCCTTGGTCGAGACCAGGTCGCTGCCGTCGCCCGACGGGGAGACGGTCGAGTCCATCTTCGCGCGCACCGCCTTGAGAACCTTGTCGTCGACGTCGCCGAGCGGCGCGCTGGGCTTCGCGGTCTGCCCCTGCACCACGTAGGGCGCGGTGGTCCTGCCCTTGGCGATCGCGGACGCGAAGACGGCCATGCCGAACGGGGTCGCCTTGACCGAGTCGGCGCCGAGCTCGGATGCGCCCCGCCCACCCGTGCCGGGCAGCTCCGCGGTCTTCGTCTTCACGCCGGTCATCGCGAAGTCGGTGCCCATGCCGAGCGGGGCGAGCAGCTTCGCCTGCTTCCCGGCGTCGTTGCCCGCGGCGGCGTTCACCTCGCTGTACAGCGGCTCCAGCACCGGCCCGGTGGTCGAGAGGCCGTTCAGCGCCCAGTCGGTCGCGATGCCGCTGGCCTGCGTGTTCTGCGCCGCGGCGAGCACGGCGCCGGTGGAGACGGAGAGCACCACCATGGCGGCGGGCTGCCCCAGCTGGACCACGGCGTTCTCGGCGTCGAGCTGCACCTTGGGATCCATCGCCGTCCGCAGGTCGGGCCCGGGCGGGCCCTGGAAGCCGACGATCTTGGTGGGCGGCTTCCCGTTCGTGAGCAGCTGCACCTCCCAGCCGGCGGTCTCGTCGCGGTTGGCCTGCCAGGCGGCCTTGATCCCGTCGAAGAGCGGGGAGAACAGCTGCCGGTTGGCGATGAGGAGGTCGCCCGCGGTGGTGTCCTGCAGGCCGGGCACGGCGGTGAGCGCGTCGCCCAGCACGCCGTAGTCGTCGTCGCGCAGGTCCACGACGGGCACCGGCTTGCCGGGATCGGCCTTCGCCTTCGCGGCGAGGGCCTCGGGCGTGACGAGCGGCGCGACGGGCGAGACGATCTTCGCGACCCGGTTCAGGCTGTCGGTGAGGTTCTTGGTCCGGCCCGGGTCGACCGTGAGCCGGTGCACGGTGCCCGCGAACATCAGCTCCGACTTGTCGGCGGCGAAGACCTTCGGCGCTTTCGCGTCGGTCCGGATCTGCCGGATCGCCGTATCGGGCGTGAGGCCGGGCGCGAGCACCGCGGGGTCCCACGAGATCCGCCAGCCGATCGAGAGCTGCGAGGCGCTGCCCTTGGTCGTGTAGTCCCAGTCGCGGCCGTTCCCGAAGTTCCAGTGCGTCTGCACGTCGAAGGTGGCGTTGCCGCCGGAGTAGCGCTGCACGTTGGAGGCCTTCACCTCCACGGACTTCGCGTTCATGTCGCGCAGCGTGCGGCCGATGACGCCGCCGGCCACGTCGGGTGACGAGGTGAACGCGGCGGCCGCGACGGCCTTGCCCTCGCCCAGCGCGGAGCCGTAGCCGTCCAGCATCTTCTGGACCTCGGCGACATCGCTGTCCCCGCACGCCGCCAGGCCGGACCCGAGTGCGAGCAGGAGCGCGGAGGCCACCGCCGCGGCGCCGTACCGTGCCCGGCCGCTGCGTCTCACGTGGTCTCCTCGCTGCTCATGGTGCGTTCGGCATCCCTGGCCGCGGAGTTTACCGGTCCGCACATGGCATCCTGGGGATATGGATCGGTTGGTTCGCTCATCGGACCGTGCCACGTCGACGATGCCGGGCGTGCGGTCGCGGCACTGCTTCTCCTTCGGCGACCACTACGACCCGGACAATACGCACCACGGCGTCCTGCTCGCGTGCAACGCCGAGCAGGTCGCGGCGGGTACGGGCTTCGACACGCATCCGCACCGCGCGGTCGAGATCGTCACCTGGGTCCTGGCGGGTTCGCTCGTCCATCAGGACAGCGAGGGACACGCCGGGCTGGTCCACCCCGGCCTCGCCCAGCGGATGAGCGCCGGCACGGGCGTACTGCACTCCGAGCGCAACGACCGCCCCGACCCCGCGGGCGCCGACGTCCGGTTCGTCCAGATGTGGGTCCTGCCGGACGAGCCGGGCGGCGCACCGTCGTACGAGCAGCGCGAGGTGGACGCGGACCTCGCCGCCGGCGGGCTCGTCCCGGTCGCATCGGGCGAACCGGGGCAGGACGCCGCGATCCGGATCGGCAATCGCGGCGCCACCCTGTTCGCGGCGCGGCTCGCCCCCGGTGGCGTCGTCGACCTGCCCGACGCGCCCTTCGGGCACCTCTACCTGGCCGACGGTGCCGCGCTCGCCGAGTCCACGACGGGCCCGGTCGGGCTCGCCGACGGTGACTCGCTGCGCACCGTCGGGGACGGGCGGCGGGTGACCGCCGGGCCCGACGGTGCCGAGCTCCTGTTCTGGCGCATGCGCACCCGCCTGGGCGGCTGACCGCCCCGCGCCCGGGCGACTACGGGAGCGGGCGGTCCGAGGGCACCACGAGGTAGCTGGGCCGCTTCGGGTCGATCACCACGTGCTGCGGCTGGAACCGCGTCTCCGAGGTCACGGGCCCGACGGTCAGCGACTTGATCAGGTTGAGTGCGAAGACGTCGACGCGCAGCCGGTGACCCGGCTTGAGCACGGCGCTGACGGCGTGGGTCGCGATGTCGAGCTCGACGACCTGGCCCGGCTTGACCAGCTGCCGCTGCGCGACGTCGAGCTGGTAGTAGGGCGCCGTGTAATCGCCGCCCGCGGTGCGGATGCTGCGCGACTCGTCGATCTGCCGCAGCGACGTGGTCAGCTGCCCCGAACTGATGACCTCGGACCGGCCGTCGGGCGAGACGTCCGTGACCATCACGCTCCAGTAGGCGTCCTTCGCGTCCTGGGTGGTGGTCAGGTGCAGGTTGATCGGGCCGGAGACCACGGTCGACTTCGCGACCGGTTTCGAGCTGAACGTCAGGCCGTTCATCTCCGCCACCCGGTTGTCGGCGGCGCAGCCCTGGAAGACGAGCAGGCCGAACATCGCCTGCCCGGTGTCGTTGGAGCACAACGTCGACAGCCCCGGGCCGACGGTGCGGCGCGCCGCGATCTTCGGGGGTGCGGTCTGCAGGCTGTTGTCCGACAGCGACCCCGGCGCCGAGCCCGAGGACAGGCTGGAGAGGTACATCCGCTGGTACTTCTGACCGGGCTCGGGGAAGGTGTCGCCCTGCCACCAGCCGCCGCCCTTACGGTGCACCGTGACCGGCGCGTAGTTGTCGATGCCGTTGTCGACGTCCTTGAGCCACTTGTCGAACCACGCCTTCTGCAGCACGTCGGCGCGCGGCGGCTGGTTCACGCCGCCCATGTCGTGCGTGACCGTCACGTGGTACGAGTCGCCCATGATGAGCTTCTTCTTGCTCTTCGGTAGGCTGCTCAGCTCCGTCGGCAGGCGCCACTCCGTGTTGGTGAACAGGTCGTGCCAGCCGCCCAGGGCGAAGGTCGGCGTGGTGATCTTGTCGAGCGGCGTGCGGTAGGCCGCGCGGACCGGCGAGTTCTTGTCGACCAGCTCCTTGGTCTTCGGGTCCAGCTGCTCGACGGTGGGCGAGAAGATGCCGGAGAGCAGCTGTGGCACGAAGACCGCGGGGTTCTGGATCCGGTCCTGCAGCCACTTCCAGTCGAAGGTCCCGTTGAGCATCGAGCGCACGTCGGGGACGAACTTGAGGATGTTGACCAGGGCGAGCCAGGGGCCGAGGAAGCCCACGCCGAGGCCGCCGCCCGGGGCGATGATGTCGGCCGCCAGGTCGGCGCCCGGAACCACCGGGAACAGGGCCTGCAGGCCCTTCGGGTTCGTCGCGGCCACCTGCAGCTGGTTGATGCCCGAGTAGGAGACGCCCGTCATGCCCATCCGGCCGTTGGTCCACGGCTGGCCGCGCACCCAGTCGAGCACCTCGCCGGTGTCCTTCTGCTCGCGCTCGGCGAACACCTGCCAGACGCCCTGTGAGTTGCCGGTGCCGCGCACGTCGACCACGACCTGCGTGTACCCGTTCTGCACGAGCTTGCGGTCGACGCCGGTGAACGCGTTCGCCATGCCGCCGTTGAGCACATCGCGCAGGTCGTTGACGCCCGCGATGGGCGTGCCGGCGAAGTTGAACAGGTTGAGGATGCCGATCAGCGCGTCGGAGAGCACGGGGGTGTTCACGGCGACCTGCGCCAGCGCGCTCACGAACTTCGTGTACGGCGTCATGTTGACGATCGTCGGGGTCTTCGTCGTGATCGCGCGGCCCGCGGCGTCGGCGGGCCGGAAGACGTTCGCCTTGAGCACGGTGCCGTCGGACATCCGGATCGGCACGTCCCAGTCCACGGTCATGTTCGGGTACTGGGTCGGGCCGTCGTGCGAGGCGGTCCATTCGGGATTGATCATGCCCGCGACGCCGGGGCCCGGCTTCCAGGGTTCCGCGCCCGCGCGCGCGCCGAGTCCGGGCACCGTGATGGAGGTTGCGATCAGCACGAACGCCGTCAGCACGGCGGCGAGAGTCAGCCGGAGTCGCGGACGTGTCAGACCCATCGAAGAATCCCCTTTAACTTCTCAGCGACGAATCAGGCTAACCCTGATTGCGATATACATCACCTGGCACGCTAACGGTGTGCGACGTCATAGGGAACACTGACGAGTCACTTCTCCCACCATGTGAGATACATGAGTGCAGGCTGGCAGGATGGACGGGTGACGAATTCCCCCGCTCTGGACCTCAGCCACGTCGACGCCGGTATCCGCGTGCAGGACGACCTGTTCGGGCACGTCAACGGCGCCTGGCTGGACGCGCACGAGATCCCCGCCGACCGCTCGACCGACGGCGCGTTCTACGCCCTCCGCGACGCCGCGGAGGAGACGGTGCGCGCGATCATCGAGGACTGCGCCGAGCAGCCCGGCGCCGCCGGCGACACCGCCCGCATCGGCGGCCTCTACGCCAGCTTCATGGACACCGCGGGCATCGCCGCGGCCGGCCTCGAGCCGCTGGTCGACGAGCTCACCGAGGTCCGGCAGGTGGGCACGCCGGAGGAACTGGTCACCGTGCTCGGCCGCCTGCAGCGCACCGGCGTGAGCGGGCTGCTCGGCTACTACGTCGACACCGACGCCAAGCGCTCGGACCGCTACCTGGTGAACCTGGTACAGAGCGGCATCTCGCTGCCCGACGAGGCCTACTACCGCGAGGAGCAGTACGCGCCGATCCGGGAGAAGTTCACCGCGCACGTCGCCGCCACCTTCCGCCTCACCGCCGACGTGCTCGAGGGCGTCGTCGCCCCGGGTGCGGAGGAGGCGGCCGCCGCACAGGTCCTCGAGCTCGAGACGGCGATCGCCGCGGGCCACTGGGACGTCGTCGCCCGGCGCGACGCCGACAAGGGCTACAACCTGCGCACGTTCGCGCAGCTCTCCGACGAGGCGCCCGGCGTCGCACCCGCGGCCTGGGTCGCCGCCGTCACCGGCACGCCCGACGGCGCCGCCTTCGCCGAGGTCAACGTGCGGCAGCCCTCCTTCGCCGCGCACGCCGCGAGCCTCCTCACCGACCGGCCGCTCGACCAGTGGCGCACCTGGCTCGCGTGGCGGGTCCTGCACGCGCGCAGCCCCTTCCTCACCGACGCACTGGTCGACGAGCACTTCGCCTTCTACGGCACCGCCCTGACCGGCACGCCCGAGATCCGCGAGCGCTGGAAGCGCGGCGTCACCCTGGTCGAGCAGTACCTCGGCTTCGCCGTCGGTGAGTTGTACACCGCGCAGCACTTCCCCGCCGAGTCCAAGGAGCGGATGCAGGCGCTGGTCGCCGATCTCGTCGAGGCCTACCGCCGCCGGATCACGGAGCTGCCCTGGATGACCCCGGCCACCCGGGAGCGCGCGCTGGAGAAGCTGGGCAAGTTCACCCCGAAGATCGGATACCCGGACACCGCGCGCGACTACTCCGCGCTGGAGATCCGCCGCGACGACCTCGTCGGCAACCTGCGCCGCGGCGAGGCCTTCGAGCACGACCGCGAATTCGCGAAGATCGGCGCCCCCGTCGACCGCGACGAGTGGTTCATGACGCCGCAGACGGTGAACGCCTACTACAACCCCGGCATGAACGAGATCGTCTTCCCCGCCGCGATCCTGCAGCCGCCGTTCTTCTCCCCCACGGCCGACGACGCGGTGAACTACGGCGGCATCGGCGCCGTGATCGGGCACGAGATCGGCCACGGCTTCGACGATCAGGGCGCCAAGTACGACGGTGACGGCAACCTCGCGGACTGGTGGACCGACGCCGATCGCGCGGAGTTCGGCAAGCGCACGACGGCGCTCATCGAGCAGTACGACGCGCTGGTGCCGCGCGAACTGGCCGGCGAGCCGGGCGAGCACCACGTCAACGGCGGCTTCACGGTGGGCGAGAACATCGGCGACCTCGGCGGCCTCGGCATCGCCCTCGTCGCGTACGCGATCGCGCGGGAGCGGGCGGGCGGCACCGTCGACGACGAGTCGACGCGGATCGACGGCCTGACCGGCCTGCAGCGCCTGTTCTTCAGCTGGGGCGTGGTCTGGCGGGGCAAGTCGCGGCCCGAAGAGGCGATCCGCCGGCTCGCGATCGACCCGCACTCACCCGCCGAATTCCGTTGCAATGCCATCGTCTCCAACCTGCCCGAGTTCTACGACGCGTTCGACGTCGATGCCGGGGATCGCCTGTTTTTGGACCCGGACCGTCGGGTCTCGATATGGTGAGACCGACCAGTAACGACCTTCGAACGTCCCGTCCAGCAACCGGCGGATACCCATGATGTGACCCCGTGCCGTGCCGGCACGGAGAACGGGTGGCCGTGCACTCACGCAAGCAGTCCAGTGAACAACTCCCCTCCGTCCTCGGAGTCGTCCACGAGTCACCCGAGGTCCCGCTCGAGGAACTGACCCTCAGCGAGCGGATGGGCGAGATCGCGAGGCTGCTGCGCGAGCAGTCGTCGGACTCGGAGTCGTTGCTCACCGCCGCCACCCAGTTCGCGGTCGACCAGGTGCCCGGCGCGGACTTCGCCTGCGTGACCCTCGTCGACCCCAAGGGCGGCATCTCGCACCCCGTGGTGATCGGCGAGGAGGCGCAGCGCGTCGCCGATGTGCAGCGCGATCTCGAGGAGGGGCCCAGCGTGGGCGCGACCTTCGAGGCGACCACGATCCTGCTGCTCGAGGACACGTCCACGGACGACCGCTGGCCGCGATTCGCCTCCGCGGCGCACGCCGCCGGCGTCGGCTCGATCCTGTCGTTCTGCCTCTACGTGCAGAACGAGGCCTACGGCACGCTGGACCTCATGGCGCGCGAGCCGCACGCCTTCGACGCCGAGTCCATCTCCATCGGCTCGCTCTACGCCGTGCACGCGGCGGTCGCCTTCTCCGCCGTGCGCGAGAAGGAGCAGATCCGCGCGGCGCTGACCACGCGCGACGTGATCGGCCAGGCCAAGGGCATGATCATGGAGCGCTACAAGCTGGACTCCGACGCCGCCTTCCGCCTCCTCGCCCGCCTGTCCCAGGACAGCAACGTCCGCCTCGCGGAGGTCGCCGAGCAGGTCATCGAGGCCGGCCCCGAGTAGCCCGACGGTCCGCCGATCGGCACGACTCCCGCGTGCCGCGGCATCCGATCACCACGGCCCCGCCGCATCGCGCGCGGGGACCGGAGTTCGAACAGCGACGATTCCTGCCCTCGGTTCGTATCGCAAAATTCGGCCTGGTGTGATTGTCTGTCGACGGCGAGCGAGACGAACCCAGGTTCACCTCAGTCCTTCGCCGGGAACGTCTCACGAGAAGAGGGAGATCATGTCCACCTACCCGAACGGTCCGGCCGATACCGGCCACTCGATCATCGGCGACGTGCGCGGCTTCGCCGCCGACGTCGCCCAGCGCACCTGGCAGTCGGCGATCGCCATCGGCGCCATCGCCGCGATCCTCGGCATCGTGCTCCTCGCCTGGCCGCAGCCGACGCTGCACGTGGTGGCGATCCTGTTCGCGCTCTACCTGCTCATCACCGGCGTCCTGCAGGTCGTCGCCACGTTCGGCGTCCTCTCGTCGCAGAGCTTCTGGTGGCGGCTGCTCACGTTCCTGAGCGGCGCGATCTCGATCGTGCTGGCCGTCGTCGCGTTCCGCGACGTCGTCGAGTCGCTGGTGCTCCTCGCCATCTGGATCGGCGTGGGCTGGATCTTCCGCGGCATCGCGAGCCTGTCGCTCTACAACGACTTCCCGAAGGGCGCGCCCGGCAAGGTGTGGGGCATCATCCTCGGGATCCTCTCGGTCGTGGCGGGCGCCTTCGTCGTGATCTACCCGTACGACTCGATCCCGTCGCTGGTGCTGGCCACCGGCATCGTGCTGATCGCGCTCGGCCTGGTCGAGATCTTCCACGGCATCCAGATCCGCTCCACGATCAACCGGATCCGACCGCAGGTCTAGTCCGCACCCGCGGACCCGTTTCGACAGACGACAGGGCCGGCACCGTCTTCTCGACGGTGCCGGCCCTGTCGGTGTTCATGCCGGGTGGCGGTGCGTCCTACTCGTAGGTCTCGCCGGCCTCGGCCTTGGCGACCAGCGAGGCGGGCGGCGTGAACTGCTCGCCGTACTTCGCGGCCAGAGCGTTCGCCTGCGCGACGAACGCCTTCGGGCCGGTGAGGCCCTCGGCGGGCGTGCCCGGGCGGCCCTCGTAGCCGTTGATGTACTGCAGCACGCCACCGGTCCACGCGGGGAAGCCGATGCCGAAGATCGAGCCGATGTTGGCGTCGGCGACGGAGTCCATGACGCCCTCGTCGAAGCAGCGCACGGTCTCGATCGACTCGATGAAGAGCATCCGCTCCTGCAGCTCCGCGAAGTCCGGCTTCGCCGAGCCCGAGTTGAAGTGCTCCTGGAAGCCCTTCGACAGGCCGGTGCGCTTGCCCTCGGCGTAGTCGTAGAAGCCCGCGCCGTCCTTCTTCGAGGTGCGGCCGTTCTCGACCATCCAGTCCACCACGGCGAAGGCGCCGTGCTGCGGCACGTCCTTGCCCTCGGCCTTGAGGGCGGTCTCGGTCGCGAGGCGGATCTTCTGCATCAGGGTGAGCGTCAGCTCGTCCGCCAGCTGCAGCGGCGCGGCCGGGTAGCCGGCCTGCTGGCCCGCCTGCTCCAGGTACACCGGGTCGACGCCCTCACCGATGGCCGCGAGGGCCTCGTTGATGAACGTGCCGATCACGCGGGAGGTGAAGAAGCCGCGGCTGTCGTGCACGACGATCGGGGTCTTCTTGATCTGCAGCGTGTAGTCGATGACCTTGGCCAGCACCGCATCCGAGGTCTTCGCGCCGCGGATGATCTCCACCAGCGGCATCTTGTCGACCGGCGAGAAGAAGTGGATGCCGATGAAGTCCTCCTGGCGCTTCACACCCTCCGCGAGGATGGTGATCGGCAGCGTGGAGGTGTTCGAGCCGAGGATGGCGTCGGGCTCGACGATGTCCTCGATCTCCTGGAAGACCTTGTTCTTGACCTCGACCGACTCGAACGCGGCCTCGATGACGAGGTCGACGCCCGCGAAGTCCTGCGGGTCGATCGTGGGGGTGATGCGGGCCAGCAGCGCGTCGGACTTCTCCTGCGTGGTGCGGCCCTTGGCCAGCGCCTTCGCCTCGAGCTGCTCCGAGTAGGCCTTGCCCCGCTTCGCGGCGTCCAGGTCGATGTCCTTGAGGACGACCTCGATGCCGGCCTTGGCGGAGACGTACGCGATGGCCGCGCCCATCATGCCGGCGCCGATGACGCCGACCTTCTTGGCCTGGTACTTGTCGTAGCCCTCGGGCCGCGAGCCGCCGCCGTTGATGTGCTGCAGGTCGAAGAAGAACGCCTTGATCATGTTCTTCGACACCTGGCCGGTGGCCAGCTTGGTGAAGTAGCGCGACTCGATCTCGAGCGCGGTGTCGAAGTCGACGTAGGTGCCCTCGAACGCGGCGGCCATGATGGCCTCCGGCGCCGGCATCGGCGCGCCCTTGAGCTGCTTGCGCAGGTTGGCCGGGAAGGCCGGGGCGTTGGGGGCCAGCGTCTTGTCGATCGGCGAGCCGCCGGGGATGCGGTGCCCCTTGACGTCCCAGGGCTGCACGCCGCCCTCGGGGTTGGCCTTGATCCACGCCTTCGCGGCGGGGAGCAGCTCGTCGACGGTGCCGACGACCTCGTCGACCAGGCCGGTCTGCTGCGCCTTGGTCGGGTTCATCTGGGTGCCCTGGAGCAGCACGCCCATGAGCGCGCCCTGCAGGCCGAGCATCCGGACGGTGCGGGTCACGCCGCCGCCGCCGGGGAGCAGGCCCAGGCTGACCTCGGGGAGGCCGATCTTGCTGCCCTTGGCGTCCGCGGCGATGCGGCGGTTCGCGGCGAGGGCGATCTCGAGGCCGCCGCCGAGCGCGGCGCCGTTGATGGCGGCCACGACGGGCTTGGGCAGCTTCTCCAGGCGACGGAGGTCCTTCTTGATCTCCTGGACGTTGTCGAAGACCTGCTGCGCGTCGGCCTTGGTGGCCTTGCGGATCTCGGTCAGGTTGCCGCCGGCGAAGAAGGTCTTCTTCGCGGAGGTGATGACGACACCGGTGATGGACTCGACCTCGGCCTCGAGGCGGTCGACGGTGGCGCGCATGGACGTGCCGTACAGCTCGTTCATGGTGTTCGCGGAGCTGGTCGGGTCGTCCATCGTCAGGGTGACGATGCCGTCGGCGTCCTGCTCCCAGCGGATCATGTTGTCAGACATGTTTCTTCAGTCTCCTGTTGTTCCGGCGGGCGTCAGACGCGCTCGATGATGGTGGCCGAGCCCATGCCGCCGGCGATGCACAGCGTGATGAGGCCGTAGCGGCCGCCCGTGCGCTCCAGCTCGTCGAGCACGGTGCCCACCAGCATGGCGCCGGTGGCGCCGAGGGGGTGGCCCAGCGCGATGGCGCCGCCGTTGACGTTGACCTGCTCGCGATCGAGCTTGAAGTCCTTCATCCACTTGAGGACCACGGAGGCGAAGGCCTCGTTGAGCTCCCAGACGTCGATGTCGTCCTTGGTCAGGCCCGCCTTGGCGAGCACCTTCTCGGTGGCCGGCGTCGGGCCGGTCAGCATGATCGTCGGGTCGGCGCCGGTCGACGCAGTGGCGACGATGCGGCCGCGCGGGGTCAGGCCGGCCTTCTTGCCGCCGGCCTCGTTGCCCACGAGGACGAGCGCGGCACCGTCGACGATGCCCGAGCTGTTGCCGCCGGTGTGGACGTGGTTGATCTTCTCGACCGTGTTGTAGCGCTGCAGCGCGACGGCGTCGAAGCCGCCCATCTCACCGACGACGGTGAACGCGGGACGCAGCTTGCCGAGGTCGGCGGCGGTGGTGCCGGGACGACGGTGCTCGTCGTTGTCGAGCACGACGAGGCCGTTCTGGTCCTTGACGGGCACGACGGACTTCGCGAAGCGCCCCTCGTCCCACGCCTTCGCGGCCAGGTCCTGCGACTGCGCGGAGTACTCGTCGACGTCGTCGCGGGAGAAGCCCTCGATGGTCGCGATCAGGTCGGCGCCGATGCCCTGGGGGGCGATGTAGTTGTCGTAGCTGTACTGCGGGTCGTAGAACAGGGCACCGAAATCGGAGCCCATCGGCACGCGGGACATCGACTCCACGCCGCCGGCGAGGACCAGGTCGTCGCCCAGGCCCGAGCCGACCTTCTGCGCGGCGATGTTGGTGGCCTCGAGGCCCGAGGCGCAGAAGCGGTTGATCTGCACGCCCGCGACGGTGTCCGGCAGGCCGGCCACGATCGAGGCGGTGCGGGCGATGTCGGCGCCCTGCTCGCCCACGGGGGAGACGACGCCGAGCACGATGTCGTCGACGGACGCCGGGTCGAGGTTCTCGTTCCGGTCCTTGATCTCGTCGATCAGGCCGACCACCAGGTCGGTGGGCTTGATCGCGGTCAACGAGCCGTTCTTGAGCTTGCCACGGGGCGTGCGGATCGCCTCGTAGATGAATGCGTCAGACACTTGGTCTTCCCGTCCTTTCGAAGAAGGTGTTCCCGGCCCCCGCGGATACCACGAAGCCCGTCACTCCTACAGGCTAACCACTTGTAGCTTATTTGGAAAGACCGCCAGGTGGATCCTGGTTTGAAACGCCCACGATGGGCTATTGTGACGTTAATCATGGCACCTGCACCTCGCACCGCGGGCACGCGCCTGCGCCCGGCAGAGCGGCGTCGACAACTGGTCGACGTCGCGACCGAGCTGTTCCTCGAGCAGGGGTACGGCAAGGTCTCCGTCGCCGACATCGCGCGCGCCGCCGGGATCAGCGGACCCAGCGTCTACCGGCACTTCCCGGACAAGGAGGCCATCCTCGCGGCGGCCATGCGCTCCGCGGTGGACGAGATGGGTGAGACCACCGCCCGCGTGCTCGCCCGTCCCGGCGCCACCTTCGAGGACCTGTCCTCCGCCGTCTTCGCGATGGCCGTGTCCCGGCCCGGCCCGTTGGCCCTGTGGCGGTGGAACCGCCGCCACCTCACGGCCGAGCAGGCGCGGGAGATGATCGCCGCCAGCGAGGGCGTGCTCCGCTCGTGGACCGCGGTGCTCCGCCGCGACCACCCGGAGCTCACCGACGACGACGCCCGCGTCCTCACCTGGGCCGTACTCGCCGTCGGCGGCTCGGTCCCGCCCAGCCGCGGCCGCATCGGCATCCGCCGGTACCGCGCCGATCTCGAAGTGATCGCCCGGCGCGTGCTGCGCGCGGCACCGTCGACCGCGCCGGGGCTGCCCGCGCCCCCGCCCCGTCGCGCCCCCGTGCTGCGCAGCGACGAGATCCTCGACGCCGCCTCGGAACTCTTCTTCTCCCGCGGCTACAGCGCCGTCAGCATGGACGACATCGGTGCGGCCGTGGGCATCTCGGGCCCCAGCGTGTACGGGCACTTCCCGTCGAAGGGCTCCATCCTGGTGGGCATCGTCGCGCGGGCGCGCGCGGCGCTCGAGATCGGCGTCGTCGGCGCGGCCGGTGTCGCCGACGGTGACCCTCGCGCCGAACTGCGCGCGCTGGTGCGCTCGTACGCCGCCAACCTGGTGAGCTCGACCGACCTCGCCGTCGCGTTCACCGTGGGCCGCGAGGTCGTCATCGAGTCCGGCGGCGAGGCCCTGCTCGCCGCGCAGAAGGCCTACGTCGCGCGCTGGGTGGCGCTGCTCGCCGCGGGATCCGACATCGATCCCGCCGGGGCCCGCATCGCCGTCGGCGCCGCGATGACCATCGCCAACGACTTCGCCCGCACCCGCCGCCTCCGCGGCCGGCCCCGCTTCCACGACGAGCTCGTCCACCTCGTCGACGCCGCCCTGGGCCTCTGATCCGACGCCCCCCGATCTTCGGTGCGTGTCGTCGACGACACGCCGAGGGACCACCGCACGAACGCACCGAAGATCGCGTCGACCGGAACCGACCGAGTAGCCGGTGCGTCCAATCCACATGGGACGCAGAACGTCGGAGCTGGCGGTCACCGAGACCGCACATCGGATCCGCACCGAGTACCAGCAGGTCCTCCGCGGAATCCGCCTGCCGATCGAGGACGAGGTCACCTTCGCCGACCGGCGGCGGGCGGTGATGCAGGTGTACCCCGCCGCCGTGTTCTGCGGGTGGACCGCCGCCCGGATGCACGCGGTGCCGTACGCCGACGGGGACCGCCCCCTCGAGCTGTGGTTACCGGAGCACCGTCGGCGCGACGGCCTGGTGATCCGACGGTGCGCGATGCCGCCGTCGGACATCCTGCAGCGCAAAGGGTTCGCGCTGACGAGCGAGGTGCGCACCGCGATCGATCTGGCGCGGTTCGTCGACGGCGACGAGGCGATCGCCGCCGTCGATCAGTGCATCCGCGTCGATCGCTTCGGCCGGCTCGTCACCTCCGTCGACGAGATGGAGCGGTACCTCTCGTCGCACCCCCGACTGCACCGGTCCAGCCGGGTGCGCAGGGTCCTGGCCGAGGTCGACGGTCGCGCGGAGTCACCCCAGGAGACACGGGCCCGGCTGCTCCTCCATCGCGCGGGCCTGACGGTCTTCGAACCCCAGGTGAAGATCGCCCGCGGTCGCTACCGCGTGGACCTCGGGGCCGAGGAGTTCCGGGTCGCGGTCGAGTACGACGGCGGCCACCACCGCGACCGGGACCAGCACCGGCGGGACGTCCAACGCTGGAACCGGCTGCAGAACGACCACGGGTGGACCGTCGTTCTGGCGAACGACTGGTCGCTCTCGACCGCGGGCCGGCCCGAACTGCTCCGTCAGACACGCAAAGCCCTGTACGACCGCGGCTGGACGCCCAGATGATCCTCGGTGCGTGTCGTCGACGACACGCCGGTTCCTCACCGCACGAACGCACCGAAGATCGCGGCGGACCGTCGGCCTACCAGCGGTTGACGTGCAGCACCGTCTCCAGCGGGGCGCGTTTGGCGGGCTTGAAGTCCGTGCCCTTGGTGTAGGCGACGGGCAGCAGCACGCCCTGGCGGACGGTCTCGGGGATGCCGAGCGCCTCGGCGACCTCGCGCTCGTACTCCAGATGCAATGTGGTCCAAGCGGATCCGAGACCGCGCTCGCGGAGCGCGAGCGCCAGACTCCACGCACCGGGGAGCAGCGAGCCCCACAGGCCGGCCTGGTTACCCGTCGGCAGCTCGCCGCCGGGCACGTGGATGGCGCCGATCACCAGGGCGGGCACCTGCTCCATGACCTCGGCCAGGTAGGTCGCGCTCGAGGCCACCTTCTCCGCCGTCTCCAGGTCCTTCGGCGGCTTCGCGGCCCGCGCCGCCGCGCCCGCCTCGGCGTAGGCGAAGTAGGACTTGCGGTAGTACTCGGCGACGATCTTCTTGGGCTCGGGATCGGTGAGCACGATCCAGTGCCAGCCCTGCGCGTTGCTGCCCGACGGTGCCTGCAGCGCCACCTCGAGCGCGTCGGTGATCACCTCGAGCGGCACGGGCCGGTCGAGATCGAGACGCTTGCGCACCGAGCGGGTGCTGGTCAGTACCTCGTCGGCGGACAGGTCCAGGTGCGGGAAGTCGAGTGCCATGGCTCGACCCTAGCGAGCCGGGCTACCGCGCGCGGGCCGAGCCGCTCCCCCGCTTCGCCCGATCGAGCGTGGCGAGCGACTTCTTCGCGGCGGCGAGCTCCGCCTGCAGCGCTGCCACGCGGTCCGCGGCGGCGTCGCGGGCGGCGGAGAGCACCTCGTCGACCGCGGCCAGCGCCTCCTTGTCGCCGAGACCGGCCAGCGCCTTGTGCAGCGTGGGCAACGGGATCTCCTGCGCGCCCGCAGGTTTCTGCGCGTTCCGGGTGACCTTGAGCGAGGCGGTGTTATCGGCCCCCACGTACACCGTGATCGCGACGGACCGCGCCGCCCGGGCGGATGCCGCCGGCTTCGCCGCACCGGCCGCCTTCACCGGAGCGGGCTTCGCGGCCGCGGGCCTGGACGCCCGCTTGGCCGGCTTGGGCTGTTTGGTGGCGCGCAGTTCCCGTGCGTCGTAGGGCAACTGATCGTCGACACCGGTCGGCTTGACGGTGACGACGGCACCGTCGACCTCGATGACCCGGGCGGACGCGCCGGCGTCGAGCCCGAGGCTCGGGACCCCCTCGATGAGGTAGACGAGCGGCTTCTTCCCCTCGGCCAGGGCCGTCGTGTACCGCTCGAGATCCTCGGCGGTCAGGGTCTGCTCGGCCATCACTTGAGTCCCTTCGTCAGCGCGGGCACCACCGATTGCTCGATCGTATCGATCGCGAGCGGACCGCCGTAGAGGAGCGCGTCCACACCGTTCGTCCGGTCCAGGATGATGATCGGCACGCCGTACGTCAACGACGACGGGACGCCGTCGAAGCCGCCGTTGCCCCCCGCGGGATCGGTGCGCGCGACGACCGTCCGGTCGACATCGCTCGAGCTCACCGCCTTGTAGATGTCGCCGGAGGCGAGGTTCAGCCACGAACCGCTGCCGTCGACGGGGGTCTGCGTCGCGAAGCCGAGCTGCCCCAGCAACTGCAGGGCGTTCGCCGAGCTGCCGGCCAGCTTGGTCGCCTTGCCGTCGTAGTGGACGACGTCGATCTTCTTGCCCGCGAACTCCGGGTGCGCCGACCGCAGCGCCGTGATGCGGCCCTCGTACGTCTTCTTCACGGCATCGGCGCGGTCCTTCGCGCCGAGCGCCTCCGCGATGAACGCCAGCTGCTGCTGCCAGGTCCAGCCGGCCCTGCCGTCCGCGGGGACCGCGATCACGCGACCGCCGGCGAGCGACTTCAGGTCCTTGGCCTTCTCGGCGGCATCCGGATCGGTGTCCAGGATCAGGTCCGGGTTCGCCTTCTCGATCGCCGACTTGTCGGGATTGGTCGAGGTGCCGGCGGTCGGGACCCCCGACAGCGCGGACACCCAGGACGGCAGTTCCGATTTCGCGCCGTTCGCGCCGGCGACCACCTCGAAGCCGAGGGCGGCGACGAGCTCCGCATCGCCCGGTCCGAGCGCGACGATCCGCTGCGGCCGGTTCGCGAGCTCCGTCGAGCCGTTGACGTCCGTCACGGTGCGGGCGCTCCAGGCGTCGAGGGCCGGACGGCCGTCGTCGTCCCCATCGCCGCCGAGCAGGACGATGCCCAGCACCACCGCGAGCACCACGACGAGCGCCGCGGCCCCACCGATCAGCAGCTTCGTGCGCTTCGGCGATGCCGCCCCCGGGCCGCGGTGCACCGGCATCGACGGCGAGCTCGGCCCCATCGGACCGCCCGGGCCCGCCGGTCCGCCGGGGCGGGGCCCCCCGGGCCCGACGGGGCCGAGCAGCCCCGTCGGTGCCCCGGGTGGCAGTCCCTGCGCGCCGGGCGAGAGCGGGCCGGGCTGGTTGAACCCGGTCGCGAGTGCCGGATTCGACGGCGTGCCCTGCCAGTTGACGCCCTGCGGCGCGGTGAGCGGCGACATGCCCGACGCCCCCGACATGCGGCGCGCGGCGGCGGCCAGGGCGTCGGCGAAGTCGCCGGCGGTGTTGAACCGGTCCGCGGGGTTCTTCGCCATCGCGCGCCCGAGGACGTGATCGACCTCCGGCGAGAGATCGGGGCGCTTGAGCCGCACGCTGGGCGGGTTCTGACTGATGTGCGCCAGCATGAGCTGGCCCGAGATGGTGGTGGTGAAGGGCGGCGCGCCGGTGAGCAGGACGACCGTGGCGCAGGCCAGCGAGTAGACGTCGGCGCGGTGGTCCACCGGGTGCCCGAGCAGCGCCTCGGGGGCGGTGTAGGCGAGGGTGCCGACGACGGTGCCCGCCTGCGTGTTCTGCCCGACGTCGGTCTGGGCGGCCCCGATCCCGAAGTCGGCGAGCTTGACCTGCTCGCCGCGTCGACCGCGGTCGACGAGGAAGTTGGCGGGCTTGACGTCGCGGTGGAGGATCCCGTGCTGGTGGGCGTAGTCGAGGGCGTCGGCCACCTGCTCGACCACGGCGACGGTGCGGTCCAGGCTGAACTGGCCGTCCCGCTGCACCGTGGTGGCGAGGTTGCCGCCCTCGACGAGTTCCATGGCGATCCACAGGTGCCCGTCGGACTCACCGCGGTCGTAGACGTCGACGATGTGCGGGTGCTTGAGCCCCGCGATCAGGTCGGCCTCGCGATCGAACCGGGCGCGCACCGACGGATCGGCGGAGAGCTGGGTCTGCAGCACCTTGAGCGCGACGGACCGGGGCAGCGTGCGATGCCGCACGCGGTACACCGTGCCCATGCCTCCGGTCCCGAGGACCGACTCGATCACGTACCCCGCGATCGATTCTCCGGGTTGCGACGCCACGAACACACCTCCGCTCCTGTACGTGTGCAGCGGTAAGAATCTACCGCGACGCAGGTTGCGCGGTGCTTAACGCGGGGTTGGCGGTTCGTCGGAGGGCGGGCGTTCGCCCGTCTTGCCCCACCGGGGCGCGCTCGGCGGCTGCAGCGGACGCCGCCGCGGGTTGCCGCCGTCCTGCCCCTGCGAGGGGCGCACCCAACGGTCCCCGCCCTGCTTGCGCTGGGCGCCGCTGCCCCGCTCGTACGGGGGCGGCGGCAGCGGCCGCACCCGNACGAGC
>NZ_CBCSDV010000046.1:0-23589 GCF_965138335.1 Tsukamurella ocularis
GGCGGGCGCGGCGCGAGCGGGCCCGGCGTGAACCGGATGTCCTCGACCGGGACCCGCGCNNGCGCCGCGGCNNCGGCGGCGGNNGCCGCGAGCGCGGCCAGCACGTTCGCCGGCGTGGGCCCCGCGTAGACGCCCGCCACCGGCAGCCGCGCCCCGAAGGCCGTGTCCACCCGGTCGACGAGGCGCATCAGCGACAGCGAGTCGCCACCCAGGTCGAAGAAGGAATCGTCGAGCCCGACCCGATCGACGCCCAGGACCTGTTCGAACAGCGCGACGATCCGGCGCTCCGCATCCGACTCCGGGGCGCGGTGATCGGTGCGGGACGCGAAGTCCGGATCCGGCAGCGCCGCGCGATCGATCTTGCCGTTGACCGTGATCGCGAACTCGTCGACCACCACGACCGCGGCGGGCACGAGGTGCGCGGGCATCCGCTCGGCCACCGCCGCCCGCACCGCATCCGGCTCGACCCGTCCCGTGACGTAGCCGATCAGCCGCGTCCCCGCGGCCCCCGGGCGCGCCACCGCGATCGCGCGGCCGACGCCGGGCACCGCGGCCAGCGCCGCCTCCACCTCGCCGAGCTCGATGCGGAAGCCCCGGATCTTGACCTGGCCGTCGGCGCGGCCCACGAACTCCAGCTGGCCGTCCGAGCGCCAGCGCACCAGGTCGCCGGTGCGGTACATGCGCGTGCCGGGGGCACCGTCGGGATCGGCGACGAACCGCGACGCGGTCATCCCGGACCGCCCGAGGTAACCGCGGGCCAGCCCGGCGCCGCAGGTGTACAGCTCCCCAACCACCCCCGGCGGGACGGGGCGGAGGGCGCCGTCGAGCACCCGGACGCCGACCCCCGCGAGGGGCGTGCCGATCGGGACCGGGCCCGCGGGCCCGTCCCCGTCCAGGACCGCGCTGGTCGCGAAGGTCGTGGTCTCGGTCGGCCCGTACCCGTCCACGATGCGCACCTCGGGCGCGGCGGCGGTGAGCGCGGCCACCGCGGCGGCGGGCACGACGTCGCCGCCGGTCCAGACCTCGCGCAGGCCGGCGAACGCGCCCGCGTCCTCGGCGACGATCATGTCGAACAGGCCCGCCGTGAGCCAGGCGGCCGTGACCCCGTGCGCCCGCACCGTCGCGCGGAGGGCGCGCGCGTCGAGCCGGCCGCCGGGCGCGAGGACCGCCGTGCCGCCGCCGAGCAGCGGCACCCACAACTCGTAGGTGGACGCGTCGAAGACCGTCGGCGAGTGCACCAGCACCCGCTCGTGCCCCACCGCGAACCGCGGGTCGCGGGCCAGGTCGACGATCCCGGCGTGAGTGGTGGCGACGCCCTTCGGGACGCCCGTGGACCCCGAGGTGTAGACGACGTATGCCAGGTCCCCGGGCGCCGGATCCGCGTCCGGCGGGCCGGGCGGCAGGGCCGCGAGCCGGGCCGCGGCGCCGTCGGGCGTCACGACCGGCACGGCACCGAACAGCCCGCGGTGCTCGGCGACGGTCACCGCCACCACCGCGCCGGCGTCGGCCAGCATGAACGCGATCCGCTCGGGCGGGTACGCCGGATCGATCGCCAGGTAGGCGCCGCCCGCCTTGAGGACGCCCAGCAGCACCGCGACCGCCTCCGGGGACCGCGGCAGGGCGACGGCCACGACGCCCTCGCGGGCGACGCCGCACTCCGCCAGCAGCCGCGCCCAGCGGTTCGAGGCGTCGTCGAGTTGCGCGTAGGTGACGGCGGTGTCGCCGTCCCGGACCGCGATCGCGCCGGGAGTGGCGCGGACGCTCCGCGCGAAGACGTCGGGCACGCTCGCCCGGGCGAGCACGGGATCGGGCCGGCCGGACCAGGCCGCCAGCCGCGCGGCCTCGTCGCCGACCAGCACGCTCAGCCGGGCGAGCGGCGCGGCCGGGTCGGCGACGGCCGCGCGGACGACGGCGATCCAGCGCTCCACGAGGTCGGCCACGGTGCCGCGATCGAAGACATCGGTGCGGAACTCGACGGAGCCCCGCAGGCCGCCGTCGGCGGTCTCGATCACGCTGAACGTCAGGTCGGCGCGCGAGGTCATGGTCGCGACGGGGCGCACGACGGCCCCGGTGCCCGCCTCGAGGGCCGCCAGTTCGGGAATGTTGTTCCAGCCCAGGATCACCTGGAACACCGGATGCCGGCGCGCGCTGCCGCGGGGCCGCAGCGCGACGATCTCGGCGAACGGCAGCTCCTGATGGGCGAAGGCGTCGAGGGCGGTGTCGCGCACGAGCCCGAGCTGTTCGGCGAAGGGCCGTGCCGGGTCGAGGCGGGTGCGCAGGGGCAGGAGGTTCGCGAACATGCCGATCACGCCGTCGAGCCGCTCGTCGGGGCGGCCGGACACGGCGGTGCCGATCACCACGTCGTCCCCCGCGCCGACCGCGGAGAGGGCGACCGCCAGGGCCGCCTCGCAGACCATGAACAGGCTGGCCCCGTGATCGCGGGCCACCGCGCGGGCCGCGTGCACCAGGGCGGGCGGCCAGACGAGGTCCACCGCGTCGCCGTCGGCACCGGCGACGGCGGGATAGGGGCGGTCCGTGGGCAGCGCCGTCTCGAGCGGCGCCCCGTCGAGCGCGGTCCGCCAGAACGCGCTCCGCCGGGACCGGAGGCCGTCCGGGTCGTCCCCCGCGCCCAGCATCGCGGCCTGCCAGGCGGCGAAGTCCGTGTAGCGCAGGGCCGGCTCGGGCAACGCGGGCTCCTCGCCCGCGCGCCGTGCGGCATACGCCGCGGCCAGGTCCCGGACCAGCGTCGCCACCGACGCCCCGTCGCCCGCCGCGTGGTGCAGCACGAGCACCAGGCGGCTCCCCGGCGCGCCGTCGGGGGTGAGGAGCGCGACCTTCAGCGGCGCCTCACCGGACAGGTCGAAGGCGTGCCGGACGGACGCCGTGGTGACCGCCTCCAGCTCGCCCGGATCGACGGTGCGGGACTCGACCAGGCGCGTGCCCGACCGCAGCAGGGCCGGCACCACGTCGAGGTCCTGCACCACCGCCCCGCCCTCGGCCCGCAGCACCGTGCGGAGGACCGGGTGCCGGTCCAGCACGTCCCCGACGGCGCGCTCGAGCACCTCCGCGTCGAGCGCCTCGGGGAAGTCGAGCACCGTCGGGATGTTGTAGGTCGGGGACGGCCCGTTGATCCGGTACTCGAGGAACAGCCCCGTCTGCGCGGCCGAGGCCGGGGCGAGCCGGACCTCGCCCAGCGGCGCGATCGGCGGGACGTCGGGGCCGTCGGCGGTCAGCCGGCCGGCGAGGCCGGCCGGGGTGGGCGCCTCGAAGACGTCGCGGACCGACACCGTGCGCCCCAGCGCGCGGGACACCATCCCGACGAGCCGGGTGGCCTGCAGCGAGTCGCCGCCGAGATCGAAGAAGCCGTCGTCCACCCCGATCCGCTCGGCGCCCAGGAGCTGCTCGAACAGGGCGGTGAGGAAGCGCTCCGCGTCGGTCGACGGCGCGCGGTACGCCGCGCGGGAGGTGAACTGCGGGTCGGGCAGCGCCCGGCGGTCGACCTTGCCGTTCGCGGTGATGGGGAACTCGCCGACCACGACGACCGCCGTCGGCACCATGTGCGCGGGCAGCCGGTCGGCGACGGCCGCCAGCACCTCGTCGGACCGGACGGCACCGGAGACGTAGCCGATCAGGTGCCGACCGGCGCCGGTGTCGCGCACGACGGCCACCGCGCGGACGACGCCGGGGACCTCGGCCAGCGCGGACTCCACCTCGCCCGGCTCGATCCGCACGCCGCGCACCTTCAC
Source organism: Tsukamurella ocularis (assembly GCF_965138335.1). GTDB lineage: Bacteria > Actinomycetota > Actinomycetes > Mycobacteriales > Mycobacteriaceae > Tsukamurella > Tsukamurella ocularis_A. The sequence continues at coordinate 3,747 of NZ_CBCSDV010000046.1, forward strand.
CTGGTCGTCGACGCGGCCGACGAACTCGATCCGCCCGTCGGCGAGCCACCGGACCAGGTCACCCGTGCGGTACATGCGCGCGCCCGGCGCGCCGAACGGGTCCGCGACGAACCGCGACGCCGTCATCGCGGCGCGGCCCGTGTAGCCGCGCGCGAGACCGGCTCCCGCGACGTACAGCTCGCCCACGACGCCGGGCGCGACCGGCCGCAGGCCGGAGTCGAGCACCGACATGCGGACGCCGGGCAGCGGCCGCCCGGCGGGGACGGCACCGTCGACGAGCGGCTCGATCGGGCCGACCGTCGCCGCCACCGTGACCTCGCTCGGCCCGTAGGTGTTGACCATCGTCCGTCCGGGCGCCCACTGCTGCACCAGCTCCGGCCAGCACGGCTCCGCGGCGACGGCGAGGCTCCGCAGGCACGCCATCCGGCCGGGCGGCACCGTCGCCAGGACCGACGGGGTCAGCGCCGCGTGGGTGACGCGCTGGGCCTCCACGAAGTCGGCCAGGTCGTCGCCGACGCGGACCGCGTCGGTCAGCACGAGCGTGCCGCCCGAGCCGAGCGCGCAGAGGAACTCCCAGAAGGCACCGTCGAAACTGACGGACGCGTTGCCGAGCAGCCGGGCGCCGACGCCGAACCCCATGGCGTCGACGAAGGCGTCGAGGAGGTTCCGCGCGCCGCGGTGGGTGACGCTCACGCCCTTCGGCGTGCCGGTGGACCCCGACGTGTAGATGAGGTACGCGAGGGCGTCCGGCGTGGCGGGGGGCGCGGCGAGCGGCCCGTCCGACAGCGCCGCGCGCCGCGCGAGCAGCGCCGGGTCGTCGGCGACGAGCACCGCGGGCGCGCGCAGCCGCCCCCGCAGGGCCGCGACGGTGACCGCCACCGCGGCGCCCGCGTCGGCCAGCATGAACCCGATCCGCTCGGCGGGGTAGGACGCGTCGACGGCCAGGTACGCCCCGCCGGCCTTGAGCACCCCGAGCAGCACCGCGAACGCCTCGGGCGTGCGGGGCAGCGCCACCGCGACGACCGATTCCGGGCCGACGCCCTCCTCCACGAGCAGCCGCGCCCACCGGTCCGACGCGCGGTCCAGCTCGGCGTAGGTCAGGGACCGCGCGCCGTCGGTGACGGCCTGCGCGGACGGCGCCGCCGCCACGCTCCGCGCGAACAGCTCGCCGATCGTGAGCGCGGGGCGCGCCTGCACCGCCGAGCCCTCCCAGGCGCGCAGCACGGCGTCCTCGCCGCCCAGCAGCACGTCGACGTCCGCGACCGCGCCGTCCGGGCCGACGCCGACCAGCGACGCGAGCAGCCGCATCCATCGGTCCCCCAGCGCGACGACGGAGGCCCCGTCGAAGGTGGCCGGGTTGCCGCGGACGTGGGCCATGAGCCGCCCGCCCGACTTGTACGCGGTGAACACCAGGTGCCGGACCGGACCGGTGTTGACGGGCACCATCGTGGCGGTGGCGCCCGGGAACCCCTCGGACAGGAAGTGCAGGTAGTTGACCACCACGCCCCCGGTGGCCTCCGCGAACAGGCCCATCGGCTGGCTGCGCTGGTGCAGGAAGCAGTTCTGGATCTCGGCGTCCGTGGCGATCAGGCAGTCGCGCACGCTCCGGTGCGGCGCCAGGTCGACGACCAGCGGGACGGTGGTGGACGCCATCCCGTCGGTGTCGGCGTCCGGCCCGCCCAGCCGGCCGGGCACCGCGAGCTCGACGCACACCCGGCTCTCGCCGGTGAGCCGCGCGACGAGCAGCGCCGTGAGCACCACGACGGCCGTCGACTTGCGCACGCCCGCGGCCCGGGCCAGCGCGCCGAGCCGGCGCTCGAGATCCGCGGGCACGCTCAGCTCGGGCGAGCCGATCTGGCCGGGCAGCTCGACGGCGCGCGCCGCCCCGCCCGCATCGCCGGCACCGATCGCGGGCACCACCGGCAGCCCGGGGAAGCCCGCGAGGCGCTCGTGCCAGAACTCGTCGTCGCGCACGAACTCGTCCGACGCGAGGTACCGCGCCTCGGCGTCGAGCAGCGCGGAGATCGGGCGTAGCAGGCCCGACGGTGCCTCGCGCCCCGCGAGCAGCTCGGTGTAGGCGCGGGCGACGGCGGTGCCGACGCGGGCGGCCGTGTACCCGTCGGCGATGGAGTGGTCGCACTCGAGGAGCAGGTGCAGGCTGCGCGGGCCGGTGCGGATCGTGGCGACGCGGAACAGCGGCCAGTCGAAGGGCTGCCGGAGGCGCTGCGCGGCCACCTCCAGCGCGGCCGCCTCGGGATCGGGGCGATCGGTCACGTCGATGACGTCGATCCGCGGGACCTCCGTCGGGCACGGCACCTGCGTCATCGCGACCTCGTCGATGCGCACGAACATGGGCTCGGCGTCCAGGGCGACCGCGGTCAGGGCGCGGTGGAGCACCTGCTCGTCGATGTCGCCGTCGAGGCGGACCAGCTGGCCGATCGTCCACTGCCCACCGTGGCCCATGACCAGCCGGGACATCACCACGCCGCGCTGTGCCCGCGTCAGTTCGTAGACCCCGGTGTCGACCTCGTTCACGGACATCGCCACGCCTCCTCGCTGTGTTGCGATCGCAACTATATCGGGAGGCGTGGATCACACATGCACGCGGACAGCACTGCGCCCCCACCGTTCTCGGTGGGGGCGCAGTACGGGGAGGGAGATCAGCCCAGGCGCTGCTTGAGCGCGTCCAGCTCGTCCTTGAGGCCGGTGGGCAGCTTGTCGCCGACGAACTCGAACCACTCGTCGATGGACGGCAGCTCGCCCTTCCACTCGTCGACGTTCACGGCCAGCGCCTCGGCGACGTCCGCGACCGGGGTGTCCAGGCCGGTGAGGTCCAGCTCCTCCGGGGTGGCGACGATGCCGATCGGCGTCTCCTTGCCGGCGGCGTTGCCCTCGATGCGGTCGACGATCCACTTGAGCACGCGGCTGTTCTCGCCGAATCCGGGCCACAGGAAGCGCTTGTCCTCGCCGCGACGGAACCAGTTCACGTAGAACACGGCCGGCAGCTTCGACTCGTCGGCCTGCTTGCCGATGTTGAGCCAGTGATCGAAGTAGTCGCCCACGTTGTAGCCCAGGAAGGGCAGCATCGCCATCGGGTCGCGGCGGACGGTGCCCACCTTGCCCTCGGCGGCGGCGGTCTGCTCGGAGCCGACGGTCGCGCCCATGAAGACGCCGTGCTTCCAGTCGCGCGCCTGCGTGACCAGCGGCACCGTCGTCTTGCGGCGCCCGCCGAACAGGATCGCCGAGATCGGCACGCCCTGCGGATCGTCCCACTCGGGGGCGATCGACGGGCACTGCGACATCGGGGTGGTGTACCGCGAGTTCGGGTGCGCGGCCACGGTGACGACGCCGTCCTCGTTCTCGGCGGAGGAGCTCTCCCAGTCGTCGCCGCGCCAGTCGGTGAGGTGCTGCGGCGCGGCCGACATGCCCTCCCACCAGACGTCGCCGTCGTCGGTCTTGGCGACGTTGGTGAAGATCGTGTTGCCGGCGTCGATGGTCTTCATCGCGTTCGGGTTCGAGTCCATCGACGTGCCGGGGGCCACGCCGAAGAAGCCGAACTCGGGGTTCACCGCGTACAGGCGGCCGTCCTTGCCGAAGCGCATCCAGGCGATGTCGTCGCCCACGGTCTCGGCGCGCCAGCCCGGCAGGGTCGGCTGGATCATCGCGAGGTTGGTCTTACCGCAGGCCGACGGGAACGCCGCCGCGATGTAGTAGACCTTCTCCTCCGGCGAGATCAGCTTGAGGATCAGCATGTGCTCGGCGAGCCAGCCCTCGTCGTGCGCCATGGCCGAAGCGATGCGCAGCGCGTAGCACTTCTTGCCGAGCAGCGCGTTGCCGCCGTAACCCGAACCGTACGACCAGATCTCGCGGGTCTCGGGGAAGTGGGTGATGTACTTGGTCTCGCTGCAGGGCCACGGCACGTCGGCCTCGCCCGGCGCGAGCGGCTTGCCCACGGAGTGGATGGCCTTGACGAAGAAGCCCTCGTCGCCCAGCTTCTCCAGCACCGCGGTGCCCATGCGGGTCATGATCTTCATCGAGACCACGACGTAGGGGCTGTCGGTCAGCTCGACGCCCAGCTTCGGATCGTCGGCGCCCAGCGGGCCCATGCAGAAGGGCACCACGTACAGGGTGCGGCCCTGCATCGAGCCGCGGTAGAGGTCGGTCATCGTCGCGCGCATCTCGGCGGGACGGACCCAGTTGTTCGTCGGGCCGGCGCCCTCCTTGGTCTCCGAACAGATGTAGGTGCGCGACTCCACGCGCGCCACGTCCGCCGGGTCCGAGAGGGCGAGGAAGGAGTTGGGCTTCTTCGCGTCGTTGAGCTTGGTGAAGGTGCCCGCGGCGACCATCTCGGCCGTCAGGCGATCCCACTCCTCGTCCGAGCCGTCCGCCCACACCACGCGGTCGGGCTGCGTGAGCTCGGCGACTTCGCGCACCCACTCGACGAGCTGGGCGTGCTTCGTGGGGACCGAATCCCCCTCGAGGCCGGGAATCGTGGCTGACGTCATAGGTGTCATCTCCAAAGTCGCATACGAACCTTTGCACCAGTGTCACACATCGGGCAAGGTCACAGAACCGAGGGTGACGTGCAACATCTCACATCACACGTCGACCGGTTCCCCCACGCTCGGGAGGAAGCCGATCCGCACCAAGTAGTCGACGTAGACGTCCAAGCCGGCGTCCCCGACGGGGCCGCGGTCGCCGTCGAGTCCGATCCGCCCGTCGGCGGCGCTCGTGGGGGTCCAGCCCCCGCCCTCACCGACGGTCTCGCGCTCCAGCCCCGCCCGGATGAGCAGGATCGCGCGCGCGAGCGCCCCCGCCGCCTCCGGCCGGTCGCGGAACGCGGCGGTCTGCCGCTCCAGGAAGACGTGCCCCGGCACCGGCTCGATCGCGTAGCCCCCGCGCCGCAGCGCGGCCACGATCTCCCGCCAGCTCACGCGGGAGCCGGAGCCGACCTCGAGCGTGCGCAGCGGCGTCTCGCCCGTGCGGAGCACCTCGACCATCGCCTCCGCGGCGCGGTCGACCGGGGTCATCTCGATCGTCTGGTCCAGCAGTTCCGACGGTGCCGCCCCCACCGTCGCGATCGAGCGGACGAGGTTCCAGAAGGCGTCGTCCGTGTTCGTGGCGCCGGAGTCGAGGGCGCCGGTGAGGAGGCCGGGCCGCAGGATCGTCGAGGGCACGCCGCGCGCCGCCGCGAGCTCCACGACCCGCTCGGCCACCCACTTCGAGTGCGTGTACCCGGCGTCGGGGATCTCCTCGAAGGCGCCCGCCGCCGAGATGGTGGAGACGAACTGGAAGACCGTCCCCGGCCGCCGCGACGCCAGCTCGAGCAGGAACCGGGTGGAGTCGACGTTGGCGGCGCGCAGCCGCGGGTAGGGCTCGACGTGGTTCACCCGCGCGCCGCAGTGGATGATCGCGTCGACCTGCTCGATCACGCGGTCCCAGACCGCGGCGTCGACGCCCAGGCCGGGCAGCGCGAGGTCGCCGGGGAGCGCGGTGATGCGGTCCGCGTAGCCGTCCGACCAGGAGCCGTAGCCCTGCATCGTCGCGCGGATCCGCTCCAGGCCCGAGGCCTCGTCGCGGGCGCGGACCAGGGCCTGCACCCGGGCGGACGGATCCGCCTCGAGCACGGCCCGGATCAGGTGCCCGCCCAGCAGGCCGGTCGCGCCGGTGACGAGCACCTCGTGCCCGGTCGGCACCACGTCGGGCGTCGCGGCCGAGAACCGCACGTCCTCGACGGGGACCTCGGCGCCGCGGCGCGCCCCGCCGGCCGCGGACAGCGACGCGAGCACCGACGCCGGGGTGGCGCGCTCGAACAGCCCCACGATCGGCACCCGCACCCCGAAGTCGACGTCCACGCGGTCCACCAGCCGCATCAGCGACAGCGAGTCGCCGCCGAGCTCGAAGAACGAGTCGTCCAGGCCCACGCCCTCGGCCTCGAGCACCGACTCGAACAGCGCGACCATGGCCCGCTCGTCGTCTGTCTCCGGCGCCCGGTACCCGGCCGCCGCGGCGAACACCGGCTCCGGCAGCGCCGCGCGGTCGAGCTTGCCGCTCGGCGTGAGCGGCAGCGCGTCGAGCACCACGACGAAGGGGACCATCGCGGCGGGCAGCCGCCGCCCGGCGAAGGCCGTCACGTCGTCCGGCGCGAGGCCGGGCGCGACGACGTACCCCACGAGCCGGGCGCCGCCGGCGCCGTCGTGCACCGCGGCGACCGCCGCGCGCACGCCCGGGCACGCCGCGAGGGCCGCCTCCACCTCGCCGAGCTCGACCCGCACGCCGCGGATCTTCACCTGGTCGTCGGCGCGGCCGACGTACTCGAGCGCGCCGTCCGGCAGCCAGCGGACCAGATCGCCCGTGCGGTACATGCGCGTCCCCGGGCCGCCGTACGGGTCCGCGACGAACCGCGACGCCGTGAGGCCGGGGCGGCCGACGTAGCCGCGGGCCACCGCGGCGCCCGCCACGTACAGCTCGCCCACGACGCCGGGCGCGACGCGGCGCAGCGCACCGTCGAGCACCCGGACCGCCATGCCGCGCACCGGCCGGCCGATGGGCACCGGGCCGGCGCCGCCGGGCCGGATCCGCGCGAAGGAGACGGCGATCGTCGCCTCGGTGGGGCCGTAGGCGTTCACGAGCCGCCGGCCGGGGCCCCAGCGGTCGACGAGCGACCGCGACACCGCCTCGGCGGCCACCACCAGCGACGTCAGGCCCGGCATCCGCCCCTCCGGCACGGACGCCAGCACGGACGGCGTGAGCACCGCGTTCGTGACCCGGTGCTTCTCCACGAACGCGGCGAGCTCGCGGCCCGCGCGCACCGTCGCCGAGACCACCAGCGTGCCGCCCGTGCCGAGCGCGCACAGCAGCTCCCACACCGCGGCGTCGAACCCGACCGAGGCGTTGTGCAGCATCCGGGTGCCCGGCCCGAGGTCCAACTCGTCGAAGGTCCGCACCAGGTCGGCGAGGCCGGCGTGGGTGACCGCGACGCCCTTCGGCGTGCCCGTCGAGCCCGAGGTGAAGATGACGTACGCCGCGTCCTGCGGGGTCAGCGGCGCGCGCCGGTCGGCGTCGGTCACGGGCTCCGCGCCCGCGTCGTCGCCGGGCCCCGCGGCGAGCAGGGCGCCGTCGACCTCGAGGACGGGATGCGCGTCGGCGAACATGGCGTCGATCCGCTCGCGCGGCGTCGCGGCGTCGACGGGCAGGAAGGCGGCGCCGGCCTTCGCGACGCCGAGCACGACGGCGACGAAGCCGATCGACCGGGGCGCGGTCACGGCGACCACGTCGCCGGGGCCGACGCCCTCGGCCAGGAAGCGTCGTGCCCACCGGTTCGAGAGGGCGTCGAGCTCGGCGTAGCTGAGGGGCGTGCCCTCGCCCGCGACCGCGCGGGACCGCGGCCGGGCCGCGGCGCGGCGCGCGAACAGGGCGGGCAGCGTGCGGGCGGGCACGCCGCCGATCGCGCCGCCCCACCGCCGCACCAGCAGCCGCTCGGTCTCGCCGGTGCCGTCGACGTCGGCGAGGCGCGCGTCGGGCCGCGTCACCGCGGCCGTCAGCACGCGCCGCCACCGGTCGATCAGGTCCTCCACGACGGTCCGGTCCAGCGCATCGGTGCGGAAGCCCGCGCGGACGTGCACGGTCTCGCCCGGGACGACTGCCACGGAGAGGGGGTAGTGCGTGGCGTCGTCGCCGTGCACGTCGACGACCTCGATGTCGGTGCCCGGGATGGTCGCACCCGCCGTCGAGGGGTAGTTCTCCACCACGAACAGCGAGTCGAAGAGCTCGCCCCGGCCGCCGGCGCCGGCGATCTCGGTGAGGCCGAGGTGCTGGTGGTCGAGCAGGCGCACGTACTGCTCCTGCACGCCGAGGACCACCTCGCGGATCGTCGCGCGCGGGGCGAGCGGGACCCGCACCGGCGAGGTGGTGATGAGCAGGCCCACCAGGTCCTCGACGCCGTCGAGCTGCGCGGGGCGTCCCGATTGCACCGAGCCGAAGACCACGTCGTCGCGGCCCGTCGCGCCGCCGAGCGCGATCGCCCAGGTGGCCTGCAGCACCGCGCCCGGCGTGGTGCCGAGCAGGCCCGCCAGGCGGGTCAGCGCCGCGGCGAGGTTGTCGGGGAGGACCGTGCGCACCTCGTCGCGCCCGTCGCCCGACGGTCCGCCGTCCGCGCCGGCCCGGAGCGGGAGGGCCCGCGCGACGAGGGTCGGCTCGTCGAGGCCGTCCAGCTCGGCGGCCCACGCGGCGCGCGCGGCCCCGCGGTCGCGGCCCTGCAGCCAGGTGAAGTAGTCGCGCAGCGTCGCCCGCGGGCCGCCGGCGGCGTCGGGGTCGATGCCCGCGTACCCCGCCAGGAGATCGCGGAAGATCACCGGCGCCGACCACCCGTCCCAGAGGATGTGATGGTTCGTCACCACCAGCCGGAAGTCCCGCTCCCCCACCCGGACCAGCAGGAACCGCATGCCGGGATCGCGGTCCAAGCGGAAGCCGCGGCCCCGCTCCTCGGCGGCGAGCTCGGCGAACCGGCCCTCCGGATCGTCGTCCGCGCGCACGTCCTCGTGGCGGTAGGGCGCGGGCCCGGGGGCCGCGATGACCTGGACGGGGGCGTCCAGAGCGTCGGCGACGAACCGGGCGCGCAGCGCCTCGTGGCGGGCCAGGAGCGCGCCCACGGCCGCGGCGAAGCGCGCCTCGTCGAGGGCGCCCTCGAAGTCGATCACCGTCTGCACGACGTACGGATCGGCATCGTCGCCCGCCCCGTCGCCGAGCTCGGCGTGGTAGCGGAAGCCCTGCTGCAGCGCCGTCAGCGGCAGCACGTCCTGCAGGCCCGGGTAGCGGTCGTCGAGCCGCTCGACCTGCGCGGCCGTGAGGTCGACCAGCGGAAAGTCCGACGGGGTGTGCCCGCCGGCGTCGCCGGCCGAGGCCACGACGCCGCGCAGCGCGTCGAACCACAGCGCGCCGAGGCGGCGCACCGCGTCCTCGTCGATCAGCGCGGGCGCCCACGTCCACGACGCCACCAGCTCCGGCCCGTCGGCACCGTCGCGGGCGACGGCGTTCAGCTCCAGCGGGTGCATCAGGGCGAGCTCGTCGGGCGCCGGGGAGAGGTCGGGGAAACGGCGGTCGGGCGCCCAGTCGCGGTCGCCCGCACCGGTGGTGCGGCCGAGGTAGTTGAAGCCGATCTCCGGCTGCGGGAGGCCGTCGAGCTCCGCCGCCGCTCCGCTCCCGGCGCCGCCGTGCTGATCCGGCCCGCTCGCTCCGCTCCCGGCGCCACCGTACCGCGCGAGCCCGTAACCGATGCCCCCGTCGGGCACGGCCCGCAGCTGCTCCTTGATGCGCTTGACCACGGCGGCGGGGCCGCCCGCGCCCGGCCGCAGCCGCAGCGGATGGACGTCGGTGAACCAGCCGACGGTGCGGGAGAGGTCCAGCCCGGGGGCCAGGGACTCGTCGCGGCCATGCGTCTCCACCTCGACGAGCGCGGAATCGGCGGCGCGGCCGCGCTCGCCCGCCCAGGCGGTGACCGCGCTGGCGAAGGCCGCGAGCAGCACGTCCTGCACGCCCGCGTGGAAGGCCTCCGGCACGGCGCCGAGCAGCGGGCCCGCGACCTCGGCGGGCAGGGTGAGCTCGGCGTGCCCGGCGGCGCCGTGGGTGTCGCGGGCGGGGTCGAGGGCACCGTCGAACAGCGACGGCGCACCGTCGAGCACGGACCGCCAGTACGCGATCTCGTCCGGGCCCACCTGCCCGGCGCGGTCGGCGAGCACCGTCGACCAGCGGCGGAACGAGCTGCCCACCGGGGCCGTGACCACCGGCCGGCCGGTCGAGGCGGCGTGCGCGCCGGTCGCGAGGTCGGTCAGCAGGATGCGCCAGGAGACCCCGTCGACGACGAAGTGATGCGCCGCGACGAGCAGCGCCCCCTCCCGTTCGGGGCCCAGGTCGACCCACACGACCCGCAGCAACGACGGTGCGCCGGGGCGCAGCAGGGCCGTCACCCGGCGGTGCTGGGCGGCGATCATCGCGCCGGCCTCGTCGAGCGACAGACCGGTGGCGTCGACGCGGTCCACGACGTCGGCGGCGGCGACCGCCCCGACGGGCCGTGCGACGAGCGAGAGGCCACCGTCCGGCGCCGTGCGGATCTCGGCGCGCAGGGCGTCGTGCCGGTCGAGCACGGCCTGGGTCAGCGCGTGCAGCGTCGCGACGTCCACGCCCGACGGGGTGCGGACCAGCACCGACTGGTGGAAGCCGTCCGGGGTGCCGCCGCGCGCCGCGAACCAGGCGCGCACCGGCGTGGGCGCGATCTCGCCGACGCCGTCGTCGGGCACCGCGTCGGCGGGGTCGGCCGCCCCGGCCACCGCGGCGAGCCCGGCGACGGTGCGGTGCGCGAAGACGTCGTGCGCCGTCAGCGTCAGGCCCGCCGCGCGGGCGCGACCGACCAGCTGGATCGCCGTGATGGAGTCGCCGCCCAGTTCGAAGAAGGAGTCGTCGACGCCGACCTGCTCGGCGCCGAGCACCTCGGCGAACACCCCGGCGAGGAGCTCCTCCGCGGAGGTCCCGGGGGCCCGGTAGTCCTCGCCGGCGGCGGGCGCGGGCAGCGCCGCGCGATCGACCTTGCCGTTCGCGGTGAGCGGCAGCGCGTCGAGCACCACCACCCGGGCGGGCACCATGTGCGCCGGCAGGCGCCGCGTCGCGAAGGCCCGCACGTCCGACTCGGTCGCGGCGCCGGTGACGTACCCGACGAGCCGCCGGGCGGCCCCGTCGCCCTGCACGACGACGGCGGCGGCGCCGACGCCGGGGCACGCGGCGAGCGCGGCCTCGACCTCGCCCGGCTCGATCCGGAAGCCGCGGAGCTTGAGCTGCTCGTCGGCGCGCCCCACGTACTCCAGCTCGCCGCCGGGCAGCCACCGCACGAGGTCGCCGGTGCGGTAGACGCGGGCGCCGCCGGCGCCGAGCGGGTCGGCGACGAACCGCGACGCGGTCAGGCCCGGGCGGCCGCCGTAGCCGCGCGCGACGCCGGGGCCGCCCACGTACAGCTCGCCCACGACGCCCGGCGGCACGCGGCGCAGCCCGGCGTCGAGGACGTACGCGCGGGCGCCGCCGACGGGCCGGCCGATGGAGACCGCGCCCGCGCCGGCCCGCAGCCGCCCGACGGTCGCGGCGACGGTGAGCTCGGTGGGGCCGTAGGCGTTGATCAGCCGCCGGCCCGGCGCCCAGGTCTCGACGAGCGACCGGGTCACGGCCTCGGCGCCGACGGTGAGCGCGGTGAGGCCGGGCATCCTGCCCGGCGTGACCGCGGCCAGCACCGACGGGGTGATGAGGGCGTGCGTGACGCCGTGCTCCTCCACGAAGTCGGCGAGCTCGTCGCCCACGCGGGTCTCGGCGGAGATCCGCAGCGTCGCGCCGGTCGCGAGGGCACTGAGCAGGTCCCAGAAGGAGATGTCGAAGCCGACGGAGAAGTTCGACAGCACCTGCGCGCCCGGCCCCGCGCCCGTCTCGGCGACGATCGCCGCGGCCAGGTTCGCGGCCCCGGCATGCGGCACGACGACGCCCTTCGGGGTGCCCGTGGTGCCGGAGGTGTACACGACGTAGGCGGCGGCGNCGGGCCGCAGCGGCCCTCCGCGCTCGGCGTCGGTGAGCGGCGCACCGTCGAACTCCTGCAGGTCCGGGGTGTCGTCCGCAGCCACGACGAGGCGCGGCGCCGCGTCCTGCAGCAGGAAGGCGATGCGTTCGGCGGGGTACGCGGGGTCGATCGGCAGGTAGGCGGCGCCCGCGCGCAGCACGGCGAGCTCCACCACGATCAGCCGCGCCGAGCGCGGGACGGTCACGGCGACGGTGTCGCCGGGGCGGACACCCGCGCCGTGCAGGTACCGCGCCCAGCGGTTCGCCTCGCGGTCGAGCTCGGCGTAGGTCAGCGACTCGTCGTCGTCGGCCAGGGCGAGCGCGTCGGGCGTCGCCGTGATCCACTCCTCGACGAGTGCGGGCACGGTCGCGGCGCGCTCCGGGCCCGACGGCGCGCCCCAGGCCGCGAGGGTCTGCGGCTCGGGGTCGAGCAGCACGTCGAGGGCGGCGACGGAGGTCCGGGGGTCCGCGGCGACCTGCTCGAGGAGCCGCCGCCAGCGGGCGAGGAGGGTCTCGATCGTGGCGCGGTCGAAGACGTCGGTGCGGTACTCGACGCCGCCGGTGAGCCCGTCGGCGGACTCGGTGACGCTAAACAGCAGGTCGGTGCGGGCGGTGCCGGCCGCGATCGGCACGACCTCCGCGCCCAGCACATCGCGCAGGTCGCTCCACCCGGGATCGGTGTTCCAGCCGAGGATCACCTGGAAGATCGGGTGCCGGCGGGCGGACCCGCGCGGCTGCATCGCGACGATCTCCGCGAAGGGCACGTCCTGGTTCGCGTAGGCGTCCAGCACGGTCGCGCGGGTGCGCCGCAGGTACTGCCCGAACTCCGCCGACCAGTCGACGGTGGTGCGCAGCGGCAGCAGGTCGACGAACATGCCGACCACGTCGTCGCAGGACGCGGGGCGGCCGGACGCGGCGGTCCCGATCACCACGTCGTCGCCCGCGCCGAGCTTGGACAGCAGGGCCGCGAGGGCCGCGTAGTGGACCATGAACAGGCTCGCGCCGTGCTCGCGCGCGACGGTGCGCAGCGACGCCGCGAGCTCCGCGGGCCACGCGAAATCGACGGTGCCGCCGGCGGACTCGTTCTCGGCGGGGTACGGGCGGTCGGCCGGCAGTACGGTCTCGGCGGGCGCGCCGTCGAGCGTGCGGCGCCAGAAGTCGCGCTGGGCGACGATCGGCCCGTCGGGATCCCGCAGGCGCGCCACCTGCCAGGCCGCGAAGTCGCTGTACTGCACGGACGGGGCGCCGAGGTCGGGCGCGACCCCGGAGCGCCGCGCCGCGTAGGCGGCGACGAGGTCGCGCACCAGCGGCCCCACGGACCCGCCGTCGCCGGCGGTGTGGTGGAGCACGAGGACCAGCCGGGGCGGCACGTCCGGATCGGGGTCGTCGAGCAGCCAACCGCGGAAGGGCGCCTCGGCGGCGAGGTCGAAGGCGTAGGCGGCGCAGGCGCGGGTGGCGGCGTCGCGCTCCGCGGCGGGGACGGCCCGCACCTCCAGCAGCCGGTCGTCGTGGACCGGGACGGTGAGGTCCTGCACCACGTCGTCGCCGCGCAGCCGCAGCACGGTGCGCAGCGCGCGGTGCTTGTCGACCACGTCGCGCACGGCGAGCGCCATCGCGGCGGCGTCGATCGGCTCGTCGAAGTCGAGGACCAGCGGCATGTTGTAGACGGACGAGGGCCCGCCGAGTTGGAAGTCGCGGAACAGGCCGGCCTGCGCCTGCGCGGCGGGGGCCTCCGCGACGTCGCCGAGCGCGGGGATCGCGGGTCCTGCCGCGCGCGCCGGTGCCGGGTCCGACGGTGCCTCCGGCGCGGGGTTCCCGAGGTCGGCGTCCGGCGCGGCGCGGGCGGGCTCCGGTGCCGGCCGCGGCGCGGCGGCCTCGGCGGTGCGCGGCGCGGCGGCCAGCAGCGCGGCGATGCCCCGGGGTGTGGGGTTGTCGAAGACCTCGACGGCGGGGACCTGCACGCCGCGCACCTCGGCGAGCCGGTCGGTGATCCGGACGGCCACCAGCGAGGTGCCGCCCAGGTCGAACAGCGAATCGTCGGGGCCCACGTCGGGCACGCCCAGGATGTCGGCGACCACCCCGGCGACGAACGCGACGTCGTCCGCGCCGGTCGCGGTCCCGGCGGCGGTAGTCGCGGCGCCACCGGTCGCGGCGGCAGCGCTCGCGGCCGCAGCGGTCGCGGCCGCGGCGGCGGGCACCGCCTCGCGGAGGGGCCCGAGCAAGGCGTCCGGGTCGGCCACGAGCGCGGCGATGGCGCCGCGCCATTCGTCCGCGAGGGCCGCGACCTGCGGCCCGTCGAAGACTCCGGCGCGGCCGCGCACGTCGAGCGTGAGGCCGCCGCCCATCGCGAGGGCCGTGAACGCGAGGTGCCGGACGGGGCCGGCGTTGACCACCTCGGTCCCGCCGGGCACGCCGGCGAAGTCCTCGGGGATCGGCTGCAGGTAGTTCACGACGACGCCGGTCGAGCCGTGCTCGCCGTCGAACGGGCGGCCGCGCTGATGCAGGAACGCCCGGCGGATCGCGACGTCGACGGCCCGCAGGCAGGAGCGCGCGGTGCCCTCCGGCGGCAGCTCGACGCGCACGGCGATGGTCGTGCCGGCGGCACCGTCCGTGTCGAGGCCCGTCTCGTCGATGCGGCCCGAGACGGGCAGGTCCACCCGCACGCGTTCGGCGCCGGTGCGCCGCGCGGCGACGAGCGCGGCGGCCACGACGGCGACGGTGAAGTCCCGGACGCCCACGGCGCGGGCCTCGGCCTGCAGGAGTCCGACCAGATCCGCGGGAACGTCCAGGAGTCCGGCCCGGACCTGGCCGTTCTCGCTGCCCGACGGTGCACCGCCCGGCAGCACGGCCGGGCCGGGGAGCGCCGCGCCGCGCCAGTACGCGATGTCCTCCGCCCGATCGGGGGAGGCGAGATAGGCGGACTCCGCGGCGAGCAGCGCCCGCAGCGGGCGGATCGGGTCCTCGGGCACCGGGCGCCCCTCGACGAGGGCCGTGTACGTGCGGGCGATCGCGGCGCGGACGCGGGCGGCCGTGTAGCCGTCGGCGACGGTGAGGTCGCATTCGAACAGCAGCCGCACCCGCGTCTCGGTGGTGCGGACCAGGGTGAGCCGCGCCCTCGGCTCGCGCGGCGGCGCGGTGAGACGGTCCGCGGCGAACCGGCGGGCGGCGTCCTCGGGGTCGGCCTCGTGCCGCAGGTCGATCTCCTCGACGCCGACCGTGGTGCCCGCGGCGGCGATCTGGGTGTGCGCCTTCTCGTCGATCCGCACCAGCAGGGGCTCGGCGGCCTTGAGCACGTAGGTGGCGGCGCGGCGCAGGACCGCGCGGTCGACGTCCCCGTCGAGCACGATGTACTCGCTGATCGTCCACAGCGGGCCCGGCCCCTCGGCGGCCCGTGCGGCGAGGACGTGCTCCTGCGCCCGGGTCAGCGCGACTCCGGCGCGCGCGGCACGCCGTCCCTTGAACCGGTTCGCCATGAGCCCTCCATCAGGTTTGCGATCGCAACCTTATCGAATGGAGTCAAGCAATGTCTCCCCTATCCAGCAACCGCCACCGACCGTCGGCGAACCGCCACGTCTCGAAGGTGCCGTTCGGGCGGACCCGGTGGTAGACGTCCGCCACCCCGTCGGCGTCCAGATCGGTGAAGACGGCGGTGCCGTCGGCGTCGGAGAGCGTGCCCGTGTCCACCAGTCCGTCACCGTCGGTGTCGAGGGCGTGCACGTCGAACCAGCCGCCGTCGGCGTGCACCCACAACCCGCCGGGCGACGGGCCCGCGGCGGGGACGGCACCGTCGAACAGGTCCGGGCCGAAGGCGCCCGCGTCCGGCGCCCCGAACAGTCCGAGATCAGGGTCCATACTCATTGGACGCATCAGCCTCCCGCTCGGTTCCCGGTCCGCGCGCGAGCCGCAGCGCGGCATCGGCCTCCGCCGCGACGAGCGCCGCGGCCAGCTCCACCTCCACGCGCTGCCGGAAGCCGGCGGTGGCGGCGTCCGCCCAGTTCCGGCGCTCCGCCCGGACGGTGCCACGGCGGCGCACCCGCAGCAGCCAGAGGGCCGCGGCCACGCCGACGGCGAGGCTGATCGGCAGCGCGAGCCAGCGCAGCGCGCCCAGCGCCTCGAGCGGCGCGGCCACCGCCCGCCCGATGCCGAGCCCCGCGGAGGCGCCCAGGATCAGCACCGCCAGGTCCTCGGGCCGGCGCCGGTGCGCGGGCGCCTCCGGCGGGTCCGGGCGCGGCAGCGCCGGCGCGGCGGGCTCCGGCGGATCGGGCCAGCCGGCGAAGGTGCCGCGGTAGGCGGCGCGCAGCTGCGCCTCCAGGGATCGCTCCAGCCCGGCGACGACCGCGGTTAGCCGGCCCCGCACGTCGCCGCCGGGCCCGTCCTCGTCCTCGTGCCGGCGGAAGCCCTCGGCGGATTCCGCGAGCACCGCCGCCCGCACCCGCGCGATCGTGGACCGCAGGTAGGCCGAGCGGTCGGCCCGCTCCAGCGCGGGGTTCGACGGTGCCGCGGGCGGGCCGGCGGGCGCGACGGTCCGCGCGGGCAGCGGGTCGGCGAGGGCGGAGCGCAGCGCGTCGAAGCCACCGCCGGAATCGGGCTGGACGCTCACGACGTCGCCGCCGAGCCGGCGCCCGGACTCGGCGAGGACGTCCGCGGCGTCCGAGTACACGTCGGCGCCGGTGGCCGCGAGCACCGCCGGCAGGTTCGCGCGGAGCCGGCCGAGCGCGACGGCGTCGACCGCGTCGGCCGGGACGCAGGCGTCGAGGACGTAGACGAGCACGTCGTGGTCGCCGCGGTGCGCGCCGAGCGGCACCGGCACGCCATCGGCACCGACGGCCGCGGCGTCGCCGCCCAGGCGGTCCGCGACCGCCGCCGCGCCGGCCGGGTCCTGTCCGGCCACCAGGACCGTCACGACGCCCGCCCCAGGCGCTCGAGCAGCAGCTGCTCGGCCTCGTCGCGGCGCGCGCAGTCCGTCGCGGCGACGGCGCGCAGCGTGCGGTCGAACTCCGCCTCCCGGCGCGCCTCGTGCCCCTGCAGGGCCTCGGCGAGCGGCGGCAGCAGCGCGTCGACCCCGCTCAGCTCGCGCAGGCTCGCCAGCAGCACGTCGTCGGGCATCGACGGGGTCTCGCGCAGCGCGCCCAGGGCGCAGGCCAGCCCGTAGCCGCCGAACCGGCGCAGCAGCGGGGCGTCCGCGCCGAGCGCCTCCGCGGCGTCGAGCGCCGATTCCGGCAGCGCGAGGGGCGACGCGGCCAGCCGGCGGACGGCCGGCAGATCGCCCGGGTCCACGGCGTCGAGCAGCGCCATGACCGCGACGACGGGCCGCCCGAGCACCTCGCCGAGGCGGGCGGCGTAGTCGNCGGCGGCGCGCCACGAGCCCGCGGCGTCGGCCTTGGTCCACGCGATCACGGGCGGTGCCCCGGGATCGGCGGCCAGCGTCGCGATCGCGGTCCGGTCGGTCTCCCGGAGGCCGCCGGCGAAGCAGTACAGCGCCGCATCGGCCCCGTCGCCGCCTCCGCCTCCGTGATCGTCGACGATCCCGACGGCGCGCGACCGCAACGCCGCGCCCAGCACCGTCCTCCCGACGCCGGCGCGGCCGAGCAGCCGGACGCGTGGCGCGCCGCAGCGCACGGACAGATCCCCCATGAGAGCCCCCGCTCCCGATCACCGCCCCCGCGGCGATCGCCTACCGGGAGGGTACGAGCGCCTCGTCGTCGACGGTGGGCGATTGCCCCGATTCGTGCCAGCCGCCGGCCACGAAGGCCGCCAGCCCGGCGCCGACCAGGCAGATCACCGCGGTCACCCCGAAGACCTCGCCGAACATCCGGCCGTAGGCCTCCTGCGTCTGCCGGAAGACGGCCAGGCCGGTCTCGACGAAGCTCCCCTGCGGAGTGATCGCCGGCATCGCGTCCATGATCGAGTTCAGGCGGTAGAAGCCGAAGGTGGTGAGCGCGGCCACGCCGATGAGCATGCCGCTCATCCGGGCCACGACGAGCAACGCGGAGGCGATGCCCGCCTGCGACAGCGACACCGCGCGCAGCGCCGCCGACGACAGCGGGCCGATCACCACGCCGAGCCCGAAGCCGGCGATCGCCAGCGAGGTGTCCAGCGCCGGCAGGAAGCCCAGGTAGTGGGCGGAGAGCACGTCGGACGGCCAGTTCGCGATCAGCACGTACCCGCCCGCGGCGACGATCAGGCCGACGACCGAGACGATCCGGTCGCCGAAGCGCGTGGCGAGGAAGCCGCCCAGGATCGCGCCGACGGGCAGCGCCAGCAGGAACCGGACCAGCGTGAGCACGGCGGCCACCCCGTCGCGCTGCAGCACCATCCGCGCGTAGATCTCGATGTCGACCAGCGTGACCATGAGTGCCGCGCCGGCGCACACCGAGGCGGCGCAGGCCGCGAGGAAGGGCCGCACCCGCATGCCCGCGGTGTCGATCAGCTTGGTCCGCGCGAACCGCTCCCACACCGCGAACAGGCCGAAGGCGACGGCGGCGCCCAGCAGCAGCCACAACCCACCCGGCGGCAGGATGTGCTCGCCGTCCGGCTCCGGGTTGTAGAGGCCGATCACCGACAGGCCCAGCGCGACGGCGAGGAGCAGCCCGCCGACCACGTCGACCTTCTGCTTGGACACCGCCCGCTTCGGGACGGTCAGCTGCAGCAGCACCATCGCGACGAGCGCGAGCGGGACGTTCACCCAGAAGACGACCCGCCAGGCGTCGTCGCGCGGCACCGACGAGAAATGGTTGTGCACGAGCGTCACGACGCCGACGCCCACGACGGGGCCGAGCACGCTGCCCAGCTCCTGCGCCGCGCCGACCCAGCCGAGCACGGCGGCCCGGCGGCGCGCGGACCAGAGGTCGGCCGCCAGCGCGAGGGTCACGGGCAGCAGCGCACCGCTCGCGACGCCCTGCACGACCCGGCCCACGAGCACCTGGTCGAGGGCCGTGACGTCCACGTCGAACGCGGTCAGGGGGATCTGGAACGCGATCTCCACGGTGCCCGCGAGCGCGGTCACCACCGACCCGACGATGAACAGCGCCAGGCTGGCCTGCAGCACGAGGCGGCGACCGAACCGGTCGGACAGCCGGCCCAGCAGCGGCATGGCCGCGATGTAGCCCAGCAGGTACCAGGTGATGATCGGGGTGGCGAGCTGGATCCGGTTGATGGGGATCTCGACGCTGCGCATGATGTCCTCGAGGACCGAGACCACCACGTAGGTGTCCAGGGCGCCGAGGAGCACGGCCAGTCCCGCGGCGCCCATCGCGACACCGCGGCCGCGCACGCGGCCCGGCGCGGCCGGCGCCGCGGTGACCGTCACTTCGCGGTCTTCGGGTCGAGCAGGGTGACCTTCGTGCCCCAGTCGGAGAGCGTCACCGTCAGCGTTCCGGAATCGAAGCCGACGTTGGCGCGGACGAGGTTGTTCGGCGCGGCCTCCTGCACCCAGAACGTCAGCGGGCGGTCGCCGAGCTCGGCCTTGGGGACGATGCCGGCGAGCGCCGTGCCCGGGATGATCCCGGAGACGCGGACGGCCTCGGTGCCGCCGATCTGCTCGCGGCCCTCGACCTTGGGCTCGCGCACGGAGGCGATGAGGTTGGCGATGCCCTTCTGCGGATCGAGGATGGCCGAGGCGTCGTAGATGTCGGCGGCGAGGCCCATGTCCTGGTAGGACTGGCCCGCGCCGAACTGCGCCCACAGGTGCGCGTCGACGACCACGAACTTGGCCTTGACCTGGGTGCCGTTGAAGGTGACCTCGGCGTCGCCCTGGCCGGAGACCTTGGGCTGGTTGGTGAGGTACGCCGAGACGCTCTTGACGGGCAGGTTCGGCACCGTGCCCTCGACGGAGAGGTCCAGCTGCACGTCGTGCAGGTCGCGTGCGGCCTTGGACGAGGCGTCGATCAGGGTCTTGGCGTCGGGCAGCGGCGCGTCGTTCACCTTCTCCCCGTCGCTCTTCGAGCAGGCGGCCAGGAGGCCGACGACGGCGAGCAGGGCCACCACCGTGGAGGCGAGGCGGAGCGCCGTGTGGCGAGAGTTACGCACGATCATGCGGCCAATGCTAAGTCACAAGCGTGAAGCTGGGACGATGGAGAGCGTGCCCCAGTCCCAGGATCCCCGCGCCGAGCACCGTCGGCTGTACCCCCGCGTGACCAGTTTCCGGTCCCGCCGCGCCTCCCTCACCCCCGCCCAGCAACTGGCGATGGACACGGGCTGGGAGACCCTCGGCCGCGACATCCCGCCCGAACCAGGCCTCCGCGTCGAGCGGATG
>NZ_CBCSDV010000047.1:0-12512 GCF_965138335.1 Tsukamurella ocularis
GGAAGGGGGTGGTGGGGGACGGTGCGTCCCAGGGGTATTGAGTCATGATCGGGTACGCTCGATTCGATTGGTTTAGACGGCTGATCTGATGTGTTCATCGGAGGCGGCGGGTGTAGGAGTCCGTCGCCTTCGTCATGTGCTGGGGCGCGAAGCCCCTCCGTAATGCGGTAGCGATTCACCGACGCCACACTCGACTGGGTGCGCGACGACTCGCGGTAGCTATCGCCCGCTGAACCATTGCCCGCGACGCAGGGCACCAATCCAGTAGCAGGTAAACCAGATTGGCGATAGCCAGTCCGTTAGTTGGACCGTTGGGGAAGAGGACCATGATCGTGTGGGCCACCAACGAGATGTGGTTCGGAACCACTCCCTCGATATAGGGGTGTCCAATCGTCGCAGCGGAGATGAAGTCCACCAGCCGATCAATGTCGGCAGGGTCGACCGTGCCCTCGGGGAGGAGGTACATCCGCTCTATGTACTCGCAGGTGTACTCGGTGTAGCCGTGCCACGGATATGGCACGTCGTCGAGCGCCGCCAATTCGGTTGTAGCCATGATCTTCTCTCTGTAGATGACATCAGTTGATGGTGCGGTTCTTACGTGCCCCTGTACGGTCTGAACCGCACTCACACCCGCGATCTGCGGGCAGGGGCTGCCGTTTCCGGCTTGATGATCAGAGCTGTCCGCTGCGCGAGCGCAGCGCGCGGAGCAGCGTGGTGGACGTGTGGAGGGTGAGGACGTACGCGGCTCCTGCGACCTCACCACCAATGACCACCTCCGCCTCGCGGTGCAGGGCGGACTCCACGACCGCCTCGGTGACGATCTGCTCGACGCCCGCCCACGTGAGCGGGGTGACTTCGCCGTGTCGGAGGGACTCGGTGGGGTCGGCGAGGCGGTCGAGCACCTCGCCCTCGGGGGTGATCAGGACGGGGGCTCCGTCGATACCGACGGCGAGTCGGTGATCCCACCCCTCCTGCGCAGCGAGCAAATCCGCGCTCGCGGACACATCCAGCGCCTCTGCACGTACCAGGACCTCAGCCATGTGTTCTCCTCTGTTCTCCGCCACGCACATGCGGCGGGTCTGTCATGTCCCGTCTTCGGGACTCTGATGACTGACGTGCCCCTGCTCGGTCTCGAACCGCGCCCGACCTATGTCGGAAACAGGGGCTACCTTGAGCGGCTAGTACAAGCCCGCTTCGGCGTCGGCCAGCTCGCCCGACGCCTCCTGCACGGCCTCATTCGCGGCCTCGACGGCGGACTCTGCCTCGGCGAGGGCAACTCGCGCTGCGGTGATGGCGACTTCGGCGTCCGAGGTGTCGCGACCCGCGTCCTGTGCCTCGTCGAGGTCGTCCTGCGCGGTCTCGACAGCGGACTCTGCCTCGTCGCGGGCATCCCGCGCCTCCCGCAGGGCTTCGGCGGCCTCGGTGAGCGCGACGTTCGCCGCCGCCTCACGGTCACGGGCTGCGTCCTCACGCTCACCCTGGTCTGCGTCATCGGCGTTGATCACATCGGTGATGAGGTCTGCCAACTCGTCGTCACTGGTGCCGCTCGTGACACGGAGGACCGCCGAGGTCGGTTCGGTCCACGCGCCACATCCATGCTGGTGGTCGAACCCTCCCGCTTCGGTGCCTGCCTGGTCGAATTCAGCGACGCGACCGCTCACCCGTACAGACTGGCCGCATCGCGAGCAGGCGATGAGGCGCTCGGCGCGGACCTCGACGATGGAGTTGTCCTCGTCGACCCACGCCTTAACCTCGGGATTGCCGTATGTGCGGGTGAAAGCGGGTGCATCGCCGAGCAGGCGTGCGACGCGGGCCTTGAGACCGAATCCCTGAGGCGCGGGCACGTCGCCGCTCTCGACGGCGTGGGTGAACTCGTCCCAGGTCGTGCCGCCCAAGTCCCAGTCGAAGGTGGGCAGCGGGTACGGCGCTTCGTCGCATGCGATGAGCTGGTCGACGAATCCCTCTGCGACTCCCCGTGCGAACGGCGTGAAGTCATAGTCGGCGTCCACCAAGCGCGAACCCCACTCCGTAGATAGGTCGCGGGCGACCTGCTCGGTGTAGCTATCCACGAGGCGCGCACGCTGCTCGTCGGTCACGCCAGGTCCCTCGTAGCGGAACTTGCGGATCGCCTCGGCGATCTGCTCTTCGGCTTCCTCCGCGTCCGCGTCGAGCGTCGCGTAGCGGTTGCCGCTCAGGTAGTTGATGCCCGTGTCCGCCCCGTCGAGCACCCGCTGTGCTAGCGGGATCAGCTCGTCGAGCAGGGCGTTGACAGCCTGCGAGGACATCTTCGTGTTCTCGACCTCGTACAGGCGATCCTCGCCGTGATGGTGGCGCGGCTCGCTCCCGCCGATGTGCGGGTTGACGTATGTTCCGAGTCGCCCCGTTCCGAGCTGTAGCTCGATGTATGCGGGCTGCGGCTCGTGCTGCCCCTCGTACTGCTCATGCAGCGGGTAGAGGGTGTCGTCGGACTCGTGAATGACCTCGACAAGCGTGCGGTCGTCGGATGGGGTGAAGCTCATGGCGTCCTCCTAAAGTTTGTGCCCCGTCGGTGGAGCGGTATGTGAAATGTGCTGTCGTGCATGTGCTATCGCTCTAAGTGCCTACGCTGGGTCGCGAAACCGTGCCCGTCCGATGACAGAGGCGGGGTGGAAGTGACTAGCGGGGGTTTTGACTGCTGCTGCGATCCAGGCGTCCACGTCCTCCTCGCGGTACATCACCCGTCCGCGCGGACGGTGCTGGACGAAAGGCGGACCCTCCTTGCGGTGCCGCATCACGGCGAGCCCGCCAGGGGTGTAGCCCGTCCGCTCCCCCACCTCGGCGGGGGTCAGGAGCTTGTCGCTCATTTCTGCCTCCTCTGCGAGTAGCCGTCCTACTCTCTGTGAATGATCTGTGTGAGTAGGTTTCCTACTCGCTGTAACCAGTAGACCAGTCCTCGCGGCACTTGTCAACACCGAGTATGTTAAGTAATCTCTGTGCACATGAGTGAGGGCGTAGGGATTGCCATTGGGCACCGCATACGGGGGTTGCGCGAGCAGGCTGGGTGGACGCAGGACCGCCTCGCCCGCGCAGTGTCGCTGCACGGCGTGAGCTGGACGCAGGCGCGGGTACGTCAGGTCGAAGCTGGCAACATCACCCCCGACCTGACCGTGCTCATCGCTGTCGCGCGCGCCCTAGCCGCCTTCCACGGTCCGCTCCCCGTCTCCGTGTTGCTACCCGACGGCGATCTCACCGACGCGGTATCGGGCAAGCCGATGACTCCCCCCCGACTCGTAAACGCAAGACCAGTCACCGAGTCCCTGGACTGGACTCGCGCTGACGACAAAGCCGCTGTCGACCTAGGTCTCGACGCTGATCACTTCGCGATGCTCACCGACTACGTGTACGGGCACACCGCATCCGTCGAACGTGACGAGAGGGCAGGCGCTGACGCCACGCCCCAGAAGCGGGGGCGAGTCATGCGCGGCGTGATCGAGGAACTCCGCGAGGCACTCCCCCGCTGGGAGCAGCACCGCGCGGATACGGAGATGTGAGCATGGCGACCATCGAGCCCTACGAGATCACCAGCGGGCCTCCGTCTCGTCGTACCCGCTACATGGTGCGCTATCGAATGCCGAACGGACGGCAGACCAAGAAGCGCGGGTTCACCACCAAACGCGAAGCCGAGCTGTTCGCCGCGACCGTCGAAGTCGCGAAGAACACTGGCACGTACGTTCAGCCATCGCTCGGTACCGTGACCGTTGCCGCCCTAGCTCCCGCGTGGTTGGAGCGAAAACAGGCGAAGGTCTCTCGGAGCTGGGGTTACTCACTGGATGTAGCAATGCGCACGCACGTGCTTCCGAAGTGGGGGGATACGCCCGTGGCGAGGGTCGATCAGCTCGGCGTGGAGCAGTGGGTTGCGGAGCTGGGTTCGAGAAGGAGCGGTTCGGTCACCAAGCGGGCTGTCGGCATCTTGCAGGGCATTCTCGACGACGCGGTGAAGAGCAAGCGCATCGCAACCAACCCCGCGCGCGGTCTGGAACGGATGCCGAAACGGTCCCCGAAGAAGCACGTCTACCTGGGGTTTGATGACGTGGACGCGCTCGCCGCAGCTTGTCTGACCCTCGACAACGCCCGCATTGTCTACGTGCTAGCCACGTGTGGTCTCCGCTGGGGCGAGCTGATCGCGCTTCGCCCTCGCGACGTGGACTTCCTGCGCAGGAGGCTGGACGTTCACCGCAACGCGGTGTGGGTTGCGAACAAAGTCGAGATAGAGGACACCAAGGGACGCGAGAACCGATCCGTTCCCGTCGCTCCGTTCGTGCTCGACATGCTCGCTCAGCAGTGTGAGGGCAAAGACCGCGACGACCTACTGTTCCCGAACGACGAGGGCACCTTCCGTGCACAGCAGAAGGCTCCGCGAGGATGGTTCCATCGCGCCGTGGTTCGCTCGGGTATCGACCAGCAGATCACTCCCCACGCTCTGCGACACACCTGTGCGTCCCTCACCGTCTCAGCGGGCGGCAACGTTCTCGCACTAGCTCGGATGCTTGGGCACAAGGACGCCTCTGTGACCCTTCGCGTGTACGCGGACCTATTCGATTCCGACCTGGACCTGCTCGCGGACCAGTTGCAGTCGAACTACACGGCTCGGGCGATTGTGCCCAAAGTGTGCCCGCCAAGTGCCCAGATCGACCATGCTGGGGCATGAAAAAAGCTCCTACCTGCAAGGTTAGGAGCCTGATTCTGGTGGGCGAAGGGGGACTTGAACCCCCACGTCCCGAAGGACACTGGCACCTGAAGCCAGCGCGTCTGCCATTCCGCCACTCGCCCGAGCGACCGGAGAAGATTAACACGCGACGACGCACGCCGCGAAATCGGACCGCGACCTGGGCGTCCGACCTTGCCGGGCCTGCGCCGTTCGTGCTACCAAAGGGACAGTTGGGACCAATGGGGTTACGCTGACTTCGCCGTGCCGTGATCGCGGCTATCATCATTGGTCAGAACATGCATCACGACACGCTGAGGAAGGGGGAGGTCGTTTCATGGGAATCCTGCAGCGGTTCGAGCGCAAGCTCGAAGGCGCGGTGGGCGACGGCTTCGCCCGCGTCTTCGGCGGCAAGGTGGTCCCCCAGGAAGTGGAGGCCGCTCTCCAACGCGAGGCTGAGGATCAGCTGCAAACCCTCGGAGACGGGGCGTACCTGGTACCGAACAAGTACGTCATCGCCGTCTCCCCGACCGATCAGGAGACCTTCGAGGCGGACCGCGAGCTCGCGATCCGCGCCTTCTCGAAGCACCTCGACGAATACATCCATGACAACGGCTGGCAGACTTATGGTGACGTGGTCGTGCACTTCGAGCAGTCACCAGGCCTGCACACGGGCCAGTTCCGGGCCCGCGGCACCGTGGATCCGGATGCAGTCCCCCAGAACCTTGTACCCCAGCGACCACCTGCAGAATCAGGAGCCGATTCGATGAGCAACAATCCCGGATACGACCAGGGACGGCACGGCGGCCAGTACGACCAGGGCGGCTACCAGCCGCAGCAGCAACAGCCGGGGTACGACCAGAACTACGGTCAGCAGCAGCCCGGCTACGACCAGAACTACGGCCAGCAGAACTACCAGCAGCCGGCCTACGACCAGGGGTACGGCCAGCAGGGCTACGACCAGGGCGGCTACCAGCAGCAGCCCGCGTACGACCAGAACTACGGCCAGCAGAACTACCAGCAGCCGGCGTACGACCAGGGGTACCAGCAGCCCGCCTACGACCAGGGCTACCAGCAGCCGGCACAGGGGTACGACCAGGGCTACCAGCAGCCCGCCTACGAGCAGAACTACGGCCAGCAGGGCTACCAGCAGCCGGCGTACGACCAGGGTTACCAGCAGCCCGCCTACGACCAGGGCTACCAGCAGCCCGCGCAGGGGTACGACCAGGGCTACCAGCAGCCCGGCTACGACCAGGGCTACCAGCAGCCGCAGGGCGGCTACGCCCAGCCGCAGTCGGTCACGCTGTACCTGGAGGACGGTTCCAACCGCACCTTCGCGCTGCGCGAGGGCACGAACGTGATCGGCCGCGGTCAGGACGCGCAGTTCCGTCTCCCCGACACGGGCGTCTCGCGGCGGCACGTCGAGATCCGCTGGGACGGCTACGCCGCGGTCCTCAACGACCTCGGCTCGACCAACGGCACCTCGGTCAACGACGTGCCCGTCTCCAACTGGGAGCTCGCCGACGGCGACCGCATCCGCGTCGGCCACTCCGACATCGTGGTCCGCTTCCAGTAGATTTCACTTCGGGGCGGCGTGAGCAGACCCGTGGACAGCGCCCGCACGCCGGGCGCCGGACGAGTGTGCGCCGGACCGATGTGCGCCGGATAGGACCAGGAGGGAGGCACCGTGCAGGGACTCGTGTTGCAGTTGACCCGTGCGGGCTTCCTCCTGCTGCTGTGGCTGTGCATCTGGCTGGTCATCAGCGCGCTGCGCTCCGATGCGCGCCTGGCGTCGGGCCTGCGGCCCCGTCAGAAGGAGGCCAAGGCGCCCCGTCGGGCCCTGTTCTCCCGCACCAGCAAGGTCGCGAAGTACCTCGTGGTCACCCACGGCCCGCTCGCGAACACGCGCATCACCCTCGGCCAGCAGCCCGTACTCATCGGCCGCGCCGACGACTCGACGCTGGTGCTCAACGACGACTACGCCTCGACCAGGCACGCCCGCCTGTCCCGCGACGGTGACGACTGGTACGTCGAGGACCTGGGCTCCACGAACGGCACCTACCTGGCCCGCAACAAGGTCACCACTCCCACCCGCGTCCCGCTGGGCACTCCGGTGCGCGTGGGCAAGACAGTGATCGAGTTGCGCCCGTGAGCCTCGTCCTTCGATACGCCGCCCGCTCCGACCGGGGCCTCGTCCGCAGCAACAACGAGGACTCCGTGTACGCCGGGGCCCGTCTCCTGGCGCTGGCCGACGGCATGGGCGGCCACGCCGCCGGCGAGGTCGCCTCGCAACTGATGATCGCCGCGCTCGCCCCCCTCGACGACGACGAGCCCGGCGGCGACCTGCTGGACACCCTCGAGGAGGCGATGGTCGCCGGCAACGACACCATCGCCGAGCAGGTGGCGGAGGACCCCGAGCTGGACGGCATGGGCACCACGCTCACCGCGATCCTCTTCGCCGGCTCCAAGCTCGGCCTGATCCACGTGGGCGACTCCCGCGGCTACCTGCGGCGCGACGGTCAGCTCATCCGCATCACCAAGGACGACACCTTCGTCCAGACCCTCGTCGACGAGGGCCGGATCACCGCCGAACAGGCGCACACTCACCCGCAGCGCTCGCTCATCATGAAGGCGCTCACCGGGCACGAGGTCGAACCGACGCTCACCCTGCGCGAGGCCAAGGCCGGCGACGTCTATCTGCTCTGCTCCGACGGCCTTTCCGACGTGGTCAGCGACGAGACGATCGGCGAGACCCTGGAGCTGGCGACCGAGAGCGTCAGCGCCGCCGCCGATCGCCTCATCGAGCTCGCGCTCAAGTCCGGCGGCCCCGACAACGTCACCGTCGTGGTGGCCCGCGTCGAGGACACCAGCTTCGGGCAGAGCCGCCCCATCGTCGGCGGCGCCGCGAACGACGACGACGAGGACTACGTCCCGCCGGCCAACACCGCCGCCGGCCGGGCCGCCGCGCTGCGCCCGCCGAAGAAGGCGCCCCGCCGCGTGGTCGCGACCGACGTCGACGACGAACCCGAGACCGGCTCGCGCCGCAAGTGGATCGCGCTGGGCGTGCTGCTCGTGCTGCTGGTCGGCGGCGCCATCGGCCTGATCGTGACCCGCTCGGTGGTCAACTCCAGCTACTTCGTCGCGGCCACCGACAAGGGCACCATCGCCATCTCCCACGGCGTCAAGGTGTCGATCTTCGGCCGGAAGCTGAACTCGCAGCAGGAGGTCGTCTGCATCGCGGAGACCACCGCCGGGACCGATCGCGCCCCGCAGGGCTGCACGCCGCTCACCGTCGACGACCTGACCCCGCGCGGCCGGGCCAACCTCGCCGGCCTGCCCTACGCGAGCTCGCTCGACGACGCCCGCGAGCAGGCCCGTAACCTCACCGACCGGGACAACCTCATGGAGCGGTGTGCGGTCACCACCGAGATCGAGGTGCCCGCGCCGCCGACCCAGGCCCCCCAGGACCCGAACGTCCCGGCACCGTCGACCACGGTGGCCCCGCCGGCCGGCGAGACGCTCGTGCCGCCCCCGGCGCCCGTCACCAGGGTCGTCACGAAGCCCTCGACGCCGGAGAGCCCCTGCCGCGGAGGCCCCTCGTGACGTCGGGCGCCAGCACTCCCGGTTCGGGCATAGCGCTCGACCCGAACCACCGCTCCCGGACCTACGAGCTGGTCCTGCTCGGCGCCGCCACGGTGGTGACGGGGACCTCCCTCGCACTGGTCGAGTGGGCGCAGGAGCAGCGGGTCACCCTCGACTTGGCGAAGTACGTGGTCGCCTTCGTCGTGCTGTACGGCGCGGCCCACTACGCGGTCCGCCGGTTCGCGCCCTACGCCGACCCGATCATCCTGCCGGTGGTGGCGATGCTCAACGGCCTGGGCCTGGTGCTGATCCACCGGCTCGACCTGGGCAACGCGCATGCGGAGAACGGGCGCGTCTCGCAGACGCAGGAGGCCAACCAGCAGATCCTCTGGACCCTGCTGGGCCTCGCGGTGCTCGTCGCCGTGCTGGCGCTGCTGCGCGATCACCGCACGCTGTCGAAGTACGCGTACACGATCGGCCTGGCCGGCGTGGTCTTCCTCGCCCTCCCGGCGCTGCTGCCGTCGAGCCTGTCGGAGATCAACGGCTCGAAGAACTGGATCAAGACGCCGCTGTTCAACATCCAGCCGAGCGAGATCAGCAAGATCCTGCTCATCATCTTCACCGCGGCCTTCCTGGTGTCCAAGCGCGACCTGTTCACCTCGGCGGGCCGTCGCGTCCTGGGCATCGACCTGCCGCGCGCCCGCGACCTCGCGCCGCTGCTGCTGGTGTGGATCGTCGCGCTCGGCGTGCTCGGCTACGCGAACGACCTCGGCACGCCGCTGCTCATCTTCTTCACCGTGCTGGCGATGGTCTACATCGCCACGGAGCGCATCGGCTGGATCATCGTGGGCCTGAGCCTCGCGGTGATCGGCGCCGTCGCCGCCTACCAGCTCTTCCCCCACCTGCGCGTGCGCGTCGAGGTGTGGCGCGACCCGTTCGCCGCGTACGAGACCATCGGCTACCAGCCTGCGCAGGCCCTGTTCTCGCTGGCCACGGGCGGCCTGGCCGGGACGGGCCTGGGCTCCGGCCGGCCCACGATGGTGCCCTTCGCGTCGACCGACTTCATCATGGCCGCGGTCGGCGAGGAGCTGGGCCTGATCGGCCTGGCCGCCGTCCTCATGCTGTTCCTGGTGCTGATCTTCCGCGGCTTCCGCGCGAGCCTGACGGTGCGCGACAGCTTCGGCAAGCTGCTGGCCGCCGGCCTGGCCTCGACGATGGCGATCCAGCTCTTCGTCGTCGTCGGCGGCGTCACGAAGCTGATCCCTCTGACCGGCCTGACCACACCGTTCATGAGCTACGGCGGCTCGTCGCTGCTCACGAACTACGCCCTCATCGCGCTGCTGCTGCGCATCTCCAACGCGGCCCGCGAGCCCAAGGTCGCCCGCAAGCCCGGCGCGCCGGTCCCCGACCGGCCGACCGAGATCGTGAAGCGCGTATGAACGCACCGATCCGCCGCATCTCCCTCGTCGTGGTCCTGCTCGTGGTCGCGTTGCTCGCCAACGCCACCTGGGTGCAGGTCTTCCGCGCCGACGACCTCCGCGCCGACAGCCGCAACGAGCGCGTGCTCCTCGACGAGTACGCGCGCCAGCGCGGCTCCATCCTCGCGGGCGGCCAGGTCATGGCCCAGTCGATCAAGACCGACGACCGGTACAAGTACCTGCGCACCTACCCGGAGGACATGGCGCGCGCCTACGCGCCGCTCACCGGCTACTACTCGATGATCTACAGCTCGAGCGGCCTCGAGCACGCCGAGGAGTCGGTGCTCAACGGCAGCGACGACCGGCTGTTCGGTCGGCGCGTCGTCGACCTGCTGTCGGGCCGCGACCCGAGCGGCGGCAACGTGATCACCACGATCAACCCGGCCATGCAGCGCATCGCCTACGAACGGCTGACGACGGCGTGCGGCTCGAACGGCCCGTGCCACGGCGCGGCCGTCGCGATCGAGCCGTCGACCGGCAAGATCCTCGCGATGGTGTCGACCCCCAGCTACGACCCGAACCCCCTGTCCTCGCACGACACCGGCGCGGTCAGCAAGACCTGGGAGCAGCTCAAGGACGACCCGGACAAGCCGATGGACAACCGGGCGACCAGCTGGACCTACCCGCCCGGGTCGACCTTCAAGGTGATCACCACGGCGGCGGCGCTGGCACAGGGCAAGGGCGTCGACCTGACCACCCGGCTCACGGCCGACAAGCAGATCACCCTGCCCGGCGGCGGCAATACGACGCTCCAGAACTACGCGGGGATGACGTGCCCCGATTCGTCGGGCGGTACCGTCAGCCTGTTGCAGGCGTTCCAGTACTCGTGCAACACCGCGTTCGTGGATCTGGCCACGGCGAAGATGCAGGACGGAGGAGAGGCGATCAAGGCGATGGCGAACAACTTCGGCGTCAATTCGACGCCGGATCCCCTCCCGCTGCGGGTCGCGCAGTCGGTGACCGGCCCCCTGTCCGACGGTGCCCAGACGGGCCAGTCGGCGATCGGCCAGCTCGACGTCGCGATGACCCCGCTGCAGAACGCCGTGATCGCGGCGACGCTCGCCAACGGCGGCGTCCGCATGCAGCCCTACCTGGTGGACTCCTTCCAGGCCCCGGACCTCTCGACCATCGGCTCGACCAAGCCGAAGCAGCTCGGGCAGGCCATCACGCCGCAGGTCGCGGCGCAGATGCGGGAGCTGATGATCGCGTCGGAGCAGCACACGAAGGGCTCGGGCGGCCGGGTCCAGATCGCCTCGAAGACCGGCACGGCGGAACATTCACAGGGCCAGCGCGGCGGCGAGGCGCCGCACGCCTGGTACATCGGGTACGGCCCGGTGAACGACCCGAAGGTAGCGGTGGCGGTCATCATTGAGAACGGTGGAAATCAAGGCGAGGCGGCGACCGGTGGGTCGCTCGCGGCGCCGATCGGACGAGCGGTGATAGGCGCCGCGGTGAACGGGCAGGGGAACTGATGAGTCTGCAGACCGGATCGGTGATCGCCGACCGCTACGAACTCCTCCGGCTCATCGCCACCGGTGGCATGGGCCAGGTGTGGGAGGCGATGGATACGCGGCTCGACCGCCGCGTGGCGGTCAAGGTGCTCAAAGCGGAATTCTCCGAGGACCAGGAATTCCTGGCGCGCTTCCGCAACGAGGCCCGCACCACCGCCGCCCTCAACCACCCCGGCATCGCCGGCGTCTACGACTACGGCGAAACCGCCGACCAGACCGGCGGCGCACCCCTGGCCTACCTCGTCATGGAACTCGTCAACGGCGAACCCCTCAACGCCGTCCTGTCCCGCCTCGGCCACCTCAGCCAAGCCCAGGCCCTCGACCTCCTCGAACAGACCGGCCGCGCCCTCCAAGTCGCCCACACCGCCGGCCTGGTCCACCGCGACGTCAAACCCGGCAACATCCTCATCACCCCCACCGGGCAGGTGAAGATCACCGACTTCGGCATCGCCAAAGCCGTCGACGCCGCACCCGTCACCAAGACCGGCATGGTCATGGGCACCGCCCAGTACATCTCCCCCGAACAGGCCTCCGGCGAGGACGCCACCGCCGCCTCCGACGTCTACTCCCTCGGCGTCGTCGGCTACGAATGCCTCGCCGGCAAGCGCCCGTTCTCGGGCGACGGCGCCATCACCGTCGCGATGAAGCACATCCGGGACCAGCCGGAGCCCCTGCCGGGCGACCTGCCGGCACCGGTGCGCGAGCTGATCACGCTGACCCTGGGCAAGGATCCGCGACAGCGCTACGCGAACGGCGGCGAGTTCGCCGACGCGGTCGCCGCGGTCAAGGCCGGGCAGCGCCCGCCGATGCCGCGCGGCTGGACCGGCGCCGCTCCCGCGGCGGCCGCCGCCGCGACCGGGGTGCCGGAGACGGCCGCCACGGCCGTCGTGCCGCCCGCGGCCCGCCCGGGCCCGCAGCCCGTCTCCCGCAACTCCAGCCCGACGCCGCGCGCCGCGGCCCCCGCCGGCTACTCGGACGGCGGCGGCTGGACCAAGGCGCAGAAGACGATCCTCGGGGTCTCGGTGGCGCTGCTGCTGCTGGCCGCGGCGATCGTCGGCGGCTACTTCGTCACCCGGGACACCGGGACGGAGACGCCGCTGCCGTCGACGAGCACGACCGACACGGGCACCGTCGCGCCGCCGCCGACGGGGACCTCCACCGCGGCCCGGCCGGTCCCGACCCGGACCACGACGGAGCCGCCGAAGACGGTGACCGAGACCTCGACGGTCGCGCCNACNACGACGNNCCCGCCGGNNA
>NZ_CBCSDV010000047.1:12521-22395 GCF_965138335.1 Tsukamurella ocularis
AGCCGACGACGAAGCCGCCGTGCACCGGTATCTTCGGGATCCCTCTCCCCTGCAACAACTAACGGATAACGGACAAGCAGATGACTACCCCGCCGCGTCGCATCAACGACCGCTACGACCTGGGCGAGACGCTCGGGTTCGGTGGCATGTCCGAGGTGCACCTGGCCCGGGACACGCGTCTGTCGCGCGACGTCGCGATCAAGATCCTCCGCGCCGACCTCGCCCGTGATCCGAGTTTCTACGAGCGGTTCCGGCGGGAGGCCCAGAACGCGGCGTCGCTGAACCATCCGACGATCGTGCAGGTCTACGACACCGGTGAGGCGCAGACCTCATCGGGGCCGCTGCCGTACATCGTGATGGAGTACGTCGACGGGGAGACCCTGCGCGACGTGCTGCGGCGCGACGGGACCATCGCCCCGCAGGCGGCCATGACGTGGATGGCCGACGTCTGCGCGGCGCTGGACTTCAGCCACCGCAACGGCATCGTGCACCGCGACATGAAGCCCGCCAACGTGATGCTCACCCGCGCGGGCGAGATCAAGGTGATGGACTTCGGCATCGCGCGGGCGATGAGCGACCCGTCGGCGGGCATGACCCAGACGGCGGCCGTGATCGGCACCGCGCAGTACCTCTCGCCGGAGCAGGCCCGCGGCGATTCGGTGGACGCCCGCTCGGACGTGTACGCCGCCGGCTGCGTCCTCTTCGAACTGCTCACCGGGCAGCCGCCGTTCACCGGCGACTCGCCCGTCTCCGTGGCCTACCAGCACGTCCGCGAGGATCCGCCGACCCCGTCCGCGATCCTCGACACGGTGCCGCCGGAACTCGACTCCATCACGCTCAAGGCGCTGTCGAAGAATCCCGCGAACCGGTACCAGACGGCCGGCGAGATGCGGCAGGACCTGATCCGGGTGCTCGCGGGCCGCAAGCCCGAGGCGCCGATGGTGCTCTCCGACGAGGAGCGCGACGCGCTGCTCACCGAGCCAGCGAAGCCCCGGCGCCGGGCCGCGACCGCGCCCGTCGC
Organism: Tsukamurella ocularis; assembly: GCF_965138335.1. Classification (GTDB taxonomy): domain Bacteria; phylum Actinomycetota; class Actinomycetes; order Mycobacteriales; family Mycobacteriaceae; genus Tsukamurella; species Tsukamurella ocularis_A. The sequence continues at coordinate 13,543 of NZ_CBCSDV010000047.1, forward strand.
GGCGGCGGCCACCGCCGGCGCCGACGGCGCCGCTGCCACGGAGCCGTCCGACGACGATCCGCCCACGGAGGTCGTGGCCGCGACCCCCGCGGACGCACCCGCCCGCCGCCGGCGCGCGGCGCCCGCCGCGCGTGGCGGCCGGTCGAAGCTGCTCATGCTGCTCTCGGCGGCCGTCATCGCGCTCGTCCTGGTCGGCGGCACCACGTGGTACCTGCTCAACAGCCGCGGCGGCGAGCAGACCGCCACCGTGACCTCGCAGATCGGCAAGCCCGCCGCGGAGGCCCAGGTCGCGCTGCAGAAGCTCCGCTTCAACGTCGAGGTGCAGCGCCTGCCCGACAACGCGGTGCCCGCCGAGCACGTCATCTCGACGCTGCCCGGGCCGAACGCCCAGGTCCCCGAGGGGTCGACGGTGGTGCTGCAGGTCTCCACGGGCCCGAAGATCGCCGGGGTGCCGGACGTCGCGAACAAGCCCGAGAAGGAGGCCCGCGAGATCCTCGAGAAGGCAGGCTTCACGGTGGCCAAGGACGTCAAGAACGACCCGTCGCCGACCGTGGCGAAGGGCAACGTCATCTCCACCAACCCGGCGATCGGCACGAACACCCAGCAGAACACGCCGATCCAGCTCACCGTCAGCTCCGGCAAGGAGCAGGTCCGCGTGCCGGACGTGACCAGCACGCAGGTCTCGCAGGCGGAGGCCAACCTCAAGGGCCTGGGCTTCCTGGTGGAGATCCAGCGCGTCGACAACCCGGCCGCGGCCGGCACCGTCGTGCGGCAGAACCCCACCGGCGGCCAGAACGCCGACAAGGGCAGCACGGTGACCCTGCAGGTGGCGCGGGCGAAGCCGATCACCATGCCGAACGTCATCAACCAGGATCAGAACGCCGCGCGCGCCGCGCTCATCCAGGCCGGCTTCTCGCAGGAGAACATCTCGGTCGTGGTCGACGCCCCGTCGGGCCTGTTCGACCGCGGGCGGGTGTGGCGGACCGATCCCGATGTCGGCGCCCAGGTGGATTCGTCCGCGTCGGTCGTCCTGCACGTCCGGCGGTGAGCCGCCGGCGATCCCGCACGGGGCTCGATCCGACGGTGCCGGGCGCTCAGGCGAGCGCCGCGGCGACCTCCTGCTCGAGCTCGGCGACGCGCGCCTCGGCGACCTCGTAGCCGCACACGGCGAGCCAGTTCGCCAACATCCGGTGACCGCCCTGCGTGAGCACGGACTCCGGGTGGAACTGCACGCCATGGATCGGCAGCTCGCGGTGCTGGAAGCCCATCACCACGCCGGAGTCGGTGCGGCCGGTGATCTCCAGCTCGTCGGGGATCGTGGGCTCGAGCACCGTCAGCGAGTGATAGCGGGTGGCGGTGAAGGGATCGGGAAGGCCGGCGAGCACGCCGTGGCCGTTGTGGTGCACCAGCGAGGTCTTGCCGTGCAGCAGCTCGGGCGCGCGGTCGACCGTCGCGCCGAAGACGGCGCCGATCGCCTGGTGCCCGAGGCACACGCCGAGCAGCGGGGAGGCGGCCGCGCGGGCAGCCTCGACCATGGGCATCGTCCGCCCGGCCCGCTGCGGCGTCCCGGGGCCGGGGCTGAGCAGCACGCCGTCGTACTGCGCGGCCGCCGCGGCCGGATCGTCCAGTCGCGGATCGTCGTTGCGCCAGACGTCCGCCTCCACGCCCAGCTGGCCGAGGTACTGGACCAGGTTGAACACGAAGCTGTCATAGTTGTCGACGACGAGGATCCGCACGCGCTCCAGCGTAGCCGGGTGGGGTGCCGCGGGTACATCCGATAACCTGGCAGGTGAACAGCACCCTGGTAGAAGGAAGCCATGCCGAAGTCGAAGGTCCGGAAGAAGACCGATTACACGATCAACACCGCCACGGATTCGCGCACGCCGGTCAAGGTGAGCGCCCCGTCGGGCCGGTGGTTCGTGGTCGCGTTCCTGGCGCTCATGCTGGCCGGCCTGGCCTGGCTGCTCGTCTACTACGTCGGTGCGGACCCCAACGGCATGGGCGCCCCCGGCAAGCCGCTGGAGTGGATGGCGAACCTCGAGGCGTGGAACTTCGCCATCGGCTTCGGCCTCATGATCGCCGGTCTGTTGATGACGATGTGGTGGAAGTAGCCCTGACCAGCGTAATCACACCGATGTCATTCATCCCCAGCTGTGGATAAACCTGTGGATAACTGGAGCGCCCCGCGCGGCGTGGGCGTCGTGCTGCTCGTCGCGGGCGTCCTGCTGGGCGCCGCGGCCATCGGCTTCCAGGCGATCAAGGACCCCGTCGGCATGGTGCTCGTCGGGATCGGCGTGTTCGCCCTGATCTACCTCGGGGCGCAGGTGCTGGTGCTGCGCCCGCGCCTGTCCGCCGACGGTGCCGGCGTCGTCTACCGCGGCGCGTTCGGCCGCAAGGTCTTCCCGTGGGACGGTCTGGAGATCAAGCGCACGTCCACGCGGCACTGGGGCCGCGAGTCCGTGCTGCTGGAGCTCACGCGCGGCGACGACCTGCTCTTCCTCGGCCGCTGGGAGCTCGGCGAGGCGCCGACGCTGGTCGCCCAGCAGCTCGAGGCCCTGCGGCCCGCCTAGGTCAGTAGCGACGGGCCGTCACGAAGCCGCGGATGCCGGCCACGCGCACGGGCACGCCGGAGGTGACGGCCTCGACGACCTGGCCGTTGCCGATGTACAGGGCGGCGTGGCCGCCGCCGTTGGTGATCACCACGTCGCCCGGGCGGAGCTCCGCCTGCGAGACGGGGGTGCCGGCGCTCATCAGCGAGTAGCTGCTGCGCGGCACGCTGACGCCGGCCTGGTTCATGGCCCAGGTGACGAGGCCCGAGCAGTCGAAGGAGCTGGGGCCCGCGGCGCCGTAGGAGTACGGCATGCCGACCCGGGTGAGGGCGGCGTGGACGACCGACGCGCGGTCGGGCCCGGCCTGGGCGGCCTTCGCCACCGGCGCCTGCGGCGCGGGTGCGGGCGCGGCCTGGGCCACGGCGGGTGCGGCGACGATTCCGATCACGGCGGCTGCGGCTCCGAGGGCCGCGCGCGTCGTGCCGCGGCGGGTGCTGCGGCCGGTCATGGTCTTCGTACTGTCGCTGGACACTTTCGTGGTACTCCCGACTCCGGCGGAGCGGCGCGACGGTCACGCCTCGGTCTCCGCAAGATCACGGCAACGTTACGAAGCTCGGACGGCGGGTGTCCATCTCAGATGGGCCGTTGTGCCGTGAGGATGCTCACCGACCTGCGACGATGGAGACGCGAGTCACGCGAATCCTTGAGAGATCAACAATTCGATGCAGATTCTGATCCACACTGATGGAGCAGTTAGGCGAAGTAAATTCACCGGGAGGCGTGCCCGAAGACACGAAAGCCCGGCCGGATCACCGGCCGGGCACGTGGGTCGCGGGGTTGCTACTCCTCGACGGTGATGGAGTTGATGGTGATCTCCTTGACCGGGCGGTCCGCGCGGTCGGTCTGCGTGCCACCGATGGCGTCGACCACCTTGCGGCTGGCCTCGTCCTCGACCTCGCCGAAGATCGTGTGCCGGTTGTTCAGGTGCGGCGTCTTGCCGACGGTGATGAAGAACTGCGAGCCGTTCGTCGCCGGGCGGCCGATGTTCGCCATGGCCAGGATGTACGGGTGGTCGAAACGCAGCTCCGGGTGGAACTCGTCGACGAAGTCGTACCCCGGGCCGCCGGTGCCGGTCCCGGTCGGATCGCCGCCCTGGATCATGAAGCCGTCGATCACGCGGTGGAAGATCGAGCCGTCGTAGAACGGGCCCGAGTCGCCGCCGGACGCGTTCGTGGTCGTGTATTCCTTGGTCCCCTGGGCGAGTCCGAGGAAGTTCGCCACGGTCACGGGAGCGTGATTGCCGAACAGCGCGATACGGATGTCGCCTTCGGAGGTGTGCAGGGTCACGTGGGCGGTAGCGTTGGAGTTGGTCACGCCGCCATTCTGCCATTCCTTGCACGTGCGAACCCCGGAAGATCGGATAAGAATCGGCGGTGGAAAGACGCTCTCTCGTCCGCTGAAAGGATCACGCCACCGATGGCCACCACCCCTCTGCTCGACGACGCCCTCGCCACCGACGTCGCTCCCTCCGCCCACCCGAGCAACGGTCAGCGGCTCAAGACGGGTCTCATCCAGTCCGTCGCCGGTCCGGCCAACATCGCCCGCGCGCTCTTCAGCCTCGGGCTCTCCCTCAAGGTGAAGGCCCTGACCGCGCTCTACCGGCTCATCCGGTCGTGGATCGCGCCCGCCGAGATCGATCCGGAGCGGGCGATCACGCTGTCCGACGGTGCGCCGTCCCGCCCGGCGTGGCGCACGCCGCTGCTGATCAGCGCGGTCGTCGCGCTGGTGTTGGCAGTGGGCGGCGTCGCCTTCAAGCTGCTGCGCACCCCGTCGGCACCGCCCGTCGCGGCCGAGCCGCCCCGCGTGCGCCCGGCGAGCGGCGCCACGGGCGACAGCGCCCCCGTCGCGGAGCCCGAGCAGGCGGAGGAGACCGAGGAGGACGTGGCCGTCGAGTCACCGGCCGAGGAGGATCCGCGCAAGAAGGGCGAGTAGGCCCTACCCGCGCCAGCCCGCGGGCTGGTGCGCCTGGATGGCGAGCAGGGACCAGGCCAGCGCGATCACGAAGAACAGGCCGTCGAGGCCGCCACCGCCCCCGCGGTAGTGGAAGGTGGCCGAGACGATGATCGAGATCAGCGCGGCCGCCCAGAACAGAGCGCAGCGGCGGTTCATACCCCCAGGGTATGCCGCCGCTGCGTCGTGTCACATCCTCCGGCCTCGGTGCGTGTCGCCGACGGTCCGTCGCAGAACTGCACCGAGGCGCGCTCAGACGGTGGCCGGGACCGCCCCGGAGCCGCTCCGCACCGTCAACCGGTGCAGTAGCTCCGCCCCGATCAGCCCGATGGAGCCCCACAGGATCGCCTGCGCGAGGAACGAGTACGTACGGAACCAGTACAGGTCGTCGGGATCGAAGCCCTCCGGCGTCGCCACCGTCGCGGGCAGCACCAGACAGGCGAGCACGAGGCCCACGATCACGACGGCCCCGCCGGCCAGCGCCGCCGCGTAGGCGCCGAGGCGCGGCACCGCGGCCAGGCCGATCACCCAGGCGGCCGCCACGAGCGCCAGACAGACCGCGACCATGAGCAGGTACGCGCCGGTGCGCTCGCGGATCGTCCCGGGATCGCCCACGACGGGCGGGTTCGGCGGGTACTTCAGGTACGGCAGCGCGTAGATCCCGGCGAACAGTGAGCCGGCGACGGCGAGCGCGACCGCCCGCGGCGTCCACTGCGCGAGCCTCGGCGCCGCGACGCAGTAGGCCACCGCGAACAGCGCGCCCATCGCGACCCCGAACAGGATCAGTCCGGCGCCCAGCCCCACGTTCTGCTGGACGGCGCGGGTGAACAGCTCCGGCTCCTCCGCCATGCCCGCCATCCCGGCGTGGCCGGCGTGCTCGGCGGCGTTGCGGGCCTCCTCGAAGGCGACGGCCCGGCCGATGATCGGCTCCACGAGGATCCGGCCGAAGACGAACGCGAACAGTCCTCCGATCGCCCCGGCGAGTGCGCCCCGGGCGATGACGTGCTTCTCCATTTCTCCCCCGATCAGTGGCAGGGGAAGCCCAGGAAGTGCCGGGCGTCGTGGAAGAACTCGTGCACGTGCATGTCGTTGCCGAATACCGACACGGCACCCTGGTCGATGCCGATGAAGTAGTAGGCCAGCACGACGGCGATCAGCGTGGCGCCAAGCCACAGGGCCCGGCGGGAGACGTGCAGGGAGAGGTCACCGGCGTGGGCGGTGGTGGATGCGTTCGCCATGGGCGGCGCTCCTTCGTCCGGGGTTTCGCGCCCGGGTAGGGGTTTCGACGGTGCCCGGTCGCCCGGGCATGCCGGTGCGGGTCTGGCTTCACAGTGGCGCGACCGCTCCCCGATGGGATTCCGCATCCGGCTCGCGCAGTGTAACCCGCGGTCACACTTCCGTCAGACCTCTCCCGCCGGAGCGCCGGTAGTCCCGGCCGAGGTGATGTCCACGGGGACTTCAACGTGCCGGCGAGGGGGTGCTCGGTGTTCCGCCTATCCTGTCCGCGGCCCGCCCCGCGGCCGCCGTGCCAGCTCCGCGATCCCGGTGAGCAACCGGTCCGTGTCGTCGTCGGTCACGAACGCGTGGCCCGAGATCCGGAGGACCGCGGGCAGATCGCGTCCGCCCAGGTCGCGGCGGGCCGACGAGGCGACGCTCGCCCCGACCGTGACGCCGCGGGCGGCCAGCTCCGCGCGCGCCGCGACCGCGTCCACCCCATCGATCGTCAGGGTCACGATCGCGCCGACCGGTCCGCCCGCGGGGTCGCGCAGCGTCACCCCCGGCAGGCCGGCCAGAGCGTCGCGGATGGCCCGCGCCCGCGCCGCGAGTTCCGCGTACACCTGCTCGGGGCCGAGGTCCAGGAGGTAGCGCGCGGCCGCGCCCAGCCCCAGGCGGGCGGCGATGTCGCACTCCCAGGTCTCGAAGCGGCGCGCGTCCGGCGCCAGCTCGTAGGCGTCGAGGGCGGTCCACTGCGCGCTGTGCAGGTCCACCGAGCGCGGTTCCATGGTCTCCAGCAGTGCCTGCCGGACGTGGAGGAATCCGGTGCCGCGCGGCCCGCGCAGCCATTTGCGCCCGGTCCCGGAGATCGCGTCCACGCCCAGCGCTGCCGCGTCGACCGGGATCTGGCCGATCGACTGGCACGCGTCCAGCAGCACGCTCGCCCCGACGGCGCGGGCCTTGGCCGCGATTTCGGCGACCGGCTCCACGAGCCCGCTCTGGGTGGGCACGTGCACGAGGGAGACGAGCGCGACCCGTTCGTCGAGGACCGCGTCCAGCGCCTCGACATCGGTCCGGCCCTCCGCGTCCGAGGGCAGCACGACGATCTCGGCGCCGACGGCCCGGGCGCGCTGCAGCGCGGCGACGGCGTTGGTGGCGTAGTCGACGTGGCTGACCGCGATCCGGTCGCCCGGGCGCAGCGGGACGGCGTAGAAGAAGTCGGCCCAGGCGCGGGTCGCGCTGTCCGACAGGGCGATGGATCCGGGCGCGGCACCGATGAGCTCGCCGAGTGCGGCCGCGACGTCGGCGAGGTCCTCGGCGCGTTCCCCGGCGGCCCGGTAGCCGCCGATCTCCGCCTCGCGGCGCAGGTGCGCGATCTGGGTGTCCAGGACGGGCCGCGGTGGGAGCGACGAGCCGGCGCTGTCGAAGAACGCGGTCTCGGCCCGGCCGGGGGTATCGGCGCGCAGGCGCTCGAGGTCCAGTCCCATACCCCGCGACGATACTGCGAGACCCAGCGCGGAGCCCTGACACGCATTACCGTGAGCGTGTGGTCGGCGCGGTGGCGGACATGAGCGCTCGGGCGACCCTGGCGGGGCGCACCGAGGCCGAACGGCTGGTTCGGCAGTGGTGCTTCCGCCGCGGCCCGACGGGTCTGTTCGGTGCCGAGATCGAGTGGTTCTGCGCCGGCCCGGACGGCGACCGCGTCGCCCTCGACCGGCTCGGCGCCGCGCTCGGCACGCACGCGCCGGCGTCGATCGTCCCGGGCTCCCCGGCGGAGCCGCTGCCGGGCGGCGGTGTCGTCAGCGTGGAACCGGGCGGCCAGCTCGAACTGTCGAGCGCTCCCGAGTCGAGCACGGCCGCGCTCCTCGCCGCGCTCGCCGCCGACGAGGCCCGGCTGCGGACGATGCTGCGCCTCCACGACATCCGGATGCTCGCGGGCGCCGCGGAGGAGCGGCGGCCGCCGCAGCGACTCCTGCGCCTGCCCCGCTACGACGCGATGGAGGGCCGGTTCGATCGCCTCGGCCCGCACGGCCGGCTGATGATGTGCTCGACCGCGGCCGTGCAGGTCACGGTGGACGCCGGGGCCGACGACGCCGAGATGGAGCGGCGCTGGGCGATGCTGCACGCCATCGGCCCGGCGCTGGTGGCCGCGTTCGCCGCGTCACCACGCCTTGCGGGTGTACCCGAGGGCCGCTGGGCGTCCCAGCGCCAGCGCACCTGGCTCGCCCTCGACCCGGCGCGCACCCGGCCGCTGTCGTACGGGCGGTACCCCGCCGCGGCGCTGGACGTGCCGCTCCTGTGCATCCGGAGCGCCGACGGTGCGCCGTCGCGCGCCCCGGACGCCGACGTCACCTTCGCCGATTGGCTCGACGGTGCGCTCGACGACACCGTCGGGCGCCGTCCCGGCGAGGCCGACCTGGCCTACCACCTGACCACGATCTTCCCGCCGGTGCGGGCCAACGGGTACTACGAGATCCGGTACCTCGACGGACAACCGGGGGACGGCTGGCGAGTACCCGTCGCCGCGGTCGCCGCGCTCTCCGCCTCACCGGCGACCGTGGCGGAAGCAGTGCGGGCGGCGGCCGGCACCGAGGAGCTCTGGGTCGACGCGGCGCGGGACGGGCTCGCCGTGCCCGAGCTCCGCCGGGCCGCAGTCGATCTCATGACCGTCGCCGCCACCGCGGCAGCGCCGACCGAACGCCCGCCGATCTGCGCGGCGGAGCGCCGGTGCCGCGCCGGCCGCGCGCCCGGAGAGGAATCGCCATGACCGCCCCCTCGCTCCACGATCGTATCGTCGACGCGCTCGGCCGCGCGCGCGTGCGCACGGGCCTGCTCACGGACTCCGTCGCCGATGCCGAGCTGATCGCCCAACACTCGCCGCTGATGAGCCCCCTCGTCTGGGATCTCGCGCACATCGGCAGCCAGGAGGAACTGTGGCTGGTGCGCGACGTCGGCGGCCGCGAGGCGCTCCGCCCCGACATCGACGACCTCTACGACGCCTTCCAGCACGCCCGTGCCGATCGGCCCGCCCNNCGGGCGAACGCATCGGCCTCGAACCAGGAGACGTGCACGACGGGCT
>NZ_CBCSDV010000048.1:0-17907 GCF_965138335.1 Tsukamurella ocularis
CGATATCTCTAGGAGCCTCCTGACTGTCCACGACGTGGCTGACGGGTCTCATCGTGGCTGTTGTGGCCCTGTGGCGGACGGATTATCTGCATGTTCTCCTCGACGGGCTTCTTGTTTGGCCGGCGGCCGGGTTCCCAGTTCGAGGAGTCGGCTTCGGAGCGCCTCGTTCTCGGTGTGTAGTTGCTCGAGCTGTTCGGTCAGTTCGCGGTTGCGGTCGATCGCGGTTGCGAGCTTGGTGCGGAGGGATTCGGCACTGGCTGCCCTGGAGCGTTCTATTCCGGCGGTGGCGGTGCCGCGCTTCGCGTCGATATCCTGCCGGAGCTGGGTTTGCTTGTAGAGGAAGCTGGTTGAGACGTCGGCGGCTCTGGCGACAGCGACGAAGGTGACGGGTTGTCCGGTGTTGTGCAGCCGGGTGATGGCTCGACGTGCGCGGGCGGTCGCGCTGGTTGTGCGGGCGGCGGCGGCCGCGGTGAGGCGTGCAGTGCGGTGATCGCGGTCGCCATTGCTCACCTGGATTCCTGCGTGTCTGAGTCGATTTCGTCGATGAGCCTGGTGACCTTGTCGAGCATGGTCTTGTTCAGGTCCGCTGCCTGGCGGTCGCCGTTGTCTTGTGCTTGGGCGGCGAGCTGTCTGAGCTGGTCGCGGTGGGTGATGTGTGCGCCGAGGAAGGTGCGGCCGCCGGGGTCGTGGAAGGAGCAGTCGATGCAGGGGTTCGGGCGGAACTCGCAGCGCTGCGTCGCGGGGAGCGTGCAGAACCCGTTGGGCAGTGCGGTGGTGAAGCGGGCGCGCAGGCGCTCGACGGTGGCGTCGACGCCCTTGTCGGGGTTGGTGTCCCAGAATTCGCGGGCTTTGCGGGCGAGGGTGTCGTCGGTAATGCGAGCGTAGGTCGCGGTCATGGTGTCGCTGTGGTGGCCGAGGAAGTCGCGCACTTCCGGTTGGGTCCATCCGTTGTTGAGCAGGTGCATTCCGATGGTGTGGCGGAAGCGGTGGACGTCGCCTCCGGAGATCTTCTCGCCGGTGGCGACGGACGTGGTGATGCCGTGCTCGCGGAACAGTGCGGCGAGGCGGTGTCGTAGCCCGCTGGTGGACCAGGGCTGGGTGCGGCCGGCGATGGCGCTGGACCGGGCGCCAGGGAAGAGGTGCTCGGCGTCGGGGCCGTAGGTGTCGCGGACGCGGGTCTGCTGGTCGCGGATGATCTCGGCGAGGCTTTCGGGGACTGGAAGCCGCCGCCAGGCGCTGGTTTTGGTCATCCAGTATTCGATCCAGTGGCCCTGCTCACTGTGTTGGAGGCAGTCGATCGGGAGGGCGACGAGTTCGGATATGCGGCACCCCGCCCATCGTGTGGTGGCGATCATCGCCCGGAGGGTGGGGTCGGTGGCCGGGTTGTCGACGATCAGGGTGTCGATGCGTTCGATGACATCGGGTGGAAAGGGCCTCGGTCGGCGGGTCTTGCGGTGGACGTTCTCGCCGCGGCGCAGGAAGATCGCTGATCCCAGGTCGTCGACGAGTCCGCAGTCGCGCAGTGTTTCGAGCAGGTAGGCCGCGGTGTTCGCGAGCTGGGGGCTTGCCTTGGTGTCGGGGCGGCGCGTCCATTCGAGGTAGTCCAGGAACGCCGTCCGAGTGACCGCAGACGGTTCGGGAACGGTTCCGTCGAGCGTGAGGAACTGGGCGAGCTGGCGGGTGGCGCGCAGCCACTGGGTGAGCGTTCCCCAGGACATGCGGGAGGTAGACAACTGTTGGCGGGCCAGGCTTTTGACGGCCTCTTTGAGCCAGGGCACCGGGATGGTGGCCCAGTCGACAGCGGTTCGTGTCGCCCCGGCTTGGGTGGCGTCGAGGACGAACTCGAATCCGTCGCGCCACCGCCAGTGATCCGCGGCCCATGGGTCGGGGTCGGTGGCCCCGTGAAGGAGTCGGAAGAACCTCCGGATGTAGGGAGCGCAGAGGGAGTCGAAGTTGGTGTAAGGCCAGTGCTGCCTGCACAGCAGCAGCCAGTCGTCGACGGGGCGTTCGGTCAGGGAGCTGGTGATACGCCCGTGCGCGACCTCGATGAGGACGATCAGGGCGCGGCGCAGGCCGGCGTTGGGGGTCCAGTCGCCGCGGCCGATCTTGGTTGCGGCGACGAACCGGACTTCGTCGGCGGCCGCCGCTGGGATGCGGCGGAAGTCGACGACCTGCGTGGTGGCGGGCCGTCCACGGGGCACGCCGACGGGCAGAGCGCTGGTGGTGGCCCAGGCGTCAAAGTCGGCGGGCTGTCCAGCGCGGAACCACTGGAAGTAGTGGGCATAGCACAGCCCCGAGGTGGCGGCTGCGCGTCCACCGGGGCCGCCGAGCCAGTACCGCTCGCCGTCGCAGTCGGAGACGGCGCACGGGTCGGTGGCGGCGCGGCGGCGGTCGCCGGCGATGTCGACGACCGGCCACGTCGATGCGCACCAAGGCCCGTCCGGCACCTGCAGAGCGGGGACGCCGCGGGGCCCGGACCGGGCGCGCTCGCCGTTACCGCGCGCCATCGCCGTCTCCCTTCAGTCGGTACTGCTGCGGTTCTCGCCAGACCAGATGCTCGGTGGTGCGGAGCTTTTCGGCGAGGTCGTCGCTGGCGAGGTGAATGTAGACGTCGGCGCTGGCCGAATGGGATTGGCCGAGGCGGGCAGCGATCTCGGCCGCGGTCCATCCGGCTTTGGCCAGGGCGGTGGCGTGGGTGTGGCGGAGCATGTGCGGGTTGAGGTCGTCGATCCCGGCGGCGGCGCCGATCCGTTCGATGAGCTGGTAGGCGTTGGAGTAGGTCATCGGACCACCGACGGGTGGGCGTGAGAGGTTGACGAACACGTAATCGCTGTCGACGTGGGCGATCTCACCGAGCAGGTACGCGGCATACAGGTCGAAGAACCGCCGCGGAGCCTCGACGATGAATTGGGTCTTCTGCTTTGATAGCGCCCCGTTGGCGTTGTCGTCACGCCGGCGGATCATCACCTGCCTGCGCATCGGGTTCAAGTCGCCGTGGCGCAGGCCGAGCGCTTGGCCTACCCGCAGGCCCAGGTCGTACTGCGCCGACAGCAGCAGTCGGTCACGGGTGGTCGACGCCGCGGCGAGCAGCTTGGCGAAGTCGGTCTCGAAGTCGATGACCTGCACGGTCTCTGCCGACTGCCGGTCGGGCCGGGCCAGGCGGGAGACTTCGCGCGGACGGCGGTGTTCGAGGTGCGCAAGGAAGCTGTGCGCGCGCCGCGGCAGCTTCGACGGGTTGCGGGTCAGTACCAGATCCTGCGGTCCCCGGCCCTCGACGCGGTGGAACTCGTAAAACTCCCGCACCGCGGCGCTGACCGCTTTCACCGTGCCGGGTGCACGGCCCCCGCACCGCGACGGCAGCGGCGGCAGTCCAGCGGTGAGAACGGCGACGAAGTCACAAAGCTGCCGGAAATCCAGCTCATCCCAAACGATTCCCCGCGCAGCCAGCCAACGATAGAACTGACTCAGGTGCCGCGCGTACGAGCGGACGGTGTTCTGAGAACGTCCGATCGCCCGCTGCCAATGCAGGAACTGCTCGATCTCGAGCACCGGCAAACCCTGTTGGTCGACGACGGTCCACGACCGGACCCCGTGGACCGTGACCGGGGCGGCCCTCATCGCTGGTCCTCGAGGCCGTCGGCGCGGCGCGGCCGGCGGGTCGTGATGTCAGTGCGCCGACGCTGCTGTTCGTCACGCACATCGATGACCACGTCATCGGCGATCGCGGCGTCGGCGATCGACGCAGCGGGCAGCCGCCCGGGCAGCCAGCGCACGTCCCGCTTGCGCCACGCGGCGTACCTCTGCTGCACCTGGTCCATCGGGATCTCGAACCGTTCCCACTGCACCCCGGGGGCGCTGACCCAGATCCGCCGCACGTGCGAATCGGTCGCCGCGTCGTAGTCCCAGGTCAGCTCGCAGTGCGTGGGATCGCCCACCAGCTGCAGAGTCTGCGAGTCCTGCTTGATGAAGGCCTTGCGCCGAGTGTTGGTGCCCTCCATCTCCTTGTGATGGATCGCCAGGTAAGTACGGCCGTGACTACTCACCTCGGACCACTGATACGGCCGCTTGACCAGGTGCCCGGGCGGGTGCATCCCCTGGGTGCTCAGCCACACGTTGGTGCCGGCGGAGACAAACGCCGCAACGTGACTACCCCGCAGCAGCGGCTGCAGCACCGTCCGCAAGTGCGCCGGCTGCCCCGCGGTCAGCGTGTTCCAGTGATCGACCGCGGCCAGCAGCAGCGCGCCGACGCCGATCGTCACCGGGCGCAGGATCCGCTGCGCCTCCTTCCGAGAAACCGCTCCCGCGTCGAGCGGGTTGATGTCGTCGTCCATGAGTGCCGTCACGATCTGTCTCCCATCGATGTAATTACTTGCATGGAATCTTGCCTAACGTGGTACAGTTCTCAGCAAGACAACACGCCGTGACCTGCAGAATTGGCCAAACCGTCTCGCCTCGCTCTCGCGAGCGAGACGGACGTCACATCAGTCACTTGCGTTTCGGATGGAGATAACCGCGTCGGGCAGAAAGTCGCAGTTCACACGGTGTTTCTGCGCAGATTTCGGCTGTTACCGCGATAGCGTGGAACGCAGGGATCGATCGAGGATATGGAGGCGATCTGGGTGACGGCACTCTTCTCGCAGGCCGAGGCGAACCCGGTGATGGTTGCGCTGACACGACTGGCGCACGGCTGGTCGAAGAAGCGGCTCGCTGAGGAGGCCGGGATCTCCGGATCGCACGTCACCCGGGTCGAGGCTGGCGCTCTGCCGCTGGCAGGTAAGGCGCTCGACGATTACGCCCGGGCGTTGCAATGCCCGGTCGAGGCGCTGTGCGTCGCGTTCGAGCGCTCACCTGCGCAGGGCACGCACTTCCGCGCCAACGCCACCACAGCGGAGTGGAAACGTGACCGCGTCTGGGCGCGCGCCAACCTGGTCGCGATGCGGCTAGGCCGGGTCGTCGCCCACACCGATCTCGATCCGGAACTGGCGCTGCCCGATCTCGACCCCGGGGACTACGCCGCCGATCTCGGCGAAATCACGGTCGCGCAAGTCCTGCGCCGGCTCTGGCGCATCGCCGGCCCCATCCGGTCGATGACCGAACTGCTGGAAGCGGCCGGGGTCTTCGTCGTCGTCGAGGACTTCCACGACCGCGAGATCGACGCGGTCACCCTACGCGCCACCGCGCATCACCCGCACCTGGTGTACGTCAACGCCGCACTACCGCCGGACCGGATGCGCATGACCCTCGCGCACGAACTCGGGCACCTGGTGATGGATGCGATGACCCTGGTCAGCCCCACCGAAACCGAGCGACGGGCAAATGTCTTCGCCGCCGAGTTCCTCGCCCCGGTCGACGACATCGGCCCGGCGCTGGACCGGGTCTCGACCCGGACCGTGCACGAGCTCGACGAGCTGCGCCTGGACTGGGGCGTGAGCGAGTCCTCGCTCGTTGTCCGAGCACGCGAGCGCGGCGTGCTCTCCGACCGGCAGTACCGGGCGATGTTCCGACTACTCAACGAAACCGGCCGGATGTACGGCACCCGGCCCGGTGTCCCGACCGAGACACCCGAGCTCGCCCGCGATGTTCTCGCCCAGCTCGCCACCGACGGATACAGCACCACCGAGCTCGACGCCCTGACACTGCTCACCGCCGAGAACCGCACCAGCCTGTTCGGCGCACCCGAGGGTGCCACCGCCGGCAGCCGTCACCTGACCGTCGTCTAACAGCGCGGGGGACGCCAGGGATGTCACGGTGGGGCTGGAACAGCAAGGACGCGGTCAAAGACCACCACTGGCGCGTCCCGCACGGGTCGAACAAGGCAGTGCAGGCCAAAGAGCAGGACGACGCCGCAGGCGGCCGCCACAACCGTGCCATCCGCACCGCACCGAACGCGCTGGGGCGGGTGGTCCTCCGGTGCCAGTACCGGCGCCTGTACGCGGAGCTGCGGTGGACCGATGCGACGAGGAAGCACGCCGAGTACCTCGGCGAGATGACCTGGCACAGCCGCGCCGACAACCTCGCCGCCGCCTGGCGCGAAGCACACGCCCGCGGTCTTACGACCAAGTCCTGCGACCGTCATCCAGTTATTTAATCTGTCGATCTTACGGTGTGCGTTATCAGATAGCGAGCTGGGTGTGGGGCCGACGGGCCGCGTGCCGACCGTTATGTTTCGTCGTCATGCGGGCGCAGTGGATTCGGGTCACCCGTGTTTGCCTGGCCACCAGCTCGCTGGTCCGGCCAGGGTGGCGATTGCGGGTACGACGATCGTTCGGACGACGAAGGTGTCGAGGAGTAGTCCGACACCGATGATGAGGCCGACCTGGGTCATGATGGCGATCGAGCCGACCATCAGTCCGAACATGCTTGCCGCGAAGATGAGGCCGGCGGAGGTGATGACGGAGCCGGTGTTGGTGACGGTTCGTAGGACTCCGATGCGAATGCTGCGGTGGGATTCCTCACGCAGCCTGGAGATCAACAGCATGTTGTAGTCGGCGCCGACGGCGACGAGCACGATGAACGCGAGAAGCGGTACAGGCCAGGCAATCTCGGTGCGAAGGATGCATTGGAAGATCACCACCCCCACGCCGAGGGCTGCAGCGTAGTTCAGGATAACGGTTCCCAGCAGGTAAAGCGGTGCAATGAGCGCTCGGAGTAGTGCGATCAGGATGATGCCGACGATGATGAGGGTGGCCAGGGCGAGTAGCCGGAAATCGTGGCTGAGCAGGCGTTGCAGGTCGGCGTTGATGGCGGGGAATCCCGCTAGCGACACCGATGCGTTCTGCAGGGCGGTGTTGGGTCTCGCTGTCTGGGCTGCGGTGGTGATGGCGTTGGTGAGTTCAATCGCCTGGCTGCTGTAGGGATCGGCGTCGGTTTGGATGGCATAGCGCACTGTCCGCCCGTCTGGAGAGACGAATTGTGCAGCAACGTCGGAAAACTTTTGGTTGACGAACGCGTCAGGCGGTAGGTAGAAACCCGTGGCGGCGTCCGAGCCGCGGGTTTCGCGGGCGGTGGTCTGTAGTTGCGCGGCAAGGGTGGCCATCCCGGCGAACTGTTGCAGGTTGCTGTCGACGAGTGCGGCGACTCCCCCGGCAATCGCGCGGGAGCCAGCAGCGAGTTGACTCACCCCGTTCTGAAGCTGGGCGAGTTGTGCGGGGAGGTCGCGCGCGGTGACAGCACCCAGCGTT
Organism: Tsukamurella ocularis; assembly: GCF_965138335.1. Classification (GTDB taxonomy): domain Bacteria; phylum Actinomycetota; class Actinomycetes; order Mycobacteriales; family Mycobacteriaceae; genus Tsukamurella; species Tsukamurella ocularis_A. The sequence goes on from NZ_CBCSDV010000048.1 coordinate 7,182, forward strand.
GTGTCCAATGTGTCCACTGCGGCGGTGAGTTGCGCGGTGATGGTGGTGATGGGTGTGCCGAGGTTGCCCAGTTGCCCGGAGAGAGCGCCGATTTGGAGGAGGAAGTTGGAATCCCGCAGTGTGCCCAGGGTCCGGAGTTGCTGTTGGACGGCGGCGCACTGAGGGATCGGGGCGCACCAGGGAGCGTTGTCGAGCAAGGGCCGCACGGCGGTCACGAGACTCAAGGCGTCGGATGCCTGCCTTGCCGCGGTGGCCAATTGCGGTGCCTGCCCAATGAGTTGGTCGAGTGCGGGTGCGGTTGTGCGGAGTTGACCGAGCAGTGGTCGGTATTGCTGGATCTGTTGTCCCGCGGTCGTGGCCTGGTCGAGAATTCGCAACAGCGGTGTCAGGTTGGCGCGGATCTGGCTGTCGAGCGTGGCAAGGCCGGTCGCGAGTTGGTCGGCGCCATCTCGAAGTTGGAACAGGTCGCCAGTGCGTGATCGGCCGTCACTGACTGCCGCGGCGAGTCGGTCACCGATCTGTCCGTTCTGCCACGACAGCTGGGCTTGTTCGAGGCGGCTGCCGGTGGGTCGGGTCACGCCGACAACCCGGGTCACTCCCGGGACTTGCGCGACGCGTGATGCCAGGTCGTCGAGGTCAGCCAGCCCTTTCGCGGTACGCATGTCGTTCGGGGATTGGATCACGAGGAATTCCGGGACGGTAGTGTTGGTCGGGAAGTGCCGGTCGAGCAGTGCGTAACCCTCGTTACTGTCAGTGGTGGCGGGTTGTCCGCTGCGGTCGTCGTAGGTGATGGTGATGCCCAACGCCACTGCGCCGAGGGCGAGCAGAGCGACGAGTGTCATAGCCAGTAGCGAGGCGGGGCGCCGTACGACGAGTACCGCGATGCGGTTCCAGTAGCGCCGCGTCAGGTCCGCGCGGGGTGCACCCCACCCGAGGTGGGAGGCGGCGTGCAGGACCGGCGGTAGCAGGGTGACCGTGGCGAGGAACCCGATGACGATCGCGATCGCACATGCCGGCCCGAGAGTGGAGAAGACGCTCAGTTTTCCGAACACCATCGCCAGGAACGCCAGGGCGACGGTTGCGGCGGAGGCGAGGATGACGCGCCCGATCGTAGCGGTGGCGTCGATGAGCGCAGGTGCGTGCTCGGCGCCCGACCGTAATCGCTCGTGGTAGCGGCTGATGAAGAAGACCGTGTAGTCGACGCCGGCACCGAGCAGGATCACCGTCATGAACGCGACGGTGAACTGTGAAACGGGCATTCCGAACTCGCCCAACGCTGACACCACACCGCGACCCACCCCGAGGCTGATCCCGATCACCAGCAGGGGTACGAGCGCGGTGAACAGCGACCGGTAGACCACCAGCAGGATGAACGCGATCAGCAGAACCGTGGCCATGGTGATCACCACAAGGTCCTTTTCGGCCGTGACGATCTGATCGCTGAAGGTGGCGGTGGGCCCGGTGACGTGTACGGTTGTACCGGTGCCGGAGAACGAATGATAGGCGAGGTCGCGCACGGAATCCAAGGCGCGAGTCGCGGCGGGGCCGCCCAGCGTTCCGGTCAGCCCCACCGGCAGGTACCAGGCCGTCCCGTCGCGGCTCACCGCCTGCGACGCCGTCGTCGGATCCCCCACCAGGTCACGGACGGAAGCGACATCGGCGGTGGCGCCACGAAGTTTCTGAACAAGCTCGTCGTAGCGTACGCGCACCGTCGGGGTGAGGCCGCCACGGTTCTCCATGGCGATGAAAACCGTTGTCTTGGCGCCTTTCTCCCCGAACGCCGTACCCATCCGGTCGAAAGCCTGAAATGACGGCACTCCCGCAGGGATCGGATCGACCGATTGTTGGCGCACGACTGTCTCGAGCTGCGGGAACGCCAGCGCCAGCACCACACCCACCGCGAGCCACGCGCCGACGACGACAACCTTGTGCGCTAGCGCGTACCGAGCCACCCGCGCAAGCGTGGCGCTGTATTCCGCGCGTTCTGACCGCGCGCCAGCCGATCGCCGGTGCACCACCATCAACACCACTCCTGCCGAAACGGAACTACCTGGATCGGTACGCTACATGATGTAGCGAAAAGCGGTGGCGCGGTCGCTCGTCTTCGGACTCGGCGTGGACCGTGCGAGCGGTCAGGGCATGCGGCGATGCGCCGTCAGGAAGTCGTCGACGATGCGGCGGCGGTCATCGGCGTCGACGGCCCGGATGCCGGTGATTTTGGCGAAGATCAGCGGTCCGACGAGCTGGGTGATGGCCAGGGTCAGGTCGAAATCGTCGAGCTCGTCGACGGCACTGGCACTGGTGAGCAATCGGTCGAACGGTTCGCGGTAGTGATCGACCACCCGCGCACGCAGTGGGGCCAGGGCGTTGCTCTGCTCGCCGGCCCGTTCGGGCACCATCGCCAACCACGCGACCGTGGTGACCTGCAGCGGCGCCTGTTCGATGACGTCCGCCTGACGATCCATCAACCGGATCAAGTCCTCGCGCACCGACCCCGAGAGTTCGTGGCGATCGGCCTGGGGCAGCAAACGCTCGAAGGCAGCGGCGACCAGGTCGGTGGTACTGCCAAAGTGCCGGTAGAGGGTTGTGCGGGCAACCCTGGACAAGCTGGTGACCGCCTCGACGGTGACAGCCTCCACTCCCCCTCTGCGCAGCAACACCGCCGTGGCGTCGAGTAGACGGTTCCTGGAACGAACCCGCCGCGGATCGACGTCGTCGAGGCCATCGATGCTCACCGCTACCCGCATTCTTCTCGCTGTTGGTCCACGTATGTGGCATCCTGCCAACGATACCGTCAGTAGCGGTCCGCTACCGGCACGAGCATCGATTCGAGGACTGTGATGTCAGCACCCAGCAGACTGCCCGCGCACTCCCCATCGTGCATGGGCTGCGGGCCGGAAAATGCCAGCGGCCTGCAGCTCGAGGTCTACCGCGACGAGGACCGAGTCTTTGCAGATCACTCCTTCACCGAAAAGCATTCCGGTGGACCAGGTCTGGCGCATGGAGGGGCCATCTCGGCCGCGTGCGACGACATCATGGGATTTACGCTGTGGATCGCCGGCACCCCGGCCGTCACGCGCACGTTGACGGTCAAGTACCGCCGACCGGTACCCCTCCACGTACCAGTACGCCTCACGGCGTGGATCGACGAGGACGCCGATCACACCCTGCACATCGGGGCGAGCGGGACCGTGGAGGGCGAGACCTACTTTTCCGCCACTAGCGAGTTCGTGAAAGTCGATCTCACGCACTTCGCGCGCTACGCCGACACCTCCACGGTAGACAGCTTTTTCGTCAATTTCCTCCGCGCGGACTGACCTGCTCAGATGCCCGGCGCTGCCCGCTGATTCGACGGTGCGCGGCGGAACTGAGTCGGGGAGCACCCGACCCACCGTGTAAATGCATGGGAGAAACTGGCGACCTCGGAGTACCCCAGTTCTGCGGCTATCTCGCCGACACTGATGCCGGGATCCAGCAGTCGCGCGGTGGCTCGTTCTTGGGCGAACTGCTGCCGCAGGCGACGCAGGGTGGTGCCCTCGGCGTGCAGGCGTCGCTTGAGTGTGCTCACCGATGTCGCCAGCTCCGCCGCGATACGAGCGCCGTCAGCGCGCGCAGGGTCAGCATCGAACTGTGCGCGGACCAGCTGCGTGTAGGAATTGGGCCTGCGCTGTTCGTAGACGCGTCGAAGCTCGGCGATACCGATCCGGTAGGCCACGGGGTCGGAGAAGCGGCACACGTCGTAGAGCACGGCAGCCGGTATATGCACGAACGCCGCGCGCGCGTCGAAAAGGATCCGATGGCCGATCTCACCCACGACGATCAGGTCTGCCGGCGCCTGGCATGTCAGATGAAGCTCCACGGAGGGGACGGCACCGGCGAGCATGTCCACCAACCGCAGGACAGCCAGACCACCGTAGGTGACGGCGAGACAATCGGTGCCGGGGCTATCTGTGCGCCCGGCCAGAGCGATCGTCAGTCCAGAGTCTCCGTGCTGGAACTCGGTGCTCAGCGCGGTCGATATCAGGGGCAAGAACCGAAGCAGTTGAACAACTTCGAGGACGGAACCCGCACTGACCAGCGGCAAACTGAGGGGGCCGAAAGAGGTCAGCTGGGCGTGCTCGGCGAACGCCACGCCCAACCGGAATCCCTGCTGGGCGTCCATCGCCGGATACACCTCGTGAAACCACCGGACAGGCACTTGGCCCTGTCGCGCAATGACGACCGCGAGATCGACGCCCTCGCGGGCCATGATGCGTCCGAACGCTCGCGTCTCCGCCGCGCCCAGGGCACCGCTGTCGAGGAGCTGCGCGAACGCTAGCGGCGGTATCCCCAACTCGACAAGGCTCACATGAGCCAATTTAACAAGACATCGCGACGTCCGAGCCTGGATCAAGCACATCTGCCGCGTGCACACTCACCTCTACGACCCACGAACAAGGAGGTGGCCATGGCCACGATCACTTACGTGACCCACGACGGCGAGGACTACCCCGCGCCGGTGACGCCCGGCAGGTCACTGATGCAGATTGCAGTCGACGAGGCGATACCGGGGATCGATGGCGACTGTGGCGGTGAGGCGGCATGCGGAACGTGCCACGTCGTCGTCGACAGCGCGTGGATCGACACCGTCGGACACAGCACAGACGTCGAAGAAGGCATGTTGAGTATGCACCCCGAACGTGAGGCCAACTCGCGACTGGCCTGCCAGATGACCGCCAACAACGAGTGGGACGGTCTGACCGTTCGCCTTCCCGAGTTCCAGTTGTGAACGTCTAAAGCGAAAGAGCAACATCTATGAGCATCTCAACTGCCCTCGCCGACAAAGCGCAGTCCATGATCCCGATCGATCTACAAATCCGTGGCGCCCACGTCTATGACAAGGCCCGCCGGATCGTCACCCGAACCGACGGCAAAAAGATCTTCACCGAGACCCCCATCCCGCCTGTCGAGGAAGTCGAACTCACCGACATCGATCTGAGCAACCCATTCCTCTACCGACAGGGCAGGTGGCGGTCCTACTTCGAGCGTGTGCGCAATGAGGCGCCCGTTCACTTCCAGCCCCGCAGTCCCTTCGGGCCGTTCTGGTCGGTCACTCGACATGCCGACATCATCGCTGTCGACAAGAACCACGACGCGTTCTCCGCCGAACCGTTCATCATCATCGGTCGGCCGCCCCGCTTCATGGACATCGCGATGTTCATCGCCATGGACCCGCCGCGGCACGACAAGCAGCGCGCCGCCGTCCAGGGAGTCGTCGCACCGAAGAACCTGCGCGAGATGGAGGGCCTCATCCGGTCGCGCGTCCGGGAAGTCCTCGACGAGCTACCGCTCGACGAACCGTTCGACTGGGTCCAGACCGTGTCGGTCGAACTGACCGCGCGGATGCTCGCGACATTGCTCGACTACCCCTACGAGCAGCGCCACAAACTCGTCCAGTGGTCGGATCTGGCCACGTCGATGGAGCAGGCCAACGGCGGACCATCAGACAACGACAAAGTTTTCCGCGAGATGGTCGCGATGGCACAGGGCTTGAGTGCGCTATGGCGAGACAAGGCCGCGCGGACCGCGGCAGGCGAGGAGCCTGGTTTCGACCTCATCACCATGCTGCAGAGCAACGAGGACACCAAAGACCTTCTCGACGACAGCCCCATGGAGTTCCTCGGGAACCTCGTGCTGCTGATCGTCGGCGGCAACGACACCACCCGCAACTCGATGAGCGGCGGAGTGCTGGCTCTCAACGAGTATCCCGACCAGTTCGAGAAACTCAAAGCCAATCCGGACCTGATCCCCAACGCGGTGTCGGAGATCATCCGGTGGCAAACCCCCCTGGCGTACATGCGCCGGGTCGCCAAGAAGGACGTGATGCTCAACGGTCAGTTCATCCGCAAAGGCGACAAAGTCGTCATGTGGTACGCCTCCGGCAACCGCGACGAGCGAGTGTTCGACCGCCCGGACGAGCTCATCATCGATCGGTCCAACGCTCGCAACCACATCGCGTTCGGTTTCGGCGTGCACCGTTGCATGGGAAACCGCCTGGCCGAATTGCAGTTGCGCATTCTCTGGGAAGAACTCCTCGAGCGCTTCGACGACATCGCGGTGGTCGGTGATCCGGAGTACGTGCAGTCCAACTTCGTTCGTGGGATCAGCAAGATGATGGTCCGTCTGACTCCCAAGCAGGAGACGTGAGCACTGATCGGGTCGTGATCGTCGGCGCAAGCCACGCCGGCGCACAGCTGGCGGCCAATTTGCGCAAGGAGAAGTGGGCTGGAGACATCCTGCTGATCGGCGACGAGGGCCGCCTGCCGTATCAGCGGCCGCCGCTGTCCAAGGCATACCTGGCCGGCGATTGCCATCTCGACGATGTCGCGATCCGAAGCCACCAGTTCTACGACAAGCAACGGATCCAGCTCGTCGACGGAACCGTAACCTCGATCGACCGTGCCGAACGAACCGTCACTCTCGGCAACAACGACGCGGTGTCCTACTCGAAGTTGGCCCTGTGCACCGGCGCTCGAGCTCGCGCACTGCCCGTCCCTGGGGCCGATCTGCCGGGCGTGCACTATCTGCGCACCGCCACCGACGTCGAGGCCATCCGCGCCGCCGCGGTCCCGGGTTCGCGGGTCGTCATTGTCGGCGGCGGGTACATCGGCCTGGAGACAGCGGCCTCGCTTCGAACCCTGGGTGTCGAAGTGACCGTCCTGGAGGCGGCAGGACGCGTACTCGAACGTGTCACGGCGCCCGTCGTGTCGGAATTCTTCGATCGAATTCACCGCGAGAAGGGTGTCGACGTACGGATCGACGCAATCGTCGAGGGGTTCCGCGGCGACAAACGAGTCGCCAGCGTTGTCCTCGCCGGTGGAGAAACGCTGGCCGCTGACCTGGTCATCGTCGGCGTCGGCGTCATTCCGAACACGGAGCTCGCAGCAGCTGCGGGCATCGACGTCGAAAACGGCATCCTCGTCGACGACCGCGCTCGTAGCAGCGATCCTGACATCGTCGCAGCCGGCGACTGCGCCAACCACCGAATCGAGCGGTACGGGAGACGTGTTCGTCTCGAGTGCGTGTCCGCAACAACCGAGCACGCCAAAATCGCGGCGGCCACAATCTGCGACAACACAACCGGTCGTGCCGCACTGCCGTGGTTCTGGTCCGACCAATACGACCTCAAACTCCAGATCGCCGGGCTCAACACCGGATACGACGAGGTGCTGGTCAGCGGCGACCCCGCCCATGGCCGCGACTTCACCTGCTACTATTTCTCCGCCGGAGAACTGATTGCAGCTGACTGCGTCAACAGACCCGCTGACTTCGTGAACGCCAAGCGCGCCATTGCACAACGAGCGCCGATCGTCAGGTCCGCATTGATCGGAGCGACCCCATGACCACATCACCGACAAACGCGGTCAGCCCGGCGGCGCTGACGGGTTCACGCTTCCTCGACATCGAGCACGCCACCGTCGCGACCTTCACACGCGAAGCCGTCGGCAACGCGACCACCGACAAAGACAAAGCTCGCCGCCTGTTCACCGCGGTACGCGACGCCATCCGCTACGACCCGTACACCGTCTCCAACGACCCAGAGCATTACCGGGCCAGCCACGTAATCGAATCCGGACGTGGATACTGCGTCCCCAAGGCCGTCGTGCTCACCGCCGCATTTCGCGCCGCCGGGATCCCAGCGCGGTTCGGCTTCGCCGACGTCCGTAACCACCTCCAAACGGGCACCCTACGTGAGCTGATGGGAACCGACGTCTTCGTCTATCACGGGTACAGCCACGTCTACATCGACGGACGGTGGCTCAAGGCAACACCCGCGTTCAACTCGGAACTGTGCGCACGGTTCGGAGTTGCCCCGATCGACTTCACCGGCGACAGCGACGCGTTGCTCCACGCTCACTCCGCGGACGGCTCAACACACATGGAGTACGTCCGCGAAAGAGGTACGTACAACGACCTGCCTCTCGACAACATCCTGGCGGCTCTCAAACAGGCCTATGGCCCTCTGATATTCACGCAGCGTGCGACGCCACTAGATGCATTCCACGCCTAACCCGACCTGCCTCAGTCGTCGGCCGGCAATCGACTCTACGAACAAGATCCGCACCGCCTCAACACAGGAGACTCGTGTCAGTGTCCGGCCCCTCGATGATCGACCCCTACCCGCACCGAATGGGCGGCCACTGTGGGTCCGGTGCGATGCGAGACCTCATGGAGTGGACCGGGCTCGGTTTCGACGGCCCACCCGATGAGGGCCTCGTCTTTGCCCTCGGCGGAGCCCTCTCCCTCACCTACATTCGATCAAGCGCGCTGATGCCACCCGTGTACTTGGTCGGACGAGGACCTGATTTTGAGGTGGACCTCCCCCGCCGTCTGGGCGGCACCGTCGAGGTGCTTGCCACCGACGACCCGGCCGAGGGTTGGGAGAACCTTCGTGGCGAGATCGATCAGGGCCGCCCTGCACTGGTCTGGGCGGAGATCGCAGAACTCCCCTATCTGCGGGTCCAGTTGCGCATGAGCCGCCACGACATCGTGGTAGTCGGCTACGACGAGACGCAAGGCATCGCGTACATCGCCGACAACGATCGCGAAGATCTTCAACGCGTCCCACTGGACGCACTCGCACGCGCGCGCCGCTCGACCTCCTTCCCGGAGCCAACCCGACACACGCAGTTTCGTATCAATTGGCCACAGACGCCGCCTTCAATTATCGAGGTGGCCGCACAGGCATTCGCGCAATCCGCAGCGAGCCTGAGCACCCCAGGCGCATCGACGATCGCCGGGCCCGCAGAACATGGGTCACACGGCCTCGACGCGGCCAGCGCTCTCGCATCCGACGTCTGCAGCTGGGGAGCCCTGTCCACCGACGACCTCGAGATGCACTTATTCAGCCTCGGCGCCTTCATCGAGAAAGCGGGGACCGGCGGTGGCCTCTTCCGCCGACTGCTGGCACAGGGCTGCGATGAAATCGCACGCCTCACCGGCGATCACGCAACCGCCATCCTTGCAGCCAACGCCCACCATGCGGCGACATCCTGGACTGCAGTCGCACGCGCAGCAGTACAGAAGGATCACGCCTCATCCGAGCGGCTCCGATCCGTCACAACCCTCGCGGCAGCTCTACCCGAGGCGGAAGCGACTCTGGAGGCGTCACTGCGAAAGGCCGCAGCATCCTTGTCAGGCTAACCGGGCCAGTCGCGGGAAGTCCGCGAGTAGGGCGCTAAGCAGGGCCGCCGCGTTCACACAACGCACGCAGGAGCACCACCGTGAGCAGGACGCCGGTTCCCGCTCACCTGGGTCCTGATCCGTCGTGGCGATCTGTCGACACGCTGCGAGCCATCGCCGTCGACGCCATAGACGGTGCGTCGGGGCGATGCGACGGACGACTGGCGGATCCGGTCGTACAAGTCCCCCATCGTGGACCGCGGCCGACGAGGCCGATGGCCAGGTGATGCTCGAACACGGCCTCGAGGGGCGTGGTTGCCAAGCGCCTGTCCTCGCGCTCTTACCGGCCCGGTGAGCGCTCCCCCCGACTGGATCAAGCAACCGTTGCGGGTCAGCGCAACGGTTGTGGTCCCCGGGGTGGATCGGGACACCGGGAGATCTCGAATCACTGCTCGCTCGCAGCAGTACACCCCGCCAGCGGGTGGCTATGTCAAGTTGGTCTGGCTCCAACCAGGGCGGTGTGATTTGGCCCCGACTGTAGGCGGGTGGCCGCGTTTGGTCGTAGGTTCGTGGATGTGGATGGGGAGGATGATCTGCAGATGCCTTCTCGGCGGACGGTCGTTGTCCCGTCAGGGTGGGATCGGGCTTCGGTGTGCGCGTATGCCGAGCATGTGATCGCTCGGGATACCGGGGCTTAGCAGTCATCTGTGGGTGCGGGTGAAGTTGCTTGAGGAGCAGCAGCTCGAGGATCTGACGTCGCGGTGGTCGGTGTCGTATGTGGTTCACCGGCACCGCAAGGCGTTGTCGATTGTCACCGATCCGACACAGTCAGGCCCGAGGGCGCCCTAACTTGGTTGTGGTGGTGTCGGCTGCGAGGGGATCGGTAGAGGCGGTGTTCGCCGTCTGAGTATCACGGGCATCGTCGTGGATGGCGCGCATGGGAGGATCGGTTTTGAGGCTGATTCCTCCACTGAGTAGCGGTGCGATATCGAGTGCTCTGACTAGGTTTTATGCGCTCTGGCAGATCAGGGCCTGTGAAGCGGCGGGGAGGACTTGGAGGTGTTCGCGGAGCACCGTCGACAAAACGCGGTGAAGACACAGAGCGCGGCGTCCAGGAACGCCTCACGTCGGCTTCGTCGGCGAACGTCGGCCTCCACACATCGATACGTACGCTGCGTCGGAGCCATGACGCCACAATAGTCACCCCGCGCACCCGCCACCATCACGGACTCGCCGGACCAGCCTCATGGCCAGTCAAGCATTTCGTCATCTGCTGGACCTCCCAACGCTCAGAACCCCCGGGGCCGGCGATCCGGGGGGGGCTCCTAGCTGACAGCAGTCAGAAACTCATCATATCTGTGGAGGCTAGGGGATTCGAACCCCTGACCCTCGCCTTGCAAAGGCGATGCTCTACCAACTGAGCTAAGCCCCCGTGTGTGGTTGTGCACCCGCTGCTGGGCACCGTCCCACCGCCAAACTACGACCTCGTGACGGACATGTCCACCACAGCATCCCTGCTGGTCAACCCCTTACCAAGCCTGTCAGCTGGAGATAAGGTCCGAAC
>NZ_CBCSDV010000049.1:0-17764 GCF_965138335.1 Tsukamurella ocularis
GGGCCGGGGACGGGGCCGGTGGGCGGTTCGGTCACGGTCTCCTCCGTCGCTGCTGTGCCCGCCACGGATTCCGCGGCGGCGCTGATCTCCGCGGTCTCGATGCTGTCAGGCGTCGCGGCGGTGCCGGCCTCCGGGGTGGTCGCCTCGATGACCGGGGCCGTGCGCAGGGGCACCGCCTTCCAGAACAGTACGAGGACCAGGCCGATCGCCGCCAGCACGGTGACCGCGAGGAAGACCACGTCCATCGAATCGGCGAACCCCGCTTTGAGCGGGTGGACCAGGGTCTCGGGCAGCTTCTGCAGGGCGGAGGTGTCGGACATGATGTCGCTGACGGCGCTGGAGTCGCCGTGCACGAGCTTGGCGGCGAAGTCCTGCGCCGCCGGGCCGTCGTGGCCGGCGGCGGCGCGCTGCACCGCGGCGGTGTACTCCGGGTCGGCGGCGGCGTCGGTCATCCGGGTGCTCATCTTGTGCGGCATCTGGGAGAAGAGCACGGAGAGGAAGACCGCGACGCCGAGCGTGCCGCCGATCTGCCGGAAGAACGTGGCGGCGGCGGTGGAGACGCCCATGTCTCGCGGCGGGAGGATGTTCTGCAGCGCCAGGGTGAGCGGCTGCATCAGGTTGCCGAGGCCGAAGCCGATCACGGCGGCGCCCGCCATGACGTAGCCGATCTCCACATCGGCACTGATGTAGTGCATGCCGAACATGCCCGCCGTGAGCAGGACGGCCCCGATGATCGGGAAGATGCGGTAGCGGCCGGTGCGGGAGATCATCTGCCCGGCGAGGATCGAGCCGAGCATGAGACCGGCGACCATCGGCAGCATGAGGAAGCCCGCCTTCGTCGGGCTGGCGCCGCGGACCACCTGGAAGTACTGGGGCAGCAGCGAGATACCGCCGAACATGGCGGCGCCCACGACCATCGAGATGAGAACGCCCTGCGCGAAGATGACGTTCGTGAAGATCCGCAGCGGGATGATCGCGTCCTCGCCCATGTACTTCTCGATGGCGATGAACGCGAGGACGCCGACGGCACCGATGGCGTAGCAGGCGATGGCCCGGGTCGAACCCCAGCCCCACTCCTGGCCCTGCTCGGCGACGATGAGCAACGGGACCAGGCCGACGGACAGGGCGATGGCGCCGAACCAGTCGATGCGCACGCCCTCACGCCGGGTGTGCGGCAGGCGCAGCACGCGGGAGACGACGGCCAGCGCGACGATGCCGATCGGCACGTTCACGAGGAAGACCCAGCGCCAGCCGGAGATGCCGAGAATGCTGTCGGCGCCGGAGAACACGCCGCCGAGCACGGGGCCGAGCACCGAGCTGGTGCCGAACACGGCGAGGAAGTAGCCCTGGTACTTGGCGCGTTCGCGGGGCGGCACGATGTCGCCGATGATGGTGAGCGCGAGCGACATCAGGCCGCCGGCGCCGAGGCCCTGCACCGCGCGGAACGCCGCGAGCTCGTACATCGACGTCGCCGTGCTGCACAGCAGGGAGCCGATCACGAAGACCGTGATGGCGAACATGAAGAAGGGCTTGCGGCCGTAGATGTCCGACAGCTTGCCGTACAGCGGGGTGACGATCGTCGAGGTGATGAGGTACGCGGTGGTGACCCAGGCCTGCAGCTTGTAGCCGTTGAGATCGTCCGCGATGGTGCGGATCGCCGTCGAGACGATCGTCTGGTCGAGCGCGGCCAGGAACATGCCGGTCATGAGCCCCGACAGGATGTAGAGGATCTGCTTGTGCGTGAGGCCGGCGCCGGCGGTCTCGACGACCGCGGCGTCGCCGTGGTCCGCCGTCGCGGCGGTCACTCGCCTTCCCGCATCAGTTTGAGGGCCTGCTCGAACTGCACCAGCGCCCGGTTCCCGAGCGTGACGAACTGGTCGATCTCCTCGTCGGTCCACTCCTCCATGAGCGGGCGCAGCTTCTCGTTGCGCTGCTGCCGGATGAAGTCGACCTTGGCCCGCCCCGCCTCCGTCGCGGAGACGAGCGCGGCGCGGCGGTCCGAGGGGTCCGCCGTGCGCTCGGCGTAGCCGAGGGTGGTCAGGGTGGTCACGTACCGGCTGGCGGTGGACGGGTCCGTATGGATCTGGTCCGCGAGCACGGACGAGCGCATCGGGCCGCCCTTCACGAGCGCGAACAGCGCCGTGTACGCCGCCAGTTCCACGCCGTCCGGCGCGACCGCGTGCCGCGTCATCACCGCGTGCCGCTCCTTGAGCCGGGTGAGCTCGGCGATCACGCCGACGATCCCCTCGATCCGGTCCGCCCGTTCCTCGTCCGTCATCACGCCTCCGCAGGTCCCGTCCGCTCACGTCGCCGCGTTCGGACATGCAAAACTACGTGCAGCCTACAACTATTAGGAGAACTAGTCGACTCGGGCGAACCGGCCTATGCCGCCGATGTCGTGACGATTCTGGCACCCGTGAGGGCCACGAGGGCCGCGAAATCGGTGCGGAAGATCGTGTCGTGCGTGCCGGCCGCCGCGTACAGGTCCGGGTAGTCGGCGAGCGACTCGTCGATGACGGTGACCACCGGCCGCGGGTGTCCGACGGGCGAGACGCCGCCGATCACCTGGCCGGTCGCGGCGGTCACGTCGTCCGGCTGCGCGCGGGTGATCGCGCCGTAGCCGAGCCGCTGCGCGAGGCCGTCGGTGTCCACGCGGTGCCGCCCGCTGGAGAGCACGAGCAGGGGCGCACCGTCGGCCAGGAAGACGAGGCTGTTGGCGATCGCGCCCACCTCGCAGCCCAGCGCCGCCGCGGCCTCCGCGGCGGTCCTGGCGCCGTCGGGCACGTGGCGGACGGTGTCCGGATGCCCCGCGGCGGCCAGCGCCGCGCGGACGGTCTCGGTGCGGGCGGAGTACTGCTCGGTCACGCCGACCAGTATGCCGCCCGGCGCTACGCCGCGAGCAGGGTGGCGATGAGGTCCTTGGTGCGGGCGCCGCCCACCGGGCGCAGCACGACCGCGTCGGCGACCTCGGCGGCGTAGACGTCCTCGATCAGGGACTTCAGGCCCGACGGCGTGCCCACGTACGTGATGCTCTGGGCGACGCCGTTCGGGGCGTAGCTGGCGCGGGCGTCCGCGGCGCGCTCGTCGATCACCACGTCGACCTCGAGCGCGATTGCGTCCGGCTCCCGCCCGGCGCGCTCGGCCTCGGCGCGCAGGTAACCGCGCTGCTTCTGCGCGAGACGCAGGTCGGCGGCGCGCACCCGGGTCAGGCTGGTCGCCGCGGGCTCACCGTCGATGGTGACCACCAGGGCGGGACGGGAGACGGTCATGGTTCCTCCGGGTTCAGTTCGCTCGTGCGGACAGGTCTTCGAGGGCGCGCACCAGGCGGCGCACGTCGTTCTCACTCGTGCCGAGGCCGAGGCTCGCGCGGACGGCACCGTCGTAGCACCCCAACCGGTGAACGACGGGGTGGGCGCAGAACTTCCCGTCGCGCACGCCGATCCCGTGCTCGGAGGAGAGGAACTCGGCGACCTCGCGGGGCGTGCGGCCGTCGACGGTGAAGGCGACGATGCCCACCCGCTCGGTGGAGTCGGCCCAGATCTTGAGGGTGCGGACCCCGTCGATGCCCTCGAGCGAGCGCAGCAGCAGGTCGGTGAGGAAGCGCTCGTGGCGCGCGATGGCGTCCGCGCCGATCCGCTCGACGGCCTCGCAGGCGGCGGCGATCGCGACCGCGCCGAGCACGTTGGGCGAGCCGGCCTCGTGCCGCGCGGGGCCGGTGTGCCAGGCCACCTCGACGGACTTCGAGACGGGGGTACCGATCACCTCGTAGCTGGCGCCGCCGCCGCAGCGGACGGGCTCGGCCTCGTCGAACCAGTCGGCGCGGCCGACGAGCACGCCGGAGCCGAAGGGCGCGTACAGCTTGTGCCCGGAGAAGGCGAGGTAGTCGACGCCGCTGTCGCGCAGCGAGATCCGACGGTGCGGGACCAGTTGCGCACCGTCGACGGCGATGCGTGCGCCGTGCCGGTGGGCGAGCGCGGCGAGCCGGCGGATCGGCAGCACCTCGCCGGTGACGTTGGACGCACCCGTCACGCTGACGAGGGCGGCGGGCCGGGCCCGCAGCTCCTTCTCCAGCACCTCGAGGGTGCCCTCGATCGACAGCGGCGCGGAGATCACGCGGGCCCCGATCTTCTTCCACGGCAGCAGGTTCGCGTGATGCTCGCAGTCGAGGACCACGACCTCGCCGGGGACGCAGCCCGCCAGCAGGTTGATCGAGTCGGTGGTGTTACCGGTGAAGATCACGTGGTCGTCCGCGCGAGCGCCCACGAACTCGGCGACGACCTCGCGGGCCCGCTCGTAGCGGGAGGTGGAGCGCTGCGAGAGGTAGCCGGCGCCGCGGTGCACGCTCGCGTACTCGCCCAGCGCCTCCTGGACCGCGGCCTGCACCTCGACCAGGGCGGGGGCGCTCGCGGCGTAGTCGAAGTTGGCGTAGCGGACCGTCGCGCCGTCCTTGAGTGGGGCGTACTCGTCGGCGCCGGTGACGGCGGCAAGGGGGCCCAGGGCGAGCGGGGTGCTGCGGACGGACGGGGTGAGGCAGACGGAGGTGCGCTCGGTGGTGGCGATGCTCATGAGAAGTCCTTCGGTATGAGGACACGCGGCACCGATCGAGCCGTGCCGCGAATCCGCGCTTGCCGTGCACGGTTCGGCACGGCCAGGTCGTCACCCGGAGCACCCCACCGCGGAGGAGGGTTGCCGACCAGCGAGCCGGGGCTTGTCACTGGCACTCATGACCTGCGTCGAGAATGCCCGGTCGGCGGGCCCGACGTCAAGGTTCGAATCACGGCGACGCGAAACCCACGCGAGTAGATTCGCGGGCATGAGCGAGTGGACGTACCTGATGGACATGGACGGCGTCCTGGTGCACGAGGAGCACCTGATCCCCGGCGCCGACGCCTTCATCGCGGAGCTCACGGCGGCCGGGACGCCGTTCATGGTGCTCACCAACAATTCGACCCGCACGCCACGCGACCTGCGGGCGCGCCTGGTCGCCACCGGCCTCGACATCCCCGAGTCACGGATCTGGACCTCCGCGCTGGCCACCGCGAAGTTCCTGCAGGACCAGCGGCCGAACGGCACCGCCTACGTGGTCGGCGAGTCGGGCCTGACCACGGCGCTGCACGACGTGGGCTACGTCCTGACCGACAACGATCCGGACTACGTGGTGCTCGGCGAGACCCGCACCTACTCGTTCGAAGCGATCACCACCGCCATCCGGCTGATCGACCGCGGCTCGCGCTTCATCGCCACGAACCCGGATGCGACGGGGCCCTCGCGCGACGGCCTCCTGCCCGCGACCGGCGCCGTGGCCGCCCTGATCCGCGAGGCCACGGGCCGCTCGCCGTACTACGTGGGCAAGCCGAACTCGCTGATGATGCGGTCCGCGCTGCGGGCGCTCGGTGCGCACTCCGCCGACACGCTCATGATCGGCGACCGGATGGACACCGACATCGTGTGCGGCCTGGAAGCAGGTCTCCGCACGATCCTGGTGCTCACCGGCATCTCCACGCACGAGTCGGTGACCGCGTTCCCGTACCGCCCCACCCGCACGATCGACTCCGTCGCCGACCTCGTCGGTCACACGGAGGACCCGTTCCCCGGCTGAGGATCCCGCCGCGCGGCGACGAGCGTCCCGACGCCCACCACCGCCGTGAGCGCGGCCATGATCCGGAAGGCGGCACCGTAGGCCGCCGCGTCGTCGCCGATGGCCGCCGTGGCCGCCACGATCGCAGCGAGCCCCAGTCCGCCACCGATCTGCTTGGCGCAGTTCATGATCCCCGAAGCGGCACCAGCCTGGTCCCGCCGCACGCCGGATACCGTCATCGTGGTGAGCGGGAGGTTCAGCAGTCCGGAGCCCACTCCGATGAGGAGAGCGGGCAACAGGACCGCCGTGGGATAGGCGGAACCGGGAGCGAGCATGCTCTGCCAGACGAATCCGATCACCAGCAGCCCGGATCCGGCCGCGACCAGTGGGGGCGCCGAGTGGCGCCGGAGCAGTCGCGGCGCCCAGCGCAGGCTCACCAGGAGCTGGATCACGGTGTGCGGCAGGAACGCCAGCCCGGTCACGAGCGCCGAGTAGCCCAGCACCACCTGCATCTGCAGGGAGAGGAAGAACCACATCGGCACCAGCGTGGCTCCGGCGAGCAGCATGCCCGCGTTGCCCCAGCGCACGGAGCCGATGGCGAGGAGCGCGGGTGGGAGCAACGGCAGGCCCGCACGACGATCCCGCGCGACGAAGCCGCAGCACACCAGGCCCGCCGTCACGAGAGCCGGCACGGCGAGCGCCCAGAGCCGCTCCCCCGCTGCGGAGAATCCACCCGCGGCGAGCAGCAACGCCGCCGTCGCGAGGACGGCTGCAGCGGGGTCGATCCGGGCGCGCGCCGCGCTCAGCGCACCGCGCGGCGCCGACGGCAGTCCCCGTAGCGCCAGCATCACGGCGAGCACACCGAGCGGCAGGTTGATCAGCAGCACCGCGCGCCAGCCGAGGAACTCGGTGAGCACTCCCCCGCAGAGGTTTCCGGCGGTGCCGCCGGCGATGCTCATCGCCGTCCACCATGCCAACGCCCGCGTTCGGGGCGCCCCCTCCGCGAAGGTGGTGGTGAGCATGGACAGGGTCGCCGGTGCGACGAAGGCGGCGGCGAATCCCTGCAGGGCGCGGCCCGCCAGGAGCGACTCCACCCCCGTCGCCGCTCCGCCGAGGACACTGGCGCCCGTGAACACGGCCATGCCTGCCACGAAAGTCGCGCGCACGCCGACCACGTCGGCGATCCGGCCGCCGAGCAGGAGGAAGCCCGCGAAAGGTAGGGCGTATGCGGTGACGCCCCACTGTTGGCCCACGTCGCCCAGGCCCAGGTCGGCACGGACCGCCGGGAGCGCGACGTTCACCACCGAGACGTCCAGCGTGATCATCAGTTGCGCCAAACAGGCGGCACCGAGCACCCTCGCGCCCATGACCCTCCTTTCATACGTCACCTGTATCACGAAGGTTATGATACGAACGTATCAACAAGGAGGCGAGCATGCCGCGGACCGTCGATCACGATCAGCGCAGGGCGCAGCTGTCCGATGCACTAGCGCGCGTCGCGGCACGCGAAGGACTGCACGCCGTGTCGATGCGCTCCGTCGCCGCCGAAGCCGGCGTCTCACTTCGGCTCGTGCAGTACTACTTCACGAGCAAGGACCAGTTACTCATCGGCGCCCTCCGGCGGCTCGAGGAGCAGTCGAACGCCCGATGGCAGGCCCGGCTCTCGCGCACCGGAGCGGATCCCACACCCCGGCAGGTGTTGGAGGCCTTCATCGAGGAGGCGCTGCCGACCGACGCCCCCAGTCGCGACTTCTACCTGGTGTCGGCCGCGTTCACCGGACTCGCGTCGACCGATCCCACCCTCGCAGCGGAACCGCTCGCCGGCGGGGTCGGTCGACTCCGCGAGAGTGTCGATGCGGCGTTCACCGAGGCCGACCGCCTCGGCCTGCTCCCACCCGGGGCGGACCCCGCTGCCGAGACCGACAGCCTCATCGCGCTGTGCAACGGTCTGAGCACCGCCGTCGTCATCGGCCACCACACCCCCGAGCGCGCGGGCGAGGTGGCGCGCTACCACCTCGCCCGCGCCTTCGGCGCTACTGCCCCTTGACGTTCAAGATCTGACGCAGGACGGCGCGGACCGTGACCAACTGCTCCGCGTCGGCCATCACCCGATCGATCGGCTTGTAGGCCTGCGGGATCTCGTCGATGAAGTCGGGGCTGTCGCGGAACTCGATGCCCGCCATGGCCTCCCGCAGCTGCTCGTGCGTGAAGGCCTTGCGCGCCGCGGACCTGGAGTACTCCCTGCCCGCGCCGTGCGGCGAACTGTTCAGCGACGGGGCGAAGCCCTTGCCCTCGACGATGTACGACGCGGTGCCCATCGACCCCGGGATGAGGCCGAGCTTGCCCTCGGTGGCCTCGATCGCGCCCTTCCTCGACACCCACACCTCCTTGCCGAAGTGCTTCTCGCGCTTGGTGAAGTTGTGGTGGCAGTTGATCCGCTCCGCCTCCACGATCGGCGTCCCCACCCACTCGCCGAGCTGGCGGATCACCCGGTCCATCATCTCCTCACGGTTGAGCAGCGCGAAGTGCTGCGCCCACGTCAGCTCGGCGATGTACCGGCGGAACTCGGGCGTCCCCTCGACGAGGTACGCGAGGTCCGGGTCCGGCAGCGGGATCCACCACTGCTTGCACAGCCGGGTCGCCACGGCGATGTGGTGCTGGGCGATCTTGTTGCCCACGCCGCGAGAGCCGGAGTGCAGGAACGCCCAGACGGTGTCGTCCTCGTCGAGGCTGATCTCGATGAAGTGATTCCCGCCGCCGAGGGTGCCCAGCTGCAGCGCCCAGTTCCCGGCGTACTTCGCGGGGTCGAAATCCGCCCGCTCGGCGAGTGCCGTCAGCTCCGCGATCCTCGGCTCCGCCGTGGCCGCGATCTTCTTGTTGTAGCGGCCGGGCGAGAGCGGGATCGCCCGCTCGATGGCCTCGCGAACGGTCGCACGATCATCCGGCAGGTCGGCCAGGGTGAACTGGGTGCGGACCGCGATCATGCCGCAGCCGATGTCGACGCCGACCGCCGCGGGGATCACGGCGCCGAGGCTGGGGATGACCGAGCCGACGGTGGCGCCCTTGCCCAGGTGGGCGTCGGGCATCAACGCGATGTGCGGGTAGATGAACGGCAGCTTCGCCGTGGTGATCGCCTGCTCGCGGGTCTTCTCGTCCAGGATGGACGCCCACGAGACCAAGGACTTACTGAGCTTCTCCATGTCTTTCTCGTCTCGATGTGATGGTCACCGGTCCGAGAACCCATGCGTATGACGCATGGGCACCGGGCCGGCGGTGGAGCGACGGCCCGGGTTGCCGCAGGTTATGCGGGCACGCCGAACCGACGGCAGTAGCACTGCCGCAGCGATTCGGGGAGCTTGCGCATATCCATGCCCGGCAGCGTATTCGACAGCAAGGCTGAGCTCCACTGAGTTTCTCGGTCTTCGGCCCTGCTCGCCCCGGACCTCCGCACATCATTCATCGGGCCTGCTCCACACGACGTCGTCGAGCGCCGGCAACTCGAGCGGGGCGCCGTAGGAGTAGACCTCGAGGCTCGAGAGGTAGCCGTCGAGCAGGAACACGATCGCTCCACCCAAGGGCATGTCTCCGTCGCCGGGGATTTCGGCTTCCACTGGGAGCGGACTCGACGCGGCGGATGCAGGCGATAGAGAACGGTCGGCCACCAGGTCGATCGTGCCGCAACCGCAAGGACAGGACTGCTCCGAGTTCACACGAAGGATAGGAACCTGGGCACGGAGTTCCTCGACGCCGGGGAAGTCGAAGTGCAGGAATCCGTCGAGGAAGGCCCGCTCCCTGTCGGTGAGCCGGCGCGCAGATTCACCCGGAGCCGCGTCCATACGCAGCACCGTAGATCGCCAGGTGATGCACGCGCCAGTGGATACTCCGTTGTGCCAGGCATGCGCCGCGACCTAGCTTCGACGGCATGCCGCTGGTACACCGCGCCGTCGTCTCTCTGCAGATCAGTGGCGCCGACCTTGACCCGGCGATTCTAAGCCGGATGGTCGGCGCTCTACCGACTCTGTCCTACAGGCAGGGCGATCTGGTGCCGACCGGACGCGGCACGCGAACTGCACGTTTCGGCCTGTGGTCACTCGAGGGTCGCTCCACCGAGCCCGCCGACATCGACGGGCCGGCGATGCAGCTCCTGAGCGGCCTCCCCTCCGATCTCGCCGTATGGCGCGACCTGCGCGATCGGTACTCCGTCCGCCTGTTCTGCGGGTGGTTCCTCCAGGGCGGGAACGAAGGTCTCGTCCTCTCTCCTGTGACGCTCAGCTCGCTCGGCGATCGGGGTATCGCACTCGACCTCGACATCTATGCAGCTCCGCCTCGGAGCGACCGAACCTAAGGTATGTGCATGGCACTGCTCGAAGTGATCGCCCTGGACGCGCGGGACGCTCTCGCCGCGCAGAAGGGCGGGGCGGACCGGGTGGAGCTGGTCGCGGACATGGCGGCCGACGGACTCAGCCCCTCCCCCGCCACCGTCGCCGAGGTCCGCGCCGCCGTGGATCTTCCCGTGCGCGTGATGATTCGGCTCACCGACGGTTTCGCGCCCGGAGACCTCGTAGGGCTGGTGCGGCGCACCGTCGAGCTGAGAAGCGCTGGAGCGGAGGAGTTCGTGCTCGGCTTCCTCACTGCCGACGGCGACGTGGATCGACCGGCCGTGACGCGGGTCATCGAGGCGATCGACGGCGCCCCGTGGACGTTCCACCGCGCGATCGACCACTGCGCGGACCGGGCGGCGCTGCGGGCCGCCGTCGCGGGCCTACCGGGACTCGACGGGTTCCTCACGGCCGGCGCGGCCACCGGTGTGGACGACGGGATCGCCACCTTGATCGCGGAAGCATCGGGACCGCAACGGATCTTGGCCGGCGGCGGGCTGCGCCTCGATCACCTGCCACGACTCAGCGCCGCGGGCATCGACGCCTTCCACATCGGCAGCGCCGCCCGGCCGCACGGGTGGGACTCGCCGGTCTCGCCGGCCGCGGTGCGGGCGTGGCGCACCGCCATCGACGACCAGACGCTCCGAGTGCGGTCGAAAACCCACCGATAGCGCAGGAAACCGACCGCAACCGCGGCAGCGGGCTCAGCCCAGGGCCTGGTCCAGATCGGCGATGAGGTCGTCGACGTTCTCCAACCCCACGGACAGGCGCAGCATCGAATCGGTGAGCCCGATCTTCGCGCGACCCTCCGGGCCCGTCGCGCGATGCGTCGTGGTGGCGGGGTGGGTGATCAGCGACTTGGCGTCGCCGAAGTTGTTGGAGATGTCGATGACCTGCAGCCGGTTGAGGAACTCGAAGGCACGCTCCTTGCCGGCCAGGGCACCGTCGGCCAGCTCGAGGGTGATGACCGTGCCCCCGGCCTTCATCTGCCGCTTCGCCAGCTCGTGCTGCGGGTGCGAGGGCAGGAAGGGGAAGAGCACCTTCGAGACCCGCGGATCGGCGTCCAGGAACTCGGCGACCTTCTGCGCGTTCGCGCTCACGCGCTCGGCCCGCAGGTCCAGCGTCTCCAGCGCCTTGAGCAGGACCCACGCGTTGAACGGCGCCATCGCGGGACCCGTGTGCCGCATCAGCTGCTTCACGGGGCCGTCGATGTAGTCGAACCGGCCGAGGATGGCGCCACCCATGACGCGCCCCTGGCCGTCCATGGTCTTGGTGGAGGAATGGACGATGACGTCGGCGCCCATACCGAGCGAATCCTGGTAGCCCACAGGCGTGAAGCCGGCATCGAGCACCACCTGCGCGCCCGCGGCATGCGCCAGCGAGGCCACCGCCCGCACGTCGACGAGGCCCTGCATCGGGTTCGCGGGCGTCTCGAAGAAGACCGCCTGCGTGGGCTCGCTCAACGCCGACTCCCACTGGGCGAGGTCCTCACCGTCGACGAAGACGGTCTCGATGCCCCAGCGCGGCAGGATCTCGTTGCACACCACGTAGCAGGAACCGAACAGCGAGCGGGCCGCGACGAGCCGGTCGCCCGCCTTGAGCAGCGCCCCGAGGGCGGTGAACACGGCCGACATGCCGGAGGCGGTGGCGAAGCAGGCCTCGGCGCCCTCCAGCAGGCGGAGGCGCTCCTGGAACATGGCCACCGTCGGGTTGCCGTAGCGCGAGTAGACGAACCGGTCGATGTCGCCGTTGAACGCGGCCTCGGCGGCCTCCGCGCTCTCGTACGTGTAGCCCGAGTTGAGGAACAGCGCCTCGGAGGTCTCCTCGTAGTTCGTGCGCAGGACGCCGCCGCGCACGGCGTACGTCTCGGGCCGCAGGCCGTCGGGCAAGGGGCTGAACTCCGTCATGGCTTTCAGCCTAGAACTGCCGCCAGGGCAGGCCGTCGGCGCGCCAGCCCGCGACGCCCCGATGTCCGAGTGCGTCGATGGGGCCCTCGAAGCCGTCGAGAACGTTGTAGGCCCGCTGCACGCCGGCGGCGGTGGCGGTCTCGGCGGCGCCGATCGAGCGGTGCCCCGAGCGGCAGAGGAAGACGACGGGGGCGTCGTCGACGACGCCCTTCGCGCGGAGCTCCTCGACGAACGTCGGGTTGAGCGCACCGTCGGGGTAGCGCTGCCATTCGACGAGCACCGGGTTCCTCCCTACCCGGGAGAGCTCGGGGATGCCGACGTAGTTCCACTCGGCCTCGGTGCGGCAGTCCACGAGGACGGCCGACGGGTCCTGCTCCAGCAGCTCCCAGGCCTCGCGGGGCGTCAGGTCTCCGGCGTAGTTCACGAGCACTTCTTCCACTTGCCGTCCTCGCGGACGAACTTCGCCTGCTCGGTGCGCTCGCCCGCCTTCTCGTACCGCACCGTGAGGTCGGCCGACGCGGAGTCGCCGGTCACGGTGAGGTTCTTGACGTCCTTCTCGTCCAGCTTCGCCTCGCCCTCGCGCTCGACGGCGGCCTTGCGCGCGTCGGGGAAGCCGGCCTCCTTCGGGAACTCGGCGGCGGCGCGGTCCTTGGCGCACGTGTTGGCGACCAGGTCCGAGTACCGGCCCTTGTTCAGGGCGCCGTAGTACTGGCCGATCGTCACCTGGACCTGTGCGGAGTCGCTGAGCCGCTCGTCGGACGGGCGGATCGCGTTCCAGAGGAGCACGCCGCCGATCAGCAGCACCGCGACGACGAGGGCGATGACGAACGGGGTCGCCGTGGTGCGGCGTTCGGGCGGCGGTCCGGCGGGGGTCTTGTCTGCGCTCACTGAAGTCTCTACCCTCTGCTACTAGAACACGTTCCAGTTCCTGGGAGGGGTGGGATGGACCACCCGCACTAGGAACAGTTGATAAGTCCGCACTAACCTGGTGGGGAACTTCAACCGCGTATGCAGACAAGGTAGCCGACTTCACATGACCGAACAGAACCGCCCGTTGCGCGTCGCGATCGTGGGCGCGGGCCCCGCAGGCATCTATGCGGCGGACGCCCTCATGAAGTCCGACGAGGCGAAGGACCCCGGCGTCAGCATCGACCTCTTCGAGAAGATGCCGGCCCCGTTCGGCCTGATCCGGTACGGCGTCGCGCCCGATCACCCGCGGATCAAGGGCATCATCACCGCGCTGCACAAGGTGCTGGACAAGCCGCAGGTGCGCCTGCTCGGCAACCTCGATTTCGGCAAGGACTTCACCCTCGAGGACGTGCGCCGCCACTACGACGCGGTGATCTTCTCCACCGGCGCCGTCGCCGACCGCAACCTGGAGATCCCGGGCATCGACCTGGACGGCAGCTACGGCGCCGCCGAGTTCGTGGCCTGGTACGACGGGCACCCGGACTTCTCCCGCGAGTGGCCCCTCACCGAGGAGAAGGTCGCCGTCCTGGGCGTCGGCAACGTCGGCCTCGACGTGGCCCGCGTGCTGGCCAAGACCGCCGACGAGCTGCTCCCGACGGAGATCCCGCCGAACGTCTACGAGGGCCTCAAGCTCAATCAGGCCAAGGAGGTGCACGTCTTCGGGCGCCGCGGCCCGGCGCAGGTGAAGTTCACCCCGCTCGAGCTCAAGGAGCTCGACCACTCGCAGACCATCGAGGTCATCGTGAACCCCGAGGACATCGAGTACGACGAGGGCTCGGCCAAGGCCCGCCGCGAGTCGAAGATCACCGACCAGGTCGCCACGATCCTCGAGAACTACGCGATCCGCGAGCCGAACAACCGCCCGCACAAGCTGTTCATCCACCTCTTCGAGTCCCCCGTCGAGATCCTGGGCGAGAACGGCAAGGTCACGGGCCTGCGCACCGAGCGCACCGAGCTGGACGGCACGGGCAACGTGCGCGGCACCGGCAAGTTCACCGACTGGGAGATCGGCGCCGTCTACCGGGCCGTCGGCTACCTCTCGAACGACCTCCCGGAGATCCCCTTCGACGACCAGGCCGGCGTCATCCCGAACGAGGCCGGCCGCGTCATCGACGCAGGTCAGCACATCACCGGCGTGTACACCACGGGCTGGATCAAGCGCGGGCCCGTCGGCCTCATCGGCCACACCAAGGGCGACGCCAACGAGACCATCGCCTGCCTGCTCGAGGATTTCCACGCCGGCAAGCTGAACGCCCCGTCGGACCCGTCGACCGCCGGCGTCACCGACTGGCTGGACGACCACGACACCCCGTACACCACGTGGGACGGCTGGTACCGCCTCGACGAGCACGAGCGCAGCCTGGGCGAGGCCGAGGGTCGCGAGCGCGTGAAGGTCGTCGAGCGCGGCGACATGCTGGCCGCCTCGGAGCCGGGCAAGGTCCAGCAGGACTAGTCCCGAGCCCTAGTACGACGGTGCCGCCGTCCCGATTTTTCGGGGCGGCNNCACTTTTCGCTCACAATGATTCCAATTCGGTCGCGCGGCGACTCCGCTCCGTTCGGTCGCTCAGTTCGGCGCCGCGGTGACGACCGGGCCGGCCGCCGGATCGTGGGCGACCCGCGCGACGCCGAGCGCGGCCGTGCGCGGCTGCGTCGCCGTCACGGTGACCGTCGTGGTCCGCGTCCGCGTGGACGTCGTTGTCGACGTGGTGGTCGACGTCGTGGTCTTCGTCCGCGTGACGGTCACGGTCCTGGTCTGCGTCGCGTCGCGCTGGACCGCGCAGTCGTCGCGCAGCCCCGCCGTGCAGTCCGCCCCAGCGGGCGCCGCGGTGAGCACCGCCCCCGCCGTCAACAATCCGGCGCAGGCGCCGATCGCGGCAATCGCTCGTTTCATCGCTGTCTCCTCCTCCGCGCCGGCCCACGACGGGCCGACGAGCTCATTCCCAGGTGAATCCGTAGGGGCCGTGCGTGCAGGTCTTCAGTCCGCCCGGCCCGACGCGCTGGGCGCCGACGGCGGTGCACTTCTCGCCGCCGGGGAAGGCGGGCTTCACGATCCATATCCCGCCCGAGCAGGTGAGTCGTTGCCCCGGAGCCGTCTCACCGATGCTGCAGGCCTTGCCCGGGCTCGGCGGCGTGAAGTCCCGCGCCCACTCCCCGAACCGGCACTCGTAACCGGGCTTCGTCTCGAACATCCGGCACTCGCTCCCGACGGTGGGATCGGCGGATGCGGCGCCCGCCCCCAGCACACCGGGCGCCAGCGCCATGCCCACCGCGGCGAGCGCGCCGCGGGAGGTCCGAATCGTCCACTTCTGCATGCGCAACATCCTAAGCGAACGTCATGACCGTGCGTTGCGATCGGCGGAGTCTGGTCACCCGACGGTCTGGGTCGGATCATGGCCGCTCAGCGGCCACAATCGCACACAGGGCCCGGCTCAGTCGGCGGCCCAGTCCCAGACCGGCCAGAGGGCGCGGCCGAGTGCCTCCCCGCGCGGGGTGAGTTCGTACTGCTTGTCGGGGAGTTTGCGGGCGATCCCCTTCTCGACCAGTTGCGCGAGTCGGGTGGCGAGCACGCTGGAGCTGCAATTGCCCATGCGCCTGCGCAATTCGAGGAAGCCCAAGGAACCCGGCTCGAGCTCCCAGACGATGCGCAGCACCCAGCGCTGGCCGAGCAGATCCATCGCCGCCGCGACCCCGGGGTCCGGATCCTCGCGCCGCTGGGGCACCACATCACGCACTGACACGGAACAGAGCCTACTTGCGCTTCTGAATTCGAAGCGGCATGCTGACCGCAGTTCGAAATCAGAAGCATGGAGGTTCGGCGATGGCGGTCGTAGTGGTGACCGGGGCGTCCCGCGGGGTGGGCGCCGAAACAGCGGTGACGCTCGGCGCGCGCGGCCACGACGTAGTGGTGAACTACCGGGAGAAGGAGCGTCGCGCCGAGAGGGTGTGCGCACTCGTCCGCGAGGCCGGCGGCCGGGCGATCGCCGTGGGCGCGGACGTGACCGCGGCCGACGGGCCCGCCCACCTGCTCGACGCGGCGATCGCGGCGTTCGGCGGCATCGACGCCGTGATCCTCAACGCGTCCGGCGGGCTCGAGCTGGGCGCCGATGAGGACTACGCGATGCGGCTGAACCGGGATGCGCAGGTCGCGGCCGCCCGCGCCGCCGTCGAGCGCCTGCGGCCGGGCGGGCGGATCGTGTTCGTGACCAGCCACCAGGCCCACTTCTCCGAGACCCGTCCCGTGCCCGCGGGGTACGAGCCGATCGCGGCCAGCAAGCTCGCCGGCGAGCGGGCGCTGCGCGTGCTCGCCGCGGACACGGACGTCGACCTGCGCGTCGTCTCGGGCGACATGATCGAGGGCACGATCATCGTCCGCCTCCTGGAGCGCCGCGACCCCGCCGCCGTCGACGAGCGGCGCAGCCACGGCCCACTCCCCACGGTCACCGAGTTCGCCGCCGCGATCGCCGGCGCCAT
Source organism: Tsukamurella ocularis (assembly GCF_965138335.1). Taxonomy (GTDB): domain Bacteria; phylum Actinomycetota; class Actinomycetes; order Mycobacteriales; family Mycobacteriaceae; genus Tsukamurella; species Tsukamurella ocularis_A. The sequence goes on from NZ_CBCSDV010000049.1 coordinate 16,305, forward strand.
CGACGCCGACGAATCCGTGGCGCGCACCACATATGTGGGCGGGCGCGACTATTTAGGGTAGCCTCAGCTCATGGGTAGAGGAGTGACCGGCCTGATCCTCAAGGCGATGCGGGCGGACGACTACGTTTTCACGGTGCTCGGGGCGGAGGCCGTCAGCGAGCACTATCACCGCATCCGCTTCGACGGCGGCGACTTCCTGCAGGACAACCCGTGGTTCCCCACCATGTGGGTGCGCCTGTGGGTGCCGAAGAGCGGCGCCGCCACGACCGATGCGGACGAGGGCACGCTCGTGCAGCGCGGCTACACGATCGTCGCGCCGGAGGGTTCGCAGTTCAGCATCGAGTTCGCGATGCACGAGGGACCCGCGCCGCGCTGGGCCCTCGACGCCGAGCCCGGCGACCGCATCGCCGCCACCATGATGGGCGCCGACCTGACCGTCCCGAAGGAGCCGGCACCGTCGGAGTACGTGCTCGTCGGCGACGCGGCCTCGATCCCCGCGATCAACAGCATCCTCGGCACCGCGCAGGCGCCGTGCCGCGTGTACCTGGAGTACCAGCACGACGCCGAGCGGGAGCTGCCGGTGCACAGCGAGGCCGTCACCTGGGTGCCGCGCGAGAACCGCGGCGCCACACTGGTCTCCGCCGTGGTCGGCGGCGGGATCGGTTCGGACGCCTTCCTGTTCGTCGCCGCCGAGACCAAGGCGACGCGCGAGATCACCAAGGCCGCCAAGCGCGACTTCGGCCTGCCCAAGGAACGTATCAAGTCGCAGGCGTACTGGCTGCAGCGCGGATAATCCACTGGCAGCCCGCCGATCCCGCGTCCAGGGACGCACGGCGTGACCGCTCCACCGAGAAGTGGGGCGGGCTTCGTCGTACTCCCCGGTCGACTCTCGGATCCTGTCCGGTCCGGACACCGTGTCCGTTGTGGACAGAATTCGATAGTCGCGCGAACGACACAGGGAGCACCCGCGGCCTAGCCGTCCTGCGGACGCTGCGGCGGTAGGCCGATCGAGGTGGCCGGATTGTGGTCGTACTCCTCGGTCTCCGGGGTCTTCGGAGCCTGGGGGCGCGTCGCGGTCTCGCCGGTCGCGGGCCGCGGAGCGGGCTGGATCGGGCGCGGCGGGGCGGGCCGCCGGGCGGCGACGGGGTGCATGCTCGTCGGGGCGACGGGATCGCCCGGGCCCGCCGGGGGCGGGGTCACGCGCGAGGAGGGCTGCTGCGGCGGCACGACCGGGGACGCCGCGGTCGGCGGGGCCGGCGGCACCGGCGGCTGCTGCGCGGGGCGCGGCGGCGGGCCCTGCGGGACCGGCGGAGCCTGCGGGGGCCGGCCCTCCGGACCCTGCTGCGGCGGGCCCTGCTGCGGCGCCGGCTGCGCAGGGCCCCGCTGCGCCGGGCCCGGCGGGGCGGGACGCAGCGTCGGCCTCGCGCGGGGGGAGGGCTCGTCGAGCGGCGGCTGCGGCC
>NZ_CBCSDV010000050.1:0-17533 GCF_965138335.1 Tsukamurella ocularis
CCCCGCAGCTGCGGGTCTCGGAGAAGCCCGCCGCGGCCGTGCTCCGCGTGATCCGCCGCGGCGGCCTCGTGCTCCGCGACGAGATCGTGCGCGAGACCCAGCTCTCCGCCGCCACCGTGAACCGCCAGGTCACGGCGCTGATCGAGGCGGGCCTGGTGCGCGAACGCGCCGACCGGGCCGCCAGCGGCGTCGTCGGCCGGCCCCGCCTGCCGCTCGAGGTGGACCCGAACGGTCCTGTGGCGCTGGGCATCCACATCGGTTTCCGGGTGAGCACGGTGACCATGCACGATGTCGCGGGCAAGGTGATCGGCGCCATCCAGATCCCGACGCCCGAGAGCGGCGAGTCCGGTGAGGTCCTGTCGGTGATCGCCACCAGCGCGCGGCGGTTCCTCGCCCGCTGGGACGGCCGTACCGTTCTCGGGGCGGGCGTGGCCATCGGTGGCCGCGTGGACGACCGGGGTATCGTCGCCGACCATCCCCGCCTCGGCTGGAAGGACGTCGCTCTGGGCGAACGTCTTTCGGGCGCGATCGGCCTTCCCGTGACGGTGGCCCCGCACGTCGAGGCCATGGCGGCCGCCGAGCTGCACCTGTCCGAGGAGTACGAGTCGCAGGGCTCCACCCTGTACTTCTACGGCCGCGAGACCGTGGGCGTCGCGCTGGCGCTGCACGGCGCGGTGCACTCGCCGAAGTCGGGCCCGCACACCATCGGCCACCTGCCGACGCGGAACGTCGAGCTGCTCGACCCGAAGCGCACCGGCCGGCTCGAGGACGCCGTCACCGACACCGCCGTGGTGGACGCCGCACGCGCGCAGAAGCTTCCGGTTCGGACCATCGCCGACCTGCACAAGCTGGCCGACGGCGGCAATGAGACCGCGCGGGCGATCGTCGCGGAGCGCGGCCGGGTGCTGGGGGAGGCCGCCGCGCTGGTGGCCGACATCTTCAACCCCGACCGGCTGATCCTCGGCGGCCAGGCCTTCACCGACCACACCGCGATCCTCCCGCACGTCTCGGCCGCACTGAAAGCCACCTCGGCCGAGCCCGGCCGGTCCGTGCGGGTCAGTGGCGCCGGTGGGCGCGTGCAGCAGCAGGCCGCCGGAGCCGCCGCGCTGGACGGTGTCTACACCGATCCGCTGGGCGCCGTCTCCCGCGCGAACGCCTGAATCCGTACACCCGCAGCCCGCCCGCGCGTCCCTCATCGTGAGGGGGCTCGCGGCCGCCCGCTGGGGCGCCGGCGGCCGTCCGCGGAGGAGGCCCACGCGCGCGATCTCCCGAGGTGAGGGCGCGGTCTGCGCGGAGCCGTCGCCGGTCGCGCACCCCGCCACGGACCGCCGCTGTGGGCAACATCACGGCGGCGGCTTTCCGCCGGAAACGGTGCATACGGGACAGCTGCGCGCCGCGAGGCCGGTGTGACGGTCGGGTGGCGCCGGTCCGGGTGGGGAGGCGGCCTCGGGGCGAAAATTACTGAACTGGATTGTCTCGATCGGTGTGGATACTCACGAACCTTTCGTGAGTCACGCGCGCCGGGCGGCTGATCCGCGGCGGCGGTGCCCGCGAATTCCGATCCCGACCAGGCCTGTCGGCACAAACTTCATTCCGGTGCAACGTGTTCTAGATGGTCGACGCGGGATGGCCGCGTCGGGGCGCGGCGGTGCGGGATCGCGAGAGCGGCGCGGAGGCCCGTGAGCGTGCACAACGTGATCAACAACCGGAATTGTTGATCGCGACCCTGTGGGTTCTGACCTGCCCGTCTTGCAATCGAACAAGGGAAGCTTCAAAGAAGTGCAGTTGCAATGAGGGTGCTACATTCTTTTGCGACAACGAATTCAGTCGGTACGTGTGTGCCGTCTGGCTGGGCAGGACGGGAGGGTGGCATTGAGTTCCGAGAAGGAGACCGGTGCGAACCTCGGCCAGAGCGCCGGAGCGCGCGCCATCGAGGCGCGCGCGGCGATCGCGACGGCGCAGTTGCGGTCGACCGTGACATCGATCAGTTCCGAGGTGGGCTGTACCAGCCCGCACGGCGAGCGGATCGTCGAGACCATCGACGGCCTCATCGACGACGTCATGCCCGAGCTCGAGGCCGCCGAGGCCCTCACCTCATCCGGTCGGGGTGCCGCGGGTGGCTCCGCGCCGCGCCCGTCGCTGTGGGTGGACACCGAGTCGACTGTGGGTGCTTCGTCGTGAGCACGTCGTTCGCCGCGGCGGTCGCGCCGCGCCCGGCCTGAGACGAGGTGTCGAAATGATCGATCGTCCTGATACCCCCCACGCCGACGTCCTCCTGGAAGGCATCTGGGAGGACGAGGTGACGCCCGACGACCTCGCGTCGCGTGCGCTGTCCGCCGCGCAGGCGTCGTCGTACGCCTTCCGCGTCGCCAGCGAGGGAACGACGGCGACGGCGCAGTTGCCCGACGTCGACATCACCGAGTTCCTCGAGTCCGAGACGGGCAAATGGGCCCAGAGCTTCATCGGCATCGTCCGCGTGGGCGAGTCCCTGGTCCACGTCTCGCACGCGCTCGGCGAGCTCGCCCGCAGCCTGCAGCAGGTGAACCTCGAGCAGTCCGAGATCGTCTACCAGGTCGAGGCCGAGATCGAGGCGGCGCAGCGGCAGTCCGCCCAGGCCGGTATCGATCCGGCGGGCCGCGTCGCCGAGCTCATCGCCGCAGCCCGGGCGCGCGCCGCGGAGGTCGCGGAGAAGATGGTCACGCCCGAGGTCTCCAGCTCGAGGGCGAAGCCCGCCGCTGGTCTGGTCAGCGGGTTCATGGCCTTCGGACGGGTACCCGGCGCCAGTGCCGGGGCCGCGGAGCGCAACGGCCGCGTCGCCCGGAACGGGCACGCGCGCAACGGTTATGCGATCCGCAACACTCGCGCCGAGCAGAACGGCCACGACGCCGCGCCCGGTCACGACGCGGTCGGCGGACCCGTGGAGACGAACGGACAGGACGCCGCCGCCGGTCCCGTGGCGACGAACGGTCACGACACCGTCACCGGGCCCACGGCCGGCGAGGCGACGGTTCCGGCCGGGAAGGACGCCGCGGCCGCGGCGCAGGACGCCTTCGCGAACTCCGGCGACGAACCGGTGATGGACCTCGGCTTCATGGGCTTCGGCCGCACCCCGTCCACCGCCGTGCCCCGCGCGGAGGAGACGCCGTCGACCGCGGACGAGCCCGTCGCGGACGATCACACGGAGGAACTCGCGACCGCAGCGGATGCGGCGGACGAGTCCGACGTGGGCGACGTCGCCGATGGTGCCGCCACGGAGGCGGCCTCCGACGGCGATGTGCCGATCGTGGCGAACGGCTTCCTGGGCCTGGGCAGCGCCCCGTCGATGGGCGTGTCCGCCGACGACGCCGCGATGCCCGTCGTGCCGCAGGCGCTGGTCAACGGGTTCCTGGCCTTCGGGCGTACGCCCGGTGCCGGTGATGCCGCGGCGGTGCAGGGGCCCAGCAGCGGTCCGATCCCCGTCGCCCCACCGACCCAGTTCCTGCCGATCCCCACGACGCCCGCCGAGATCGCGGCGAGCGCGATGGGCGAGGCCGTGGGTGTCGAGCTCGGAGCCCCGCTGCCCCCGTCCGGGGCCGCCGACGGCCCGTCGTCCGAGAGCGATGACGTCGATGCGGCCGCGCCGGACGCCGGCTTCCTCTCGTTCGGCCGCGTCCCCACCGGCGGCGCCTGGGGCGGCTCCGGCGTTCTTCCGACGGTGCCGACGACCACGCCCGGGGCGACGTCCGTGGACCTGAACGACGGGGAGGCCGACGTGGACTCCGATGCCGAGGACGATGCGCCCGTCGAGGCGGCCGACGTCGATGAGGCCGCTGAGGTCGCCGATGAGGCGGCGGAGCGGGGCGACGACGGTGCCGCTGCCGACACCGACGGCGCCGACGAGACCGAAGCGTTCGACGAGGACGATGCCGACGGCGGTGTGACGGACCTCGAGGACGAGCTCGCCGCCGACGACCCCGTCGGGGCGGAGGTCGACTTCGCCGACGAGGTCGACGCCGACGAGGACGTGCTCCTGGCCCCGGACGAGGTCGAGGTCGACGAGGACGAGGTCGCCGAGGTCGAGGACGTCGACGATCGCACCGACGAGCCTGCGCCCGACGCGGGATCCGAGGACGCGGATGTCGAGGCGGTCGAGGAGCCCCGGGCCGAGGAGCCGGCGGACGACGCCGCGGACGTCGCGGAGGAGCCCGCCGAGGACATCGACGCGGACGCCTCTACGGAGGACTCCGCCGCCGCGGACGCCGACGCCGACGAGCCTGTCGACGCCGACGCCGACGCCGCCGACGACGAGACCGCCGCCGCGGAGGCCTCTACAGACGAGCCTGCCGCCGCGGATGCCGCCGATGACGACATCGCCGATGACGCCGTCGAGGACATCGCCGCGGACGCCGCGGACGCTGCTGCGGAGGAGCCCGCCGTCGAGGAGTCGCCGGCGGCGACCCAGGGCGACGAGCTCGCCGGGGTCGACGATCCTGCGGAGGCGGAAGCCGTTGAGGCCGAGGTGCCCCCGCCGGCGCCGGTCGCCGCGGAGAAGGCCGCGGTCGCGGCGTCGCGGCCGGTGCGCAAGTCCGGCCCCGTCAAGTTCTCGGACCTGCTCAAGGCCGCGAACGCGAACAAGGTCGCCCCCGCGCGCATGGCGCCCGCCGCGGTCGTGACAGCGGCGGAGCACCCCGTCGCCCCCGTGGAGGCACCATCCGCAGAGCCCGAGCCGGCACAGCCCGAGCCGGCACAGCCCGAGCCCGCACAGGTCGAGCCCGGCGGGGCTCCCGCCGACGAGCACGCGGAGACGGAGGACACGACTCCCGCAGCGGCGGCGCCGCCGGCTGCCGAGGAGAAGCCGAAGGCCCCCGCCCCGGTGCTCGCGACCGGACCCGTCATCCTGGGCCGCACGGAGCCCCTGGTGCTGCGGAAGAAGGTCTCGCCGGTCGTGCAGCAGGTGCACGACGCGGTCGCGTCGATTCTCGGATCGCTCCGCGGCGGACCGCACGGACCCGAGTCCGGGCTGCACTGGGCCGCCGGCCTCCTGGTCAAGGACGCGGAGACGATCATGGCCGTGACCACGTCGGACGCGGGCTGGCTGCCACCCGGCGTGGTGATCCCCGCCGGTGTCCGGGTGCTGTGGAACGTGCCCGGCGGCTACCGCTGGGCGTCGATCGACGACCCGGTGCGCCTGCTCATCGAGTACGCCGAGCAGGACGGGTACACCCTCTCCGCGGTCGCCACCACGCACCCGAGCCGCGCCTACGCCTCCGTCGTGGGCGAGGAGAACCTCGTCCGCGTGCTCCGGCCCGGTGCAGTCCTCCCCGGCGGCCGCAGCCGCTTCGAGGTGACGGTCTCGCCGGCCCGCCTGCAGCACATCCGGTCGCTCGACCCCGAGCAGGCCGAGCGGCAGGCGCGCGCGCTGATCCGTGACCTCGAGACGCAGCCGATCGCGCCCGAGCACGCCATCGGCATCGAGGCCGCGCGGATCGACGCCCGCTGCTTCCTCGACGAGCGCGACGAGGTGCCGCCCGCGGTGCTCGAGCAGCTGCACACCGACGAGCGGGCGCTCGGCGATGCGCTGAGCCTGGACCGGACGCCGGCCTCGGCGGCGGATCTCACGGCGCCCGCGCCCGAATCGGCCCGGCTGCGCGACCGGATGCTGGAGCGGGCGATCCTCGTCGCCACACTCGCCGCCGCGTACCACGACATCGAGTCGGCGGTCTACGCGTGGACCTTCGCACGGTTCCTCTCGAGCCAGGATCAGGACTCCGAGCAAGCACGATGACGACCTCGAATCCCACTGCCCAGCGGTACTTCTCGCTCGGGCTGCGATCACTCGCGGCCCGCACGGACACGCGTGAACCGGCTCAGGCCTTCCGGCTGGCCGTCGAAGCCGACCCCATGATGTGCGACGCCTGGATCGGCCTCATCGCGGTCGACCGTACGCAGGCGAGCGACCCGGCGGCCGCCCGCGGTCTGCTCGCGTCGGCGCGCAACTTCGGCGCGGAACTGCGCCGCAACGGCATGGTCGTCGACCCCGCCGAGGGCGCGCTCGGACTGAAGATCCCCGTCCAGATGGGCGTCGTCGAGCTCGGGATGCCGGTCACCGATGTGATCTACGCGCGCGCCGGCGCCGCCGTGATCCTGGCGCAGGCCGGGCATCTCGCCGAGGCGGCCGAGGAGCTCACCCGGCTCCAGCGCGAGGTGACCGCGGACTCGCCGGCCCAGCGCAACTACCTCCGGTACCTCTGGATCTGCCTCCTCGGGCTCGCGCACCGCTGGCCCGAGGTGCTCTCGACGGTGGCCGACAGCCGCGAGCCGCTCTGGGTGTCCGCCGAGACCGACGGTGCCGTCCGCTTCTGGCAGCTGGGCGTCACCGCGCTGACCGCGCGCGCCCTGGTCGGCACCGGCGACGCCCACCAGGCGCTCTCCGCGACCAAGACCGCGCTCGCCTCCGAGGACTTCAAGCTGGTGCAGGCCAGCCTGCTGGTGACACAGGCCTACGCGCTCCGCGCGATCGGCGACGAGGAGGGTGCCGCGAAGCTGCTCCGCGACGCCCGCGCCTGGATCTCCTCGCGCCCCGACCTCGACCACGCCGCCGCGGGCGGCGCCCTCGAGGTGGTCACGGCGCAGTCGATGAACACCCGCACCGATCCGTGGGACCCCGCCTCGGGCACCACGGCGCAGGAGATCGAGCAGGAGAGTCTCGACCGGCAGCGCGACGTGGTGCTCGCCGACGCCTGGCGCGAGCTCGACGCGCTCGTCGGCAGCCCGGACGTGAAGTCGCAGATCCGCCGTCTCGCCTCCAAGGTCGAAATGGACCGCGAGCGCAAGGAACTCAGCGAGGAGCTCGGCGAGGAGTACAGCGAGGAGGAGATGCGGCTCTCCGCGATCATCACCGGACCTCCCGGCACCGGCAAGACGACGGGCGTCCGGATCCTCGCGAAGCTGTACTACGGCCTCGGGGTGATCGCCAAGCCCGAGGTCTACGAGCACCAGCCCAGCGACATGATGACCGGCTACGTGGGCCAGGCGGGCATCCGCACCAACAAGCTCGTCGACGAGTCCCGGGGCGGCCTGTTCTTCCTGGACGAGGCGTACGGCCTCGTCGCCGGCGACGGTGAGGACCAGGCCTCCCGGTTCGGCCGCGAGGCGCTCGAGGCGCTGCTCGCCCGGATCGAGAACGAGGGCGACAAGCCGCTGCGGGACAAGGTGGTCGTGGTGCTCGCGGGCTACGACGACGACATGAACCGACTGCTGCAGGTGAACGCCGGACTCCCGCTGCGCTTCCCGACGCGGATCTCGTTCAGCTCCTTCACGGCGGAGGAGCTGGTGGAGATCGCCGAGTCGGTCGCCGCGAGGAGCCGGGAGCAGCTCGGCGCCGGCGTGCGCGGCTACCTGGAGGAGCACAACAAGCGGTTGGCGGAGGTCAGCGCGCTCGACCTCAAGGGCCGCCTGTGCTCCGGCATCGATCTGATGTCGAACGCGCGGTTCATGCGCACCGTGATCTCGTCCGCGCGCGGCTTCCGTGACTTCCGGGTCAGCGCGATCGACCGCTCGGCCCTCCCCTCGCAGGAGCGGCGCACCCTGCTGCGCACCCTCGAGCTGGAGGACGTGCGCCTGGCCTACGAGGAGACGCTCCGGGTGTCGCCGAACTTCCCGTGGTCGCAATGGCATCTCTTGGAGACGAGCTGGGAGGAGGAGTCGAATGGCTGAGATGACTCCTGACCCGTCGAACCCGAAATCGGGTCTGCAGGAACGCGTCCGAGGCTTCCGCCTGACCTCGAAGTATCAGAAGTCGGGCGAGGCGTACCTGCAGCGGCGCAACGAGGAGGCGCTGGTCCGCCGCGATACGCGCTGGATCGACGACGTCAAGAAATTCCAGGGCTCGCCGCTGTACATGGCGCTCGCCGCCGGGCTCGTCATCACGCTCGGCTGTGTGGTCGCCGCCGTGATCTTCCCGGCCGGCAAGGTGGGCGACGGGGAGATCATCCAGGACAGCCAGACCGGCGCCCTGTACGTGAAGGTCGGCGATGCGCTGAGCCCGATCCCCAACGTGGTCTCCGGCCACCTCATCATCGGATCCCCCGCGAAGCCGGTGCTCGCCAAGTCCGGCGAGATCGAGAAGATGCCGCGCGGCCCGATGGTGGGTATCCCGTACGCGCCCACGGCGATCCGCAATTCCACCGGCCGGCTGTCGCAGTGGGCCGTCTGCGACACCACGGCCACCGGCTCGGCCGTGCCGCTCGACCCCACGACGGGGCTCCCGACCACTGCGACGTCCGCGGTGAAGGTCACCGTCATCGGGGGCGGGCTGACGCCCGCCGACGGCACCGCCGAACTCACCGGCGACCGCGCCCGCGTCGTCGCGTTCGACAACCAGACCTGGCTCGTCTACGCCGACGACGGGGTCGTCGCCCGCGCCCGGCTGGACCTGGGCAACTCCGCGATCCGCGAGGCGCTGGGGATCGGCATCGACCAGCGCGTGATCCCGATGTCGTCCGGCCTGTTCAACGCCCTCGCCGCCCGGGAGCCGATCGACGTCCCCCCGATCACGGATCTCGGTAAGCCCGTGCGGTTCCCGAACACCGAGAAGCTGCTGGTGGGCACCACGCTGCGCGTCGCCACCGTGGACGGCGGGTGGACCTACTACGTGGTGGCCGCCGACGGCATCCAACAGATCAGCCAGACCGCCGCGGCGATCCTGCAGACCGTCTCGCCGGTCAAGAGCGGCGTCGTCGAGACCGAGGCGTCGAAGGCGAACCAGTGGCCGAAGGTGGGCGGGCAGATCGCCGTCGACCACTTCCCGAGTGGCAAGGTGCGGATCGAGGACGCGACGAGCGCGCCCGTGACCTGCATGACCTGGTCGCACGACGGGGCCGCGCCGACAGCGGACCAGCGGGTGCTGGTGGCCGGCACGCTGCCGCTCACCGCCGAGCAGAGCGCCGCCCGGATCTCCCTGATCGGCGCGGCGGGTTCGGCGGGCACCGTCGCCGACGACGTCTACCTGCCGGCGAACAGCGGGCGGTACGTGTACGCCACCGGGTCCGCGAAGGATTCGCGCGAGCACAGCGGCGAGTTCTGGATCGCCGACACCGGCATCCGGTACGGCATCGACGATCAGGGCTCGAACGAGCCGGGCTCGTCCGCGAAGGCGCTCGGCCTCCGCGATCCGGTGCCCGCGCCGTGGACGATCATCAGCCTGTTCGCGCAGGGCCCGACGCTCTCGCAGGCCGGCGCGTCCATCAAGCACGACGGTGGCGCCGAGGACCCCGTCGTCGCGAAGTTCGACCCGAAGGGGAAATAGTGAGTAGGCAGGTCTTCGAGCCCCCGCTCCACCCGAAGAAGGAGCCCCGGGTCGTCAAGAAGGAGGTGGAGGTCCGCACGCCGGACACCATCGACGAGGTCGACCCGCCCGGCAAGTGGCGCACCGTGATGATGCCCGTCATCATGGTGGTCGCCGTTCTCGGCATGCTGTTCATGATGATCCGGCTGAACCGCGGCTTCAACCCGGTCATGCTGCTCATGCCGATGATGCTGCTCTTCGGCATGTTCGCCTACATGGGCGGCGGCCCGGGCGGCAGCGGCAACAAGTCCAAGGCGCAGCTGCTGCACGACCGCAAGCAGGCGAGCCGCTCCATCGGCACCTCGCGGGAGAAGGCGCTCTCCCGCGGCCGCAACTACTTCGACGCCCTCGCCCACGCCTACCCCGATCCGTCCGTCGCGGCGTCGCTCATCGGCAGCGAGCGGATGTGGGAGGTGAACGGCGGCGACTCCGAGCGCAGGACCCGGTTCACCGCGGCGCGCTACGGCCGTGGCCGCATCGTGCCGAAGGCCAAGCTGCTCACCCCGGAGGCGCCCGACGGCGAGTTCCTCGATCCGGTGCAGTGGACCGAGACCGTCAAGTTCCTGCACACGCACTCGACCATCGCGGACATGCCGCTGGCGCTGACCCTGCGCAACCTGCCGGTGCTCGGCGTGGGCGGCGATCCCGAGCGGGCCGCGGGCATGCTCCGCGCGATGCTGAACCATCTCGCGATCACGCACGGCCCGGACCGGCTGCGGATCGCCGTGGTCGCGGACACCCCGGACGGCGGCCAGTGGGAGTACCTGAAATGGCTTCCGCAGGCGCAGCATCCGTCGCTGATCGACGCACTGGGTTCGCGCCGGATGATCTACGGCAACTGGACGGAGTTCCTCGACGAGCTCGCCGGCGGCGAGCAGCCGGCCTCCGAGGCCGACCGCATCGTCGACTACTCGCGAGCCTTCACCACCGAGTCCGAGGTGACGGGGCGCACCCGGCACACCGTCGTGATCGTGGAATCCGCTGAGCGCGCGCGGATGACGGACCAGGCGATCGCCTCGCTGGCCGACGTCACGTGGATCCTGATGTCCCCGCCCGACGGCGTGATCGATTCCTTCCCGCACGCCGTGCTCCTCGAGGTGGACCGCGGGGGCATCGTCACCCGGTGGGATTCGGACCTCCCGCTGGAGGCGCCCAAGGAGATCGCGCGGGCCGATCACCTCGACCTCATCGACGCGCACACCAACGCGCGCAAGCTGGCCCGGTGGGAGCTCGAGACCACCGCCTCGCTGCTGTCGAAGGAACGCCAGGACACCGGCCGGGACTGGGCCGACCTCGTGCAGGTGGACGACCCGGGCGCGATCGACGTGGTCGACTTCTGGCAGCGCATCAAGCGGTTCGACGATCCGCGCCGCCTCAACTTCCCGATCGGCTTCGCGCCCGACGGCACGCGGATCTTCCTCAACATGCGCGAGGCCAGCCAGGGCGGCACCGGTCCCCACGGCGAGATGATCGGCACCTCGGGCTCCGGCAAGTCCGAGTTCCTCCGCTGCCTCGTTCTGGACGCGTGCCTGTTCCATCCGCCCTCGATGCTCAACCTCCTGCTCGTCGACTTCAAGGGCGGCGCGACCTATCAGGGCATGGAGGAGATCCCGCACGTCGCCGCGGTGGTCACCAACCTCGAGAAGTCCGAGAGCATGGTCGACCGCATGATGGAGGTCATCACCGGCGAGCTCAAGCGGCGCCAGCAGCTCTTCGACAGCGCCGCCGCGCGGTACCCGTCCTTCAACATCATCGGCCTGACCGAGTACGAGAAGGCCCGCGAGTCCGGGCACTGCCCCGACCTCGAGGCCATGCCGGCGCTGCTCGTCCTGATCGACGAGTACACCGAGCTCCTCGAGGCGAAGCCCGAGTTCGTGAACATCTTCAGCCAGATCGGCCGCGTCGGTCGATCCGTGGGGGTGCATCTGCTGCTCGCGTCGCAGAACGCGGAGATGGCCCGCTCGCGGGGCCTGGAGTCGAACATCCACTACCACATCGCTCTTCGCACGGGCACCGCCGGCGATTCGCGCGCGGTGATCGGCGTGCCCGACGCGAAGAACCTGCCCGGCAAGCCCGGTAACGGCCTCATCAAGACGCTTCACGAGGACGACCTGATCCGCTTCTACGCGGGCTTCACGGGCAAGCCCTACTTCGCTCCCGAGGCGGCGCCCGAGCCCGTCGTCCGGGAGATCGTGCAGCCCACCGCCGACGACCTCTCCTCCCGCGCGTTCTCCGCGCGCCGCGTGGACATCCCGGACCTCGAGGCCGAGATCGTGGTGGACGACGAGGTCGTGCGGACCGAGGAGGAACTGCTCGCCGCGCCCACCGTCTTCACCGTGGTCAAGGAACTGCTCACCGCGGCGCCGGCGCGGCCCGCGTACAAGCCGTGGCTGCCGGAGCTCACGTCCACCACGCTGGACGCGCTGGCACCGTCGCTCGCGGCGGACGCCTGGGTGGCGCCGAAGGTGACCAACCCCGCCACGCTGAAGCTGCCGTTCGGCGTGTTCGACGACCCGGCCAAGCACCAGCAGCCGGTGTGGGAGCTGGACCTGTCCGGCGGCCAGGGCAACGTGCTCATCTACGGCGCGCCGCAGAAGGGCAAGACCACCGCCGCGATGACGCTGGTGACCGCCCTCGCGCTCACGCATTCGCCCGAGCAGGTGCAGTTCTTCGTCGTGGACTACACCGGTGGCGGCTGGATGCGGCTCGAGGACCTGCCGCACGTCTCCCGGATCGCCACCCGGTCCGAGGAGGACGCGATCAACCGGATCATCTCCCAGATGTCCGACCTGATCGACCAGCGCGTCAAGCTCTTCCGCAAGTACCGCGTGAACTCGATGGCGGAGTACCGGCGGCTGCGCAGCGACCCGGGCGCGGAGGTCCTCGCCGAGGACGCGTTCGGCGACGTCTTCATCGTGATCGACGGCTTCGACGCCGCCGTCACCGAGGGCGGGGTCTTCGAGGACAAGGTGCCCGTGCTCGAGGCGCTCGCGTCGGGCGCGCTCAACTACGGCATCCACTTCGTGGTGACCACCGCGCGCAACACCGTGCTCCGCGGTCTGGCGAGCCACATGCACACGATCATCGAGGGCCGCGTCTCCACGGCGAGCTACGACATGTCCGTGGTGCACTCGCAGCGGAACAAGGCGGTGCCCGACAAGGCCGGCCACGTGATCACCACCGACCGGGAGCTGCTCGCGCTCGTCGCGCTGCCCCGCGCCGACGGGGACGCCTCGCCCGAGACGCTCAGCGCCGGCATCGAGGAGGTCGTGGAGCGGATCCGGCGCGCCAACACCTCCGGTGCGGAGGCGCCGAAGCTGCTGGCGCTTCCCGAGGTGGTCCTGCAGGACGACCTGTTCTCGATGCTGCCCGCGGAGGCGAGCGCGCGCGAGCGCGTCCGGCTGCCTTTCGGCGTCCGGGAGACCGACGGCGGCCCCGCCGTGGCGGACTTCGGCCGCGAGGCGCACATGTACGTGGTCGGCGAGAGCGGCTCAGGCCGGTCCGCGTTCGTGCACACCCTCATCGAGGCGATCAGTCGCCGCTACCCGACCATCGACGACGGCGCCATCGCCCTCCTCGACCCGAAGCGGGTGCACCGCGGCGCCTTCGCACCCAACCCCAAGAACCTCGGGCTGCACGGCTCCGACCTCTACGACTTCCTGCGGCGTTGGCAGGACAAGCTCGTGGACTGGATGGGCGAGGGCGAGACGGACCCGGAGCGGGTGACCTACCGCAAGGTGCCGGACGCCGCCGACAGCGCCGCCCTCGCGCGCCGCGACTGGTGGACCGGCCCCGAGGTCTTCCTGATCATCGACGACTACGACGCGGTGGTCGCGCGCGGGGACCGCACCAACCCGATCACCCAGACCGCGAAGCTGATGAACGACGGTGTCATTCGCGGCTTCCACGTGATCGTGGTGCTCAACGATTCCGAGTACCTCTACAAGGCCAGCTCGGATCCGCTGATCCAGTACCTCGACACCCACAGCTCCATGGCCCTCGCCCTCTCCGCGGACAAGTTCAACGTGAACATCGCAGGTGAGCGCGGGCAGCGCTTCGGCATCCCCGGCCGGGGCCGGTTCCACCCCGGGCGCGGGGCACCCTCGGACATCGTCCAGGTGGCCTGGAACGGCGTACGCAGGGACGAAGCGGACGCCGAGGAGGATGTTTGGGGATGAGAATTTCGGACAACCAGGGATTGACGAAATTTGACAATTCTGTTTTAGTTGCAACTTGAAAATCAAGTAAAGGGGATAGCAGGTGGGCCTGAACGTGGCGCCTATACAGCTGTTGGCGGGAACCAATGAGGTGATGGCGAATGTCGCCACCACCTCGGGCTTGATCGGTGGTGCGGCCGGCGCCATCGGCGCGGTCGTGCCCGCGGGTATCGACGACGTCTCGGTGCTGGTCTCGGCCAGTTCCGCAGCGCACGCGGCGAACTTCCTGGCGACCTCCGTCGTCGATCACGCCGAGGTCGCGCAGTACGCCGTGAGCCTCTCCGCCGTGGCGGCGACGTACATCATGGCCGATAACGCCGTGCAGTTCTGACGGGCGTGACGTCGTGACATTCCCAGCGCTTCCCCCCGAGGTCAACGTGGGGCGTCTCATGTCGGGAGCGGGCCCCGCGCCGGCGACCGCTGCAGCTGCGGCGTGGGCTTCGGTCGCGGCGTCCATCAGTGCCCGGTCCGTCTTCCTCCAGTCCTTGCTCCCGCGCCTGGCCGCCTCCTGGCAGGCGCCGGAGACGGCGCTGATGACGCGCAACGTCGCGATCTACCTCGCGCACAACGAGGCGCTGCGCACGCAGGCGCTGCTCGCCTCCACCCGCCACACCAAGCAGGCCGCCGACTACTCGGCGGCGCTGGCCGGCATGGCTCAGCTGCCCGAGATCGCGACGAACCACGTGACGCACGGCGTTCTGCAGGCGACCAACTTCCTGGGCGTGAACACCGCGGCGATCGCCGCCAACGAGGCGCAGTACGCGGCGATGTGGGCGCAGAACGCCGCGATGATGCTCACGTACCTGGCGAACTCCACGGCCAACATGACCTTCGAGCCCTTCATCCCGCCGAAGCCCATGGCCACGTCCATCGGCGTGCCGATCCCCGCCGCCGCCGCCGGGGCCGCGTCGGTCGGCGACGCCGTGGTCACCAAGATGACGCTCGCTGCGCAGGGCGTACAGGCCACCGCATCCATGCTCTGGATGCGCGCCGCGGGCGGCGTGCTCTCCACCACGAAGCTCGGTCAGAGCCTCCTCGTCAACGCCCAGCGGTTCGAGCAGGCGGCCTCCAACGCGGCGACCGCGGGGTCCCAGTCGCGGGAGAACAGCGCCGTCCGCCCCGTCGCCGGACAGCAGCTCGGACAGAGTCTGATCCAGCAGCTCGGGGGCGCCGGCGGAGCCGCAGCCGGCGCCGGCGGTGCCGCGGTCGGCCTCGCCTTCTCGGGCGGCGGGCAGGCGCTGCAGACCGCCGGCGGCGTGGGCGCCGCGACCACCGGCGGCGGCGTGGTCTACCAGCCGATGAGCGCCCTGCTCGCGGGCGTCAACCCCGAGAACCGCACCGGCACCGTCGGCTACTTCGGCGCGCGCCCCGGGTCGCCTGCGCTGGAGCGCATGTCCCGTGGCGAGCCGGCGCAGCGGTCCGCGTCGGCGCTGCGCGTCGAGCCCGGCGCGGTCGCGCAGTCGCAGGTGGCCGCCCCGGCGAACTGGGCGACGGACGGCCTCACGGTGGCTCCGCCGCCCCCGCCGGTCCCGCGCGTGGTGGCCGAGCCGCTGCGCCCGATCATGCCGACCGGTACCAGCGCGCCCGTCGCGCGGTCGAAGGGCAAGCAGCGCGAGCGCGTCGTCGTGCCCGATACCGCCGCCGTGCCGATCTACCGGGGTTCGGCGCCCGAGTACGAGTCCGTTCCCGTCGACGTCCCGTCGAGTGGGGAGGGACGCTGATCCCCACCACTCGCCCGGCCCACCACGACCACCACTGAACTGGAGGAACACTCATGCCCCCGCAGATCTACGAGCTCAACACCGGAGCGCACGCCGCCGGTACCGCCAAGACCCACGACGTCGCCGCGACGACCCTGGCCAACATCAAGTTCGTGCGCACGACGGCCGAGGCCTACCGCGCCGCGAACGCCGGTGACACCACCAACAAGGCGAGCGCGCACATGGAGGAGCTCATCGCCGTGTGCAACGCCGAGCAGCAGAAGCTCGAGGCCGTCGCCGAGGCCCTGGGCCGCAACGGCGGTCTCATCACCAGCACCGACGGCGACGCCGGCGGCCTGTTCACCGGCTACGTCGTCTAGACCGCCGCCACCTACGAAGGGTCACGAACATGACTTCCCCGCTGATCAAGGTCGACTACGCGAGCTACGACATCACGTCGGCGAGCCTCGGCAAGGCGTCCGCCGTCGCCGACGCGAACATCGCCGAGCTCACCGCCAACAACACGGCGAACCTCAACCTGGGCAACTGGGTGGGCGTCGACCAGGAGAGCTACCAGCACGTCCACGAGATCTGCCTCAAGGCCAACGAGAATCTGGCCATGGCGATCCGCAAGACGGGCGTGAACATCCAGACCGCCGCCACGATCCACCAGGCCGGTCAGGCGCAGGCCGCGGGCCTCTACGGGGTCTAGAACGACGAGACGAGGCCCGGCCACCGCGCGTGCGGGGGCCGGGCCGCGTCGGAAGAGGAGGGGCGCATGGCCGTGCTGCGCGAGGAACCGGCGGCGAAGCTGTCCGCCTTCGCCGCGGACGTCGACGAGCTGCTGCTGCTGATGCGGCTCTCCGACGTCAGCGAGCTGGCGCCCGTGGTGCTGGCGGTGCATCCGAACGTGTACCGGGCCGACGATCAGCTGGTGGTGGATCTCGCCGTCCTGCCCGGGCTGGTCGATGCCGGCCTGGTGGACGCGACCGGCTCCGTCGATCCGCAGGTGCGGCAGTGGCTGAGGGCGCTCCAGGCGCCGGCCGCCGAGGTCGCGATCCGCGTCTTCGACGGTGACGCGGTGCTCCGCGGCGCGGTCGTGCGTCGTGACGAGCTGGTGGTCGTCGCCTTCCGCAACGACGATCAGCTCACCATCCAGGGGTTCCGCACCGATCGCGAGGATTTCGAATCGACCGTGGTCGAACCCCTGTGGCGGGTGCTGGGCGCTCGGGACCCCGCGGACTTCGAGTCCCTCACCCTGGAGGCGGGCGAGCTGGCGGAGATCGTCGCGAGCTTCGATCCGCAGGTCACCGGGTCCCGCGGCGAGCGCGAGGTGCGCAGCCGGCTCCGCGAGCACGACCTCTCGCAGCAGACCGTCGACATCCTGCTCGACGCCGCGCGGTACACCGGACGCCGAGCCGAAATCGTTTATCACCGAACGGATTCCAGCGGGGTACGGACGCAGGCGGGGTGGGCCGTCGGGGTGATGGACACGGCCGCGGGCCGCGTCCTGTCGACCACCGAGCGCGGTTCCCAGGGGGTGCTCGACGTGACCCTCAGTCCCGGGACGCGGCGAAGATTCGCCGAGGGGATCACCGCGCTCGTCGAGCGAGGCGGGTGCCGCGGATGGTTCGATACAACAAACTGATAGGTCACCCCCACTGGTCGTCTGACCTGGGTGTGTATTAGTCTGCAAAAGATTCTTCCAGCAAGAGAGGTGCAGTCCATGAGCGACGCAGCTACCAACGTTCGGGTGCCTTTCGTACCGCAAAACAGCCACGGTGAGAGCGACTCCGAGGCGGCGGTACTGCCCTCGACCGACACCGCCGTTCCCGTGGTCCGGCCGTCCGTCCCCGCGGGTGGCCCGCTGTCCGAGCCCGTGAGCGGCGAGTGGGAGGAGCCGGCGCTGCCCGAGGTCGACGATCTCGACGGATCCGGCGTGGTGCCGACGGCACCCGCCGCCACCCCGGTGATCGTCGCCGCGGACGAGCGGCCCACCGCCGAGCAGCCCGCCGTCGTCGACGACGACAAGGCCGACGCCGCGAAGCCCGGCTCCCCGAAGCCCGATGCCGCGAAGCCCGACGCCGCGAAGCCGAGCGCCGCGACGTCGGACGCCGTGAAGCCGGACGCGCCGAAGCCGAACGATCCCCAGGACGAGGCGCCGAAGCCGCACGCGGCCACCAACGGCACGCCGAAGGCCGACGCGCCGAAGGCGGACGCCCCCAAGGCCGCGCCCACCGCCGGCGCCGCGNCCGCGGCACCGTCGACCCCGCAGGCGGCCAAGCCCACCC
>NZ_CBCSDV010000051.1:0-13983 GCF_965138335.1 Tsukamurella ocularis
CCTCCCCCCTCCCCGACGGGGGCCTGCCCGACGGGGCCTTCCCGGCACCGTCGCATCCGCTCGACGCGGAGGCCTGGTTCGGGCGGACCGCGCCGCTCATCGTGGAGATCGGCTCCGGCACCGGCACCTCGACCTGGGCGATGGCGCAGGCCGAGCCGGAGAACGACGTGGTCGCGGTGGAGGTCTACCTGCCCGGCATCGCCCAGCTGGTGGGCGCCGTGCAGCGCGCGGAGCTGACGAACGTGCGGGTGGTGCGCGGCGACGGCGTCGCGATGCTGGAGGACATGATCGCGCCGGGCACGCTGACCGGCGTGCGCGTCTACTTCCCGGACCCGTGGCCGAAGGCCCGCCACCACAAGCGCCGGCTGCTCCAGCCGCGCATGTTCGCGCTGATCGCGGACCGCCTGCGGGTCGGAGGGATTCTGCACGTGGCCACGGATCATGCAGACTATGCAGAGGCGATTGCGGAGACCGCACCCTCGGAGCCGCTGCTGCGGCCCGTGGTGCTGCCGCCGCGGCTCGCCGACGCCGGGCTGCCGATCTCCGTCGACCGCCCGGTGACCAAGTTCCAGGACAAGGCCGCGCAGGTGGGCCGCGACATCCACGAGTTCGTCTGGGAACGCGTGGAGGAAGGAGAGGTGCGGTGACGCCGCTCGACGCACCCGCCGACCCGCAGCCCGACGTCGCCAAGCGCGTCCTGCTCGTCTGGGACGCGCCCAACCTCGACATGGGTCTGGGCTCGATCCTGGGCGGCCGCCCGACGGCCGCGCACCGCCCCCGCTTCGACGCGCTGGGCCGCTGGCTGCTGGAGTACACGGCCGGCCTGGAATCGGACACGGACGCCCGGCTCGAGCCCGAGGCCACCGTCTTCACCAACATCGCGCCCGGCACCGCCGACGTGGTGCGGCCGTGGGTCGAGGCCCTGCGCAACGTGGGCTACGCGGTCTTCGCCAAGCCCAAGATCGACGACGACAGCGACGTCGACGAGGACATGCTCGACCACATCGACGTCCGGCGGTACTCGCCGGGCCT
This sequence comes from Tsukamurella ocularis, assembly GCF_965138335.1. GTDB lineage: Bacteria > Actinomycetota > Actinomycetes > Mycobacteriales > Mycobacteriaceae > Tsukamurella > Tsukamurella ocularis_A. Next base: position 1,033 of record NZ_CBCSDV010000051.1, read on the forward strand.
CGGCGGGCTGCTCGTCGCCTCCGCGGACGGCCAGGCCTTCCGCGAGCCGCTGGAGGAGATCTCCGCAAGCGGCGTACCGGTAACCGTCCTCGGGTTCCGTGAGCACGCCGCCTGGGCGCTGGCGTCCCCTACTCTGGAGTTCGTCGATCTCGAGGACATCGCCGGGGTGTTCCGCGAGCCGCTGCCACGGGTGAGCCTCGATTCGCTGCCCGACGAGGGTGCGTGGCTGCAGCCGTTCCGTCCCCTGTCCTCGCTACTTTCGAACCGGGCCTAGCCCTAGAACCGGTTCACCGGAAAGGAATTTTCGCTTGTTCGCAGCTATAGGACGCTTCACGTACGCGTTCCGATACACGATCATCGCGGTCCTCTTCGTGTCCATCGCCGCGACCGGCGTCTGGGGCTTCCTCGGGCTCGGCGCCAAGACGAAGATGAACGGCCTCTACGACGAGGCCAGCGACTCCGTGGCGTCCGCCCAGGTCACCGACAAGGCGAACGGCCGCGAGATGCAGCCCGACATCCTGGTGCTGATCAAGCCCGCGGAGGGCAAGAAGATCTCCGACGAGGACGTCATGCAGGCGGTCGCGAAGACCCGCGAGGACGTCCTCGCGAAGTTCGCGACCGGCGACGACGCCAAGCTCAACCCGGTCAACGAGAAGGACCCGCAGGAGAGCTCGCTCAGCTACACGATGTTCGCGCCGGGCGCGCCCCAGGCGAACGACGGGCTGTACAAGAAGTTCACGCGCACCGACGCCGACGGCGGCACCTGGGGCTTCTTCACGCTCCCGATGAAGTCGGCGGACGACACGCAGCGCGGCAAGGACTGGGTGGAGATCCAGAAGCCCCTCAACGAGATCCTCCAGTCGGACGCGAACAAGCCGGTCTTCGACGCCAAGGTCGGCGGCCTGGTGCCCGTGACCTCCGAGGTCACCGAGGGCGTGCAGAAGGACCAGAAGAAGGCCGAGATCATCGCGCTCCCGCTGGTCGCGATCGTGCTCTTCTTCGTCTACGGCGGCATCGTCGCCGCCGTGCTGCCGATGATCATCGGCGTCATGACGATCGGCGCCGCGATGGCGGTGGCCTCGGTGATGGCCGACTTCACGGACGTCAACCTGTTCGTCGGGCCGATCATCTCGCTCATCGGCCTGGGCATCGCCCACGACTACGGCCTGTTCATGGTGTCCCGGTTCCGAGAGGAATTGGACGAGGGGTACGACACACCGACCGCGGTCAGACGCACGGTGATGACAGCCGGCCGCACCGTCGTGATGTCATCGCTCCTCATCGTCGCCGCCCTGGCGTGTCTGTACATCTCGCCGCTGGGCCTGCTCACCTCGATGGCCACGGGCGCGCTGCTCGGCGTGTTCATCGCCGCGCTGCTCTCGCTCGTGCTGCTGCCCGCGATGCTCGGCGTGCTGGGCCCGCGGGTCTTCGCCCTGAGCTTCCACTGGTTCCTCACCATCTTCGACAAGTGGCACCTGCCGCTCATCGGCGGCATCATCCACTGGGCCGCGGAGAAGACGGGCCGGGCGAAGACCAAGGCCAACATCGAGGCCGGCATGTGGGGCAAGGTGACCGACGCGGTCATGAAGCGCCCGAAGACCGCGATCGTCGCCGTGGTCACGCTGCTGCTCGCCATCTGCATCCCGATCGTCGGCCTGCAGTTCGGCGGCATCTCGCAGACCTACCTGCCGCCGACCAACGAGACCCGGCAGACGCAGGACAAGTTCCAGGAGCTCTTCCCGGACAACACCGGGCAGCCGGTCAAGATCGTCTTCACCAACGCCAGCGACGAGCAGGTCAAGCAGGTGCTCGACGAGGCGAACAAGATCCCCGGCTTCACCCGGGCGAACCCCGCCGACCCGAACTCCCCCAAGTTCGGCGCGGCCACCGACGCCGTGACCACGGCCAAGGGCACGTCCGAGAAGCTCGTCGTGCGCGGCCAGGAGGTCTCGGTCCGCACGTCGGTCGGCAGCATGCAGGATCCGAACGACACCGAGGCCGTCGGCGAGGCCGTGAAGGCGCTGCGCGCCATCACGATGGACGGCGCGGACGCGAGCAAGGGCGTCGGCTTCCTGGTCGGCGGCATGCCGGTGCTGCAGTACGACTCGATCGACTCGATGCTGAGCCTGCTCCCGATGCTGCTCCTGCTGCTGGTGCTCGTGACCACGATCGCGATGTTCCTGGCGTTCGGTTCGCTGACGCTGCCGATCAAGGCGGTGCTCATGTCGCTGCTGTCGCTGGGCTCCACCCTCGGCTTCCTCACCTGGATGTTCGTCGACGGTCACGGCGGCGACCTGTTCAACTTCACCGGGGGCCCGATGATGGCGCCCGTCCTGGTGCTGGTGATCGCGGTGGTCTTCGGCCTCAGTACGGACTACGAGGTCTTCGTGATCTCCCGCATGATCGAGGAACGGGCGGGCGGCGCCACCACGAACCAGGCCATCCGCGCCGGTACGGCCAATACGGGCCGGATCATCACCGCGGCGGCGGTCCTGCTCGCCTGCGTCGCGGCGGCCTTCGCCACCTCCGACCTGGTGATGCTGAAGTACGTCTCGTTCGGCCTGATGTTCGCGCTGCTCATCGACGCGACCGTCGTCCGCATGGTGCTCGTGCCCGCGGTGATGAAGCTGCTCGGCGACGACTCCTGGTGGGCCCCGGTCTGGATGCGCAAGATCCAGGAGGCCGTCGGCCTCGGCGAGACCTCGCTGCCGGCCGAGACCCGCGACGGCCGCCCGCTGTCGTCGGTCAAGCCCGCCACCGCCGGCCCGGGCAAGGCCGCGCCGGAGCTGGTCGGGGCGGGTGCGCCGGTCTCCGCCGTGCGGGCGCCCGCGGTGCCCGAGGACGGCAGGCTCCACCCGCCGTCGAACCTGCCCGACGTGCGTCCGGCCCGGCCGACCCCGGTCGGNCCNGGCCCGCGCCGCCCCGGCCCGCCGCCCGGCTTCTCGGGCCGGCTGGAGCTGCCGCCGCGCCCGTCGGCGCCCACGCAGCGCCCGCCGCAGGATCCGCGCAGCTACCAGCAGCCGGTTCCGGGCCGCGGCCCGCAGCAGGGCGGGCCGCAGGGGCCCGGGCCGGGCTCGCGGCACCGTCAGGGACCGCCTCCCGGGCCGCAGGGTCCCGGCCGCCCGCAGGGACCGGGCGCGCCCCGCCCGAGCGGCCCGATCGGTCAGGGCCCGAGCGGCTCGATGCCGCGGCAGCAGCGTCCGGGCGGGCCGCAGGGCGGACAGGGCCCGCAGGGCCCGCGCCAGCCGTACCCGCCGCGTCCGCAGGGGCCGCAGGGCCCCGGCGGCCCGCNGGGTCCGCGCCCGCAGGGCCCGNCCGGTGAGGGGCCGCGCCCCCGGCCGCGTCCCCCGCACCAGGACTGATCCCGCACGACGAGCGAGCCCCGATCCCACCAGGGATCGGGGCTCGCTCCGTTCCGGCCGGGGTCGGTCCCGGCCCTCAGGACAGCAGCGGCGCCAGGCGATCCGCGTGCACGCGCAGCGCCTCGACCTGCTTGACCATGACGGGCGCGTGCGCTGCCTGCCCGGACAGCGCGAGCGCGGCCACGAGCGCGCCCTCGCGCGACCGGATCGGCACCGCGACGCAGGCGGTGTCCTCCCGCATCTCGCCGACCTGCGCGGCGTAGCCGTTCGCCCGGACGGCGTCGAGGTCGCGGCGGAGGGCGGCGGCGTCGGGCGGCGTCCTGCGCGTGAGCGCGCGCGGCGCCGGGTGCTCCGGGTCGTCCCGCTCGGCGAGCAGGAGCTTCCCGACGGCGCAGGCGTACAGGTGGTCGTTGAGGAAACGCTCGGACTCCTGCGGCGGGTACTCGGGGTCCAGATCGGCGGCCCGCACGCCGCTGCCGGTCACGTAGAAGAGTTGCACGCCGAACCGCACCGAGAGCCGGGCCTCGGCGAGGACGTCGCGGGCGGCCGCGCACACCGACGGTGCGACCGCCGCGTCGAGGATGACGCCGATCCGGCGGCCGAGCGCGAACCCCGAGAGATCCGGCACGCGCACGATGTACCCCTCGCCGACGAGGATCGTCAGCAGCCGGTAGGTCGTGGCCGACGGCATCCCCAGGCGCTCCGCGATCTCCTTGGCGGTGATGCCGGCGCCCCCGCGCGCGACCTCCTCGAGCACGCGCAGCGCGCTGATGACGGCCTTGGGCTGCCGCCCGGACAGCGCGTTCTCGCGGGCGGTCATCGGCGCACCGCCCACGGCGGATAGGGCCCGAGCACGTCGGCCTCGGTGGTCTCGTCGTAGACCCCGATCCGCCGCGCGATCGCCGGACGGGGGCGGATCCGGACCGTGTGCACCAGGGCGCCGGCGGCCATGATCGCGAGGTACACCACGGTGGAGGCGCCCTCGGCGCGGCCCCACGACGTGACGGCCACCCAGCCGATCAGCCCCACCAGGCACGCGGCGGTGGCGCTGCCGAGCACGGTGGCGCCGCGCGTGGACTCGCCGATCCGCCGGAGGAACACCGGCGAGGCGATGCACACCAGCACGTAGGCCACGATGTAGCCGTGCGCGGAGACCGCGAGCAGCGCGACGAGGGTCCCGCGGCTCGACGCACTCACGAGCAGGCAGACCACCGGGACGGCGACGATCAGCGGCATCGTGGTCAGCAGCGCCGCCGCCGGCGTCCCGAACCGGCGATGCGTGCGGCCCAGGCCGGGGAAGACGCCCTCCCGGCCCATCGCGAAGAGCGTCCGCGAGAGTGCGGTGACCGACCCCAGGACGCAGGCGAACCAGGACGCGGCGATGCCGGCCTCCATCAGGGCGGCGAGGACCGACGATCCGCCGCCGATCCGGTCCGGGAGGGTCAGCACGATGCGCAGCGAGTCCGTGCCGAGGCGCGCGGACTCGGGCAGCTGTAGCGCGGCCGCGAACAGGTACAGCACGCCCACGACGATCGGGGTCCACCGGATCGCGCGGGTGACCGTGACGAACGGGTGCCGGGCCTCCCGCGCGACCGTGCCGGCGCTCTCGAAGCCGACGAAGGCCGTGATCGCGAGGAGCACGGCGAAGCCCGCCGCGCCGGCGCCGCCCGACGGTGCGCTCGGGCCCGGCCCGCCCGACGTCCCGCCGCCGGCGACGAACGCCACCACGAGCACCGCCGACGCCGCGAGGATGGCGAAGACCTCGATCGCGATCATGATCTTCGCGGAGAGCTGCACGCCCCGCAGCATCAGCAGGAGCGCGACGATCCCCGTCGCCGCGGACAACGCCACGGTGGCGGGCATGCCGTTCGGCAGCCCGGCTCGGCCGAGCAGGGCCGCGAGGTAGCTCCCGGCGCCGACGAGGCTGGCCATCGCCGCTGCTCCGTAGCCCACGAGCAGCGACCATCCCGCGGCGAACCCGGTCGTCGGCCCGAGGCCCTTGACGGTGTAGCTGTACAGCCCGCTCACCGCGGCCATCCGCGTGGCGAACTGGCGGACGCAGTAGCCGACCGCGGCGATGAGCAGCGTGGCGGCGACGAAGACCGCGATGACGCCCCTGCCGACCTGCGCCATGACCAGCGCAGGCAGGGTGACCATCACCGCCGACGGTGCGACCGCGGAGACGGACTGCGCGAGCACCTGGATCTGCGAGAGGCGCCCGCGCGGCAGGCCGACCACGGGCGACCTCGCTCTGATGCCCGACGACTCCGCCACGACCTCACACCTGCTCTCCGGAACCCTGCGTGCACGCTAGCCGACGGCGCACCCGTTCGCGTCGAATCCCGATGAACTTCTTCGGGTCTCGAATGAGAATCCGGACCGCGGCGCGGAGCTTCGGACGCCGGCGCGGGCCGCCCGCGGCGCGCGTGACGTGGCGCGATGCCGACGGTTCGAATGAGAATCGCGCGCAGTGCGGTTCCCGGTTCGAATGAGAATGCGCCGCAGGCGGATTCCCACCCGCGAAAAGCAGTGACACGCGCCACATCCCGTGCCTATGGTGGATGCATCGCCGGGTCGGGCCGCCACCGCGGATCGTCCGTAATCCCTGGCCCGCAATGTCTTTCATCCCGTCTCCGGAGAGGACCGCGACATGCCGACGTCGCCCGAGGCCGCCGCCGCACCGCACCGCCTGTCCGGCGGGCTGGGGCCCGGCGCCATCGTCTTCATGGTCGTCGCGGCCGCCGCACCGCTCACCGTGATCGCGGGGACGGTGCCGCTGGGCATCGCCGCCGGCAACGGCGCCGCCTATCCCGCGTCGTACCTGGTCTGCACCGTGATCCTGCTGTTCTTCGCCGTCGGCTTCACCGCGATGTCGCGGCGCGTGCCGGGCGCCGGCGCCTTCTACACCTACATCACGCACGGCCTGGGGCGGCACGTCGGCCTCGGCGCTGCGTTCCTCGCGCTGCTGACCTACACCGCGGTGCAGGGCGCCGTGTACGGCTACATCGGCGCGGCGCTCGACGTCTTCGTCGCCGGCCACGGCGGACCGTCGGTGCCCTGGTACGTGTGGTCGCTCGCGACGATGGCCGTGGTGGCGCTCCTGGGCTACCGCCACATCGACCTGTCCGGCAAGGTGCTGGGCGTCCTGCTGATCTGCGAGGTCGGGATCGTGCTGGCGATCGACGGTGCCGTGCTCCTCGCGGGCGGGCAGTCCGGGCCGTCGACGGCGGCGCTGCACCCGGCGGCCTTCCTGTCCGGCGCGCCCGGTGTCGCGCTGATCTTCGCGGTCGCCGGCTACATCGGCTTCGAGGCCACGGCCGTCTTCCGCGACGAGGCGCGCGATCCCGAGCGCACCATCCCCCGCGCGACCTACCTGGCGCTGCTCGTGATCGGCGGCTTCTACGCCCTCTCCAGCTGGTCGGTCGTCACCGCCTGGGGCGACGACGGTGCCGTCGCGCTCGCCGCCGCGAACCCCGAGGGCATGGTGGTGGACACGGCGGTGAGGTACCTCGGGTCGGCGGCGGGCGATCTCGTGGAGGTCCTCCTCATCACCAGCCTGTTCGCGGCGCTCCTGTCGTTCCACAACGTGCTCGCGCGGTACATCTTCTCGCTGGGCAACAGCGCCGCGCTGCCGGCGCGGTGCGGCCGCTCGCACGTCCGGCACTCCTCGCCGCACGTCGCGTCGGTGGTGCAGACGGTCTCGGCGATGGTCCTCGTGGTGGTCTCGGCGGCCGCGGGCCTCGATCCCGTGACCGAGGTCTTCGCCTGGTTCGCCGGGATCGCCTCGGTCGGCGTGGTCGCGCTGATGACGCTGACGTCGGTCGCGGTCCTCGCCTACTTCCGGCGCAACCCCGGCGACGACCGCCCCTGGAACACGCTGATCGCCCCGGGGCTCGGCTTCGCCGGCCTCGGCGTGCTCCTGGTCATGACCGTCGCCAACATGCCCCTGCTGGTGGGCGGATCCCGCCCGCTGGCCGCCGTCGTCGGCACGCTCCTGGTGGGCGTCTTCCTGGGCGGCGTCGTCATGGCGCTGCTGCGGCCCGCGGCGGCCCGGCCCCGCTCCTCCCCGTCGCCGACCCCCGGCGGAACAGCAATCACCCCTGAAGAACCCGAGAAGGAGATCGCACGATGAGCACCACCCTCGACACCACGGACACCGGCGGATCCACCGCCACGATCCCGGTCACGCATCCCCTGGTCCCGCTGCAGGCGCACGAGATCCGCACCGCCAAGCAGGTTCTCGGCGACGCCGGGCTACTCGGCGCGGCCGTCCGGTTCGTCTACGTCGGCCTGGAGGAGCCGCACAAGCAGGTGGTGCTCTCCTTCGCCGCGGGCGATCCGATCGAGCGCCGCGCCCGCGTGATGCTGCTGGACCGTGCCACCGGGGCCGGATCGGACCACGTCGTCTCCATCACCGAGCGCGCCGTCGTCAGCTCCGTGCAGCTGGATCCCCGTACGCAGGGCCAGGTCCCGATCATCGACGAGGAGTTCGAGGACATCGAGAAGTACCTCCTCGACAGCCCCGACTGGCTCGCGGCGATGCGCAAGCGCACCATCGATCCCGCGAAGGTCCGCGCGGTCCCCCTCTCCGCCGGCGTGTTCGGTCACGAGGACGAGGTGGGGCACCGGCTGTGCCGCGTGCTCGCCTTCCATCAGGACGACGGTGCCGATCTCCCCTGGGCGCACCCCATCGACGGCGTGGTCGCGTACGTCGATCTCACCGAGGGCCGCGTGACGAAGGTGATCGACGAGATCGAGCTCCCCGTCCCCGCCGATCGCGGCGAGTGGGACGCGGCGCCGCACGGCACCCCCGCGGCCCGCACCGATCTCAAGCCCATCGAGATCACGCAGCCGGAGGGCCCCAGCTACCGCATCGACGGCAACGAGATCACCTGGGCGGACTGGAAGTTCCGGTTCGGGTTCGACGTGCGCGAGGGCCTGACCCTGCACACGCTGTCGGTCGCCGACGGCGGCGTGCAACGGCCCGTCGTGTACCGCGCGTCGATCGCCGAGATGGTGGTGCCGTACGCCGATCCCTCGCCGGTCCGCTACTGGCAGAACTACTTCGACCAGGGCGAGTACCTGTTCGGCCGCTACACCAATGCGCTGGAGCTGGGCTGCGACTGCCTCGGCGAGATCCAGTACTTCGACGCCGTGATCGCCGACGAACAGGGCGAGCCGCGCGTGATGAAGAACGCGATCTGCATGCACGAGGAGGACTTCGGCGTGCTGTGGAAGCACACCGACATGTTCAACGGCATGGCCGAGACCCGCCGCTCGCGTCGCCTGGTGATCTCCTTCTTCCTCACCATCGGCAACTACGACTACGGCTTCTACTGGTACCTCTACCTGGACGGCACCATTGAGCTGGAGGCCAAGGCCACCGGCATCGTCTTCAGTTCCGCCTACCGCGGCCCCGAGGGCTTCTCCACCGAGATGGCGCCGGGCCTGGGGGCGCCCTTCCACCAGCACATGTTCTCGGCCCGCCTCGACATGGCGGTGGACGGCACCACGAACACGGTGACCGAGGTGGACGCCGTGCGCGTGCCGGTGGGCCCGGAGAACCCGTGGGGCAACGCCTTCCGGCAGCGGAAGACGGTGCTCGCCACCGAGGGCGAGGGTGCCCGCCTCGCGGACAACCTCGCGGCGCGGGTGTGGCACGTGACCAACCCGAACAAGAAGAACTACCTGGGCCAGGAGGTGGGCTACGCGCTGCACCCCGAGGGGCAGCCGGCGCTGCTCGCCGACCCGTCGAGTTCGATCGCCGCGCGCGCCGCGTTCGCGACCAAGCACCTGTGGGTCACCCGCTACGACGAGGCACAGCGCTACCCGTCGGGCGATTACGTGAACCAGAACCCCGGCGACGCGGGCCTGCCGTCGTACATCGCGGGGAACCGGCCGATCGAGGGCGAGGACGTGGTGCTCTGGCACACGTTCGGCCTGACCCACTTCCCGCGCCCGGAGGACTGGCCCGTGATGCCGGTGGACTACGCCGGCTTCAAGCTCAAGCCGGTCGGCTTCTTCGACCGCAATCCCGCGCTCGACGTCCCGTCGGGTCCGAAGAAGTCGCACTGCTGCAGCGGCGACTGACTGCGAGAACGGCGAATCCGGCCCTCCGAGCCGCTCAGCGGTTCGTGGGGCCGGATTCGACCGGTTTCACGCGGGATCGGTGCCGGGCGCCGGCGCCGAGTCGGGCGCGACCTCCCCGTGGGGCGCGGCCTCCGAGCGGGGAGCGATCTCCCCGTCGGGCGCCGCCGGCGGCGTCGCGGTGCGGGCCTCGTCGGCGGCGGCGGCCTTGGCGGCCTGCCGCATCTCGAGGGCGTCGCTCACGGCGTCGCCGATCTCCCGCGCCACATCGGCGACGGCGGTGGTGATGATGGTCGCGATCCGGCCGACGCGGATGGCCGTCGATTCGACGGTCTCCTGCGCCGCGTCCTTGCGCCGCTCGAGCTTGCCCACGTCCGCGCCCTTCCGCCGTCGGTCCTAGACCGACACCATCTCACGCTCGGTGGCCCGCTGCCAGCCCGCCTTGGCGAGGGCGCCGCGCGCGGCCTCCTCGTGCCGGGCGCGCTCGATGGTCACGGCGAGCTCGGGCTCCTGCTTGGTCCACCGGTTCGGCAGCGAGAGCTTGGCGATCTTCTTCCACGTCGAGCCGAGCTGGCCGCGCAGCGAGCCCGTGTTGTAGGGCAGGCCGAACTCCTCGCACGTCGCGCGGACCTCGGCGGCGATCTCCGGGTAGCGGTTGGCGGGGATGTCGGGGAACAGGTGGTGCTCGATCTGGAAGCTCAGGTTGCCGCTGAGGATGTGGAACAGGCGGCCGCCGTCGATGTTCGCGGAGCCCAGCATCTGCCGGACGTACCACTCGCCGCGGGTCTCGTCGGCCGTCTCCTCCTTGGTGAAGGTCTGCACGCCCGACGGGAAGTGGCCGCAGAAGATGATCGAGAAGGTCCACAGGTTGCGGATCAGGTTCGCGGACATGTTGCCCAGGAAGGTCAGCGGGAACAGCGGGCCGGTGAGCGCGGGGAAGATGACGTAGTCCTTGAGGACCTGCTTGCCGGCCTTGCGCCGCATGCCGGCGACGAGCTCCTTGATGTCACCCCACTTGCGCTCGCCCTTGACGATCCGCTCGGCCTCGAGGTCGTGCAGCATGACGCCCCACTGGAACAGCACCATGAGCGCGCCGGCGTAGGCGAGGTTGCCCAGGTAGTAGGGGTGCCACTTCTGCTCCGGCGCCATGCGCAGGATGCCGTAGCCGATGTCGCGGTCCATGTCGAGGACGTTGGTGAACGTGTGGTGCAGGTAGTTGTGGCTGTGCTTCCACTGGTCGGCGGGGCACACGGTGTCCCACTCGAACTCGCGGGAGTTCAGGCCGGGCTCACGCATCCAGTCGTACTGGCCGTGCATCACGTTGTGGCCGATCTCCATGTTGTCGAGGATCTTCGACACGCCGAGCGAGCCCACGGCCAGCGGCCACAGCGGCGGCAGGTACATCATGGCGCGGCCGGCGATCTCGAAGCCGCGCTGCGCGCGCACGATCTTGTAGATGTACTCGCGGTCCTTGGCGCCCAGGTCGTTCAGGACGCGGGTGCGGATGGCGTCGAAGCGCTCGCCGATGATCTCGACCTGCTCGGCGGTGAGGGTGATGTGCTCGGTCATGATGGACTCCCCTTCGAAGATGGTGGGCTACAGCGCGATCTCGACGTCGCCGACGGGCGCGCTGACGCAGAGCTGGATGTGCTGGTCGGGCTCGTCGTTGCTCTCGCCCGTGAGGATGTTGGTGGTGCAGCCGGACTTGCGGACGGCGGTGCAGGAGAAGCAGATGCCCATGCGGCAGCCGCTCTCGGGGAACAGGCCGGAGGACTCGGCCTGATCGAGGATGCTGCGGCCGTCGTTGTCGACCTCGGTGCCGGCCTCGGTGAAGCGCAGCGTGCCGGTCGCCTCCCCCGACGGTGCCGCCGCGACCGGCGGCGTGAACTCCTCGACGCGGAGCTCGACGCCGGCGTCGGAGTACAGCTGTTTCGCGGTCTCGAGCAGCGGGGCCGGGCCGCAGGCGAAGCCGATGTCGCCGAGGTCCTCCAGATGCTCGGGGCCGAGGTGGCGGCCGCCCGCGCGGGTGTAGACGTAGGTGACCGAGACGTTCCGGAAGCGGGCGAGGCGCTCGAGCTCCTCCCGGTACGGGTTGTCGGCGGCGTCGCGGCAGAAGTGCAGCACGTCGATCGCGCCGGCGTGCTCCTCGTCCACGAGCGTGCGCACGATCGAGAGTACGGGTGTGACGCCGCTGCCGCCGCTGATGAGGCGGATCCGCTCGGGGCGGTTCCCCGGCGTGCCGGGCAGGGTGAAGGTGCCGGCGGCCGGGGTGAGGCCCAGCACGTCGCCCACCGCGAGGTGCTCGCGGAGGTGCTTGCTCACGTGGCCCTCGGCGTCCGCGGTCACGGTGAACTCGAGCTCGCCGCCCTGGTGCTGCGAGCCGGCGGGCGAGAAGCAACGGGTCTGCCGGACGCCGTCGACCACGACGCTGACCTGGATGAACTGCCCGGCCACGAAGCCCTCGAACTGGCGGGTGGGCGTCACAGTGAAGGTCACGGAGCGGTCGGTGCGGCGGCTCACGGCGGTGACGCGGCCGCGGATGTCGGTCCACGTGACCATCGGATCGACGAGCTCGAGGTAGCGGTCGACGGCGTGGGGCGTCAGCACGGCCTCGACGACGGATCCGGCGAATCGGGTGAAGCGGCTCATGGCTGTGTTTCTCCGTTCAGTGCACGCTTGTACACTCACAGTATGCACGCAGTCGTCCGCTCCCCGTCAAGAAGTTGTTCCGTGACCTCGGCCACAACCTCCGCGGCACCGCCCCGACGCAGGGGCGATAGACTCGATCCCATGCCCAGACCGTCCCCGCGCGCCGTCGAACGGCACACCCCGGGGCCGTCGCGGGCGGAGGCCAAGGAGCGCACGCGCCAGACTCTGCTCGACGAGGCGCTGGCCCTGGCCGGTGAACGCTCGTTCGCGAGCCTGTCGCTCCGCGAGGTCGCCAAGGCGGCCGGCGTGGTGCCCACCGCCTTCTACCGCCACTTCGCGTCCATGGACGATCTCGGGGTCACCCTGGTCGAGGACGCGATGCGGGTGCTGCGCCGCATGCTGCGCGAGGGCCGGCGCGACGGCGTGGCCCCGAGCGGCGCGGAGGCGATCCGCGTCGTCGCCAAGCAGGCCCGCGCCAACGACGCCGAGTTCCAGTTCCTCGTGCGCGAGCGCTACGGCGGCTCCCCCGAGTTGCAGCGGGCGATCGACGTGGAGCTGCGGCTCTTCGCGAAGGAGCTCACCCACGATCTCTCGCGGATCCCCGCGCTGAGCGAATGGAGCGTCGAGGACCTCGACATGACCGCCGACCTCTACGTCACGATCATGCTGGGCTTCGTCGCCGAGCTGGTGCGCATCGACGCCCGCAACACCCGCGACGAGGCCGAGCTCATCGACCGCACCACCCGCCAGCTCACCGTCGTCGCGCTGGGCCTGGCCTCGTACGCCCCCCGCGAGAGGTAGCCCGGGCCGCGCTCCGGTGGGACCCACGCCGCCCCCACCCAGCGTTCGGTCC
>NZ_CBCSDV010000052.1:0-13602 GCF_965138335.1 Tsukamurella ocularis
GCCCCCACCATCGCCCCGCCCCTGACCGACGTCGCCGGGGTCGCNGNGGTCGCGCGTGGTCATGGGAGCAGCCTAGGGGCGCCCCGGGTCCCGTCGTCCCGCACCACAAAGTTCGGTTGACCGAAAACTAGTCTTCGCATAGCCTCGCAGTGTGCTGACCGATACCGCCGCGACGACGAAGCAACCCCCGGTGCGAGCGCTCATGCTGCTCGGGCCGGCGTTCGTCGCCGCGATCGCCTACGTCGACCCGGGTAACGTCGCCGCCAACGTCACCGCGGGCGCGAAGTACGGCTACCTGCTGGTCTGGGTTCTCGTGCTGGCCAACGTCATGGCCGTGATGATCCAGTACCAGTCCGCGAAGCTCGGCGTGGTCACCGGCCGCTCGCTGCCGCAGGTCCTCGGCGAGCGGCTGCCGCGCCGCTCGCGCCTGGCCTTCTGGGGGCAGGCCGAGCTGGTGGCCGCCGCCACCGACATCGCCGAGGTCATCGGCGGCGCGCTCGCTCTGAACCTGCTGTTCGGCGTGCCCCTGGTGTGGGGCGGCCTCATCGTCGGGGTGATCTCGACGGCGCTGCTCGTGCTCGCCGACGGCCGCCGGCAGTACCGCTTCGAACTGGTCATCATCGGGATGCTCGCGATCATCGTGGTCGGCTTCCTCGCGGGCCTCGTGGTCGCGCCGCCCGACGGTGCCGCCGTCCTCGGGGGCCTCGTCCCGCGGCTGCAGGGGACCGAGACGGTGCTGCTCGCCGCGTCGATGCTCGGCGCCACCGTCATGCCGCACGCCATCTACCTGCACTCCGCGCTGGTGGTGGACCGGCACGGCGCGCCCCCGGAGACCGGGCGCGCCGAGCGTGCGCGCCGGCTGCTCAAGGTCACCCGGGTGGACGTGGTGCTCGCGCTGATCATCGCCGGCGCCGTCAACATCGCGCTGCTCGTGCTGGCGGCGAGTGCGCTGTACGGGCGCGAGGGCACCGATTCCATCGAGGGTGCGCACGCTGCGGTGCGGGACGCGCTCGGGCCGGCCGTCGCCGGGCTGTTCGCCGTCGGGCTGCTCGCGTCGGGCCTCGCCTCCACCTCGGTGGGCAGCTACGCGGGCGGCACCATCATGGCCGGGCTGCTGCGCAAGCGGATCCCCGTCGTGGTGCGCCGACTGGTCACGATGATCCCCGCGATCGGCGTGCTCGCGATCGGCGTCCCGCCCACCGAGGCGCTGGTGATCTCGCAGGTGGTGCTGAGCTTCGGCATCCCGTTCGCGCTGCTGCCGCTGCGCCGGTTCACCGCGGACCGTGCGCTGATGGGGGAGTTCGCCGACCGGGCGCCGCTGCGTTGGGCGTCCGCGGCCGCGGGCGCGTTGATCGTCGCGCTCAACGTGGCGTTGATCTACCTGACCGTCACCGGCGCCGGCTGAGGCGCGAATACTGCGACGCGGCTCACGCGCGTATTGAGATCGCAACGCCATCGTGATTCAATAAACGCAATTCACACGTCGTGAAGGCGGAGATTAGTCACGGAAACGAGTCGCGATGGGCATGCGGGCGGTGGCGGTCGTCGTCGGCGGTGCCGGCGTGGCGATCGCCGCGTGCTGGGCGATGTTCTCGCCCTCGGAGGTCGCGCAGGAGGAGGTCGAATCCGGCACCCTCGCGCAGGTGGCGGCGGCATCGTCGGACGCCCTGCACTGCGACGGCGGGCTCCGGGCCGAGGTGGGTGCGGCCCAGTCGTGCGTGCTGCACCGCGGCGGTGAGGACTTCGCGGTGCAGCTCAAGGTCACCGACGTCGTCGGCGACCGGGTGAAGTGGGACTCGGTCGTCGCCGGCGTGCCGCGCTCCGGGCCGCGCGTCGCCGTCGCCGAGCTCGAACAGCGGACCCGCGAAGTGCTCGCCCGCGCGCGCCACGTCGACGCGGTGACCTGTTCCGGAGCTCTCCCCGGCACCGTCGGCGCCCGGCAGACATGCGCCATGACCGCGAGCGGGCATCGGCACGACGTGACCGTCACCGTGACGACGGTGGACCCCACCCGCGTGCAGTGGGGCGTCACCGTCGCCGACTGATCGCCGCTGTCAGGCGCCGCCGTACGGCGCGGGGTTGATCCGGCCGGAGAAGCCGTTCCTGAAGTTCGGGCTCAGGGGGAGGGCCTCGAAGTGGAGGTGCGCGCCCTCCACGGCAGTGCCGCTCGCTCCGGAGTAGCCGATGAGCTGCCCCTTCTTCACCTGCTGGCCCGCACGCACGACGATGCGCGACAAGTGTGCGTAGCCGGTGTGGACGGACGAGTGGCGAATGATGATCGCGTTTCCACCGGCAGCGCCACTCCACGGGATGGCCCAGCCGGCCTGGGCCACGACACCGTCGTTCGCTGCGACGACCGGGGTTCCCACGCCGACCGGGAAGTCGACACCGTTGTGCCCGTTGGGGAGTCCGTACTTGGCGTATCCCGCAGGGTTGGCGCCGAATCCGTTGCGGATCGCGCCGCTCGTCGGGCGCTGCCAGCCGCTCGAGGACTGCGCAGGTACGGGCTGCGCGGCGGGCGCGCCGCCGCTGCAGGCACCGGTGACGGGGTTGTTGCTGCCGGTCTCGATGTCGATATCGGCGACGAAGACGCCGTCGGAGGTCTTGTACCAGAGGTTGTCCCAGCCGCCGTTCGGGTGCCACTTGCTCAGCGCGCCCTTGACGGACTGGCCGCGCTCGTAGCACTGGAGCGTCACCCGAGCGCCCGCCGGATACCAGCCGACCTGCTTCGAGTTGAGCGACGGTCCGGTCATCTTCTGGGTCTGGGCGACGACGCGCGCCGTGGGCGCCGCCTCGGCGACCCCGCCGGCGGTGGCGACCGCGGTGGCGACCGCGGTGGCGATCGCTGCGGTGCGTCGGACGAGTTTCATTGCAAACCTTAAGAATCGATGAGAACGGGCACGATTCAGCGTGCCCGGTGGCGCCGATTCGCACCATCCTCCGATCGGACGAATCCCTGTCGCACTCAAGCGCAGGGATCGAAGTAGTCCTCGCCCGGCGCGGAGCCGCTCCCACTTCCTCCGCGGTGATGGGTGCGGATCGCGACGCGCACACCGCGTCGACGACGTGCTGCGGTCAGCGACCGCCCAGGAACCGGTAGCGGTCCAGCCGGCGACTGATCCGGATGGGATCGGGGATGAGCGAGAGCTCCGCGAGGGCGTCGCTCACCGCGAGGCCCACGCGCCGGGAGAAGTCGGTCGGCTCGTCGGCCGCGTTCGGCCGCTCGGGGATCACCCGGTCGACGACGCCGTCGGCCAGTAGGTCGGCCGCGCGGATCCGCTGCCGCTCCGCCATCTCGGCGGCGTGGTCGGGGTCCCGGTACATCACCGCGCTCGCGCCCTCGGGCGGCAGCGGGGCGAGCCACGCGTGCTGGGCGCACAGCACCCGGTCGGCGGGCAGCATCGCGAGCGCCCCGCCGCCCGTGCCCTGGCCGAGCAGGACCGACACCGTCGGCACCGTGAGGGTGACGAGGTCGGACAGGCTGCGCGCCACCTCCCCGGCGAGCCCGCCCTCCTCGGCCTCGGGGGAGAGGGCGGCGCCCCACGTGTCGATGACGAGCACGAGGGGCAGGTTCAGTTCCGCGGCCAGCCGCATGCCGCGCCGGGCCGCGCGCAGCGCCGCCGGGCCGAGCAGCGGGATCGCGGCGCCCTCGGCGCGCGTCGTGTCCTGCCCGACGACGACGCACGGATAGCCCTGCACCCGCGCGAGCGAGAGCAGCAGGGTGTGGTCGGTCTCGCCCTCGCCCGTCCCGGAGAGCGGCAGCCGATCGGTCGCCGAATGCCGCAGGAAGGCACGCACCCCTGGCCGCCCGGCCTGCCGGCTGATCCGCACCGAGTCCCACGCGGACGTGTCGTCGTCGGTCGTATCGAGCTCCTCGCGGACGCCGAGGTGCGGGGCCAACGGGTCGGCGTCCTGCGCACCCGCGAGCACCCGCAGCGTGCGATGCGCCAGCAGCCGGACGAAGCGCAGCGGCACCACCCCGTCGATGAGGCCGCGCTCGAAGAGGTGCTCGGCCGTCTGCACCCCGTCGGGGAAGGGCTCGCCGCGCAGCGCCTCGTAGACGCGCGGGCCGAGGAAGCCGATCCGCGCGCCGGGCTCGGCGATGGTCACGTGCCCCAGCGAGCCCCAGGACGCGAAGACCCCGCCCATCGTGGGATCGCGCAGGTACACCAGGTAGGGCAGGCCCGACTGCTTGTGCAGGGTGACGGCCGCCGAGATCTTCACCATCTGCAGGAAGGCGACGGTGCCCTCCTGCATCCGGGTGCCGCCCGACGTGGGCGTCGCCAGCAGCGGCAGCCGCAGCGCCGTCGCGCGCTCGACGGCCGTGACGATCCGCTCCGCCGCGGCGACGCCGATCGAGCCGCCGAGGAAGGCGAAGTCGCACGCGATGAGCGCCACGCGCTGGCCGCGGATGCGGCCCTCGCCGGTGATCACCGCCTCGTCGTGGTGCGATCGCTCCCGCGCCCGCTCCAGCGCGGCGGCGTACTCCGCGTCGGGCGCGACGTCGGGCAGCGGGCCGTCCCAGCTGGTGAAGGTGCCGCGGTCGAGGATCGCATCGATGAGGTCCTGCGCCGTGATCGCCATACGATTCAGGTTACTGGGAACACCGAGGACCGCGGACGCGTTGTTCGGGCCATGACCGTACCGAACGTGAAGCTCAATAACGGAACCTCGATCCCCCAGCTCGGCTTCGGCGTCTGGCAGGTGCCGGACGACGGTGCCCGGGACGCCGTCGCGGAGGCGCTGCGGGTCGGCTATCGGTCGATCGACACCGCCAAGGTCTATGAGAACGAGGCCGGTACGGGGCGCGCGATCGCCGAGAGCGGCCTGTCCCGTGACGAGGTCTTCCTCACCACCAAGCTGTGGAACTCGGACCAGGGCTTCGACGAGACGCTGCGCGCCTTCGACGGCTCGCTCGAGCGGCTCGGTACCGACTACGTGGACCTCTACCTCATCCACTGGCCCGTGCCCGAGTACGACCGCTTCGTCGACACCTTCAAGGCCTTCCAGCGGATCCGCGACGAGGGGCGCGCGAAGGCCATCGGCGTCAGCAACTTCCGCGTCGAGGACCTGCGCCGCGTGATCGACGAGACCGGCGAGACCCCGGCCGTCAACCAGATCGAGCTGCATCCCGGCCTGCCGCAGGACGAGCTGCGCGCCTTCCACGCCGAGCACGGCATCGCCACCGAGGCCTGGTCGCCGCTGGGGCAGGGCGAGTCGCTCAAGGACCCCGCGATCACGGAGATCGCCGCCGCGCACGGCGTGACCCCCGCGCAGGCGATTCTGCGCTGGCACCTACAGCTCGGCAACGTCGTGATCCCCAAGTCGGTGACGCCCGCGCGCATCGCCGAGAACTTCGACGCCTTCGGCTTCGCGCTCACCGCCGACGAGGTCGCCCGCATCACTGCGATCTCCGGCGACCGCATCGGCCCGAACCCGGCGGAGTTCAACCTCCGCTGATCCCGTCGACCCCGGGCGCCGCACCGCGGCCCCGGGTTCTACGAGGCCCGCCCGCCCGGCTCGCCGCATCCGCCGTCAGAGGTCGAGGATGCGCCGGGCGAGCACGCGGAGGGCTGCCGCCGGCTCGACGATCTTGGCCGCGTTCGGCGAGCGGGCGAGGTCGTTGATCGTCATGAGGACGGCGTTCACGCCGACGCGGGCACGGGCCTCGTCGAGGCCGGGATGCACGAGCCGCAGTAGATGCACCATCTCGCCCACGAACTCCCGCTGATCCTGCTGCAGGATCTGCGCCGAGGCCTCGGGCAGGTTGCGGACCTCCGTGATCACGAGGGTCACCAGCGCGGGGTTCGCGACGGCGAAGGCGATGTAGGCGTCGCACAGCGCGGTGAGCGCGGCCCGCTCGTCGGCGGCCTCCGCGAGGGTGCGGTCCAGGGTCAGCTGGAGGTAGCCGTCGGCGCGGGTGAGCGCGCCGAGCAGCAGGTCGGTCTTGCCGGGCAGGTGGTTGTAGAGGCTGGACGCCTTGAGGCCGACGGCCGCGGCGACGTCGTCCATGGTGGTGCTGGCGTAGGTGCGGTGCGCGAACAGGTCGATGGCGGCCGCAGTGAGGCCGCCGCGCGTCGACGACCGGCGGAGGCCGGCCGCGGTGTGCGTCGGCTCCGGCGCGGGTTCCAGCGGCGTGGCCAGCGCGCGCTCGGCCAGGACGACGAGATGATCGTCGAACTCCGGCCGCGGCAGCGACGTGCGGTGGAACGAGGGGCTGAGCAGCACCGACATGCTGGCGGATGCGGCGACGGCGCTGCTCTCGCCGGGGACGCCGCCGGCGGCGGCGATGTAGGTGAGGTGGGCGGCCCGGGTCCGCGCCCGCACCCGCTCGTACTCCGCGGGGGGCAGATGCCGGGCCTCGCGCTCCCACAGCACGCCGAAGGCGCGGTGATCGAGGGAGAACGCGGCCGCCGTCGGGACGGCGGATCCGGGCGGTGCCGCCTCGACGGCGGCGGTGAACGCCTCGGCGGCCGTCTCGATGACGGCCGTGAGCATCTGCTCCTTGCCCTTGAAGTGCCGGTACAGGGCGGAGGGTCCGACCGCGACCGCCTCCGCGACGGCGCCGATCGACACGTGCTCGTAGCCGCGCTCGGCGAACAGGTCCGTCGCGGCGTCGATGATGAGGTCGCGGCGGTTGGCCGGCCGGGTGCCGCGCTCGGGCTTGCGCGTCGTACTCACCAGGCCGGCCCTCCCCGTGTCAGGCCAGTTCCAGGGAACGGCCGACGATCTCCTTCATGATCTCGCTGGTGCCCCCGTAGATCCGCGAGATGCGCGCGTCGGCGTAGGTGCGGGCGATCGGGTACTCCCGCATGTAACCGTAGCCGCCGTGCAGCTGGACGCAGCCGTCGACCACGCGCCCGAGGACCTCCGTGGCCCAGAGCTTCGCCTTGGCGGCGTCGACGGCGGACAGCCGGCCGGCATTGAGCTCGGTGATGCACCGGTCGACGAAGGCCTGTGTCACCTCGACCTCGGTGGTGAGCTCTGCCATGCGGAAGCGGGTGGCCTGCAGCGCGCCGATCGGTGCACCGAAGGCCTTCCGCTCGCGCACGTAGGCGGTGGTCCATTCGAGGGCGGCGGCGGCCTGGGCGATCGACATCGTGGCGAGCGAGACCCGCTCCTGCGGAAGGTTGCCGGTGAGCCCGAAGAAGCCCGCCCCCTCCTCTCCCAGCAGGTTCGCCGCGGGCACCCGGGCCCCGGTGAAGGAGAGCTCGGCGGTGTCCTGGGCGTGCATGCCGATCTTGTCCAGGTTGCGCCCGCGCTCGAAGCCCTCGGTCCCGGCCTCCACGACGATCAGGCTCAGCCCGCGGTGCGGATGCTCGCCGGTGCGGACGGCCACGATCACCAGGTCGGCGTTGATCCCGTTGGAGATGAAGGTCTTCGCGCCGTCGATCACGTAATGGTCGCCGTCGCGCCGGGCGCGCGTGCGGATCCCGGCCAGGTCCGAGCCGGTGCCCGGCTCGGTCATCGCGATGGCCACCACGGTCTCGCCGGCCGCGACGCCGGGCAGCCACCGGGACTTCTGCTCGTCGTTCGTCAGCTCCAGCAGGTAGGGCATGCAGACGTCCGACTGGAGCACCGGGCCCATCGCCGCGGGGAGGACGGCCGCGCGCGCGGCCTCCTCCAGGAAGACGGCGTTGAACCGGAAGTCGCGCACGCCGGTGCCGCCGTACTCCTCCGGCACCGCCGCGAACAGCCCCAGGTCACCGATGCTGCGGAACAGCTCGTGCGGCACGATCCCGTCGCGATCCCAGTCGTCGTAGTGCGGCACCACCTCGCGCGCGAGGAAGGCGCGCACGCTCGCGCGGAAGTCGTCGTGGTCGGCCTCGTAGAGGATGCGGTCCATCGCTCGCCTCACATGATGAAGCCGCCGCCGCAGACCAGGGTCTGGGCGGAGACGTAGTCGGACTCGGGGACGCAGAACAGGTACACCGATCCGGCGGCCTCCGCGGGTGTGCCCGCGCGGCCGAGCGGGATCTGGCGCTCCATCGCGGCGAGCAGGTCGGGGTTGACGCCCACCTTGAGCTCCTTGCCCTGCACGTCGATGGTGCTGGAGCCGTCGGCGGGGGCCTCCGTGAGCCGGGTCCGGATCAGGCCGAAGGCCACGGTGTTGACGGTGACGTTGTAGCGCCCCCACTCCTTGGCGAGGGCCTTCGTCAGGCCGGTGACACCCGCCTTCGCGGCGGAGTAGTTGGCCTGCCCGGCGTTGCCGCCGAGGCCGGCGATCGACGAGATGTTGACCACCTTGCGGCACGGCACGGGCTCACCCGCCTCGCGCGCCGCCTTGACCGCGCCGGCGATGACGGGCTGCGCGGCGCGCAGGATCCGGAAGGGCGCCTTGAGGTGCACGTCGAGGATCGCGTCCCACTGCTCGTCGGTCATCTTCTGCACCACCGAGTCCCAGGTGTAGCCGGCGTTGTTGACGATGATGTCGAGCCCGCCGAACTCGCTCACGGCGGTGCCCACGAAGCGGTCGGCGAAGTCCTCGTCCGTCACGCTGCCGGTGCACGCGACGGCGCGGCCGCCCGCGGCGACGATGTCGGCGACGGTCTCCTGCGCGGGTGCGTCATCGAGGTCGTTGACCACGACCGCGGCGCCGTCGGACGCGAGCTTGAGCGCGATCTCGCGGCCGATGCCGCGGCCCGAGCCGGTGACGATCGCGACCTTGTCGTCGAGTTTTCCCATGGTGTTCTTCCCTTGTCGGAGATTCGTTCGGTCAGGCCAGCGCGATCGACGCGTGACCGGTGAGGGTGACGGTGCCGTCGGCCAGCGTCACGGACAGGTCGACGTGCGCGACGCCGTCCGCGACCGCGGTGACCTCGCCGCGGCAGGTGGGCTGCCCGTGGATCGGAGTGATCGCGCCGAATCGCACACCATAGGAGCGCAATCGGCTCTGCGGCACGCGGTCGGTCACGAGGCGCCCGAGGTAGGCCATCGAGAGCATGCCGTGCACGAAGACGTCGTCGAAGCCCGCCGAGCGCGCGAAGTCGATGTCGATGTGGATCGGGTTGTGATCGCCGCTGGCACCGGCGAACAGTGCCAGCGCGGCGCGGGAGATCGGGGGCAGGGCGAGGTCGTCGAAGACGGTGCCCACCTGCAGGGCCTGCTCGGTCATGCGGTTACCTCCGGGTTGCGGACGACGATCACCGAACGCAGATCGGCGATGGGCTCGCCCGCGCGGGTCACGCTGGTGGTCTTGGTGACGAATTCCAGTGCGCCGCCGCGCTTGGCGTACACGTCGGTGATGCGCTCGTCGAGGCGCAGCTCGTCGCCCGCGTACGCGAGCGCGTGGTAGTCGAAGGACTGCTCGCCGTGCAGGACCCGGCCCAGGTCGATCTCCAGCGCGTCGAGGTAGCCGAACGGATCCGGCGACTCGAGCCCGAGACTGAACAGGAACGTGGGCGGGATGAGGACGTCCGGGTGCCCGGCCGCGCGCGCGGCCTCGGCGTCGAGGTAGACGGGGTCGGTCTCGCCGATCGTGCGGGCGAAGAACCGCAGACGTCCGCGTTCGACGGTGACGGTGAGCGACGGCAGTTCCAGGGCGGCGGCGCGGGCCGCGTCGATGGCCACGATCAGCCCACCTTCTGGTACAGGGTGACGACGCCCGCGCCGCCGAGCCCGANGTTGTGCTGCAGGGCGATCGATGCACCGTCGACCTGACGCGGGCCCGCCTCGCCGCGCAACTGCCACACCAGTTCCGCGCACTGCGCGAGGCCCGTGGCGCCCAGCGGGTGGCCCTTGGAGAGCAGGCCGCCGGAGGGGTTGGTCACCACGCGGCCGCCGTAGGTGTTCTCGCCCTCCAGGACGAACTTCTCCGCCTCGCCCTCGCCGGCCAGGCCGAGCGCCTCGTAGCTGAGAAGCTCGTTGGCGGTGAAGCAGTCGTGCAACTCGACGACGGGGATGTCGCGCGGGTCGACGCCGGCGGCCTCGTACACCTGGTTCGCGGCGGCGCGCGCCATGTCGAAGCCGACGAGCGCGCCCATCGAACCGGAGAAGCCGGCGTCGGTGTCGGTGGTCATGGCCTGCGCGACGATCGCCACGTCGGTGCGGATCCCGCGGGCCCGGGCGAACTCCTCGGAGACCACGATCGCGGCGGCCGCGCCGCAGGTGGGCGGGCAGCACTGCAGCCGGGTGAGCGGGCCGTAGATGTGCGGCGAGGCGAGCACCTCCTCCACGGTCACCTGATCTCGGAAGACCGCGTACGGGTTGTTCGCGGCGTGCTTGCGCGCCTTGACCGCGATCTGCGCGAAGGTCTCGGGGGCGGTGCCGTGCAGCTGTGCGTACTCCGCACCGGCGCCGCCGAACAGCTGGGCGGCGAACGGGGCGTCACTTGCGCCCTGCGCCGCCTCGGCGACCGACATGAAGTCGCGGAAGGGACTCGGGCGATCGGTCCACTTGTCCGCCAGGGCGCCCCGTTCCATCTGCTCGAAGCCGACGGCGAGCACGCAGTCCGCCGCGCCGGACGCCACCGCCTGGCGCGCCAACCAGAGCGCGGAGGAGCCCGTGGAGCAGTTGTTGTTGACGTTGACCACGGGGATCCCGGTGCGTCCCACGCCGTAGATCGCGTTCTGGCCGCTCGTCGAGTCGCCGTAGACGTAGCCGGCGAAGGCCTGCTGCACGTCCGTCATGGCGAGGCCGGCATCCGTCAGTGCGGCCCGGATCGCGCCCTGCGCCATCACGTCGTAGGGCTCGCTGTTCCGAGGGGTGGCGAAGGGGACCATGCCCACTCCCGCCACGGTGACTGTCCGCATAGCAATCTCCTGTCGATGAATACGATCGGATATTCACTTACCCTGGCACAAGCTCGAATCAAGTGCAATACTGACTTCAGCGTCGGCGGCAATCGGACATATTCAAATTCACATCAGGAGGCGTGCCATGTACGTGACACAGGGACTGCACAGGGCGTTGCAGCAGGGGCCGGACCGGATCCTCACCGTGTGCGGCGACCGGCGGCGGACGGTCGCGGAGTCGGCAGATCGCATCGCGCGGCTCGCCGCCGGGCTCACCGCACTCGGCGTCGCCGCGGGCGACCGGGTGGGCATCGTCTCGGTCAACAGCGACCGCTATCACGAAGCGCTGCTGGCGATCCCGTGGGCCGGCGGCGTGGTGAACCCGGTCAACATCCGGTGGAGCGCGGCGGAGATCGCGTACTCCCTCGTCGACTGCGGCACGGACGTCGTGCTCGTCGACGACACCTTCCTCGGCTTGATCCCCGCGGTCCGGGAGCAGGCGCCGAACCTGCGCACCGTCGTGTACTGCGGCGACGGTGCGGCGCCCGAGGGCACCGTCGGCTACGAGGACCTGATCGCGTCGAACGCGCCCGCGCCCGATGCGATGCGCTCGGGCGACGACCTGTACGGGGTCTTCTACACCGGCGGCACCACGGGCCACCCCAAGGGCGTCATGCTCAGCCACCACAACGTCGTGACCTCGGCGATGGGCTCCATCGCCACCACCGATCTGCTCACGCGCGGCGGCGTCCTGCTCCATGCCGCGCCGATGTTCCACCTGGCGGACATCGCGGCCTGGCTGATGGGCACGCTCGTCGGCGAAACCCATGTGATCCTGCCGGCGTTCGAGCCGACGGCGGCCGTCGCGGCGATGGTGGAACACGGGGTCACCGATTCGCTGCTGGTGCCCACCATGATCCAGATGCTCGCGGATTCGCCGGCGGCCGCGGAGGCGGATCTGAGCTCGGTGCGGCGGCTGCTCTACGGCGCCTCGCCGATCTCCGAGGCGGTGCTGGCCCGCGCCCGCACGGTGCTGCCCAACGCCCGCTTCACGCAGGCCTACGGCATGACCGAGACGGCGCCCATCGCCACCCTGCTCGATCACGCGGGGCACGACGATCCGGTGCTGATCCGCTCGTGCGGCCGCGCCGTGATGCACGCGGACGTGCGCATTCTCGACGCGGACGACGTCGAGGCGCCGCGCGGCGAGGTGGGCGAGATCTGCATCCGGGGCGACCTGGTGATGCAGGGCTACTGGAACCAGCCGGAGGTCACCGCGCAGACGGTCCGCGACGGCTGGATGCACACCGGCGACGGCGGCTACATGGACGCGAACGGCTACGTCTTCGTGGTCGATCGGATGAAGGACATGATCATCACCGGCGGCGAGAACGTGTACTCCGCGGAGGTGGAGAACGCGCTCGCCAAGCATCCGGCGGTGGGCCAGGTCGCGGTGATCGGCGTGCCCGACGAGCGGTGGGGCGAGCGAGTGCACGCCGTGATCGTCGCCGCGCCGGGCGCCAGCGCGACCGAGGAGGAGCTGCGCACGCACACCCGCGAGCTCATCGCCGGCTACAAGGTGCCGCGCACCGTCTCCTTCGTCGAGGCGCTGCCGATGTCCGGCGCAGGCAAGATCCTCAAGCGCGACCTGCGGCAGCAGCACTGGGGCGCCGGAGAGCGGCAGGTCCAGTGACGAGCACGGCGCCGCTCGCCGGGATCCGGGTTGTCGAGCTCGCAGGGATCGGGCCGGGCCCGCACGCGTGCATGCTCCTGGGCGATCTCGGCGCCGAGGTGACCCGGGTCGAGCGGCCGGTCGAGGCCGAGGTCATCCCGGGCGTCACCTCCGAATCCGATGTCCTGCTCCGCGGCCGCACCGTGGTCCGGGCGGACCTCAAGGTCCCCGCCGAGCGCGATCGGGTGCTGGACCTGATCGCCGGCGCGGACGTCCTCGTGGAGGGCTACCGGCCCGGCGCGGCGGAGCGGATGGGGCTCGGGCCGGAGGACTGCGCGGCCCGCAACCCCGGTCTCGTGTACGCCCGGATGACGGGGTGGGGCCAGAGCGGGCCGCGCGCCCACACCGCCGGGCACGACATCAACTACATCGCCCTCACCGGCGTGCTCGACAACATCGGGCCCGCCGGCGGCGACCCGATCCCGCCGCTGAACCTGGTGGGGGACTTCGGCGGAGGGTCGATGTTCCTCGTCGTCGGCGTGCTCGCCGCACTGCACGAGCGCACCCGGACCGGCCGCGGCGGGGTCGTCGACGGTGCCATCGTCGACGGGGTGGGCGCGCTCGCGCAGATGCAGTGGTCGATGCGCGGCCAGGGACGCTGGAGCACGGGGCGCGGGAACAACGTGCTCGACGGTTCCGCGCCCTTCTACCGCACGTACCGCTGCGCCGACGGCGCACACGTTGCCGTGGGGTGCATCGAGTCGAGGTTCTTCCGCACCATGCTCGACGGCCTCGGGATCGACCCCGGATCGCTGCCGCCGCAGTGGGACCGGCCCCGCTGGCCGGAGATCGCGAGCGCGCTCGAGACCGCCTTCGCGGCCGCCCCGCGGGAGCACTGGGCGGAGCTCTTCCGGGACACGGACGCCTGCGTGACTCCGGTCCTCACGTACGACGAGGCGCTGGGCGACGAGCACCTCGTCGCCCGCGGCGCGTTCGTGCGCACGCCGGTGGACGCGGCCGCCCCGGCTCCGCGGTTCGCGTAGCCGCGCCGGGCACGCGGGATCACGGCCCTGGGGCGACGGTGCCTCCGCCCACNCGACTCTCGGATTCTGTCCGAGTCGGACANNGNNGCCGCCGCNCTCGCCGCGGCGCCTCCCCCACGAGGCGCCGCCGCTCTCGCCGCGGCGCCTCGTGGGG
>NZ_CBCSDV010000053.1:0-5537 GCF_965138335.1 Tsukamurella ocularis
ACGGAGGGGCGGTTGACGACGGGGTGGGCGACGGGGCGCTGGGCGACGGAGGGCGCCGCACCGAGTGCGGGCGCGCGCAGGCCGGCGGCCGACGCCTGCTCCGCGCCCTGTTGCCACCCCTGCTGCCAGTTCTGCCGGCCCTGCTGCCACGCCTGCTGGCGAGCCTGGTGCCGCGCCCACCGGCGCTCTGCTCGTCTGCTCATGATCCCTCGATGGTGGCACGGATCGTCGCCCGCGGGTATCAGGGAAGCCCCTGAAAGATCACCCCGCACCCCGAGGTGCGGCGGCACGATTTCAGGGTAGATCCCGATGGACCGGGGCGGCCGGGGCCCGCAGGATCGAAGGCATGGATACGTCAACCTTCTCCACCCAGCTCCGGCAGATGTGGGAGACCCGGCCGCTCCGGGCCCGCAATGCGCCGATCGCCGGTGTGTGCTCGGGATTCGCGCGTCGTTACCAGGTGGACGTCGCGCTGGTCCGGGCCGCCTTCATCGGCGCGACGGTGCTCGGCGGCTTCGGTTTCGTCGCGTACTTCATCGGCCTCTTCGTGCTCCCCAAGGAGTCCGAGTACGCGTACGGCACGCCCGTGCAGCGCTCGGGTCCGCCGACCATCGTGCTGATCATGGTCGCGGTCCTCGCGGTCATGTTCGGCGGCGGCATGGGCTCCTCCTGGCCCGGCGCCGGCCTGATCAGCGCGGCCCTGCTGCTCGCCGGCTGGTACGCGCTGCACCAGAAGCTGCCGGTGCCGCCGCCCGGCACCGCGGTCTCCGCGCGGCTCGCGCCGCCCGCCCCCGTCGGGGCCTGGCAGCCGCCCGCGGCGCAGTTCCCGTGGCAGCCCGTGTGGACGCCGCCCGCCGGTACGGATCCGACGGCGCCGCAGGCCGCCGCCCCTGCCCAGGCCCCGGAGCAGGCGCCCGAGGACCCCGCGGCCGCGAGCCCGCAGAGCGAGCCGGCCACGGCACCGTCGGGACCCCTGAACCTGCGGAAGGCCCCGGCGCCCGAGGCTCCGCGCGTGCAGACCCAGGTGACCGAGGAGATCCACCCGCCGCGCTGGGATCCGCTGGGCGCCGCGCCCTTCGCGTGGGACCTGCCCGAACCGGCGGCGTCGAACGCCCCGGTCCCGACGGAGCCCAAGCGGCGCACGCGGATCACGCCCGTGACGCTCGGCATCGCGCTGCTCACGGCCGCCGCGATCGCCACCGTCAACCTCGTTCTCGGCGTATCGATCTCGCCCGTGGTGGCCGCCGCGATCGTGCTCGGTGTGGTGGGCACCGGGCTCGTCGCAGGCGCCTTCCGGCGCAGCGGCTACGGCCTGCTCGCCGTCGCGATCCCCCTGGCGGGCTTCGTGATCGTGGGCACGATGGCGCAGAACGTGATGAGCGGCTTCGCCGACGCCCCGCGCGGCGACAAGCAGTTCGTGGTGCCCGCGCCCACCGATCTGCAGGAGCAGTACATCCTGCAGGTGGGCTCGCTGCAGCTCGACCTGCGGCAGCTCACCCTGGACCACGACCGCACCGTGACCACCCGGGTGGGCGTGGGCGACACGCAGATCCGGATTCCCGCCGCCATGAACGTGAAGGTGCAGTGCCAGGTCTCGGTCGGTGACTCCGACTGCCCCACGGCCCTGAACTCCGTCGTCACCCCCGGCGCTCCGACCCTGACCATCGACGCCCAGGGCAACGTGGGCAATGTGGAGGTGAATCGTGTCCGCTGAGACCGAATCCGGCCGCGCTCGCGGCCTCTCGCCCGCGCTCCTCGTCGCCGGGATCGCCGCCCTCGCGATCGCCGCCTGGGGCATCGTCGGCGGCCCCCGCCTCATCGACGCCGGCACCTTGCTCGGGTTCCTCGCGATCGGCGCGGTCGTCGTGGCGGGGGTGACCCTGATCAGGCCGCGAAGAGGCTCCGATTCCGCGCCGCCCACTGCGCCAGGCTCATCGCCGGGCGACCACTGAGGTCCTCGACCAGCGAGTTCGCCTCCTGCCGGTACCGGCGGGAGGCGTCTTGCAGGTCCAGGTACCAGCCGGCCATGTCGCCCATCTCGGGCCGGAGCGCCTCCTCGGCCGCCTCGCGGCTGATCTGCTCGAAGCCCACCTCGCGGCCGATGCCCGCGCCGATCTGCGCGGCCATCTCGACCCGGGTGAGGAAGCTCGGGCCGGTGAGCTCGTAGACCTTCCCGAGGTGCGGCGACCGATCGTCGGCCGCGAGCAGCGCGGCGGCGACCGCCGCGATGTCGTCCATCGAGATCGGCGCGCTCCCCGCGTCCGGGTAGGGCTCGCGGACCACGCCCGCTGCGACCTGCCCCGCCCAGCCCGCGAAGTTCTCCATGAATTCGCCCGGGCCGAGGACGGTCACGTCGAGGCCGCTCGCGAGGATGGTGTCGGTCAGCGCCTGCCAGTGGGCGCTGCCCGAGGTCGCGACCACGTACTCGACGCCCGCGTCCTTCGCTCGCCGCAGGACCTCCGCGGCCGTGGGCTCGTACGGCGCGAGGTACATCCCGGTCACGCCCTCGAAGGCACCGTCGAGCGTCTCCGGCTTGCCGATGAAGCCGCTGAAGGCCTCCACCCCGCTCGGCAGCGCCGCCTTCGCGGGGTTCGTGGTGAGCGCCCGGACGTCGCCGACACCCCTCGCCACCAGCTCGTCGACCACTTTCCGCCCGATGTTGCCCGTCGCACCCGTCACCAGAATCGTCATGGCGTCGACGGTACCGGCGGCACCGGTCAGAACGTGACCGCTATTCCCACTCGATGGTCCCCGGCGGCTTGCTCGTCACGTCGAGCACCACGCGGTTGACCTCTTCGACCTCGTTGGTGATGCGCGTGGAGATGATCTCCAGCGCCTCGTAGGGCACGCGCGTCCAGTCCGCCGTCATCGCGTCCTCGGAGCTGACGGGGCGCAGCACGATCGGGTGGCCGTAGGTGCGGCCGTCGCCCTGGACGCCGACGCTGCGGACGTCCGCGAGCAGCACGACGGGGCACTGCCAGATGGTGCCGTCGAGGCCCGCCGCGGTGAGCTCCTCGCGCGCGATCGCGTCGGCCTTGCGCAGCAGGTCGAGGCGATCCTTGGTGACCTCGCCGACGATGCGGATCGCCAGACCGGGCCCGGGAAAGGGCTGGCGGCCGACGATCTCCTCGGGCAGCCCCAGCTCGCGACCGACCGCGCGGACCTCGTCCTTGAACAGCAGTCGCAGGGGCTCGACCAGCGTGAACTCGAGGTCCTCCGGCAGGCCGCCCACGTTGTGGTGGCTCTTGATGTTCGCCGTGCCCGCGCCGCCGCCGGACTCCACGACGTCGGGGTACAGGGTGCCCTGGACGAGGAAGTCGATGGTGTGACCCTCGGCCGCCCGCGCGCCCAGCGCCTCGGAGACGACGTCCTCGAACGAGCGGATGAACTCGCGGCCGATGATCTTGCGCTTCTCCTCGGGGTCGGAGACGCCCTTGAGGTGCCCGAGGAACGTGTCCTCGGCGTCGACGGTGATCAGGCGCGCGCCCGTCGCCTCGACGAAGTCCTGCTGCACCTGCTCGCGCTCGCCCTGCCGCAGCAGGCCGTGATCGACGAAGACACAGGTGAGGCGATCACCGATCGCCTTCTGCACCAGCGCGGCCGCGACGGCGGAGTCGACGCCGCCGGACAGCGCGCACAGCGCCAGCCCGTCGCCGACCTGCTTCCGCACGTCGTCGATGAGCTGCTCGGCGATGTTCGCCGCGGTCCAGGTGGGCGTGAGCCCGGCGATCTCGTACAGGAAGCGCGTGAGCACCTCCTGGCCGTGGGGGCTGTGCAGCACCTCGGGGTGGTACTGGACACCCGCCATCTTCTTGCCGACGTTCTCGAACGCGGCCACGGGGGCGCCGGGCGTCGACGCCACCGTCGCGAAGCCCTCGGGCGCGACCTGCACGGCGTCGTTGTGGCTCATCCACACCGGCTGCTCGGCCGGAAGTCCCACGTGGAGCACACCGTCGCCGGTGGGGCTGAGGGTGGTGCGCCCGAACTCGCGCCCGCCCGTGTTCGCGACGGTGCCGCCGAGGGCCCGCGCCATCATCTGGAAGCCGTAGCAGATGCCGAAGACGGGAACGCCGAGGTCGAACACCGCGGGATCGAGATTCGGCGCGTCCTCCGCGTACACCGACGCGGGGCCGCCCGACAGCACGATGGCGGCGGGGTTCTTGGCGCGTACCTCCTCGGCGGTGATGGTGTGCGGCACCACCTCCGAGTAGATCCGCGCCTCGCGGACGCGGCGCGCGATCAGCTGCGCGTACTGCGCGCCGAAGTCGACGACCAGAACGGGGTTGGGCGAGGAGTCCGTCACGCGCGCCAGTCTAGTCGCGGGCGGCGCCGCGCCCCGACATCAGGGCGGGCGATCAGGGCACGTCCACCAGCTCCCAGAGCGGCACGTGGGCGTACCAGGGGAACTCGTCGGGCGTCACCCGGACCTCACGTCCGGCGAGGATCGCCTCGTTCTCGCCCCGCGCGTGCGGGGAGAGCACGTCGATCGCCGCCTCCGCGACGCGCTGGAGTTCCTCCTCGTCGAACCGGGCCCAGAGCACCCGGCACCGTCGGTCGGCGGGCGGGGTTCCGGGGTGCTCGACGGCCCACTGCCGCAGCAGCGACGGGTCCTCCGGGGAGCTCGCGAACTCGAACAGCGCCGCGCCGGCGCCCAGCCTGGCGCCGATGCGCCCGGCGACGCGCGATTCATCGTCGGGCCGGATGAGGACGGTGACGAGCGGGAATCCTGCGGACATGCGGTCACGCTACGGCGGCGCGGCCGCCCGCGTCATCAGGGTTTCTCCCGGTTCCGCCCCTGATCCCCGCGCGGTTCAGGCCTCGCGCCGGCGGACGATCTCGGCGATCCAGATCGGCGCGAACGGCGAGGTGCAGCCCTTCGACACGGGGTAGTCCGCGAGCACCTGCAGCTCCTCACCGATCGCGATCGCGCGGGCGCGGCGCGCCTCGTCCTCGATGCCGATGGTCGCGAGGGTCTCGTTCATGGCCCACTGCAGCTTCGGCTCGGCGTCGCGCATGTCGCGCGCGATCTCGTCGAGCAGGGCGTCGCGATCGAGGTCGGCGGTCGTCACCGCGTGCGTGGTGAGCGCCCACCCGGCGGCCCGGACTTGCGGATCGGCGTCGCCGAGCCAGCGGGTCCGCAGCGCGGCGGCGTGCGGCGACTTCTTGACCAGGTAGTTGAGCAGCCAGTCGTGCGCCTTGTCGCTGCGGGTGGAGCGCAGCATCGCGTCCAACTCGTCCTCGGTGAACTGTTTCGGCCTGGTGATCAGCAGGGCCACGAGCTGCGCCGCGACGTCGCCGGAGTCCCACAGCCCGCGGGCGAGCTCGTGGTCGGTGCCGATCGACTTCGCCAGCGCCCGCAGCTTCGTGAGGTTCACCCCGTGCGGGTCGCCGTGCCGCTCGTTGACCGCTCGGGCCCTGGGGTCCGCCAGCGCCGCCAGCTCGGCGACGACCTCATCGACTCGCGTCATGTCCCGAGGTTAGCGCCGACGACCGTCGAGTCCTGCGGCCCACCGAGGCGAGATCTCGCCTCGGTGGGC
>NZ_CBCSDV010000053.1:5547-5652 GCF_965138335.1 Tsukamurella ocularis
GCGTCATCGACCCGTACCACCGCATCCACGGCTACCCGTCGCTGTTCGTGGTCGACGGTGCCGCCATCTCGGCGAACCTCGGGGTCAACCCGTCGCTGTCGNTCG
>NZ_CBCSDV010000053.1:5662-11664 GCF_965138335.1 Tsukamurella ocularis
CGGCTCAGGCCTGCGCGTCGACGTCCTGCGGCCGTACCTTCGGCAGGGGCAGCAGCAGCTGTCCGGGCGCGCCCGCGGGCACGGCGGGCGCCTTCGGCGCGGTCGGCGCGATGCGCCGGTATCCGGCACCCTGCGCGGGCCGCGGGTCCGGCTCGCCCTTGTTCGGCCACAGCGACGCCGCGCGCTCGGCCTGCGCCGCGATCGACAGCGACGGGTTGACCCCGAGGTTCGCCGAGATGGCGGCACCGTCGACCACGAACAGCGACGGGTAGCCGTGGATGCGGTGGTACGGGTCGATGACGCCGGTCTCGGGAGTATCGGAAATCGCTGCGCCGCCGAGGAAGTGGGCCGTCATCGGCACGTTGAAGATGTCACCCCAGGTGCCGCCCGCCACGCCGTTCAGCTTCTCGGCGCCGATCCGGGCGGCCTCGTTGCCCTTCGGGATCCAGGTCGGGTTCGGAGCGCCGTGGCCCTGCTTGGAGACCATGCGCCGCTTCGACGATCCCGGGATCTTCTTGGTGTAGGTGGTGATCGAGTTGTCCAGGCTCTGCATCACCAGCAGGATCAGTACGCGCTGGCCCCAATCCTTCTGCGTGAGCAGCAGCTTGAGGTCCGAGGGCTTCTTGGCGAGATCGCGCACGAACCCCTTGAGCCGGGTGCGGCCCGGGCCCCCGTCGACCAGGAGGGACTGCAGCATGCCCATCGCGTTGCGGCCGGGCCCGTAGCGGACGGGCTCGATGTGGGTGTCGGGGGTCGGGTAGAAGGAGCTGGTGATCGCGACGCCCTTCGACAGATCCTCCACCGGATCCGCGACGGTGCGCGCCGAGCCGAGGATCGACTCGGAGTTGGTGCGGGTGAGCACGCCGAGCCGGTCGGAGAGCTTCGGCAGCGCGCCGGTGTCCTTGAGCGAGTGCAGCAGCGTCTGGGTGCCCCAGGTGCCGGCGGCGAAGACCACGTTGTCGGCGGTGTAGACGGTGCGGTTCTTGCGCACCTTCGCCCCGGTCCGGCGGGTCTGCACCTCCCACACGCCCTTGCTGCCCTCGCGCACACCGGTCACCGTCGTCATCGGGATGAAGCGGGCCCCGCCGGCCTCGGCGAGATGGATGTAGTTCTTCATCAGCGTGTTCTTCGCGCCCACGCGGCAGCCCGACATGCACTGGCCGCACTCGGTGCAGCCCGTGCGGGCGGGGCCGGCGCCGCCGAAGAACGGGTCGGCGTCGGTGCGGCCCGGCTGGTTGAAGTACACGCCCACCGGGGTCTCGGTGTAGGTGTCGGCGACGCCCATCTCCTCGGCGATCTGCTTGATCACCCGGTCCGAGGGCGTCTCGTGCGGGTTCTTCACCACGCCCAGCATGCGCCGCGCCTGGTCGTAGAACGGGCTGAGCTCGTCGTCCCAGTCCGTGATGTGCTTCCACTGCGGATCGTTGAAGAAGGGCGCGGGCGGCTTGTACAGCGTGTTCGCGTAGTTCAGCGAGCCGCCGCCCACGCCGGCACCGGCGAGGACCACGGCGTCGCTGAGCAAGTGGATGCGCTGGATGCCGTAGAGGCCCATCGCCGGCGCCCACACGAACTTCTTGAGGTTCCAGGTGCTCTCGGCGAAGTCCTCGTCCTCGAAGCGCTGCCCCGCCTCGAGGACGCCGACGCGGTAGCCCTTCTCCGTGAGGCGCAGCGCCGTGACGCTGCCGCCGAACCCGGATCCGATCACGAGCACGTCGAAGTGATCGCCCGACTTCTGCTCGACTGCCTTAGCCATCTGGCACCCCTACCCGTCCGTGGCGGACATGTGTCACCGGACCGCGGCTGAAAACGGTCCTACTGACGGGTAACGGTACTACTAAACGCCACTCAATAACAGGCTTTCGCGCTCAGTACGCGACGTTGAGGCCCACCTTCTGGAACTCCTTGAGCTCGCTGTAGCCGGCCTTGGCCATCGACCGCCGCAGGCCGCCCACCAGGTTCAACTGGCCGTTCGGCTCCGTCGACGGCCCGGTCAGGATGGTCTGCAGCGACGGGGCCGCGCCCGCGGGCGAGCCCTCCCCCGCATCGAGCCCGCCCAGCTGCGCGGGCGCGACGGCGCCGCGCGGCACCGACGGATGGGCCGCCACCGACGGCCAGTACCAGCCCTTGCCCGGCGCCTCGGCCGCGACCGCGAGCGGCGCGCCCAGCATCGTGGCGTCGGCGCCGCAGGCGATCGCGCGCGCGACGTCGCCGGCGCTGTAGATGTCGCCGTCGGCGATGACGTGCACGTACCGACCGCCGGTCTCGTCGAGGTAGTCCCGACGGGCCGCCGCGGCGTCCGCGATGGCCGTCGCCATCGGCACACCGATGCCGAGCACCTCGCGAGTGGTGGTGGCGCCCTCCGCCGAGCCGTAGCCGACGATGACGCCCGCGGCGCCCGTGCGCATGAGATGCAGCGCGGTGCGGTGATCGCTCACGCCGCCCGCGACCACCGGCACGTCGAGGTCACCGATGAAGGTCTTGAGGTTGAGGGGCTCCGCCGCCGACTCCTCGGCCGAGACGTGCTCGGCGGAGATGATCGTGCCGTGGATGACCAGCAGGTCGATGCCCGCCTTGATCAGCACGGGGGTCAGCTCGCGGGCGCGCTGCGGCGAGACGCGCACCGCCACCGTCACCCCGGCGTCGCGCACCCGGCCGACCGCCGCGGCCAGCAGCTCCGCGTCCAGCGGCGCGGCGTGCAGCTCCTGCAGGCGACGGATGGCCGCGATGCCGGTGATGTCGCCCGCGGCCAGCTCGACGACCTGCTCGAGCTGCGCCTCCGCGTCGCGGTGGCGGGAGAACAGGCCCTCCGCGTTGAGCACGCCCAGGCCGCCCAGCTTGCCGAGCTCGATCGCGAAGTCCGGCGAACCGATCGCATCCGTGGGGTGCGAGAGGATCGGGGTGTCGAAGCGGTACGCGTCGAGCTGCCAGGCGGTGGACACCTCCTTCGAGGAGCGGGTGCGCCGCGAGGGGACGATGTTCACGTCCTGCAGCTCGTAGGTGCGCCGGGCCGTCCGACCCATGCCGATCTCAACCATGTCGCGCAACGCGCTCAGTCCTTCCGTTCCGGGGCCCACCGCCCCGGGATGTGCCTGTCCAGCAGCTTGTTCAGCAGGGCCTAGCGCGTGGTGTAGTTCGGCGCCTCGACCGTCATCGTGATGTCGTGCGGATGCGATTCTTTCAGACCCGCTGCGGTGATCTGCACGAACTGCGCACGGTTGAGGTCCTCGATGGTCTGGCTGCCGGTGTAGCCCATGGCGGCGCGCAGGCCGCCGGTGAGCTGGTGGATCACCGAGCTGAGCGGCCCGCGGAAGGGCACGCGGCCCTCGATGCCCTCGGGCACCAGCTTGTCCTCGGAGAGGACGTCGTCCTGGAAGTAGCGGTCCTTGGAGTAGGACTTGCCCTGGCCACGGCCCTGCATGGCGCCGAGGCTGCCCATGCCGCGGTAGCTCTTGAACTGCTTACCGCCGACGAGGATCAGCTCGCCCGGGGACTCCGCGGTGCCGGCGAGCAGCGAGCCGAGCATCGCCGTCGAGGCGCCGGCCGCGAGCGCCTTCGCCACGTCGCCCGAGAATTGCAGGCCGCCGTCGGCGATGACCGGGACGCCCGCCGCCGCGCACGCCGCGGTCGCCTCGAGGATGGCGGTGATCTGCGGGGCGCCGACGCCGGCGACCACGCGGGTGGTGCAGATGGAGCCGGGCCCGACGCCCACCTTGACGCCGTCGACGCCGGCCGCGACCAGCGCCGCCGCCCCGTCCCGGGTCGCGACGTTGCCGCCGATGAGCTGCACGTCGTCGCCGAGCTCGTGCTTGAGCTTCTCGATCATGTTGAGCACGCCGCTCGAGTGGCCGTGCGCCGAATCGACGACCAGCACGTCGACGCCGGCGTCGCGCAGCGCCATCGCGCGCTCCCACGCCTCGTCGCCCGCGCCGACCGCGGCGCCGACCAGCAGGCGACCGTCGGAGTCCTTCGTCGCGTTCGGGTGCTGCTCCGTCTTGACGAAGTCCTTGACCGTGATGAGGCCCGTGAGCCTGCCGCTGCCGTCGACGATGGGCAGCTTCTCGATCTTGTGCCGGCGGAGCAGGCCCAGCGCCGCTTCCGCGGTGACGCCCTCCTGCGCCGTGATCAGCGGCGCCTTGGTCATCACCTCGGCGACGGGACGGTCGAAGTCGACCTCGAAGCGCATGTCGCGGTTCGTGATGATGCCGACCAGCGTGCCCTTCTCGTCCGTGACCGGCAGGCCGGAGATGCGGAACCGGGCGCACATCTCGTCGACCTCGCGGAGCGTGTTCGACGGGCTGCAGGTCACCGGGTCCGTGACCATGCCGGCCTCGGACCGCTTGACCGTCTCGACCTGCTGGGCCTGCGCCTCGACCGAGAGATTGCGGTGCAGGACGCCCATGCCGCCGTTGCGGGCCATCGCGATGGCCATGCGGGCCTCGGTGACGGTGTCCATCGCGGAGCTGATGAGCGGGACCTTGAGCGAGATCTCGCGGGTCAGCTTGGTGGAGATGTCGACCCCCGACGGGATCACGTCGGAGGCGGCGGGAACGAGGAGGACGTCGTCGAAGGTGAGACCGAGCATCGCGACCTTGGAGGGGTCGTCGCCCCCGATGAAAACGTTGCCGGATGCGGGCGCGGAAGAGGCGGAGCGCGTCATGTATCCATGGTACGCGGCGGATTCCTGTGCTCGTACAGCGCGTGTGACTGGCCTTCCCCGGGCATTCCTGCGTACCGTGGGGACGTGCGCAACAATCTTCCCCCCGGCCTCCCGCCGGATCCGTTCGCCGACGACCCGAGCGATCCGACGGCCGCGCTGGACTCGCTCGACCCCGGTCAGCCTCTCGATCCCGCCGAACGCCTCGCGGTCGAGGAGGACCTGGCGGACCTCTCCGTCTACGAGGCACTGCTCGCGCACCGCGGCGTCCGCGGCCTGGTGATCTGCTGCGACGACTGCCAGGAGGATCACTACCACGACTGGGACATGCTGCGCGCGAATCTGCTGCAGCTGCTGGTCGACGGCACCGTCCGGCCGCACGAGCCGGCCTACGATCCCTCGCCCGACACCTACGTCACCTGGGACTACTGCCGCGGCTACGCCGACGCGGCGATGAACCTCGCGAACGAGGAGTGATCCGGCCCCCGACGCACCCGAACACGGCGAAGGGCCCCCACCGCTCGGTGGGGGCCTTCGTCGTCCTCGTCGGCCGGTCCCGCTAGCGCGGGAACCAGTCCTCCGGCACGACCGTCAGGATCGACGTGGACGCGGCGGCCGTCGTCGTGGTGGCGGTCGGCCGGGGCGGCGTCGTGGTGGTCGTCGTCGGGGTGGTCGGCACAGTCGTGGACGTCGGGGCCGTGGTCGTCGTGGCGGTCGGCGACGGGGTCGTGCTCGTCGGATCCGGCGTCGTGGTCGGCACCGTCGTGGTGGGCGTCGGCCGCGGCGTGGTCGGACGCGTCGGGTACGTCGGCCGGGTCGGCTCCGTCGGGATCGTGACCGTCGGCTCGGTCGTCGACGTGGGCGGGACCGTCTGCGAGGGCGTCGTCGGGCGCGTGGAGGTGGGCAGGTCGGTGGACCCGACGGGCAGCCCGGCCCGCGCCTCCGCCGCCCGGATCCGCTCCTCGAGCGCGGCGCGGTCCTTCTCGTTCTTCACCTTCGCGGCCTGCTGGCGCGCGCTGACCAGCGCCGACTGCGCGGCCGCCTTATCGCCCGCGGCCAGGTCGTCGGCCTTCTCGATCTGCGCCTTCGCCTCCGATGTGGCGATCGTCTGGGACGCGGCGTCGGAGAAGACGACCTCCTTGACGCTCCACAGGGCACCGTCGCCCGGACTCGCGGAGTTCACGAGCACCCCGCCACCGCCGAGGATCGCCACCGCCGCGGCGGCCGCGCCGGCCACCAGACCGAAGCGCTTGCCGCGCCGCGAGGGCGCGTCGCCGATGGGCGTGACGTCCCCGTCACCGTNGCCCGACGGTGCGCCGTCGGCGGCGGGGGCCGGGGGCACCGGGCG
>NZ_CBCSDV010000054.1:0-11117 GCF_965138335.1 Tsukamurella ocularis
GTCTCCGNCGGTGCCGCCGCCGTCCCCGGCCTTCCCGGGCCGCGGTCACGTGAGGAAGCCCAGATGCGGCCGCAGCAGCGCGTAGCCGACGAAGGCCACGACGTCGAGCAGGAAGTGCGCGATGACCAGCGGCCACAGCTTCCGCCAGCGCTCGTAGGCGGCGCCGAAGACCACGCCCATCACCAGGTTCCCGAGCCCCGCGCCGAAGCCCTGGTACAGGTGGTACGAGCCGCGCAGCACCGACGACGCCGCGATCGACCCGGCCCGCCCGACGCCCAGCTGCCGCAGCCGGGTCATGAGGTAGCCCACGACCACGACCTCCTCCGCGACGGCGTTCCCCGCCGCGAGCAGCACGTAGGTGAGGATCCGCCACCACTGCACGTCGCCCGACGCCGGCACGACGCTCGCGGTGACCCCCAGGGCCCGGCCGGCCGCGTACAGCGCCAGCCCGGGGATGCCGATGAGCGCCGCGAGCCCGGTGCCCAGCCCCACGTCGCGCAGCACCTCCCGTCGCGGCCGGCGCAGCGCGAAGCCGATGTCGGCGAAGCGGATCCCGGAGCGGTACAGCAGGTACAGCGCCAGCGCGGCCCAGCCGAAGAGTTGCACCGCGCCGAGCACCTGCAGCAGGAAGTCGATCACCGCGTGCGGGCTGCGGACCGGGTTGAGCGTCACCGTCGTCCCGCGCACGCCGGGGCCGAGCTGATAGCCGACGAGGCGGACCATCGAATACAGCCCCGACCAGGCGAAAGTCACCAACAGCACGATCGCGACCTCGGCGCGCAGCGGGCGCCGCACGGCGGTCGGGACGGGCTCGGGGGCGTTCACCGGGTCACCCTATCCGGGCACCGTTACGATTGCCCGGTCCTGCAGCGAGTGAAGGGTCACGACGTGTCCGCTCCCACCGAGCCCCAGTTGGGGCCCATCGACAAGTTCTTCCGCATCTCCGAGCGCGGTTCGACGGTGCCGCGCGAGCTCCGCGGCGGCCTCGTCACCTTCTTCACGATGGCCTACATCGTGGTGCTCAACCCGATCATCATCGGCGGCGTCGTCGGGCAGAGCAAGAACGTCGACGTGCTCGGTCACGTGCTGCCCACCGCGCAGGTCGCCGCCGTGACCGCGCTGGCTGCGGGCGTCATGTGCATCGCCTTCGGCGCGATCGTCAACTACCCGTTCGGCATCGCCGCCGGCCTCGGCGTCAACAGCCTCCTGGCGGTGAGCGTCGCGCCGCAGGTCACCTGGCCCGAGGCCATGGGCCTCGTGGTGATCGACGGCATCATCATCGTGCTGCTCGGCGTCACCGGCTTCCGCACCGCGGTCTTCCGCGCCATCCCCGCCGAGCTCAAGGCCGCGATCGCCGCCGGCATCGGCTGCTTCATCGCGTTCATCGGCTTCGTCGACGCGGGTTTCGTCCGGCGCATCCCGGACGCCGCCGGCACGACGGTGCCCGTCGGCCTCGGCATCGGCAACTCCGTCGCGGCGTGGCCGACGGCGGTCTTCGTCTTCGGCGTGCTGCTCATCGGCGTGCTCGTGGTGCGCAAGGTCCCGGGCGCGATCCTGCTGGGCATCGTCATCACCACGATCGTCGCCCTGATCGTGCAGAAGGTGGCCGGCCTGGGACCGTCGTTCAAGGACCCGCACGGCTGGAGCCTGAACATCCCCGAGCTCCCGTCCTCGCTGGGCGGGCTGCCCGACCTGTCGCTGGTCGGCGAGGTCGACGTCTTCGGCGCCTTCACCCGGATCGGCGTGCTCGCCGCATCGGTGCTGGTCTTCGCGCTGGTGCTGTCGAACTTCTTCGACGCCATGGGCACCATCACGGGCCTCACCAAGGAGGCGGACCTGATGCGCGAGGACGGCACCGTGCCCAACATCGGCAAGGCGCTCGCCGTCGAGGGCGCGGGCGCGATCGTGGGCGGCGGCGCCTCGGCCTCGTCGAACACCGTCTTCGTCGAGTCCGCCTCGGGCATCGCCGAGGGCGCCCGGACGGGCCTGGCGAACATCGTGACCGGCGTGCTCTTCCTCGCCGCGATGTTCTTCACCCCGCTCTACGAGGTGGTCCCGTCCGAGGCCGCCGCGCCGGCGCTGGTCATCGTGGGCGCCATGATGCTGGGCCAGCTCAAGGACATCGACTGGAGCAGGTTCTCCGTCGTCCTGCCCGTGTTCCTCACCGTGGTCTCGATGCCCTTCACCTACTCGATCGCCAACGGCATCGGCATCGGCTTCATCACCTGGGTGGTGATGGCCGTGGCGCGCGGGAAGGCCAAGGAGGTGCACCCGCTGCTGTGGATCGTCTCGGGGCTGTTCCTGCTGTACTTCGCCAAGGAGCCGATCGAGGTGCTGTTCGGGATCTGATCGCCGCTAGCGGGCGTCGTTCCCGCTCGACGGTGGCTCCTCGTCGAGGCCCGGGGCGCGCCCGTGGCCGGCCTTCTCGGCCGCCCTCGCCTCCTTCTCCTGCTGCTTCGCGAGCGCCTTGGCCTCCTTCTCGACGGCCTTGCGCTGCTTCTTCTTCGCGCGCTTGCGGCGCTGCACCTCGAGGAGGATCGCAAGGGCGATCGCGGCGACGACGCCGACGATGACGCCGATCAGGGTGGCCCAGCGGAAGCCCGCGGCGTTCTGGTCGATCTTGGTGCGGGCGTAGCTCGCGCCGCTGCCGGTGCCGATCGCGACGGCCAGCGTCATGAGGTTCGGCACGGCCACGATCACGGCGAGGAGCCCGATCACCGTGGCGATCTTCGGGTGGTTGCTCGCCCGCTTCGCGGCGAACCACAGGATGAGCAGCGGTAGGCCGGCGCAGAGGAAGCCGATGCCCAGGCCGAAGGCGGTGCCCTTGAGCGTGCCTCCGTCCGTGCCGACCCAGCCGACCAGTAGGTCCGCCCACTTGCGCGGGAGGTAGGCGGCCAGCGCGAAGTAGGCCACGATGAGCACGGCGATGAGGATCGCGGCGACGATCGCGCGCTTGAGCCACTTCTTGGCGGCGTCGCCGGCGCGGGTGGCCGCATCGCCCGCCTTGGTCTTGGCACGCGTGGCCACGTCGTCCGCATGGGTTCTGGCGCGGGTCGTCGCGTCGTCGACGTGCGTCCTCGCCCGCGACGCGAGGTCGGGCCTGTGCTCGCCTTCGGGCTGGTCGGGCAACGGATTGTCCGGTGTGGCGCTCATTGTTTCAATCTAGCGGCTCCTTCGCTGTCGCACATCATGTACAGTTGTACATGTACAAACGTCCATTAGGAGTGCTCGATGCCCGGAACGCCCCGTCGCCGCGACCCCGAGCGGCGCCGTCGCGAGATCGTCGCCGCTGCCGCCGCGATCGTCGTCGAGGAGGGACCCGACGCGCTGACCCACCGCAAGGTGGCCGCGCGGGCGGGGGTGCCCCTCGGCTCCACCACGCAGTACTTCGCCACCCTCGACGACCTCCGCGCCGCGGCGTTGGCGCTGCTGGTGCACGACGCGGAGGAATGGCTCGACGGCCTGGAGGCGGCCTTCGTCGCGGACGGCGCCACTCCCGAGGCGTACACCGCGGCGCTGCACCGCTACCTGCTCGATCCGCACCTCGTGGGCGCAGACTTCGCGGTGACCTGCGCGGCGCCGCTGCACCCGGATCTCCGGGAGCTCAGCGTGCGATGGGAGGAGGACTTCATCGCGACCATGCGGCGCTACGTCACCGCGGAGAGCGCCGCCGCGGTGGCGATGTTCACCGACGGGGCGATCATGCGCACCGTGCTCACCGAAGCGCCCGTGGACCGGGCGCTCCTCGAACGCTCGATCACCGCACTCTGGAACCCGCGAGAAGGAGAAAGGGAATGACCGACCTGACGACCGCGCCCGTGGCCTCGGCCACCCGGCGGTGGGCCGCAGCGCTGCTGCTCTCGGCGAGCCTGCTGGTGATCACCGTGGACATGACGATCCTCAACATCGCCGTTCCCGACCTCGCGGCCGACCTGAGGCCGACCGCGGCGCAACAACTCTGGATCATCGACGCCTACTCGCTGGTGCTGGCCGGACTGCTCGTGTCCACCAGCTCGCTGGGGGACAGGTTCGGCCGCAAGCGGATGCTGCTGCTCGGCTACGTCGTCTTCGGCACCGCCTCGGCGCTCGTGCTGTGGGCGGAGACGCCCGCCCAGGTGATCGCGCTGCGCGCGGCGCTCGGCGTGGGCGGCGCGATGATCATGCCCACCACCCTGACGATGCTGCGCGTGATCTTCACCGATCCCGCGGAGCGCGCGAAGGCGCTCGGCCTGTGGGCGGCGGTCTCCGGCGTGGGCGCCGCGATCGGTCCGATCGTGGGCGGCGTTCTGCTGGAGAACTTCTCGTGGCGCGCGGCGTTCATGGTGAACGTGCCGGTGATGGTGCTCGTGCTGATCGTCGGGATCTTCCTGCTGCCCGAGTCGAAGGTCGCCTCGCCCGGCGCGTGGGACTGGCTCGGCGCGCTCATGTCGATCACCGGCATGGTGGCGCTGGTGTGGGCGATCAAGCGGTTCGCGAAGGACCACACGCTGCTGTCGGGGCCGGGCCTGCTCGCGCTCCTGCTCGCGGTGGTGGTGCTCGGGCTGTTCGTCCGGCGCTCCCTGCATCGCGAACACCCGCTGCTCGACGTGCGGCTCTTCCGGCGCCGGCAGTTCTCCGCGGGCATCATCGCGGCCCTGGGCGTCATGTTCGCCATGGCCGCCGCCCTGCTGCTGCTCGCGCAGTGGATGCAGCTCGTCGCGGGCTACGGCCCCATCGAGACCGGCGTCCGGCTGCTCCCCGTCGCCGTCGCGGCGGTGGTCGCCTCGCTGGCCGCGCCGTGGCTCGCGAATCTGCTCACCGCGCGGATCGTCCTCGCGGGCGGCCTCGTGGCAGCGGCGATCGGCATGGTGCTCATCGCGGCTCCCGCCCGGCTCGACTACGCGGGGCTGGTCGTGCCGCTGGTGCTGGTCGGCGTCGGCATGGGCGGCATGACCGTGGCCTCGGCGATGGTCATGTCCGGCACGCCGGAGGAGAAGGCGGGCAACGCCGCCGCGCTCGAGGAGACGAGCTACGACCTGGGCAACGTGCTCGGCGTTGCGATCCTCGGCAGTGTCGCCGCGATGCTCTACACCGCGGACGCCGACTTCGGCGCGATCCCGGGCGTCGACGCCGCCACCGCCGGCGCGGCGGGCGAATCGCTGGGCGCCGCGATGGCGATCGCGCAGCAGGCGGGCCTGCCCGCCCTGGCCGAGCACGCCATGGCCGGCTTCACCGCGTCGCTGCAGAGCACCGGGCTGGTCGGCGGGGTGATCCTGTTCGCCGTCGCCGCGGGCGTCTACGCGTTGACCCCCCGGGACACGGACATCACGGTGCAGGCGCACTGACCGCGTCGGCCGGGGTGCGCGATGCCGCCGGGTGCCCACGAGGTGCGTGAGCGCGCCTCCACCGCTCAGGAATTCGACATCCTGAGCAGGATCAGCTCGCGCGGAGACCGTTGAGGAAGGGGCAGCCCAGCAGGATGCGGATGCCGCGCTGCAGGGCGGCCATGTCGTGGGCGGGCTGCTGGAAGTTCAGGCGCACGTCCACGTCGGAGAGCTCGTGGTGCTCGGCCCGCAGCCGGATGCCGAAGCGATCGATGCCCAGCAGCCGGATGCGGTGGTTGCGCAGCTTCCCGGGCAGTCGGCGGGCGAGTTGCCCGACCATCTCCGGGTGCCCGCTCTCGACGTGCTCGAGCCAGGCGATCTCGTAGCCCGCGAACGGATCCGGCTCGGCGGCGGCCAGCTCGTCGCCCGTCACCGACGAGGCGCCGGCGGCATCGGCGAGCACGGCCGTCTCGATCGGCATGGTCAGCAGCCGCGCGCCGTTGCCCACGTCGAGCAGCTCCTCGAGCGGATTGTCCACGGCCACGCGAGCGGCGAGGGCGGCCCCGTCGGCCACCTCGGACAGGCGGCCGGAGAGCCACACCAGGGAGCGGGTGCGTTCGCGCAGCGGGAGCGGCGAGATGTCGTTGATCTCCACCATGGCGCGTGCGCCCTCGAGCCAGGGCACGTCGTCGGGGACCGCGACCACCAGGCGGTCGCCCAGCACGTGGTGCAGTGCGACGGTGATCGGCTCGAAGCCGTCGGCCGCGAGGACCGCGGCATGGGGGACGGCCGCGATGGTGCGGACGCGCTCGGCCGGTGTCGGCTCGGCGATGGTCGGGGCGCTCATGACGACTCCTCTCGCTCGGTGGTCTGATGTCATGAAGGTAACCCTAACCTAATGCGGTGAGCAAGCCGGGGCAAGAGTTAGGGTCAACGTGATGGCGATCGAACTGGAGTTGCTCGCGCCCCCGCGCGAGCCGATGTCCCTGGTCGACGGGCTGGCCGTGGCCGCACCGTCGGGCCGTCCGAGCTGCACCTACACGCCCGGCGATCCCACGGCGCTCGCGGA
The DNA here is from genome assembly GCF_965138335.1 of Tsukamurella ocularis. Lineage (GTDB taxonomy): Bacteria > Actinomycetota > Actinomycetes > Mycobacteriales > Mycobacteriaceae > Tsukamurella > Tsukamurella ocularis_A. The sequence goes on from NZ_CBCSDV010000054.1 coordinate 6,373, forward strand.
GTTCCTCGTGCACGGCGTGCACGACGAGGGCCCCGGTTTCGAGATCGCGGTGACGGACGCCGATCAGGCCGTGGCCGTGCTGTGCGGAGTCGTGGCCGCGCTCACCGGCGACGACATCCCGGCCGCGCTCGCCGCGCCCGACGAGGCGCGGCTGGCCGCCCTCAACCCGATGGCGCAGGACGCGGTGCGCGAGCGGCTGCGGCACGTCGTCGCGCCCGACCCGCAGGCGGTCACCGACCGGCTGCACGCCCTCGGGCTGAAGTAGCTCAGGACACCTGATCGACGGGGACGGTCCACGCCGTCCGGCACACGTCGAGCGTGGGGGAGAGGCGCCCGCGGTCGAACCAGCTCTGCGCCGTGCCGCGCGCCAGGACCGGATCGTTCGAGGTCGCGGAGATCACGGTCCACGACGCGGACTCGCTGGAGGCCTCCTCCATGTCGCGCGCCTGGATCCCGTGGCCCACCAGCTTCGCGAGCGTGCCGCCCGCGAGGCAGAGGTTCTGCACGTGGCGCCGGCGCAGATGCTCGCCGCCCGGCGTGCTGGTCGGGCCGCCCGCGAGGCGCACGAGGGCGTCGACGTCGGCGGAGACGCCGCTGCGCCGCTCCGCCCGCCCCGCGACGTCGAGGGCGAACCACATCAGCGCCCCGCCCGCCTGGTTGCCGATGCCCGCGCGGGCGCGGTCGTGGTTCATGAAGGTCACGGTGTCGCAGGTGATGATGCTCTCGACGCGCGCGCCGGCGGTGCACGCCCCGGGGAGGGAGCCGTCGGCGGCCGGGACCGCGACGTCGACCCGCACGGCGGGCAGGCCCCACATGCCGCCGAGGCAGGCGGTCGCGGCCTGGCCGAAGGTCTGCATCGCCGCGCGATCGACGGACCACGCGGGGAGCGGGCACGTGGCCGGGGCGGTCAGGGCGGTCGTGAACAGGCTGTTGGCGGTGATCTGGTCGATGCTGGGCGCGGGCGGCGGCGTCGCCCGCGCGGTGATCCCGGGCAGCTGCGGGGCGTCGTCGCGGCCCGACTTCGAGACCGCGGCCCAGCCGACCGCGCCCGCGAGGAGGACGACCGCGACGGCCAGCGTGAGCCAGCCGGCGAGGCCGAGTCGGCGCCGACTGCGCGCGTCGCCGGTGCCGTACAGGCCGTTCGCGTAGGGGCTGCCCGTGGGCAGCCGGTTCGAGCGCCAGGGATTCGGGCCCGTCGGTGCCGGCCCGGAGCTGATCCGATCCAGTGGGTTCTCGTCCTCCGCCATGCTGCCCTCCCGCTTCTGCAAGAACGAAATGACTGTACTGAATCACCGGAGGTCCGCCCGCGCGCGGTGCCCCGGCTAGGCTCGTGGCGTGACGCGCATCGCCTACTTCGGCCCCGAGGGGACGTTCACCGAGATGGCGCTGCTCCAGTGCCAGGACCTCGCCGCCCGCGGGGAGATGACGGTGCCGGGGTTCGACCTCGTCGGGGCGGAACGGATCAGTGCCCCCAGCCAGGTGGCCGCCCTCGAGATGGTCGCCGACGGTGCCGCGGACCTCGCGTGCGTGCCCATCGAGTCGTCCGTCGAGGGGCCCGTCACGCCCACGCTCGACACGCTGGGTTTCGGGACGCCGCTGCAGATCTTCGCGGAGACCGACCTCGCCGTCGCCTTCTCGGTGGCCTCCGCGAAGCCGCTGGACGAGGCCCGCACCGTGGGCGCGTACCCCGTCGCCGCCGCGCAGGTCCGCGCCTGGCTCGCCGCGAACATGCCGCAGGCGCAGGTGGTTCCGGCCGCCTCCAACGCCGCGGCCGCCCTCGACGTGGCCGAGGGGCGCATCGACGCCGGCGTCACCACCGCGCTCGCGGCCCGGATGTACGGCGTGCCCGAGGCGGCGACCGGCGTGGCCGACGTGGCCGACGCCCGCACCCGATTCGTGCTGTGCGGCAAGCCCGGTCCGGCGCCCGAGCGCACCGGCAGCGACTGCACCGCGGTGGTCCTCGACGTGCCCAGCCGCCCCGGTTCGCTGGCCCTGGCGATGGCCGAGTTCGCGCTGCGCGGCGTCGATCTCACCCGCATCGAGTCGCGCCCGAAGCGAACCGTGTTCGGCAGCTACGTCTTCCACTTCGACTGCGTCGGCCACATCGACGATCCCGCGGTGGGCGAGGCGCTGCGCGCGCTGCACCGCGTGTGCGACGACCTCCGCTTCCTCGGCTCCTGGCCCCGGCCGGGCGGTCCCGGCACGGCCCCCGTCGACCCCGGCGATTCCGAGGCCTGGTTCGACGGCCTGCGCAGGGGCGAGCGATGACGGGCCTGCTGCACCTGGTCCGCCACGGCCAGACGACCGCGAACGTCGCGCGGATCCTCGACACCCGCCCGCCCGGCGCGCCGCTCACGCCCGAGGGTGCCGAGCAGGCACGCCGCTTCGGCGCCGAGCGCCCCGGTACCGCGCCGGCCGTGCTGCTGAGCTCCGTCGCGCGGCGCGCGCAGCAGACCGCGGGGCACATCGCCGAGGCCTGGGGCGTGCCGACCGCCGTGATCGACGGGGTGCACGAGGTGCAGGCCGGCGACCTCGAGGGCCTCAACGACGAGGATTCCATCAAGGTCTTCCAGGACGTCGTGCGCCGCTGGTACTCCGGCGAGCCCACCGCCGCGATGCCCGGTGGCGAGAGCGCCGAGGACCTGCTCGCGCGGTACCTGCCCGCGGTGGCGACGATCCGCGCCGGGCACCTGCCGCACGGCGACGCCTACCTCGTCAGCCACGGGGCCGCCATCCGGCTCGTCGGCTTCCACCTGTCCGGGGTCGACGGTGCCTACGCGCACAAGCACCACCTGCCGAACACCGGCGAGATCGTGCTCCGGCCCGTCGACGACGGCCGCTGGGAGCTCGTGAGCTGGGCCGACGCCCCGTCGCACCTGGACCCGATGGGCTAGTCAGAGGCTGTGCTCGCCGCCCGTCCACGGGTATCCTGGCGATATGGCGAGGATCGGTGTCACCCCCGAGACGCTGGTTCTTCATGAGCTCATCGAGGAGCGTCGGAGTGAGTTCCTCGCGTTGTTGGCCAAGTACAACGCGACGAATCCGAGACTGTTCGGCTCTGTCGCACGGGGTGACGCGCACGCCGGTAGCGATATCGACATCCTGGTCGAGATGGATCCGGTGGACGGGAATCTCCTCATGCGCGCCTCGGGCCTGATGGAGGAATCCCGGGAACTCTTCGGTCGCGAGGATATCGACGTCTTCCCACTTCAACTGCTCAAGCGGCCCGTCTCCGCCTCGGCCCTGGCTGATGCTGTAGCTCTGTGAGCAGAGAAGTGGGGCAGCGCGTCGCGGACATACTGCGGTCGGTCGAGCGCTGCCAGCGCTTCGTCGCGGTTCTCGACAGCGGAGCAGACGATCTCGCCGACATGGCGGAGGATGCCATCTAACGCAATCTCCAGATCATCGGAGAAGCCGTAAACCACCTCCCGGCCGACGTCACACGCACATGTCCGCAGATTCCCTGGCCGTAGATCCGGGGTCTCCGGAACATCCTGGTGCATCAGTACTTCGGAGTCGATGGCGATATTGTCCGGGACGTCGTCACCGCGCATCTGCCACTCCTGGTCGAGGCTCTACGCGTCTACGCCGAAGACGACCTCTGACCTTCTGAGGCCAGGCCGGCGTCAGCTGAAGGCGGCCTCGATGGCGACGGCGGCTGCTGCGGCGAAGCTCGTCTCGCGGTCCTCGGACGGCATCGCCTCCTCGCGGAAGAGGTGATCGCTCACGGTGAGCACCGTGAGGGCCTCGCGGCCCTCGGCCGCGGCGACGGCGTAGAGGGCGGCGGTCTCCATGTCGACGCCGAGCACGCCGTGGTCGCGCAGGCCCTCGTGCAGGCCGGGGCGCGCGAGGTAGAAGTGGTCGGAGGAGTACACCGGGCCCACGCGCACGGGGGTGCCGGCCCGCTCGGCGGCGTCGACCGCGGCGCGGAGCAGCGGGTAGGACGCGGCGGGGGCGAACTTCACGCCCGGGATGCGGGGGTCGTTGATCGCGGAATCGGTGTGCGCGGCAGTCGCGACGATCACGTCGCCGAGGGCGAGGTCGTCCTGGAAGCCGCCCGACGTGCCGACCCGGATGATCCGCTGCACCCCGTACTCGCGGTAAAGCTCGGTGGCGTAGATCGTCATGGTGGGCATGCCCATGCCGGAGCCCATGACCGAGATCGGCCGGCCGCCGACGGTGCCCGTGTACGCCTCCATGCCGCGGACCTCGTTGACGAGGCGGGCGTCGTCGAACAGCGTCTCCGCGATGCGGCGGGCGCGGCGCGGGTCGCCCGGCATGAGGACGGCGGGCGCGTAGTCGCCGGGGGCGGCGGAGTTGTGCGGTGTCGGCATGCGGATTCCTTTCAGGCCCGGCCCGGCTCGGATCCGGTCAGGCCCAGCCCAAGTCGTGGAGTCGGTGGTCGTCTATACCGAAATGATGGCCGATCTCGTGCAGCACGGTCACCCGGATCTCGTGGCGCAGCTGCTCCTCGGTGTCGCAGACGTCCATGAGCGCCTCGCGGTAGATGGTGATGGTGTCGGGCAGGGTGCCCACGTAGTTCCAGTCCCGCTCGGTGAGCGCGATGCCCTCGTACAGGCCGAGCAGCGTCGGCTCGTCCTCGTTGCGGTCGCGGACCAGCACCACCACGTTGTCCATGGCCGTGGCGAGCTCGGGCGGGACGTCGTCCAGGGCGTCCGAGACCCACTCCTGGAAGGCGCGGCGGGAGACGTGCACGGGTTACCGGCCGGGGGCGGGCGCCGGGG
>NZ_CBCSDV010000055.1:0-10883 GCF_965138335.1 Tsukamurella ocularis
GTCCACGACCCGCCCGGGGACCGGGGCCTGCGTGGCGCTCGACGGTGCGGTGGCCGCGCCGCGGGCGNTCGGGGCGCCGGGCGCGGGGGCCGACGCCGGGGCCTGGCCGTTGATGGTGAACCAGTCCGAGCGCAGGCCCAGCTTCTTGCGGACCTCGTCGCCCTTCGCGGTGACGGTGCGGTTCGCACCCACGATCTCGACGGCCTCGACGCGCCCGGCCTGCGCCGACTGCGTCTTGACCACGCGGATCGACTTCAGCGCGCCCACGCCGAACTCCTGGGAGATCTTCGAGGCCGGCACCTTCTGCGTCCAGTTCTTGAACGGCGAGACGACGTCGCCGTCGTCCTTCACCGCCGTGAAATCGCCGCCGGCGGTGTACCCGCCCGTCGAGCTGGAGAACTCGGTGGGGACGGCGTAGCCGTTCTTCGCCATGACGAGGCCGGCGGTGCTCGCGACGGCCTTGTCGGTGCGCGGGTCCTCCTTGCCGGCGCCGCCGTAGACCTGCGAGTCCTGGGTGTCGTTGTAGCGGTCGCCGCGCTTGGCGCCCTCGGCCAGCGCGTAGGAGCGGGCCGCGATGGCCTGCGCCCGCAGCGCCTCGTAGCCGCCCTGGTCGGCCCACTCCACCTTGCTCTCGACGGGGACCACGCCGCGGACGTAGTCCTCGATGGTGACCACGTTGAAGACCTTGCCGTCCTTGGCGGCGATCGCGCCGCGGTAGGCGGCCTTGGAGCCGCAGAACGTCAGCAGCTCGCCGACGGGCCGGTTCGCCTCGGCGTTGAGCGGGGCGATGGTGGCGTCCTCGCCGGCCGGAACCGTTTTGATGACGGGGCCGTTGCAGCCCGTGGTGATGACGGCGTTGCCGCCCTCGAGGCGCACGGCCTGGCCGGGTGCGACGGGCTGATCGCCGATCTTGGCACCCGCCGGGGCCAGCACGTTCGCGGCCTTCTGCGTGGTGAGCTGGACGCGCACGGGCAGCTTCACGTCGGCGCGCGCCAGCTGGGAGCCGCCGTAGTAGTGGGCGACGATCTGTTCGGCCTTCCAGCCGGACTTCGCGTAGCCGAAGGCGCCCCACTGGCCGAGGCCGCGGCCGTGGCCGTTGCCCTGGCCGGTGAAGGTCACGTCGCTGCCGGCGGCGAGGTCCGGGTCGCCGGTGATTTTCGTGGTGCTGAGCAGCGCGGCCGCGCCCCCCACGGCCAGTGCCGGGAGCAGGGCGAGCGCGACGGTACGCCGTCCGCGGCGGCGACGAGGACCGCCGTCGATCCACACGGGCATGGCTTCTCCTTAGCTCGACGCAGGTGAGCCCTGCCCGGTAAGGGCAAAGCTCAACGTGAGGTCGAGACTAACACCATCTGCAACATTCGTCACGTAAGCAACATTTGTCACATCAGTCACAGACGGGCTCGCGGCGCGCGGAACAGCACCGCGGGGCCGCCGACCCGGTCTCCTCGGCGGAGGCTCGGGGGAGGTCACCCTCCTCCGCGGAGAGACGTGTCGCTCCACGGAAGGTATGCGTGCCGCGCATACCCTGCGTTTCTGCAAGTAGAAGGCCTACTCGAGAAATCGGGCCATGCGCGGCACGCATACCCCGGTCCGGGCGCGGCCGTCGTCGCGCTCGCCACCGCCGCGCCTCGCCCGCCCCGCTTCGCCACCGCCGCGCCCGCGGCACCTCGCCCGCCGCGCCCTTCGGCATTCCACTCCCGCGGGAAGTTTTCGCAAACGCTCGGGTTGCAACCCCCTCGCGAGGCAGAAACACCCGCGCGAATCGCTGCGGAGCATTCGGCAGGGCTCGGAAGACACCGACAGAGACACCGCCACCGCCACCGTCAACGCCACCGGCAGCGCGGCACCGGCAAGACACCGCCACCTCCACCGGCAGCGGCAGCGGCAGCGGCAGCGGCAGCGAGGTTATGCGTGGCGCGCATAACCAGATCACCTGGACATGCCTTCTACCTGCAGAAACGACGGTATGCGTGCCACGCATGCCTTCCGCGAACGACTACCGGCCTCCACCAGACCTGACCGGCGAGGCTCGCGGCGCACCCCGGACCGGCGGCGCACCGTCGAACGGGCTAGAACCAGCGCTCGAGCACGCGCGCGACACCGTCGTCGAGGTTCGTCGCGGTCACCACGTTCGCGGCGCCGCGGGCGAGCGGGTGGGCGTTGCCCATCGCGACGCCCAGGCTCGCCCAGCGCAGCATCGCGGCGTCGTTGGGCATGTCGCCGAAGGCGGCGGTCCGGACGCCGCCGGTGAGCCCCAGGTGGTCGATCGCCAGCTGGATACCGGTGGCCTTCGTGACGCCGGGGACGTGGAACTCGATGAGGCCGTTGTTGGTGGCGTAGGTGACGTCGGCGAGGCCGTCGAGGTGCGGGGCGATGCGGGCGTGCATCTCGTCGGAGGTCATGCCCGGCTGCCGGACCAGCAGCTTCACCGCGGGGTGGGCGAGCACCTCGGCGTCGGCGGCGGTCACGGTGTCGGGTTCGAGCCAGGCGTGCTGATAGCCGGTGGACGCGGCGAACCGCGGCGTCGCCGTGTCGTGCTCGCCGTGCGCCACCCGCTCGGCCGCGAAGCCCGCGCCGGGCAGGTACCGGCGGACGAGCTCGGCGACGGTCTCCAGCAGCTCCGGCGACATCAGCGACGCCGAGACCACCCGGCCCGATCCGGTGTCGTAGAGCACCGCGCCGTTCGCGCACACGGCGAGCGGCGCGAAGTCGAGCTGCTCGGCGATGGGATCGACGGCCCGCGGCGGGCGGCCGGTGGCGAGCACGAAGTGGCCGCCGGCGGCGCGCACCGCGTTCACGGCGACATGGGTGCGCAGCGTCAGGCGCTCGTGATCGTCGACGAGGGTGCCGTCGACATCGCTCGCGACCAGGATCGGCGCGGCGCCGAGCTCCTCGAGCCCGGGGGCCTCGACGGGGCCGGGCGCACCGTCGAGCATGCCGGACGGGACGCCGAACTCGCTGTGGGCGTCAGGCACCGTCGGCCTGACGTTCCTCCCGGGCGCGGCGACGCTCGTCGAGGTCGGCGGCGTCCATGGCGTCCGCCTCCTCCAGCGTGGGGGCGGTGCCGCCGAGGCGCGCGGGCACCCACGGCTCGCCCTGCGGGTGCGGCCCGTACAGGTCCTGCAGCTGCAGCAGCATGGCCTGCATCTCGTCCTTGAGCCGCGCGGTCAGCTCGTCGGGCGGACCGACGGGATCCAGCGGGTCGCAGACGCCGATGAGGATGCGGAACTTGTTCCGACCGAGCTGCTTCGGCAGGCCCTTGGTCCAGACCTGCTGCGCGCCCCACACCACGACGGGAACGATCGGCACGTTCGCCTCGATCGCCATGCGCGCGGCGCCGGACTTGAAGCCCTTGAGCTCGAAGCTGCGGCTGTGCGTGGCCTCGGGGTAGACGCCGACGAGCTCGCCGGCCTTGAGCGCGTCCACCGCGGCCTGGTACGCCTCCGCGCCGGCCTCGCGGTCGACGGGGATGTGCCGCAGCGCTCGCATGATGGGGCCGGTCTTCGAATTGTCGAAGACCTCCTGCTTCGCCATGAACCGCACCTTGCGGTGCCCGGCCTCGTCGGCGGGCTTCCCGGCGAACGGGAAGTCCAGGTAGCCGGTGTGGTTGATCGCCACGACGGCGCCGCCGGTGCGGGGGAACTTATGGAAGTCCACCTCGGTGAACTTGATGCCCTGATAGGCCCACATGCCGCGGGCCACCTTGATGATCGTTCCGTAGACGGGTTCCACACGGCCAGCGTAGCCGCGCGGCCGTCTCCGCGGTGTGTCAGCCGGTACGCCGGGCGCCCATTACGCTGTAGCGGTAACGAACACAGGCGAAAGGCTCCACAGTGCAGGTCACCAGCGTCGGGCACGCCGGTTTCCACCTCTCCACCGCCGCAGGCACCATCCTGTGCGATCCGTGGGTGAACCCGGCGTACTTCGGGTCGTGGTTCCCCTTCCCGGACAACACGGGACTGGACTGGAAGGCGCTGGGCGACGTCGACTACCTCTACGTCTCCCACCTGCACCGGGACCACTTCGACGCGAAGAACCTGGCCGAGAACGTGAGCAAGGACGCCACCGTCCTGCTGCCCGACTACCCCGTGCCGGACCTGCGGCGCGAGCTGGAGAAGCTGGGCTTCACGAAGTTCTTCGAGACGCAGGACTCGACGCGGCACACGCTGAGCGGCCCCAAGGGCGACCTGGACGTGATGATCATCGCGCTGCGGGCCCCCGCGGACGGCCCCATCGGCGACTCGGGCCTCGTCGTCTCCGACGGCGAGACGGTGCTGTTCAACATGAACGACGCCCGCCCCGTCGACATGGAGGTGCTCGACGAGTTCGGCGGCGTCGACGTGCACCTGCTGCAGTACTCGGGCGCCATCTGGTACCCCATGGTCTACGACATGCCGAAGGGCTCCAAGCGCCGCTTCGCCGAGCAGAAGCGCCAGCGCGGCATGGACCGCGCCCGCAGCTACGTCGATCAGGTCGCCGGCACCTGGGTCGTGCCGTCCGCGGGCCCGCCCGCGTTCCTCGACCCCGAGCTGCGTTACCTCAACGACGAGGGCCGGGTGGACCGGGAGACGATCGGCGGCGACCCGTCGAACATCTTCCCGGACCAGATCACCTTCCTCGAGGAGATGAAGAAGAACGGGAACGACGGCGGCCTGCTGTTCATCCCCGGCACCGTCGGCGACTTCCGCGGCACGGAGCTCGTGTCCCTGACGCACCCGGTCTCCGAGGCCGAGGTCATGGACATCTTCGAGAACAAGACGGCCTACCTGGACGCCTTCGCGGCGCGCCAGGCGCCGGTCCTCGAGGCCGAGAAGGCCACCTGGGCCCAGGACGACGGTGCCCCGCTCCTCCCCGCGCTGAAGGCCAAGTTCGAGCCGATCATGCAGGCGTCCGCGCTGATCAGCGACGGGATCGGCTACCCGGTCGGGCTCGAGATGGCCTCGCCCGACGGTGCCGTCGAGACCGTCGTGCTCGACTTCCCGCAGCGCATCGTCCGCGCGCCCGAGGAGGGCGACGGCAAGTACCGCTACGGCTTCCGCATCGCCGCCGAGCTGGTGCGCACCGTGCTCCGCGACGACGAGCCGGACTGGGTGAACACGATCTTCCTGTCGACGCGGTTCACCACGTGGCGCATCGGCGGCTACAACGAGTTCCTCTACACCTTCTTCAAGTGCCTCACGGACGAGCGGATCGCCTACGCGGACGGCTGGTTCTCCGAGGCGCACGACGACACCGCGTCCACCGAGCTGGACGGCTGGGAGGTGCAGCGCCGCTGCCCGCACCTCAAGGCCGACCTGTCGAAGTTCGGTGTGGTCGACGGCGGCAAGCTGACCTGCAATCTGCACGGCTGGCAGTGGGACCTGGAATCCGGTCGCTGCCTGACCTCCAGCGGGCACGAGCTGCGCGCGAAGAAGCTGCCATGAGTGGGCCGCGGCGTCCGCGCAACAACCGGCAGCGCGTCGAGGACTACTACGGCGTGCACGACACGGGCATGGCCGCGCGCCCGGCGCCCGCTCCCCCGACGGTGCCGCCCGGTCCGGCCGGGCCTGCCGGGCCTGCCGGGCCTGCCGGGCCTGCCGGGCCTGCCGGGCCTCCGCAGGGGCAGCCGCAGGCGCAGCAGGCGCCGCCGGGGCAGCCGCCGCGGCGGGTGATCCCGCCGCCCGAGGTGCAGGTCGCCGCGAAGGAGGCGGCCCGCGCGGCCGCGGGCGAGCCGCCGACGGCTCCGGGCGCCTCATCCGGCCCCGGCACGCCCGCCGCTCCGAGCCCCGGCCAGGTGTCGTCGGAACCCCTTGCCGGGCTGGCGGCTCCGTCGTACCCGCAACCCGGGAGCCCGGCGCCCGACGCGCCGCGCACCAAACCCGATCCCCTGACGGACCCGCTGACCTCGGAGACCTTCCAGGGCGTGCAGCCGGCCTCGGACACCTTCGAGGCGGGCGTGGTCGGCGGCTTCGGGTACAGCGCGTCGACGGGGCCGCAGACGGCGTCGAACACGTCCGCCACCGCCTTCGACGGCGGCTTCGACCAGTTCGCGCCGCCGCGGTTCGAGCCCCGCGCCGAGGGGCGCACCGACGACCTCTGGACCGACGCGCCGCAGCCCGGGCACACCGACGGGGAGACCCTCGAGGCCACGTTCGCCGAGCATCACGATCCGGCGGCCGAGACGCTGGACGAGCCGGACGAGTCGTACATCGACGTCGAGGTGGTGGACGTCGAGGCGCACGTGACCCCGGCGGAGGGACTCGCGCCGGAGGAGCCCGTCGCGGGGACAGACGATGCGGACGCGCCGCGCGAGGATGCCGGCGTCCCCACCGAAGCCCCCACTGACGAGCTCGTCACCGACGAACCCGCCGAACAGGGCCCGATCGAGCAGGTCTCGGCCGATCACGTTCCCACGGAACAGGACTCGGCGACGGAGGCCCCTGCGGCGGACGCGCCGGAGTCGCAGGCCAGCGAGTCGCAGGCGGGCGAAGCGGAGGCCGCTGAGCCGGACGCCCCGGCGGAGCAGGACGCGGCGGCGGAGCCCGAGACCGAGCAGGCGCCGCCGACGCTGCCCGGACCGCTGGCGATCGACCCGTTCCCGTACACCCAGATCGATGAGTCCTACGTCGACGCGGAGACGTTGCACGACCTCCAGACCGCGCAGGCCGCGCACGAGGGGAAGGAACCCGGTGACATGACGGAATTCAACGAGTCGCTGACCGAGGCCATGAACATCGACGGCGCACTCGGCGTCGCCCTGGTCGACGCCGGCAGCGGCATGGCCCTCGCGACCGCCGGCGACCCCGAGGAGTTCAACCTCGAGGTCGCGGCGGCGGGCAACTCGGCGTTGGTGCAGGCGATGGGCCGCACGCTGGGCGATCTGGACCTCGACGATCACATCGAGGACATCCTGATCACCCTCGGCACGCAGTACCAGATCGTGCGCCCGATCAACCAGGGCACCGACGATCTGTTCCTCTACCTGGTGCTCGACCGCTCGCGCGCCAACCTCGCGATGGCCCGGTTCCGTCTCACCAAGCTCGCGGAGACCATCGAACTCTGACGGCGCGCTGCCTCAGCCGTCGAGGCGCGCACCGCCTCGGTGACGCGACTCTCGGATTCTGTCCACTCCGGACAGCCCGTCCGAAGTGCACAGGATCCGAGAGCCCGGGATCCGGTGTACCTATGCCCAGCGCGCCGCAAGATCGTGGTCGTGGCACGGCACCACAGTGACGTCGTCCGGCAGCGCCATGAGGCGCACCATCGTCTCGAAGGTCGCGTCGCGGTCGACGTCGACGAGCAGCCCCGGGAACGCCGCCTTCTGCGCGCCGTGCGCCAGCTGCTCCGAATGCCATACCGCGTCGCCGGCCATGAGCACCCGCCCGCGTTCGGTGTTCAGCAGCACGCCGACGCTTCCGGGGGTGTGCCCGGCGAGGTCGACGAGCACCACTGAGCCGTCGCCGAAGACGTCGTGGCTCGCCGGGAACGTCAGCACCGGCGGGCCGTCGAGGTCCCGCAGGTCCATCGGCCGACCGGCGAGCGCGGGCCGCACCCCCGCGGCCGGTGCCCGCTCGCCGGCGACCGCCCACTCGTACTCCCGACGGTGCGCCATCAGCGGCAGGGAGGGCAGATCCAGCAGCCCGCTGACGTGATCCCAGTGCAGGTGCGTCGACAGGGCGACGTCGACGCTCGCCGGATCCACTCCGCCGCGGTGCAGCGCCTCGATCGTGCTGAGGACGTCCGGCGACGGCATCACCGCGGCGCGCAGCATCGGCTGCATGGCGCCGAGGACCCGCTCGCGCACCTGGGAGGCGACGGACGGGTCGAGCAGGATCCGGGCGGACGGGTGGTCGATCACATAGGTGCGCATGTCCATCCGGATCGTCGCCGGGCGACGCGCACCCTCGAGCACCGTCATCGTGCGGACCTCGCGCGGGATCTGGGGCAGGGCCCGCAGGCGCACCGTCACCGACGACGCCGGCGGCGCGACGAGCGTCTCGCGCAGCCGCGCGATCCGCGCGGGATCGGGTCGGCGCGGGCGCACCGCACCCGCGAGCGACTGCGCGACCGCGCGGCAGCACGTGCTCAGCGATGTCGGCACGACGGGATCGTCGAGGGCGCCGTCTGCGGTCGAGTATCCGGATGCGGTGTGCGTCATGGCGCTACGGTAGAACTTCAGGTCGACCTGAAGTAAAGGCGGAACGCATGCGCATCGGGAATGCGGCGGCGGAAGTGGGCGTCGCTGCGCACGTCCTGCGGCACTGGGAGGACGTCGGCGTGCTCGTGCCGCCGCGCGAGCCCGGCGGGCAGCGCGACTACTCCGGCGAGCACGTCGCGCAGGCCCGCCTCGTGCTGCTGTGCCAGCGGGCGGGACTCTCGCTCGACGAGATCAAGCAGCTGATCGTCGCCGACTCGGCCGGGCGCGCCGCACACCTGCGCCGGCACCGGGAGACGATCGCCGGACGCATCGACGAGTTGCAGCGCGCGGACGGGTTCCTCGAGCACACGCTCACGTGCGCGCACCCCGTCGTCACCCGGTGTCCGGAGTGCTCCGAGTTCGCCGCGGGCCGGGTCCCTACGGGCGCAGCACGTCCGTACCGATGAAGGGCTGCAGCGCCGTGGGGACGCGCACGGAACCGTCGGGCTGCTGGTGGTTCTCCCAGATCGCGACGAGCCACCGCGTGGTCGCGAGGGTGCCGTTGAGGGTGGCGGCGATCTGCGGCCGGCCGTCCTCGTCGCGGTACCGGATGCCCAGGCGGCGCGCCTGGAACGTGGTGCAGTTCGAGGTCGACGTGAGCTCGCGGTAGCGGCCCTGCGACGGCACCCAGGCCTCGCTGTCGTACTTGCGCGCCGCCGACGAGCCCAGATCGCCCGCCGCCACGTCGATCACCCGGTAGGGCACCTCGACGGCCGCGAGCATCTCCTTCTCCCAGTTCAGCAGGCGCTGGTGCTCGGCCTCCGCGTCCTCCGGCTTGCAGTAGACGAACATCTCGATCTTGTCGAACTGGTGCACGCGGATGATGCCGCGGGTGTCCTTGCCGTACGAGCCGGCCTCGCGCCGGAAGCAGCTCGACTGCGCGGCGTAGCGCACGGGGCCGTCGGACAGGTCGAGGATCTCGTCCATGTGGTAGCCGGCCAGGGGCACCTCCGAGGTGCCGACCAGGTACAGGTCGTCGGCCTCGAGGCGGTAGATCTCGTCGGCGTGCGCGCCGAGGAAGCCGGTCCCGGCCATGACCTCCGGCTTGACCAGCACGGGCGGCACCATCAGCGTGAAGCCGTTCGCCACGGCCTTCTGCACGGCGAGCTGCAGCAGCGCCATCTGGAACAGCGCGCCGTGGCCCTTCATGAAGTAGAAGCGCGAGCCCGAGACCTTGGCGCCGCGCTCCATGTCGAGCAGGCCCAGGCCCTCGGCGAGCTCCAGGTGGTCCTTCGGGTCCTCGATCTCGGGGATCTCGCCCACGTGCTCGAGCACCACGAAGTCGTCCTCGCCGCCGGCGGGCACCCCGTCGATGATGACGTTGCCGATCTTCCGCGCGACCTCGTCGAAGGCCTCGTCGGCGCGCGCCTGCGCGGCCTCGGCCTCCTTGACCTTCCCGGCCAGCTCGCCCGCGGCGGCGACCAGGGCCTTACGGTCCTCGGGGGCCGCCTTGCCGATGGACTTCGACGAGGCCTTGTGCTCGGCCCGCAGCGTGTCGGCCGCCAGCACCGCCGCCCGACGGTCCGCGTCCGCGGACAGCAGGGCGTCGACCAGCGCCGGGTCCTCTCCACGGGCGCGCTGCGAGGCGCGCACACGGTCCGGGTTCTCGCGTACCAGCTTGACGTCGATCACCCGACCAGCCTATTACGGCACCGTCGGGCCGCCCCAACCGCTGTACCGACCACGCGTCCCCGCGCGGACCGGGCATGATGGAGGGCGATGGCCGACGACACCGAAACCCAGCCCGTACCCGCCGAGACCACGGGGCGCGCCGGCGCCCTCACCGTGCGCGCCGTCCTGGCCGCGGTGATCGTGGGCGCGCTCGCGCTCGGCGCCGGCCTGTACTTCACGGGCGCGTTCGAGCCGAAGAACGAGGAGAAGGCGCCGCGGCTGGCCGCCGCCGGCACCACGCTGGCCCGGTCCAAGCCGGGCACGTGCCTGACCTGGGACAAGGACCCCACGACGATGGCGCCCGTCGACTGCCTCCAGCCGCACAGGTTCGAGGTCGCCGGTGAGCCCGCGCGCACGCTGCCGGAGAACGCCCCGTACCCGACGCAGTCGGTGATCGCCGCGCAGCGCGACCAGCTGTGCCCGCCCGTCGTCACCGAGTACCTCGGCACCCGCCTGGATCCGAAGGGCCGGTTCCAGATGGGCCTGCTCGCGCCGGGCGAGAAGGCGTGGGCGTCGGGCGATCGGACGATGCGCTGCGGCATCCAGGTGTCCGACGGTGCCGGCAACGCCCTGGAGGTCCAGGGCAAGGTGGTGAACCAGGACAAGTCGCTGACCTGGCCGCCGGGCACCTGCATCGGCCTCGACGACCGTGGCCAGTTCAGCGGGCCCGTCGGCTGCGCCCAGCCGCACGGCATCGAGGTGACCGCCGTGATCGACATGCGGCAGGCCTTCCCCGACGCCTCGTGGCCCACCGAGCGGCAGCAGGAGGACTACCTCAGCCGGATCTGCCCGTCGCGCACCACGGGCTGGTTCGGCTCGCAGGACGGACTCCGCAAGTCGGGCCTGCAGCTGGCCTGGAACAAGCTCTCGCAGCCGTCGTGGACCGCGGGCTCGCGGTCGGTGATCTGCTTCCTCGCCTCGTCGAAGGACGGCCGCACGTTCACGCCGATCACGGGCTCCGCGAAGTCCCCCGACCTGCTCATCGACGGCAAGAAGCCCGTCATGCCCACGCTGCCCGGCGCGCCCGCCCCGGCGC
>NZ_CBCSDV010000056.1:28-10112 GCF_965138335.1 Tsukamurella ocularis
CCGGCCGCACGCCCGGCTCCGCGCCCGGCCGGCCCCAAGCCCGGCCCGCGCACGCCGAAGGTGGGTAACAACCCGTTCTCCTCGCAGGCTCCCGTCGAGCGTGCGCCCCGTCCGCAGCCGGGCCCCGGTGGCCCGCGCCCGCAGGGCGGTGCCCGACCGGCTCCCGGTCAGGGCGGACCCCGCCCGCAGGGCGGCGCCCGTCCGGCTCCCGGCCAGGGCGGACCGCGTCCCCAGGGTGGTCGCCCCGCGGCCGGCCCCGGTGGGCCGCGTCCGACCCCCGGCAGCATGCCCCCGCGCCCGAACCCCGGTGCCATGCCGTCGCGCGCCGCGCGTCCGGCCGCGCAGGGCCGTCCCGGCCCCGGTGGTCGTGGTGGGCCCGGCGGTCGTCCCGGCGGCGGTGGCGGCGGCTACCGCGGTGGGCCCGGCGGCGGCACCGGCACAGGTGCTCCCGCGGGCGGTTTCCGCGGTCGTCCCGGTGGCGGCGGTCGTGGCCGGCCCGGCGGTACCGCGGGTGCGTTCGGTCGTCCCGGTGGCGCCCCGCGTCGTGGCCGCAAGTCGAAGCGGGCGAAACGCGCCGAGTACGAGAGCATGCAGGCGCCGATCGCCGGTGGCGTGCGGTTGCCGCGTGGCCAGGGGGAGACGATCCGTCTCGCCCGCGGCGCGTCGCTGAGCGACTTCGCCGAGAAGATCGACGCCAACCCGGCATCGCTGGTCCAGGCGCTGTTCAACCTGGGCGAGATGGTCACCGCCACCCAGTCGGTGAACGAGGAGACCCTCGTGCTGCTGGGCGAGGAGATGAACTACGTCGTCCAGGTCGTCAGCCCCGAGGACGAGGACCGCGAGCTGCTCGACAGCTTCGACCTCACCTACGGCGAGGACGAGGGCGACGAGGACGACCTCGAGCAGCGCCCGCCGGTGGTCACCGTCATGGGCCACGTCGATCACGGTAAGACCCGACTGCTCGACACGATCCGCAAGGCCAACGTCCGCGAGGGCGAGGCCGGCGGCATCACGCAGCACATCGGTGCCTACCAGGTGCTCACGGAGCTCGAGGGCAACGAACGCCTGATCACGTTCATCGACACCCCGGGTCACGAGGCGTTCACCGCCATGCGTGCCCGCGGTGCGAAGGCCACCGACCTCGCGATCCTGGTGGTCGCGGCCGACGACGGCGTCATGCCGCAGACGGTGGAGGCCATCAACCACGCGCAGGCGGCCGACGTGCCGATCGTCGTGGCGGTGAACAAGATCGACAAGGAGGGCGCGCAGCCGGAGAAGATCCGCGGGCAGCTCACCGAGTACGGCCTGATCCCCGAGGAGTACGGCGGCGACACGATGTTCGTCGACATCTCCGCGAAGCAGGGCACGAACGTCGAGGCGCTGCTCGAAGCGGTGCTGCTGACGGCCGACGCCTCGCTGGACCTGCGGGCGAACCCCGACATGGACGCGCAGGGCGTGGCCATCGAGGCGCACCTCGACCGCGGCCGCGGTCCCGTGGCCACCGTGCTCATCCAGCGCGGCACCCTGCGGGTCGGCGACTCGATCGTGGCGGGCGACGCCTACGGTCGCGTCCGGCGCATGGTCGACGAGAACGGCGACGACATCACGGAGGCGACCCCGTCGCGTCCGGCCCAGGTCATCGGCTTCACGTCGGTCCCCGGTGCAGGCGACAACCTGCTCGTGGTCGACGAGGACCGCATCGCCCGGCAGATCGCCGACCGGCGTGCGGCGCGTAAGCGCAACGCCCTGGCGGCCCGCTCGCGCAAGCGCGTCTCGCTCGAGGATCTGGATGCCGCGCTCAAGGAGACGAGCCAGCTCAACCTCATCCTCAAGGGCGACAACTCCGGTACCGTCGAGGCCCTCGAAGAGGCCCTGCTCGGCATCGAGATCGACGACGAGGTGCAGCTGCGGGTCATCGACCGCGGTGTCGGCGGCGTCACCGAGACCAACGTCAACCTGGCGTCGGCGTCGAACGCGATCATCATCGCCTTCAACGTGCGTGCCGAGGGCAAGGCCACCGAGCTCGCCAACCGCGAGGGCGTCGAGGTGCGCTACTACTCGGTGATCTACCAGGCGATCGACGAGGTCGAGGCCGCGCTCAAGGGCATGCTCAAGCCGGTCTACGAGGAGAAGGAGCTCGGCCAGGCCGAGATCCGCGCGATCTTCAAGTCGTCCAAGGTGGGCAACATCGCGGGTTGCATGGTGCAGTCCGGCATCATGCGCCGCAACGCGAAGGCGCGCCTCCTCCGCGACTCCAAGGTCGTGGCCGAGAACCTCACGGTCACGTCGCTCAAGCGCGAGAAGGACGACGCGACCGAGGTCCGCGAGGGCTACGAATGCGGTCTGACGCTCTCGTACTCCGACATCAAGGTCGGCGACGTGATCGAGACCTACGAACTGGTCGAGAAGCCGCGCGACTGATGTTCCTCCGGCCGGGTGCGGTCGGCGCGTTCTGCGCCGNCCNCACCCGACCACTATCCCCAGGGCCGGGTGGCCCGTGTGATGTTCACAGGTGTCATTGAGATAGACCTGCTCCTGGGCGACGTGCACTCGCTCAAGCACAAGCGTTCCGTGCTCCGGCCGATCCTCGCGGAGCTGCGCCGGTTCTCGGTCAGTGCGTCCGAGGTGGGCCACCAGGACCTGCATCGTCGCGCGCTGATCGGCGTCGGACTGGCCGGCCCGGACGCGGGCCACGTCGGGGAGGTCCTCGAGCGGTGCGAACGCACCGTCACGGGGCACCCCGAGGTGGAAGTGTTATCGGTGCGGCGGCGCCTCTGGGGCCCGGAGGACTGAACGTCGCGGAAGGAGCCGAGGATGCGGGAACCGACAACGCCACGGGCACTCGGAGATCCACGGGTCCGGAGGGAACGCGCTGAGCACGTCCGCGACCCGCACGTCGCCCCGATCAACGCCCTCGTCGATCGGATCGCGGAGCGTGAGGGGTGCGGCGCGCTGCCCTATGCCGATCCGCTGTCCGGCGGTGTCGACGCCGAAGTCCTGTTCGTACTGCGCGCGCCGGAGGCGGACGCCGACCCCGACCGGGTCGGCACTCGGTTCCTCAGCCTCGACAACGACGACCGGGTCGCTGCGCTGCAGTTCAGCGTGTTCCGGGAGGTGGGGCTCCCGCGGATGCGCACGGCGGGATGGAACCTGTGCCCGTTCCCTCTTGCGAACCCCGGCGGCGCCCCGACCGATGCCGAGGTGGCCCGCGCGATCCCGTACCACCGCGAGATGCTCGCGATGCTGCCGAAGCTGAAGCTCGTGGTCCTGTTCGGGGCCGCGCCTCGTGATCGCTGGCCGCGCCGCCTTCACCGCGACGTACCGACGATCGTCGGCGCCTCGCCGGGCTGGCCCGGCATCAGCCGGCCCGAGAACCGCCGCTCGTACGACGCAGCGGTGGTGGCGGCCGCGCGGGCGATCGGGATCGATGCGCGGGTCCCGGCGGGCACGGCCGCGACGGCGCCGCGCCCGCGAGCGGCCGAGCCACGGGGCGAACGCGGTGCCCGCGTGTGCCGCGGGTGCTGGACGCTGATGCCTGCGAGCGGCGTGTGCGATTCCTGTCGATGAGATCGGATCGCACCCGTGGGCGTGCCGCTGCCGCCTGTGGCCCGGCACAGGATTGAGTGTGGTCGACGCAGGTGCCGACACACCTGTTCCGGACCGGGATATGCTCGCTGTTCCATCGGTTGATCGCACTGCTGCACCGATTGATCGTTCGACGTGTTTAAGGGAGGGACTGGCCATGGCTGACCCCGCACGGGCCGCTCGGCTCGCGAAGCGAATCGGGACGATCGTCGCGACCGCGATCGAGCACGACATCAAGGATCCGCGACTGGACTACGTCACGGTCACCGATACCCGCGTGACCAACGACCTGCACGACGCGACCGTCTTCTACACGGTCATGGGCCCGACGCTCGACGTCGAGCCCGATTNCGAGGCNGCCGCCGCGGGCCTCGNNAAGGCCCGCGGCCAGCTGCGGAGCAAGGTCGGCGCGGAGACGGGCGTGCGCTTCACGCCCACGCTGCGCTTCGAGCTCGACGGGGTGCCCGCAGCGGTCGCGAACATGGAGGCCCTGCTCGCCAAGGCCCGCGAGCAGGACGAGCGGGTCGCCGCCGTCGCCGCCACGGCGAAGCCCGCCGGCGACGCCGATCCGTACAAGCACGACGACGAGGACGCGGACGACGAACCGGAGGACGAGCGGTGACCGATGCCGCAGCCGCCGTCGCGGCTGCGCTCGACGGTGCGCGGAGCGTCGCGGTGTACTGCCATGTGCGCCCCGACGCCGACACCCTCGGTTCCGGCCTGGGGCTCGCCCGGGTGCTGCGCGCCCGCGGGGCCGAGGTCACCGTCAGCCACCCCGGACCGGACCTGCCGTCCGGGATCGGCCTGCTGCCCGGCGTCGACGGCTTCACCGCACCGATGTCCGATGCGGAGATCGCCGTGGCCGTCGACTGCGCGAGCTCGGAGCGACTCGCGGGCCTCGAGGCGTCCTTCCACGGTCACCGCGAGCGGGTGGTCATCGACCACCACGCGACCAACACCGGATTCGGCACGATCGACCTGATCGACCCGTCCGCCAACTGCACCACCGAGCTCGTCCTCGAGGTCGTGGACGCCCTCGGCGCCGACCTCGACGCCGGGACGGCCGACTGCCTGTACGCCGGGCTGATCACCGACACGGGATCGTTCCGGTGGGCGACGCCCGCGGGGCACGTCATGGCGAGTCGACTGCTCGCGGCGGGCGCCCGCGGCCGCGAGCTCTCGCGCGACCTGCTCGACAGCCACCCGCGCGCGTGGTTCAGCATGGTCGCCGCGGTCCTGAACTCGGCGACTGCGGTGCCGGAGGCCTTCGGCGGCCGGGGCGCCGTGTACGCCGTGTGCCGCGCGGCGGATCGCGGACCGCTCGGCTGGGACGCCGCGGAGTCGCTCATCGACCTCCTGCGCACCGCCGAGGACTGCGAGGTCGCCGCGCTCTTCAAGGAGAGCGACAGTGGGGACTGGTCCGCCTCCCTGCGGGCGCGCACTGACCTCGACGTGTCCGCGGTCGCGCGCGACTTCGGCGGCGGCGGCCACCGCCTCGCCGCCGGATACTCGGCCACCGGCTCGGCCGACGACGTGATCGCGGCTTTCCTCGCCCGGGCCTGATCCACGCATGACGGGAACCGCGTGACCGGGAGCGCCGCCGCGCCCGCAGTGCCTGCCGGCCTGGGGAGGCGCATCATCGGGCAGGCTCTGCCGGCGCTCGGAGTGCTCGCCGCGGAGCCCCTGTACCTGCTGTGGGACACCGCGGTCATCGGCCGGCTCGGTGCGCTGCCGCTGGCGGGTCTCGCCGTCGGCGGGTTGATCCTCGCGACGGTCTCGACGCAGCTGACCTTCCTCTCCTACGGCACCACCTCGCGGTCGGCCCGGCGGTACGGCGCGGGCGATCCGCGCGGCGCCGTCGTCGAGGGTGTGCAGGCGACGTGGATCGCGCTGGCCGTCGGCGGTGTGCTGCTGGCCCTCGTGCAGGGCTTCGCCGGTCCCGTGACGCGGGCGGTGGCGGGCCGTGCCGAGATCGCCGCCGCCGCCGAGTCGTGGTTGCGGGTGGCAGCTTTCGGGATCCCGCTGATCCTCATCACCATGGCGGGCAACGGCTGGCTCCGCGGCGTGCAGCGCCCCCGCGCGCCCCTGGTCTTCGTGCTCATCGGCCTGGGCCTGTCGACGGTGCTGTGCCCGACCCTGGTGTTCGGCTGGGGCGGCGCCCCCGAACTGGGCCTCGTCGGTTCCGCGTGGGCGAACCTCGCCGGTCAGGTCGTGAGCGGGCTGCTCTTCCTCGGGGCGGTCGCGCGCGCTGCGAGTGCGGGCGGCGGCGGGGTCGCGGCGCTGCGTCCGCGGCCGGATCTGGTGCGGGCGCAGCTGCTCCTGGGCCGCGACCTGATCGTGCGCAGCCTCTCCTTCCAGATCTGCTTCGTCTCCGCGGGCGCCGTCGCCGCGCGGGCGGGCGCGCAGTACGTCGGCGCCCACCAGATCGCGATGCAACTGTGGAACTTCGTGGCGCTCGTTCTCGACTCGCTGGCCATCGCCGCGCAGACCCTGGTGGGCGCGGCGCTCGGGGCGGGGAACGCCGGTGCGGCCCGCTCGCTGGGCCGCCGGGTCACCGCCTGGTCCACGGCGTTCGCGCTGGGGATCGCCGCGGCGCTCGCGGCGCTGCAGGGCACCCTGCCGCGCCTGTTCACCTCCGACGCCGCGGTGCTCGACGCCCTCACCGTGCCGTGGTGGTTCCTCGTCGGGATGATCCCGATCGCGGGCGTGGTCTTCGCGCTCGACGGAGTGTTGCTCGGCGCCGCGGACGCCGCGTTCCTCCGCACGGCGACGATGGCCGCCGCGCTCGTGGGCTTCCTGCCGCTGATCTGGCTGTCCTACGCCTTGGGCTGGGGCCTCGCCGGCATCTGGTCCGGTCTGGCGGCGTTCATGGTGCTGCGCTGCGCCGCGGTGGTCGCGCGCTTCCTCGGGCACCGGTGGGAGCGCGTGGGCACCGCGCCGGCCTGAACGGCTTGCAATGCGGCCCTGAATACGATCGTATGTTGCATATGGCATTCACTGTGATCACGAGCACGACCGCGTTCCGCAGGACCCTCGCCGGTGCGGCGGCGGTCGCGGCATGCGGCGCGGCGGTCGCCTGCGCCCCGTCGGACTCCGGATCGGTTCCCTCGTTCACCGTGAATCCCTCGGCGGCGCAGAGCGCACCGGCGTCGGGCCCGTCGTCGGCACACGCGTCCGCCTCGTCCTCGGCGCCGGCCACCACCACCGCCGCTCCCGCGCCGACGGCCACGCAGGAGGCCCCCGCCGGTGGCGCCCCGTACACCGCGCCCACGACCTATCCGACGGCGGAGACCACCACGGCGGCGCCGACGACCACGCAGCAGCCGTATCCCACCACCGTCGTGATCCCGCCGGGCATCGACCTGCCGCCGGGCGCCCCGCGCACCATCACCATCCCCCCGGGCCTGCCCTTCCCGCGCTGATCCGGGTGCCGCCGTGCTGACCCGCGGTTTCCTGCGGACGGTGCATCCGGCCGACGGCCCCGACGAGGTCTGGATCCCGGGGCGGCGCGGCGCGCTGCCGGTGGCGCGGTCCGAGGGGTGGGAGACGGCGGCCGCGGGCTCCGTCCTGCCGGTCGTGATCGACGCCGACCGGCCCACCGCCGCCGTGCTGCTCGACGAGCGTTACGGAGTCGTCGGCGGCGGGAGCGCCGCGGTGCCGTCGGCGGTGGAGGCGCTGTGCCCGGCCCCGTCGGTGGCGGTGCTGCTCGACGCGGTCCGTGCCACTGGCCGCGGCGTCTTCCCGGAGGAGCGGCCGGGGGAGCGGATGACGGAACTGCAATGGGCGGTCGCGCTGCGGCTGGGACAACTGAGCGTGTACGAGGCGCACCGGATCGCGCATCTCGGCGCAGGCACGGACGCGCAGGCCCTGTGCGCGCGGCTCGAGGCGGTGGGCCCGCCGAGAGCGGGCCTGAGTCACCGCCCGTCGACGGTGGATCTCGCGCTCGACCACCTGGCGCGGGCCGCCGTCAGCGCGGTGCAGCTGGCGCGCGCCCGCGCCGCCTTCGCGGCGATCACCCGGCTCGAACGCCGCGGCGCCGGACGGACACTCCTGCGCGCCGCGGCCGATCCCGAGGACGTGCGTGCTGCCCTGGAACCCTTCGTGACGGTGTGCGGCCCGATCCCCGGCGTCGACGCGGCCGCGCTTCCGGTGCCGCCGCCCATGCCGCCCGAGGAGGTCTCGGCCCCACCGGAACTCGTTGTCCGGTCCGCGCCGGAGGGCGCGGGGGACGGCGCCACGACGCTGATACTCGCCCCGTCGTCGACCGACTCCGCGCTGCCCGTCGCGGTCGGCGATGAGCTCGCCGTCGTCGCGCGCCAGGGCGTCACGCTCGCGAGCGTCGCGGTGGGCGCGGGGTGCACGGTGCACCGGGTGCAACTCGTCACTCCGTCGAAGCGCGGCGGTACGACCGTCCGGGTGGTCCCCGCCGTGCCGTCCCATGCCCACGACGCAGTGCGCGTGCTACCGGTGCGGCACTGCCGCGCATTCCTGGCCGCGCATCCCGAGGCGGGCGCGCGCACCGTCGACAACCGGTCCCCGCAGGCGTACCGTCGGCCTGCCCCGGGCCTGCGCCTGGGGGCACCCGCGGCGCGCCGCGTGGCCCCGGCGCGCCGTGCGGATCCATCGCGCCGCACCTGGTTCCGGCGGCGCACCACCGCCCCGCCCGCTATCCCGGCCGGGCCGTCCCCGGACGCCCTCCTGTGGGCCGCGGCGACCGCCGAGCACGACCGGGTGCTCCGTGCCTACCTGCCCTACGAGACCGATCCCGCGCTGATCCTCTCCTACCCGGCCGTCTCCGACATCACCGAGCCGCCGACCGCGGACTTCCACGACGCGCTCGCACGGGCGCAGGCGCTGCGCCCCGAGAGCGGCCCCGCGGGCCCCGAGCTGGCGGAGGCCTACCACCGCGCCGTCGTCGAGACCGCGCGCGCATGGGCGGTGTGCGAGGACCACGGGCGGCGCACCGGCCACACGCACCAGAGCGCACCGGACGCGGCGGACCTGGAGCGCGCCGCGAAACTGCTGCGGCACGCGGCGGGCGCCGGCACGGACCTCGAGCGCGTGGCCTATCTCGACCGCGCCCGGGTGCTGGTGGACGATCTCGCGGGCCGGGCGACGGTGCGCCTCGGCCCCGGGGCGCGGCGGCACCTCGGCGAGTTCGCCGTGGCCGCGCTCCCGGGGCCGAGGACCGACGGGGATCAGCGCGACGCGCGCGGCGCTCCCTGACCCGGATCGATCCGCACCGGACCGTCCTTGCCCGGCGTGACGTCGAAGTCGAAGATCGACGTCGGGATGTACACCGTCGCACAGGAGTTCGGGATGTCGACGACGCCCGAGAGGCGGCCCTCGATCGGTGCGGCGCCGAGCAGCAGGTACGCCTGCTCCGGGCTGTAGCCGAACTTCGTGAGGTAGTCGATCGCGTGCAGGCACGCCCGCTGGTAGGCGAGATGGCTGTCCAGGTAACGCTGTTCGTCGTCGAGGGTCACCGAGGTGCCGGAGAACGCGAGGAACTGCTCGTACCGCGGCCCCACGTCGCCGCCGGGCAGGAAGATCGCGTTCTCGCTGACGCCGTAGGTCTCCATGCCGCCCGAGATGATGTCGACGTGCAGGTCGATGAAGCCGCCCATCTCGATGGCGCCGCAGAAGGTGATCTCGCCGTCGCCCTGGCTGAAGTGCAGATCGCCCACCGAGAGGTTCGCGCCGTCCACGAACACGGGGTAGAAGACGCGGGTGCCGCGGGTGAGGTTCTTGATGTCCTGGTTGCCGCCGTTCTCGCGCGGCGGCGCCGTGCGGGCGCCCTCCGCGGCGGCCGCGGTGAAGGCGTCACCGGTCAGGGTGCCGAGGATGGCGTCGTTCGGCTCGGGCGGGAGCGCCAGCGGCGGCACGCGGTCGGGATCCGTGGCGATGAGCGCCGCTTCGCGGGCGTTCCACCGGGCGAGCAGGTCCTTCGACGGTGCCGTGCCCATCAGGCCCGGGTGGATGATGCCGGTGAAGCTGACGTGCGGCACGTGCCGCGAAGTGGCGGTGTGGCCCGTGAAGTCCCAGACCGCCTTGTAGGCGTCGGGGAACTGGTCGGTGAGGAAGCCGCCGCCGTTCTCCTTGGCGAAGATGCCGGTGTAACCCCAGCCCTGGCCCGCGAGGGGACCGCTGTCCTCCTGCGGGATCGGGCCCACGTCCACGATGTCCACGATGAGCAGGTCGCCCGGCTTGGCGCCCTCCACGGCGATGGGGCCCGAGAGCGTGTGCACGGTCGTCAGCGGTGCATTGAGGATGTCCTCCGCCGAGTCGTCGTTGTGGATGGCACCGTCGAACCACTCGCGGCAGTGCACCCGGAAGGTGTCGCCGGGCTTGACGGTGACGGCCGGCGGGATGGCGTAGTGCCACCGGTTGTGGCCGATCTTCTCCTGGTCGGTGAACTTCTTACTGGAATCGAGCGGAAAGACGACTTCGGGCATGGAGCGGGCCTTTCTTGTTCGGTTGTGCGGGGCGGATCGGGGGG
>NZ_CBCSDV010000057.1:0-9961 GCF_965138335.1 Tsukamurella ocularis
CCCTTCCCCCGCCCGTGGAGCAAGACCGAGACCCCGCTCACGTCCGTGCCCGTGCACACTGGCCCGCCGCCAGGATGGCCCGCGACCGCGCCCAAGCCCGATCCTGCGACCCGCTTCCCGTGGGTGACCGACGGGGCGACGCAGAGCCGCCCTGCCGTCCGCACCCCCGACGACGTGATCCGCACGTACGCGACCTGGCGGTATCGCGCGAGCGCGTTCAAGGCCGCGAGCATCCGTGCCGCGATGGGGGTGAAGGTCGCATGACCGCCACCACCACCCTGACCCCGCGCCAGGAGGCCGCGCTCGCGGCCCTGCGATGGGCCGAGATGCGGGTAGCAAGCACGTCCGAGCCCTCGCGCTTCCTGGACAACAGCTACGGCGCTGACAACCGCGCTCTCACCCGCGCCCGCGCGGACGTGGCACGGGCCTTCCCGCAGGGGGTGCCAGACCTATGAGCACCGTCAGCGACCCCGTGCACGACTACTGCACCAGCGCGGCGCTCGTGCTCGCTGAGTCTCGCCGCGACCTCGCCCGTGCCGCCGCCCTGCGGCATGAACGGAAGGTGGATCAAGCCCGCGCACGGCTCGCGCGGGCGGAGGGGAACGTGGTCACCACCATCGCTGCGCGCGCCGATGCCCACCGCGAAGCGGGGCGGGCGATGCTCGCAGCGGTGGACGCTGACCGCGCTTGTGCGAAGGCCCGTCTCGCGGTGCAGGAAGCTGCGCTCGCCTTGCGCGCGGTCGAGCGCGAGGAGGTGGTGCCCGCCGAGCTGCCCTGACCGAGACCGCGACCCCGAACAAGAGGAGAAGTACATGACCATGACCACGACCACCGACCGCTCCATCCGCCCGCACGGAACCACCGCCGTGTGGGGACGCTGCGGCATGTGCGCCACGCCCGCGACCCGCTGGGCTGCGGGCTCGACCACCGCCGTGCACATGTGGGTGTGCGCGGATCACGCCGACAGCTACATCCGCGCCGATAGCTGACCCCTTGCCTCGCCCACGTGCGATCACCCGCACGTGGGCGGGGTTGGGAGCCAGACCAGATACCGAGAGAACAGGAACACCAATATGGCACGGACGCACTACCCCTACTACGAGCCTGTGACACAGGCTCTGATCGACGAGGTGCTCGACAAGCACATCAGCCTGTGGAATGGCGGCATCGGAGGGGGAAAGGAGAAGCCGCGCGACTTCACCGTGGAGGGGGTGCAGGCGAGCGTCGACTTCATGCTCTCCCGCTTCAACCAGCTCTCACGTCCTGCGCACCAGGTCAATTCGGCGCGGCTGCCCGCCCTCGTGCACTTCCACACGG
Source organism: Tsukamurella ocularis (assembly GCF_965138335.1). Taxonomy (GTDB): domain Bacteria; phylum Actinomycetota; class Actinomycetes; order Mycobacteriales; family Mycobacteriaceae; genus Tsukamurella; species Tsukamurella ocularis_A. The sequence continues at coordinate 1,318 of NZ_CBCSDV010000057.1, forward strand.
GCGTGCCCGTGAATGAAGGGGAGGTGCTGCTCGCCGTGATCATCTGCGGGTACGCGTGGACGCGGTACGACTGCACGACGCACTGCCTCGTCCGCCTGGCGCAGCGGGCGTTCATCTCCGCCGAGAGCGACGCCCGCCGCGCGGGGCACTTCGACAACCACACCATCAACGGATAGGACCGAGACCATGACCGACCAGACCAACAGCCCCGCGTACACGCTCGGGGCCAGCACCAGCGAGTCCGCCGACGGGCGCGCGAGCTACCCGCTGCCCCTCCGCATCTTCCACGCGACCGACAACCGCACGGGGATCGTCGATCACGAGCGCTACGTCGGGGTGATGTGCATCGGCGACAAGCCGTACCCGATCACGAGCTTGGACGTGCTCAACCTCCGCGATGCCCTGTCCACGTTGCCGCCCGTGGCCGTGGAGATGGGCGAGGAGGGGGACACCGCCGAGGACGACGAGGACGAGGACGAGGACGAGGAGTGCGAGTGCTACTACCACTGCCCGCACCCTGGCGAGACGACGCTGTGCGACGACTGCGCGGAGCGGCACATGAGCATCTACTGCTGTGGGTGTGACTGCCACGACCTCGACTGGGACCGCGAGGACACCCGCGATCCCGCGCCTGCCCCCCGCACGGAGCGCTGGTACGCGGTGATGGAGCAGCGCATCGAGAGCGCCTTCGAGACCATGCGGGAACGGCTGCGCGCGCTGGCCCAGGACACTGCGCGCGTCGCGGAGGAGGTCGGCGCTGAGCTGACCGAGCTGCTCAGCGACGAAGCCCGTGACGGCCATCGGATCGAGGCGGATGTATTCGCCACTGCCGCGCGCACGGAGTACGGCGTGGTCGTCCACGTCGTCGCGGACGGCGTGGCGTGGAAGGGCGAGGTCACCTCATTGGAGGTGTAGCCCGTGGCGTAGCTCGCGCGGCGGTGTGCCGCGCGGGAAGCATTGAGCAGCAAGAACAACAGACAAGGATAAAGGAGGAGTAGGAATGGCAGGAAATGGCGATCCGAGCGAGGACACGCCCGAGGTGACGTTGGTCGATGCGGGCGAGGTTGCGCGCACGTGGAAGATGACGGGTACGCAGCTCGACTCAATCGGGCATCAAGTGGCCGCGCTCAAAGCCACCGGCGTCGATTTCCCCGACAAGATCAACAAAGCGCTGTTCGGGATCGGGCAAGGCTGCACGTCGGTCGCCGCGCAGTGGACGACCGCAGGCGGCGACGTACAGCGCCAACACGACGAAGTGGACGTGCTCAAAGCAGCGGCGTACAAGTCCGACACCGCCGAAGTGCAGACCGCGAAGACCGCTGCGGCGCAGGGCCTCATGATCGCCGCGCTCGGTGGGAGCCCCGCTTACATGCAGAGCGCGCAGGCGAGCTTGTCAGCGGCGCGGGCGAAGCGGCTCGGCACGCTCGACTCCGCCGTGGCGGACACGAACGGGCGCATCGCCGCGCTGCCAGGGCACGCCACCGCCGCGAACGACGCGGTGCAGACGGCGCGCACCACGATGGTGACCAACAGCGGCGGGCAGAGCCTGCCTGACAGCGTGCCGCAGATCGTTCCGCCCACGGCGGCGAGCCCGTCGGGTAATCCGTCGGGCGGGCCGAACCCGAAGTCGGGCAACCCGTCGGGCGGTGGCAAGCCGAGCGGGGAGAAGCCGACCGCGAACAAGTCGTCGGTCGATGACAAGGGCTCGGGCGCGGACCCCTCGGGCGGCAGAAAGCCGCAGCAGGGCCAGGGGCAGCAACAGCCGAACGCCCAGCAGCAACCCCAGGGTGGACAGCCTCAGCAGCAGGGCGGCGCACAACCCGCAGCGGGTGCCCTGTCGGGCGCGGGCACGCAGCAGCGTGGTCCTGGCGCACTCCCCGTATCAACACCTACTCCCGCACGCGGAGCCGACCCGAAGGGGAGCAACCCGTCAGTGCGCCCGACCACTCCGCCAGCGCCGCCGTCCACGCCCGCTCAGCGGGCGGGAGCCGACGGTCGCACAAGCCCGCTCGGGTCGGGCACGACCGCGACAGGAGCAGGCTCGGGTGCCCCGACCGCGAACAAGTCGGGCGTCGTGGGCGCGGGATCGGGCGCTGGCGCAGGTTCGGGCACAGGATCGGGCACCAGCGGGATGCGCGGTCCGATGGGCGGCATGATGGGCGCAGGTGGTCACGGCGCAGGCCAGGGCGGAACTGCACGGCCCAAGGGCGAAGTCAAGGCCGACCCTGCCGACAAGAAGCTGAGGGGCGAGGATGTCGCCGAGCAAGCGCTTGGCGGGATCGTGAAAGACGGTGACACGGGCGCGCCTGTGCCGCCCGCGCCCCCAGGATCGAATGGCGGTGCACCCGTCCCACCCGCGCGCCCGACGAAGCCGTAGTCCAAGAGCGAGAACAGAGATAGGAGCACAACATGGGATCAGTGAGTGCAGCGGACCTCACGCAGCTTGAGTCCATCGCCGACCAAGCGGAGGCGATCCAGCCCGCGATTGAGCAGCTCGCCAGCGGCGCGGGGATCGTGGGCACCGCCGATACACGGTGGGGCCGCACAGCGGCGAACGCCTATGGCACCTTCGACACCGCTGCGAAGAAAGCGACGAAAGAGCTGGCGGGACTGCTGCCCGAACAGGTCGCCGTGATCCGCCAGTACGTGAAGCGGGAACGCGAGATTCAGGCGAAGACGAAGAAGGAGAGCGAGCAGCTCGCGGGCGTGATCCCCGAATTGCCGAAGGTGGCGGACAAGCCGAGCACGACGGGCGGACCCAATCCCGACGGGACGTGGACGATCTAGTACCGCGACCAATGTCAACGCCCCCGACCAGGACTGGTCGGGGGCGTTGCTATCTGGGGGTCACACCGCCAGCGTGGTGCCCGATCCGAGAGCCGCGAGCACCTGCGTGAGCTGGTCGGCTGTGGTGATCACGGACTTCTGCGCGAGGAGCCCCACCAGGGCGTCACCCTGTGTGACGGGCGCGCCCGCATCCCCGATCTGGGGCGCGGGAGCCGATCCGCCCCCACGCCAAACGAGCGCAGGGCCAGCCGCGCCCGACCACGTGAGTGAGCCGTGCGGAGCGGCGGCTGTCACAGCGGTGCCCATCGTCGCGGGGCGGATCGTCTTCGCGGTCTGCGACCACTGCACCCCACTCGCGAGCTTGAACGCGGGCACCGTCGCGGCGGTTGTCCCCTTGAGTTCGACCGTGCGCATCGTGCCGATCACGTAGCCGTCGGCGGTGCGAACGTCGCCCTTGGATGTGAACGTCGCGCAGTCCGCGCCACCGATGCCCCACACCGCGCCCGAGCTGTCGCGCGCGAACGCGCCCACGGCGCACACGCGGTCGCCGCTGTCCTGCGGGAAGCGCGCGACATCGCCCGCCTTGATCATGAGCGTCGAGCCAGCGGGCAGCGACTTGCCCGCGAGCGTGGGAGTCGCGCAGGCGATGTCGAACGCGAGGCTGTTCGCCTTGCATGTCTCTCCGTCCAAACCCGCCGCAGTGATCACTGCCCCCGAACCCGCTGTGCCCGATGACCCGAGCCCGACGCCGAACAACCCACCGTCGCTAGGCGTCGCCTCACCCGAGACCGCGCTCGTGCACCCCGCCGCCCCGACCACGCACACCCCCGCGACCGCGAGCGCGACGATCCCGCGCCCAAGCCGTGATCGTCGTACACGTCCAGCCGTCCGATTTCCCATCATTTCCTCCTCCATATCGCCCAACATATCGCCCCACCTGCGGTTTTGCTACTCCCGACACCCGCGCGCCCGCCGTTTCGGGACACAGCCGTGTGTCTGATCACCTCCCCGCACAGCTATCCGACAGCGTGCGGAAACCGCCCTCCACCAGCGGTCCCTCCGTTCGCGCCCGTGTTCGGATCACGAGCGTGGCAGGCGCGTGTACAGGGGGTGGAGCGCGGGTCGGATGAGCATGTGGATCACGCCTACGGATAGCGGGTCGGATAGATTTTGCTCGCCCGCGCACGTGTGCGAGCACGTGGAAACCGTGCAGGTGGGAGTGCCTATATGGAGGAGAACAGCACCTGTATTCGGGCCGCTCGGCGGCGAGCTGGACGAAGGCGGTTCGGATAGCGGATGTGCGCGCTCATGCACACCGTCAGGGTCGGTGGTCGAGGGGCGCGGAGCCGTCCGCGTGCGCGCACCGCACAGAGTCGGGCGTCCAGGCCGTCCATCGCGGGCGTGATCCGAGGGGTGATCTGGGAGGGCGGCGGAAGCCTACCTATCCTTCTTGATCTGATCGGCGATGTATGCGACCAAGAAGAACACGCCGAAGAGCACAAGCGGTAGAGCGAGGAGGCTCAGCCAGCCGCTTTCACGGACGAGACCGACCTGAACGGCAATGGTGATGAAGATCGTCCACCCTGCGATGGCGAAGCCGTCGCGCGCTTCCCGCTCCTGATCGTCGTTCATTTCGCGTTCTCGATCAGCAGCATGGAGACCATCATCCCGCCGAAGAACACCAGCGGCGACCACAGTAGATGCCACCAGCCGAAGTGGGTGACGAGGAGATATTCGACGATCCCCGTGATGACGAGGGCGAGGAACATCCCGATGGCTACCTCGGTGCCCTCCACCTCGTCCTTCTTCTCCTCCGACCGCTTCGGGTTGTTCGGGTTCTCACCCATGTGCAGCTCCTTCTTCGCTGGTGATCGGACGGAGCATAGCGGGGCGTACCGACATGAATCAGCCCCGCCCGAGTTCACGGACGGGGCTTGGACTGGCGGGGCAGTGGTGGTTCACGCCGCTATGACCAGCTCGCGCGCCGCGCTCTTGATCCGCAGCACGCCGCTCTTGCTGATCCCCGTCTGCTCGGCGACGGCGCGGGACGCGGTGCCCGCGTCGAGCAGCGTGAGGACCGCCGCGACCTGCTCATCGGAGTAGCTCATGCTGCTCTCCGCGAGGATCACGCGGGCGCGGTCCAGGTCCGCATCCGTGGTCTGCACGGGCTCGCGGTCCACGCGCTTGGGCACCGAGCGGACCACTGCGCTTGTGGTCCGCTGGACCTCCGCAGCAGGGGGGACGTCCTGGTCCGCCTGGTCCTCAGCGGGCTGGACCGCAGGCTCGCGGTCCTGGTCCTCGGACTGGTCCGCGACCGTCTGCGCCTGCTGGTCCAAGGACGGCTGCACGTCCTGGTCCATCGCGTCGTGGACCTGCTCAGCGAGCTGGTCCTGGTCCGTGCGGACCAGCGACTCAGCGGGTGAGTGGACCTCGCGGTCCTCCGCGTTCTGGTCCATGTCGAGGTCCAGCTCAATGGTGGACCGCAGGTCCGACAGCGGTCCAGCGGACCAGCGGTTCGGGTCCAGGAGCGGGTAGTCGAGCTGGTCCGCACCACGGTCCACGGCGGTGTCAGCGTCGGTGTGGTCCTGGTCCGTGACGACGGTCGCGGGGGCGGCTGGCTTGTCGAGAACCACCATCACGCCCGTCGCGACGACCACGGTCAGGTCCAGCATCACGGGCAGCAGCCAGCTCATCGACTCGGACCACCCCGCTGTGCGGGCGAGGTCGCGGAGCGCATCGAGGGACACCACGAACGCGGTCGCGACCATCACGGCGACGGCGACGGTCACAGCGGTGTGGACCTTGCCGCGCATCCCCGCGAGGGTCATCAGCCCGAGCCCGTGCACAAGCGTCAGCAGGGCGACGGGCGCGATGGCGGCGAGCACGATCTGTACCGCTATGGACCGCGCCGTGTCGGGCAGGGCGTGGACCACGTTGCCCGAGAGCGAGGCGAGCGTCGCTGCGATCAGCACCCGCTTCCAATAACGGCGGAGGCGCTCGGGCGCGGTCAGCTCGGCTGTCTTCGGCTTCCACATGTCCATCACTCTCCGTCTTCGCGCGCGGGCGAGGGCTCGCGCATAGTCACGTCCCGCAGATGTGTCACAGCTGGGGTGGTCTGCTCGAAGTCCGCGAGCGCGGGGAGCTGGCGCACGTCGATCACGTCGTCCCCGAGCATGTCCTCGCAGACGGCGAGGAGCTGCACGTACAGGAAGCTGCACATGCGCAGTGCGCCGACCTTCCCCGATGCGAGGTCGAGCACCGCCTGCTCCGCCTGCCTCACCATGTCCGTGAGCACCGCTGTGACGTGGATCAGCGGGCGATGGTCGGTCGCGGGCGCGAGAGCCGTCGCGAGGTCACGCAAGGTCGCGCGGGGGTCATCGGCGAGCAGCTCGCGCTCTTGCGGTCCCAGGGCGGCGGCGTCGCCCGCGTCCGTGATCATGCGCTCCGCGTGCAGCGCTTGTGTGATGGTGCGGCACATGTACGGGAGCCACGCCGCGCGCCACGAATCGTGTGCGGCTTGTATGGCGGGCGCAGACAGTTCGGGGAGGGGGAGCATGTCCGACGCGGCTGCTGCGTCCAGCCAGCAGCTTGGGCACGCGGTGTCCGCGCACCGCCCCGTCGCGGGATCAGGGTCGCAGGGCACGGCGGTGTCGAGGCGCTGTGCGTGGCGAGCGCGCTCACGCTCACGGGACGCCGCGCGTTGCTCGGGCGTTGGGCCGACGCCAGTAAGCGCGGCGATCATCGCGTGCGCGGACATCGAGCCGTCGTGGGAATCGGGCGTGGTCACGATCAGTCCTCCATCTCTGCACGGGCGTCGGGCGCGGGTCCGACCAGCTCGCCGACGAGCACGACCGACCTCGCGGCTTCACGTCCAGCCCGCGTGGTCGGGCGGCTCGTGCGGGCTGCACGGGGAGCGCGCGGAGCAGGTCGGGCGCGGAGCCAATCAGCCGCGATTTCAGGCAGGAACCTCAGCGCCGTCCCGCCGCCTGTGCCAGGCACGGGCGTGAGCAGCCCCTCGCGCACATCGCGGTACACGGTCATGGTGCTGACGCCCGCCATCCTGGCGAGGGTGGCGGTGGTCAAGTTGTCGTCGTGCTGCGCCATGTTCATGCCGCCTTTCCGTCGGTGGTGGAGCTGGTGCTGGGGGTGGTTGGGAGCGCGGCGGTGATCGCGGCGTCGCTCAAGTGCAGGAGCTGGACGCGGGACAGCGGGGAGGTGTCCGCGCTGTCGGACTCGCGCGGGACGCTGGCGACTGCTCGACCAGGTACGCCCGCAGGGAGCAGGGAGGGGTCGAGGCGGGGATCGCTGTCGAGCAGAGCGAGGTCGCCGAGGCTCATGCGCGCTGTGCTCGCGCTCTGGCGCAGCGCGATAGCAGCGGAGATGCTCTCCCGCAGATCGGCGTCAATCGACTTCGCGCTCGGACGCTGTGTGGCGAGGATCGTGAGGATGCCCAGCGAGCGACCGCTGGTCACCAAGTCCTGCAATAGCCCGCCGATCCGCTTCGCGAGCTTCCCCTCCGCACTGCTCGCGAGCCCGCTGAGGTAGCGGTGCACTTCGTCCACGAGCACCACGATCAAGGCGGGGCGCTCGGACGCGGGGATGTCCCAGTAGTTCGCGGTGCCGAACTCAGCGCGGAACCGCTTCGCGCGCAGGCTCGCGGCGGTGACCACCTCGTCGAGGGCGTCGGCGAGCTGCTCGCGCTCCTCGACGCCGCTGCCCACGACGTACGTGGAGGCGGCGTTGCCGAGCACGTCCAGATCACCGCTCGCCTTGCCGTCCGCGATCACGAGCTGCACATCGCGGGTGCCCGCGAGCGACGCGACGATGGCGAGCGCCGCCGCCGTCTTGCCCACGCCAGGGAGCCCGCTGAGCAGGATCGACGGGGTGTCCCGCAGCGCGAGCAGCGCGGCGGTTCCGTTCTCGCGCACGCCGATGTGCAAGTGCTCGGCGTCGGTGTCTGTGTCCGCGACGGCGGTCGGGAGCGTGACCGAGGAGAGGGGATCGCGGTCGCCCGACGTGTACAGAATCCGCCCGTCGGGGAGAGCGGCGACGGTCGCCGCGCTCGGGTCCACGCCGAGGGCAGCGGAGATGTGCGGCAGCCCCTTCTCCCATTGCGCCATGCTGATCCCGACGGGGATCGCAGCGAACACGAGCTGGATGCCCCTGGGGGACACACGAGCCGCTTGCAACGTAGGCATGGCGGTCACGCTGGCGCGCGTAGCTTCCAGTTCGCCCGCACCCGCGATGGGCGCGGTCGTGGTCTCCACGATCCCCGCGCCCTTCATCACGCTGCGGTACACGGAGTCGTCGCGCAGGCGGGTGAGGAAGGGCAGGTACGGCGCGGCGTCGTCAGCGGGCGTGCCCGTGACCACGGACAGCGGACGGGTGGGGACCACCATCGCGAGTGGGACGATCCCGCCCAGCTTGCCGTCAGCGGGGGCGGTGAGAGCGTCCGCCTGGGCGACGGAGCCAGGCACGGCGTAGTGCCCGATCCCGCCGTGCCACGTGCTCGATCCGCCCACGGTCGCGACGCGGGTGTCAGCCACGCGGGCGGGCTCGCTCACGTGCGGGACCGCCGTGACGGTGATGGTCGCGGCATCGGCGGTCGCGGATGTGTCGGTCACCCGCAGCGCGCCCGTGTGCGCGAGCACGGTGTCGAGGTGCCGCATCACGCTCGCGGGATCGGACGACGGCACGGTCACGGTGATGTCCGTGCCCGCGTTCGTGATCGAGGGTGCGGCGGTGATCGGCACGCCCGTGCCGTGCAGGGCGAGGCCGAGCTGCTCGGCGGGAGTCGTTGGGGTGGTCATGTGCTTCTCCTATCTAGCCGAACAGGTTCGGGGTGGGGGTCTGGGGG
>NZ_CBCSDV010000058.1:0-9829 GCF_965138335.1 Tsukamurella ocularis
GGTACGAACGGCGCGGGTGGGAACGGCACGAGCGCGACCAGCGCGGGTGCGAACGGCCCGGGTGGGAACGGCGCGGGTGGGAACGGCGCGGGCGCGGGGGCGACTGGCGCGTCCGGCCGCACCGGCGGCGGCGCACCCGCCGCGACGGCCCAGGGCGGCGGTCCACAGAACGGGTCGAGCGGCAGTGCCCAGGGCGGTGGCACCCAGGGTGCCTCCGTGCAGGGTGGATCGAGCGGCGGCACCGGCGCGGGACGGACCGCTCCGCAGCGTCCCGCTCCGCAGGCCGCGGGCGCACAGGGTGCGGCTCCCCAGGCCACAAGCCCGCAGGGCCCATCGGGCGCAGGCCGCACGGCGCCGTCCGGCNCCGCCGGAGGTAGCGGCGCCGCGGACTCCTCCGGCGGCGCCGGCTCGAACGGAACCTCCGCGGGCGTCGGAACCTCCACGGGCGCAGTCGCTCCCGATGCGGGCGCGGATGCCCCGGTGCAGGCGGCGGGCACGGACGCCGAAGAGGGCGCATCGACGCCGGGATCGGATCGTGAGACGTCCGCCGCGCTGACGGGCACCGGATCCACCGGCGCCCGCGTCGAGGGCGGTAGCGGGGCGGCCGGCGGCGTGACGTCGAAGGGCGCGGGTGGATCCGCGACCACCGGTTCGGGCGGTGCGGAGTCGGGTTCGAGCGGCGGCTCCGCGACCACCGGCACGGGCGGCACCACGGACTCAGGTGTCTCGGCTTCTGTCCCGAGCGCGTCCACCTCGACGGGTACGGGCGACTCGGGCGAGTCCTCCGGCGGTGGAGGCCTTCTCGGCGGGCTGATCGACGCCCTCCCGTTGCTCTAGCGGCGCGGTACCCGGAGTTCCACCGGCCCCTGAGTCCGGAGGTGAGTCGTACTGTGGAGACGGGCGAGAAGGGCGGTGAACCGTGGACCTGCACCTGGATGGACGGGTGTACGTGGTGTCCGGCGCGTCCGCCGGGATCGGCGCTGCCATCGCCGACGCACTCATCGCGGAAGGTGCACGGGTCTGCGGGTTCTCGCGTACCGGCTCGGAGCTGGACGACGGCCGCCGCCTGTTCGTGCGGGCCGACGCGGGCGACGACGCCGCAGTAGCCGCCGTGGTCCGCCGGTGCCGGGAGCGGTTCGGTCGCATCGACGGTGTCGTCGCCAACGCGGGACGCGGCGGCCGAGCCGCCGCGGACGCACCGATCGAGATGTGGCGAAACCAGTTCGACGTCAAGGTCGCCCATGCCGTGAACCTGGTCGAAGCCGCGCACCAAGATCTCCAACAGTCCGAGCACGCCGCGATCGTGCTGATCAACGCCGTGAGTGCGCATACTCCGGATTCCGGGATGGCTCCCGTCTGTGCCGCTCGCGCCGCGCTGGCCTCGTATGCGGTGTCCCTGTCCGACCGACTCGCGTCCGACGGGATCCGCGTGGTCTGTGTGAACGTGGGCGTCATCGACACCGAGCGACAACGCGAGCGGCACCGGGCGTCGGGGAGCGGCGCGGACTACCCGACCTGGCGAGAGGCCGAAGCTGCTCGTCGCGGCGTACCCCTGCGCCGCATGGGCGTGGCGAGCGAGGTCGCCGACACCGTCGCGTTCCTGCTGTCCCCGCGCTCGGCGTACACGACCGGGACGTCGATCGACGTGGCGGGCGGGCTGAGTGCCCGGATGTGAGTCAGTCCGGCGGCGACCAGCGCTGACGCGGAGAAGGGAACGACGACGGTCACAGTCCGCGAGGCTCCTCTGCGCCGCCGTGGTCAGACCTGACTGGTGGGCAGGACGAACAGGTCGGCCACGTTCACGTGCGCGGGAGCGCGCAGGGCGAAGAGCACTGTTTCTGCCAGGTCCGCGGGCGTGATCAGTTGCTGTTCGGCGGCGCTCGCACGCACGGCGTCTTGCAGTGCGGGGTCGGACGTCGTCCCGAGGAGCTCGGTGTCGGCGGCGCCGGGCTCGAGGGTGGTGACCCGGACGTTGTGGGCGGCCCCGACTTCCTGACGCAGACCTTCGGAGAAGGCGCTCACCGCGTACTTGGTGGCGGAATAGACGGCGAACCCTGCGCCGAAGATGCGCCGCCCGGCGATCGACGAGACGTTGACGATGTGGCCGGATCGCTGTTCGATCATCGTGGGGAGGACGGCGGCGACGCCGTTCAGGACGCCCTTGAGGTTGACGTCGACCATCTGGTCCCATTCGTCGGTCTTGAAGGCGTCGAGGGGTGAGATGGGCATGATTCCGGCGTTATTGATGAGGATGTCGATGCGGCCGAACTGCGCCTGGAGCCGGTGGGCGGAGTCTCGCACCGACGTGACGTCGGTGACGTCGGTGGGCAGGACGAGTGCGGTCGCGCCGGTCTGGTCCAGTTCGGCCTTGAGGGACTCGAGGCGATCGGCGCGGCGAGCGGCGAGACCGACGTTGACTCCGGCGGATGCGAGTGCCCGGGCGATGCCGGTGCCGATTCCGCTCGAAGCGCCGGTGACGAGTGCGGTCTTGCCCGTGAGGTCGGTCATTGCTGTTGTCTCCAGTACGTACGTGAGGGGTGTGAAGTTCTTACGGGGATGAGTCGTCCCTGCGGAGGGAGGCGGGAGCGTCGTCAGCCGACGACGGGGAGCGTGATCCGCGCGGGGGTGACGGGGCCGTGCGGGATGCGGTGGTCACTGCTGCGCATCGAGGTCCCGGTGGCCACAGGGTCGCCGGTGCCTAGGTTCCGGTCGTACTGCGGGTAGGCGCCGCCGGCGAGCTGCACCCGGATGCGGGAGCCGGCGGAGAAGACGTGATGCAGCGGGTCTGCGTTGAGGGTGATGACGCTGTGGCTCTCGCGGAGGCGCAGGTAGGCATCGGCGATGGCGGTGCTGACGCCCTGGGCGTCGACCTCGCAGATGCGCACCGAGATGTCGGAGAAAGGATTGTCGGACTGGTGTTGCAGCTCGATCGTCGGGATGCCGGCTACTTCGAGAGCGCCGGTGAGCGGGGCGCTGGTGAAGGTGAGGACGTCGTCGCGCTCCTCACGACTCCGATTGTCGCGGCGGCCGGCCTGGGCGTCGAGGGTGCGGCCGCCGATAGAGGGCGTCGGGTCGTGCGGGTCGTATCGGAAGGTCGACGAGGGCTCGGGAGAGGAGGGCTCGTCGCGGGTGAGCCGGCCACCGGATCGCAGATGCCAGTGCTGATCCGAGGTTGCAGGGGGCCAGGAGGTGAGATCGCGCCATTCGTCCGTGCCCGTCACGAAGATGCGCGCGGCCGCTCGGCCCCCGGTCTGGTTGCGGCGCGCGAGGTGGGTATCGAGCCAGTCGAGGGCTTCTCGCGTGACGATGTCGCCGGCGTTGATCATCGTTTCGACGTGCGTCCATGGTCCGACGGTCAAGGCCACGTCGGCGCCCAGGGTCTTGAGCTCCCGGTACTGATCGATCGTCTGCTCAAGGAATGCGTCCTGCCAGCCGCCGGTCAGGAGGGTCGGCACGTTCGACTCGCTGACCGGGACACGATTGGTGGCCCAGTAGGCGTCGGTGATGTCCTCGTGCTCAGCCCACTCGCGGAAGTACGGCGCGGCCTTGCCGAAGACCTTCTCCGCGGTGTCGATCAGGGGTACGCCGTCGATCGCCGCGGTGGTGCGTCGTTTGCCGGTGAGCGCTCCGATCACCAGGCTCGTGAACCAGCCGTGCTGCTCCTGAGTGCTGACGGCGTTCGCCCAGAACACCGCGGATTGCAGTGCGAGTGCCCCGGTGGAGCGGAAGAGGCGCCCGGCATCGTTCGGGCCCACGATGATGATCGAGGCGACCAGCTCCTCGGGAGCATCCGCGAGGAGAGCCCACTGCGTCCACCCGAGGTAGGACATGCCGACGGTGGCGAAGGTTCCTGTGAACCACGGCTGTTCCCGCAGCCAGGCGACGGTGTCCTGAGCGTCGTTCGGCTCCGCGCTGATCTCGGGCGCGACCCCACCGGAACCGAAGGTCCCCCGGCAGCTCTGCATCACGACCTGGTAGCCGCGCTCGGCGAACACGTGCGCGTACAGATTCGAGTAGGGAGGGCGCCGCCCGTACGGGGAACGCACGAGCACGGTGCCGAGGGCCTGCCCGGTGGGCACGTAGCGGTCGGCGATGAGGTCGATGCCGTCGCGCATGGGGACTCGAAGCCCCTCGTCGACTCGATACGACGACGTGGCCTTGGGGAGCCGCAGAGCGCGGGAAACCGCCGCATCGCCGAGCGCTCGCGCCCACGAGCGTTTGCGACCGGAGTTCGGAGTTGCGATGTGAGGCATTGCGGTCATCCTGACGACGAGTGAAACTGACAGTGTCAGTATTCTAGACTCGGATCATGGTGAACGTCCAGGCCGCGCGAACAGCGGGCGTGAAAGCAGGCCTTACCCGGGGCGCCGTCCTCGAGGCGGCTCTCGCGCTGGTCGACGCGGAGGGCATCGAGCGATTGAGCATGCGACGGCTCGCGGCGACGCTGGACGTCGAAGCGCAGAGCATCTACAACCACATCGCGAACAAGCAGGATCTGATCGACGGCGTCGTCGAGATCGTCCTCGCTCCCGCGATCGGGATCTCAGTGGAGGTGTCCTGGGGGGAGCGGTTGACCGAGCACCTGCGCGGGATCCGACAGCAGTTCGTCGAGCATCCCCGGGCGTACGACTTGGTCCTGCAGGCCAGTACGCGATCGGTGGCGATCGGAAGGACCACCACGCAGCTCCTCGCGATCCTCGAAGAGGCGGGCCTTGAGGGGTGGCAGCAGCGGCAGGCGTTCACGATGATCACCTCTGCACTCGACGGCTTCGTGATCGGTGAGCGGTTCCGGTCGCGGATGGGGGCGATCCCGGACGACTTACCGGAGGAGTTCGCGGAGTTGCCCGCGTTCTTCGGGGCGCTGGAGCAGGACGGCGCGACAGCGCATTTCGAGGCCGTGATCACCCGGCTCCGCGACGCGGTCGCCGACATGAACGTTGGTCGGGCTTCTCCGCTGATGAAGTCGTAGAGACGCCCGCGTCGTGTGATGTGCTGAGCGCCGATCGACGTCTGCGCGCAGGTGGCGCTGTTGGCAGCGACATCGCTCGGCCCAGAAACGATCGACGTGGCGGGCGGGCTGAGTGCCCGGATGTGAGTCAGTCGGGCGGCGACCAGCGCTGCGCGCTGCGGAAGACCCTGTCCATCAGTGCGTTCGGCGCACCGCGCAGCATCAGGTCGCGCCCGCGGGCGAACACCGGCGTCGGCCACTGCAACGCCGCGCCGATCAGGTGGGCCTGCCGCGCGATGGACTGCGTGCGGGGCCGGCGGGCCTTGTCGTAGGCGGCCAGCTTGGTGGGGATGTCCCGCGGGTCGGGGTCCCGCGCGATCGGCCGGAGCAGCGAGACCAGCACCGCGGCGTCCTCCAGTGCCAGGTTGGCGCCCTGCCCGAGCGTGGGCGGCATGGCGTGCGCGGCATCGCCGACCAGCGTCGCCGGGCCGCGCGAGTAGGTGCGCAGCGGGTGCGCGAGCCGCTCGATCGGCTGGTAGCCGATCCGCTCCGGGGCGGTCGCCGCCAGCAGCTCCGGGATCGGGTCGTGCCAGGCGCCGTACCGCTCCTCGAGCTCCCCGGGCTCGGGGAGGTCGTCGTCGGCCGCGGGACGCACCGCGAACCAGTAGACCCGGCCGTCCCGCAGCGGGACGTACCCGAACCGCTCGCCCCGGCCGAAGCTCTCGCCGCTGTCGGGCAGCGCGACGGGGGTCTCGGTGATGCCGCGCCACGCCCCGTAGCCGCAGTACGCGGCGCCGGGATCGCCGGCGTGGCTGCCGCGCACCCGGCTCCGGATGCCGTCGGCGCCCACCAGGACGTGCCAGTCCTCGAGCAGCCCGCTCGGGCCGAGGTCCAACGTCTCGCGGCTGAGCCCCTCCACCCGGATGCCGGGGCGGACGGTGTCCGGGGCGAGGTCCCGGAGCAGGGCGCGGTGCAGGTCGGTGCGGTCCACCGCGCGCAGTTCGGCGAGGGTGGCGGGGGAGAAGACGGAGAGCCGGGTGCCGTCCGCGCTGCGCGTGCCGTACGGGATGGACGGCGGACCGTCGGCCACGACCTCCCGCACCCGCTCCTCAAGGCCGAGCGAGCGGAGCGCCGCGAAACCGTTGGACAGCAGCGTGAGACCGGAGCCGCGGGGGAGGAAGCGGGCCGCCTGTTCGAGGACGATCACCTCGGCGCCGGCGCGCTGCAGCCCCGACGCCACCGCCAGCCCGCCGATGCCGGCGCCGACGACGGCGACGCGCAGTGAGTTGGTCCTCCACATGCCCTCGACGCTAGTGCGGATCGGCCGCCGTGTCACCGAGGCGCGGGCCGTGTGACACGCCTCGTTGTCACAGGGGTGTCCTGCGTTTGGGATCCCACTCGACCTGTGGTTATTCTTGTGCGTCCCTCCACTGCTGAAACGAGGGCAGAGCCCTCGAGGAGTGACCGTGGCCGTCGCCGACGAATGGGAACTGTGGTTCCCCGATGCATACGAGATCGGCGCGGAGACGGTGCGGTCGTTCGCCCGCGCGACCCGCAGCTGGGACGTCCCCTACGCGGTCAGTCGCCGCCTGCCGGACGACGTGGCCGTCCCGGCGACCATGCTCGGCGCCCCCATGCTGCAGGCCGCGTCCGCGGTGGTCGGCAGGGCCATCCCCGGCTGCAACCTCGCCGCGATCCTGCACGCCGGCCAGTCCTTCACGTACCTGCGTCCGCTGCACGTGGGCGACGTCCTGAGCCTCGGCGTGCGGCTCACCTCGCACATCGTCAAGGCCGAGACCGATCTGATCGTGGTCGAGTGCATGGTCTACGCGGACGAGGAGCCCTCGCTCCGCGGGGAGATCTTCCTGGTCCACAGCCAGCGCGAGACGGGGATCGACTACGCGGCCGCCGACCGGCTCGCCGACGAGGTGATGATGACCGGCACCGGGCCGTCGAACAGCGACGCCTACGCCGCCAACGTCGCCGGATCCCGCTAGCCCGGGCGGATCAGACCGCGGCGCCGAGCACCCCGTCCAGCGCCCGCGCCATGTCGGCGGCCTCGATCCGCATGAGCACGGCCTCGTCGACGCCGGCCAGATCCAGGCCCGAATCGGCGAGCCGCAGCTCCCGCTCCTCCTCGGCGGCCTCGATCACGTTGCGCACGAAGCGGCCGTTGCCCAGGCGGTCCAGCCGATCGGCGACGCCGGCGCAGCAGGTCTCCAGCACCGCGGCCGCCTCGCCGGTGAGCAGGGCGTCGCGCGAGCGGGCCAGCGCGGCCCCGATCTCGGCGAGCTCACCGGGCGTGTAGCCGGGGAATCGGATGCGCCGCGCGAACCGCGAGGCCAGGCCCTCGTTCGAGCCGAGGAAGCGGTCGATCTCGGCGTCGTAGCCGGCGACGATCACCACCAGCCGGTCGCGGTCGTTCTCCATCCGCGCGAGCAACGTGTCGATCGCCTCCTGCCCGAAGGCGTCGCCGCCCGAGAGGCCCTCCTGCACCAGGGTGTAGGCCTCGTCGATGAACAGCACGCCGTCGAGCGCGGAGTCGATCACGGCGGAGGTCCTCTGCGCGGTGGCGCCGAGGTACTGCCCGACGAGATCGCGCCGGGAGCACTCGACCACCGTGTCGGTCGCCAGCAGCCCCAGCCCGCGGTACATCCGCGCGACGATCCGCGCCACCGTCGTCTTGCCCGTGCCGGGCGGCCCGGTGAAGGCGAGGTGCAGCGAGCGACTCCCGCTCGACAGCCCGCGGTCGGCGCGCACCCGGGCCAGTTGCATCGTCGTTCGCAGGCGCGCGACCTGCTCCTTCACCTCGCGCAGTCCCACCTGCCGCTCCAGTTCGGCNGCCGCNGCGGCGAGCACGGGATCGTCCCAGTCGGCGTGCCCGGCGAGCGCGGTCAGGACGTCGGGCCACCGTCGGGTCCGGGCGGCCGTGACGGCGCGCTGGTAGTGGACGACCGGGTGCGCCGGGGCGGCGGCGAGGACGCGCTCGGCCTCCTCGGGCGCGCCGTCGGCCAGCAGCCGCGCGGCGTAGGCGGCGTGCGCGGTGGCGGCGTCGCGCAGCGGATGGTCGACGTACAGCCCGGTGGCGAAGGTACTGCTCAGCGCGCCGGGAGCCAGGCCGAGCCGGCGCGCGGCGGCGCCGATCGCGTGGGCGTGGCGGTGCAGCGCCGCGAGTACCTCGGCGGTGTTCTCCCCGGCGGCGGCGCGGCCCAGCCAGGCGTCGGCCAGCCCCGGATCGGCGGCGGTCGCGGCCTCGAAGGCGCGCCGCGCGAGCGCGGGGTCGGGTGGTGCCGCCTCGAACTCGCCGATCCCGATCCCCAGCGCCGCGACGCCGGCGCGGAAGGCCTGCACGGCCCGCAACACGGAAGTGCTCATGGATCCCCCCGGACAGCGACGAGGATCCCCCGATCCTCTTCGCCCCACGCTAGCGGCGGTCAGCGCGCGAGGAGGGCGATCTCGCGGATCTCGGCCAGATCGGGGCCGTACTCCGGCGACGACCAGAACCGCAGGCGCCAGTGGTCGTCGCCCTCGCCGGCGTGCCGCGCGGCGGCCTCGACCTCGTAATAGCCGCGGGCCATCGGGAACTCCAGTACCTCGCCGGGGCCGTCGGCGGTGGGCGAGAACCATTCGACCGAGCCGGAGGTGTCGACGCACAGCTGGGTGCGCAGCACGGTGTCCCACTCGCCCTCCTGCGGCGGCACGGAGTCCCAGTGCTCGAGCTCGACGGGCATGGCGGCCTGCGCCCGCGAGGGCGACGCGAAGCCGGCGGTGGCGCGGTTGGTCGCGGCGCCGTGCACCGTCACGGCGGCCAGCAGGTCCTCGGGCACCCGGTGCCCGAAGCAGCTGCCGAAGAACTTCCCGTCGCGCAGGTCGAGCACGCCGGAGAGCTGCGTGAGGATCTGGGGTTCGAGGCGCATTCCGCCATTGTCCCCCGAACCCGGTGCGCCGGGCGAGCCCGTTCAGATCGCGGCGCGGCGCACCTCGCCGGCGGACCGCCCGAACCGACGCTTGAACGCGGTCGTGAAGTACGGGAGGGACGAGAATCCGCAGCGGGCGGCGACATCGGCGGTGCGCAGACCCGGTCCGGCGCGGGAGAGCAGGCTGTGTGCCAGGTCGAGCCGGCGGGAGAGGACGTGGCGGGGAACCGTCGTCCCGTCGTCCGCGAAGACGCGGGACAGCTGGCGTTCCGAGATCCCGACGGCCGCCGCGATGTCCTGGGCCGCCAGTCCGGGATCGTCGAGGTGGTCGTCGATGAACGCCCGCGCCGCCGCCCGGTGGGCCAGGGCGGACGCGACGGCGCCGCGGGTCGACACGACCGCGAGGGTCTCCAGGAGGCCCCGCTCGTCGGCGGGGAGCGGTGGTACGGGCACCAGCGCGCGGCCGACCTGCCGCGCCAGCGCCCTGCTGTACTGGTCACCGGCGATATCGATGATCGTGGTCGCCACCGTCGCCCGTCCGGTCAGCTCCGTCCAGGCCGCGCGCGGCACCGTCACCGCGAGCTCGTCGAGGCCGTGGTCGAAGGCCCGCCGGAACGGGCGGTCCGCGTCGCACACGAGCATCTGGCCCGGGCGCATCACCGCCCGCAGGTCGTCGTGCTCGACGAGGGCCTCGCCCCGGCGCGCCAGGTACACGGCGACCGCGTCGACGGGGCGCGCCGCCACCAGGGACCGGTCGCGCCGCACATGGTGGGGCGTGCTCCACACGTGCGCGAGGCGGACCGACGCCAGCTGGACGTTCTCCTCGCGGCCCCGGAACCGGTCCCCGTCGGCGATG
Organism: Tsukamurella ocularis; assembly: GCF_965138335.1. Taxonomy (GTDB): domain Bacteria; phylum Actinomycetota; class Actinomycetes; order Mycobacteriales; family Mycobacteriaceae; genus Tsukamurella; species Tsukamurella ocularis_A. The sequence goes on from NZ_CBCSDV010000058.1 coordinate 9,722, forward strand.
CGGCACGACAGCTCGATCAGGTTCGAGGCGTTGTGTCGCTCCCACGCGCGCAGCGCCGAGAGGTCCGGCGAGGACACCTCGAAGGACCGCGTCGGGGCGGGCGGGACG
>NZ_CBCSDV010000059.1:0-9138 GCF_965138335.1 Tsukamurella ocularis
GGCGCGGGGCNGGNCCGCGGCCGGCGGGGCGCTCGGGGCGCGGCGGGATGTAGGGCAGCGGCTTGGGCAGGCGCAGCAGGCGGCCGGTGCGGCCCTCGCGGCCCCCGGCCAGGGCGGCGATCGCCTCGGGCTCGTGCCGGGCCGCGTTCGCCAGCAGCCCCATCATGAACAGCACGAGGATCACCGAGTTGCCGCCCGCGGAGAGCAGCGGCAGCTGGATGCCGGTCACGGGCAGCAGACCCACGACGTAGCCCATGTTGATGATCGCCTGCAACGCGACGAGCGTGGTGATCGAGGCGGCCATGAGGCGCAGGAACGGGTCGGCGACCCGGCGCGCGATCCGCATGCCGACCCAGGTGAGGACGCCGAACATCAGGATGACGACGCCCGCGCCGAGGTAGCCGAGCTCCTCGCCGATGATGGCGAAGATGAAGTCGTTGTGCGCATTCGGGAGATAGCTCCACTTGGCCGTCGAGTTGCCTAGGCCCACGCCGAACAGGCCGCCGTCGGCGAGCGAGTAGCGCGCCTGGTTCGACTGGTAGTTGGCGCCGAGCGCGTCGTCGGTGCGGCCGAGCCAGGCCTGCACGCGCGCCGAGCGGTAGCCCTCGGCGAGCGCGAAGAAGATGCCGAGCAGGGCGAAGACGACCAGCAGCGAGGCGATGAGCTTCGAGGACAGGCCCGCGTAGTACAGCAGCATCGCGCCGACGGCGACGATGATCATGGCCGTCGACTGGTTGGGCTCGGCGACAACGAGCGCGGCCATGAGCACCACCACCGGGCCGAGCGGTAGCAGGAGTTCCTTGATGTTGCCCTTGCGGCCGCGGTCGGCGAGCAGGTGTGCACCCCACACGATGAGCGCGACCTTGGCGATCTCGGAGGGCTGCAGCGTGAAGCCGCCCACGTCGATCCAGCGGCGCGCGCCGCCGACCATGGTGCCGATGCCGGGCACGAGCACGGCCGCGAGCAGCGCGATGGAGACGAGTACGCCGCCGAGCGCCACCCGGCGCAACAGCGCGGGGCGCAAGTACAGGGCGAGGATGAACGCGACCACGCCCAGACTGACGTAGATCAGCTGGCTGGTGAACTTGCCCCAGGGCGAGCCGGTGGCGCTGATGTCCTCGACCGACGACGCCGAGAGCACCATGATCAGGCCCATCACGGTGAGCACGGCGGTGAGGCCCAGCACCAGATGGAAGGACGCGAGCGGGCGGCGCAGGGCCGTCGCGAGACCGACGGCGGCGCCGCGCAGCAGCGACGCGCCGGTGCGGGCGACGTCGGCGCCGGTGCGAGCAGCCGACGCGGCGGCCGCGCCGCGGGAGCCCGGCGCGCCGTCGACCTCGGCCGACGCGGCCGTCTCCTGGGGCTGCGCGTCGAACTCGGTGCTCTCCGGGGCGTTGACGCCGCCGGGCGTGAGATCGGAATCGGAACCTGCGGCGGCCTCGCCGGCGCGGCTCACGAGGCGTCTCCGAGCGCGCGGGCGGAGGCGGCGAAGGCGTCGCCGCGGTGCCCGTACGAGGTGAACATGTCGAGCGAAGCCGCGGCCGGCGCGAGCAGCACGACGGGGGCGGCACCGTCGTGGGCCGCGGCTTCGGCGATCCGGGAGGCCTCGGCGACGACGGCGGCCATCACCGCATCCGCATCGCCGGACACTCGCACATCGCTAGCCCCAGTCGTCCCTACAGAACGATTCGCATCATTAGTCACAGGAGACACAGGACTATGTTCGCCCGCGAACACCCGAACCACGGGGACATCGGGCGCGTGTCGCGCGAGTGAACCCGCGATTTCGTCGCGATCCAGTCCGAGCAGCACCGCGCCCACGAGTCGCGGCGCGACGCGCTGCACCAGCGGCGCGACATCGGCGCCCTTGAGCTGGCCACCGGCGACCCAGACCACGCGCTCGTGGGCCTCGATCGAATTGAGCGCGGCGTGCGGGTTGGTGGCCTTGGAATCGTCGATGTACGTGATCCCGCGCACCTGCGCGACGGGCTCGGCGCGGTGCGCGCCCACCCGGAACGCGGCGAGCGCCTCCCCCGCCTGCGCGGCGGTGACGCCCACGGCCTGCGCGAGCGCGGTCGCGGCCAGCGCGTCCGCGATCCCGGCGGGCCCGGGCGGCGACACCCGGTCCGCGCGCAGGACCGGGGCACCGGCACCGTCGACCAGGATCCCGCCGCGCACCCCGTAGTCGCCCGGCCCGGGCTCGCCCGTGGTGAAGCCGACGGTGACCTCCCCGCGCAGCCCCGAGGCCACCGGGTCGTCGAGGCCGATGACAGCGAGCTCGCCGGCCAGGGCGCGCGCCTTGTCGGCGGTGTACGCGGCCATGGAGCCGTGCCAGTCGAGGTGGTCCTCGGCGACGTTGAGCACGACGCCCGCCCGCGGGCGCACCGACGGCGCCCAGTGCAGCTGGAAGGAGGACAGCTCGACGGCGAGCACGCGGGGGTCGGCGACGTCGCCGATCGCGTCGATGACGGGGCGGCCGATGTTGCCGCACGCGACGGCGCGGACGCCGGCGTGCAGCAGGATCGACTCGAGCATCTGGGTGGTGGTGGTCTTGCCGTTGGTGCCGGTCACCACGAGCCACTCGCGGGGCGCGCCGAAGGCGCCGGCGCGGTCGATCCGCCAGGCCAGTTCGACGTCGCCGATCACCTCGACGCCCGCCTGCTCGGCGGCGACCACGACGGGTGCGGTGGGCCGGAAGCCGGGCGCGACCACGACCAGGTCGTAGCCGGACGGGTCGTGGCCGTCGAGGTCGGCGACGACGATGCCGGGCACCTCGCCGGCGATCTTCTCCCGCGCCGCGGGCTTGCCGTCGGCGACGGTGACCGCGGCCCCCAGCCGGAGCAGCGCCCGGGCGACGGCCGGGCCGGTGACACCCCCGCCCGCGACGAGGACGTGCGCGCCGGGGCCGGGGATCGTCGCCATCTAGCCGACCGCGCCGGAGCCGAGGAACTCGGCGTAGAACAGGACCAGGCCGAGCCCGCAGGAGATGGCCGTGAGCAGCCAGAACCGGATGATCACCGTGGTTTCGGCCCACCCGGAGAGTTCGAAGTGGTGATGGAAGGGCGCCATCCGGAAGACGCGGCGCCCCGTCGAGCGGAAGACGGCGATCTGGATGACGACCGAGACCATCTCGGCCACGAACAGCGCGCCCAGCACGACGGCGAGCAGCTCGGTGCGGGTGGTGATCGACAGGCCGGCCAGCAGGCCGCCCAGCATGAGCGAGCCGGTGTCGCCCATGAAGATCTTCGCGGGGGCGGCGTTCCACCAGAGGAAGCCGAGGCAGGCGCCGCCCGCGGCGACCGCGATGAGCGCGAGGTCGAGCGGGTCGCGCACGTCGTAGCAGCCGGCGACCTGCTTGGTCTCGCAGGCGTAGCGGAACTGCCAGAAGCTGATGAGCACGTAGCTGCCGAGCACCATGGCCATGGAGCCGGCGGCGAGGCCGTCCAGGCCGTCGGTGAAGTTCACCGCGTTCGACCAGGCGGAGACGACGAACCAGCAGAAGATCACGAAGACGATCGCGCCCATGGAGATCGTGTTGATGTCGCGCGTGTAGCTGAGGAACTCGCTGGCCGGGCGCACCCCGTCGGCGTTGGGGAACTGCAGCACGAGCACGCCGAAGATCAGGGCCGCGACCGTCTGGCCGACGGTCTTCGCGGTCTTGTTCAGGCCCAGGTTGCGCTGCTTGCGCACCTTGATGAAGTCGTCGAGGAAGCCGACGATCGCGAGCGAGGTGGCGAGGCCGAGCACCAGCAGGCCCGAGGCGCTGGGGCCGGGCCCGGAGTTCCAGCCCAGCAGGTGCGCGCCGAGGTAGCCCGCCCACAGGGCCACGATGATCGCGACGCCGCCCATCGACGGGGTGCCGCGCTTCTTCTGGTGGCTCTGCGGCCCCTCGACGCGGATCTCCTGACCGAAGCCCTGCCGGGAGAAGACCCGGATCAGGACGGGTGTGAGCAGGATCGCCACGGCCAGCGAGATGCCGCCCGCGAACAGGATCTGGATCACTTCGGTGACTCCCCGTTCTCGTTGTTGACCGCGCTCGCCGTGCCCAGGTGCTCGGCGACCTCCCACATCTTCTCGGACTTGGACGCCTTGACCAAAACGAGGTCGCCCGGGCGGAGCTCCTCGCGGAGGCGGTCCACGGCCTCTGCGCGGGTGTCCACGCGCACGGCCTCGCTGCCCCACGAGCCCTCCATCACGGCGCCCTGCCACAGGGCGTGGACGGCCCGGGACGTGCCGACGCAGATGGTCGACGTGATGTCGAGCCGCACCAGGAATCGGCCCAGTCGGTCGTGTTCGACGATCGACTCCTCGCCGAGCTCGCCCATCTCACCGAGGACCGCGAAGGTGCGGCGGCGCTCGCGTCCGGGCAGCCGCTCCCCCGCCTCGTCGTGCTCGGACATGAGCACGAGGCTGCGGAGCGCGGCCCGCATCGCGTCGGGGTTGGCGTTGTAGGTGTCGTTGACCACGGTCACGCCGTCGTCGGTGGTGAAGACGTCCATCCGGCGCGGCGACGCGGCGCCCGCACCGGACAGCGCCTCGGCGATCTGCGGGACCGTCGCGCCGCATTCCAGCCCGACCGCCGCAGCGGCCAGCGCGTTGTGCACCTGGTGCTCGCCGTGGACCTTGAGCGCGACGGGCGCCTCGCCCGCCGGCGCGCGCAGCGTGAACGAGGCCCGGGCCTGCGCGTCGATGCGCACGTCGACCGCGGCGACCTCCGCCTCACCGGTTCCGTAGAAGACCACGCGGGCCGCGGTCCGGGAGGCCATCGCGGCGACGGCGGCGTCGTCGGCGTTGAGCACGGCGATCCCGTCCTCGGGCAGCGCCTCGACCAGCTCACCCTTGGCGCGGGCGATGGCCTCGCGCGAGCCGAACTCGCCGAGGTGGGCCGTGCCCACGTTGAGCTCGACGCCGATGCGCGGCGGCGCGACCCTCGCCAGCGCCGCGATGTGTCCCTCGCCGCGGGCCGACATCTCCAGCACCAGGAACCTCGTCGACGCCGTGGCGCGCAGCGCGGTCCACGGGTGGCCGATCTCGTTGTTGAAGGAGCCGGGCGGCGCGACGGTCTCGCCGAGCGGCCGCAGCACGGCGGCGATGAGGTCCTTCGTCGAGGTCTTGCCGGCCGAGCCGGTGACGCCGACGACGGTGAGCCCGTCCGCGGCGAGGGCCTTCGTGCAGTGCGCGGCCAGGTCGCCGAGGGCCCGCAGCACCGCTGCCCCGGCGCCGTCGGTGTCGTTCTCGAGCGCCATCACACGGTTGTCGGTCTCGCCCGAGACGGGCACGACGATCGCGGGCACGCCCACGGGGCGGGCGCCGAGCACGGCGACCGCGCCCTTCTCGATCGCCGTGGCGGCGAAGTCGTGGCCGTCCACGCGGGCGCCGGGCAACGCGAGGAACAGCCCACCGGGGCCGATCGCGCGGGAATCGAATTCGACGGTGCCGGTGACCTTCGCCTCGGGGTCGGTCACGTCGTGCAGCGTGCCGCCGACGATCGCGGCGACCTCACGCAGGGTGAGCTCGATCATGCGCGCGCCTCCCCCGCGGCGGCCCGCGATTCCAGCGCGGCCGCGAGCTCGTCGCGGTCGTCGAAGGGATGCTTGACGCCGTGGATCTCCTGGCCCGCCTCGTGGCCCTTGCCGGCGACGAGCACGACGTCGCCGGTGCGAGCCCAGTTCACCGCCTCGGCGATGGCCGCGCGGCGGTCGCCGATCTCGCGGACCTCGCCGCCGCCGGTCACGGCGCGGGCGCCCGCCATCACGGCGGCCCGGATCGCGGCGGGATCCTCGGTGCGGGGGTTGTCGTCGGTGACGATGACCAGCTCTGCGGCGCCGGCGGCGGCCTCGCCCATGAGCGGCCGCTTCCCGCGGTCGCGGTCGCCGCCCGCCCCGACGACCACGGCGATGCGCCCCGCGGTCTGGCCGCGCAGCGTCGCGATCACCGCGTCGAGCGCGGCGGGCTTGTGGGCGTAGTCCACGACGGCGAGGAAGTCCTGGCCGCGGTCGATGCGCTGCACCCGGCCGGGCACGGCGACGGCGCCGATCCCGCGGGCCGCGTCGGCCAACGGGATACCTGCCTCGTGCGCGATGACCAGCGCCAGCGCGGCGTTGGCGACGTTGTAGGCACCGGGTAGGCCGACGACGGCGGAGAAGGTCTGGCCGTCCGGCCCGCTCAGGGTGAACCGCTGCGTGCCGTCGGAGTACGCGGCGACCTCGCCCGCGGTCCAGTCGGCGGGTCCGGCGGTGGCGACGGTGACCAGCGGCGATCCTGCCGCGCGACGCAGCTCGGCCATGCGGTGGCCCCACTCGTCATCGACGCAGATCACCGCGCGTTCGCAGGCCTGCGGCCCGACGAAGAGCAGCGACTTCGCGGCGAAGTAGTCCTCCATCGTGGGGTGGTAGTCGAGATGATCCTGGCTGAGGTTGGTGAACGCGCCGACGGCGAACCGGCTGCCGCCCGCCCGGTTCTGGGCGAGGGCGTGCGAGCTGACCTCCATGACGGCGGCGGTCACGCCGCGCTCGACCATGGACGCGAACAGCCCCTGCAGCGCGGTGCCCTCGGGCGTGGTGAGCGTGGTCGGGACGTCGACGCCGGCGATGCGCGTACCGACGGTGCCGATCAGACCCGTCGGGTTGCCGCCCGCGGCGAGCGCCGCCTCCACGAGGTAGCTGGTGGTGGTCTTGCCGGAGGTGCCCGTGATGCCGACGAGCGTCATCCGGCTCGACGGTGCGCCGTACACCACCGCCGCGACGGGCCCGAGCACCGAGCGCGGATCGCCGTGGAGCAGCACGGGGACGTCCTGGCCCTCCTCGGCGAGGAGGGCGGCACCGTCGGCATCGGTGAGCACCGCCACGGCCCCGGCCTCGATCGCGCCCGCGGCGAACCGCGCGCCGTGCGTCGCGGTGCCGGGGACGGCGCAGAACAGGTCGCCGGGGCGCGCCTCCTGGGCGCGGACGGTGGCGCCGGTCAGCCGGACCCGACCATCGGCACCGTCGGCCAGGACGACGCCCGGGACCTGCGCAACGACCTCGGCGGCCGTGGCTCCGTGGGGATGGTCGGGGCGTGTGAGAGTCGATTCGGGCACCGGTAGATCCTACCCGCCGGTTAACTACTTACCGGCCACCAGCGTCAGCGGCTTCGAGGGCGGCGAGAGCGGGACGCCGTACTTCTGCAGCAGGAACGAGGCGATGTCGTGGAACAGCGGCGCCGCGGACTGGCCGCCCGTGCCGTCGGAGCTCCGGGTGGGGGCGTCCATCATCAGGCCGATGACGAAGCGCGGATCGTTCGTGGGCGCGACGCCCGCGAAGGTGATGTTGTACAGCGAGTTGGAGTACGCCTTGGTCACCGGGTCCACCTGCTGCGCGGTGCCGGTCTTGCCGCTGATCTGGTAGCCCTCGACCGAGCCCGGCGCGCCGGTGCCCTGCTGGTAGCCCATCGGGTCGCGCTGGAGCGCGGCGCGGAACATGTCGAGCACGGTGCGGGCGGTCTCGGAGCTCATCACGCGCACCGGCTCCGCGCCGGACGCGGGGTTGGCGGCACCGTCGACCTCCTTGATGATGCGCGGCGGGATCCGGACCCCGTCGTTGGCGAGCGCCTGGTACATGCCGGCCATCTGCAGCACCGTCATCGACAGGCCCTGGCCGATCGGCAGGTTGGCGAAGGTGCCGCCCGACCACTGGTTGCGGGCGGGCACGGCGCCGCCGGACTCGCCCGGCAGGCCCACGCCCGTGGAGCGACCGAGGCCGAAGCGGGCGACGTAATCGGCGAAGGCGTCCTCGCCGACGCGCTGCGCGAGCATCAGGGTGCCCACGTTGGACGACTTACCGAAGACGCCGGTGGTGGTGTACGGCTCGGTGCCGTGGGCCCAGGCGTCCTTGACGGTGACGCCCGACATCCGGATCTGGCCGGGGACCTGCAGCACCTCGTCGGGCTTGGTCTTGCCGCCGTCGATCGCCGCCACGGCGGTGATCAGCTTGTTCACCGAGCCCGGCTCGAAGGGCGTGGTCACCGCGAGGTTGCCGGTGCGCGCCGAGTCCGGCTGGTTGTTCATGCCGTGCGACGGGTTGAAGGTGTTGTCGACGCCCATCGCCAGCACCTGGCCGGTCTTGGAGTCGAGCACGACGGCCTGCACGCTCTTGGCGCCGGACTTGGCCTTCGCCTGCGCGACCGCCTGCTGCACGAAGAACTGCACGTCGTTGTCGAGCGTGAGCACCACGCGGGCCCCGTTCGCGGCCGGGTGGATGTCGCGAGTGCTGCCGGGGATGACGGCGCCGTCGGAGCCGCGGTCGTACGTGCGCGAGCCGTCCGTACCGGCGAGGATCGAGTCCAGCGAGGACTCGAGGCCGATGAGGCCCTGGCCCTCGAAGCCGGTGGTGCCCACGATGTTCGCGGCGAGCGAGCCGCCCGGGTAGTTGCGGATCGACTGGCGCTCGGCGCCGACCTCGGAGTACTCGTCCGTGATCGCCGAGGCCTTCGCCGGGTCGACGCCGCGGGCCAGGTAGACGAAGGTGTCGTTGCCGCGCATCTGCTCGAGCAGCTTCTGCTCGTTCACGGAATCGCCGAGGACGGAGACGATCTTCTTGGCGATCTGCTGCAGCCGGTCGTCGACGCCCACGGGCGTCACGCCCTTCGCGGCGTCGCCGCCCTCCTTCACCAGCTCGACGTCCTTGTCGTACTTCTCCTGGATCTGCTTGCGCACCGCGACGGGCTGCAGCGTCAGCGACTTGGCCTCCATGGTGAAGGCGATCGGCTGCCCGGCGCGGTCGGTGATCGAACCGCGGACCGCCGGCAGCACCTCCTTGACCTGGCGCTGGCTCTCGGCCTTCGCGGACAGGCCCGGGGCCTGGATGAACTGGACGACGCCGAGCCACACGGCGATGACGGTGAAGACCGCGACGATCACCCAGCCGCCGACGCGGACGCGGCCGGTGAAAGCGGTGGAGACCTCGGGTGCGCGGCCGCCCTTGACCCGGGCCCGCGCGGACTGGTGGCCCGGCTTGGGGGCCGCGGCACCGCGCGGCGCCCCGGAGCGGGCGGACGGCCTCGTCTTCGTCGGCGGGCGCTGGGCGCGGGTCACCGGGCCGTCCCCTGGGCCGACGCCGCGGGCGCCGGGCTCGGGGTGGGGCTCGGAGCCGGGGTCTGAGC
>NZ_CBCSDV010000060.1:0-8116 GCF_965138335.1 Tsukamurella ocularis
CCCCCGCCCCCGCCCGGTGGCGGCTTCGGCGGCCCGCAGTACGGCGGCGGACAGCCCCCGTTCAACATCGGTGACGCCTTCTCCTGGGCCTGGAACAAGTTCAGCAAGAACGCGGGCTCGGTCATGGTCGCCGGCCTCATCTACGGCCTGATCTTCTACGTGGTCTTCGGCATCGGGTACGGCCTGCTGCTCGGCGGCACGATGGCCTCGAGCGGCACCACCTACGATCCCGACACCAACACCTACACGGCCGACGTCTCGTTCGGCGCGACCATCGGTGTCTCGCTGCTGTTCGGCCTGATCATCGGCATCGTGCAGTACCTGATCCACACCGCGCTGCTCTCGGGCCTCCTCGATCTCGCGGATGGCAAGCAGGTCACGCTCGGCTCGTTCTTCAAGCCGCGCAACACCGGTCCCGCGCTGCTCGCCGCGCTGGTCGTCACCATCGCCGTGACCATCGGCTCGATGCTCTGCATCATTCCGGGACTCGTGGCCGCGTGGCTGCTCATGTTCGCGATCGTCGCCACCGTCGACCGCGGCCTCGGCCTCGGCGACGCGCTGCGCACCAGCTTCGAGACCGCGAAGAACAACGCCGGCAACTCGCTGCTCGTGTGGATCCTGACCTCGCTGATCATGGGCCTCTGCATGATCATCACGCTGCCCATCGGCCTCCTGGTCATCGTCTACACCTGGCGCCGCCTCACCGGCGGCCAGATCGCGCCGCCCACGCCGTAGCGGTCGGTCCCGCTCCACGGACAGAGCCCGCTCCACCGCGAGGTGGGGCGGGCTTCGTCGTATCGGCTCTCGGATTCCGTCCGTTCCGGACACCGTGTCCATCCTGGACAGAATCCGAGAGTCGCGCGGACGGCACAGGTAGCCGTCCAGCGGCTATCCGAGGAAGCCCAGCACCGCCCGGGCGAAGGCGGCGGAGGACTCGCGGTGCACCGTGTGCCCGCCGCGCAGTTCGACGTACTCGCCGCGGGGCAGCGCATCGGCGACGAGGCGCAGATGCTCGGGGCGCAGGAAGTCCCGCGGGCCGCCGGAGATCACCAGCGTCTCCTGCGGCGTCGCGGCCAGCCGGTCCCACCACGCCGGATCCGGGTGGAACTGCGGCGAGACCGAGTCCATCATCGAACCGTCGAAGCGCGACAGCGCGCCCGGCGTCTGCACCACCTGCTTGATCCCCAGCCACACCCGGCGCGGCGTGAGCGGCAGGTCCATCGACGCGGCGACCTGCTCCGGTTCGAGTGCCACCGGCGGCATCTCCTCGAGGACGAGGCGCCGGACACCGTCGGGCAGCCGCCACGCGAGCCGCAGCGCGGCCTGACCACCGAGGGAGTGCCCGACCACGTCGAAGGTCGTGAGCCCGGCGTGCCGGGCGACCCGTTCGGCGTCCTCGGCCAGCTCGTCGAGCAGGTACTCCGGGCTGTGATCGCTGCGGCCGTGGCCGCGCTGGTCGTAGGTCACGGTGTCGCGGCCGGCGGCGAGCAGGGCGCGGACGGTGCGCCGCCACGTGCGGTGGTCGGCCGCCATGCCGTGGATCAGCAGCACCGGCGGTCCCGTGGGCGCCGGCGCACGGCGGTGCTGCGCCGCCAGGCGCACGCCGCCCGCGGTGATGGTCTCCTCGCGCATCAGCTCATGGTGCCAGCCGCTCAGCCCAGCGCGTAGCTCAGCGCGACGCACACCGCCGTGCCCGCGACGATGCTGAGCACCGCGTTCCGCCGCCACAGGTGCGCGAGCGCCGTGGCCGCCACCCCCGCGAGCTGTGGGATCCCGTGCGCCGGCGCGGCGTAATCGACCTGCGCCATGCAGTAGACGGCGAGCACCACCACGGCGCCCGCGGGCATCCACCGGCCGAAGTCGGCGAGCAGCGCGGAATCGCGCAGTACCGAGGCCAGCCCGAAGGGTGCCAGCCGCAGCGCGACGGTGACGGCCGCCGCGATCGCGATGCCCGCCAACAGGTATCCGGTGCTAGGCATGCGCCGCCTCCTTCGCGTTCCGGCGCGCCACCAGGTGCCGCACCACCAGCAGTCCCGCGAAGCCGCCCATCGCGACGAGCAGCATCGCGCCCGGCGCCACCGCCAGCGCGACCGCGCACGCGGCGAGCGTGAGGGCCAGCGTCGTGCGGTCCGGGTGCGCGTCCAGCGCGAGCACCACGAACAGCGCCGTGAGCACGAAGTCGACGCCCGGAACGTCGCGCAGGAACGCGCCGCCGGCGAGCCCGCCGACCAGCGAGCCGGCGACCCACGCCACGTGGAGGCCGACCTGGGTGCGCAGGATCATCGTCCCCGTCATCGTCGCCGACGGTGCCGTGCTCACCAGGGCGTAGGCCTCGTCGGTCAGCGCGTACACGCCGTAGGCCCTCCCGACGCGGCTGCGGATCCGGTCCAGGGGGAAGGTGAGCCCGTAGAACAGGTGGCGCGAATTCACCAGGAACGTGGTGGCTGCGATCGCGGCGAGCGGCGTCGCCGCGGCCAGCAGGCCCGCGAGCAGGAACTCGACCGATCCCGCGTACACCGCCATCGACAGCACCGGCGCGATCCACCACGGCAGGCCGTGGCCCGTGACCACCACGCCGAGGCCGATGCCGAGCACGAACAGGCCCAGCTGCACCACGGCGACTTTCGACGGAACTCCCATGGGGAACAATTCTATTTCGCATCGTGCGCAATGTGCTTGCGTATATGGCACTAATGGTCGGGCGTGTGGCAATATTTCCGCCGTGGATGCACTCGATCGAGCAATCATCGATGAGTTGGTGCGCGACGGGCGGCTCACCAACCAGGAGCTGGCGCAGCGCGTGGGACTCACGCCCGCGCCGTGCCTGCGTCGCGTCCGGCGCCTGGAGGCCGACGGCGTGATCACGGGCTACACCGCCGTCATCGATCCGGCCGCCCTGGGCCGCGGCTTCGAGGTCATGATCAACGCCGACCTCGGGGCCAACGATCGCGCATCGGTGGAGGCCTTCGAGGCGCGGATCGCCTCCTTCGACGAGGTGATCGAGGTGCGGCGCATGTTCGGCCTGCCCGACTACCTGATCCGGGTGCGCGTCGCCGACCTAGCGACCTACGAGCGCTGGGTCACCACGCACCTCATGGGCGATCCCGCCATCGTGCGGGTGGACTCCCGCATGACGATGAAGGCGGTCAAGTGAGCGATCTGCTTCTCGCGCAGCGCATCGTCGACGATGCCCTCCCCGGCGCGACCGTCGAACCCCTGTTGGTCAGCGAGAACGCCACCTTCCGGGTGCGCGGCGGGCCGCGGCCGGCGGTGCTGCGGCTGCACCGGCCGGGATACGTCGGCGACGCCGCGATCGCCTCCGAGCTGGCGTGGATCGCCGCCCTGCGCCGCGATACGACGGTGCCCGTGGTGGAGCCGCTGAGCGCGGTCCTGACCGACGGCCCGACGGGCCGCCGCGCGGTGCTGTTCGCGGAGCTGCCGGGCGGCCCCGTGCCCGACGAGGCGCTCGACGTCGCGCACTTCGCGGCGCTCGGCGAGATCGCCGCGGTCTTCCACGGGCACGCCGAGACCTGGCGGCGGCCCGCGGATTTCACGCGGTTCACCTGGGGTGTCACGGAGACGATCGGGCCGCGGCCGCGCTGGGGCTCCTGGCGCGACGGGCTCGCGGTGGGGGAGGCGCACCGTCGGGCGATCGGCCCGGCGGCCGACCGCGTCGCCGAGCGGATCGAGGGCTTCGGGCGCGGCGCCGACCGGTTCGGCCTGATCCACGGCGACCTGCGGGCCGCCAACCTCATCACGCCCGGCGCGGGGTTCACGGTGATCGACTTCGACGATTGCGGCTTCGGCTGGCACCTCTTCGAGTTCGCGGCCGCCGCGTCGTTCGTGGAGACGGACCCGCGCCTGCCGGAGTGGGCGGCGGCGTGGACCGCGGCGTACCGGCACCGTCGGGCCCTCCCCGATTCGCACGCCGCGCTCCTCCCGGACTTCGTGCTGCTGCGGCGGCTGCAGCTGCTCGGCTGGCTCGGCACGCACGGGCATGCGCTGGAGGCGGATCCCGGATTCGCCGACGGCACCGTCGAACTGGCGCAGGCGTACCTGGCCGGGCGGCTACTGTGAGGGCGTGAGCTTCTCGGACTCGGTCGCCGCGCACGTCGTGCGCTACGGCGGCACCTTCGCGCCCCTGCCCATCGACCGCGCCGAGGGCACGTACGTGTACTCGGGGGAGCGCAGCTGGCTGGACTTCACGTCCGGGCAGATGAGCGCCATTCTGGGACACAGTCATCCGGCGATCGTGGCGACCGTGCAGCGCGAGATCGCGACGCTCGACCACCTGTTCTCGGGGATGCTGTCGCCCCAGGTGGTCACCCTGGCCGAGCGGCTCGCCGCGACCCTGCCGGAGCCGCTGAGCCACGTGCTGCAGCTGACGACGGGCGCCGAGTCCAACGAGGCCGCGCTGCGGATGGCCAAGCTGTACACCGGCAAGCACGAGATCGTCAGCTTCTCGAAGTCCTGGCACGGCATGACGGCGGGCGCTGCCGCGGCCACCTACTCGTCGGGGCACAAGGGCTACGGTCCCACCGCGCCCGGCAACTTCGCGCTGCCCACGCCGAACGCCTACCGCTCGCGGTTCGTCTCCCCGGACGGGAAGTACGACTGGGAGTCCGAGCTGGACTTCGGCTTCGAGCTCATCGACGCCCAGTCCACGGGCTCCCTCGCGGCCTGCCTGGTGGAGCCGATCCTCAGCTCCGGCGGCATCATCGACGTGCCCGTCGGCTATCTCGCCGCGCTCAAGCGCAAGTGCGAGGAGCGGGGCATGCTGCTCATCGTCGACGAGGCGCAGACCGGCCTGTGGCGCACCGGCGCCGCGTACGCCTTCGAGCGCGACGGCATCGTGCCCGACATCCTCACCCTCTCGAAGACGCTCGGGGCCGGCCTGCCCATCGCGGCCGTCGTGACCTCCGCGGAGATCGAGCGGGTCTGCCACGAGCGGGGCTTCCTCTTCTTCACCACGCACGTCAGCGACCCCATGGTGGCCGCCGTCGCGACGACGGTGCTGGACGTGCTCGGCGACGGCGTCGCCGGCGGTGTCGCCCGCGAGGTCGCCGCCCGGGGCGCACGGCTGCGCGCCGGGCTCGACGAACTGGCGCGGCGCCACGAGGCGATCGGCGACGTGCGCGGCCGCGGGCTCATGCAGGGCATCGAGCTGGTGACCGACCGGGAGACCAAGGAGCCGGCGAACGAGCTCGGGCTCGCCGTGACGGAGCGCTGCTACGAGCGGGGTCTGCACATGAACGTGGTGCAGCTGCCGGGCATGGGCTCGATCTTCCGGATCGCGCCGCCACTCACCGCCACGGACGCCGAGATCGACGCGGGCCTGGACATCCTCGACGGGGCGCTGCGGGGGTAGCTCCGAGGAGTCGGAGAAAACTTTCGGCCGAACCGATGAGTTCCGGTGACGAGGCCCGTCTAACCATGTGACGGTGTTCGAGAGCGGATGCCGCAGACCCCAGGAGCGACGCCATGCACACGATGATCTTCGTGAACCTGCCCATCGCCGACGTCCAGCGTTCGCGGGACTTCTTCACCGCCGTGGGTTACACCATCAACGAGAAGTTCAGCGACGAGAACGCGGTCGCCGTGGAGCTCGGCGAGAACATCGCCGCGATGCTGCTCAAGACCGACTTCTTCGGCACCTTCCACGAGTCCACCACCGCCGCGCCCGGCGTCAAGGAGACCCTCATCGCGCTGAGCGCCGAGAGCCGCGAGGAGGTCGACGAGATCGTGAACCGCGCCGTCGCCGCCGGCGGCACGGAGGGCCGCTCCGAGGACCACGGCTTCATGTACGGGCGCGCCTTCGACGACCCGGACGGCCACGGCTGGGAGATCATGTGGATGGATCCGGCGGCGGCCGAAGCCGGCCCCGAGCACGTCGGCGCGCAGGGCTGACGTGACCGCCACCGACACCGGCTTCGACCAGGCCACCGCCCCGCTCCGCGCCGAGCTGCTGGCGCACTGCTACCGCATGTCGGGCTCCGCGTCCGACGCGGAGGACCTGGTGCAGGAGACCTACCTGCGCGCGTGGAAGGCCTTCCACCGCTTCGAGGGCCGGTCGTCGGTGCGCACGTGGATGTACTCCATCGCCACCAACGTCTGCCTCACCGCCGCCACGGCCCGGCGGGTGCTGCCCGTCGGGCTGGGCGGCGAACCGTCGAACCCTCTGGAGCCGGTCGCGCCGTCGACCGAGGCGCTGTGGCTGCAGCCCCTCCCGGACGCCGCGCTCGGCGATCCGGGGGAGGCGGCGGTCGCGCGGGAGGGCATCGGGCTGGCGATGGTCGCGGCGTTGCAGGTGCTGCCGGCCAAGCAGCGGGCCGCGCTGATCCTGCGCGACGTGCTGCAGTTCTCCGCGGCCGAGACCGCGGCGGCGCTCGAGACCTCGGTCGCATCGGCGAACAGCGCGCTCCAGCGGGCGCGGGCCTCCATCGGCGACGGTGCCGCCCGCGACGGCCGCAGGGCCGCCGAGTTGTCCGATCACGAGAAGCAGGTGTGGGACGAGTTCTGCGCCGCCTTCGAGCGGCACGACATCGACGGGGTGGTGCGGATCCTCGCCGCCGACGCCACCTGGGAGATGCCGCCGATCCCGGGCTGGTACCGCGGCGCGGAGGCCATCGGCGAGCTCTCGCGGACGCAGTGCCCCGCCCGGGTCGCCGGCGATCTGCGCATGATCCCGACGGTCTGCAACGGCCTGCCCGCCGCCGCGATGTACCTGCGCGACACCGCCGCCGGCGGCGCGGTCTGGCTGCCCTTCCAGCTCGACGTGCTGACCTTCACCGACGGCGCGCTCACCCACGTCGCGGCCTTCCTCGACCCGGCGGAGCTGTTCGCGCTCGCCGGGTTGCCGACCGCATTGCGCTGAGTCAGCGGGCGGCGCCCTCGGCGTAGGCGGCGACGGCGAGGCGCCAGGCGCGATCCCGCGCGTCGGCGGTAGGGCCGAGCAGGCCGTGCCGGTCCTTCGTCGCCAGGCCCTCGAGAAGCGCGCCGAAGCCGAGCGCGATCGCCTCGACGTCCGCCCGGTCGGCGCTGCCCGTGAGGTCGCCGAAGGCCTCGACGAGGACGCGCCGGCACTCGTGCACCGGGTGCTCGGGCGGGATCGGCCCCGTGAGCGGGCGCGCGAACATCACGTCGACCAGCGCGGGCTCGTCGGCGGCGAAGCGGCGGTAGGCGTCGGCCCATGCGACGAGCACGTCGCGGGGCGGGCCCTCCGCCTGCGGCAGGGTCTCGACGAGCAGCGCGAAGCCGCGCAGCGCGACGGCGTTCACGAGGCCCTCGCGGTTCCCGAAGAGCTGGCCCAGCGCGGCGATGTTCGTGCCCGCGGCCGCCGCGGCACGCCGCGTCGTGAGCCCGTCCGCGCCCTCGGCGCGGACGATCTCCAGTGCGGCGTCGGCGATCCCGTCCGCGACCTCGGGCGTTCTGGTTCTCTGTCTCGGCATCTTCTCCGGCAATCGTATCAGTGATATGTTTCGATCATGGCGAGCCTCGACCACGTCCTCACCCGCGTCCTCGATTCCATGCCCGTCGCCCGCTGGCTCCAGCTCTCGGTGGACGATGCCACACCGGACCGCGCCGTCGTGTCGATGCCGGTCGTCCCCGACGTCACCTTCGACGGTGTGCACTGCCACGGCGGCATCGTCGCCATGGTGGCCGACATCGCCGCGGTCGGGGCGGCGTTCGCCGCGATCCACGAGTCCGGCCGGGTCGCGGCGACCACCGCGATGAACTCGCACAACCTCCGCCCGGCGAGAGGGGAGCGGCTGGTCGCCGTCGGCCGCCTCGTCGGCCCTCCCGGCCGCACCATGATCGCCGCGGCTGACGTCTACACCGACTCCCTCGACGGCACCCGCTGCCTCACCGGCCTCTACACCGCCACCGCCCTCGACCGCCCGCTCACCGCGCCCGCCGCTCGCTGACGCCGCGCGGAGGCGGCGATGCGAAGCGACCGTCGCAGTGTGGGATGGTGGGGATGACGTGCCGACTGCGCGACTCTCGGATTCTGTCCACGTCGGACATGCTGTCCGACCCGGACAGAATCCGAGAGCGCTCAGAACGTTGCACCCACCTCCCACGCTCCGCCCGCCCCCGCGGCGCGCTGTGCCGCTCC
>NZ_CBCSDV010000061.1:0-7764 GCF_965138335.1 Tsukamurella ocularis
GGTCGGGGGGATGAACGGTGCAGGGGTGGGAGTGGGCTCGGGCTCGGCCCGCTCGACGCCCGCCGACGTAATCCGCCAGGCGGACGCGGACGACGCGGGAGCAGCAGCGGGCTCGGGCTCGACGGGCTTGCGCACCGTCGAGGGCTTGATCAGGTCAGCGGGCGAGGGGTCCGCCACGGCGGGTGACATGGCGGTGGCGAGACCGAACCGCGCCGCCTGACTCGGCACGGGCTTGGCGTCTTTCAGCCACCGCGCGATGTCGATGGGGGCGACGTAGAACGACTGCACGGCGGACAATCCCTTGCCCTCCACCTCCATCACCGCGCGACCTTTCTGCGCCGTCGTGATCGCCGTGGGGGTGGGATCGCCGTCGCCGATGGTGGGCAGGATTGTGGTCGCCTGCGCGCCCGTGGACACGTTGAAGGCCAGGCGGAGAGCCGCGTTGTCGCGGATCACTGTCGGGATGCTGTTCGCGTCGGGCTTCTGCGTGGTGAGGATGCAGATCACCCCTGCCGAGCGCCCCTTCTGGATCAGCGTCCTCACGTTCTTCCTGATCTGCGAGACCACGGCCTTCTCGTCCTTTTCCAGGCCGGAATCGTCGAGGTACGTCTGGCACTCGTCGATCACGCAGATGATCGGGTACACGCCCGCCGCCTCGCGGACGGCGGGGGCGACGTTCCAGAAGTTGCTCTCCCCGCCGAACAGGGCGGGCATCTGATCCACCCTCGCGCGCATGAGCGAGACCAGCTCGTCGGTGTCCGCGAGGACGGGCTCAAGGTCGCCGCTGCGGTCGAAGACGACGGCGATGGGCTCCAACACGGACAGGTCGTGCCCCGCCTTCCCGTCGTGGATGCGCAGCTCGACGTGGCCCGCCATGCCCGCGAACGCGGGCATCATGCTGGCGGTCTTGCCGCTGCCTGGGACACCTCCGACGACCATCCCAGCGTTGTTGTGCCACGGGATGACGGCGGGCTCGCCCACGGAGGTGAGCCCGAGCGTGGACGAGTTGGAGGTCCAGTCGTATGCGACGGGCTCGGTGCGGGAGAAGCTCTGCGAGGCAAAGGCATCGACATCGTGCCAGCTCAATTCCGCGTGCCCCACGGTGAGCTGGCGCACGGTGAGCTGCGGGGCGTCCAGGAGGCTGCGCAGACCAGGCATCGCCTTCTCCCACATGGGCAGCGTCTGGCCGTCGATCATGCGCAGCGCCACGCTGATCCCGTCCCGCTCGGCTTTGATCCCGACGATGGTGGGCACGTCGATGAGCACGCCCTCGGGGGTGGGGGTGCGCCGTCCGAGGCCCGCGTGCAGCCACAGGTCCACGGCGGTGTCCATGTCGTACTCGGCCATGATCACCGCAGCCCTGCGACGGAGCCACTCTGGCAACATCGCGTACTCGTGCAGTCCAGGGGCGGCGGGCTGGCCGTCGAGACCGATGCGAGCGATGGTGGCCGCACGGGGCGGCTGGCGGATGACCTCGCGCTCGGCGAGCTGCTGCTCGTACTCCTGCTGCGCCTGGGCCATCTGCTGCTCCATCGCCTTGCGCTCCACGCGTCCCGCGTGGATGACGAAGTTTCGGCCCTCGCGGCGCAGCTCCCAGACGTGCTCATACCCGCCGATGGAACCGAGGATCAGGTCGCTGAGCTTGTCCACCAGCTTCATGTCGGCGCGGCCCCCGCGCACGGGCGCGAGCCACACGGTCGCGGTGTCCCGCTGCGTGATCGCGCGGATGCAGTACAGAGCGTCGCCGTAGCGCTCCTCGCGGAGGCGCTTGTTGATGCGGCTGCGGGCGGACATGGTGATCGGGTCTCCTCTCGGGGTGGGTCGCGGGGCCGTCAGGCCCAGGGGTTGTTGGGGGTGTCGTGGGGCGTGTCGAAGGCGTCGTAGTCCGTGCGCGAGTCGTACATCGGCGCAGGTGCGGGCGCTGGCTGCTGCCACGCAGCACCCTGGCGATGCACCGCGCGGGCGCGGCGACGACCTGCGAAAGCGCCCCAGATCACGAGGGCGGGGAGACCGAGCACGCACAGTGCGCCGAGCGCGAGCTGGACGAAGCCGACCAGGGCGGAGCCGATCCCGCTGCTGCTGCTCGATGCCTGCGGGGCAGGGGTGGCGGTCGCGGCGGTCGGGGCCGAGGTCACGGTGGGGATCGGGGTGCCGCTCGCAGCGGCTTCGATCATGTCGTCGGCGCACCCCGCCAGCCGCTCAGGATCGGGGGTGGACGACGCTGAGTCGCGCCCGCAGTCGAAGACGTATCCGCCCCGCGCGGATACGTGTGTTTCGCAGCGGTCCTGCGCGCCCGAGGAGGGCAGCGGGCTGTTCTGCTCCTCGCGCATACACGCCACGTAATCCTCGTGCGCGCGGCGCATCTGGTCGCGCGCGGCGGCAGTCGCCTGGGCCGATGTTGCGGCGGGGTCGGGTCCGAGCGCGCCCCCATCCCCGCACCCCGCGAGCGCGGGCGCGGCCAGGGCGGCGAGCAGGGAGGCGGCGGCAATCTGCTTGCGCGCGTTCACTTTCCCGTCACCTTCTCGACGTAGGCGAGCGCGAGCCCGCACGCCTCGGAGGCATCGGGAGCGGGGGTCGCGCGCTCGGCCTCGACCACGCAGCGTGCGGGGAGGGTGCGGCGCGCGGTGTCGCGGGAGCCGCAGTACATCTCGTAGTCGGCGGGGGTCGCCGATCCGCGTAGGTCATCGCAGATTTCGCGTGCTTGCGCGTAGTACGTGATCGTCCGCTTGCCCGTCGCGACGACCTTGGTGGCGTTGATGGGGAGCACGCCACGCTCGTCCAGGGCGTGAAACAGGTCGGCGACGGTCATCGTGGCGGTCGGATCGTCGTGCAGGGGCACAGGTGTGGTGGGCACAGTCGCGGGGGCGGCGGTCGCGGTCGCGGGGGCAGCCGAGGGACGAGCCGAACCGCGCAGGGCGGCGGCACATTTCTCCACGTCAGCGGGCACGTCGGGGCTTCCGCTGATGCACGGGGTTGGGAGCGTGTCTATCATCCCGCTCGCGCGGCTGCACTGCACGGGGTCCACGGCGTTGCCCGCTGAGGGCGCGTTGCCGCAGCGGTCGTGGGCGTAGCGGAACTCGCGCATGACCTGGGCCGCGTAGCCCGTGTCCATGGGCGTGCTCGCGGGGATGGTCGAGAACGCGGGCGCGGGGCTGGTGGACGGTCCCCCGTCCGCTGGCCCGCACGCGGTCAGGGCGAGCGCGAGGCCCGTCCCGACCACGACGGTGCCGAATGTCTTGGCGTACATGGCGATCAGCGCACCTTCCGAAGCTCAGCCTTGAGCGCGTCGAGGCGGGCGATGGCGCGGGTGACGTTGATTTCCGCCTCCATACCCGACTCGGCGGGGACGAACGTTCCGCCGAAAACAGGGTCCACGGAGGCGGTTTCGTTTCCGAACTCGTCGGTGCTGGGGCTCGCGGCGGACCAGATGTGCGAAGCGAGGTCGGGACCGAGCTGCTCTTCCAGCTCGGACTTGGTGGCGAAGCGGCGGAGGCTCATGGTGTGTCTGTTTCCTGTCTTGATGGGCGGTCTGTGTGATCACGCCGTTGTTGTGTGTCAGTAACAATGTATGCCTGATCGAACGGGTGTGCAACCATAAAATCCCTGTTCAGACCCATCACACGCGCTCGGGCGTGGCGCAGCGTGTCGTACAGATGTACTAACGAACACCTTGGATCGTCCACACCCTCTATCCGAGATTCGGGCGGGCAGGGGCGGCGACGTGGGCGGATGGGGTCACGGGCGCTATCTGGGAATTGGGCGGGGTCGGGGCGGGGGTTAGGACGGTCCCCTCGTGTCTGAGAAAAGTGCGTGAATTGCGCTGGGGGAGTAGGTGACACAGCGGTGTGTCGAGGGATTGTCGCGTGTGGTTGCGTGTGGTAAGAATGGTTGTAGCGCGAGTCCGTCGCGTTGCTCCACCGCCGACGCGAAAGGCGAGTCCCATCCGCGAGGATGGGGCGCACTGGATCGCTGCGCCACCCGCACGGACAGGGTTGCTGCGCAGGAGCCCCAGGTCTGATCCCACCGACCTTGGAGGCACTCCATGACCGCACTCACCGTTACCCCCATCGAGCCGCCCGTCATCAATGGCGTAGTGGCTCAGCGTGTCCCGCTCCGCGTCGCCGCCCCGCTCATGGGCACCGACGTACGCGCGATCCGACACATGATCAAGCGCGGGTGGCTGCCCGCCACCCGCATCGGGCAGGTGCTCTACGTGAGCATCGCCGACCTCAATCGGCTGGGGCAACCCGCCGCGCCCTCGACGAACACCGAAGCCGCGCAGGAAGAGTCCTGCGCGGCTTAGTCGCGTTCACCTACCCCAGATACGGGAAAAGCCGCCCACCACGGCGGCTTTGAAATCCCGTTCCCCCTCTGCAAAAGGAACACCATGAACGATAGCACCACCCCCGATAACGGCACCACCCCCGAGCGCGACCCCCTGTGGGACACCATCGTCCGCCTGGTGGAGACGATGGAGCTGTCCGTGCTCCTGGTCAACCACCTGACCAAGGAGCCAGCTGACTACCGCCCCTCGAAGATGCAGAACGAGGACGACCGCGCCTACCGCGCTGCGCAACAGAAGGCGGGCAACCCACAGTGGGCGAAGCTGGAAGCTCCACGCGGCGTCCACTTGGCAACCCGCGACCTCGACCGCCTGCGGGTTTACCTGGACCGCTACCGCGCGGCGCACAAGGACGATGACCCGAACCTGGCCGTGCGCGTCGATCCCGAGCGCATGGTCGTCCTCGACGCCGACAACGCGGAAGGCGTCGCTCTCGTCCGCGAGCGCTGGGGCTTGGAGCCCACCGTGATGAGCCCAGGCGCGAAAGTGAAGGGCGAGTGGATTCACAAGGGCGGCGCGCACTTCTGGCTGCGGGTCGGCAGCACACCGCTCCCGCGCGAGTTCCCCGCTATCACGCTTGACGACCCGCGCGGACCCTTGCCCGAGGACGCCACGGACGAGGTGAAGCACGAGGCGGGCCTGCGCGCCGTGGACCTCGTGGTGCGCGACCGCTACGTGCTGGTGCCCCCGAGCCGCCGCGCTGAGGGTGAGTACGTCTGGGGCGAAGGCGGGCTACAGGACATGCCTCGCGGGATCAAGAACGAGCTGCTCGATAAGTCGATGCGCCGTGCGCAGGAGCGTGAGCGCCGCGAGGCGATCCGCGCAGAGCGCGAGGCATCGGGCGAGGTGAGCGACCTGGACCAGTGGAGCCAGGACACCGACTGGGAGACGCTCCTGGGCGACCTGCGATGGATCGACACGGGGCGGCGGGACAGCTGTGGGTGTGCGGTGTGGACGGCACCTGGCGGGCGCGCTCACCCCAAGAGCGCCACGGCGCACGACGAGTCGTGCCTCCGCCCCGACGTGGATGCCACGTACGGCGGACCGCTGATGGTGTGGACCACGGGCGTGCCCGAGGGGATGGAGAGCGTCTGGCGCGGCCCAGGGCGCTACACGAAGGCCCAGGTGGTCTCTAGCGCGTCGGGGAAGCCGTTCGGGGACTGGTGCCGCACACAGGGCTTCGCACGGCCCTCCGAGGGCGGTGACGTGAGCCGCATGATCCTGGGGTCCGCGCCTACGTCGGCCCCCACGGCGGTTCCTGCGGGGGCCGCTGAGGGCGACGACACGGTGGCACCCGTGGTGCCGCTGCGGGCGGTGCCCGACGCGCCCGCCGATGACGACGAGAGCGAGGACGAGGCCGTGGATGCGGTGCCCGATGACCTGACCGACGAGGAGCGCGAGTTCCTGGCGCTCGTCGATGCCGCCGACGCCGCGATGGACGCCGCGATGGACTACGTGCCCGTCGCGGACCCCAGCGACGCGCCCACCACGGCTCGTGTGGCGAAGGGGGCTCCGATCCCCGCGACGGTGTGGCAGTCCGCCACTCCCGAGCAGCGCGCCGACATGGTGGCGATGTGGGGGCGTGTGCACCGCCAGGGCTTCAATCCCGACGACACGGAGCTGTACCCGAAGGGGTTCCACAGCTCGCCCGAGCTGCTGCGGGCGATCTGCGATTACAGCGACCGCACGCGGGCGATCTTCCACGCTGCGCGGGATCGCAACGCACACCCCGTGATGCTCCTCCTCCTGGCGCTCGCGCGTACGGCGCTGAGCATCCCCACAGACCTGCTGTGGGACGAACTGAGCGGCGGGGCGCTCTACGTCGCCTCGGTGGGCAAGTCAGGCACGGGTAAGGGGCTCAGCAGCACACCCCGCTACCTGCCGTGGGGCGCGGTCGTGCAGGACGTGCACTGGGCGGATCGCGGTTGGACAGTGCCCGACGTGGACGGTGCCAGCACCGAGCTGGGCTCGGGCCAGGTGATGGTGGACCTCCTGATGGAGGAGTTCGAGAACGAGGCGGACGGCGAGAAGGACTGGCGTATGCGTGAGCACCCGATCCTCATGCTGATGATCGACGAGATGATTTCGCTGCTGACGGCGGGGGCGCAAGGCGGCGCACAGCACTTCCCCACGATCATGTCCGCGTATAGCGGCAAGCCTGTGGGCACCCCGACGCGCGGCGGCGGCACGAAGCGGCGCACAAACGGACCTCACACCGTGTGCCTGTTCGGAGGTATCCAGCCGGGTGCGTCCGAGCCGCTTCTCAAGAGCCGCGTTTTCGGTCTAATCAACCGCATGATCGTGGGCGCGGTGACGGACCCGTACGCGCTCGTGGGCGCACCCGCGCTCGCTGACCCGCGCCGTGCGGACGGTACGTTCCCCGCGCCCCCGCAGGTCGTGATCCCGAAGACCTTCCGTGGCATCGTGTGGTGCCCGTCGGTGGAGGTCACGGCGAAGGCGCACAAGGTGACGATGAAGTCCGATGCGACGGGCGAGCTGGACCCCGAGTCACAGTTGTTCCTCGCGCGCAAGCGTCTCGCCGTCATGTTCGCGGTGATGCACGGGGGTCTCGAAGTGACTGAGGAAATCTGGGCTGTGACGGGCTACATCTTCGAGTACGTGCGACGGTCGCGGGCGTACTGCGAGGCAGCGATGATTTCGGGACGCAACGAGGAGGCGCACGTGGAAGGTACCCGCCTCGCAGAGGTGGATAGGGCACGCGAGGGGACAAAGGAGCAGCGCTCGAATGATCGCTGGGAATCCGCGCGGGACTACGTGATTAAGCGCGGCAATAAGGGGGCTTTCCACAGCACCCTCAAGAAGCGCATGAACGGAGCGCCCGAGCTGGTCGCGGCGGACATGCGCGCCGTGTGGCGACGGTTCGAGGCGGACCCCGAGTTCACGGTGCTCAGCAGCAAGGTCACGTACGTCGGGGCGTGGAACCCCAACGCGAAGTCCTCGTAGTCCGCAGCGCGTGCGAGTGCCCCGTCCAGCCAGCCTGGGCGGGGCACTTCTATGTCCAGGGGGCGCGCTCACGGTGGATTTCACCGTAGACACAGCGGTGAGGCTGGATCGGGGCTGAAACGGGCAGTTGGGCGTCGGATAGTTGGGCGTGCCCAACACCCTCTGACCTGGGGTTATGTGCCGACTTGGGCGTGTTGGGCGTTGTTGGGCGTATCCGTCGAATCTGAGGGTCACAGCGGGGGAGGGGGTCTCTTAATATGCTTGTGATTATGTTTGTTCTAGTACATATATAGACCTCCTTCCCGCCCCGCTGTGACACCCCAGAATTGGGCNGATACGCCCAACAACGCCCAACACGCCCAANTGGCGACATCGTTGCAGGTCAGAGCATGTTGGGCGACGCCCAACAAAACACGCCCAACAGAGCGGTTTGGGCGTCGATCCACGCCCAAATACCC
>NZ_CBCSDV010000062.1:0-6316 GCF_965138335.1 Tsukamurella ocularis
CCGGCGCCCCGTCCCGCACCCGCCCCGGTGCTCGCCGCGACCGGACGCTGATCGCCGGGGTGCGATAGTGCTGGGGTGACCTTCGAGGAACTCGTCCAGTACAACGCCTCCCTGCCGTTCAACCGGTGGGCGGGTATCGAGGTGGTCAGCGCAGACCGCGAGGAGGTCGTGCTCCGCCTCGAGCGCCGCGCCGACCTGTGCCAGAACGTCGGCGGCCTGCACGCCGCCCTCATCGCGGGCGTCCTCGAGAACGCCTGCGGCTACGCGCTCGCGATGCACCCGGGCGCGGGCGGCCTCGTCACGCAGATGGACACGCAGTTCCTGCGCGCCGCGCAGGGGGAGGCCTTCCTCGCCGTCGGCCGGGTGGTCAAGCCCGGCAGTCGGCAGAGCTTCTCCGAGGCCGACTTCTTCGTCGAGGTCGACGGTGCGCGCGGGCCCCGGTTCGCCACGGCCCGCGCGCTCGTCGTCCCCTCCTAGCCGCTCAGGAGCGGGGCCGGAACCGGCGCACCACCCGGTAGAGCCCGTACAGCACCAGCAGCACCGCGGCCCACGGCAGCACCGCCCCGACGATCACCAACAGCCACCGCCCGGCGCCGAGGAGCGCGTCCCAGCCGTTCTGCAGGCCGCCCGTGAACCCGGACCGGTCGGTGGTGACCGTCGGCTTGTCGATCGACACCGTCACGGTCGAGAGGGAGACCCGGTCACCGATCGACGCCCGCCGCGACTGCAGGGATTCGAGCTCCTGCTGACGGCTCGTGAGGGCGGACTCGGCCGCGATCACCTGGTCGGTGGTCTCGGCCTTCGCGAGGATCGCCGTCAGCCGGTCGACGGAGACCTGGGTGGCGCGGATCCGCGCCTCGAGGTCGACCACGGTGCCCGTCACGTCCTCGTGCTCCAGCCGCACGGAGCCGACCTCGCCGAGCCCGCCGACCTTCTCCACCAGCTCGTTCACCTTGTCGTTCGGCACCCGCAGCGTCAGCCTGGCGCGGGCGTCGTCGCCGCCCGTCTCGGTGCGCGCGTCGACGCGGCCGCCGAGCCGCTCCGCGGTCGCGGCCAGCTCCCGGGCCGCCGAAGCCGGGTCGGCGTTCGTCACGTCGACGGTGCCGGTGGTGATCACCTGGCGGTTCGTCGGCGCGTTCGCCGGGGTCGACGGTGCTGCCGGTCCCGTCGTGGGCGCCGCCTTCGGGGCGGGCGCGACGGCGGCCTGGCCGCCCAGGGGCGACGACGGGGACTGCGTGCCCGTCTCGCGGGCGGGGGCCGGGGCGGAGTAGGCGGATTCGCTCGAACCGCCCTGGAACTGGGTCACCACGACGCCCCCGCCGACGGCCACCACCGCGATCGCGGCGGCCGCGGCGATGCCCATTGTCCGGTGCCTGCGGCGACGCCGGCGCGCCCGTAGGTCGTCGCCCACCTCGGTCAGCACCGCGGAGCGCATCGCGGCGAGCCGGTCGTCGGTGAGGATGTCGTCGGGGGTGATCCGGGTGGTCATGACTGCTCCCTCAGGGTGCTCAGGTCGGCGCGCAGGCGGCCGCGCAGCCGGGAGACGCGGTTGCGTACGGCGGCGTGCGTCACGCCCACCTCGGCCGCAGCCCGCTCGTAGGTCTGTTCGTCCTCCACGCACAGGCGGTAGAGGCGCTGGTCGGTGGGCGAGAGGGCGTCCACCGCGGCGGCGATGACCGCGCGGATCTCCGCGGCGAGCACCTCGTCCTCGGGTGAGGGCGCCGCGCCGGGCGGCTCGGCGTCGTCGAGCGGGGTCGATCTGTCGCGGACCGCCGACAGTCGCCTCCCCGCGTTGAGCGCGGTGTACCGCGCGGTGGTGAGGAGCCACGGGAGCACCGACTCGTCGACGATCCGCACGGAATCGATGCGGCGCCAGAGCGTGAGGAAGGTGTCCTGGGCGACCTCCTGCGCGGCGTCGGCGTCGCGCAGAACGGTGTACGCCTGCCAGTAGACGGGGCGCACGTGGCGGTCGTGGATCGCCGCGAAGGCCGAGCCGTCGCCGCCCGCGGCGCGGGCGAGGAGGGTCCGGTCCGCGGACTCGTCGGTTCTCATCGTGGACGTCACACCCCCTCTATGTCGCCGGGGCGGCCGACCGTCTCATCGGATGTCGACGGTGCGGTCAGGCCGTCACGTGGATGCCCCCGTCGTCGACGGTGACCGTCACCGCCGTCAGGTCGTCGACCTGGACGTCGGGGGAGAAGCGCGCCGCCTGCGGGCCCACCCCGACCACCCGCATCCCGGCCGCTCTCGCCGCGGCGATCCCCGCCTCGGAGTCCTCGAACACGATGCAGTCCGCGGGGGCGACGCCGAGCAGTTCCGCGCCGCGCAGGAAGCCCTCGGGGTCGGGCTTGCTGGCGCGCACGTCCTCCGCCGTCACCCGCACCGTCGGCAGCGGCAGGCCCGCGGCACCCATGCGCGCCGTCGACAACGGGACGTCCGCCGAGGTGACCAGGGCGTGTGGGGCGCCGTCGAGCGCGGCGAGGAAGGCGGGCGCGCCCGCGACGGGCACGATGCCCTCGGTGTCGGCGGTCTCCTGCGCGAGCAGTTCGCGGTTCTCCGCGAGATTGACCTCGACGGGGCGATCGGGCAGCAGCTCCGCCATCGTCGCGTGGCCCTGCCGGCCGTGCGCGACGGCCAGCACCGCGGACGGATCGAGGCCCTTCTCCCGTGCCCAGCGGCTCCAGCAGCGTTCGACGACGGCGTGCGAGTCGACCAGTGTGCCGTCCATGTCCAGCAGCAGAGCGCGACCGGTGAGCATGCATGTCCTCCTGGGATGGGCGTGTGCGCACCACGATACGGACCGGTCCGGGAGGGGCGGTGTGGATCAGCGCGCGACGACGAGGTCCGGCGACAGCTCGCCGAGGTGGGTGGCACCCGCGAGCCCCATGGCGTGCCGGAGCTCGTCGAGCAGCCCGGTCAGTACCGACCGGGCTCCGTCGCCGCCGGAGACGGCCAGGCCCCAGAGGATCGGGCGCCCGACGAAGACCGCGTCCGCGCCGAGCGCGAGCGCCGCCAGCACGTCGAGGCCGTCGCGGACGTCGCCGTCGATGAGGACGGCCGCATCGGCACCGACGGCCGCCGCGACGGCGGGCAGCGCCTGCGCCNGCGCGNCGGTGCGCCCGAGCTGGCGCCCGCCGTGATCGCTCACCCACACGCCGGCCGCGCCGGCGTCGACGCATCGCCGGGCCTCGTCGGCGCGCAGCACGCCCTTGACGATCACCGGGAGACCCGTCAGCGCGGCGAGCCGGCCGATGTCGTCCAGGACGGCACCGGCGTCCTGTTCGATCGCGGCCCACGCGTCGGCGCCGGGCTGCAGGTGCTGGGCGACGTTGATCAGGGCGAGGTCGTCGTCCAGCGGCGGCAGCCCGCGGCCGCCGGAGCGACCCACGTACGGGGTGTCGCCGGTGAGGACCAGCGCCGTCGCGCCCGCCGCCGCGGCGCGCTGCACGAGCGCATCGGTGATGCCGCGGTCGCGCATGAGATAGACCTGCTGCCACCACGGCCCGGCGGCGGCCGCGGCGACCTCCTCGATCCGGGTGGTGGCGCGCATGGAGAGCACGAACGGGGCGCCGCACTCGGCGGCGGCGCGGGCCACCGCCGCCTCGCCCTCGGAGTGGACGAGGCGATGGAAGGCCGTCGGGGAGACGCCGATGGGGGAGCGCCAGTCGCCGAGGACGTGCGCCGCGGTGTCGATGGAGCGGACGTCGCGGAGCACGCGCGGGGCGAACCGCCAGCGCTCCCAGGGCGACTCGCCGGTGGTCGCGCCGCGCATCAGGTACGCCCAGACCTCCGGCGGGAGCACGTGCGCCGCGCGCTGCGCGAGTTCGATCATGTCTTCACGATCTCACAGCCGGCGGCGACGGCGGGTTCCGGAGCGACGCCGACGCCGCGGGACTAGGGTGAGGATCATGACGAGGTTCAGCCCCCTCGAATGGCCCGTGCTGCGGCAGCTCCGCTCCGGGGACGTCCTCGGCCGCGGCCCGGCCGTCGAGTCCCCGCGCACCCGTGCGCTCGAGCCGCGCACGAAGACCGCCGACCGCGTGGTGCAGAGCGTCTGCCCGTTCTGCGCCGTCGGCTGCGGCCAGAAGGTGTACGTCAAGGACGAGAAGGTCATCCAGATCGAGGGCGATCCGGATTCCCCCATCTCGCGCGGGCGGCTCTGCCCCAAGGGTTCCTCCAGCGAGCAGCTGGTGAACAACCCGCTGCGGCAGACCAAGATCCGCTACCGCGCCCCGTACGCCACCGAGTGGCAGGACCTGGACCGGGACACCGCGATCGACATGATCGCCGACCGGTTCGTCGAGGCGCGGCGCCACGGCTGGCAGGACTTCGACGAGCATGGGCGGCCGCTGCGCCGCACCATGGGCATCGCCTCGCTCGGCGGCGCCACGCTCGACAATGAGGAGAACTACCTCATCAAGAAGCTGTTCACCGCCGCGGGCGCCATCCAGATCGAGAACCAGGCCCGGATATGACACTCCGCCACGGTTCCCGGTCTGGGAGCCTCGTTCGGGCGCGGCGGCGCCACCCAGTCCCTGCAGGACATGGCCAACGCGGATTGCATCGTGCTCATGGGCGGCAACATGGCCGAGGCGCACCCCGTCGGGTTCCAGTGGGTCGCTGAGGCGAAGGCCCGCGGCGCGCGGGTGATCCACGTGGACCCGCGGTTCACGCGGACCTCCGCGGTGGCGGATCGGCACGTGCCGATCCGCGCGGGCTCCGACATCGTGCTGCTCGGCGGGCTCATCAACCACGTGCTCGGCACCGACGCCTACTTCCACGACTACGTCGTGGCGTACACGAACGCGGCGGAGATGGTGGGCGCGGACTTCCGGGACACCGAGGACCTCGACGGGCTGTTCTCCGGCTTCGACCCGGAGACCGGGAAGTACGACCAGTCGACGTGGCAGTACGCCGAGGGCCGCGACGAGACGCTGCAGGACCCGAGGACCGTGTTCCAGGTGCTGCGCCGGCACTACGCGCGCTACACCCCCGAGGTGGTGGCCGACATGTGCGGCATCTCGCCGGCCGAGTTCGCCTACCTGGCCGACTCGATCACGAGCAACTCGGGGCGCGAGCGCACCACGTGCTTCGGCTACGCCACGGGGTGGACGCAGCACACGATGGGCGCGCAGTTCATCCGCACCGCGGCCATCCTGCAGCTGCTCCTCGGGAACGTCGGGCGGCCGGGCAGCGGCATCATGGCGCTGCGCGGGCACGCCAGCATCCAGGGCTCGACCGACATCCCCACGCTCTTCAACCTGCTGCCCGGCTACCTGCCGATGCCGTCCGTCGGCAAGCACGACAGCCTCGCCGACTACCTCGCGTCGGTGCGCCCCGCGACGGGGAAGGGCTACTGGCAGTACGCCGACACCTACATGATCAGCCTGCTCAAGGCCTGGTACGGCGACGCGGCGACGGCCGAGAACGACTTCGCCTACGACTACCTGCCGAAGCTCGACGGCCCCGCCGGCACGTACCAGACCGCCGTCGACATGCTGGACGGGAAGGTCGACGGGTACTTCGTGCTCGGTCAGAACCCCGCCGTCGGCTCCGCGAACGGCCGGCAGCAGCGCATGGGCATGGCGAAGCTCAAGTGGCTCGTGGTGCGCGACCTCAACATGATCGAATCGGCGACGTGGTGGAAGGACGGCCCGGAGATCGCCTCCGGCGAGCTGCGCACCGAGGACATCGCCACCGAGGTCTTCTTCATGCCCGCCGCCACGCACGTCGAGAAGGCGGGCTCGTTCACGCAGACCCAGCGGATGCTGCAGTGGCGCCACCAGGCCGTGCAGCCGCCGGGTCAGGCGCAGAGCGAACTGGACTTCTTCTACGAGCTCGGCCTCCGGATCCGCGAGCGCCTCGCGGGCTCGACCGACGAGCGCGACCGCCCGCTGCTGGATCTCACCTGGGACTACCCGATGGACGCGCACGGCAACCCCGATCCCGAGGCGGTGCTCTCGGAGATCAACGGCCGCTTCGTCTCCGGGCCCGACGCGGGGCGCAACCTCACCTCGTACACGCAGCTCAAGGCCGACGGTTCGACCATCGCGGGTTGCTGGATCTACACGGGCGTGTACGCCGACGGTGCCAATCAGGCCGCGCGCCGCGTGCCCCAGGGGGGCGGCGGCGTCACCCAGTCCGAATGGGGCTGGGTGTGGCCCGCCGATCGCCGGATGCTCTACAACCGCGCGTCGGCGGACCCGCAGGGCCGGCCGTGGAGCGAGCGCAAGAAGTACCTGTGGTGGGACGAGGCCGCGGGCCGCTGGGCGGGGCCCGACGTCCCCGACTTCCCCGCGACGCTCGCCCCCGGCAC
>NZ_CBCSDV010000063.1:0-6292 GCF_965138335.1 Tsukamurella ocularis
TACCTCAACACCATCTACNTCNGNNCCGCGGCGCCCTGGCCGCTCNGCGGAACCACCGGGAACTGCGTGGTGGGCGCCGCCNGCGGCGTCGCGGNGCGNGNCGGGGTGGGGCCTCCGGGCCGCGGNGGNCCTCCGGCCGCCCCGTTCCGCTCGTCCTTGTCACCCGGGTTCGTCACCGCTGCTTCTCCGCTCGTCTCTTCATCGTCTCGTACGTTCCGTGCCGGCCCCGGCTCGCGCCGTCGGCGCCGTTCAGCCCGGTGCCGCGCGACGCTTGCGCCGTGGCCGCGGGGGCAACCCCGCGACGTAGGACTGCACCAGATGATTCCAGTTGCACGACCTGCAGACTTCCACGACATGCACGGAGAACTCCACCCGTGTGGATTCCAGCTCGCTGAGCTCCGCATCCGTGCGGGCCGAACCCGAGGCCGGACCGAGGGAGTCGCCGAACACCCAGGACACCAGGGTCAGCTGTTCCTTCCGGCAGATCGGGCAGAGCACCTCGGAGGGACGGCCGTGGAACTTGGCCGCTCGCAGCAGGTACGGGTCGGCATCGCACACCGCTTTCACCGCCGTGCGCCCGGCGTTGACCGACGCGAGCAGCGATCGCCGCTGCAGCGCGTAGTCCACCGTTTGCCTCTGCGTCCGCACGGATCCAATGTACGTGTCCGGGCGCGGCGACGCCGCGACAAGGGCATACCGCCCAGGACCGTCCGCCCCGGTCGCGCGCTCGCGGCGCAGCGCACCGCCGCCTGTCGTTCACCCTCGGTTCACCGCTGAGGTATCGTCCTATATATCGGCGCGATACAACTGCCGATCGATTGATGAGATAGATCCACTCGCGTCAGCCGCCCGGCTCGGCGCCGCGCCACGGAAGGAGGCGGCAGTGCTCGAACTCGCGGTTCTGGGTCTGCTGCACGACTCCCCCATGCACGGCTACGAGATCCGCAAGCGACTGACAGAACTGCTGGGCCCGTTCCGCGCGTTCTCCTACGGATCGCTGTACCCCGCCCTGCGCCGCGCGCAGGACGCCGGGTACATCGCCGAGGAGGACGGACCGGGCCCGTCGAAGCGCCGCGCGCGCCGTGTCTACGGCCTGACCCCGGCCGGCAAGGAGCGGTTCTCCGCCCTCGTCGCCGACACGGGGCCGCAGAACTACACGGACGACGGGTTCGGCGTGCATCTCGCCTTCTTCACGGCCACTCCCGCCCAGGCCCGGCTGCGCATCCTCGAGGGTCGCCGCCGGCAGGTCGAGGAGCGGCGCGAGGAACTCCGTAGGGCCCTCGCGGCCGGCGGGACCAGCGAGACGTACACGCGGCAGTTGCACGAGCTGGGACTGGAAACGACGGAGCGCGAGGTGCGGTGGCTCAATGAGCTGATCGCCGCCGAGTCCCGCTCCGACGTGAAGACCGACACCGACTGAAGGGAACAACGGTGACTGACAACTCCACCAAGGTGCGCGTCGCGATCGTCGGCGTGGGCAACTGCGCCTCGTCGCTCGTGCAGGGCGTGCACTACTACAAGGACGTGGCCGACGACGCCACCGTTCCGGGCCTGATGCACGTGAAGTTCGGCCCGTACCACGTGCGCGACGTCGAGTTCGTCGCCGCGTTCGACGTGGACGGCAAGAAGGTCGGCTTCGACCTCTCCGACGCGATCAACGCCTCCGAGAACAACACCATCAAGATCGCCGACGTGCCGCCCACCGGCGTCACCGTGCAGCGCGGCCACACCCTCGACGGCCTGGGCAAGTACTACCGCCTGACCATCGAGGAGGCGCCGGGCGAGGGTGTCGACGTCGTGCAGGCGCTCAAGGACAACGAGGTCGACGTCCTCGTGTCCTACCTGCCCGTGGGCTCCGAGGAGGCCGACAAGTTCTACGCGCAGTGCGCGATCGACGCGGGCGTGGCCTTCGTCAACGCGCTGCCCGTCTTCATCGCCTCCGACCCGGAGTGGGCCGCGAAGTTCCGCGACGCGGGCGTCCCGATCGTCGGCGACGACATCAAGAGCCAGGTCGGCGCCACCATCACCCACCGCGTGATGGCGAAGCTGTTCGAGGACCGCGGCGTCACGCTGGACCGCACGTACCAGCTCAACGTCGGCGGCAACATGGACTTCAAGAACATGCTCGAGCGCGACCGCCTCGAGTCGAAGAAGGTCTCCAAGACCCAGGCCGTCACGTCGAACCTCAACGGCCCGCTGGCCGGCAAGGTGCACGACAAGAACGTGCACATCGGCCCGTCGGACTACGTGGAGTGGCTCGACGACCGCAAGTGGGCGTACGTGCGCCTCGAGGGCCGCGCCTTCGGCGACGTGCCGCTGAACCTGGAGTACAAGCTCGAGGTCTGGGACTCGCCCAACTCGGCCGGCATCATCATCGACGCCGTGCGCGCCGCGAAGATCGCCAAGGACCGCGGCATCGGCGGCCCCGTGATCCCCGCCTCGGCGTACCTCATGAAGTCGCCGCCCGAGCAGATCGCCGACGACGTCGCGCGCAAGCAGCTCGAGGAGTTCATCATCGGCGCGGACTAGTCCCCGCCCGGCCGGCAGGTCCGGCCGCATCGTGGAACCGGGTTCGCCCGGCCACCGTCGCAGGGCCCGTCACCACTCGGTGACGGGCCCTCGTCGTGCCCGGCGCACCGCGCTACGCCCTGGGTGAAAAGTCCGAATCGCTCAGCTTCTCGTCAGCCGCGGGCCCGTCGTCCTCGGTACCGTCGGGTCATGGACCCCGTGCTGATCCTCATCGCCGTCGTCGCCGTCGCGCTCGTCGTGGCGCTCGTGATCCGCGGCAACCGGAACCGGTCCACCGCGCTCGCCGACGCGCAGGCCGACGCCCGCGCCGCCATCGACCGGCTGGCCGGCCAGGTGAACAACCTCGTCGGCTCGAACGACGCGGCCCGCCAGGCCCTCGCCGACGCGGGCGAGCGGTACACGGCCGCGGGCGCCCAGGTCGGCGGCGCGAACACGCCCGCGCAGGCGCGACTGGCCAAGCAGACCGCGCTCGAGGGCCTCTACTACGCGCGGGCGGCCCGGGTCGCGATGGACCTCGACCCCGGCCCGCCCATCCCGGAGCTCGACGGCCAGCGCACCGCCGGCTCCGTCACCGAGGACCGGACGGTGGACGTCGACGGTCGCGCGCTCACGGCCTCGCCGGCGCCGTCCGATCGCACCCCCAACTACTACCCGGGCGGCGTCGTGGCCGGCCGGCCGGTGCCCGCGGGCTGGTACAGCGAGCCGTGGTGGAAGCCCGCGCTCGTCGCGGGTGCGTGGGGCGTGGGCAGCTACCTGCTGTTCAGCTCGATGTTCGCGGGCATGGCCGGGGTCGGNNNGGNCGTCCTCGCCGATCCGGNGGNCGACGGTGCCGNNGCCGGGGANTTCGGCGGCGACGACGCCTCCGACGGCGGCGGCTTCGGGGACTTCGGCGGCGGGGACTTCGGCGGCGGGGACTTCGGCGGGGGCGACTTCGGCGGCTTCTGACCCCGGTCGTCCCGCCGCGCCGGCTGCTACTGCTGCTGCCCCAGCTGCTGCTGGATCGACGCGCTGATCTCGCGCAGCCCGCCCGGCGAGAGGCCGGGGAGCTGCCCGGTGATGTTGCGGACCACGTGCCGGTCGTCGAGCACCTTCTCACTCGACTGCACGAGCACCGTGCCCGATCCGGTGAAGTCGAACTGCCGCTCCTCGCCCGAGCTCACGCCGAGGGCCCGCCCGGCCGCGGCGACGAAACTCGTCACCCACGCCTGGTCGTAGTGGTGGCTCGGCGACGGGCAGTCCGCCCAGCCGACGAGCGCCTCGGGGTCCACCCGCACGGGCGGCTCGACGAACATGACCTGCCCGTTCGACGACGCGAGGAACCGGCCGGTGCCGATCAGCGTCACGAAACCCGGCACGATCGACTGCTGCAGCGAGAGGTTCGGCTCGAACGCCAGCAGGTTCGCGGCGCGGATCGTCAGGTTGCCGTCGTCCTCGAGGTCGTAGGCGTTGATGTCGTTGCCGCGGTCGCCGATGATCAGCTTGCCGTGCCCCTCGGCCACGACGTAGTCGCCGAGATACAGCGGCGCGGAGAACTGCTGCGCCACCATCTGCAGCAGTTGCCCCTGCAGGCCGTGCTGCAGCGAGGTGAATCTCATCTGCCCGTAGTGCGCGATCATCGCGCCCTTGGACAGGAACCAGGGCTTGGTCAGGTCGATGCAGTACGAGTACTGGTTGCCCGGGACGTTGTCGCCGCCCGCGGGCAGCGTGTGCGGATTCCAGACCGTGTCGAGCTCACTCACAACCGGTGCTCCGATGCTTGGACGTAGACCACACCCTGGCCGGTGCAGTCGAGCTGGAAGGCCTCGCCGCCGGTGCGCCCCATGTTCCGCAGGCTCACGGTGGAGCGCAGGTTCGTCTGGACCGGGCCGAGCGCGGCGGCGAAGGCCTGCGGGTCGACGGTGACCGGACGGTTCGGGCCGACCTCCAGGGTGAGGAAGCCGCCGTGCCCGAGGATGACGGCCGCGCCGACGCCGCTGAGCTGCGTGGTGAACATGCCCTGGCCCGTCGCGACGCCGCTCGCCGCGGACCGGAGCGCGCCCATGAGCCCGCCGCCGCCACCTCCGCCCGATGCCGCGGTGGACACGATCGAGGCCTGCAGGCCCTGCGTGTACGCGAGCAGCCGGGACGCCTCGACGCGGAGATCGCCGCCCTGCGGCATCTCCACCACCTCGACCTCCAGGCCGCGGAAGCCGTAGTGCACCGTGCCGTGGCCCTGCGCGACCATCGTCGCCTCGTGCTCGCCCTGCATCATCCGCCCCGCCATGCCCGCGAGGCCGGCCATGCCGCCGCCCATGCCCGGGATCTGGTGCGGCTGGAAGAAGACCTGGCCGGTGTAGAAGAGCATCGCGCCGCGCCGTGCGATGACGGGGCCCGAGCGCGCGAGGTCGATGGAGACGACCTTGCCGTTGACCTTGGTGAACACCGCGCCTACCTCTCCGCCGGCTGGATGGAGACCACGCCGGAGCCGTCCCAGCGCAGGGAGAAGGCCTCGCCGCCGCCCTGGCCCACGACGGACCGCCAGGACACGTCGGTCACGAAGGACTGGGAGAGCTGCCCCCGCGCGCACACGAAGGCGTCGGGGTCCACGACCAGCGGGTACTGCGGCGAGACCTCGAGGTGGATCAGCGGCCCGCCGAGCGAGAGCAGCGCGACCTGGCCGTGCCCCGTCACCGTCGTGGTGAACAGGCCCTGCCCGGACGCCCCGCCGCGCAGGCCCGCGAAGGTCACGTTGGTCGACAGTTGCGGCGTGAGCGCGAGCAGCTGCTGCGATTCGACCTGCAGCGTCTCGCCGTTCAGGTCCACGACGGTGACGGTGGCCGCGTCCTGGGCCAGGTACACCACCCCGGTGCCGGTGCACTCCATGAGCGACAGGCCCTCCCCGGTGGCGCGGCGCTTGAGCCCCGCCACCACGCCGTCGCCACCGCCGAAGCCGGCGGACTTGAAGGCGACCTGGCCCTCGTAGGCGATCATCGAGCCGCTCAGCGCGCGGATCGAGCTGTTGTTCAGGTGCGCCTCGACGACCCGTTTGGTCTTCGACACGAGCTGCATGGGCTCCCCTCCCCCTCGTCGTCCGCCACTTTAGGGCGTCATTTCCGCCCCGGCGTGAAGTTCAGCCCCCAGTTGTAGGCCTCGGCCACGGCGCGCTGCGAGCCGTGGATGTACTGCACCTCGCGCGTCACGGTGAGCTCGCCGTTCACCACGTGCAGCTGCGCGATGGCGCAGGAGATCGCGCGCCGGTCCGGGTTGTCGAGGTGCACCTCCACCTCGGGCCCGCCGGGCGGGAACAGGGTGACGACGCCGTTCGCGGACGCCCAGTTCGGGGTGCCCTCGTAGATGTAGGCGAAGATCAGGATCCTCACGAAGTCGTCGAGGTGCGCCAGGTTGATGTGCAGGTTCTCGCCGCCCTGCGAGCGGCCGGATCGATCGTCGGCGTCGAGCTGGATGAACGGCGGCCGGTCGATGCTGCCGAAGGCGTTGCCCAGGGCCTGCACGCCGCCCCGGTCGCCGTTGCGGAGTTCGTAGAAGCAGGCCAGGTCGAGGTCCACCGCGTTCCCGCCGCCGAACAGGCCCTTGCGGCCCTGCGTCCAGTTCAGGTTGACGCGCATCGTGCCGGTCGGCCGCTCGGAGGACTTCGCGAGCGAGACCGTGGGCGCGGATTTGGTCAGCGTGATCTTGGAGAGGTTCACCCGGGGCGCGGCCGCCGGGGCGGGCGCCGGCGGCTGTTGATGGGCCGGCTGCGCCGGGGGGTACGACGGTGCCGGGG
>NZ_CBCSDV010000064.1:0-6220 GCF_965138335.1 Tsukamurella ocularis
GCAGTNCCCGGGCCCTGGGCGGCGGGCGCGGCCGGGTACGGCGCGCTCCGCTCCGGGCCGGCCGGCTGCGCGTGCCGCCCGGCCGACGGCGCGGGCTGCGGCGGCGGAACCGGTGCCTGCGGCACGACGGGCCGATCCGCGACGGGCTGCGGGGGCACGACGTTCCCGGGCGCGACGGGCTGGGGCGCGCTCGCCCCGGGGGCCAGCCGCGGCGGCGCGGGCACCTGGCGCGGCAGGCGCTGCGCGGGCGGCTGCGGCGGGCCCGCCACGATCGGCTGCGCCTGCACGTCGCAGTACCGCAGCTCCTCGTCCGTGGGGTTGAGCACCACGTCGAACGGCGCGCGCCGCCCGATCCGCACCCGCACCGCGGACGGCGACACCTGCTCGACGACGAGGTCGGCGTTCGCCCGCTGCGGGGCGCTGCCGGGCGCGCGGAGGGTGAGCATGGTGCGCTCGGGCACGGCGTCGGCCGGGGCACCGTCGAAGACGGTGATATCGGCCGGGCGGCCTCCGGGGCCGTCGGCGAGCCGGAATCGCGCCGGGTCGGCCAGGGTCGCGGCGAGCGTGGCCCACTGCGCCGGACGGTCCGTGTGCACGGCGACCGACGCGCCCGCACCGACGGAACGCAGCAGCACGAGCTGCAGGGGGATCAGCTCGGTCGCGAACTCCACGACGAGCGTCTCGGGAACGGGCGAGCCGTCGAACAGGGGCAGCGCGACGGCATCGGTGCCGGCGATGCCCCAGACGGGACCCGCCGGGCCGACGGGGATCTCCACGCCACCGAGGCCGTCCAGCGGCGCCGACGGCAGATCGACGATGCTGGACCCGCCGCCCGGCAGCGTGCCGCGGGCGAGCTCCATCTGGCGGCCCGGCATCGGCACGAGCGCGTCGTCGAGGTTGTCGACGATCGGCACCGCGGTGTCGTAGCGGACGAGGCCGCTGATCTCCACGGGCGCCTGGGCGTCGGCCTTGCGCATCCGCAGGACGACGGAGGTGCTGTCGCTGTCGAGGCCCCACCAGCGGTCGAGCTTCTCCGTGCTGGTGCGGACCGGGTCGATCAGGTACGTGGTGGCGAAGTCGGCGCCGTGCGCGATGTTCTGCCAGTTCTCGGTGCCTCCGAGCGGGTCCGCGCCGAAGGTCATGCGCGTGTCCAACCGGGCGAGCTCCGCGGCGGGCAGCACCCGTGCCCGGATCAGGCGCTCCTGCAGCCGCTGCTCGAGCCGCCGGGTCGCCGCCATGAGGGCCCGGGGGCCCGCCGTCCGCGACGGTCCGCGGCGCACGATGCCCGCCAGGTTGCGGCGCGTGTTCACGCGCAGGATCAGCCAGGTGGACCGCTCGGCCATCGCGGCGTAGAACCGGACGCCCTGCGAGTACGAGGCGCGGTAGGCGGGCCCCGGCGGCACACGACGGCCCACGGAGGCCACGTCGATGTCCACGTCGAGGCCGTACTGCGTCATCATCGTCGCGAGCAGGTCCAGCGGCACCGTCTCCGCGGCGAAGGCCCGGCCGTCGCGCAGCCGGGTCTCGGCGGCGTCCGCCGTGAGCTCGATCGCCGAGACCAGCTCGAAGCCGTCGCCCTGCCGGACGCCGACGCCGTCGACGTCGATGACGCGGCCGGGGATGCCCCCGGCTGCGCGGCGCCGGCGGCGCAGGTACCGGGCGCGCGCGCCGATCTTCTCGCTGAGCACGGTGCCGTGCACCGAGACGAAGGCGACCACCGCGCCCAGCACGATGAGCGTGATCACCGCCCACAGTGGCCAGGCCCCGCCGACCAGCGCGAACAGGCTCGCCGAGAGCACCGCCCACACCAGGGCGCGACGCAGCGAGATCCGGATGCCGACCGGCCGCCGCAGCCGCGCGATCGCGGGGTGCGTCGGGACCGCGGCGTCCGCCGGGGCGCCCGCCGCCGGACCACCCGTCGCCGGGGCGACCGCCGTCGAAGTCTCCGTCATCACGACCTCCGCTTCCGGCCGGGCCGCGTGAGCGCGACCACGCCACCGATCACCAGGAGCACCACCGCGCCAGCGCCCGCGACGATCGCCGCGGTCCGCCGCGGCCGGGTGTCCGGATCGGGCGGGGGCGGCGGGACCAGCAGCTTCTCCACCGACTGCGGGTCGATGTCCGTGTCGATGTCGGGGACCTTCGCGGTCAGGGCCGCCACCGGGTCGATGAGCCCGCGGCCCACCGTGTTGTCCGTGCCGCGGCCGGGCGCGTGCGCCGTGGCCACCAGCCGCGCGGCCGCGCGGGACGCCGACAGCTGCGGGTACCGCGAACGCACCAGTGCCGCGGCGCCCGCGGCGTAGGCCGCCGCGAACTCCGGCCCGGCGAAGGGCACGAGGGTCCGCTCGAAGGGGGCGCCGTTGACCACGCCGTCGCCACCGCGGGAGTTCAACGAGACGATGCCCGCGCCGGGCGCGGACACGTCGAGCCACGGGCCGTTGAGCGACCCGGGCAGGGGCGTGCCCTCCGCCGTGGTGGCGCCGACCGAGAGCACCTGCCCGTCGAACCAGTTCGGGGTCGCGACGGTGGTCACCTGCCGCCAGCCGCGCGGATCGTCGGGCCGGCCGGGGTCCGGAGCGGGGTTCGCCTTGCAGTCGTTCGAGCCGACGGTGCCGCCCTGGCGGTCCGTCGCGCCCGCGCCGACCACGACCAGCGCGTCCTTGGCGCGCAGCGCGTAGGCCACGGCGCCCCCGATCTCGCGCTGGCGGAACTGGTTGTCGGCGGCCATGCACACGGGCTCGGGCACGACGATCACCTTCGCGCCGCGATTGGCGGCGCGCACGATGGCGCGCGCGATGCTGCGGGCGTTCACCGCGGCGCGGCCGAGGTTGGGGTCCGCGTCGTCGGCGGGACTGTTCTGCAGCGAGAAACCGGCGGAGTCGACGCGGATCGACAGGATCCGCGCGTCCGGGGCCATGCCCACGAAGCCATCGCCCGCGGCGGGCTGCGCGCCCACGATGCCCGCGACCAGCGTGCCGGTCGAGTCGCAGTCCAGCAGGCCGCGGTCGCCGGCCACCATGTTGTCGCCGGCACCGTCGAGGCCGCGCAGGCGGGCCTGGGGGCGCACGCCGGTGCTCAGCACCGCGACGGTGACCCCGGCGCCGGTGGAGAACCGGTGCGCCTCCTCGATCCGGAGGGTGTTCGCCGGCGCGGGAGCGGCCGCCAGGTTCGAGTTCGGCAGCACGCCGGGCTCGACACAGCGCGGGTTGTTGTTGCGCAACGGGCGCTCCGGGCCGTCGGTATCGGGCGGCGCGCCGCCGATGTCGGCGACGGGCGGCACGACGGCGCCGGAGACGGCCGGAGTCCAGCCACCGGCGACGACGACGAGGACGGAGACGGCCGCGACCGCGGCCGCCCTCGGGAAACGGAGCACGGACCCCAGCCCCTCTACTTCAGGAACGACAGGTCGAGTTCGCGCATCGCGGCGAACAGGCGGGTGCACCACAGCGCGAGCAGGACGACCGCGAAGATCGCCAGCTTCTCGCCGGCCTCGATGCGGCCGAGGAGGCGCGCCGAGAGCGGGCGGCCGTGGCCGCCGCGATCGGTGGACACGCGGTCCGCGAGCAGCAGGGCGCCCGCGCCGAAGCCCGCCAGCACGGCGGCGCTGAGCACGATCACGACGAGCCGGCCGAGGTCCGAGTCGAGCGCCCCGACGAGGACGACCGCCAGGCCGGCCGCGATGACGAAGCCCGCGACGAAGAAGACGGTGGCGTGCACCCGGTCATCGAGGGTGCGGCCGCGCAGCACGCAGATCACCGAGGTCAGGGCGGCGATCGCCACCTCGCCCCAGAAGTAGTGGCTGTGCGGCACGACGACGGTCAACGCGGAGACGACGAGGATTCCGGCGATCGCGACGTAGAAGCCGGTGAGCAGCTTGGCCGCGGTGCGGGCCTTACGCTCGAGGGCGGTGTTCTCGTCGGCGCGCGCCAGCTCGGTGGTGCTCTCGTCGTCGAAGGTGTCGACGTGGTACGCCGCGTCGAGCTCGGTGCGGTCGATGTCCTCGCCGGGCGGCGGGAGCGGGTCCGGCCGGACGCCGGCGAGCATGAGCGCCCAGCCCTGCGCCCAGTTCGCCAGCAGCAGGCCGCCGATCACGCCGATGGCGGGGATCGCGGGCCGGTCGAGCGACGTGTACGCGAAGAGCGCGCTCGCCACGACGGTCGCGGCCGAGGTGAGCCCCAGCGCGGCCAGCACCGCTGCGCCGAGGCGGCTCGCGCGGCCCAGCACGACGACGCCGATGAGCGCGAAGGTCGACCCCGTGAGGACGTTCGCGGCGGTGAAGGCACCGTCGACCCCGCCGTCCGGTGGGATGAGCACGAACCCGGCCGAGAAGAGCACCGGGATCGCGGCGAGTTGCAGCGCGTAGGCCACCTGCGGCGCGCGGTACTGCCGGTCCGCCGACAGGGCGGCGAGGACCACGGCGATCGACGCCAGCGCCGCCACCGGGAACCACCACAGCACGCTGGAGTGCGCGAACCAGGCGATGAGCACGAGCGCGGCGAAGACCGTCGCGCCGAGCACCAGGGCGAGCAGCCCCAGCGCCCGCGCCGTCGCGGATTCGAACCGGCGGAAGCGCTGCCGGCAGAACTCCTGGATGGCGTCCGCGGTGCTCTCGATGAGCGGCCGGAAGGTCTGCGCCGAGAAGGTCTCGGAGAGGATCAGCCGGTCCCCGTCGAGCACACCGGCGTCGGCGAGCGACTTGTCGCGGGGCAGCTGGGTGCCGCCCTCACGGGCGAAGGTCCACGCCCCGGAGGTCGAGAAGTCGTGGTCCGGGAAGATCTGCTCGAGTCCGGGAATCACGGAGTCCATCACGACGGACAGCCGGCGGCGGGCCAACAGGCTCCGCTCGACGGAGTTCTCGCCGATCTCGACCAGCACACGCACCTGCTCGGGGACGGCGGAGCGCCCCGGGCCCGCGCTCTCGGTTCCGGCGGGCTCCGGGGTGATCGGGAAGACCATCTGGCGTCAGCGTCCCTCTGTCGTGCGCACCTGCTGCAGCTCCGCGAGCTTCTGGGCGGCCGGCGGCTCGTAGCCCGAGTTGAAGCCGTCCGCCAGGTCCGCGGCCAGCTCCTCGAAGGCGCGGATCGTGCGCTTGCGGAGCAGGTCGATGTCGATCGGCTGGTCCGAGTCGAGGTGCGGGTCGTACGGGATCTCGTGCACGCGCAGCTTCTGCCCGGCGCGGAAGAGCTCGTCGAACTGCTCCACGGAGACGCTGCCCCGGCGCTTGGTGTGGTTGATGACCACGATGGTGTTCGCTAGCAGGCCGTGCCAGCCGTGGTGGCGCAGCCAGTC
Source organism: Tsukamurella ocularis (assembly GCF_965138335.1). Lineage (GTDB taxonomy): Bacteria > Actinomycetota > Actinomycetes > Mycobacteriales > Mycobacteriaceae > Tsukamurella > Tsukamurella ocularis_A. Next base: position 5,290 of record NZ_CBCSDV010000064.1, read on the forward strand.
GATGGTCGCGGCCACCTTGCGCACGCCACGGGTGGTGGCGGACGCGGGCAGGATCAGCGCCGACGAGATCTCCAGGACGCCGGTGCCCGTGGTGGTCTGCAGGCCTCGGCCGGCGTCGACCAGCGCGAGGCTGTAGTGCGGGCGGAAGATCGAGTACAGGTCCAGCACGTCGTCGTAGTCGGCGAAGTCGCGGCCGTTGAACCGCCACGGCGAGGGCAGCACGTGCAGGTTGGTCGAGGTCACCGCGAGGTGCTTGTCCACCTGGTTCCGGTCCGAGAGGTCGCTCTGCTGGATCAACGTGCGCGCCGTCGAGCCGCCCTGGTGCCACGCGGTCACCTGATCCAGGTCACCGCCGTCGGGATCGAGGTCCAGCGCGACCACGTTGTCCGCGCGGGTGCGCTCCAGGATCTGACCGAGCGCGCCCACGAGCAGCGTGCCGCCGGCGTTATCGGCGAAGACGCTGGTCACGTGGAACTTGTTCTTCGGGACGCGGATGCGGTGCACCAGCTCCGCGTGCTCCTGGTCGTTCGCGCTCGGGCCCACGTCGAGGCCCATCTTGCGCAGCCAGGCGCGCCAGCCCGAGACGCGCACGGCGGCGTCCGAGAACCGGATCTGCTGATTGAAGGACGACGAGGCGGTCGACATCGGGGCCGACAGCGACTCGCCCATCGGGCGCATCGGGGCCTGCTGGTGCTGCGGAGCCATCGGGGCGGGCGCGCCCTGCACCGGGGCGGGCGCCTGACCGAAGGGCTGCGGCGACGCCGGCCGGTGGATCTGGCCCGACGCCTGCGACGCCGGGAACTGACCGGTCTGCGGCAGGCCCTGGAACNNNGCCTGNGTGTTCTGCGCCGCGGCGAGCACGAAGCCGTTCTGGCCGCCCTGCCACTGCTGCTGGGGCTGCTGCTGCGGCACGGGGGCCGGGGTCGGGGTG
>NZ_CBCSDV010000065.1:0-6163 GCF_965138335.1 Tsukamurella ocularis
GCGCGGGGGACGAACACGCTGCGCGGGGGGAGGCCGGCGGGTGGGCGCTCGGCACGAGGATGTGCCGGCAGCGGCAGCGCACATGCGCCCGGCCCGCGCGATCGTGGCTCATGCGCGGCACGCATGGCTCCGCCGCTGGAAAATGCCTCTGAGCTGCGATGATTCAGGTCATGCGTGCTGCGCGTGGCTGTTCGTAGCGACACAACGCCCTGCGTCGTGCCCGCATCCGCACTCGCAGCAGCTCCCGAGAGCGCGGCGGCGGTATCGGATCAGCCGCGACGCAGCGCCAGCAGCTCCTCGAAGACCGCGCGGGCGTCGGCGGGCCCGTCGACGCGGAAGCGGGCGGCGGTGGCACCGTCGCCCACCTTGATCGAGACGTCCTCGGTGCCGGTGAGGACCGCGAAGGCCTTCTCGTCGGTCACGTCGTCGCCGAGGTACAGCACGGCGGCGGCGCCGGTGCGCTCGCGGAGCGTCTGCAGCGCGCGCCCCTTGGAGGCGTCGAGCACCGTCAGCTCCAGGACGGCCTTGCCGTCGGTGGCGTGCACGCCGGGCAGGGCGGCGGGGCCCCGTCGGGCCTCCTCCAGCGCGACCGGCCCCGCGGACGGATCCACGACGTTGCGCACGTGCAGGGCGGCGCCCAGCGGCTTGGGCTCGACGGCCGCGCCGGGGAAGCGCTCGGCGACGGCGGTGAGGCCGGCGAGCACCGTCGACCGCAGCTCCCGCAGGTCGGCGGTGAGCGCGCCCTCGAAGCCCTCGGCCCACTCGGCCCCGTGGCTCCCGACGGTCACGACGCCGTCGCCGGCGCCGGACAACCGGCCCAGCGTCGCGCGGTCGCGGCCGGAGACGAGCGCCGCCGTCGTACCGGGCAGCCCGGCGAGGGCCTCCAGCGCCGCGACGGTCCCGGGCAGGGGGAAGGCGGCCGCGGGGTCGGCGACGATCGGGGCGGCCACCCCGTCGTAATCGCTGGCCACGAGCACGGTGCCGAGCCGGGCGAACCGGGCCAGCGCCGCGGCGAGACCGTCGGGCAGCGTCATGCCGGCGTCTCGTCGACGGTGCCGGCGAGGGTCTGCAGGAACGAGCGGGCCCAGCGATCGACGTCGTACTGCAGGACCTGGCGGCGCATCGAGCGGATACGGCGTTTGCCGTCCTCGGCGTCCTGGTGCACGGCCTCGTCGATGGCGTTCTTCACGCCCTCGAGGTCGTGCGGGTTGCACAGGTAGGCCTGGCGGAGTTCGGCGGCGGCGCCGGTGAACTCGCTGAGCACCAGGGCGCCCGACGAGTCGTTGCGGCACGCGATGTACTCCTTGGCCACGAGGTTCATGCCGTCGCGCAGCGGCGTCACGAGCATCACGTCGGCGGCGGCGAAGAAGGCCAGCAGCTCGCGCCGCGGCACGGGCCGGTGCACGTAACTCACCACGGGGCGGCCGACGCGACCGAAGTCGCCGTTGATCCGCCCGACCTGTCGCTCGATGTCGTCGCGCATCACCTTGTAGGACTCCACCCGCTCGCGCGACGGGGTCGCCAGCTGCACGAAGACGTGCCGCTCCGGGTCGAGGCGTCCTTCGGCGTACAGCTCGCCGATCGCCCGCAGCCGCACGTCGATGCCCTTGGTGTAGTCGAGCCGGTCGACGCCGAGCAGGATCTTCTCGGGGGTGCCGAGCTCCTTGCGCAGCGCCCGCGCGCGCTGCTTCGTCTCGGGCAGCTTGGCGGTGGCAGAGAGGTCGGCGGAGTCGATCGAGATGGGGAAGGCGCCCACCCGCACGGAGCGGAAACCGACGGTGACGATGCCGAACTTGGAGCGCACCCCGATCGAGTTCTTGCTGGTGGCGTACCCGGCCAGCTTGCTGGCGAGGTACAGGAAGTTCTGGGCGCCGCCGGGCAGGTGGAAGCCGACGAGGTCGGCGCCGAGGATGCCCTCGATGATCTCGCGGCGCCACGGCATCTGCATGAACAGTTCGACGGGCGGGAAGGGGATGTGCAGGAAGAACCCGATCTTGACGTCGGGCCGCAGCATCCGCAGCATCTTGGGCACCAGCTGCAGTTGGTAGTCCTGCACCCAGACGGTCGCGCCCTCGGCGGCGACCTTGGCGGTCTCCTCGGCGAAGCGCCGGTTGACCTCGACGTACGTGTTCCACCACTCGCGGTGGTACTCGGGCTTGACGATCACGTCGTGGTACAGCGGCCACAGGCTGCCGTTCGAGAAGCCCTCGTAGTGCTCCTGCACCTCCTGGGCGCTGAGCTTCACCGGGACGAGGAGCATGTCCTGGCCCTCGATGGGGCCGTCGCCGACGTCGGGGGCGCCGGGCCAGCCGACCCACGCGCCGTTGCGGGCGCTGAGGATCGGCTTGAGCGCGGTGACGAGCCCGCCGGGCGCTTCCTTCCACGTCAGCGACCCGTCGGGCGCCTTCACGACGTCGACCGGGAGCCGGTTCGCCACGACGATGAAATCAGATGTTCCGAACGCCGTAGCGGCCATGAGCGGTTTACGCCTCCTTGGGGCCGATGCCGAGCATCGACAGCAGCATCCGGCACTCGTCGGCGTCCGTCGCGTACGCAGCGACGACCCGCTGGGCCTGGTAAGCCGTCTCGTCCGCTACGGGCTCGAGTTCGTCTTCGCTGATGTCCTGCGTGGTCTTCGGGGGCATGAACGCACCTTCGTTCGGGAATGGACGAGCACCGACAGTTTACCCGCGAAACGTTTCAGTCGCGGACCCGGCGGAAGGTGATGCCCCCGATGTGCGGCCGCAGGGTGGGCGGGAGCTGCGGGCGGCGCAGCGTGCGGGCCACCCATTCGCCCAGCGTGACGCCCGCGGCCAGAGCACAGCCGACGGTCAGCGCCGTCGCCATGTTGGTCAACGCCGAGGTGGTCTGCCCCTCCATCAGCTCGGAGAGGCCGCGGTACACGGCGAGGCCCGGGACCAGCGGCGTGATGCCCGCGACGGCGACGATGAGCGGGGGGACCACGGCCCGTCGGGCGAGGAGACCGCCGGCCAGTCCGACGACCGTGGCGGCCACCACCGACGAGACGATCGGCCCGAGGCCCAGGTTGAGGATCGACCCCGCGACGAGCGCGCCCGCGCAGCCCGCGAGGAACGACGCGGTGAGCGCCCGGATCTGCGCGTACCCGGCGAGCGCGAAGGCCGCCGCGGCGACGCCGCCGGAGGCGACCAGGATCGGCAGTGGCGCGTAGTCGAACGGCTGCTGCTGCAGCGGCGGCAGCGTCGCGCCCAGCTCGCTGGTGACCCGCAGCGCCATGCCCACGCCGGCGACCACTCCGCCCGTGAATACCACGACCTCGAAGAAGCGCGCCGCGCCGGTCACGGGCGCGCCGGTGATGGCGTCCTGCACCGAGCCCACGAGCGAGAGCCCTGCCATGAGCACGATGATGCCCGCGACGATCACCCGGTAGGGCTGCACGTCCCAGCCGAACTCGATCGATAACCGGTAGATCAACGCGGCCGGCAGGGTCGCGAGGAAACCGCCCACCACCTGCTGGAAGAAGTAGGGCAGCCCCCAGTTGCTCAGCCGCACGTTGACCACGTAGATCAGCGCCGTGGTCACGAACGCCACCCCGGCCAGGGTGGGCTTGCCGCCGAGCAGCAGCGTGAGGGCGCCGGCCATCACGGCCCAGCCGAAGGTCGCGACGGCGCGCGGGTACGGGTGCCCCGCCGTGTTGATCGACTCCAGCGCGGTGAGCGCCTGGTCCGGCCGGATCCGGCCGCGGCCGATGCGCCGCACGAGGGTGTCGACCTGGGAGAGCCGGGTGTAGTCGAGGGAGCGGTGACTCACCGTGCGGATGTAGGTCGACGGGGGCAGGCCGCGCCCGCGCTGCACGCTCACGGTGATCGCGTTGTACGTGACCGTGACGGTCACGTCGTCGATGCCGTACGTCGCGGCGACGTACCGCACCTGCGCCTCGGTGTCGACGGCGCCGGTGCCGGAGTCCAGCAGCACCTCGCCGACCTTCATCGCGACCTCGAGGACCTCGCCGACGGTCTCGTTGTCGCGGAGGTCGACGGGCTGCAGCGGCGTCAGGACCGGCATTCCGGCGGTGTCGACGGTGGCGGCGTTCCGGCCGGTCAGGGCCTGGACTGCGTGCGCGAGGCGATCGCGGAACGCGGGCTTCATTCGGGGGCACCTCCTCGGTGCATCACCGTAGTGCCGACGCGACCTCCTCGGCCACCCGCTCACCCGATTCGAGCGCACCCTCGATGTACCCGGCGTGCTCGCCCGCCGTCTCCGTCCCCGCCCAGTGCACGGTGCCGGCGGGCGCGTGCCCGAGCGGGAAGGGCATCGCCCCGGCCGCCGGATCGGGGAGGGCGAGGTAACCGCCGCCGACGTACTCGTCCAGGTGCCAGGACTTCTCGTGCCAGCTCGCCGGGCTGCGCACGCCGTCGCCCAGGTGGTGGGCGAGGCGCCCGAGCAGCGCGTCCCGACGGTCCGCCGGGCTCAGTTCGTCGAGCGTGCGCGCGTCGGTGCCGCCGACGAGCAGGCACAGGTGCCCGGGACCGTCTGCCGTCGGTGGCGAGGTGTCGAAGACGCCCACGCCCGGGGCGTCGATCGCGATCATCTCGGCGTGCCCGCGCTCGCGCCAGAAGGGCCGTTCGTACACGGCGAGGGCCTTGTAGACCGAGCCCATGTACGTGCCGCGCTCGGCGCGGAGGCGCTCCGTGGGCAGGGCGGGGCGGTGCCCGATCGCCGCCGCGACGGGCGGGGGAGCGGTGACCACCACGCGGCGGCAGCGGACGGTCCCGGTCGCGGTGTGCACCGTCGCGCCCTGCTCGTCGCGGTGGATCGCGAGGACTGCGCTCTCGGTGCGGACACGCTCCCCGAGCCGCTCGGCCATCCGGATCGCGAGGGTGCCGGCACCGTCGACGACGAGGGAGTCCTGCGCGCCGCCCCGCGTGGTCATCGCGGTCGACAGGCCGTCCATGGTGCGGACGGCGGCGGCGAAGTCGCGGAGGGTCAGCCGTTCCGGGTCGGCGGTGGAGGCGATCTCGAAGAGCACCCGCAGGAGCCGGCGGGCGCGGCCGGGGACCCGGCGCAGGAGGTCGGAGACCAGGGCGTCGCGCCCGACGTGCGGCCCGCCCGCGCGGACGAGGACCTCCCAGGCGGCGAGCGCGGCGCCGGCCAGCACGACGGTGGGGCTGGTGAGCCCGATGGTGCGTGGACCGTCGGCGAGCCGCGGCATCCGCGGCGTCTCCATCGCGTACACCTGCGCGCCGTGCTCGGCGGCGAGCGCGGCGAACCGGTGGTGCCCCTTCCCGATCCACTGCCCGCCGAGGTCGACGCGGCTGCCGAGGGCGGTGGTCTCGGTGAGCACGCGCCCGCCGACGCGGGGCGCGGCCTCGAGGACGAGGACGTCGATGCCGCGATGGTGCAGGTCGAGGGCGGCGCGCAGGCCCGCGATGCCCGCACCGACCACGACGACGGTGCGCTCCTCGGGGTCGTCCGTCATGGCGTTCTCCGTTCCGCGGCTGCGCCGCGATAAAGTCAGTCGTATGACTGACCATACGTGGACGGCGGTGCCTGCGGGCCTGATCGCGCGCTCCGGCGCGGTCTAATCCCGCCCGAACAAGCGGTCCGCGAGCACCGCGACGTACAGCTGGGCGGCCGCGCGCGGATCCGACCGGTCGAGGCCGGTGAGCTGCTCGATCCGGCGGAGCCGGTGGTTGATCGTGTTCCGGTGGTAGTGCAGCCGCGCGGCCGTGGCGGCGAGCGATCCGCCGCAGTCGAACCAGGCGCGGACGGTGGCGATGAGCGCGTCCCGGTCGGCCGCCGGCAGCGCGAGCACGGGCCCGAGCACCGCGTCCCGCAGTTCCCGCGCCGCCGCGGGCGAATGCGCCAGCGCGAGCGGCAGCGCCGACTGCCCGTAGGTCTCGGTCGCGGCCTCGCCCGGGATCAGGCTGGCCATCGCGAGCTCCGCCTGGCGCAGCGCGTCACGCGCGCCGAGCGGCCCCGTGAAGGGCGCGCTGATGCCGACGCGGCCGTCCGCCTCCGCGTGCAGGAGGTCGAGGACCTGCGGCAGCGCGTGCGGGGAGCTCAGGCTGAGCAGCCCGATCCGGGTGTGCACGTCCGACATCCAGTGCGCGGCGACGAGCCCGTCCCGCAGCCGGCGATCGATGCCGGCGAACGGCCCGCGCGCGCCGGCGGCGTCCGGGGC
>NZ_CBCSDV010000066.1:0-5601 GCF_965138335.1 Tsukamurella ocularis
GCCCTCCCCCTGCTGACCCCCGACGAGTCCCGGCGGTACGTCGCGGAGGTCCGGGAGAAGGCGTGGGACGTGCTCGCCCGCACGGCGATCGAGGGCGAGGGGATCGACGATCCGCTGCGCGCCCACGGCTTCGCGTTCGGGATGCTCGCGCAGCACGAGGAGCAGCACTGCGAGACCATGCTGGCGACGCACCAGCTGCGGACGGGGCCGGCCGTGCTCGTCGCGGAGCCCGCGCCGCACGCGCAGTACCGGGGCCCCAGCGAGATCGAGGTGCCGGCCGGCCCGTTCACGATGGGGACTTCGACGGAACCCTGGGCGCTGGACAACGAACGGCCCGCGCACCGCGTCGACGTGGCCGCGTACGCCATCGACGCGGTGCCGGTGACCAACGCCCGGTACCTGGAGTTCCTCGACGACGGCGGCTACGAGCGGCCGGAGCTGTGGACCGAACGCGGGTGGCGGCACCGCTGCGAGGCCGGCCTGGTGGCCCCGCGGTTCTGGGAGCGCGACGCCGACGGGCGGTGGTGGCGCACGCGATTCGGCGTGTCCGTCCCCGTCCGGCCGCAGCAGCCCGTCGTGCACGTCTCCTGGTTCGAGGCCGATGCGTTCGCCCGGTGGGCGGGCCGGCGGCTGCCGACCGAGGCCGAGTGGGAGAAGGCGGCGCGCCACGACCCGGCGACGGGCGTGTCCCGTCGCTTCCCGTGGGGCGATGAGGAACCCACCGCGGCGCGGGCCGATCTGGGTCAGCGCCACCTCGAGCCCGCCGATGTGGGGGCCTACCCGGCCGGGGCGTCCCCCCTCGGCGTCCAGCAGCTCATCGGCGACGTCTGGGAGTGGACCTCGTCGGAGTTCCTGCCGTACCCCGGTTTCCGCGCCTTCCCGTACCGGGAGTACTCCGAGGTGTTCTTCGGCGGCGACTACCGGGTGCTGCGCGGCGGGTCGTTCGGCACCGACGCCGTGGCGTGCCGGGGCACGTTCCGCAACTGGGACCATCCCATCCGCCGGCAGATCTTCTCCGGCTTCCGGTGCGCGCGGAGCCTGCCCTGACATGTGCAGACACCTCGGCTACGTGGGCCCGCCGGTGCCCGTGCACGCACCCGTCACGCGCGGCGGGCACAGCCTGCGCCGGCAGGCCTGGGCGCCGAACGACATGCGCGGCGGCGGCACCATCAACGCGGACGGCTTCGGCGTCGCGTGGTGGACGCCCGACGGTGCGCCGGCCCGGTACCGCAGCCCGCACCCGGTCTGGACCGATCCGGCGCTCGACGAGGTGCTCTCGCAGATCACCTCCACCGCCGTGCTGGGGGCCGTGCGCTCGGCCACCGTCGGGATGCCGACCAGCCGGGAGGCCTGCGCGCCCTTCGTCGACGACCGGTTCGCATTCAGCCACAACGGGGTGCTCCCCACGTGGGACGCCGTGCTGCCCGCGCCCGCGGCGTCCGCCCTGGAGGCCCTCACCGACTCGGCCGCGATCTGGGCGGCCCTGCGGCCGCGACTCGAGTCCGCGGATCCCGGGGCCGTGCTCGGCGAGCTGGTCACCGACCTGGCAGCGGCGCGCCCGGACGCGCGGCTGAACCTACTGCTCTGCGACGGCCGTACCCTCTGGGCCACGGCGTACTACCACTCGCTCTGGGTCTCCCACGACGGTGCCTCCGTCACCATCGCCTCCGAACCCACCGATTCCCGCCCCGACGGGGCCGGCTGGCGCCCGGTCCCCGATCACAGCCTGGTCGTCGCGCGGCCGGACTCCGTCGTCATCACTGCGATCTAGCCTCCATCACATCGATCTAGGAGCGTCGTGACCGTCCCCACTCCCCCGATCCAGGTCCACACCAGCGAGCACGATCTCGACGCCGCGCTGCTCGACGACGTGCGCCGCGGCCTCACCGCGACACCGAAGTCGCTACCGCCCAAGTGGTTCTACGACGCCGTCGGCAGCGAGCTGTTCGGGCGGATCACGCGGCTGCCCGAGTACTACCCCACCCGCACCGAGACGGCGATCCTGCGGGAGGCGGCGCCGGAGATCATGACGCTCGCCCGCCCGCACACGATGATCGAGCTCGGCTCGGGCTCGTCGGAGAAGACCCGCATCCTGCTCGACGCCGGCGTCGAGCAGGGCGAGCTGCAGCGCTACCTGCCGCAGGACGTCTCGGTCTCCGCGCTGCAGGGCGCCGTCGCCGCGCTGCACGCGGACNACCCCGGACTCGAGATCGAGGGCANNGTCGGCGAATTCGCCGACACGATCGGCCGCCTCCCGCCCGGGGACCGGCGGATGGTGACCTTCCTCGGCGGGACCATCGGCAACATGGTCCCGGCCGAGCGGGCGGTGTTCCTGTCCTCCATCGCGGCGGCCCTCGACCCGGGCGAGACCCTGCTCCTCGGCGCGGGCCTGGTGACCGACCCCGCCGTGCTGGTGCCGGCGTACGACGACGCCGCGGGGGTGACCGCGGAGTTCAACCGGAACGTCCTCCGGGTGCTCAACAGTCGCCTCGGTGCCGGCTTCGATCCCGAGGCGTTCCGTCACGTCGCGCTGTGGGACGCCGCGAACGAGTGGATCGAGATGCGCCTGGAGGCCACGCGCGCGATGACCGTAGCGATCCCCGGTGCGGGCCTCACGGTGGAACTCGCCGCGGGCGAGCAGATCCTCACGGAGATCTCCGCGAAGTTCCGCGTGGAGGGAATCCGGTCCGAGCTGACCGCGGCCGGTTTCTCCCCCGATCGGATCTGGACCGACCCCCAGGGCCGGTTCGCACTCGTCCTGGCCCACGTGCGGGACTGACCACGCCCCGGCCGGGTTCGATCCCGGCCGGGCGGCGTGCGTCAGGCCGGCAGTAGCCGGCCGAGCAGGTCGGAGAGCGTGACGACGGCCCGCGCACCGTCGCGCTCCACGACGGCGAAGTGCGCGCGCGACTCCCGCATGGTGCCGAGCGCGGCGTAGGCCGGCTCCGCGGCGTCGAGCACGAGCACGGGCCGCAGCAGCTCCCCCGCGGTCGCCGACGGCGCGGCGCGCAGGCTGTCGCGCACGTGGACCACGCCGGCGACGGCGGCACCGTCGTCGACGAGCAGGCGCAGGTGTCCCGTCCGGTCCGCGACGGCGCGGATCCGGTCCGCGGTCGCGGTCGCGGGGACCGTCGACGGCGCGACGTCCCAGCGGGCGATGTCGCCGACGGTGAGCGCCTCGAGCTCCAGCGCGCTGGTCAGGTGCCCGGAGTGCTGCTCGTCGAGCGCACCGACGGTCGCCGAATGCGCGACGAGGTGCCGCAGCGCCGCCGGATCCTGCCCCGTCTCCACCTCGTTCACCGGGGTCACGCCGACGCGGCGCAGGCACCGGTTGGCGGCCTCGTTGAGCACGATCAGCAGCGGCCGGAAGACCGTCATGAAGGCGCGCATCGGCAGGGCCAACAGGATCGCCGAGCGCTCGGGGTGCGCGATCGCCCACGACTTCGGGGCCATCTCGCCCACCACGAGGTGCAGGAAGGTGACCACCAGCAGGGCCAGCACGAAGCCGCCCACGTCGGCGATCCAGCCCGGCATCCCCGTCGCCGCGAGGAGCGGCGTCAGCCACCCGTCGACGGCGGGCTTGGTGATCGCGCCGAGCGCCAGCGTGCACACGGTGATGCCCAGCTGCGAGCCCGCGAGGAGCAGCGAGAGCTCCGAGGAGCTGCGCAGCGCGGCCCGCGCGGAGGCGCTGTGCGCGGCCCGGTCCTCGAGGCGGTGCCGGCGGGCGGCGATGAGCGAGAACTCGACGGCCACGAAGAAGGCGCTCGCCGCGATCAGCAGGGCCGTGATCAGCACGACCACCCACGGGCTATTCATCGTCGGCCTCCGTCGCGTCGTCGGTGCCCAGACTCAGGTGCACGGCCGCGGGCACGCGCCGTTCGACGGTGCGCACCTCGGCCCGGAGGACGACCCGCCCCGCGCCGGGGGCCGAGGCCGGGTCCGGCAGCAGCGGTAGGTCCGTCGCGTCGCCGACGCGGGGCAGCGCCCCGAGCCGCGCGGTGACGGCGCCACCGAGCGTTTCGGCGTCGCCGGGTTCGAGGTCCACGTCGAGCAGGCGCTCGACCTCGTCGAGGTGGACGTCGCCGCGGAGCAGCCAGCCGGCGCCGTCGCGCACGGCGGGCTCCGGGTCGGTCCCGTCGTGCTCGTCGTCGATCTCGCCGACGAGTTCCTCCGCGATGTCCTCGACGGTGACCACGCCGTCGAAGCCGCCGTACTCGTCGATGACGAGGGCCATCTCGTCGCCCGCGTCCGCGAGCTGCGCGACGACCGTCGGCAGCGGCATGGAACCGGGGACGATCACGGCGGGGCGGCAGCGCGACCGGGCCGTCCCCGAGGGGTCGGCGAGCAGATCGTGCAGGGTGATCACGCCGATCAGGTCGTCGGCGCTCTCCCCGACCACCGGGTACCGGGTGTGGCCGTCCGCCATGCGGTCGAGCACCGCCCCCGCGGGCTCGTCGGCCCCGACCACGTCGACGCGGGCACGCGGGATCATCGCGTGCTCGGCGGTGTGGGTCGGGAAGTCGAGGATCCGGTCCAACAGGGTCGAGAGCTCGCGCGGCAGCTCGCCCGCGTCGCGCGAGGCGGCCACGATGTGCTCGAGGTCGCGCGGCGTCGCGGAATGCTCCACGTCGTGCACGGGTTCGATCCGCACGGCGCGCAGCAGCAGGTTGGAGGCCTGGTCGAAGAACCGGATCAGCCAGCCGAACGCGCGGAGGTAGAGCGTCGTGGAGAGCGCGAGGCGGCGCGCGACGGGCTCGGGCCGGGCGATGGCGAGGTTCTTCGGGAACAGTTCGCCGAAGACCATCTGCGCGACCGTCGAGAGGCCGACGGCGAGCACGGCGCCGATGCCGATGCCGACCGCGGCGGGCACGCCGACGCCGCCGAGCAGAGTGCCGACGCCCTGGCCGATCAGGGGCTCGGCGACGTAGCCGACGAGCAGGCCCGTGACGGTGATGCCGAGCTGGGCGCCGGAGAGCATGAAGGAGGTGCGCCGCGTGACCTGCAGGGCGCGGGCCGCGGCCTCGTCACCCGCCGCGGCGCGCGCGGCGAGCCGCGACCGGTCCACCGCCATGTACGCGAACTCCTGGGCCACGAAGTAGCCCGTGAAGGCGGTGATCACGAGGACCACCAGGATGCCGGCGACGATCGTGAGGAGGGTGATCACGCGGCGGCCCCGAGGGGCAAGGGTTCAGCGGATCCGGGTCTTCGGCGTTTGCGCGAGGCGCGTCTCATCGAGTCTCTCTGTGTCGGGCCCGCCGAGGCGCGGGTCACTGAGTAAAGAGTAGGTCAAGATCGCCGTTCCGGCATCGCCGCTGGTCGCACCCCTTCGAATCGATGCCACCGCCTGTCGCCAGCCACGTGCTCTGCGACGCTCGTCGTGGCGCGGTGACGCGCGAACCTCCGTCGAAACGACGAAGGCGGCTCCCGGAGGACCGGAAACCGCCTGTGATCGCGTGGAGATGTCTGTGGAGCCTAGGAGATTCGATATCTCTAGGAGCCTCCTGACTGTCCACGACGTGGCTGACGGGTCTCATCGTGGCTGTTGTGGCCCTGTGGCGGACGGATTATCTGCATGTTCTCCTCGACGGGCTTCTTGTTTGG
>NZ_CBCSDV010000067.1:0-5540 GCF_965138335.1 Tsukamurella ocularis
GNGCCGGAAACCGCAGCTCCTGCGGCTCCGGCACCGTCGGGCGGCAGCGACCGGACGGTGAGCACGGAGGGTGAGTCGAAGGCCAAGGGCTTCGGGATCGCGGCGGGCGCGAAGCGCCCCGGCGGCCGGAAGTGATTGGTTCACGACGAATCCCTATCGCCCATAGGGCAGGATGGTCCGCGTGCCTGAGTACGTGAGTTACGAGGAGTTCGGGCGGCGGTTCTTCGAGATCGCCGTGAACGAGGAGCGTGTGGGCTCCGCGTTCGCCGATATCGCCGGCGGTGATTTCACCGTGGGCCCGATCCCGTCGGGCCCCGGTGGGATGGCCAAGGTGTGGGCGCAGGTCGAGATCGACGAGCCGCAGCTCACCCGACAGGTGGGCGAGCTCATCACCTTCACGGTGAAGATCCCGCTGCGCATCGGCCTGCTGATCGACCTCAAGGTGGACCGGATCCGGTACGACGTGGCCGGACTCATCACGCTGCCGCTCACGGTGCGTGCCGCGGCGCCGCTGGAACTGCGCATCGAGGTGGACCCGCCGCGGCCGAAGGACGTGTGGGTCGACGTGGAATCGCGCACGATCCGCGGCTCGATCGTGCGCGTGGTCGCCAGCGTCGACTCGGAGATCCGGCGGTTCATCGCGCAGTACGTCGCCGAGGAGATCGACAAGCCGGAGATCAAGAAGGCGCGGATCATCAACGTCTCCGAGGAGCTGGGGCGCGCGTTCCACAACCTCGGCGACGACGAGGACCCGGAGGTCGCCACCCCCGCGGCCGCGCCCGCCGCCGCGCCGACGACCGAGGTCGTCGAACCCACCGAGATCCTGCCCGCACCGGGCGATCGGCTCTAGAAACCGACCGATTCCTGCGTCACGGCGCAGTATTTCGATCGTCGGCCGGAATTCGGCCGGTTTCAGGACGGGTCAGCCGGCGTCGCCGTCGACGATGCGCTGGATCGCCGCGCCGTAGGTCGCCACCAGCTCCTCGACCGCCGGCTCGACGAACAGCGGCGCACCGATCAGGTACCGCAGGAAGGCCAGCCCGAACATCGTGCTGGCGACCACCCGCGCCGTCTCGATCGTGATCCCCGAGTGTTTCGTCAGCGTCGGGATCATCACCGACGACAGGAACTCGCCGAAGGTCTTCGCCGCGCCCTCGTCCGCGTCCACCGCGGCCCGCAGCAGCGCCCGGAAGGCTTCGCTGGTCTCCGGGCCCTCCCAGACCGTGAGCGCGGCCCGGACGAGCCGCTCCCCCACGCCCTCGCGCGGCCCGTCGAGCGCGGCCGTGAAGATCGCCTCCGGGTCGACCGGCATGCTCATCACGCCCCGGAACAGGCCCTTCTTGTTGCCGTAGTAGTACGAGACCAGCGCCACGTCGACACCCGCACGCGCGGCGATGGCGCGGATCGTGGCCCGGTCGTAGCCCACCTCGGCGAAGAGCTCCCGCGCCGCCTCGAGGATGTCCGCCTTCGCGGTGCTGGTGCCCGCCCGCCTGCCCGTCGTCATGCAGCGATCCTAGCAGGATTTCAACATCTGTTGACTTCTCCCGTCGTGCGGCCGTACGCTCGGTTTCATCACACGTTGAAATACCTGGAGGTGCTCCACCATGAGCAAGTCCCACGCGAAGCTCGCCGCGGTGTTCGCCGCGCTGGCGATCGCGATCCCGCTCATCGTCCTGCTGTTCACCGGCCCCGCCTCGCACGGCAAGCCGCACGACCTGCCGATCGGCGTCGTCGGGCCGGCGGCCGCGGCGCAGCAGGTCGAGCAGCGGCTCGACGCGCAACAGCCCGACGCCTTCGCGGTGCACGCCTACGAATCCGAGGCCGCGCTGATTCAGGCCGCGAAGGACCGCGAGGTCTACGGCGGCATCGTCCCCGCGAGCCCCGCCACGCTGGGCGCGCAGCCGAAGGCGGTCGTCGCGAGCGGCGCCTCGCCCGCCGTCGCGCCGATCATCACGCAGTTGGCGACCGCGGTGGCGCAGGGGCAGAAGGTGCAGACCGTCGAGGTTGCGCCGCTGTCCGCCGACGACCCGCGCGGCGCCGGGTTCGGCTCCATCGTGATGCCCGTCTTCCTCTCCGGCATGGTGCTGGCGCTGGCCACGGTCATGATCGGCGGCCACCCGAAGATCGTCGCCGTCGCACTGCCCATCGGCGCGGCGATCATCGGCGCCGCCGCGGTGGGCGCGGCCATGTGGATCGGCGTGCTGCCCGGCGGCTTCTGGGGCCAGTGGCTCGCGATGAGCGCGGGGATGCTCGCCATCGGGTCGACCGTCGCCGGACTGGTCCAGCTGGCGGGCACCAAGGGCATCGCGCCCGCGGCGCTGCTGTTCATGCTGGTCGGCATGCCGCTGGCCGGCATCGCGATGCCGCCGGAGTTCCTGCCGCACGTCTGGGCGGTGCTGGGCCAGAGCCTGCCGATCGGCGCCACCGGCACGGCCCTGCGCAGCGCGGCGTTCTTCGCCGACGGCTCGCTCCTCGGCGCCGGCGCCGGAGCGGCGTTCGCGGTCCTCGGCGCCTGGATCGTCGTCGGCTACGCCCTGCTCGTGATCGGCGCGGCCAAGCACCGGGCGGCGGGGGCGGCACCGTCGGACAAGACCGAGGTGAGCGAAAAGGATTTGCCGCAACCTGCGACGATATAGCCCATGAGCCGACCGCATGTGCCCCACATCCGCACCGAACTCAAGCCGCTCGAGCAGTCCGCCAAGCTGCAGAACGTGCTGTACGAGATCCGCGGACCCGTGGTGGCACAGGCGGCTCGGCTCGAGGCGCAGGGGCACCGCATCCTCAAGCTGAACATCGGCAACCCGGCGACCTTCGGCTTCGAGGCGCCGGACTCCATCGTCCGCGACATGATCCACGCCCTGCCCACCTCGCAGGGCTACAGCGAGTCCCAGGGCATCGCCTCCGCGCGACGGGCCGTGGTGACCCGGTACGAGGAGGTCCAGGACTTCCCGTACTTCGACATCGGCGACGTGTACCTCGGCAACGGGGTCTCGGAGCTCATCACCATGACGCTGCAGGCGCTGCTGAACAACGGCGACGAGGTGCTCATCCCCGCGCCCGACTACCCCCTGTGGACGGCCATGACGAGCCTGTCCGGCGGCACCCCGGTGCACTACCTGTGCGACGAGGACAACGGCTGGAACCCGTCGGTCGAGGACATCGAGGCGAAGATCACACCGCGCACCAAGGCGATCGTCGTGATCAACCCGAACAACCCGACGGGCGCCGTCTACTCGCGCGAGACGCTGCAGCAGATCGTGGAGGTGGCGCGCAAGCATTCGCTGCTGGTGCTGGCCGACGAGATCTACGACCGCATCCTCTACGACGGCGCCCAGCACATCTCCATCGCCGAGCTCGCCCCGGACCTGCTCGTCTGCACCTTCAACGGCCTGTCCAAGGCCTACCGCGTATGCGGCTACCGCGCCGGCTGGATGGTGCTCACCGGGCCCAAGGACCACGCCTCCGGCTTCATCGAGGGACTGACCCTCCTGGCGTCGACGCGCCTGTGCCCCAACGTCCCCGCGCAGCACGCGATCCAGGTGGCGCTCGGCGGCTACCAGTCGATCAACGACCTGATCCTGCCCGGCGGGCGGCTGCTCGAGCAGCGCGACGTGGCCTTCGAGAAGCTCAACGCCATCGACGGGGTGAGCTGCGTCAAGCCGAAGGGCGCCCTCTACGCCTTCCCCAAACTGGACCCCGGCGTGCACGAGATCCGCGACGACGAGCAGATGGTGCTCGACCTGCTCAACCAGGAGAAGATCCTCCTGGTGCAGGGCACCGGCTTCAACTGGCCCACGCCCGACCACCTCCGCGTCGTCACCCTCCCCTGGGCGCGCGACCTCGCCGAGGCCCTCGATCGTTTCGGCAACTTCCTGAGTTCCTACAAGCAGAAGTAGGGTGTCGGCGTGACAGCCGACCACGACCACGACGTGCACGACGACGCCGCAGCGCACGTGCACAGCCACTCGCTGACCAACATCTCCCTCGGGAGATGGGCGTCGCGGGTCGTGGTCGGCCTGCTCGCCGTGATCGGCGTCCTCGTCGTGGCGGGCGTGATCCTGCTCTGGCCGTCCCAGATCCGCGTCAGCGTGCCGTCCGGGCCGCAGACGCCGACGCTGGCGAAGGGCGAGGTCTCCGAGCAGCTGGTCGGCAACTGCGACTTCTCCCCGTCCGGGAACGGGCAGCTCAGCGACACCGAGCCGCATCCGGTGCTCAACGCCGACGGCGGCTGCCTCAACAGCTCCGTCAAGATCACCAGCGGCCCGGACGCCGGCAAATGGACGATGTTCTCCATCGGCACGCAGCGGATGAACGTCTCCGCCGTGCCGGGCAAGGCCTCGCCGGACGCGGCACCGTCGGGCATCGACACGTCCCGTCCGGCCACCCCCGGCACCGGGCAGCCCGACCTCGCGCCCGGCACGAAGATCATGATGAGCTGGAACGGCGGCGGCGTGGCGGGCTCGCCGTCGAACTACGCCTTCTACGACTACGCGCGCGGCGTCTCGCTGTGGGTGTGGGGCCTGGTGTTCGCGGCCGTCGTGATCGCGGTGGCGCAGTGGCGCGGCCTGCGGGCCCTGCTCGGCCTCGCGCTGTCGGGCGTGGTGATCGTCTTCTTCGCACTGCCCTCCATCCTCGACGGGCACTCGGCCGTGTGGGTGGCACTGGTCGCGTCGGCGGTGATCCTCTACCTGGTGCTGTACCTGGCACACGGCGTCTCGCTGCGCACCTCGGCGGCGTTGTTGGGGACGCTGTGTTCGCTCGCGGTGTGTGGGGTGCTGGCCTGGCTCGCGACCGCGACGACCCAGGTCACGGGCCTGAGCAGTGAGGACACCACCAACCTGCAGGCGTACGCCGCGACGGTATCGACCTCGGGCGTGCTGCTCGCGGGCTTCGTCATCGGCGCGCTGGGCGTGCTCAACGACGTGACGATCACGCAGTCCTCGGCGACCTTCGAGCTCGCGAAGCTCTCACCGAAGTCCTCGCGGCGCCGCACCTTCCTCTCCGCGATGCGCGTGGGCCGCGACCACATCGCGTCCACGGTGTACACCCTGGTGTTCGCGTACGTCGGCACCGCGCTGCCGCTGCTGCTGCTCTTCTCCATCGCGGGGCGGCCGCTGGGACAGGTGCTGACCTCGGACTCGGTGGCGATCGAGCTGGTCCGCGCCTTCGTCGGCGGCATCGGCCTCGCCCTGTCCGTGCCGCTCACCACCGCCATCGCCACGCTGCTCGCCAAGCCGAAGCGGGTGGCCGTGAGCGCCCAGGCCGCGCAGCGCTACACCGCGAGCCACCCCGACGCCGATCCGTCGGAGATCCGGGTGCGCGAGCGTCGCGCGGCGGCCCGGACCGCGGCGCCCGCCGCATCGTCCGACGGTGCCGCCGGCGCGCCCCCGGCACGCCGGGCCGCGGCCGAGCGACCCGACGAGAGCGCCGCGGATAGCGCGGCCGCCCCCGCGAGCCCGGCGCAGCCCGCGAGCGGGCGGTCGCCGACCGCGCCGCCGACGGGGCAGTTCCCCGTCGCGTCGCGCCCCGCGGCACCCNGC
>NZ_CBCSDV010000068.1:0-5417 GCF_965138335.1 Tsukamurella ocularis
CCGCCGTAACACTGCGAAACAACACACTCGTGTGCTGTCTCAGACATTGCATAGTGGACGCGAACCAGACCACGGTCTGGTTTCTGTTGTTGTTACACGCTTACATTCTGTGAGCTACGTGCTCGTTTTGGCGAATGTTATGTGTGTGGTAAGCCCTCGACCGATTAGTACCAGTCACCTACACGCATTACTGCGCTTCCAGTTCTGGCCTATCAACCCCATAGTCTGTAGGGGGTCTTACCCACTCAAGGTGGTGAGAAACCTAATCTTGGAACAGGCTTCCCGCTTAGATGCTTTCAGCGGTTATCCCTTCCGAACGTAGCCAACCAGCCGTGCTCCTGGTGGAACAACTGGCACACCAGAGGTTCGTCCGTCCCGGTCCTCTCGTACTAGGGACAGCCTTCCTCAAGTTTCTAACGCGCGCGGCGGATAGAGACCGAACTGTCTCACGACGTTCTAAACCCAGCTCGCGTGCCGCTTTAATGGGCGAACAGCCCAACCCTTGGGACCTACTCCAGCCCCAGGATGCGACGAGCCGACATCGAGGTGCCAAACCATCCCGTCGATATGGACTCTTGGGGAAGATCAGCCTGTTATCCCCGGGGTACCTTTTATCCGTTGAGCGACACCGCTTCCACTTGCCGGTGCCGGATCACTAGTCCCGACTTTCGTCCCTGCTCGACCTGTCAGTCTCACAGTCAAGCTCCCTTGTGCACTTGCACTCAACACCTGATTGCCAACCAGGCTGAGGGAACCTTTGGGCGCCTCCGTTACATTTTGGGAGGCAACCGCCCCAGTTAAACTACCCACCAGGCACTGTCCCTGAACCAGATCATGGTCCGAGGTTGAGGTATCCAATACGATCAGAGTGGTATTTCAACAATGACTCCACGAACACTGGCGTGCCCGCTTCACAGTCTCCCACCTATCCTACACAAACCGAACCGAACACCAATACCAAGCTATAGTGAAGGTCCCGGGGTCTTTTCGTCCTGCCGCGCGTAACGAGCATCTTTACTCGTACTGCAATTTCGCCGAGTCTGTGGTTGAGACAGCAGAGAAGTCGTTACGCCATTCGTGCAGGTCGGAACTTACCCGACAAGGAATTTCGCTACCTTAGGATGGTTATAGTTACCACCGCCGTTTACTGGGGCTTAAATTCTCAGCTTCGCCTTACGGCTAACCGGTCCTCTTAACCTTCCAGCACCGGGCAGGCGTCAGTCCATATACATCGTCTTACGACTTCGCATGGACCTGTGTTTTTAGTAAACAGTCGCTTCTCTCTGGTCTCTGCGACCCCACACCGCTCACGGAGTAAATCCGGTCACAATGCGAGGTCCCCCTTCTCCCGAAGTTACGGGGGCATTTTGCCGAGTTCCTTAACCACAGTTCTCTCGATCTCCTTGGTATTCTCTACCTGACCACCTGTGTTGGTTTGGGGTACGGGCCACATCAGATCTCGCTAGAGGCTTTTCTCGGCAGCATAGGATCATGGAATTCACCGCAACGGCTACGCATCACCTCTCAGGCTTGTATGAGATCCGGATTTGCCTAGATCTCGCCCTACAGGCTTACACCAGTACAACCACTGACTGGCCCCACTACCTTCCTGCGTCACCCCATCGCTTGACTACTACCAGCCGAGGTCCCGTGCATCCACCAGCTCGTCACCCGAAGGTGATCTCGCGGCTTCAGGACGGTTAGTACAACTGATTCATCAGGGGCGATCTGACACGGGTACGGGAATATCAACCCGTTGTCCATCGACTACGCCTGTCGGCCTCGCCTTAGGTCCCGACTCACCCTGGGAGGATTAACCTAGCCCAGGAACCCTTGGTCATCCGGAGGACACGTTTCTCACGTGTCATTCGCTACTCATGCCTGCATTCTCACTCGCACAGCCTCCACAACTAGGTCACCCTGCTGCTTCTACGGCTGCACGACGCTCCCCTACCCACCCACACCAAAGTGTGAGTGCCGCGGCTTCGGCGGTGTACTTGAGCCCCGCTACATTGTCGGCGCCCAGCCACTAGACCAGTGAGCTATTACGCACTCTTTCAAGGGTGGCTGCTTCTAAGCCAACCTCCTGGTTGTCTTCGCGACCGGACATCCTTTTCCACTTAGTACACGCTTAGGGGCCTTAGCCGGCGATCTGGGCTGTTTCCCTCTCGACTACGAAGCTTATCCCCCGCAGTCTCACTGCCACGTTCTCACTTACCGGCATTCGGAGTTTGGCTGACGTCAGTAACCTGTGAGGGCCCATCGGCCATCCAGTAGCTCTACCTCCGGCAAGAAACACGTGACGCTGCACCTAAATGCATTTCGGGGAGAACCAGCTATCACGGAGTTTGATTGGCCTTTCACCCCTACCCACAGCTCATCCCCTCAGTTTTCAACCTAAGTGGGTTCGGGCCTCCACAACATCTTACTGCTGCTTCACCCTGGCCATGGGTAGATCACTCCGCTTCGGGTCCAGACCCGGCGACTCAAACGCCCTATTCGGACTCGCTTTCGCTACGGCTACCCCCAGACGGGTTAACCTCGCCACCGAGCACTGACTCGCAGGCTCATTCTTCAAAAGGCACGCCATCACCCCACAACGAGGGCTCTGACGGATTGTAAGCACACGGTTTCAGGTACTATTTCACTCCCCTCCCGGGGTACTTTTCACCTTTCCCTCACGGTACTTGTCCGCTATCGGTCGCAAGGTAGTATTCAGGCTTACCGGGTGGTCCCGGCAGATTCACAGCAAATTCCACGGGCTCGCTGCTACTCGGGTATCCATCACAACAGGCACCACGTTTTCGGTTACGGGACTCTCACCCTCTCCGGCGGACCATTCCAGGCCACTTCACCTAACATGACACTTTCTTACTGCTGTCCAGCCAGGTAGAGCTGGAAAGATGAACCCCACAACACCACACACACAACCCCTACCCGGTATCACATGTGCATGGTTTAGCCTCATCCGCTTTCGCTCGCCACTACTCACGGAATCACTATTGTTTTCTCTTCCTGAGGGTACTGAGATGTTTCACTTCCCCTCGTTCCCTCCACACCGTCTATATATTCAACGGCGGGTAACACCACATGACTGGTGCTGGGTTTCCCCATTCGGAAATCCTCGGATCACAGCTCGGTTGACAGCTCCCCGAGGCATATCGCAGCCTCCCACGTCCTTCATCGGCTCCTTGCGCCAAGGCATCCACCGTGCGCCCTTAGACACTTACAACACACAAAACACACACCAAACCCGAGACAACCGAAGCCATCACAAACCTGATGCGCCCTTCATGACGTCAAGCGCCAAAAAAAACACAACAAAATGCTTACACAGAAACATGTAAAATTACAGAAACATAACACAACAACCACACCGAAACAGTGCAGCGTCATGTTGATGCTCGCGTCCACTATACAATTCTCAAACAACACACACCACCACACCGCCACCAGCTACGAACCCCACAGGGCCCACTACGCCGGCGCTGACGCGCAGCAGCAACAGAAAGGACGTGTCCTCTCAGACACCCAACAGTGTGCCGACGAAACCCCACCCACCGGACAAACCGGCAGCAGGCGATAAGAATTACCGTGTCAGTGTTCCACCCAATAATATGAGCAACCACCTCAGCCACATTCGAGCTGACAAGTGGTACTAATTGCTCCTTAGAAAGGAGGTGATCCAGCCGCACCTTCCGGTACGGCTACCTTGTTACGACTTCGTCCCAATCGCCAATCCCACCTTCGACAGCTCCCTCCCACAAGGGGTTAGGCCACCGGCTTCGGGTGTTACCGACTTTCATGACGTGACGGGCGGTGTGTACAAGGCCCGGGAACGTATTCACCGCAGCGTTGCTGATCTGCGATTACTAGCGACTCCGACTTCATGGGGTCGAGTTGCAGACCCCAATCCGAACTGAGACGCGCTTTAAGGGATTCGCTCCACCTCACGGTATCGCAGCCCTCTGTACGCGCCATTGTAGCATGTGTGAAGCCCTGGACATAAGGGGCATGATGACTTGACGTCATCCCCACCTTCCTCCGAGTTGACCCCGGCAGTCTCTCACGAGTCCCCACCATTACGTGCTGGCAACATGAGACAAGGGTTGCGCTCGTTGCGGGACTTAACCCAACATCTCACGACACGAGCTGACGACAGCCATGCACCACCTGTATAGAAGGCACAAGGCAAACCGAATCTCTCCGGCGATCCTCTATATGTCAAACCCAGGTAAGGTTCTTCGCGTTGCATCGAATTAATCCACATGCTCCGCCGCTTGTGCGGGCCCCCGTCAATTCCTTTGAGTTTTAGCCTTGCGGCCGTACTCCCCAGGCGGGGTACTTAATGCGTTAGCTACGGCACGGATCCCGTGGAAGGAAACCCACACCTAGTACCCACCGTTTACGGCGTGGACTACCAGGGTATCTAATCCTGTTCGCTACCCACGCTTTCGCTCCTCAGCGTCAGTTACTGCCCAGAGACCCGCCTTCGCCACCGGTGTTCCTCCTGATATCTGCGCATTCCACCGCTACACCAGGAATTCCAGTCTCCCCTACAGTACTCAAGTCTGCCCGTATCGCCTGCAGGCCCGAGGTTAAGCCTCGGGTTTTCACAGACGACGTGACAAACCGCCTACGAGCTCTTTACGCCCAGTAAATCCGGACAACGCTCGCACCCTACGTATTACCGCGGCTGCTGGCACGTAGTTGGCCGGTGCTTCTTCTGTAGGTACCGTCACTTGCGCTTCGTCCCTACTGAAAGAGGTTTACAACCCGAAGGCCGTCATCCCTCACGCGGCGTCGCTGCATCAGGCTTTCGCCCATTGTGCAATATTCCCCACTGCTGCCTCCCGTAGGAGTCTGGGCCGTGTCTCAGTCCCAGTGTGGCCGGTCGCCCTCTCAGGCCGGCTACCCGTCGTCGCCTTGGTAGGCCATTACCCCACCAACAAGCTGATAGGCCGCGGGCCCATCCTGTACCGCAAAAGCTTTCCACCAACCCCCATGCAGGAGAAGGTCATATCCGGTATTAGACCCAGTTTCCCAGGCTTATCCCGAAGTACAGGGCAGGTCACCCACGTGTTACTCACCCGTTCGCCACTCGTGTACCCCCGAAGGGGCCTTACCGTTCGACTTGCATGTGTTAAGCACGCCGCCAGCGTTCGTCCTGAGCCAGGATCAAACTCTCCATAAAAAACACTAGAAACACAAGGTTTCAGCATAATCAGGAAATCCTGAACAAAACGAAACCACTGACAAAAATCAATGATTCCAGAAATACATCTCGCAAAGAAATAAACGAGAAAAGCCACAACACAAACAACCAAAAAATTTGATTGTCCATGCGTGCCAAAAAATTTGGCACTGACAATTTCATCGACACACTGTTGAGTTCTCAAAGAACACGCCAAACGCGG
>NZ_CBCSDV010000069.1:0-4680 GCF_965138335.1 Tsukamurella ocularis
GGTTTCGGGTGGGTCGGAGACGGAAAAGGCCCCGGAGTGAATCACCCCGGGGCCTCTACCTGCATCTATTGTGCGCCATCAGGGACTCGAACCCCGAACCCGCTGATTAAGAGTCAGCTGCTCTGCCAATTGAGCTAATGGCGCGTGCTCGCTCGCTGCGTGCTGGAATACATTAGCAAGGACACCCGCGAAACGTGAAATCGGCTGTTCAGGGGTGGTTTCTGAGCTAACGAGCCGTCACTGGAAGGCGCTCTGCCCGGTGAGCTTCTGCCCCAGGATCAGGGTGTGCATCTCCACGGTGCCCTCGTAGGTCAGCACGCTCTCCAGGTTGTTGGCGTGCCGGATCACGGGGTACTCCAGCGAGATGCCGTTCGCGCCCAGGATGGTGCGGGCGGTGCGGCAGATGTCGATCGCCTCGCGCACGTTGTTGAGCTTGCCGATCGAGACCTGCTCGGGTCGCAGCGCGCCGGCGTCCTTGAGGCGCCCCAGGTGCACGGCGAGCAGCACGCCCTTCGTGTACTCCAGGGTCATGTCGGCCAACTTCTGCTGGGTCAGCTGGAAGCCGCCGATCGGGCGGCCGAACTGCTCCCGCTCCACGGCGTAGCGTTGTGCGCACTCGAGCGCCGTCCGCGCGGCGCCCATTGCGCCCCAGACGATGCCGTACCGCGCCTCGCTGAGGCAGGAGAGCGGGCCGCGCAGCCCCCGGACCTCGGGGAAGGCGGCCGAGTCGGGCACCCGCACACCGTCGAGTACGAGCTCGGCGGTAACGGAGGCGCGCAGCGACATCTTGTGCTCGATGGTGTTCGCGGCGAAGCCGGCGGTGTCCGTGGGGACGGCGAAGCCGCGGACGCCCTCGTCGGTCTGCGCCCAGATCACGGCGACGTCGGCCAGGGAGCCGTTGGTGATCCACATCTTCCGGCCGTCGAGGATCCAGTCCCCGCCGTCGCGGCGCGCCCGGGTGCGCATGTTGGCGGGGTCGGAGCCGTGATCGGGCTCGGTCAGGCCGAAGCAGCCGATGAGATCGCCGGCGGCCATGCCGGGTAGCCAGCGCTGCTTCTCCTCCTCGCTCGCCCACTTCCAGATCGCGTACATCGCGAGCGAGCCCTGGACGGACACCATCGATCGCAGGCCCGAGTCGCACGCCTCCAGTTCGAGGCAGGCCACGCCGTACTCGGTGGCGGTCGTTCCGGCGCAACCGTATCCGTCGAGGTGCATGCCGAGTAGGCCGAGCGCGCCCAGCTTCCGCATCAGGCCGCGCGGGTCGTCGAGTTCGCCGCGCTCGAACCAGTCGGCCACGTACGGCTCCACCTCGCGGGCGGTCAGCGCGCGCACGGAATCGGCGATGGCGCGCTCCTGGTCGGTGAACAGGCCGCTCAGGCCCGCGAGCTCATCGGGGTGTGTGGTCATGATGCCTCCTCGGCGCCACCCTAGCCGGGCGCGGTGGCAGGGGAGCGGAACCTCGTGCTTAGCTGGGCGCATGACCGTTCCCGGAACCCCCGCCCCCGCGGGCGCCGCCGAGGTGCTCAGGCCGCCGGCCCACCAGGTCTCACCCCGCGCGAAGACCTGGTGGACGGTGCGTGCCGCGATCCGCTGGGTGATCGTGATCCCCCTGGTCACAGTGGCGCTCGCGGTGATCCCGGACGTGCCCTGGTACGCGGCCGTCGCGGCCTTCCTGGTGCTGGCTGCGGCCGCCGCGGCGCACCTGATCGTGATGCCGCGCTTCCGGTACGCGTTCCACCGGTGGGAGATCAACCAGGTGGCGGTGTACTCGCAGGCGGGCTGGCTCACCCGGACCCGCGTCCTGATCCCGATCTCGCGCGTACAGGTGATCGACACGGTCGCGGGGCCGCTCGAGCGCTCCTTCGGGCTGTCGACGGTCACCGTCACCACCGCCTCGTCCGCGGGCACCGTACGGATCTCGGGCCTGCCCACCGAGACCGCGCAGGCGATCGCCGCCGGCCTGACCGTCAGCGCCGCGGAGGACACCGATGACGCGACCTGACGACGTCGCGGCGCCGGTCGCCGACGACGGCTGGAACCGTCTCTCGCCGTGGGGCATCGGCACCCGCGTCATCAAGGCGGTCCCGTCGCTCATCCCCGCCCTCATCGGCGTCTTCTTCCTCGGCCGTGCGGCGGGGCCCGTGTTCTTCGTGATCGCCGGCGTCGCGATCAGCGTGCTGGTGGGTCTGTTGCCGTGGCTCACCACCCGCTGGCGGGTCACCGAGGATCAGCTGGAGCTGCGGCACGGCCTGGTGCGGAAGGTCTCCGCCACCGCCCGACGTGACCGGATCCGCAGCGTCGACGTGACGGCCGGGCCCATCGAGCGCGCCCTCAAACTGCGCAAGGTGGAGGTCGGCACCGGCGTCGGGGGTAAGGAGTCCGCACTGGTCCTCGACCCGATCCCTGCCGACGTCGCGGAGCATCTCGGGCGGGACCTGCTGCGCCGCACCGCGGCACCGTCGACCCCGGAGCCCCTCGGCGAGGGCGCGACGGCCGCCGGGGAGCCCTCCGTGCTCGCGGCGCCGGAGGAGGAACTCGCCCGGCTGCGGCCGGAGTGGATCCGGTTCGCCCCGTTCTCGCTCACCGGTTTCGCCGTGGTCGCGGCGGGCGCCGGCATCGGCTTCCGCATCGTCGACGAGGCGGGGCTGCGCGAACGCGGTTCCGAGCTCGCCGAATCCTGGCTGGCGAAGCTCCTCGACCTCGGTGCGGCCGTGGTGATCCCGGGCGCGATCGTGCTGGTCGTCGTGCTGTCGGTGCTCGTGTCGGTACTCGCCTACGTGCTCGCGTTCTGGGGCTTCCGCCTGGTCCGGCGGGCCGACGGTGCGCTGCACACCACCCGAGGCCTCATCTCGACGGTGGCGGCCACCATCGAACGCAAGCGCGTGCGTGGCGTGCAACTGCACGAGCCCGTCCTCATGCGGCTGCCCGGCGGCGCGAAGCTCCGCGCGATCGCCACGGGCACCGATCGCAATCCCACCCTGCTGCCGCCCGCGCCGCGGGCCGAGGCCGTCCAGGTGGCCGACGAGATCCTCGGCCGGCCCGGCGTCGTGGAGACGCCGCTGACCCCGCACGGCCCGGTCGCGCTGCGCCGCCGCTACACCCGCGCGGTGCTGGGCGCCGTAGTGCCGGTGGTCGTGCTGCTGGCGCTCGGTGTCGTCGCGCCCGGGATGTGGAAAGCGCTGCCCCTCGTCGGCGCGATCCTGGTGGCGGGGCTGTCCGTAGCCCTCGCGCGACTGCGGTACGCGAACCTCGGCACCGTCATCACCGGCGACGCCGCGGTCCTGGGCGCGGGCACCCTGGCACGCACCCGCACCGCCCTCGAGTTCGACGGGGTGACCGGCTTCGTCACGCGGGAGACCTTCTTCCAGCGGCGCGCTCGGGTCACGACGCTGACCGTCGCGACGGCGGCGGGAGCGTTCGGCGCGGTCGACCTCACGCCCGAGCGCGCGGCGGGGGTGGCGCGCACCGTCCAGCCCGAGATCGTGGCTGGCTTCCTCGTCAGCGAGGCGTGAGCCGGAACAGCTTGATGGTGCGGCCGCCGGCCCACTCGATGTAGTCGTCGTAGGCCGGCCAGACGGCGACGATGCTGGGCCACAGGCGCTTCCGGTCGGCCTCGGAGACCCGTCGCGCCCGCACGGGGATGCGCCGCGTGCCGAGCAGCACCTCGGCGTCCGGCGTCGCCTCGAGGTTGTACGACCACGCCGGGTGGTGCTTCTGGCCGAAGTTGGAGGCGATCACCACGAAGTCCGCGCCGTCGCGCACGTACAGCAGCGGCACGGCGCGGGCGACCCCGCTGCGCCGGCCGACCGTGGTCAGCGTGAGCTGGGGAAGCAGGGACTCAGGGATGAGATGCACCGAGCCGCGGCTGATGCGGGTCACGGCCTTGTCGAGCGGCACCGTGGCGCGCACCATCCGCGATACCGCTCGGTGCCGCCCGAGCTGGAGGAAGCGTGACTTGAGGTCGTCCACGACGGTCATGGCGGCAGTGTAGTGAATCCGACCCGCCGCCGGGCCGCGATCAGTTGGTCGCGAGGCGCGCGCCGCCCGCGGCGCGGAGCGCGGCGTTCAGCGAGTAGTACTGCGTGAGCTGCTGCGTGACGCGTCCGGAGTCGCGGTCGGTGAGGGTCACCGCGTCCGTGATGATGCCCAATGCGGCGTTGTCCGAGGTGCGGATGAGGGGGCCTCCGCTGTCGCCCTGGGTGGTCACGATGTCGGCGACGACCCAGTCGTTCACGACCTTGGTCACCGTGCCGCAGCGGCGCCCGTTCACCGAACCCAGCTGGCACACCGGATCTCCGACACGCGCCGTCCCCACGGACCGCGGCGCCATGCCCGGTGCCGAGGCGAGGAGCTTCACCTGCGGGTCGGTCAGCCGGAACGTCGCCCAGTCGGGCCCGAACGGATCGACGGGGGAGTAGTGCCCCGGACGCTTCGGGTCCTCTTTGACCTCGGGGGACTTCGACTGCACGACCTCGCCGACGATCCACTTCTTGACGCCCACGGGCTGCTGCGGAGCGCCGCAGTGCCCGGCGGTCACGCCGAGGCGCTCGCCGTTCGGGGCGGTCACGGCGAAGCCCATGGTGCACTGCAGCGACTCGAACCGGCCGCCGCCCAGGGAGCGCTGCAGGATGTCGATGCGGTCGCCCGGAGCCACGGACTTCGGGGCGGGAGTCTGCGTNG
>NZ_CBCSDV010000070.1:0-4586 GCF_965138335.1 Tsukamurella ocularis
GTCGTCACGGGCGCGGGTACGCGCGCCGGGATCGACGACGGCGGCACGGGCTGCTCGAGAGCCTCTGCCAGGGCGTCGGCGAAATCCGCCGCCGACGCGAACCGCAGCTCCGGAGTGCGGGCGGTCGCCTGGAGCAGCACACCGTCGACCTCGGGGCCGAGGTCGGGCCGGTCCCGGCGCACCGTCGCGAAGCCGTACGGGTTCGGGGGATGCCCCGTGAGCAGCGTGTACGTGGTACTGGCCAGGGAGAAGACCTCGGACCGGGCGGTGGGGGCCGCACCCTNGCGGACCTCGGGTGCGGCGTAGATCTCCGCGTCACCGTCGGCGGGGGAGTCGACCAGCTGTGCGGTGCCGGGCTCGACCTGGAGGGCCGCCGGGCTGATCGCGCCGTGCGGCGCTCCGGCGTCGACGCGGGCGTCGACGNTCGGCGCGATCGCGCCCATCACGAACCNCACGTCGTCGGCCGCGAGCGGCCCTCCGACCTGCAGTCCCACGGAAGAATCGCCCTGACCGGCCATCGTCCACTCCTTCAGCTGTCAGGAGCAGAGTAGCGGTGCTGCGATCACACAGCGCGCGGGCGGGGACGGAAGCCGAAACGCACGTCGGGGGAGTTCGCGACGAAGACGGTCCCGTCGAGCGAGATCCTCGTGTCGTACACGGGGATCGAGACGCCGGGCGCGTCGAGGCACCGACCGTCGAGCAGGCTGAAGGCCTGCTTCTTCAGCGGCGATTGGACGACGGGGAACCCCCCGCGGTCGCCGACGATGCCGCGCGACATCACCGCGGCCCGGCCGATCGGGTCGATGTTGCCGATCGCCCGGATGCTGTCGTCGGCCAGGCGGAACAGGGCCACCTGGGCACCGTCGGGCAGCAGGACGGCCACGCCGCGCAGGGGTTCGAGCCGGGAGGCGGGGCAGGCCGCGGTCCAGTCGCGGGTCCAGCGGTGCAGGTCGAAGGGGGCGGTGGTCATGCGCGATCCTTCCTCGGGGGCATGGACGGGGTGGGCGTGCCGAGCAGGATCGGCACCTTGCGGCCGTTCTTCTCGCCGAAGTCGACGGTCGGGTCGGGTGCACCGGGGGCGTTGACGAAGGAGACGAACCGGGCGAGCTTGTCGGGGTCGTCGAGCACGCCCTTCCACTCGCAGCCGTAGCCGTCGACGTGCCGCTCGACGGTGGCCTCGAAGTCGGCGTTCAGGCCGAGCGCGTCGTCGATGACGACCTCGCGCAGCCGGTCGATGCCGCCGTCCAGCCCCTCGACCCACGGCGCGGTGCGCTGCAGCCGGTCGGCGGTGCGGATGTAGTACATGAGGAACCGGTCGACGTACCGGATCAGCGTCTCCCGGTCGAGATCGCCGGCGAGGAGCTGCGCGTGCTTCGGCGTCATGCCGCCGTTGCCGCCCACGTAGAGGTTCCAGCCGGTCTCGGTCGCGATCACTCCGACGTCCTTGCCGCGGGCCTCCGCGCACTCGCGGGCGCAGCCGGAGACGCCCATCTTGATCTTGTGCGGCGACCGCAGGCCGCGGTAGCGCAGCTCGAGGTCGATCGCCATCTGCACCGAGTCCTGCTGGCCGTAGCGGCACCAGTCGCTGCCCACGCAGCTCTTCACGGTGCGCAGCGACTTGCCGTAGGCCTGGCCGGATTCCATCCCCGCGTCCACCAGGCGGCGCCAGATCAGCGGCAGCTGGTCGACCGTGGCGCCGAACATGTCGATCCGCTGGCCGCCGGTGATCTTGGTGTACAGCCCGAAGTCCCGCGCGATCTCGCCGATCACGATGAGCTGTTCCGCGGTCACGTCGCCGCCCGGCATCCGCGGCACCACCGAGTAGGTGCCGTTGCGCTGGATGTTCGCCAGGAAGTGGTCGTTGCTGTCCTGCAGCGAGGCCTGCTCGCCGGAGAGGATGTGGTCCGAGCTGGTGGAGGCGAGGATCGACGCCACCGTCGGCTTGCAGAGATCGCAGCCCGTGCCCGAGCCGAACCGCTCGATCAGCCCCGAGAAGGTACGGATGCCGCTGGCCTGCACCAGCTCGAAGAGCTCCGCGCGGGACTGGGTGAAGTGCTCGCACAGCGACTTCGAGACGGTGACGCCCTCGGCCTCGAGCAGCTGCGAGAGCAGCGGTACGCAGGAACCGCAGGACGTGCCCGCGTTGGTGCAGCCCTTGAGCTCGGCGACCGTGCACGCGCCGTCCGCGATCGCCGCGCAGAGCGTGCCCTTGGAGACGTCGTTGCACGAGCAGACCTGCGCCGCGTCGGGGAGCGCTCCCACGCCGATGCCGGGTGCGCCGTCGCCGACGGGCGCGATGAGCGAGACCGGGTCGCCCGGCAGCGAGGATCCGACGAGCGGCCGCAGCACGCCGTACTGCGAGGCGTCGCCGACCAGCACGCCGCCGAGCAGGGTCGAGGCGTCGTCGGAGAGCACGAGCTTGGCGTAGGTGCCGCCGATCGGGTCGCTGACCACCACGTCGAGCGCGCCGGGAGTGGTGCCCAGGGCGTCGCCGAAGGACGCCACGTCGACGCCGAGCAGCTTGAGCTTGGTGGAGAGGTCCGCGCCGGGGAACTGCGCGTCGCCGCCGAGCAGGCGGTCCGCGACGACCTCGGCCGTCGCGTAGCCGGGGCCGACGAGGCCGTAGCAGCGGCCCTCAATCGCCGCGACCTCGCCGATCGCGTAGACCGCGGGATCCGACGTGACGCAGGAGAGGTCGGTGATGACGCCGCCGCGCTCGCCGACCGTCAGCCCGGCCTCGCGGGCCAGCTCGTCGCGCGGGCGCACGCCGGCGGCGAAGACCACAACGGCCGCGTCCACGACGCTCTCGTCCTTGAGCGTCACGGCCAGCCCGTGCTCGCCGGGCGCGATGTCGGTGGTGCCGGACGAGAGCGTGATGTCGATGCCGAGCTCGCCGATCATCCGCGCCAGGTGCTCGCCGCCGCCGCTGTCGACCTGCTGCGGCATCAGCCGCGGGTTGACCTCCACGACGTGCGGCCGGAGGCCGAGCGTGCGCAACGCGTTCGCCGCCTCCAGGCCGAGCAGGCCGCCGCCGACCACCATGCCGACGGGCTCGGCCGAGCGGGCCAGCGCTGCGTCGGCGTCGGCGCGCAGCGCGTCCAGGTCGTCGAGGGTGCGGTAGACGTGACAGCCCGGCAGGTCGTGGCCCGGGACGGGCGGGACGA
Source organism: Tsukamurella ocularis (assembly GCF_965138335.1). Lineage (GTDB taxonomy): Bacteria > Actinomycetota > Actinomycetes > Mycobacteriales > Mycobacteriaceae > Tsukamurella > Tsukamurella ocularis_A. The sequence goes on from NZ_CBCSDV010000070.1 coordinate 3,165, forward strand.
AGGCGTACGAGCCGGTGGCGAGCACGAGGGCGTCGTAGGCGACGGGGCCGTCGGCCGTCGTCACCGTCCGCGCGGCCCGGTCGATGCCGGTCACCGCGGCGCCGAGCTGCAGCTCCACCAGCGGATCGCCGGCGTAGTCGTTGCCCGCGAGCGCCAGCTCGGAGCGGTCCCACGTGCCGATGTAGGACGAGAGCCCCACCCGGTCGTAGGCACCGTCGGCCTCCTCGCCCAGGACGACGATCCGCCAGGCACCCGCCTCGTCGCGGGCGCGGAGCGCCTCCACGAACCTGTGGCCGACCATGCCGTGCCCCACCACGACGACGGTGCGCTGGGTGACCATGGACTTCTCCTCTCGCCGGAAACCGTTGGCACCGAATGTAAGGAGGTGGTGTTGCGGGGTTGTGCCGCCGTGTTGCCCGTCGATCACGCCTTCCTCACGGCGGGTACGGCACGCGCGTGAGGAGTCAGGCCAGGCGTTCGGCGAGGTCTCCGGGCCGCGCGAGCGGGGGGACCAGTGCGATCGCGCGGCGCCCCACGGCGTCGCGCAGGTGCGGCGTCGCGACGGTCGCCGGCAGGCGCCACCGGCCCGCGCCGTCGGGCTCGACGGGCAGCATGCGCCACCGGTCGTCGGGGTTGGCATCGGCGAGGGGGAGCAGCTCGACGGCCCGCGGCGCCTCCCGCAGGAGCGCGGCGCGCAGGGGCGTCGCCAGGAGCGCCGCGCCGAGCACCGCCGCCATCGGGTTGCCGCCCAGCCCCAGCACGATCGGTCCGTCCGGCACCGTCGCCACGAGGAGGGAGCCGCCGGGGCGCACATCCACCCCGTCGACCGGCAGCGTCGCCCCGACCCCGTCGAGCGCGTCCCGCAGCCGGTCCGCCGCACCCCTGCCGGTGGCGCCGATGATCGCGACGACGTCGGCGCCGTCCGGCAGGAGGGCGGCGCGGAAGGACGCCGGTGCGTCCGGCAGATGCGGGCCCCGCGGGACGGCGCAGCCGGCCGCCTCGAAGAGCGCGGCGACGGGCCCCCAGGCGGTCTCCGGCAGGCCGGTGCGTCCGGCGGCGCCCACCTCGTCGCCGGACGTGTGCAGCCGGATCCGGACGGGGCCGCGGGCGGAGACGGCGGCCACGCCCGCCGCGGTGGCGAGGGAGACCAGCGCCGGGTCGATCGCGGTGCCCGCCGCGGCGAGTGTCGCGCCCGACGGCCAGGCGGAGCCCATCGGCCGGACGTCGTTGCGGCGCGGGTCCGCACAGCGCAGGACGGGGCCGTCGGCGACGATCTCCTCGTCTCGGATCACGCGCTCGGCGCCCGCCGGAAGCCTTGCCCCCGTGGCGATCCGCACCGCGCCGCCGGTGGTCAGCGACGGCGCGGCGTGCCCGGCGACCGCGGCGCCGTCGATCCTGCGCCACGGTGGCGGGCCCGCGACC
>NZ_CBCSDV010000071.1:0-3003 GCF_965138335.1 Tsukamurella ocularis
GCCNCNGCNGCCCGGGCCGCCCGGGGCAGTGGAAGCGCCCGATGCCGCGGTGCCCGCGGGCCGCGCCGGGGCGCCGGGGTTCGTGGCGCCCGCGGGGGCACCGGGTTTCGCTATCCCGGCCGACGACGCGGGCCCGCCCGGGCCGACGGGGCCCACGGGCTTGGCCGGGGTTCCGGGCTTACCGGGGCCCGCCGGCTGTACCGGCGCGGGCGGCGCGGACGGGTCGCCGCCGGCGTGCGCGACCCCGGTCCCGAGCCACACCGATCCGACCGCCACCGCGGCCGCCGCCGACGCCGTCATGCGGGTCACCGCTGCGGCCGACCGCGAGTTCCGACGATGGCGTCCCTGATACCTGGACATTGAGCACTCCCTTTCACTGCACGCGCGACCTTTGCCTCGGGCGGGCGAGCGGCGACCACAGCGCAGCACCGATCACCGTGCATCGCAGACCGCGACACACGGTTGAGAAGTATTGAAGAGAAACAGAATTCGGAGGTGTTTGCTATGACTACCGATTCGACCCACCTCTGAGCAAACACGACCGCCGCGACCGATTCCAGAGAACCCGGGTAACGAAAACAACACGATGTGAGCGCGACCACAATGCGCCGCTGGCACTTTCCCCAACTGTCTTGGCCACCGTGAACGCCGCGATCCTTCGCGATGATAACTTTTCCGATCACGCCCGATAAGTCCGCTTTTCACGGCGCCGCCGCCGATGTTCACTCCGATTGCCGACCCATCCGAGGCACTATCCGTGCGCCGTACGCTTTGCCATCGCCACGGCTGAGGGAGCACACCGCCGCGGCGCGAGCCCGGAGGCGCATAATCGAACCATGTCGTTCGGCAATCGAAGTATCTCGGATCTCGTCGCCCGGTCGGTCGGCGATCCGCTCGCACCGTTCGCCCTCCGCCCCGAGAAGCACCACGTCGTCGCCCCGGGCGGAGAGGCGGTGCTGGCCTATGCGATCCGGCTCGGCGTCGTCGTCGCGAGCGGCGACCCCGTCGGCCTCACCCCCGAGGCCCGCGCCGCGGCGATCGCGGAGTTCCTGCGTCGCGCCGGGCGCCGGCCGGTCGCGGTCCTGGGCGCCGGGGAGGCGGCCCGCCCGCTGTGGGAGACGCACGGCCTGCGCGCCGTACCGATCGGCCGCGACGTCGTCCTCGACACCGGCTCCTTCGACCTCGTCGGCCGGCGGTTCCGCAATCTCCGGCAGGCGGTCTCCCGCACCCGCAACGCGGGCGTGACGGTCGAGATCGTGCGGGAGGGCGACATCGCGGACCTCGACCGGCAGGGGATCCGCCGGATGGAGGCCCTGGCCGGGCACGACCCGACGCGCGGCTTCTCGATGATCCTCGGCCGCATGCTCGACGGCTCGACGCCCGACGGGGTGTTCGCCCTCGCCCGGACGGCCGACGGCACCGTCTGCGCCGCGCACCGGTACCTGCCCGCCGGACCGGAGGACCTGTCCCTGGACCTCCCGCTGCGCGCGCGCCGGGCGCCCAACGGGGTGGACGAGCGACTCACCCTCGAGGCGGTGGCGTGGGCGCGCGACCACGGCTACAAGCGCGTCTCCCTCGCCTTCGCGCCCTTCCCCGACCTGTTCGCCGACGACGCGACCGCCCTGCGGCACCCGTGGGCCCGGGCCGCGGCCCGCCGGGCCGTGCACGCCTTCGACCCGCTGCTGCACGTCGAGCGGCTGTACCGGTACCTGCGCAAGTACCGCTCCTTCGATCAGGAGCGCGCGGTCATGCTGCGACCGCGTCAGGCCGTCCGGGTCGCCGCCGCGCTGATCCTGCTCGAGTTCGGCCGGTACGGCCGCGGCGACGCCCTCTGACCGCGCCCCACGCTCACCCGTCGACCGGCCTCCCGGCGGGGAGGAAGCCGACGCCCGCGAGGTACCCGAGGTAGAGATCGAGCTCGGCGTCGCCGATGCGGGGCCACCCACCGTCCGCCGCCTCCGACTCCGACGCCGGCATCGGCCGCGGCGGAGCCGCCGCCACCGCTCCCCGGCCGGCGCGGACCCGGTCCAGCAGGGTGCGCTGCAGGACCACGGCCCGGCCCAGCTCGCCGTCGCCCGCGCGGAACATGTCGGTCTGCCGCCGCAGGTACTCCTCGGCGGAGGTCTCCTCCACCGGCAGCCCGCGGCGGCGCAGGGCCGCGGCGATGCGTCCCCACGTGGGACCGTCCTCCGATGCCACGGCGACGGTGCGGCCCCCGTCGGCCGGACCGCCCCGCCGCGCGGCACCCACGATGCGCCGCGCCGCATGGTCGACCGGGCTCATCGCGACGCGCCGGTCCACCAGGTCCGACGGGATCGCGCCCACCGCGGCGATCGATCGGACCGTGTTCCAGAAGCCGTCCTCGAGGTTGGCGGCGCCGGTCACCAGGTCGCCCGTGAGCAGGCCCGGGCGATGGATCGTCGCCGCGACGCCGGCACCGCGCGCCAACTCGACGATCCGCTCCGCGACCCACTTGGACTGCACGTAGCCCGAGTCGGCGAGCGCGGCGAAGTCGACCACGTCGTCGTCGCCGAGCACCGTCCCGCGCTCCACGTCCTCCGCGACGCCCAGCGTGGACACGAAGTGCACGTCGACGCCCGCGCGCTGGGAGGCCACTTCCAGCAGCGTCCGGGTGGCGTCCACGTTCGCGGCGCGCAGCAGCGCGTAGGGCTCGACGTGGTTCACCCGGGCGCCGCAGTGGAACACCGCGTCGACGGTGTCGCCCAGCTCGCGGCGGAGCGCCGGATCCAGGCCCGCGCCGGGCTCGGCGAGATCGCCCGGCACCGGCACGATCCGGTCCGCGAGCTCCGGCACCCACGAGCCGTAGCGGCGCATGCGCTCCGCGATCCGGCCCGCACCGGCCGCCGCATCCGGCGCCCGCACGAGGCACCAGGCCTCCGCGTCCGGATCGGCGAGCAGCAGCTCGCGCACCAGGAAGCCGCCGAGCAGGCCTGTCGCGCCCGTGACGAGCACGCGGCGGGGGTGGTCGGGGCGGGGCGGGCG
>NZ_CBCSDV010000072.1:0-1644 GCF_965138335.1 Tsukamurella ocularis
GGTCGTCACGGACCCGCACAGCGCGCGGGCCCGGATCCATTGAAGCACTCCGCGGGCCCTCCGGCGCGATCGATTAGCGTTCTTCTCGTGCACCCGTCCCAGCGCGACCACCGGCCCGTGGCCGTGATCCCCGGCGCCCCGCTGCTCGTTCCCGAGCTGGTGGGCGCCCCGGGCGACCCCGACGCCGACCGGCTGCGCAGCGCCGCGCTCGCCGCGGGCGCCTGGCTCGGCGCGCGTGCGCGCACCTGGCGTGTCGTCGCCGCCGCGCCCCTGACCAGGACCGACGAGGCCTCGGCGGGAACCTTCGTCGGCTTCGGGGCCGACGTGATCGTGACGACGGGGCCCGGGGCACCGTCGAACGATCTCCCGCCCAGCCCCACGTGGCCCGTGNCGCTGCTCGTCGCCGCCTGGCTGCGCGGGGGCGCCGCGCCGTCGGCGCGCATCGTCGAGGACGGCGAGGCCGAGGGCCTGCTCTTCGTCCTGGACGGCCCGAACACCCTGACCGCTCGCGCGCCCGGCGGTCACCGGCCGGAGGACGAGGCCGTGTTCGCGGCGCAGGTGGCCGCCGTCTGCGACGGTGGGCCGACGGACGGGCTCGACGATGCCTGGCGCGCCGCCGCCGCGGCCTGCGCCGGTGGGCCCGTGGACGTCCTCTACCGCGGCGCCCCGTTCGGCGTCGGCTACCTCGTGGCCACGGGTGGCGCCGGGTGACGACGGGGACCCGGGGCGTCCGCGACGCCGTCCGGCCGATCGCCGTCGTCGGACCCACCGCCACCGGCAAGTCGGACCTTGCCCTGGACCTCGCCGAGCGGCTGGACGGCGAGATCATCAACATCGACGCGATGCAGATGTACCGGGGCATGGACATCGGCACCGCGAAGCTCCCGGTCGCGGAGCGGCGCGGCATTCCGCACCACCAGCTCGACGTGCTGGACGTGACCGAGACCGCCACCGTGGCGGGGTACCAGGAGCGGGCCCGTGCGGACGCCGAGGCCCTGCTCGCCGCGGGCCGCACGCCGATCATCGTCGGCGGCTCGATGATGTACTTCCAGGCGCTGCTCGACGAGTGGTCCTTTCCCGCGACCGATCCCGCCGTGCGGCGCCGGTTCGAGGACCGCCTCGCCGAGATCGGGACGCTCGCCCTGCACCGCGAGCTCGCCGCGCTCGATCCCGCCGCCGCCGCGAAGATCCTCACGACCGACGGGCGACGGATCGTCCGCGCCCTCGAGGTCGTCACCATCACCGGCGAGCCCTTCGCCGCGTCGGCGCCCGAGATCGGCCCCGCGCGCTGGGACGCCGCTATCGTCGCGCTGGATCGCGACACCGAGGAACTCGACGCCCGCATCGACCTGCGGACCCGGCGCATGTTCGACACCGGCCTGGTCGACGAGGTCCGGGCCCTCGAGGAGCGCGGCCTGCGGGAGGGCGTCACGGCGGCCCGCGCGATCGGCTACGCCCAGGTCCTCGCCGCGTTCGACGGCGAGTACGACCTCGAGCAGGCCCGCGAGTTGACCTTCATCGGAACCCGCCGTTACGTGCGGCGGCAGCGGTCGTGGTTCCGGCGCGACCCGCGCGTCGTCTGGCTGGATGCCGCCGCGCCGGACCTGCTCGGCGCGGCCCTCGCCGCGCACGCGGCCCCGCCGT